>OY969622.1:0-1337192 GCA_963701665.1 Candidatus Babeliales bacterium
TGATTTATAATTTTTAAACAGATCACTATTTAAGATGCAACTCAATTTATTATTATAATGAGAATAATTTTATTTAGTAGAAGACTTAAGGTAAACACGTTATTGCAGAGCATAGTGGGCATCTAATTAATATAGAACAGCCTGAGATTATTGTTGAAGCCGTGCGTGATATTGTCGAACAAACTAGGAAAATAAATAAAGCCAAATAAGGCTTTATTTATTTTTTTTTCGTGCATGAAGAGCTCGAGTTCTTGAAGAATCAGCGTGCGGCTGTTTTATCATTGTTGGCTTTCTTCCTCTCGGAAGATTTACTTTCACTTCAGCTTTTTCTTTTGTTTTTATCTTAGGGGTAACTTTAATAGTGATATCTTGATCTAAGATATTTAAAAAACGGAAAAGTCTTTCAAGAGAAAAACCAGCTACTCGTCCTTTGCTTAAAGCAGATACCTTTGGTTGATCTATCTCAAGAAGTTCAGCTGCTGCAACTTGTGTAAGCTTTTTTTGTTTAATGATATTATTAATTTGACGGGCTAACTCTGCCTTTGCAAGCCATTCTTCTGGATTAGGAAATTCAAGATCTGCAAATATATTGCCTGAGCTTATGATATAATCTTTATTTTTTTTCATGATATTTACTTCTTTGTTATTTCTTTATAAATTTCTTGAGCCTGTTTAAGTCTATTTCTTATAAGTTCCATATCTTGTTGAGGTGTTTTAATTCCTTCTTTAGACTTCTTTTGAAATACATGTAATACAAATACTATCTCAGGCATGGTAATTGTGTAAACAGCTCGATAGGTTCCTGCTGCGTCTGTTTCTTTTATTTCAAGAACCCCTGCATTGCCAAAACCCTTAAGAGGTGTAGCACTTTCAGGCCTCTCCCCAGTTTGTACAAGATAAAGGCCATATCCTATATCATGCATAATTTCACTCGGTAGTTTTTTTAAATCCTTTTTGCTAGATCCCACCCAAATTAGCTCTTTTACTTCCATATGTTCCCAATTAAAATATGCCATATTTAGTATATTTTAGCAAGATATACCAAAAAAGCAAAAAGGAACACGCAAAATTTTTATTTAAAAATAATCTTGGTTCAAAATAGCTAAATATGCTTTGAAGCTAAAGAGCTTGCCACGTTTTTGGTTTGTCTCTTCTGTAAGAAGACCAAGAGAAACAAATTCATTAATAATCTGATCAGCACTATTATATGATACCTTAAGCTGGCTACCCAGTTCTTTGATACTTATGACAGGAAATAAAAAAATAACCTCAAGTGCTTTTAATCTCTTTTGTTGTATGTTTTCAGATTTTATGTGATCCACTATTTTTGTAGCGCATTCTTTTTTAAGTGTCTCAAGTGTCTTTCCTCGTTGATAAGCATCATCACTGCTTTGTTTCATCACGTTCAAATAAAAATGGATCCACCCTTCAAAATCACCTCGCGTTCTAACGCCATCTAATCGTTGATAATATTCAAGCTGATTTTTTTTAAAGTATAAAGAAGGATAGAGTAATGGTTCCTCAAGAAGTTTGCTTTCAAGCAACATTAATACAATTAAAAGTCTCCCAATACGCCCATTGCCATCTAAAAATGGATGGATTGTCTCAAATTGAACATGCACAAGCCCTGCTTTTATGAGTGGTGGCAGTGTTTCATCAGTGTTGATATAGTTTTCAAGATCTGACATAAGGGCTGGTATTTGCAATGGTGGCGGTGGGATTAAAGAGCCAACTCTAACTGCTTGCTTGCGATAATGACCTGGATTTGCGCTATCGCCTTCACCGTATTCCATTAAGATTTTATGTGCATTTAAAAGCACCCGTGAGCAAATTGGTAATCCCTCTTGTCTAGTAAGATTCATCGCACTATATAATGCTTTTGAATAATTCATTACCAGCTGTGTCTCCTTATTTGGTTTTGATTCCAATAGGGGTTGAGTGAAAACATCATAAAGGGTTGTATGAATACCTTCGATGGCACATGAAAGAAGGGCTTCTTTTGTAACATATGCTTTTATAAAGCGCTGAATATCAGGGACATTATTGGTCATCTCATTAAGTTTGCCGAGCGACAGCATAACGTCACCATATAACGCTGTTGATTCTTCAGATAAAACGAAAGAAGGATCTTTTGGGGGCAAAGGATATGGTATAAAGTATTTATCCTCGTAATAGCCTGTTTTACGCATAGGGATAATTCCTTATTTCAAAAAAACCCTAAAAATTGAAATAACAATCAAAAGTATAGCAGCTTATTTCAATTTTTTACTATAAACTAAAAACAAGAACAAAACCTGATAACTAAAAATATACCCTAATGCTACAACCTCATCACAAAAAAATAGCGATTATCGGCTGCGCTGGTTCAGGAAAAACTACCCTCGCATTGTTGCTTCAAGAAAAATTCAAGCTCCCACTGTATCACCTCGATCAATATTATTGGAAACCAAATTGGGAACGATCTGAGCTTGCAGAATTCGCTCAAATCCATAATGAACTTTGCGAGCGCAATGCATGGATCATGGAAGGTTCATATTATAAATTATTTGCACAACGCGCGCGTTTCGCAAATGTCATTATCTTTCTCGATGCCCCTCGTTATAAATGCCTATGGTATGTCCTCAAACGCGCGATCATACATTTTGGCAAGGAAATTCAGGGTAGCCCGCGCGGGTGTAAACAACATCTTTTAAATTATAAATTTTTAGAATTTTTATACTGGATTTGGACGTTTAATGCACGTTATAGAGCAGCCATCATACGTGAACTTGAGAAGTTCAAAAATGAGAAACAGGTTTATATTTTAAAGTCCCTGAAAGAAGAAAATAAAATCTTACCAAGATAACAGCCGTCCTATCAGCACATTCCCTTGCAAGCATTTCTATTTACCATATAATTAAAGTAATAATACTTTTAATAAATTTTTCAAATTGTAAATTTAATCACTGAAAAAGGATGTTATGAACCTTATAAATTTCTATCGCTACCTTCTTTTGCTCCTTATGTTACCCCTTTATATTTCCCCGATAAGCACAAAGAAATCTAAAAAAAATGCCCCCCAAAACTTATTTCAGCCGACACTGGAGAATATTCATGCAACAACCTTCAGATTTTATGAAAATCCTCAAGATACTTCTTTATTTCCTATAAAAACGATCTCAGCCATAACTAATGAGGTCTATTTAGATTTTGATCAATTAGCACAAATCAATCAGGTAGCGATAAAAAACACTGATAAAACAATAAAAGGATATGCCCTTATAAAAAAAGGCATTTCTAGGGCAAAAAATCCTCATAATCAATATATCACCCTACTATCAAGAGGACATGCAAATGCACCCGCACCTACGGATTATTTACCGAAGGAAAAGACTGCTTTTGAAAAAATGGTCGATTTTATTTGCCCGGGTATACATGATCTAGGATATTTCCCCAAAAAAGGTGGCGGCGTATTAAGTGCTTATTCATCTTTCCGTGATAACCTCGTTCAAACTCCTGACTGCATCAATTTTGATTATCCAGATACCGATGAACTTACTAACTTCGGTCAAGGCCTTGATATCGAATGCTTAAATACTGCTTATGATGCCATTCCAAGTAGCTATAACATTATCCCATTGGGAATTTGCCAAGGAGCACTCACGCTTTTAAAACGAGAGTTACTCAACGAGGGTAAGAATCGTCCATGTGCACTCGTTTTAGAATCACCACTTTTTTCATTGTCCGATCAGGTTTCACAAATATTGAAAACATATCTATTTAAAGCATCCGGTAAAATACCCGGTATGGTGTGGCTCTCTCATGCTATTTATTGTGCATTGAATCCCGGTGTTGATCGGAAGCAAGATAATTTAAAACAGCTTCTTGCAACTAAAAAGATACCTGCTGATTTACCAGTATTGGTTATTCATATAAAAGATGACCCGATGGTATCTGATCAAGCAATTTTTTATATCATAAATACGCTCGCTCAATACAATGACAATATTCATTTACTCGTTCTGCAAGACGATACAAAGAAAGCTCATCACGGGGCACTACATACTGTTGAAGTATTCCAGAATGTTGTGAACAGTTTCTATCAACAGTATAATCTTCCGCATGATCCTCTATTGGCACAAAAAGGCAACGAGATTTTTGAGCTCACAAAAATAAATGCTCAAGCCGCTTCATCAAAGCAGTGGCTAATAACTCAATGCTTCGAAACTTCTGCATAAACAAATTATCTGATACCAAAAAATAATTACCCAAGATATTTTACGTAAAATATCTTGGGTAAAATTTTATTAATTCAAAAAAAAACCTTCTTGTAAGAAACACTGATTATTGATAAAATTTAGTGCTCTTTCTTCCATCTCACAACTTTTGTTTTTCATAGGGCTCCGCCATGAATTATTCACACAGGTTTATTTTTTTTATTCTTATTTTAATTATCCAGCACATAGAACCATGCCAAGAAATACAGTCTATTAAAGAAATTGCACAGCATTTTAATCCTAAAAAAAGAATTATGGCCATCCTTGATATTGATAACACACTATTGCATCCCGATGATACTGAACTCGGCTCTGATCAATGGTTTTCTCACCACGTACGAGAAAACGTCAAAACTGGTATGACAAGCGAGGATGCTGTTAAAGCAATTTTACCAATCTATACGCATCTTAACTTGTTTATTAAGCTTGTTGCCACAGAACCTGCACTCGCGCAAGATCTTTTACATATTAAAAATAATTGCGAACATGTCATCTGCCTAACAAAACGCAGCTCGCCATTAATTGAAAAAACAATTCAAGAGCTATGCAATAATAGTTTATATTTCGGTATCCCAGAACATAATGATATGCAGTGGGAACTTGAACACCCCTGTTTCTATAGAAAGGGATGTCTGTTCTGTGGATCAAATTGTAAGGGAGCTGTCTTATCATCTTTCTTAGAAAAGATTAACTATAAACCAGATTTGATAATTTGCATTGATGATAAGGAAACATATTTACTAGCTGTAGAGCGGGTTGCTCAAAAATTAAACATAGAATATATCGGATTACGATACGCTGGTTGTGATAAGCGTGTTAAAAAATTTGATGCTGCTAAAGCAGAAATTGAATTGCAAGAATTTTTAGCACGCAATCCCCTTTCTCATAAAAATAGTTTTAACTAAAAAAATCCTTCTTGTAAGAAACATTGATTATTGATACAATTTAGTTGCCTATTTCATGCAAACTATTATTAAAAAAGGTATCATCAATGGAAACAATTACCGTCCCCGGTACCATTGCCGAACAAATCAAACAAGAAACGCCACGATTTGCACATCTTGTTAACGAAGTTGCAAAAGTAGTTGTTGGTCATACCGATATTCTCAATTTTATTATCATCAGCATTTTATGTGACGGCCATATTTTACTCGAGGGTGTTCCTGGCGTTGCAAAAACAACGATGATCAAAGCAATGACCAAAGCACTTGGATTGAGCTGCGCGCGCATACAGTTCACACCTGATCTTTTACCCGCGGATTTAATTGGAACGCTCATTTATAATCCGAAAGTACACGATTTTGAAATTAAAAAAGGTCCCATTTTTGCAAACTTAATTTTAGCAGATGAAATCAACCGCGCACCGGCAAAAGTACAAGCTGCACTGCTGGAAGCGATGCAAGAACAACAAGTAACTATTGGTTCAACAACATTCCACCTTGATAAACCGTTTTTAGTATTTGCAACACAAAATCCTTTGGAGCAAGAAGGCACGTATCAATTGCCTGAAGCACAAATTGATCGCTTCATGTTTAAGCTCTTGGTTTCTTACCCAACCATGGCTCAAGAAAAAGAGATCATTAAAAAATCGGCCACCTTTGCTACTATCGTGCAACAAATTTCAAAAGAAGAAATTCTTGCACAACAACAGTTAGTGAAACAGATTTATATTGATGACAAAATTGTTGATTATATTGTTGCCATTATTTTTGCAACACGCTCGCCTGAAAAGTTTGAGTTAGGACATTTAAAATCATTGATTTCTTACGGTGTTTCCCCACGCGCCAGCCTTACTTTGTATGCAGCTTCACAAGCGCACGCGTTCTTAAAAAATAGACATTTTGTAACACCAGATGACGTTAAAGCAGTCGCATTGCCTGCACTACGCCATAGAATATTGCTAACATATGAAGCTGATATGCAGCAAATTACCGCCGATGATATTATTAAGATGATATTAAATACGGTACCAGTACCATAATGTACGATATCGTACCATGAATATATATGAATAAAAGCTACAATCGTGTGCACATCAACCTTCCGCTTGACAAGATTGAGACAACAGGGTTATTGTTTGAGAATATAATCAAGAAAAGGAAAGTTTGATGAAACATCCCTTTTGGCTGCTCAATGATGCACTGTTAGTTTTGTTTCTATTCATCATCGGATTTATTATTCTTGCTGCTCCTTCATTACCTAAGCGCGTAAGTTTAAAACCAGAAATCGAAGCGAAGCCACCAAAAAAAGATGTATCTGGCCTTGATTTGAGTAAAATATATATGAACGATATTTTTGGTACTTATCAGCAAGCAGCTCCGCCTATAGCGCCAGCAGAATCTAAAGCAACATTGCCCGAACCTCCTATGCCTGAACCGGTACGCGTCCCCCTTGCAACGCCACCGCGCTTTTTAGAGCCGTTACAGATTACCTTGAAAGGCATTGTGACTCTTAACAATGAAACTGAAAATATTGCCATAATTCAGGACAATAAAACCAGTACATCAAAAAATTATATGATTGGCGATAAAATTGAAGATTCGCAGCTCATTAGAATTTTGAGAAATAAGATAATTCTCGTTCGCTCAAATGGGCAACAAGAAACCTTATATGTAAATCAATTTGATGCTGAACTTGATCAGCAACGTATTGCGCCAAATGATTGGAGCACCGTTGTACAACAAACAGGCGAAAACATCTATGTTGTCGATCCACAAAGTTTTATTATGCATATTCCTAACTTGAGTCAGTGCATAGATACCCTTAATCTGATCACGGTTTATAAACAAGGTGAAAGTATCGGATGCCGCATAGGAATTTTACAGCCAAAATCGATTGGCTTAGCGCTGGGACTCCAGCAAGGTGATATCATCACGGCTATTAATACTATTCCATCAACCACGACCGATTCACGTTTTGAAATTTATCAAGCAGTCGTGAATATGAAACTTGGAGATACCATCACGGTAGGCATAACTCGTAATAATAGACCAGTTGAGTTACGCTATACATTACAAACTATTGAAAAAACGGCAGCAACTCCGGGCAAAGAAGCGGTTGGCTTACCGGTCAAATCTGCTGAACAGATGGAAGCTGAACGAATAGAAATTTTGCGCCAACGACATCGCTTTGCTCCAACAATTGAGGAAATGCGTATGCAGCAAAAACGTGAAATTGCACAGTATGGATCACCTGGCCAGAGACAGCGTAATATGCTTATGAACTCTGTACCTTCAAGAACGTAAATGGATGAGAAAATGAAAAAAAGATCCTTACTCATTTCTGTCATCACACTTTTATTAGTACTACCGCACGTATCATTCTCAAAAGATCCTGAAGAAACTGCAACGACAAAAAAAGTTCGTGAACAATCGACAAATCAAAAAACAACTAAAAAACCCATACAAGAGGATCAGCCAGAAGAAGTGGGCAAGAATCTTCACCTTGACCCCGATACACAAAAAGAAAGTCAAAGAAAGAGAAAACAAGAAAAAATTGCTTCGAAAAAAGAGATCAAAGAAGTTCAGAAATTAAAAAATATCGCTGTCAGTGATCATGACGAAGCGCATCTACAGCGCAGCCTTAATTCCCTTTTACCAAAAGAAGCTGTACACAATGCCTATGACACCATAGAAGTTAATCTTGAAAAAACAGATGTACTCAATCTTCTTGAATGGATAAAAAAGATTTTTAAGATAAATTTTCTATCGGGTGATGCGCTAAACCCTCCTGGTCCAGGAAAAATTGCTGGTAACTTAATTACCTATAAGACTCACACCTCAATCACCAAACGAGAAGTGTGGGATCTATTCTTAAAATTTCTCGACCTCTTTAATGTCACTCTCATACCAACTCATTATTTGGATGGGCATCCCACATCGTTCAATATTGTTCCAGCAGACGCAGCAAATCAATCGCCACTGCCCGTTTTTATTGGCGTTAAATGGCAAGATCTGCCAGAAAATGATACCAAAATTCGATATGTTTATTTTATTCAGAACAGCCAATTAGCAACGCTCAATGCCATTGCGCAGGATTTTAAAAGTAAAAGCGGTATTGTACAACCTTTTGAAGATTTGAATGCATTAATTTTTTCTGATAAAGCATCCAATATTCGTTCCATCATGATGATTTTGAGTGAACTTGATAGCGTAAGCATGCCAGAAGGACTTTCAGTATTGAAGCTGAAGCATGCAAATGCTGAAGATGTTGTAGCATTGTATGAAAATTTAGTCACGCGCGAAGAGCAAAAGACCGGCATCGCTGCTCGTTTGTTTGGTGCAAAAAAACAATCAACGACTGCGTATTTTCCGGAAGACACAAAGCTTATCGCAGAACCTCGCACCAACTCACTCGTTATTTTAGGAACACGCGCGAGCATTGAAAAGGTTGAAGATTTTATTCTCAATTATGTTGATACCGAATTACAACAACCCTATTCGCCATTGTATGTCTACGACTTGCAATACGCAAACTCAGATAATATTGCACAAATTCTCAATCAGGTAACTGCCTTTGCGCCAAATTCAAAAGCAGCAGCCTACGGTGGCGTACGTGATGGCAATAAATTTTTCAGACCAATGCAATTTATTTCCGAACCTTCCGGTAATAGACTTTTAATTCGCGCGGAAAAAGAAGACTATTTAAAAGTACGTACCATTATTGAACAACTTGATGTCAAACAGCCTCAGATCGCTATCGAAGTACTTGTCGTAAACGTAAACACGACAAAATTGAAATCGCTTGGCACCCAAATGCGCACAAAAACACCAGGATTTGGTGGCAGTGCTGGCACACGCAATGTGGAATTTCAAAATTCTGGTATTACAAATGGTAATGTGGCCGGCATTATAACAACAGCAAACGGTAGCTTAATGGGTGATCTGGTGACTCTTGCACAAGGCCAGGTCCCAGGTACGACGTTACTCTCAATAGGCAGCTCTTTTGTAGGCGGCGTGTGGGCATTATTTAAAATTCTTGAAACATACACTTATTCGAGTTTAGTTTCATATCCATTCTTAACAACGACCAACAAATTTACGGCACGCGTATCACTTGGTGAAACAAGACGTGTTTCAACCGGTACAGTACAAAGTAACGCTACGGTGGCGACACAAGCAGACTTATCGGCGAACTTGACGGTAGAAATTACGCCGCAAATTAATAATGACGGCATTATTAATTTAGAAATTAGAATCGATGTCGATACGTTTACCGATGCACTCGCAACAAGCGCAACGCGTAACACAAAAACGATTAAAACGAGTGCCAATGTAGCCAATAAAGAAATTCTTGCTATCGGTGGTTTGTTGCAAAATCAAAACCAAGACGCCACCTTTGAAGTGCCATTGCTTGGTAAAATACCTATTCTTGGCTGGTTCTTTAAAAATAAAAATAAATCGAAAAACAAAAGTAATTTATTAGTGTTCATTTCACCACAAATTGTTCAACCAATGGCACAGGGTGGTATTGGTGATTACACTGTCAAGAAAGCTGAATACTCTAAGAGTGCATTGAAAGATATGCGTCACCCTACTGAACAACGTGACCCTATTCATCGCTGGTTCTTTAAAGATCGTTCTGACGAAGATACAGAAAAAGTTGATTTCTTCTTGCATCCAAAAAGTCCTTGCTTGGAGCCTGGCAACGTTGTTGATTGTCGTATCAATGATGTATTTGATAGTGATATGTATCACTGCAAATGTTCTGGCCAAACATGTAAAGATAAATATGAATGCGCTCGTGAGCCACGATTCTTGCATAAAACTAACTGCGTGCGTGATATTGATCAATTGAATGAAACGCTCGAAGGAATGCCGGTTCCATCAAAGAAAAAAGCAGCACAAAAAGAAGGTGCACCTGAAGAGAAAAAAGAATACCTCACCAGAGAGCAAGAAAGAGCGGCTGTTGAACAGCAATATAAAAAAGAACAGCAGCCAGAAAAACCTGCGCTCAAGCCATCTGAGCAGGAGATAGAATTTGTACAACAGGAAAAACCTCGTCCGGTTCGTCCTCTTGAATCAGATGAAGAAGCACCTGCTATTTCATCACATGCAGTTACTATCTCACAGAATGAAAGTAGGCCAACACCAGCGCGCGTGAAAAAAAGAACCTCCATTATGGAATTCTTACCTCCTGAAGAGATTCCGTCTGATAAGGAGGCACAAGCATGATTACTTCGCTCATAAAAAATGTTCTTATACCCGAAAAATTTGGCAACTATTATTTACTCTCACAGCGCGTGATTGGATTTGTAATTACAAAATCAGCGGTTCATGCAACACAACTTTTAATGCATGGCCGTGGCGTTACGTTCGAACGATTCTTCATGGAAGCAATCCCAACTGATCCTACTATCGCGTTCGCTGATCGCGTAGCACTCGCTATTAAAACTATTCTTTCACAGGCCGATCGTTATGATGCCGTGCGTACGTCATTGCAAAGCTCCACTGCCATTTTTAAGAATTTAACATTACCATTTTTAGATCATGAAAAAATTAGCATGGTGCTCAATTATGAGATTGAGCCTTATTTGCCATTTCCAACAACTGACGCGGTTATTGATTTTATTATCACTAAAAGTAACAAAGAACTAAAAAGCTCTGATGTGCTTGTTTGTGCCGTGCAAAAATCTCATATTGCTGAACATTTGAGCTATTTCAAGGCAGCGGGCATTACTCCCGACGCCATTACGATTGATCTTTTTGATGTGTACGGGTTCTATCGTTTACTGCCAAATTATAAAGATTTAAAAGGCACGGTTGCACTCGTTGATATTAGCTTTAATTTCACCAGCATCGCTTATTTGATTGATGGGCAATTGATGCTCTTGCGTACGTTGCCAAAAGGTATTACCTTTTGGGCAAAAACCATTGCGCAATCACTCACGCTAACACCACAAGATACGCTTGAAAAAATTATTCGTTTTGGTCTTGATAAAACGAGTGAAGAACAATACGGCAAAGCGATCACCGATACGGTTGGCGTATATTTACAAGATATCAAATTTACGCTCGATTCATTCGCCGCACAAACGCCCCAGCCAAAAGAATTACATAAAATTTTATTGCTCGGTGATGGTGCTGAGATACCGCATATCACAACATTCTTTACTGAACATCTTGGAACAAAGTGCGAAGAATTTGATACCAATGCTATTTTGAAAGTCCAGCATTACTCATTAAAAAAAGGCAAAAAGATTCCACAAACAGAAACCGTGTCATTGAGTACCGCATTAATAACGCCAATCATGAATCATTTCAATCTGCTCAAACAAGAATTTGCACCGACCCATGATACACTGTTTACTAAGCAAAGCATCACAGCATTGGTGTTGCTTGGGACTATTTTTGTAAGTCTTGTCGGCGTGAATTTTATACGTGTTAGCCGACTCAACAAAGAAGTTACCGCGTCCGAACAGGAAGTGTTATCGACGCTTAAAAAATTGGGGCTCAGTAATGCAAAATCATTATCAGTTGCCTTGCGAGAAGCTGAAGAAAAAGTTTCTGAAGAAGAAGCAATTTGGTTTGCTTTTTCGCAGCAAACGCGCGTTTCATTCTTAAAATATTTGGAAAAATTAAGTGTTGCAATTGATAGAAAAGCGCTCGGATTGAAAATAACGAAATTTATAATCACCCAACAAGAACCAAGTAGCCTTACCTTAGAAGGCGAAGTAAAAGATTTTGAAGCACTCAAAGTTCTTGAACGTGAGTTGAAAAATACTAATCTGTTCCTAACAATACCAAGTTTACAGACAACGAAATTTAACGTTCAAATGCCACTTAAGAAAAATAATGGGGTTGCGTCATGAGTATGTTCACCTCACTAAAAAATTATATTGATGCGTGGGATCAAAAAGAGTTTAGAAATTATACTACGATCGCTTTTGGCATAGTATTATTACTGCTTGCTAGTATACTCTTTCTTTATTATAGAAATGTTTCGTATATTCGTTCACGAACAGCGGCAATCAACAAACAACGTTTAGCAGTACGCGAATTAGTAAGTCGCTATGATTTAGTGAAAAAGCAGCAAGTAGGTGTTGATGCTATTTTAGCAAAAGAGAAAGATTTCAAGATTTCTCAATATTTTGAACAACTGCTGCAGAAGCTTGGCTTAACAGCAAATAAAACACAAGATGTTGAAACAATGTCGGAAGAAGTACTTGATGGGTACACTGAATGGACTTTATACGCACATTTAACCAATATGAATACAAAAAAAATGAGCGAATTACTGCACGCTATAGAACTTGAAGAACGAATTTATACAAAGGAAGTTGAAGTTGAGCGATCAACAACAAATCCAAATGCTCTTAATGTAAAACTCACTATTGCAACCCTTGAACCAAAAGTAGAAGCTGCAAAGGAAACTGAAGGGTGAGGTACGCATGATAAAAAAAATGACGAACGTCATCCTGAGGCGCAAAGCGCCGTGGGGACCCAGAACTTTAGTAAATTCCTTAAAGGAACTAATTTTATCGGCTGGGTTGCCGCGCTTCGCTCGCAATGACAATTTTGTTTCCGATATTACCCCCGTTCGGCCAAGTTTTATGTATCGAATTTGCGTTAATTTAGTACTTCTTGTACTAATACCAAATGTCATTTGGTCAAAAGATCCTGAAGAGTCTACCGCCGTTAAAAAAGTTCTTGAACAAAAATTAAACCAACCGCTTGATCAAAAAGTTAGCCAACAACCTTCAAAAGATCAGAAGCAGGAAAAAGAACTGTATTCTTTTAATTATAAAGATACGCCACTTATCGATGTCATAAATGAATTTGCAGCAAAAAAGAAGATTAATATTATTTTGCCACAACCGCAGAGCCCTAATGCATTAACAACAAAAATTACGTACCAGTTGCCAAAAAAAGTTACGCTTAAGCAAGCATGGCGAGAAGTAACCAAAATTCTTTCTTTCCTTGGCTATACTTGGGTTCCCTATGAAGACTTTCTCGTTCTCAGCAAAATTTCAAATGATTTGAAGCGTGAACCACTTACCGTCTACAAAAATCCTGCCATTGAAGATTTGCCCAATGATGGCACGGTTGTGCAGGCTATATTTTATCTTGCGAACTTAAAATTAAATAATGATTCAACACGCGCTAATATTGAAGCAATTTTGAAATCTATGTTATCGCCAACAGCTGATATCAAGCGTGATGAAAAAACAAATGCACTTATTATCACTGATAAATCAGATAATATTCGTGCGGCCATGATCATTATTAAAGAGCTTGATTTAGAAGGCGTGCCTGATGCTATTGAAGTCATCCCGCTGTATTATACCGAAGCTGCATTTGTCGAAGATTTATTCAAAAATAAACTGTTATTAGCAACGCCAAGCCCAATACCAACACGAGAAACATTAAAACAAGTTTCCTATTTTCCTCCTAACACAAAAGTCTTAGCCCTCGGCAGAACAAATGCGATCGTTATTATGGGATCGTTGAAGGCAATTCGCGTCGTAAAGGATTTCATTGAAAAATATATTGACCGTCCGCTTGAAAGCGGCGAATCAATCTTACACCTTTACGATTTACAATATTTAAATGCAGAAGATTTTCAACCGATTTTACAAGATCTTGTTAATAAATCAGTTACTGGGCAAGCGCAAACGCAAGGTCAAACAATCGGCCCTCAACGTGATTTCCAAGATGTAATTATTGTTGCCGAAAAATCTACCCTCAAAATCGCCTCACCAAAAAAGAGTGAAGCAACGCAAATAGCACCAAGCGAAGCACCAACATCCGTTAGCGCTAGCGTTTCGATCAGCGGCGAAACACAAGGTATTGAACAAGCAGGTAACAGACTTATTGTAGCAGCCCGCAAACAGGATTGGCTCCGCATTAAAGCACTCATTGATGATTTGGATAAACCGCAACCACAGGTTGCCATCGAAGTTTTAGTGGTGGATCTTACCCTCAACAATGATAAAATTTTGGGCAGCCAAATGAGAAACAAAGGAAGTCTCCACGATTCAATTTCCCCAAATGTTGATTTCCAAACTGCTATGATTGATAGTCCTGTGCTCAAAATGTCCACTGGCGACATCAATACGGCAAATGGCACCACCATACCCGTATATCCTAATAATGCACTGATGGCCAACTTGCTTGCCATACAAAATGGCAATAACGGAAACTTCAGCCTTGCAACTGAAGGCGGTATTGGCTCAATGGTTATATCATTTAATGATCCGGATAATAGTGGCATTTGGAATGTCTGGCAGATTCTTGATGCCTACACAAATAGTACCTTAATTGCACAGCCGTTCATTACAACTGCCGATAACAGACAAGCTTCGATCACTATTGCAGAACAACGTTTGGTCGATGGTGATGCGGTAAGTCAGGTCGGCGGTATTAAGGTGCAAAAAGATGACGTCGTTGCGGCGACCTCGATTGATATTTTGCCACGCATCAGTGTTGATAATAACAATATTAATCTCAATATCATCG
Source organism: Candidatus Babeliales bacterium (assembly GCA_963701665.1). Classification (GTDB taxonomy): domain Bacteria; phylum Babelota; class Babeliae; order Babelales; family JANWKD01; genus CAVXJH01. The sequence goes on from OY969622.1 coordinate 14,714, forward strand.
TAAAAGTTGAACAATTTGAGCCAGAAAATAATAACCGCGCAACACGATTAGTACAAACCAATGCTAATGTCGGTAATGGCGAAGTGTTAGCACTTGGCGGTTTGATTAGCTTGAATGATACTATTAGCAACAACGAAACGCCGTTGCTTGCTAAAATACCTATTCTTGGCTGGTTCTTTAAGCGAAAAGAAAAGAATAAGACAAAAAATAATCTTATGATTTTTATTTCACCACGTATTATGTACCCTCGAGTAAAAGGTGGCGTGGGCGCGTATACCAAAGATAAATTGTGTTATGCAAAAAATGAACTTACTGAAGAACTTGCTTTTGAAACCTTGCGCGATCCCGTTACACGTTGGTTCTTCAAACCAAATTACTCATATGCTGATACCGTTGTTAGTAACTTAGTAAATCATGAAATGAAGGATGAATGGCATACTCCCGCTGAATATCCTAGCGCTGTTCACGGTCAACATTGCAGCGACAAACGTGATATGTGTGATGGCCCTAGCTATTGCAATTCTTGCCCACAAAAAAGCGAATGTAACACATCCCAAACGAGTGTTATCGGTAGCGATGAGGAGGGGCAAGACGAGTGTTCTCCATTACCAGGCGAGCGCGAATTTACTTATGAAGATTATGAACAAGCGCAGCCGAACAATATCGTTATAAAAACGAGCGCTAACCGTGATTACCAAGACTATGAAAAAGCAGCGCCAGCTCCCGAAAAGCCTGCGGCACTCGCACAACAGCCTCAAACACGCGAAGATGCCCTGAAAAAATTATTACAGGAACAAGATGAAGATGAACAAGACGAGGTTTCTTCACTGCCAGGTACGCGCCAACCTACTTACGAAGATTATGAACGCGCGCAACCACAAAACACTATTGTGAAAACGAGCGTTCAACGTGATTATGAAGACTATGAAAATGCGACTCCAGCTCCCGAAAAGCCTGCGGCACTCGCACAACAGCCTCAAACACGCGAAGATGCCCTGAAAAATTTATTGAACGACGAGGAAGAAAATCCCTTTAAACCTCAAGCAACAACCCCGTAATTAATTGATCTTCAATGCGCAAAAGACGATTATATTTTGCCATGCGCTCGCCGCGAGAACAACTTCCGGCTTTGATCTGCCCTGCACTTGTACCCACCGTAAGATCGGCTATAAAAGAATCGTTAGTTTCCCCTGAACGATGAGAAACAATTGTAGCCATACCATGTTCTTGGCACGCTTGAATTGCTTCCAATGTTTCAGTCACAGTGCCAATTTGATTTGGTTTTATGATTGCGCCATTTGCCGCGTGTGTTTTTACACCATGCAAAATGCGCGAGCGCGAAGTAACAAAAAGATCATCGCCAATAATTTGTATTGTTTGACCGAGCGTACGATTGAGCGTCATCCAACCATCCCAATCATCTTGCGCTAAACCATCCTCAATAGAATATATTGGATAATAGTTCAATAACTCTTGATACAAACGAATCACCTGCTCAGAAGTATATTCTTTATCATGCCATCGATATATTCTTTGTTCAGCATCATAAAATTCTGAAGCAGCAACATCGAGTGCAATTTTGAACATATCACGATCGCCAACAGCATCAATTGCGCTCAACAAAAAATCGAGTGCTTCAACATCATGTTCAAAATCGGGTGCAAAACCGCCCTCGTCTCCAACACACACGCGTTTTCCTGCATCACGCAATAACTTTTTAAGCGCGTGGAATACTAACGTTGCTTGCTCAAACGCGTGCCGAAAATTTTTAGCACCGAGCGGAGCAACCATGAATTCTTGAATGCGCAAATTGTTATCCGCGTGCACGCCACCATTAATCATATTAAATAATGGAATGGGCAACATAACCGATTCAGCACTATAAAGATGTGCAATACATTCATATAATTCAAGACGCTCGACATACGCTTGCGCGCGCAAAACGGCCATGCTCACGGCAAGTAACGTATTAGCACCAAGGCGAGATTTATCGGGCGTACAATCAAGATCAATCATATAGCGATCCATGGTTAACACTTGCGGTATGTTGCCGATAAGTGCTGGGCTAATGACATGTTCTATAATATCGATCGGTTTTAATAATCCTTTACCCCGCAACCGTTCTGGATCTCCATCGCGCAACTCAACTGCTTCATGAATACCGCGCGACGCCCCACTTGGCACCGATGCACGCACCCTGTGACCATCGCTAAGTGTTATCTCACATTCAAGGGCAGGTATTGCGCGCGAATCAAAAATCTCTCTCCCTTGTATTTTTATAATTTTCATAGATAATCCTTTATTACGCTATCTTATTTTATTGAAGATACACTTTTTTTTGAGTAAAAAGCTAAGAAACATAAAAATTATAGAATAATCCTCTCTAAATTCAGTAACAACAATAATGGATCATAAAAAAGGATACCTATGATAAAAAAAACTCGCTCCATAATTAGCATAAGTTTTTTTTTGCTGTTACTCACCTGCTCAGGGATGGAAAAAGGGCACATCTCTTTCAAAGACGGTATACTATCTCCACTTGATAACATTAATAACAAATATATTGTTTTATCAAAGGGACAGCGATTAAATAAAACCACAAAGCCTATTAAATATGCAAATCTCAATAAACCAAGAGAAAAACAATTAAAATCTGAAAATAAAGAGAATAATTCTTTACCTCTCAAAAGCTATATACTATTAATTCTTGATAAAATTGATGAAAATAATAACCACATTTTATCAAACGGCTATAGACTAAATGAAACTGAGGATCTTGTTAAATACGCAGATCTTAATCATCAAAGAAAAAAAGAATTAGCATCTGAAGAAGAGAACTGCAATCCCTTGACCGTTCCTGCATTAATAATGCTTAACAAGTGCATGCGTGAAGAATTAAGCAAACATCTTCCCCCTAAGAATAAACATGTCGTCATTCATCAAAGGTTGCTAGAAATATTAGAATCATTAAAAAAATAACCATCTTAAATATACATTTTCTATATTATTGACATTCTGCAATAAAATCTCACATCCTTATTCTATAAAGGAATATACACAAAAACTTGTGTAACAATAGGGTTGGGATATGAATAAAATCATTATTTTCTTATTTTTGGCGGGTACGTTTTCTATCTTTGCCATGGAAGAACGACCACCAAAGCGAAAAATATCAGAAATTTCTGAGGCGCCTGAAAAAGAGAAAGAAAAAGAACATCCAGAACAATGTTCTTTACCAAGCAAGCAGACAAAAACTGAGCAAGCTCCCTATTACGGAACAAAACTACATAGTGTCCGTTCCCCAAAAAAAATAGAAAAGTTTTTAAGACTGGCCATTAATCCAAATACATTCGATCGTGCAGGAAGAACCGCGATAAATGCACTCATTGATAAAGGTTATTTGGATGCTGCACTTCGTTTGGCTACTATTGAAGGAAATAACCTTGATGTGAATACACCTGACAACTATGGCATATCGCCTTTATGTCGCGCAATAAAGCGTCAAGATTTAAAACTTTCAAGGCTCATTCTTACAATCTTGAAAGCTCAGCGTAAAGCGGATGCTCCAGCAAGAGGAACCCGTTGTTCTGCTCTAAGATTAGCCATTGAATTTCTGCCAGATTTTGTTTATGAATTAGCAACAATTGATGTTCTTGAACTAAAGAGGTTTACTCAAAATCTTACCCCATTAATGTTTGCAATAAAAGTTAATAAATATGCGGTACCGCCTCTTCTTTTAGCAGGGGCAAACCCAGATACTCATGACAATAAAGACAATACTGCTCTTATGTATGCAGCACGATATAATCCGGATATAATCCCACTCCTCCATAAACTGCAAGTGAATATGAATAGTCAAAATGATTATGGTATGACTGCGCTTTTGTTTGCCATAAGGGACAATAGAGACGCTATACAACCTCTTATAGATACTGGCGCTGTAGATCTAAATCTCCAAAATAATAAAGGATACACGCCCCTTACGTTTGCTGTTCAATTTAGACCAGACATAATTGAGATTCTTATTGATGCCGGCGCAGATCCCAATCAGAAAAGTGATAAGGACGTTACTCCTCTCATGATCGCAGCACGAGAGCAACCAGCTGCAATACCAATTCTCCATAAGCGCGGTGCAAATTTAAATGCTCAAACTGATAAGGGAACTACGCCCCTCATGTTAGCAGTGCTCTACAACAAAGATTCAGTTCAACCGCTTATTAGTGCCGGTGCAAATGTAAATCTTCCAAACAAAGAAGGTATTACTGCCTTGTATTATGCCATTAAGAGAAATCAACCAGAAATAGTAAAAATGTTATTAGATGCAAAAGCAAAGGTTACTGAAAAAGAGGTCGATGCAGCTAAGGATAACGTTAAGATACAAAAATTACTTAGTGCGTATGCGGAGGATAAAACATGAAAAAGATAATAATTCTGTTTTTAATGCCTGTTTTCTCCACATTTGCTATGGAAGAAGAGCAACCATTGTCAAAATATACAAAAGAAGAAGTTGAAGAAGAAGTAGTAGAGCCTAAACAAGCTAGCCCATTATCACTACGAGAACTATCAAAGAAAAAATTTATCGAAGTAGTACCGGTGCTTGAAAATTTGCCAGAACTATTGGAATCCATCCCAGCAGAAGAGGTACAACAGGAGATAAAATTGCATTTTCAGAAACCATTATCATATGAAGAAACACAACTCCATAATGCTCGTTCTGAAAAAGAGGTTGAAAACCTCTTAACATTAGGGTTAGATCCTAATATTAAAGACCGGGATGAAAGAACTGCGGTTAATGCGCTCATAAATAAGGATAGACTTAAGGAAGCTGCACATTTAATTGCGCTTAAAAGTAAAGAAGAAAGCGCTCTTAAAGAAAAAAAATCTGAAAAAGAAACTGAAGAAAGCCTTGCGCAAAAAGAGCTTGAAAGAAAGCCTCTCGATATAAGCTCTCCGGATATATATGGCGTTACACCCTTACAAAGAGCCATACAAACCGGAAATTTAGAACTTGTTAATGAAATAATTAACCTACTGCGTCAACAAAATAAATTTGATGAACAGACAATTACAACACAAAATAAGGCAAAGGAATCAGCTTTTTCGATGGCTTCGCGTTATTTACCAGATTTATTGCCAGACTTTTTAGCATTACTAACAAAGCTTAATATACCTATTCTCAATAAGCTTACTCCTTTAACATTTGCTGCATTTGATCGTCCAGAGTTAGTCGAATTATTACTTAAAGCACACGCCGATCCTGATTTTCAAAACGAGTCTGGGGACACGCCTTTAACACTCGCTGTGCACCAAAGTAATAAAGATATTGTTCAACTTCTACTGGATGCCAAAGCAGATGTAAACCTTCCAAATAACAAGGGATTAACGCCTCTCATATTGGCCGTAGAAAAAAAAGATCCTGCAATGGTGCAACTATTATTACAATATGGTGCCAACCCGAATATACAAAATCCAACTACAAAGCTTACTGCCGTAAAAATGGCTATGCGAAATAATCAAAACGCAATATTACAAATGCTATTAAAGGCTGGTGGCAACATATACTAATGGGGAAATAAAAAACATGAAAAAAATAGCTATTTTGTTGATGTTAATAAGCTCTTTTCACTTTTTTTATAATTCTTTTGCTATGGAAGAACGAAAACCAACTTCCATGGAAACGGGTGGTGATCCAACTAAACGGAAATTCTCAGAAATTTCGAAAATTCCCGAAAAAGAGAAAGAAAAGGAAAAAGAGCATATACCTCAATGCCCTGTACCGCGCAAACGAAGAAGAATAGAACCCAAGGCAGTAACCGTATTACCATTACGAGAGCTAGCAAAACAAAAATTTATTGAAGTTGCTCCTGGGCTTGAAAATTTACCTCAGTTATTAGAATCAATCCCTGCAGAAGAAGTTAGAGAAGAAATAAAGTCTGAATCTCAAAAGCCATTATCATATGAAGAGACGCGGCTTCATAACGCTCGCTCTGAATTAGAAGTTGAAAATTTACTAACATTAGGAGTTGACCCTAATGTTAAAGACCGTGATGGCAGAACTGCATTGAACGCGCTTATTAATAAGGGGTTCTTAGATGCAGCATTTCATTTGCTAGCGCTCAAAGGAAAAGATCTTGATATCAGTTCTCCTGATATTCACGGTGTTACGCCTTTGCAAGCTGCAATTAAGCATCAAGATATTGAATTAGCAACCTTTATCGTTGAAATTTTAAAAGAACAAGATAATGAAGATTCAATTTATAATTATGATAGCAATCATTGGACAGCCTTGATGCTAGCCATTCGATACCTCCCTGAACTTATTGATACGTTCCAACAATTTGGTCTTGATTTAAAACATCTAGAACCTGACACTCAGTACAAACTTATGTCAACAGCAGCACTATATAATGCAAATGCAATACAACCATTAATCAAGGCTGCATTATATGTCAATATTGCAGATAGTAAGACAGGTAATACTCCCCTTATGATGGCTGCGGCAAGTAATCCACAGGCCGTTGCATCACTTCTTAACAGCGGCGCTGATCCCAATATCCAAAATAAATCGGGTGACACGGCCCTAATGTATGCAATTACTGCAAAGGATCTAGAAGCATTGCAATTACTTATTAATGCTAGTGCGGATATTAATATTGAAAATAAGAAAGGTTTCACTCCATTATTTCAAGCAGCCGTATCTAACCCAAAAACCATAGACCTTCTTATTAAGGCAGGGGCCGATCCAAATAAAGCAAATTTCTATGGTAAGTTTCCTTTATTTGAAGCTGGCAAAGCACACTCGTTAGAGGGTGTAAAGAAACTACTTGAGTTTGGCGCTAACGCTAATGCAAGCAATAGGACATTACCCGGGAAATCTCAAACCGCTTTAGAAGTTGCTATTGTTGGTAATAAACCTGAAATAGTAAAAGCATTGCTAGATGCTGGCGCAGATCCTAATGCCAAAAATTATAATAACACTACTGCTTTAATGCTTGCAGCGCAATTCCAGCCAGCAGCAGTGCTACTTCTGCTTGATAAAGGCGCGGATCCTAATGCCCAAGACGATAACGGCTTTACAGCTTTAATGCATGCTATTACGTCAGCTCAATCTAATACAATTAAAGTTCTTATTGATGCCGGTGCGGACCCTAATGCTAAAGAAAGCAATGGAAGTAACGGTTTAACACTAGCCATACGTCTCCCATTTCCTAATTTAGGAACAGTAAAAATGTTACTAGATACAGGCGCTCAATTAACTGATGCAGATATTAAAGCCGCAATTAGTAAATTTGGAGAACAAAAATTCTTGCATGCATATCAAGAAAGCGCTTTATACCATGCAATTATACAAGGCAACTTTAAAGCAGCAAAAATGTTATTAGATGTAGGCGTTCAAGTAACTCAGAGACATGTTGAAGCAGCAGAGGGTAAATTTGAAATACAAAAGTTATTGCATGAATATTTTGAAAAATTATTTTACCAATAAATCCATATAACAATTGAGGTTGGGATATGAATAAAATTTTTATTCTCTTTTTTTTGACAAATGTTTTTTCCCTTGTTGCCATGGAAGAACAGCCAATTCCTATGCAAACAGGGGAACAACAACCAAAACGAAAGATCTCAGAAATTTCTGAACGGCCAGAAAAAGAGAAGGAAAAGGAGCATGTGCCTCAATGCCCTATACCAACCAAACGCAGAAAAATAGCAATAAAAAACGTATTGCCATTAAAAGAATTGGCGATACAAAAATTTAGCGAATTTGCAGCCGAACAAGAAAATTTACCTCAACTCTTAGAATCAATCCCAGCAGAAGAGCTCCAACAAGAGATAAAATCACATTTCCAGCAACCATTATCATACGAAGAAACACGGCTTCATAATGCCCGTTCTGCATTAGAAGTTGAAAATTTACTAATCTTAGGCGTTGATCCTAACATTAAAGATCGCGCGGGCAGAACGGCTTTAAATGCACTTATTGATAAAGGATATCTTGATGCTGCCTTTCGTTTATTAGAGCTCAAAGGAATTTATCTTGACGTTGGCTCACCTGACAACTATGGCGTCACACCTTTACAAAGAGCCATACAATATCAAGATCCCCAGCTTGTAGATTTAATTTATACAATTTTACTTTCACAAAATAAGGGTAATCCTCAGGCATTTCATGGTATTGTTTTTGGCGAGAGTCTTGATCAGCAATCTGCTATTACGCTTGCACGAAAATATATGCCAGAACTAATGCAAGTATTTTTACATGATGCACGCTCTAAAGAAGATATAGAAGACCTTTTAGCATTGGGTCTAGATCCCAATGTAAAAGATGCCGCTGGCAAAACAACATTAAATGCTCTTCTTAGTAAAGGGAATAATGAAGCCGCACTAAGATTATTACAACTTAAAGAAGACCTCGATGTTGAGTCACCAGATAATGATGAAGTAACACCTTTGCAACGTGCAATACAATTACAAAATAAAGCACTTCTGAATGAAATTACTAAAAGATTAATAGCAAAATATAGAACAAATTCAAATGAATATTTTCAAATGCATTGGAAATTTAATAATCAACAAGAATCCGCCCTTACACTTGCGATTCAATATATGCCAGAATATGCCAAAAATTTTATTGAACTTTTTAAATTAAAGGGAGACTCACTCAATTACTTGTTATCAATAGCTGCAATAAAAAATGCTAATGCCATACCTATGCTTCTTGAGAAAGGTGCAGACCCCAATGTTAAAAACGCTAATGAGACTACTGCTTTAATGTTAGCAGCTCAACATCAGCCCAATGCAATCAAAACGCTTCTTGATGCTAACGCTGATCCCAATGCTAAAACTATTAATGGCTTTACTCCTTTAATGATTGCATCAAAATATCAGCCCGATGCAATTCAACCTCTTCTTGCCAAAGGCGTTAGTGTCAACGCTCAAGACCATAAAGGAGTTACTGCTCTAACGTTAGCAATACAATATCAGCCAAAAGCAATTCAGTCTTTGCTTGATGCTGGTGCTGACCCCAACATTAAAAACAACCAAGGAGTTACTGCTTTAATGTTAGCAGCAGGACATCAGCCCAATGCAATCAAAACGCTTCTTGATGCTAACGCTGATCCCAATGCTAAAACTATTAATGGCTTTACTCCTTTAATGATTGCATCAAAATATCAGCCCGATGCAATTCAACCTCTCATTACTTCAGGAGCCAAGCTAAATCTTCAAAGCGTTTCAGGTAATACAGCTCTTATATATGCAACAGCAGTTAATAATAACAAATCGGTCCAATTCCTTATTCAAGCCAAAGCAGATGTTAATATAAAAAATAATGAAGAATTTACTGCCCTAGAGTATGCCGTTCGATCCAATAATTTTGAAGCAATAAAAATGTTATTAGAGGCTGGTGCGCAAATAACCCCAAAAATTATTAAAGTCGCAAACAATAAACCTGAAATACAAAAGTTATTGCATGAATATTTTGAAAAATTATTTACTCAACAATAAGAGAGTTATTGTTTCTTAATTTTCTGCAGGCCATATTCCCTCAGTTGCTTATCATCAACGAGTGTTGGTGATTGCATCATAGGATCATAACCGCGTGCAGTTTTTGGAAACGCGATTACTTCACGAATAGATGAAGAATTGGTGAGCAACATCAGCAAACGATCAAGGCCGAGTGCAATGCCACCGTGCGGAGGAAATCCATATTCTTGCGCTTCAAGCAGGAAGCCAAATTTATCATGCATCGCTTTTTCATCAAGCCCGAGCAGTTGGAAAATTTTATTTTGAATTTTGTTATCAAAAATCCTAATCGATCCACCGCCGAGTTCAATGCCATTAAGCACAATATCATAAGCACGCGCTTTCATCTGCGCGGGTTGTAGATTTTCCCATCCTTCTTTTGGTGAAGTAAATGGATGATGAACGGAATTCCATTGCTTTGTTTCTTTATCATATTCAAACAATGGAAAATCAGTGATCCAAGAAAAGTGTAACTTGCCAGTAGGGATAATATTCAAATCGCGCGCTAATTCAAGGCGTAATCTTCCTAAATATACCCACGCTTCATCATAAGGGCCGGCTAGAAGAAATAAGGTGTCACCCTTTTCAAGCGAAGGGCACACGGATTTGAGTTGTGCAAAAAAATCAGGCGGGAAGAATTTTGCCACAGGTGCTTCAAGCGTATTGTTCTCGCCAACTTTGATCCATAACAATCCCGATGAGCCGGTTTTTTTAGCCCACTCAACGTACGCATCAAGTTCTGAACGCGTGAAATTTTTACCCTTCACGTGCAAACCGCCAATCTTGCCACCCGCATCAAGAACCGTACGCAAAAATTTTAGCTCCGTTTTTTCAAACACGCGCGTAAAATCAACAATTTTTAAATCAAAACGCAAATCAGGTTTATCAGAACCGTACTGCGCAAAAGCATCATCGTAGGTCATGCGAGGCAATGGTATGGCAAGTTCAATATCAAAAATCTTCTTGAGCACAAATTGCAACATTTGCTCGGTAATACTCATAATGTCTTCTTCATACACAAATGACATCTCAACATCAAGTTGCGTGAACTCTGGTTGACGATCCGCGCGCAAATCTTCATCTCTGAAACAATGGGCAACTTGGAAATAACGCTCGAATCCAGCAGCCATCAGCAACTGTTTATAAAGTTGAGGGGATTGAGGAAGTGCATAAAAACTACCTTGATGAACGCGCGAGGGCACAATGAATTCGCGCGCGCCTTCAGGCGTGTTTTTGGTCAAAATAGGCGTTTCAATTTCATAGAAGCCGTTATGTTGCAAAAAGTAGCGCATAGCAAAAATAATATCATTTCTGAGAGCCAACTTGCGTTGCATAACTGGTCTTCGCAGATCAAGATAGCGATATTTTAGGCGCAATTCTTCATCAATATCATCAGCCTCGAGAGAAAATGGTAACGGTTTTGATGTGTTGAGGACCGTCATATCAGTCACTTGCAATTCTAGGTTGCCCGTTGGCAGATCCTTATTCACCGTCTCAGGACTTCGTGCAACAACATTCCCCGTCACGGCAATGACATATTCTGAACGGAGTTCATGGGCTTTCTTATGAGTTTGCGCATTAAAGGCAGGATTAAAAACGAGCTGCATCAAACCACTGCGATCGCGCAAATCAATAAAAATAAGGCCGCCATGATCTCGACGTCCGTCAACCCATCCAGAAAGATGAATAGGAGTTGAGAGTAATTTTTCCGTAACTGAACCGCACCCGATTGTGCGAAGGTACTGTTTTTGCATAGTAGTCTCTAGAAAGGCAATAAACCGTCATTGCGAGCCCTGAAAGGGCGTGGCAATCCAGATAATAAAATTAACTCCTTAAAGGAACTTATTAAAATTTGGATCCCCACGTCACTACGTTCCTCGGGATGACATTGTTGCTTATTGCAAAAATTTACATAAAATTCGCTTTAAAAAAGTATACCATATTTATACAATAATAATAGAAAGTAGTCGAATTGTGAAATTCAAAAGAATATAAAAGAGAGGTAGGATAGCTCCAGATGAAAAAGGAAGGAGCTACCCCATGAAAAACATAGTAGAACTATACTGGATAGTTGATGAAGTGGTCAAGAGGATTGAGCAAAAAATTGAAAAAAAGAGCTATAGAGGAAGAAAAAATAAGCTTACTAAAAGTGAATTAATTACCATGGCATTAATTGGACATTTTGACAGTATAGAAACCGATAAAAAACTGCATGAATATATGTCAACTTACCTAAGAGATTGTTTTAAAAATATGCCATGTTATGAACAATTTACACGAGGAATTCGCTCAATTTCAAAGTACTTTGATTTCATGCTAGAAATTTTATGTCAGATGAATCTAAATACAGATGAAGATTTTTATATAGTAGATTCAAGCGCTCTTCCTGTAAGTGAATATGATACGTACACATGTCCAAAATGGGCTTCTGATCAAGCAAAGATCGGCAAAAATATTTTTGGTTATTATCACGGATTTAAGCTCCACATCATTATTAATCGAAGAATGGAAGTTGTTTCATGTATGATAACAACAGCAGATGTACATGATGTTAAATTACTTTCATTTGAATCATTTATAGGAAACATTAAGGGATTGTTAATTGGTGATAAGGGTTATGTTTGTCCCAAAGAGCTATTACAAAAATTGAGAAAACAAGGATTAGAATTTATTTTTAAGCAAAGAAATAATATGGACCCATTTCTCAATGAATTTTACAAGCAAGAGTTGAGACAGCGCCAAGTAATTGAAGGAGTATTTAGTTATTTAAAAAATAGGTTAAAAGCATTGCATGCTTTTGCCAGATCTGCAGAAAGCTTTCTAGTGCATGTAAAAGCGGCTTTGGCCGCTTTTATGCTCAGAAAGCTTGTCGGTTAACAATTTAATTCACGATTCGACTAGAAAGTCGATTTTCACTATTCAGGGCTTTCTAGCTTTAGCGAGGGCACAGCGCAGGCATCCTTCATATACCATAGCAAGTACTTTATACGTACGCTTTTGCCCACAATTGTTCGTATTAAGTGCTAGCTCCTTTTTTATCAATTGTGCGAGGTTTTCATAACTTGATTTTGAACCCTCGGATTCTAGACATTCCGTAACTCTCTGTTGCATCGCTTCCAAAAGTTCTTTGCCTTGTGGCGAATTACCAAAACTTAAATCATTACTGCAAAGATGTGCCCATTGTTTACCGAGCGCCAGATAATTTGTTATCAGATGCAATTCATCGTGATCAGATGGAAGGTGTGCCGTACACCATTCAGTGATAAGTTTATAATCAATAATCGGAGGACGCGCGTAGATAAAAATAGGGTAAAACAATAATAAGAAAAAATATCGCTTCATATACACTCCTAGCTTCTGAACTTTTGTTTCTATTTTTTTGGATCATACTATAAAATTCTAAAAAGAAATCGTATATAAATTTTTCCATAAAATTATAAAAAAAAGTTTTTAATAAACAAGCAAAAAAAAAATTTATGAGCATTTTGAAAAAAAATATTGACAAAAAATTAAACAAAAAGGTAATGTAAGGCGTATCTTCTTTAAATACATAAAAAAGAAGATCACAAATATCGATCAATAGTATTGACAATTAAAATTTTTTTAACTTTACTTTGAGTAGTATTTGTTTTTATTGTCGTTTTAAGGAGAGAGTATGATGAAAACACAAGGAGAGGGTAGAATGAAAAAAAATGCTTTATTGCTTTTAGCCTGCATAGGGATTATAAGCACAGCTGCTCAAGCAGCAACGCCAACATCTGATTGCACTTCGCACGTCTTTGTTCCGCGTAACAAAACTACAGATTTAGTCTTAATTGATGCAATTACATTACAAAAACGTTGGGAAGGGTGGCATGATCCAGAGCAACGTCATAGATTCCTTTTCTATGCTACTCCTTTTTATGAAAGAAGTAAGAAAAATCCTAATATGGGATCTGCATTCTTGTTAAACAATCAAAGCAATACCATTACTGTTGCACAAATTTCTACCCCCGCTGAACCTGCAAATGTAAACAGCGCTTGGCTTGGTCTAAAAACTGTGGGCACCGTCAATGGTACTGCGGTTGTATTTACTTCAACATTTAGCATTGATCCACAAAGCAAAACTGTTGGTACTCACCTTTATGCATACGCGAATCTTGATGATTGGTTCTGTGGTTTATGGTTTGATTTTGCGGCTGCTATTGTTAAACGAAGAAACACACTCAACTGCAGTGAAATCGTAGCTAATTATTCAAATGAATTTCCAGGTATTTTCACAGTCTCACAAGCTTTAGCTAACCCTGCATATAATTTCGGTAAATTCTATTGTGGTGGTTGCTGCGGTGGTGAGCAATGGCGTACAGCAATTGATGATATTCAATTCCGTCTTGGTTGGGATACTTCACTCGGATTCTGCGGTTGTGAAGAAAATGGTATAGCAGGTATCTACATCATCGGAACTGTACCAACAGGCCGTAAAAATACAGGTGAATTTATTTTTGAACCACAAGTGGGTAGCAAACATGGATCAGTGGGTGTCGGTTTTGAAGGAGAATATAATTTCGATATTTGCGATAATAATCTCGCAATTCTCACTGACTTCAACTATCGTTATGTATTCAGTCACAACGAGTGCCGCTCTTTTGATTTGACAAACAACGGGCCTATGTCACGATACTTATTAGTGCAAACTGAATTAGTACCTACCCAAACATTAGATGGTATTAACTTCTTCACTCAATGTGTCAAAGTGACACCACAAAGCACCGTTCAATGGTGGATTGCCTTGAACTATGAATGGTGTGATTGGAACTTTGAAGTTGGTTACGATCTCTTCTGGCGTCAACAAGAAAAAATCAGCCAGAGCAGCTTAGACAACATAACCTTCACCCCTGCTATTGGTATATTCAATCCTACATGTGCAACACTCGAAACTGGATGCTCAACTGTATCAACAGCAACAATCGGTACCTTTGTCTTTGTACCAGATGCAGGCACAGTACCAACATATGTTACAATCACTGGTGCTAATCTTAATGCAGCTTCTGCAATTGGCGGCAAGGTACTTACTAACAAAGTATACGGTGCTGTTGCAACGAGCGGTTGTTTCTGTGACTGTGCGTCATGGACAGCGGCAGTTGGCGGATCGTATGAATTTGTTAGCAGCAAATATCTTTGCAGTGCTCTTGAATACTGGAGCGTATTTGGTAAGGTCGGTCTGAACTTCTAGTTTTAAACGACTTTAAATTTAAAAGAGAGCGCATACCTAAAAAACATGCGCTCTCTTTTTGTTTTAAAAAAACCTAAATCAATAATTTTAAAAAGATCGTAAAGATCCTTTAGAAGTTACTAAACATTTTCCATTCATTTTTAATTTTAACTTACGCAGCATCAATAAGAAAAATATCCCTTAGAAAGACTTTTCATTTTAACTTACGCAGTCTAGCGGGCCTATGCGGGTAGCATGAAGGGATCCTTTAGAAAAATTCTTTTATTGTAACTTACGCAGTTATGCGGGCCTCATGTCGGCCAGACACAAGATATTTTGCTTCTCCAAAATACCTTGAACAAAAGGAGCCCAGCATTCTGCTGGACCTTTCTCCCGCGCGAAATGCGCACTCAAAATCATGATGCGTAGCATCAATGTTTTTGAGCTTGTCGCGCTACACGACTTTATATTAATTATTTTTTACGATCACGATTTCCTACAGAATTCCAAAGTGTATTGCATTATGCAGAATTGTCATTCTGAGGAGCCGTCCTACTTCGCCAAGGCTTCGCAGGATCCGCGATGAAGCGCCTGTCCGACGTAGCTTGCCAAGTCGGAAGACATGGATAAGCGAAGGCGGAACGTAGGAATCCAGTCTGGAAGATTAATCCATTAAAGGTTTTATTTATAATCTGGGTTGCCACGCCCTTAACAGGTCTCGCAATGACAATTCTGTATGCAATGTTCTATTTTCACATATACAGGAATAAATCTATTAAATAAAAATCAGTTAGCGCGACAAGCTCAAAATCTTGATGCGCAGCATCAATGTTTTTGAGTGCGCATCTCGCGCGGGAGGAAGGTCCAGCGGAACGCTGGTGCCCTTTTGTTCAAGGTATTTTGGGCACGCAAAATACCTTGTGCCTGACAGGCATGAGGTCCGCATAACTGCGTAAGCCGCAATAAAAAAGTTTTTCTAAAGGATCCCTTCATGCTGCCCGCATAGGGCCGCATAACTGCGCAAGTTACAATAAAAAGAGTTTTTCTAAATAATATTTTCAAAACAAGAAGGGGCCCTCGATTTTGAGAGCCCTTCTTCAAGATTAAATCATCAATCAAAAATTATTAGAATCTATATTCAAGACCAATGTTGATGGTATATGCATTATTATCACCAAGCAATGGTATAGTATCGACGCCAGTAACATCAGCACGATCCAAGATGCGCTGTTGTTCTTTGCTCAATGGTGTCCCCTTAATATCTTTAAAGTGTCCACCAGGAAAGAATACAGATCCCACAAAGAAGAATTTAAAATCGCGAACCAACTCAAGATCAAAGAATGTGTTAATTTCAGTACCCAAGTAGTTACGCGCAAATTCATCCGGTGAACTTAGTTTAGTGATAATATCAAACTTCTTGGTTGCAAACTGTTGCCAATAGGAAAGAATGTTAGGACGGAAATTAAAATTCTTTTTAAAATTCTTAGGCGACCACAAATACGATGCACCGACAAATGCAATGTTAGTAAACCCTGAAACATTCGTTGGAAGTTTATCAATAACGCGAGAACCAGTTGGTGTTGAAAGTGGACGAGGAATTCTGCCAGCACCACCAAGCAAGAAGGCACTTTGAATACGGTCACCCGTATAAATTTCTTGCAATGGAATAAACCCTTTATAATTTCCGTCAACGTTACTATCATTTGGATTTGCAATATCAACATTAGGATCCTCGTCACCAGAAGCGACACCGCCCCCAAGTGCTACACGCATTGAACGTTGCGCAAACCAGTAGGCACCATCACCCACAATCATCCATCCTCTGAATTTATTTTTATAAGGATTTCTAAAGCGATTAAGGCTGTTATAGAGTGTTACCGTTGGCGTTGGATTACTTGGATTTGTTGGATCTGGCGCCAATCCAATAAATTGCCCATTTTGTGAAGCATTTTCTATTGATGTATCAATAATTTGTTGCACCGCAACGCCATTGGCATTTGTTGGTGCATAAATAACATTCGGTGCTTTTGGATTTATATTAGGATCGGCCGTCACCACTTGACTATCAATTAACGTAAAGACACCAATATTATTAACATTTGCAACTAAGTTACGATCCCAACCCAGCACACTCTGATGCCCAATGTTCGCAGCACCATCAAAGCCAAAATCAAATGAACCAAAGGTAAATTCAGCAGCCAATCCAAACGTACCTAATTTTCCGAAAGCATCAGCCGGGAATTCAACCACTTGTTCTGGATCATAATTGTATAAGAAGTATGGTTCGATCGTAACAAGATCGCAACTTGTCTTAAGCGGCATCCATTTTGCACGACCTGCAAAAACATAGTTAATATGCCATGGGCCACGCGCTTGGTCTAAAATTCGACCATATTCTTGACCATAAATATTTTCTGCCGTTACAAAAAAACTATCCGCCTTATTTCTCAACATTGCTAAATATAAATCGTAGGTCAAACAAGAAGGAACAAGATCACCGTTTAATTTATATCCAAAGGCATATTGGTTTATAGTGTTATCAGAGAAAAACCCTAAAACACCGGGGCTAACAGCATACGCAGCACCTAAAGCAATACCACGCCCTAACTCAAAAGGAAATGCTCCAACCGTAAAATAATGATTATTTTCTAAAGGAATACCAAATGTTTCTCGTATAGCAAATTTAAGCCACATTTCTCGCATCCAGAAAATTTGGCGCGTAATAAAATGTATATGCCCACTATCAAGACTATCCAGTGTTTTTATGCGCACAGGAGTTGTTCGTGCAATCTCAGGATTGCCCCAATTGCACTGATTACGAAGCGTCAAAAAGAAATCAACGATATCAAAACCATAAAATTCTTTACCGTAATAAATACCAATATTAACATCAATAGTGCTACGGCTGAAGAATATTTCATCTGATTTATTAGCATTATTAAGTAAATTTGCGTTTTTAGCATAGAAGGTTTCTGGTTTATATTTTACCTGAAACTTACCCGACAAATTGCCAAGATGCCAAAGTAGAGGACCTTTTGATAACGTTTTTTCAAATTCCTGATCGGGCATAGGAGCATCATCAGGGATGCCAGCTTGTTCTCTATCCTTTTCCGCTAACAATTCTTGCTGCTCAGTAATCGAATAAATATCACTGTTAAGCATTGTTTCATAAGGAAGTTCTTCATCAAGATCTTCTTCATGCACACTCGGCGATAATTGCTTTGTTACTTGACGCGTGTCAGCAATAGCATGATCTTTGGGCCGAGGGACCAGCTGCTTTGCAACAATACAGGTACTACCTATGAATGATAAAAGAGCAATGATAAGCAAAATCTTTTTTGTGCGTTGCATACAAAATCCATTTCAGGGTATAAACTAAGAATGAGCATTAACGAAAAGATGCACGATTTACATACGAATTTTTTACGTTTGTACGACAAGGATTGCATAGAATGTATGTAAAAAAAGGTACTGTTTTCTTCACATTTGTCAAATAAAACATCAAAAAACTCACACATTGATAATACATGCACATTCCATGATTATGCATGAAAGGTTACCTATGCACCAAAAAAAACCATTATTAATTGGCGCTCACATGTCCGTAGCCGGCGGTTATGATCAAGCGCTCAAAAAAGGAGAATCAATAGGTTGCACAGCCATTCAGCTTTTTACAAAAAGTAATCGTCAGTGGTATGCAAAACCGATTACCAAAGAAGATGCTCAAAAGTTCAGAGACGCCCAAAAAACATCCACTATCGACTGCGTTGTAGCCCATGCAAGTTATCTCATTAATCTCGGATCTGCGGACAAAGCAACAGCAGAAAAATCTATACATGCCCTTATAGATGAACTAGAGCGTTGCGAGTTACTCGGCATTCCTTTTTTAGTATTACATCCCGGTTCCCTCGGCACTCTTTCAAAAGAAGATGGCAGCCGTCAAATTAGTAAAAATCTTGCTGTTGCCCTTGAACAAGCTAACAGCACAACCATGATTTTGCTTGAAACTATGGCTGGCCAAGGCTCATCTTTTGGCTCCTCATTTCAAGAACTCGCATCCCTTTATACACAAAGCACTCACAAAAACCGTATTGGCTTTTGTTTTGATACCTGCCATGTGTTTGCAGCCGGGTATGATATGAGTACCGAGGCCTCCTACGAACAAGTATGGCAACAGTTTGATGATATGCTGGGCATAGAACATCTCAAGGTTATTCACATGAACGATTCAAAAAAAACGTGTGCTTCACATGTGGATAGGCATGAGCACATTGGTAAAGGGCACATAGGACTGAGTTGTTTTGAACTTTTAATGAACGATTCTCGTTTTTTTTCTGTTGTCAAAATACTTGAAACACCAAAAGACGAAGAAAACAAGGATGCTTTGGAGGATGATCTCCGGAATCTAACACAGCTAAAGGAATTAATGAATGAAGAAACTAGACGTCACTTTCAAGGAGAAGAGTAATAGCTCAATAATTTTTGAAGAAGCTAAGAAGGAATTGTAGTCAAAGATTTTGAGCTATTACTCTTACAAAAAAGCAGTGCTTCAACTCATACTACCTAAAACCAACTATCACAGATGGTAGAATGGAGTTTAATTAGCCAACTAACTATGAAGCTTTTTAATTTTGATTAAAAAAAAACAAAAAACAATAAAATTACCGTGCACCATAAATGCAACAACAAAAAAAAGCCCCAAAAAAGCCAAAAAACTTTTTTGGGGTTGTTTTATTGATTTAAATTTTTAAAAAGCAACAAAAATCGCATTATGCGTTGAAAAATGCCTGCATTAGAAGGCTTTTTTGCGTTTATAGAACAAACAGCTGCTCCAAATCATCATAAAAAGAATGCCTAACCCTATGAGTTCAAAGAGGGTCACCTTATTAAAGACAAAAGCGAGTGCAACAAAAAACAACAAGATCGACAGGGTAAATACGTAGACTAAAATCTCATAAGCATTCCACCCGTTATGTTTTAGGTATAAAGAAAAATGATCAGGGCTCCCTTGATAAAAAGGAATGCCTTTTTTGGAACGCACGAGAATAAGCGTACAAACCTCAACTAAGGGAATGGCAAGAATAATGAGCGGCGTTAAAAAACCGTGCCAATTATAGAGTCCCCAATTAAATAGAAAGGGGATTGTTGCCAAAAAACCGCCTATAAAAAGAGAACCCGCGTCACCCAGATAAATACGAGCGTGTGGTTTATTATACCACAAGAACCCAACGAGGGCGCCCAATAAGGATCCCAGCAAAAGCGCTATATTCCCCTGATTAAACGCTAATGCGATAATCATAAATGAACTTGTTGCGTAAATTGCCAGGCTTGTCGCTAAACCATCCATCACGTCAACAAGATTAAAAGCATTTATTATAGAAAGCATCCATAATAATGAGATGGGAATATTCCAATAACTTTTTAAAAAAAATGTTTCTTTCAAAAAAAAGCCTGCTTTGAGAAAGCATAGCGATGCTAGACATTGGCCAAAAAATTTTTGATACGGTTTGACCACTAATACATCATCAATAAGCCCTACAAACAAAAGCAACGTTGAACCAAGGATAAATAATAGAATCTTATTTTCAAAAGGATACACAAGCGCTAATGATGTTATAAAACCTAAATATACGGCAATACCACCCAGATAAGGCGTTGGTTTTTCATGCTTTTTTATTTTGCCATCAGGAATATCGAGAACTCCCAATCGCACCGCGAAATTAGCAACAATTGGTACAATATAAAGCGTGATTAAAAGAGAAATAACGATTGCAAAAAACAATTTGATTATGAGTATTGTCGCCACGATGTGCTCCTTTTTTTAAGCATAGGGAACAAAATATAGCCATGTATCAAATAATATTATGCAGGCATATCAAGGAAGCACTCGACTCTATCATCTACCTGCCAGTCATTAAAACCGTCAACAATAAATGCACACTCAAAGTCTGCGTGTACTTCTTTTACCGTTTTCCTATCGCGTTGCAAACTTTTGATGGGACCTTCGCCAATTTTATTTTTTCCACGCCATGCAATAACATAGCCATTACGCGAAAAACGCCCCTCTTTGACATATGATCCTGCAATGGTGCCCTCGTTTTTTGTTTCAAACACTCGTCTCACAACGGCTTCACCAATTTTTGTGCGAACCATCTTAACGGCTTGCTCTTGCTTCATCAGCAATGCGACATCATCAAGAAGGCGATAAATAATTTGAAACAATTTAACGGTAACATTATTTTTTTGAGCAAGCACAAGTGCATTTGCTTCCGGTTTAACGTGAAAACCATAAATAATTGCTTGTGTTGCAGCAGCCAAGGTAACATCGCTTTCACTAATATCACCAACAGCAGCATAGACGATATGCAATGATTTTTCACCAGCACGCGGAAGTTGATCAATAGCACCTAACAATGCTTCTTTACTTGATTTTGTATCAACTTTGATTAAAAGATTTATAGATTCACCCTGCGCAAATTTGCTCATGTCAACATCGTGCACAACGGATTTTTCTGAACGCACGTTCTTATAGCGCTCTTGAGAAACTACTTCAAAACTATCACCGGCTTCAGGCAACACAGAAAATCCTGCAACTTGAACAGGGATAGATGGAGCAACCTTCTTGAGCATGCGTCCGCGCGAATCCATCAATGAACTTACTTTGCCATGTGAATTGCCAGCAATAAAATAATCACCAACGGCAAGAGTACCCTCATGACAGAGCACCGTTGCAACGGCACCGCGTCCTTTTTCCATCCGCGCTTCAAGAACAAATCCTTTTGCAGGTACCGCCTCATCGGTCGTAAGTTCCATGAGTTGCGATTGTAAGATAATCATCTCAAGCAAATTATCAACACCTTGTCCTGTTTTTGCTGAAAGTGGCACAAAAAGTGTCTGCCCACCCCATTCTTCAGGTACCAAGTCATGCTGCGCAAGCTGACGCTTTACGGTCTCAATTTGCATAGGCGTTGCTTTATCAATCTTATTGACCGCAACAATAATAGGAACATTTACCGCTTTTGCATGCTTTATTGCTTCTACCGTTTGTGGCATAACACCATCATCAGCCGCAACAACTAACACCGCAATATCAGCAACCTTTACGCCACGAGCACGCATTTTAGTAAATGCAGCATGGCCAGGAGTATCAAGGAAAACGATGTTTCCTTGCGCTGTTTCGGCTTGGTATGCACCAAGATGTTGCGTAATACCACCTTGTTCTTTTGCTGCAACTTTTGTTTTGCGAATGAAATCTAATAATGTTGTTTTACCATGATCAACATGACCGATAATAACAACAACCGGAGAACGGCTATGCGTTTGAGCAGAGCTACGCACAAACGGCTTATGTACATCTGCCCCAACGATAGCTGGTTGCATTGTTTTTATGCCATAATGGCGCGCAATATGCTCAATTGTTTTTATTGGAAGTAATTGATTTTTAGGAGATACGAAACCCTGCTTTAAAAGCGCAACGATAACCTCGCTTACTGGCTTGTGCATTTTGTGTGCAACTTGTGCCACTGTCATTGGCTCAAGCACTAAAACAATCTCACTGCCGTTTTTTGCAGAAGATTGTACTGGTTGTTGTGCAACCCTTGGCGCTTCAACAACATGCTGAACAGCAACAGGTTGTGCTTGTTTTTCAGGAATTATTTTTGAAACAGGTTTTGGTTTTTCAGGTTCTTGCACCGTTTGCTTTTGAGGAGTCCCTGATGCCGGTTTTGTTACGAGATCAATTGCCTCTTGCGAAAGGGCAGACATATGGGTAAGGCCTTCAAAACCTGCATGCTGCAATTTGTCAATCAACTCTTTATTTGATAACCCAATTTTTTTTGAGAGTTCGTATACACGCATATGTTTTAATTTTACCCTATGAAAGAAATTTTATGTTACATGACCATGCGTTGATTTTTCGCATCATCCCTATGCTCAATGATCAAGGTGCTCATCTTCATGCTGACTGAGCTTATTTGAACCACTTTGTACCAAGTGAATATTTACTCCCGTTAGTTGGGATGCCAATGAAATATTTTGTCCCATTTTGCCGATTGCGAGTGACCGCTGATCTTCTTCTAAAAAAACGTTTGCATTTCTAGCATCAACCATCTCAACACGCGATACAGCTGCTGGTTTTAAAGCATCTCTGACGAGAAGCTCAGGAGAATCATGCCACGAAATAATATCGATTTTTTCTGTGCCAAGCTCTTTGAGAATTGGTTTTATACGTACACCACCAACACCAACACAGGTACCGACAGGATCTATGTTAGCATCATGAGAAACAACGGCAACCTTTGATTTGTAGCCGGGAATTCTCACTACTTTCTTTATCTCAACCAACTTTTCAAAAACCTCAGGAATTTCTAATTCAAATAGCTTTTCGATGAACATAGGCGACACGCGATCCAAAATCAGCTGATTATCATTTTTAGGTTCAGGCAATACATCCTTCAAAAGGACCCGAATGGAGAACCCAACCGCACATTTTTCACCAGGAATCGTGAGCGATTTTGGTAAAAAGGCAAGGGCATCTTCAATTTTAACAATTACACCATTACGCTCACACTTGTGAACTATGCCATGAACAATAGTGCCTTTTTTATCTTTAAATTCATTGTAAATTGCTTCGGCTTCAATATGCCTAATTTGATGAGCAATAACCTGCTTTGCACGCAAAATTTCAATACGCCCGATTTTTCCTTCAAAAGGAACCCAGATTGTATCGCCCGCTGCAATATCAGGATTTATATTTTTAGCTTTTCGGAAACTAATTTCAGTATCTTCATGAGTAACGGTTGGCACCACGGTTTTTTGGACATTAACCGCTATTTCGTCAGATTTCTTATCGTAATCGACCTGGAAGTGGAGGTCTGGATAGCGTTTGGCATATGCAGCAAGCATGCCTTCGCAAATAATAGAACTGAGAACAGAGCGCTCTAAGCCTTTCTCTTCGACGAGCTCTTCAATAACCTGAAAAAGTTTCACGATTTCCTTTGTTAAAAAATAGAAAAATTAGGGTGTGTAGTTAGAAGTCTAGCAAAATTTTAGAAAAAAAGAAGGATGTTGTTGTTGGCCGCCTCCATTATCCACATTTTTTGGCTGGCTTATTATTAGTTATATATAATTTATTATATAAATATAATAATAGGCTAGCGCGTTTTTGTGGATAACTTAGCCAATTTTTCTAAAAAAGGGCTAAGTTAACAGGTGTTTTCATCTGTTCTCGTATGTGGATAACCATGTGGATAACATGTGGATAACTTCAGGTGAAGGTTAAAAAATGCGATTATTGGCTTGCTTTCAGAGATACGGGCTTGGAAAGCTTCTTCAAGAGGCCCTTTTAAATGATGGCTAAAAAGTTATCCACATGTTATCCACATAGTTATCCACATAGTTATCCACATTTTCTATGTGAAATAAACCCATTATTTTGCGTTTTTTGCTAAGGAAATTGCTAATTTTATATCCTGGCAAAAATTTTTCAATTCATCGGGGTTTCTGAGGATATAGGCTGGATGGTAAGTGGGTACAACAATATACCCATTTTTGTGTTGCTGAGTGCCTCGGATTTTGGTTATTTTAGCACCGTTTTCAAGAATTGCCTCGAGTGCCACAGACCCGAGGGTAAGGATGACTTTGGGGCGTATGATATTTATTTCAGGAACTAATAACAGTTTTTTGAAAACGGCGGCTTCTTGAGGGGTTGGCGTACGGTTGTTGGGAGGGCGACATTTAACAACATTGGTGATATAAACATCGCTGCGAGGCATTCCATCTTCCTCTAATATTTTGGTAAGTAATTGCCCCGAGCGTCCAACAAATGGACGGCCGAGCTCATCTTCTTGTTTGCCGGGCGCTTCGCCGACGAGCACTAATGAGGCATCAGGATTTCCCTCGCCATACACAACGCGCGTTGCGCCCGTGGATTCTATGGGAAATGATGAGCAATGTGGGAATTGTGAATACAATTCGTGCAAAAGATTTTTTTTATATAATTTTGGTGTCATCATGTGAACTAATACTGGTTGTTGGTTTAATCAATACAACAGTATTAGCCTACAGAAAACATGGTGGAAAGTCATTAGCTGTGTTGTTGGCGCTGTGTGCAAAATAACATTTTAAACAACGTTGTCATTGCGAGCGAATGCGTGGCAACCCAGCTTATAAAATTAATTCATTAAAAAGGGAACTGATTAAAGTTCTGGGTCACCACGGAGCTTTGCTCCTCGTGATGACATGATGTGATTTAACGACTGTGGTTCATGCAGCAAATATAGATTCGTTACAGTTGTATATATTGTGCAATGAAATTGCCCCAATTATTAGTTTGTGCAAATTTTGTGTGTGCATAAGAACCATGAATGCGTTGCTCGGGGAAATATATAGAGATGCCGCGTGCTTTTGAAAGACCGTGTCCTACAACGTTGGCAATAACCATTTTTTGTATGAGGTCAAGCCCTTGTTGCAATGTTTTTATTAAATCAGTATGAATTTTGTTGTTTGAGCGTCCATTGGTATATTGAAAACGATTTATATTATTAAGGACATTTGTATAAAAATGATGTAAATCAATAAAGCTTTGCTCAACAAACTGTGTGCAGTATAATTTATGTCTACTTGCTTTTAATGCATCGCGAACCTTGTTGCTTTTTTCAACTTTTAATGCTTCCAATAGGAGTTTTGCAACAGTATCTATATTGTCTTCAAGCTGCGGCAATAATTCTAATGCAACAGCAGATAGTGTGAAATCCTTGGTGATTTTATGGTACATATCACGAAACTCATTAACAATATGTTGCGCAAAATGAGGCATTGTCATTTTTTGTTGCGCAGCTTTTGCTAGAATAGTGTCATAGCGCCATCCTAAGGCAAGTTCCACTTCTTCTGATCCGACCATGAAATCGGCATAATCTTTGATAATGTTGCCAATTTCAACCATAGACATGAGACATGCATCGAATCCTATGATATCAAATTTTTTGCCATCTAAGCATTCTGTGCAAATTGTTTTTAGCGCATATTCCAATCCTTGATTGGTAATGTAGCGTCCCGTTGAATCATCAAAACATAATCCACGCGGATCAGGTAATGATTGTATTAATTCTGAAAAGAATATTGAGCGATCCAATTCAAGCATGTTAATACTCGGATTATAACGGAATAGTTTGCTCGAATTAAAGGCGCTGTATTGGCCAATATCCATGATGCCTAAACCATGATTGTTGAAAATAAGTACATAATGATCAGCAGGGAAATGTGTAATGGCAAAGCGACAAAATTTTATTAACGTTTCAGGATCGCCACTATCCATTTTTTGGGTGTTTGGATCATCAGTGTTGAGCATTACCAATTGATCTTTTTTGACATAGTAAAGTTTGGTTACTTTTTGATTACCAGCCAGACGTGTATTAAGCTCGGTAACAATATTGATAAAGTTATTTGAGCCAACTTGGGTTTGTTGATCTAAATTTTTCTTTGCAAAATAAGCAAGATTATTATCGGCAGCCATATACGTTAAAAAAGTAATGTGTCTTTTTGGTTGTATTGGAAATGAACGCAATGGAATATCAGACATTTCTGCCTGTATGTCGGCATGCAGTTGTGCGTTAGCTTCTTCTTGGGCAGAAAGCAACGCCGTGAGTACTTCCAATAATTTATTTTGATCGGTCGTATCGTCGGTAATTTCTTGTGTAGTGGAAGTTGTAGATTCTACCGTTGCAATTTGATCGTTAATGAGTAGTTCGGAAGTAGATTGTTCAAATGCCTCTTGCGCTAGTATTGAAGATGCTAAAAGTACTATGAATAGTGCAACATTAATTTTTATACGATTAATAACCATGCTATCCCCCTTCTTTATATAATTATAATTACCTTAGAACATTGCACGCTTTTCAGGCAAGAGTTTTATGCTTGTGCAGTGCGATATTTAGCATTATGAATACAGGCGAGTGCAAAGGTAAGCCCAAAGCTGAGCTGAAAATCGAGAAAAAAAAGATGTAGGGGATTTATGGCGAGCAAGAAGATGGTGACGACGCTCAACACATGCAGCGGATTAATTTGGACTTTTAAAAGGGTATACAAAGCGTACGCCGCATACGTGATAAACGCGCGCGTGAAAGAAATATTTGACCAACTTAAAACAAAGTAAACGAAACAAAATCCTAATAAAATAATTGATTTTATTGGTTGCGAAATCGGAATCAAACGCAATAAGAATGTCCAACAGAGCAGAAAAATAATTAAATGAAGCCCAGATCGTGCAAGATAATGTGAAAGTCCCCAATATTTAAATCGTTCTTTTATGGAAGAAAAATATTTTTTATCAACTGAACGATTGCCGAGAAATAATGAATTAAAAAATGAAAAACAAGAGCGGGACATTTTTGTTTTTAGGCTCTGCAATAAGCTACTTTTTATTTCAAAACACCACCTGCTTAAAGAAAAACGAGGGCGTTCCACAAGCGAGGGAATTTCATGAATAAAAAAGCTTGCGCTTATTCCTTCTTTTAATAAATAAAATTCATAACGCTGATTTTTGGGCCGCTTTAAACATATGTTTGGAATATGTATTGTATCGCCTACCGTAAGATGAGCACATGTTTGTTGTAGGTAGACAAGGCATCTTACATTTACCTCTTTCTTTGTTAACGAATGTTGCTCATGAAGCTCATGCACTTGAAGGGTGAGAATTTCTTTTGTGGGAGAATTTTTTTGTTCTTGTTTATCGAGAATAACGCCGATGAGATTATAGATTTGATTGTCAAACTCAAGACTTTGATTATGAATTTCCTGTTTATAGAACAAGCAGAGCATACCACCAAAAAATGCACTCGTTACCAGTAAAAACAATGATTTTTGTTTTAAAATTAAACCGATGAAAATGAAACTAAAACATAATAAAAGTATGCAGTGTATTGATAAAGAAAGAGATATTTGCGTACAAATGCCACATATTAAAGCAAATAAACAAAAAATACTGGGATGATAGTGAGGAAGATGCAAGAGGTGCGGGAAAGACATGGTTTTATAATTCTATCTGAATGCTTTTGTGAATTTTTATTAAATTGACTATAATAATATAGAATACAGGTGTTAACCTGTAAATAGCGAAATAATAGATAAACTAGTGTAAAAAGGGCAATTTATGAAGAAAAATAATGTTTTTATGGCTGTTCTCTTAGGTTTGGCATGTATACCTTTTGCTATTGAAAGTCATCCACCTACTAGGAGGGAAGCAAAAAGGGTTTTTAGGAACGCTCCTACTCAACTTGCTAATGGTGAAATTTCTTTTACTGAATATAGTGAAAGCGTAAAATTTGCAAATGGTATTGGAGGCTTTGTTCAACGACCTTATCATGATCCTCTCCATATTGCGGCTTGTCAGGGTAACAGTGATCTTGTAGTATTTTTATTCCTAAAAGGGGCAGATCCCAAATTTGTGGGACCTAGTGGTGAAAGTGCTTTAGATGCCGCAACAGCGCGTAACAATGCTGAAATCCAAAGATTGTTCGGCATAAATAACAATACAACTTCTTCTTGGTGCACACTCTATTAAGTAATTTCAGTACTATTATTAAAAAAAAGGCGGATGAAAATCCGCCTTTTTTTTAATAATATCTCTCTAATTCCCAATCAGTGACTGCAGTATTAAATGCATACAGTTCGTCTCTTTTTGATTTTACAATCGAAGCAAATAAATCTTTACCGAGCATTTTTTGCATTAAATTGCTTTGCTCGAAAGCTTCTAATGCTTCACTAAAACTAGCTGGTAACATTTCAATATTGAGTGAGCTGCGCGTTCCCTCGTTCATCTTATATACATTTTGATCAACGAGTGTTGGCAATTCATACTTATTTTTGATGCCCTCGAGTCCTGCGCAAACGAGTGCTGCAAATGCAAGATAGGGATTACACATTGCATCAGGCGAGCGCATCTCAATGCGGCATGCACTCGGTTGTGTTGCCCCTGCGTGTGGAATGCGAATCATAGCGCTTCTATTTTTTTTACCACAGCAAATAAAAATAGGTGCTTCAAAGCCTTTCACTAAGCGTTTATAGGAATTGATTGTTGGATTTAAAAGAAGCGTGATTTCACGCGCGTGTTTTAAAATGCCCGCGATGAAATGGCACGCGACATCACTGAGTTGTTCGGGATTTTGCTCGTTAACAAAAGCATTTTTTTGATTTTGGATATCAAACAAACTAAGATTCAGATGCATACCACTGCCAGCCTCGCCGTGCATTGGTTTTGGCATGAAGCTAACTTCTTTGCCGTATAATTGTGCAACAACAGCAATTGCTTGCTTAGCCGTGCCTAAACAATCGGCAATATTAAGGGCATTATCATAATGCATACTCATTTCAAATTGTCCGGGCCCAACTTCATGATGGATTTTTTCAATATTAAGATTCATGCTATTGAGTATTTGTAATGCACTGACTATTGCCTGCGATATTGCAAAATTATCGCAGCGTTGCGCATAACTCAGCCAATCAATCGGCATTAAGGTTTGATCTTTGGTGGTATCAAAAACATAAAACTCAAGTTCTGGGCCGACATAAAAATCATAACCCATGCTGTACGCCTCTTCTAACTGTTTTTTCAAAACCATGCGCGGATCGGATTGATAGGGCGTTTCATTATCAAGATACATGTCACAAATAATACGCACCATGGCCCCCGTTTGATCATTGTGCCATGCTAATTTTTCCATGGGCGCATAAAGATCTGGTTTAAGTTGAATATCGCTATTAGTTATATCAGTACAACCCGGGATTGATGAACCATCGAGGTAGATGCCATGTTGAAGATCGTGTCTGAGATATTTTGCCGGACGAATGACTGATTTGAAATTGCCATCGCGATCGGTGCAACAAAATTCGATGAACTGTATACTGCTGCTTTCGCAATCGTCACATAGTTGCTCGATTTTATACGCTTGTAGTGAAAACAATGAAAGAAAAAAAACGCTGAATACGATGTGTCGTGAAATCATGAACAATCTCCTTTATGTAATAGTTTTTTGAGTACCGTACTTTTTTAAGAGCAATTTGTAAAGCAGCAGTTTGCTTTTGTTACTTCTTGCCCATCATAAATGCGGCTATTTTTGGAAATTGTGCAGAATTTTTTTGTACATCTTTTGATGAACCTGATTCAACTATAGTTCCATGTTCCATCAGGTAAATAGTGCACTCGAGTGCTTGAACGAGTGCAACATCATGCGAGGCTATGATAATTATTAATCCTTGACGCGCGAGTTCTTGAAACGTGTGCGCAATATGATTTGTAAGTAATGGATCGAGTGCCGAAGTTGGTTCATCTGCGCAGAGAATTTTTGGTTTTAATGCTAACGCGCGTGCAATGGCAAGCCGTTGTTTTTGACCGCCAGAAAGTTGATTTGGATATGCGTGTGCAAGATTAGCAAGATCGTAATGCTCGAGAAGTTCATGTGCAATTTTTTTTGCGTCACGTTTTGTTTTGCCCATGACGTGAATAAGTGCGAGCGTAATATTTTGTTCAACGGTAAGATGTTCAAATATATTGAACTGTTGAAAAATCATGCCAATCGTGTGCTGTTGATTTACCGCGTTTAAGTCGAGTGTTTTGTTATTGAACGAAATCTCGCCTGAATCTGGTTTTTCAAGGTTATTTAATATGCGCAATAAGGTAGATTTACCTACGCCAGAATGTCCTAACAGCACGGCAATAGTGCCCGGTGCAACATCGAGGTTAATATGTTTTAAAATGGTTTTTTCGTGAAATTTTTTTGAAAGATTTTTAATGATTAACATGACGATTAATCCTTGCTTGCACATAATGGGCAAGTAGTGAAACGAGGCTTGTTAAAATTAAATAGATGAGTGCAATAGCGCAGTAAACGGGAATTGCATTATAGGTTCGGCTGATGATTATGGAGCCTTCTTTGAACAATTCAACAACGCCAATCGTTGAGGCTAAACTAGAATCTTTAATCAGCGTGATCATTTCATTCAGAAGCGCAGGAATGATCACAGTGATCGCTTGAGGGAACACGATAAAACGCATAGTCTGCCATTGGGTGAGTCCTAACACTTTTGCTGCTTCTCGTTGTCCTTTGCCGACTGATAAAATGCCCGATTTTACCGTCTGGCTGATGTATGCAGCACTATTTAAGCCGATGGCAATAATTGCGGTCGTGATTAATGAAAATTCAATGCCGATTGATGGTAACAAATAATAAAAAAATGGAATTTGAATGAGCATTGGCGTGCCGCGGAACAAGGTGACGTAGGAAGTAACAAACCACCGTAATGCTAATGGTGCATATACTTGAATAAATGCCAACACGGTGCCCAACACAAATCCTATCAAACTCGAAGCGAGTGCAATCTGCAACGTAACGAGCGTTCCGCGCAGTAAGAACGGTAAAATTTGCATAAAAAATGAACTGGTGATCATGAAAGATGCCACTTTCTTTTGAGTGTTTCAAGTGAGCCATCTTCAGACATTTCTTGTAGGATTGTGTTGATACGGTCAACAAGTTCAGGATATTTTTTTGAAATGGCAAAAGCTGCTGGCTCACTCGTATTAGGAATTGGCGTGGTTATAAAATTTTCAGAACCGTATTGATCAAAAAACGGTTTTACCGTTGTTACTGCTGTGACAAATGCATCAGCACGTCCGGAATTTAAAGCAAGGAATGCATCGGCCACGGTTGGTAACCGTTTGAGTGCAATATTTGGATACTGTGATGAAAGATATGCTTCAGCTGAAAATCCATCATTAACAATGACATCTTGATTAGCAAGATCAGCGAGCGTTTTTAAAGGCGCGTGCATTGCACGGGTAACAATAACGAGTGGCTCTCCTGCGGTATAATTTTTAGAAAAAAGTACTTGTTGCGCGCGCTCTTGCGTTGGCGTGAGCCCTGCGGCAATCATATGCAGCGAACCAAAATTGAGTTGCGTAATGAGGGTAGAGAATGGCATATCTTTAATGACGAGTTTCTTGCCCATTCTTTTTGCAAGCTCATTAACAAGATCAATATCAAAACCAACGAGCGTATCATGTTCAATGTATTCAAATGGTGGGAATTCTGCGCTGGTGCCAATTATTAAAGAGGAATCATCATGAAGTCGATGTCGTTTCTTGTTGTAAAAAAATAATACTGTTGATGCAAGTACAATAATGCTTAGAAGGGTGAATGGTAGCGTATATTTGCTCATGCTAATCCTTCTTTTTTAATCTTATAATGCAATGCTTTGCAAATGGTAACATAGATTGATGCGATGTTTTTGACACTTGTGGGCGCAATAAACAGAACATTTTCTCCTGCTAGGGTACCAATAACACCAGATAATTTTTGTTGATCGAGATAATCACCAACAAAACTCGCAAGACCCGGCACTGTGTTAACAATAATTAATACTTCATTATGAACTATTGTGTGAATTGAGCGTACTAACAGTTCAAGGGTGCTATTTTGGTTTTCGAGATCGTAGACAGAAATATCATCGACTACTTTTTTTGACACATGTAATTCTCGCAAATCACGAGAAATAATTGATTGATTGGTATCAATGTTATATTTTTGCTTAAGCAACGATGCCAAAGTCGTTTGATCTTCAACAGGATAGAGGCCGATGAGCTCTTTTAAGGCTTCTTGCCGCAACTTTTTCTTATTTTTCCTCATAGTTTTCCAATCAATATGTTACTTAATGAATGCAATGATATTTACCTGGGGTAATGAACAATGAAAGCACGATTGTCATTGCGAGCCACGTATGTGGCGTGGCAACCCAGCTTATAAAATTAATTCCTTAAAAAGGATCTGATTAAATTTCTGGGTCACCACGGAGCTTTGCTCCTCGTGATGACACTTCCCATGAAAATATCACTATATATTCATATTATACTGAATATTTATTAATAAATCAAGGGTAATTCATTGTTTTCTTTTAAAAATCTGTTTTTTTAACTTACGCAGTCATGCTGTCCTCATGCCGGACAGGCACAAGGTATTTTGCACGCCCAAAATACCTTGAACAAAAGGGCGTCCTCCTACGCTTATCCACGCCTTCCGGCTTGGCAAGCTTCGGACGGACAGGCCAACAATGTTTTAACCCTTCGAAGCTTTAGCGTAGTAGGGCCGCGCGAGATGCGCACTCAAAAACATTGATGCTACGCATCATGATTTTGAGCTTGTCGCGCTACACGACTTTATATTAATTATTTTTTACGATCACGATTTCCTACAGAATTCCAAAGTGTATTGCATTATGCAGAATTGTCATTCTGAGGAGCCGTCCTACTTCGCCAAGGCTTCGCAGGATCCGCGATGAAGCGCCTGTCCGACGTAGCTTGCCAAGTCGGAAGACATGGATAAGCGAAGGCGGAACGTAGGAATCCAGTCTATAAAATTAATTCATTAAAGGAACTTATTAAATTCTGGATTCCCACGGCTTCGCCTCGGAATGACACTGTTGTTTAAGAAGTTAACTTGCAATCGTAAGCATCTGATAAATCAATTTCCATATAAGCACAACATGTTGGAGACCTTGTCACACGTTAGTGTGCAAGGTCGACTTGTTTGCGTTAGGGAGATAAATAAGAGGCTTGCCCTCTTATTTGCCCTTGTATCCAATGTATTGGGCACGCAATACATTGGTGCTGCCCGCACGGGGCCGCATAACTGCGTAAGTCACAATAAAAAAGTTTTTATGAAGGATATTTATGAATAAATGAAATCTCTCACATAACTGATTTACTTCTTGGCAAAAGAAAAAAGATAGTTTAAGCTCTCGAACAGTAAAAAAGGGAATTTATGACTATGTCTTCTTTTTCATTGCAAAAACGTTGGCACAATCTTCTGTGCCTTTTTTTAATTGCCATATTAATTCGCTCATTAGTATTTGCATTCTATATTGCGCCCCATGAATTTTATTTACAGCCAGATTCGCGTGATTACCATTATTGTGCTTGTTCCTTAGCAGCAGGTCATGGCATGGCGCATCCTGATAATTTGTATCCCACATTTTGGCGAACGCCAGGTTATCCTTTGTATTTGACTATTTTTTATCGTATTTTTGGGGTACAAAGTTTAGATTTTCTAAAAAATAAAAAACAGCTTGAAGCATCAATTTGGGTGCAAATTTTGCTTTGTTCATTGTTGCCGGTTTTATTATTTTTTCTTGCACTTCATCTGACAGCTTCATCACTGCTTGCTTGGTGTGTCGCGTGGATCTCGGTATTTCATCTCGGTTTTGTGTTGGCAACAAACTATATACTTTCTGATGCACTCGCATCGTTGTTATTGATGATATTTTTTCTATTTTTCTATCGAATCACGCGTTTCATCGGCGAACCGCGCATGCGCGGTATCCACTATAATGCGAGTGTTATGAATATTTGTGGCGCAGCATTTTTCTTAGGCCTTTATACGTGGTTACGGCCAAATGGTCAATTTACGGTATTTGTTGCTGCTGGAATGCTGTTGCTAACGGCATTGTCATGGAAAGTAAAAATGCGTACGGTGTTCCTCTTTTTGCTTACGTTTTTTATCGTTATCGGCGGTTGGTATATCCGCAATTATCGTTTAACGGGACATTGGTTTTTTTGTCCTATGACGGGTGCTTATGTACAAACTTTTTGCGCACCAAAAATTGTGCGCTCGCTTACTGGCAGACCACTTATTGAGTGCATGAATTATGTATTGCAGCATGTCGGAGCAGCGTTAAAACAAGAATATCAGCGCGTGAAAACCGAAACGCCACATTTATACCTTTCGCGTGAATTAGTGTGTGGCAAAGTTGCCTGGCCGATTATTTTTGCGCACCCATTTTATTTTGTTCGCGATTGGATAAAAGAAGTATTAAAAACCACGTTTGATCCGTATGCAAGCCAATTAGTTGCATTTGCCAATAACACGTACTCGTATGATCCCCCCGAAGAATTTTTATTTGAAAAGCTTTATTTATGTCTTTTTGGTCAGCCAATGCCAATTTTTTCAAGATTATTGTGCTGGATTGATTTTCTGTTCTTAGTATGGGTATGGATAGGCTTACTAGGGGGTTTGTGGCTTTTCCTGATTAAACCCTTATTCAGACGCGAAATTTCTAACGAACTACGTTTTTATCGTGCGCTTTGGCTCAAAACCGGTATATTTGTCGGGGGTTTAGTGGTTTTAACAGGAGGTTTTGGGTATGCGCGGTTGCGCATGCCTGTTGAACCATTAGTTCTCATCATGACATTAACCTGGTGGTTGCGGTTTTTGGACAAAAAACCAACGCTCAAATTTGAAACAGGGAAATAATATGGATCGTTTATACGCGCCTTGGCGTGAAAGTTATGCAACGCGTGTTGACGCTGAAAAAAAAGAACATATTGGGCATGATGCGTGCGTTTTTTGTTTGCAGCTCGAAGATGGGAATGATGAAAAGTATTTTATTTTGCGCAGATTTCCCAATACTATCGTGATGCTTAATTTGTATCCCTATAATGGCGGTCATCTTTTAATATTACCGTTCAAACATACTGATTCTTTATCACAACTTTCTCCTGATATTCGCGCAGAAATTATGGAAGTGACAAATCAAAGCATTATCATTCTCTCAGAAGTGTTAGAAGCACAAGGCTTTAATGTTGGGCTTAACCTTGCGCGCGCGGCCGGGGCAGGTATTCCCTCGCATGTTCATTTCCATGTAGTGCCTCGTTGGGTTGGGGATACCAATTTCTTAGTTACCCTCGCCAACACCAAACAAATCTCTGTTGATTTATACGCACTTTATACGAAGTTGCGCCCTTATTTTCAAGAGTTAAAGATATGAGCAAAGAATACGTATGAAGAAATCTCTAGAAAAGTTTTTTATAGCACTATTATTTTTGGCAACCGTTAATGCAATGCAACAACAGCCTCAAACTCCAGCAGAACTTGAAGCAGGCATTGAAAGGCTTGAGGTCCAACTTTTGAAAGAAACAATAAGAAACCGTCGATTGCAAAAAACAAGAAAAAAACTCAAACTTCAAGAAGAGCAAATTAATAAAATATGCCCATGTCTCAATTGTTGTGTTCTGTGGTAAAAATATTGTTATTTTAAATATTTCTTGAGCAATTCCTGCAAAATTTTAGGATTTGCTTTTGCTCTGCGTTTTTCAACGCATTTAATATATACATAAAAAATTATTTTTATATTTTAAAACCATTGACCCTAGCCATTTCAATCCAGTATAATTACTCATAGAATAGGATTAGTGTGCCTTAAAAAGAGTAGGGTTATGAAGCAATTATTTTATTATCTAACAAAAAATGGCTTATTCTTAGCTGTTTTCTTAACGCAAATCAGTTTGACGGTTCCTCTTAAAGCTATGGAAACTACTGAAGAAGAACCGCGAATCTCTGAAGAAACGACTCAATTAGAACATTTGCCTGATGAACTATTGATTGAAGTTGCATTAAATCTTTTTCCAGAAACGATTACTGATTCTTCTCAAAACCCAATTGTTGGGGGCTTTATAAAATTATCCAAATTAATGCTAACCAATAAAAGATTCTATACTATAGTTCATGATCCATATTTTCTTGGCTTGCTTGAAAAAAGATTGATTTCAAGTATTGAAGACCCTTCTTTAATTTCAGCAGCATTAAGCAGTTTAAATGCCTTAGGTGTGAAAGATCAAAAGCTCTTATATGTGCTAAATAAAGCTAATGAGCAAATAATTTTAATGAGAGATGCTTCTGATTCTATGCTTAACAAAGATATCGAAAAATTTAAAAAAATAATTGCAAAAATAGATGACCCAAATTTTTCTGTTTTCCAGGGATATTCTATAATTGATGAAGCCGATAATGTTGTAAAAAAATATAGTAAAATTCCAGCCCTTGACGTAGCAATAAGTTCAGGCCGTAAAAATTTTGTTGAATCGTTGTTAGAACATGGCGCTGATCCAAATATTTATCTTCCTAGTGGTCTCACACTCCTAACAGCAGCAGCAACGTTTCCGAAATCTAAGGGAACTGAGCTCGTTGAATTATTGTTATCAAAGGGAGTTGAAATTAATACAAAAGATCGGTTTGGAAGTACTGCATTAAACATAGCAGCACATTATGGTAACAATGAATTGGTATCCCTGTTAATTAAACGGGGTGCAAGTATAGAATCAAGAGCCTCGCAAAGTCTTACACCTTTTTTAAATAATGCAGCTAATAGAATAGAAAATTTAAGAAATCAGCTTGAAACAGCACTAGTATTAATTAAAAACGGTGCTGACATTAATGCGCAGGCAGACAATGGTAAAACTGCATTAATGTTTGCAGTTAAACACGATAATCCTCAATTAGTTGGCATGTTATTGAAATATGGTGCTAACACTGAGCTGCCGGATATAACAGGTCAGACTGCATTATCAATAGCTAAGAAGAAAAATAATCCGC
Source organism: Candidatus Babeliales bacterium (assembly GCA_963701665.1). Classification (GTDB taxonomy): domain Bacteria; phylum Babelota; class Babeliae; order Babelales; family JANWKD01; genus CAVXJH01. Next base: position 51,839 of record OY969622.1, read on the forward strand.
AAATATTGAAGTTATTTGCACCATATAAGAAAAGAGAATAAGTTATGAAGCAATTGTTTTCGTATCTAACAAAAAATGGCTTATTCTTAGCTATCTTCTTTTCACAAATCAGTTTGATAGTTCCCCTTAAGGGCATGGAAACTCCTGAGGAAAGTGCGCAATTAGAAACTTTACCTGATGAAATATTGGTTAATATTGCGTTAAATTTTTTCCCAGTAACTATTACTGATGCTTCGCAAATTGTTGAAGGTTTTAAAAAACTATCAAAATTAATGCTTACCAATACTCGATTCTATGATTTAATTCATTCGCCTTACTTTCTCGATTTGCTTAAAAAACGATTAATTGCAGGAGTTGATAGCTCTCTTATCATTCAATCAGCGTTAGATGTGGTAGATGCAATGGGTATGAGAGATAAAGCTTTCTTTTCTGTGCTAAATAAAGCGAAAGATCAAATAAGCTTAATGGAAGATGCCTTTTGGATGATGTTTCATAAGAGTATCGCAGAATTTAAAAAAATAATTGCACAAATAGAAGAACAAAATTTTTCTATACTTTTTGCGGACACTCATGTCGATGAAGAGAATAACGTTATAACAAAATATCTTAAAACGCCAGCACTTGAGTCAGCGATAACGGTAGGGGGTAAAGATTTCGTTGCTGTAGTATTGGAGCATGGCGCTGATCCAAATATCAAATTTCCTAGCGGCTTTACATCTTTAACGCAAGCCGCAACACTCCCTCCGCCTCTTGGCGCTGAGATTGTCGAATTGTTATTATCAAAGGGGGCAAGAATTAATGAAAAGAATCAATTTGGCTCAACTCCATTAAACACAGCAGCATTGCATGGAAACTATGAATTGGTACAGTTGTTAATCAAAAAAGGTGCAAATATAGAAACCAGGGCAGCAGGAGGTTTTACGCCCTTTTTAAGTAATACGGGTAGTCACATTGAAAATTTAAGAAATCAGCTTGAAACAGCATTAGTACTCATTAAAAATGGTGCTGATATTAATGCGCAAACAACTTTCAACGGTAAAACAGCCTTAATATTTGCAGTTAAACACGATAATCCTCAATTAGTTGGCATGTTATTGAAGCATGGTGCTGATGCTCAACTAGAAGACAACAAAGGTAATACCGCCTTATCAATAGCCAAGAAAAAAAATAATCCACAAATATTAAAGTTATTTGCACAATATAAAAATTAAACAACACACGGCTTAAAAGCCGTGGATTTAGAAGCACAAGATGAAAGCTTTTTATTGATTTCTAACATAATTGAGAATTGTCTCTTCCGAACAATGTCCAAATGTTTCGGAGAAATATCCATCCGCCCAAAAATCATTACCCCACAAAAATTTCTTTATTTCAGGCAATTCAGCTCTAAGCATTTTACTTAAATGCGTTTGAGTAGTTGAACTGCCTTGCTCACACTTACACTTGGTGGTAATTGTATTACAAGATGTACATGGTCTATCTGAATATTTAATTCCTGAATTTCCCATGCATTAATTTCTGCACATTCTCGCAAGAGTTCTCCTAACCTACTCTTAACGTTTCCTTCTAATACTTTTTTTCTATATTTCGGTAACCAAACTATGTGATACATGTGCCTATGTGTTGTATGCGCTCCGTGCCAATATTTCTTTGTCATACCATTAGTATGACAAAACTAACCTCGCTTCGCAAAAACTTACATTTTTGCTTTGCTCGCGCATTTGATGACATTCATCCCCAGGTTTAAAACCCTGGGGTTTTCTGTCATGGAAAATAAAACTTGTAAGGAATTAATTAAAGTTCTGGATTCTACTTCGTTAAAACTTCGTAGAACAGGTCCCCACAGCCCTTCGGAGCTCGTAGAGCGAAGTAGGGTCGGAATGACACCCCTTGTGTCATTTTAAATATTTCTTAAGCAATTCCTGCAAAATTTTAGGATTTGCTTTTCCTTGCGTTTTGCTCATTGCCTGTCCAACAAAGAAGCCAAAAAGCTTTTCTTTACCCGCTTTATATTCAGCAACGTGCTGTGCATTTTCAGCAATAATTGTTTTTACAATTGTTTCTAATTCTTCTGTTGAACCAATTTGTTGTAATCCTTTTTCTTTAACAATCTGTTCGGGGTCTTGGCCAGTTTTTGCAATAGTGGCAAAAATTTCCTGTGCCGTGCGGTTGTTAATGATTCCTTGATCAACCAAGATAACTAACTTTGCAAGTCTTTCTGGCGTTATTTTGCATTCGGCTAAACTAATTTTCTCATTTTTCAACAGCGCCATGATATCGCGCAACACCCAGTTAATAAGCTGCTTGCTTTGCGTGTATTTGAGTGCTTCTTCGAAGTAGTCGCATAATTCTAAATCTTCAATCAAAATATCTGCTTCATAGGGCGAAATGCCAATCTCTGAAACATAACGCTCGAATCGCCGTTGAGGGAGTTCTGGCATTATATCTTGAACGCGCGCAATCATGTCACTCGTAATTTCAACGAGCGGCAAATCGGGATCTTCAAAATAGCGATAATCTGCAGCTTCTTCTTTTGAGCGCATTGGCTTCGTGCATTGTTCTTTGGTATCCCATAAGCGCGTTTCTTGGCGCACTTTTTGCCCCGATTCAAGCAGTTCTACTTGGCGCTCGATTTCATATTCGACCGCATCACCAATAAATTTAAACGAGTTAATATTTTTAAGCTCAACGCGTGTGCCAAATTTTGTTGCACCTTTTTTTCGCATGGAAATATTGGTATCCGCTCGGAAGGCACCCTCTTGCATGTTGCCGGAACAGATGCGCAAATACATAACAATGAGGCGCAATACTTTAAGATACGCTTTTGCTTCTGTTGCATTGGCAATATCGGGATGGCTGACAATTTCAAGCAGCGGTGTCCCGGTACGATTTAAATCAACAAAACTTTCATTGGTGGTCGGCGCGTGAATATTTTTCCCCGCATCTTCTTCCATATGAATTCTGATGAGCCGAACTTTTTTTGTGCTGCCGTCTTCAAGCATAATAGGAACATAACCGTCGAGACAAACTGGCTTATCACTTTGGGTAACTTGATAATTTTTTGGCAAATCGGGATAAAAATAATGTTTTCGAGCGAATTCTGAAACGGGTGGAATAGTAGAGTTGGTTGCGAGCCCCGCCATGATGGCATTATGCACAACCTGTTTATTTAATACGGGTAAAACACCAGGATAGCCTGCACACACTTGGCAAATATTCTTATTCTGTTCGTGTGACTGCTCATTGGAGCAAGAACAAAAAATCTTACTTTTTGTGTTGAGTTGAACATGAACTTCAATGCCGATTACACATTCATAATCAGGGTATTTATTTAAAATTGAAGATTGCTCGGCCATCTGTCTTTCCTTATACATTCTGTGCTCAAAAATTAGGTATTAGTATAGCAAAAATCGCATAAACAGTAATGCTTGACAGCATCTTGTTAAAACATTACAATTAGAAATGAAATTTTAACATTTCTTTGAAATTTTTGGGGGCGTCCAGGTTTCGACGTGTTATAGATGACACAAGGAGCATGCCGAGTTTTGGCTGGGAACTCGTAAAAAACGGTCAAAATAATAAATGCAGATCAAAATATTGGTCTATTAAGTCAAGCTCAAAGCTATGTTAACCGTGCAGCAGTTGCTGCTCAAAACGTTGTAACCAACGCTTTTGCAGGAATGGCATTCGCTTAATTTTGTCTTAATCTTGTCAGCGAGGCGTGCTTATCAGTTGAGCTGACACGTATAATAAAAGATAAGATTCTTGCATGAGACTTTTTTGTTGGGTAGTTCAAGAATATCACGCAACAAGCCTATGATTATTCTTCTGTTTTCGAGGGTTATCATTTGTATATTCGGAAACTAAGCATGTAGCTTGCTTTGGGTCTGACATGATGCGGACATGGGTTCGATTCCCATCGCCTCCACCAGTCTTCGTTTATCCGGGCCTTCCGGCTCGGCAAACTACGCCTGGCTTCGCCCTGCAGGTAGATTTAAATAAAAAATAAAACGAAGACTGTCCGGCATAGCTTCTTTAACGAAGAAATTGGTAGTCTCAAAGTGAAAGCGACGACGGACTAATTTTCGCTCCTCCGGAGCTTCGCCTGGCGCAGCCATTTTCTTAAATGATTTTAAATATCAGTTGGCTTTCTTGGCCAAAATGCGAAGACTGCCCGGCATAGCATGCTGCAACGTAGTAGTTGACTATCTCAAAACAAAAGCGACGACGGGCGTTGTTCTCTTCGTTTATCCGGGCCTTCTGGCTCCGCCAGTTTTCTTTAAGGAAATGATAAAAAGAATTATCGGTTAACAAGGTTGTCATCCCGAGGCTTTAGCCGTGGGGATCCAAACTTTAATTAATTCCTTAAAGGAACTGATTTTATAATTGGATTGCCACGCTTACGCTCGCAATGACAATTTCGCTTTCAAAATCATTTTTTCTTTTTAAGAAATGTTAATTCATCGACTTGGTTTACTGCACAATCTTAAACTCATCAAGCGGAATTTCATCACTACTTTCTAAAACCAATTTAAACCCAAAATTTTTCTCAAAGTAAAAAATCGAATTGTATTCATGATTTGTTATGTAATCAAATACTCGTGGATGTACCGCGATGGTGAGCATATTATGCCCTTTGTTGGCATATAATGCTTGCTTGATATTTGGCAGTATATTAAAGCAAATTGTTTGAATTGTTTTGATGTACCCAAGTCCTTGGCATGTTGGGCATGATTCGGTCAATTCTTGAATGAGCGTTTTTCCTGAACGTTTCCGAGTCATCTGCACCAGGCCAAATTCGGAAATCTTCAGTACCACCGATTGAAATTTATCCCGTTCTTTGAGCATCTTTTCAAACGTTTTAAATACCTTTTGTCTATTTGCCGGTGAAGACATATCAATAAAATCGATGACGATAAGGCCACCAATGTTGCGCAAGCGTAACTGGCGAGTAATTTCTTCTGCCGCCTCGAGATTTGTTTTTAAAATTGTTTCTTCAAGATCACTTCTGCCGATATAGCGGCCAGTATTAACATCAATCACCGTCATTGCCTGTGTGGTTTCTATAATGATAGAACCACCTGAGCGCAAATGCACTTTTTCCGATAATGCTTGTTGCAATTGCTTAGTGATATCATATTGTTCAAAAAGATCGTGTGTTCCTGAAAAAAAATGGATCTTATAGCTAAATTCGGGTGCCATTTTTTTGACAAATTTATAGATCTCTTGTTGGTTTTCTTTATTGTCAGAAGTTACTTCTTCAACATCATCATCAAGGTGATCGCGTACAATTTGTAAGGTTAGCGGTAAATCTTCATAAATTTTTTCTTGTGGCTGTGCATCATTATATTTCTTTTCAATGAAGCGCCATGTTGAAACTAAATACTGGAGATCCTGTGCAATCTCTTTTTCCTGGCGCCCTTCAGACGTCGTGCGTATAATGGCTCCCATGCCTTCAGGAAGGTTTTTTGCTAAAATTTCTTTAAGTCGCTGACGTTCTTCACGTTCTTCAATCTTTTTTGATATGGCAATGCGAGGAATATTGGGCATGAGAACGATAAATCTGCCAGGCAATGTGAAGCAGGTGGTGAGTTTTGCGCCTTTTTCATAGACGGGTTCCTTGCTCACTTGCACTAAAATTGACTCGCCTTCTTTGAGAATTTTGCCTATATCCATGGCAGTATGCGGGATTTTTGCGCTTACTTCATGCCCATCCTCGTCTTCCAACTCGACTGAAGCGGTCATTTTTTCAATTGCCATCTCGCGATCTATTTCCGAGATGTGCAAAAATCCAGCTTTTTCTTGCCCAATATCAACAAAGGCAGTTTGAATACCAGGCAGCACTTTAATGATGGTACCCTTAAAAAAGGATCGTTCAAGTGTTTGAATGGTGTGAGATGAGAAATAGATATTTTGTAATTCATCGTCACGGGTTACGGCGATTTTTGTTTGCCAAGGGTTTGCACTAATTAAAATTTTTTTCATACATTTTTTCCGATGACTATGTTCTAACATTCATGATGGTCTCAATGCTTAGTATTACAGTATAGGAATGTTAGAAGTATAGCTTTTTTGCCTTTACTCATAAGTATACCGGAACTTAGTTCTAAAGAGTAGAAATTAGCTCATATTATTATTTTGTGGGTAGAAAATTAAAAAAAATTGTGATACAGTTCCTTCTGTAAAAATCATAGTATGTGTTACAAATCATCATAAGGAAAAAAATGGCACACGCTTCAGACAAAAGATTACTTATTTCATTAACAGCTTTATTACTCATGCTTTCGGGGTGCGGGGGGTCAAAGAAAACATCATCTGACAGAGAAAGGCGCCATGAATCTTCTGAAGATATGGCTATGCCGGTTGCTCACAATGAATCAATGGTGAGCGTTTTTGATGATGGACTCGATGCATTTGTACTCGAAGACGATGTAGAAAATCCATTTGTACAGGAGCCAGTGACGGTGGCTGATAATTCGCGCGATCTTGATATTTCATGGGAAGAGCCAACGCACTTGAAAGAAGAAATCAGAGTTGTTTATTTTAATTACGACAGTTCAAAACCATTGGAAGAGCAACAAGGCGCTCTAGAAGATATGACTAAAAAAGCCCAAGAAATTTATCGCAGCGATCGTACCGTATGTGTTAAAGGGCATGCATGCAGATATCATGGTACCGCTGCTTATAACGTTGCGCTTTCTATGGAACGAGCAACAACTATCAAAGAAAAATTGTTAGATGTGGGAATTCCTGAATCTCATTTGAAAGTATTTGGTGTAGGCTATGAAGAGCCTGCTCAATCTACCTTAGAAGGACAAGCGGTCACCTTGGAAAGTGAAGCGCCAAATCGTCGCGTTGAATTGTACTCATTAGCTGCTTAGAATCAATAAAGAGGGGATTTCATAAGAACTCCCCTCTTACAAAAAAAGTTATATTATTGGTATGAATAACCGATACCAAATTTTTTAACGTTTCCTCTACGTTTTGCCTCTTCTACTTTAATTGATTCAATTGTTTGTAATATTTCTAAATATTTTTTATTTTCCGGATTTTCTGATAATAACTCTTTAAAAAAGTTAATAATCGCTTGAAAATCTCTTCTTGTTGATTCTTCATTGGCCTTTTTGGCATCTTCATCAAGGCAGGTTTGACAGATCTCAGGATTTTGGGCGAAGGCTGCAAATGCTTTTAATTTGTTTATAATATTTTGAATTGCAAATGTTCTTCTTGTGCGATTGTTGCTATATCTTTCCTGATTATTTTTAAAGTTTGTGGCTGTTTGAGCCATTTCAGCTAATTCTTCATAAAATGACTTGTACGGTCTGCATTCTTGCCTTTTTAACTTAGGATCATAAATGCAATACGCTCTGAGTTTATTTTCTTCGGCGGACTCTAGATATTCGTCAATATCAATTCCCTCATCAAGTAATGCCTGTTTTTGTTCTCGGGATAATCCCTTAAGAAGTTGAAGCAATCGTAGCCATTGCTCATTAATATTATTATAAAAAAATCTTGCATCAAGATCATCTGATAAATTTGCTTTGATTTCGGCATCTTGTACTTCGCCTGAAATTTCAATGGGATATGCTAATCCTTCATCGATGTCGTCACGAATACCCTTGGTGAGTTTGTAACCGGGTTTTATTTTCTTGAATTCTTTTTCTAAAAAAGCAATTCGATTTTCATAGAGATTCGTCATGAGCTGATATAATGCAAGATTTGCTTCTGACGCGTTAAGATAAGATTTACGCAACGTAGTGATTGCTGATTGTATGAGTAACGGATCGATATTCAATATTGGTTTAATAGCTTCCCAAAGTTGTGGTCGTCTTTTTCTTAAATCAACTAATTGGGTTTTTTCAACTAGGTTGTTAATGGCATCTAATGTTGCTTTGGCTTCTAATTTTTTGCGTGCCGTTTCTTCTGGTCCTGCGCTTGGTAAACTTGCAAGTTGCTGAATAGAGTTTTTTAAGTTTACCCAATTTACCGTTTTGGCGGGGATTTCTTGCTCAAGTGGGGATCGAGGAAATATTGCAGATTGAGGGCGAGGTTTTCTTATAGGTTTTATTGGTTCTTGTTCTTTCTCTTTTTTTTCTTGTTCAAGTTTCAAACTTTTTCTTCTCTCAGCAATTGACATACCGCCTACGGCCGTCTTAATTAAAGGCTGTATCAGTGGTTTTTCAATTGGTGGACGTTGTATTATAGTTGATTTTGTTCTTCTCAATGGCGGTCTTTTGGGTACCGGCAATGGCAAATTTGGAAACTCTTCATATTCTTCTCTTGCTGGAACTGCAGGTTTTTCTAATTCATTTTGAAGATTGTTCAACGCAATGATTAATAGCTGTAAAGAATTGTTCACTGTTCCTTGAGCACAACTTGTATACAAGCCTAAAATCATAAAAACTAACATAGAATGAGCAGAATGTTTTTTCATAATGTTTCTCCTTTTTCATCTTTAATGATAGATAATCTCTATTAGTGCGCGCAATATTTTTGATGAGTAATGAAAAAGATGAACGTTATTTACCGATGCAAAATTCTTTAAAAATTGCATCCATGCTGTGTTCAGAAATGGTCTTGCCAGAAAGCTCAGTTAAATTTTCTAAAGCAATTTTTAAATGATAAGCAACAATTTCATATTCAATTGTCTCTTGCATTACCAATGCAAGAATAGCTGCTAATTTTTTTTCTAAGGAAAGAAGAAGTGTAGCTTGGCGAGTGTTTAACAAAAAAGGAGAAGCTAGATGAGAAAAAAGCGCACGAATTTTCTTGTCGAGCGTTTCTTCGAGCGCGTGAATTGAAGCTGTGTCGAGTGCAGAAGTTTTGAGCGAGTGCACGGGTAAAGAAAACGAGTGCGATACTTCTTTATCTGCTTTATTGGCAATGCAGATAATTTTATCGCCATGCAGGTACAATAATTCTTGATAAATTGTTTTTTCCTGTGCCGTCATTACGCGCGAGCTATCAAACACTAAAAGTATGATATCTGCTTGATGTGCTTCAGTAAAAGAACGTTGAATTCCTTCTTGTTCAATGTGATCATGAGTCTCACGCAACCCTGCTGTATCAATGAACGTAACATAATAACCTTCTTTATACATGCCTGCTTCCAGCGTATCGCGCGTTGTACCGGCCTGTGGTGAAACAATTGCTCTATTTCTTTTTACTAATGCATTAAAAAGTGAAGATTTGCCGGCATTAACGGATCCTAACAAGGCAACACGAATACCTTGGCGAATATGTTGTTGCTGATTAAACGTTTGTTTGATGGTGCTCAGGGATGTTAAAACCGTTTCAATACTTTCTTTGATGCGATGACCAAATTCCATTTCTTCATCGATAAATTCAAAGCTTGCATCAGCGAGTGCAAGATTTTTAATAAGTTCTTTTTCTAGGGTGGTAATCCAAGCAGAAAAAGTACCCTCGACTTGTGCTAATGCTTGCTTGAGTGCATTTTGTGTTGATGCGTGAATAAGTTCATTGATCGCTTCAGCTTGTACTAAATCAATTTTACCATGCAAAAACGCGCGTTTTGAAAATTCACCCTGTTGGGCTAGACGCGCGCCATGTTCAACGGCTTGAGCAATAATTGCTTCAATTAAAAATTGGTTATTATGACACGTGACTTCAACAACATGTTGCCCGGTGAATGTTTTTGGTGCGTGCATGACAATGAAAAGAACTTGATCAATCGGTGCAGATGTTTTTTGATTGATTACCGATCCATAATGTACCGTGTGGGATGGAACCGCGTGCAAGGGAATTCCTGAAGCGAGTGCGCTCATCTTACTTACAATAACGAGTGCATCATCACCAGATATGCGCAACAAAGCGAGTGCACCAGATCCTTGCGGCGTGCATTGAGCGATAATAGTTTCTTGATCTAGACTTTTCATGGATTCTTGACGATGAGCATTACTTTAAACCCGCGCAAAGGACGCTTGAGCGAGTGGCGCAATGTTTGCATAAGCAGCAAGGCAAAGCTGCGCATTAATTGTTGATCTCTTTCAGGTGTTTGATTTATTACTCCGTCGAACTTTACATTCAATTGATAGGAGGACGCCTGCGTTGTGAAGGTTACATTCGGACGATTGAGACGTTCAAACATACCTTTAAGCCATACGTTGACCATATCAATCATTTCTTGCGTCCACACTTCTTTCTGGGATTGTGGCTGAGGTTGGTGTGTGCGTTGCTCAACGGGTCTTTCTCTTTTTTGCTGTGGCGGTTGTTGCGTGATAGTTTTTTGTTGATACCTGGTTTTTTCAGCTGTTTGTGCGGGTTCACTATATTGTTTTACTTGTGCTGAACTTATATTTTTGGCACTAACTTGCTCTCGTTTTTTAAATTCTTCTTTTTCGACTTTTTTAAGCGGGCTTTTTTCATCAAAGAAAATACCAACTTTGGCCGATTGCACCGTCATGCCAATAAAATTTTTTTTTGGCTCTTCAAAAACTTTTATAGAAAATTCTTTTGGTTTTCCTGCATTTTCCCAAGCCTTTTCGATTGCTTTTATCAGTGAAGAAGCTTCTTGCATGAGTGATTTCATTGTAATAGAACCCTTATATTGAATTTTTATATGGAAAACAACCTATTTTTAGCCTATTCTTTCACGATTTTTTGTACAAGAAAAATGACAAGAATGTTTTCAAAAGATAGGAACAGTTAATGGGCATTTTTAATTATAATGTGTAGGGACAGGAAAAAGTTAAACAGTTATGGAGCGGGAAACGGGGGTCGAACCCGCGACCTTTGCCTTGGCAAGGCAACGCTCTACCACTGAGCTATTCCCGCGCTAAAAACATTTAAATCCTAACAAAAATAGGACTATTGTCAATCGGGCCTAGCCCAGCCTTTTCCCCTGCAAATGGGTTATAGATCGATACTGAGTACAAAAAAAGGTGGTTCGCATTTCTCATCTGCCTCTTGGCACGGGTTATAATCAATATTTTTATAGGTGCCAATCATTTTACCGGTACATACTTCTAGGCAATTTTTGGCTTTAACGCCGACAAATTCTATCTCTTCAGGCCCATTATGTGCACAGGTGACTTTTGTGCATAGTACCGCTTTAGTCTCAGGATTATACACACCGACATACCCTGTATGTAGTTGCTCAAATGAAGAATCACGTAAATTGATATTTTTCTCGCTTCCTTTGAGAGTTAAAAAAATCAGGCTTACAATGATTACATATTTCCTAGGCATAATTTCTCCTTTCTATGAGAATTCATATGAAAATTACAAACTCAAAACCGGAAAAATAATAATCAGCAGATGTCATCCTGAGGAGCGCAGCGACGTAGGGATCCAGGACTTTTAATAAAATCCTTAAAGGAATTAATTTTCTAGACTGGATTCCTACGACAACTTCGTTGTCTCAGAATGACATCAGCTTGCATATATTTTCTTTGCTAAAGGAACCTTTAATATACTTAAAAATGATTCCCCCATAATTTATGTTACAATTTGAAATATTAAGAAATCAATGTTTGTTGCTAAAGCTTTTTTTTAGGGGTACGCTCAAAAATAAAAAAATGAAAAGTATATAGTATGATTACTACATTACAAGGATGTATAAAAGAAATAAAAGACCAGAGCCTTACGGTGGAAATCAATGGCATTGGTTTTGCTGTTTTAATGCCTCGTACTGAACAGTTCAAAAAAGAAGCGCACGTTTTTTTAAGAACTTATTTGCACTGGAATCAGGAAAATGGCCCAACCTTATTCGGTTTTGAAACGGAAGTTGAGCGTTCATTATTTCTATTAATTACTTCATGTTCCGGTATCGGCCCTAAAATTGCTTTAATGGTGCTGAAACATTTGCAACCGGCAGTTCTTATAAAGGCGGTACAAACTAGCGATGAAAAAATTTTGAGTTCAGTGCCAGGTATCGGTTCAAAAAAAGCTGAACAAATGATTGTGCAACTCCGTCATAAAGTTGAAAAACTTCTTGAATCAGGCATAGTAGTTAATGATGATGTATCGCTAGCGCATTGGACTACGTTGAATGATGTGTTAACATCATTGCACTATTCTCGTCAGGAAATTGCTGCTGCGTTATCACATGTTAAAGATTCAGACACCTATCAGAATGCAACGTTTGACCACCTTCTGCGTCAGGCGCTTTCGTTTTTATCAAAGCGTGTTTAATTACTCATCAACATTCGCAAGAAAGGCTTGCTGTGAACTGCTTAGAATTCTTTACGACCATTAATACGGTAATTGGTATACCGTTTACATTTCTTTTTTTGATTGTGGGCATTATTCTGACTATAAAAACAGGGTTCCCACAAATTTTTGCATTTGGGCATTTCAGAGAACTCATTAAAGATGGGTTAAAACGTACGCATACAGGCAATCTTAAAACAATTGACGCTTTTCATGCACTGTTTACTGCGATGGCGACATCAATTGGTATTGGGAATATTGTAGGCCCTTCTCTTGCCATTGTTGTTGGTGGCCCAGGTGCGCTTTTTTGGTTGATCGTGTATGCCTTTTTTGGTTCCGTAACGAAGTTAACGGAAGTTGTTTTTGCTATGTATTATCGCACAAAAACTTCTGATGGACGTATTTTAGGGGGACCGGCAGAATATTTAAAAATGGTGCATCCATGGTTTGCCAATTGGTATGGTATTACAACGGTATTTTTGTTTGCAGGATGGTCAGGTATTCAATCAAAAGCATTAGCAGAAATTTTATTAAAAAATGGCATGCAAGAATGGGTTACGGGATTAATACTTGCTTTGTTTACTTTTTATATTTTAATTGGCGGTGCACAACGCGTTGGCAATATTGCTAGTAAATTAGTACCACTTATGTTTACTCTCTATGTTATGTTTAGTATGTGGATTTTGCTCAGTGATATACCATCACTTTTTGCTGCATTTAAAATAATCGGCAGATCCATTTTGACACCAACAGCACCTATAGGAGGTTTTTTAGGGTCAACTATTTTTTCTTGTATCAAAGAAGGTGTTTATAAGAGTGTTTTTATTACTGAGTCAGGTATGGGCACCTCATCAATTGCGCATTCGATGTCAGATGCAAAAAAACCAATAGATCAGGGTATCTTGGCAATGTATTCTGTGGCTGCTGATACACTTTTATGTTTGCTGTCTGGATTGCTTGTAATAACCACAGGAATTTGGAAAATGGGAACTTTCAGTAATTCCTTAATTTTTAAGGTATTTGAATCTGAATTGCCGACCATTGGCCCATTATTTTTTATTATGAGTGTAATATTATTTGTTGCTACAACGGTGCTTGGTAACACTTTTAATGGTGGCCAAAGTTTTGCAACGTTCATTAGTAATTATCGTTGGCTCCGATCATATTATGTTTTTGTGTGTTGTATTATTTTCCTGAGTGCAATTATGGAAGTGCCGCTGGTGTGGGCAATTATGGATGTGCTTTTACCGCTTGTTGCGCTGCCTAATCTTCTAGGAATTTTGATACTGGCATTTAAACATCCCCATGCATTGCGCTATCCTTAATCGAGAAAAAAGATTACAATCTGAGTATTTTTGACATATATTTTCTTATAAAGTACATTATTTATTAATATCTTTTTATTATGTTAGAAGTCTTACTAGGAAAATAGTATGAAATTATTAGCTGCCGTTTCGCTGCTTCTTACTATAAGCACCGTATTTGGTAACGAAGATGATTTTTCTTATATCGATAGTATGAGAAAGAAGACTGATTCTCAGAGTGAATGTAATGAACATCAATGTACCGTTCTAAAGGGTGAGCTAAAATTTCTTGATGCTCGTATTGCACACAGAAATCTTAAGATTAGAAGAATTGAAGATGCCATGTTACATTATAATGGTCCCATTGGATTCGTAGGAGGAGCTATTTGTTTTGCTTTTGTTAATCCTGCTATTTCTTTCTTATTACTAGGTGGTGCGCTCGTTAGTATAGGGAATGCACATGTGATAAGCCCTGTTCGACATTCTTGGCATCAAAAAGTGCTTTTTAACCTTGAACAAAAGCGCGCTGAAGCTCGAGAAAAATTCAAACATACGTGCAAGGATCCTTTACAAAAACCCTTTGAAAAAGTACCATAAAACCTGTTTTTGTAGTTATATTTATCTCTATTTTATCCACAAACATATTTCAGGACCGAGGATATTCTATGAACCCACTTGAAAGTTATTTATTACTCATGCTTGTTGCTGCGTGCGGATTGGCCGTGGTAACTTTCTTGTTTTACAAAATTGTTAAAATAAAAGTTGACAGTGATGTAGCACAGAAAATTGCAACCGCAATCTCAGAAGGTGCTATGACCTTTTTGGAAGAAGAATACAAAATAATCGGTATCGTAGCGCTTATTGTTGCGGCATTGTTATGGTATGGATTAGGCATGTATGCTGCACTCGCATTTTTAGCGGGCGCTTTGCTTTCTTCTGCGACCGGTTTTATTGGCATGCGCGCGGCCACCTTCGCGAACGTACGCACGACAATGGCTGCGAAAAATAAAGGTGAACTCGCGGCATTCTCTGTTGCATTTTTTGGTGGCGGCGTCATGGGTTTTGCAGTGGCAACGTTCGGTCTTTTTGGTTTAGCAACCGTGTTTTATGTATTTGGGTACAGCAGTTCATTCATTCCTATTTTGACCAGTTTTGGTTTAGGCGGCAGTTTGGTTGCATTTTTTGCGCGCGTTGGTGGTGGTATTTTTACTAAATCTGCTGACGTTGGTGCTGATTTAGTAGGAAAAGTCGAAGCAGGAATTCCTGAAGATGATCCACGTAATCCTGCAGTTATTGCTGATAACGTTGGTGATTGTGTTGGTGATACTGCCGGTATGGGCGCCGATATTTTTGAATCATATGTGGGCGCAATGGTTTCTAGCATTATATTAGCGCTTGGCAGTACCAACTATAATAATTTCATGTATACCTCGTTGCCTTTGATGCTTTCAGCAATTGGTTTGATTAGCTCTATTATAGGTTTGTGTTCAAATTTCTTTTTGCGTGTGAATCCTGCTGCCATGTTGCGTTATGCAACGTTTATTGCGATTTTTGTTTTTGCGTGCGCGAGTGGCGGCTATCTTTACTATTTTGATCTTGATATGCATCTTTTTGTTTCGATTATATTTGGATGCCTTGCTGGTATTATTATTGGATTAATTACAGAATATTATACCGGTGGACAACCGGTGATTAATATTGCAAACAGTTCTCGCTCGGGTGCAGCAACCAATTTAATTTACGGATTATCAGTTGGTATGGAGTCAACAGTAATTCCCGTTGTTTTACTTGCAATTGCGGTGTTATGCGCATTTAACTATGGCGGCGGACTTTTTGGCGTCGCACTTTCAGCAGTTGCTATGCTTGCAACCGTTGGTATTACCATGACGGTAGATGCGTATGGCCCAATTGCTGATAATGCGGGCGGTATCGCAGAAATGTCAGATTTTGGTCCTAATGTTCGTGCTATTACTGATAAACTTGATGCACTCGGCAATACAACAGCGGCAATGGGCAAAGGTTTTGCCATAGGTTCAGCATTGTTAACAGCGCTCGCTCTTTTTGCAGCATATTCAGAGTTAGCAAAATTGACTGCGCTCAACGTTCTTGATCCATTAGTATTAGGTGGTATGTTCATTGGCGGTGTAATGCCGTTTTTAATATCAGCATTAACGATGCGCTCGGTTGGTCAAGCAGCATTGAAAATGGTAATGGAAGTGCGCCGACAATTTAAAGAAATTCCTGGCCTTATGGAAGGAACAGCAGAACCCGATTACAAACGATGTATTGCCATTAGTACACAAGCAGCATTGCATGAAATGGTTTTGCCCGGTGTACTCACGGTAATTTTGCCGGTAGTTATTAAATTTACGCTCGGCGTACAAGCACTTGGTGGTCTTTTGGTTGGTGCGACGCTCGTTGGTGTCCTTCTTGCGCTCATGATGGCAAATGGCGGTGGCGCGTGGGATAATGCAAAAAAATATATTGAAGCTGGTCATCTTGGCGGCAAAGGTTCTGATGCGCACAAAGCGGCGGTTGTTGGCGACACCGTTGGAGATCCTTTCAAAGATACATCCGGCCCCGCGCTCAATATTTTAATTAAGTTAATGTCAATCGTTGCATTACTCTTAGTTTCGTAAACATTGATTAAAAAAAGAAGAGCATGATTTGTTTAATCATGCTCTTCTTTTTTTGCTATTTATTGCTTAATTATTATTCTTCATCTTCTTCAACAGCGACATAACGAATTTTTTTCCCGCCAGGTCCTCTGCGTGTTATTTGTTGTGGCGCAGATTTTTTTTGTTGCGCTGTTCTTTTTGCTTGCGCGCGTGTTGTGCGTGTTGGTTTTTTTGGTTCTTCCTTAGCAGGTGCTGGAGCTGCGACAGGTTTTTTTTCTTTCTTTTCTTCTTTTTCAATAACTTGTTTTTGTTTTCCTGCACCCTGTTTTTGCATTCCGCCATTTTTTAATTGCTCAACAAGATCAGTTAAGTTGCCTTTTGAGATACCGCCAATGCGAGAAAACAATTGTCCACCATTTTTATCGAAAAAAATAATTGTTGGGTATCCTTCGACCTTTAATTCACGCATAACGTCAGGTGCATGATCGCCATCTGCAGCAAGGAAATTTATACTAGCACCATATTCTTTTGCTAATTGTTCATATGGTTCTTTGAGTTCTTTGCATGGGCCACACCATGATGTGTAACATTTTACAACCATTGGTTTTCCAGCATTTTTATATCTGTTGAATTCATTCATTGATTTAACGTCAATGACTTTATGTGCTGATCTAGATGGTACAATGTCGATAGCACCCATGAGACATTCTTCTTTGGCATGTAGCATGCCGATGAAAGCGAATGTTACAATAACATTACCGAGTGCTTTAATGGTATTCATAGCAAAATCCTTATATTAATTGGTTGTAATACTTTTTATTTTTTTGCTGAAATCTTCAGAACGTGGTATGCCAGCTTTTTTCTCAATAACGTTACCTGCTTTGTTGCAATACATTATTGTTGGATATCCAGTTATAGTATATTTATCTGCAACTTCTTTATTTGCATCACAA
This sequence comes from Candidatus Babeliales bacterium, assembly GCA_963701665.1. Lineage (GTDB taxonomy): Bacteria > Babelota > Babeliae > Babelales > JANWKD01 > CAVXJH01. The sequence continues at coordinate 68,885 of OY969622.1, forward strand.
TTTACGTTCATAAATCTAACATCTGGATATTCTTGCGATATCTTTTCAAATGTTGGTGCAAATTTTTTACATGCAGGACACCAAGGTTCATAAAATTTTACTATGGCGGGTTTACCTTCGTGTAACTTTGTTTCAAATTCTGCAGGCGAGCCTTTGAATTCTTCTACCGTGCATTGTATACTAATATGCATCACTAAAATCATGCACGATGTTAATACTATAGATTTCATCTGACAAATCTCCTTTTTTCTTTTCATTTTTAAGATAGAGGTTTTGTTATTTGTGTGTCAATACTACGCAAGTGTTGCGTGAGTGACACATTTTTTGTGAGGAAAAAAGCACAACTGTTTACAATATTTAGGTCATTCATTTATACAATAAATCTTATGGAGAGATTACTATTTGTATTGAGTGGGAAACTTATTTCATAAAAAAATGAAGAATATGTTTTGTATTTATGACTATTAAATTTTTGTTTGCTTAGAAGGATTTAAGGTGGTACAGTAGATGATAATGTCATTAATTAATTTTACAAATAGAAAAACAATCTGTTTTGTTTTAATCTGCTTTTTTGTCCGCCTGCTGTACAAGCATGTTGCATAATTTTTTAACAATAAGGAGTAGATAGGAAGCATGTTTTGTTATTTTTGTATTTTTTTAACAGGGTATTTTTATCTTTAGCATCTAAAAAGGAAAACTATGAATTCTCAGAGCAGTCTCATAAATGGGGGTTTTGAGACATCAGCTGTGCATAAAAGTACATTTGATCATATGATGGTAACTAAAAGAAATGGTAACCGTGTGCCATTTGACAGTGATAAGGTGTATGCCACCATTAATCGTATCATGGGCAATTTATCATCACTCGTTTCTATTGATTTGATTGTCAAAGAAGTTATAAAAAATATTTATGACGGCGTAACAACACAAGATCTCGAAAAAGCATTTGTTTTATCTGCTATTGTATTTTTAGAACAAGATCCTTCGTATGGTGTTATTGCAGCACGACTGTTATTGCAGGCTGTTTACAAAGAGGTTTTTAAAGTTTCCGCAACTGATGCTACTCTTACTGCTTTGTATCAAAATGCTTTTATTACGAGTATTGAACGTGGTGTTGAAAATAAGATTCTAAGTCCTGCTATGCTTGACTATGATTTAGAATTTTTAGCACAAAACTTGCGTGTTGAACGTGACTATTTACTCGAATATCTGGGATTGCAAACATTATACGATCGCTATTTTCTTAAAATTAATAAAAAGAAAATTGAATTGCCGCAAACGTTCTGGATGCGTATTGCAATGGGACTTGCTTTGCAAGAACCAAATAAACAACAAAAGGCACTTGAATTTTATGAGCTCTTTTCCACCTTGCGCTATATTTCTTCAACGCCGACATTATTTCATTCCGGCTATATTATTCCTCAATTAAGTTCCTGTTATTTAACAACAGTCCATGATGATTTGGCACATATTTTTAAATGCATGGGTGATAATGCGCAATTATCAAAGTGGGCTGGTGGTATAGGTAATGATTGGACTAATATTCGTGGCACTGGATCCATGATTAAAGGCATCCATGCAACGAGCCAAGGCGTAGTTCCATTTTTAAAAATTGCTAATGATGTTGTTGCAGGTATTACGCGCAGTGGTATCAGGCGTGGTGGTACGTGTGCCTACCTTGAAACATGGCATTTAGATATTGAAGAATTTCTTGATCTTCGCCGAAACACTGGTGATGAACGCCGTAGAACGCATGACATGAATACTGCAAATTGGATTCCAGATCTTTTTATGAAGCGTGTGCTTGCTGATCAAGAATGGACTTTGTTTTCACCGGATGAAGTACCGGACTTACATGATCTTTATGGCAAAACATTTGAGCAGCGTTATGAAGAGTATGAACAAAAAGCAAAAAATGGACAAATGATACAGTTTAAAACTATATCTGCGCTTAAATTGTGGCGTAAAATGTTGAGTAGACTTTTTGAAACTGGGCATCCTTGGATTACGTTCAAAGATCCGTGTAATATTCGTTCACCACAAGATCATGCTGGTGTTGTACATAGTTCAAATTTGTGTACGGAAATTACGCTCAATACCTCAGTTGATGAAACTGCGGTATGTAATTTAGGATCAGTCAATCTATCGCGGCATATTGTTAATGGTGTGCTTGACGAAGAAATGCTGGCGCAAACGATTAAAACTGCAATACGTATGCTTGATAATGTTATTGATTTAAATTTTTATCCAACTATCGAAGCAAAAAATTCAAATATACGCCATCGCCCTGTTGGTCTTGGCTGTATGGGATTTCAAGATGCTTTATTTAAATTAAATATTCCTTTTGATTCTGAAGAAGCAGTTACCTTTGCAGATAATCTTGGGGAAAAGTTTTTATATTATGCCGTTCTTGGTTCTTCTGAATTAGCGCAAGAACGTGGTACCTATAAAAGTTATAAAGGTTCTAAATGGGATCGGGACATTTTTCCACTCGATACGATCGAGCTCCTTGAAAAAGAACGAGGGATGCCGATCGAAGTTTCGCGTTCAAGTTCACTTGACTGGACGCCAGTTAGAAGACATGTAAAAGAATGGGGGATGCGAAATTCTAATGTGTTAGCAGTTGCGCCAACAGCAACCATCGCTAACATTGCCGGTTGTTATCCATGCATTGAACCTATGTATCAAAATATTTATGTAAAGGCAAATATCGCTGGTGAATTTACCGTGATAAATACCTATTTAGTACACGATTTAAAAGCATTAGGATTGTGGAGCCAATCAATGCTTGAGCAATTGAAATATTATGATGGTAATTTGCAAATGATTGATGAAATTCCAGATCATCTTAAACGTAAATATAAAGGTGCATTTGAGTTAGATCCTACCCACATGATCAAAATTACTGCTGCGCGTGGTAAGTGGGTAGATCAAAGCCAATCGCATAATGTTTTCATGCAAGGAGTATCTGGGCAAAAATTGCATGAAATCTATACAACAGGCTGGCGTATGGGAATGAAAACATTTTATTATTTGAGAACTCTTGGTGCAAGTCAGATAGAAAAGTCTACCTTAGATGCTAAAAAATGGGGCTATACACAAAAAAGAGAATATAAAGATGGTTCTTCATCTGATATGCAATCTGAGACTATTATGTTTAGTCCTAACGTTGCTTCATCTGCTGAGCAAGCCGAGCCTATTGCATTTAGCCCTGCGAAGGCGTACGTGTGTGATATAGATAATCCGGGTGAATGCGAATCATGTCAGTAATATAAGGAAAAGTTATGATACAAAAAAAAACAATCTTAAATAATAGTGTTACTGATCCTAATAAAATATTGCCTATGACCTATATGTGGGCACGTCAACATTATAAAGATGGTATTGCAAATAATTGGACGCCAGAAGAAATTTCTATGCAACAGGATGTTGAGCAATGGAAATCTGCAACATTTTTATCAGAAAAAGAACGCCGATTAATTTTGTGGAACCTCGGTTTTTTTTCAACAGCAGAATCATTAACGGCGAACAATCTAGTGTTGGCAGTGTATCGTCATGTTACCAATCCTGAATGCCGTCAATATTTATTACGCCAAGCATTTGAAGAGGCGGTGCATACGGATACATTCATCTACTGTTGTGACACATTAGGACTTGATCCTGATGAGATTTATAACATGTATAATACAATTCCTTCAATTGCCCAAAAAGACGCGTTTGTGATCGATCTGACGCAATCAATTTTTGACCCTAACTTCAAAACAGAAACACAAGAAGATATCAAGCGCTTTGTGCATGATCTGATTGGCTATTATGTGATCATGGAAGGCATTTTCTTTTATGCTGGTTTTGCTATGATGCTCGCGCTCAAACGCCAAAATAAGATGATCGGTATTGGTGAGCAGTTTGAATATATCATGCGCGATGAGAGTGTGCACTTGGCATTTGGCTGTGATTTAATTAACGCGATCAAAGCTGAAAATCCTGCAATTTGGACTGAAACATTCCAACGAGAAATCATCGAATTAATTAAAAAAGCAGTTATTTTAGAAAAACAATATGCAAAAGATGCGTGTCCTGAAGGGTTACTTGGTATAAACGCTCAACAATTCAGTGATTATGTTGAATACATTGCCGATCGCCGTTTAGAACGTATCGATTTGCCAAAAGTGTATTTCACAGAAAATCCATTTCCATGGATGTCGCAATCGACAGATTTGTCAAAAGAGAAGAATTTCTTTGAAACGCGTGTAACCGAGTACCAAACTGCCGGTTCACTCGAGTGGTAAAAGGCACTTATTTTTTTATCTTGATAATAAAAGAGGCGTACGTTTTTGTACGCCTCTTTTTCTTTGAAGACGCGCGTACTATTTCATTGATTTCATGAAAATTATAGAGGTACTATGAAAGAAGAAATTTAGATGCTCTATAAAAGGAAAAGAGCTATGAAAAAGTACGATCGATTTTTAGCAAAGTTATTACTGTTTTGCAGTTTTATTGTGTCTTTGTATGGAAATGTTGAATATGCGTTGCATGAGTTGAGAAAAAGGCTTGATGACTTGCACTTTGCATTAAGAGAATCTCAAACAGGGCTAAAAGACCTTCCGATTGAGGTTGTTGAGAAAATGTTACTTGATAGCATTCCTGATTTTAGAGATATAAGGCAGCCAGGTATTGCAAGAACTGCTTTTTTAGACACAGTTAAATCATTAAGAAATTTTTGGCAAACAAATAAAACATATTCTAGTATTTTTTATGACTCAACTTTTAAAAGACTTGTTATGAGGAGATTGTTTAACGGTCTTTCATTTGACATATTGGAAAGCACACCTCTTATACCTATGCCAGAAAAAATTTCATTAGATACAAGTGTTTTTGGTAATATTGCAAATGCTTTTTATTATATACATAATCTACACAATAAATTGATATATGACGTTAGCATTGAATTATCTGATCGTGAAAAGGGCATTAAAGATGCGTTGCAGCAACTGGTTGTCACAGGTATTAGCCCAAATTTCTTTATGGATTATAGAAATTTATTTCATATCGCAATCGAATATGATTCCCCTCAAATTGTCATAGATATGGTTAATCAAGGTGCCGATGTTACGATACCAACTAAGCCTTATACGGCTGGGATTGTTCCTGCATCTTATCCTGTTATTGCTGTGAAGTATAACCAAATACCCTTTATATTTGCCTTTAGTTACTCGCCCAAATCGGCCTTCTTTTTATTAAATCAAAACTTAGTTGATATAAAAGCCATTAAAGAACGTCTATCACAGGCATGGCCATATTATAAAATTTATAATGATCGAGTAGAGGTTAGACGTCAGGTTAGCTATTATGCAAAAATTGTTAAACAGTTAGTAGAAAATGGTATTGATGCTGACACGGAAGTTGTAGTTACTATTCAAAATGATATGGCAATCACAAATTCATTTTTGGCGTTCTTTTTATCCTACTATGACTCCTATAGGTTATATGATGAAGAGCAAGAGGTATTAGAAGTTATTAAATTCCTTTTGGATAATAAGGCGAAAATAAATAAAAGATATTATATGGTTGATTGGGCTAAAAATCAGACCCCACTTGAGTTTGCACGTGCACAAAAGGGATCATTTCCAGAACTATATAAGCTTATTGAGAAATATAAAGATAATCCTGATAATAATTAATGTTTAAAATTGGTGGAATCTAGAACATCAATACATTCTTACTTTAGCAAGTCGAGTGTAATAATGCTCCAACGCGTATCTTTTGTGCAGCCAATTCATTATATAATTTAACTGCTTCTGGCGTGCGCATGCGATAAATTTTTATATTTTTGCCTTCAAGATATGTTATAGTTTCATCTTTAATTTGTAGGACTCCATCAACGCCTTCTGATAAAATTATAACATCAACATTATCAATAAAGTCAGTAAGATCGGCTATTTGGGTGCCTGGGACGTGGCGTGTACCTGTTTTATTCCAATTCCATTCTTCATGGTGGTTGGGCCAAATTCTGCAATCTCTATATTCAGTTGCATTAACAACGATTTTTCCCCATTCAAAATGGGTAATTAATGCATTGGCTATATTTGTAGTATTGCATGAGGTAGTCATTATGGTAAATGCACAAAGTATAACGCTTAATAAAAAAATATTTGCGATTTTCATTTTAAAGGCCTTTCTTTCTTATACAGTTCTAATGCATCAAGAACAAGTTTCTGCGCTTCAGCTTTATTGAAAAACTTTTCAATAACCACTTTCTTTTTTTCTAATGTCTTATAGTTTTGGAAAAATTGCTTGATCGTTTCAAGAAGATCAGTTGGCAGTTCTTCAAGAGAGGTAATGGTATTTACTGCATGATCATGCGTTGCAACAGCAATAATTTTATCATCTTGTTGCCCACCATCAATCATGTGTATAGCGCCAATTACTGTTGCTTCAACAATACTTGAAGGGATCACTTGTTCTGAACAAATGACAATAACATCAAGAGGGTCATTGTCAGGACAATAGGTTTGGGGGATAAAGCCATAATGTACCGGATAGGTAAGATGCGTAAGTAAAACTCGATCAAGGCGTAATAAACCACTTTCTTTATCGAGCTCATATTTGGTTTTTGAGCCTTTTGTTATTTCGATAATCGTATTAACGCTTTTAGGGACATTTTCTCCTGCGCTAACCTGATGCCATGGATGCTTTATCATAGACAAACCTTCCTATTTGATGTGTGGTATTATCTTTTATTTTAACCCAATTACACAATTAAACAACAGCCTGCTTTAGGACTAAATTTTATATATTAATTGAAATAATTAACAATATGAAATTAAGCTATTTTTCTTGGCAAGAATAGGTAAAGCTCAGGTATACTAGTATAAAAACAGTAAAAAAAAGGTGTTTTTATGATTAAACAAATTGCCCTTATTATTGCCCATGTTGGTTACCAACCAATCGAATATGGTATTCCCAAAAAGATCTTCCAAGAAGCTGGCTATAAGGTAGTGACGGTGAGCGACAAAGCTGGCACCGCGCAAGCAACGGACGGCTCAAAAACCAAGGTTGATCAAGTTATTTCCAATATTGATCCGTACGACTACGAAGCGCTCGTTTTTGTTGGTGGTGGCGGCGCAATGGATCATCTTGATAATGATGCCAGTTATGCATTGATACAAAAAGCTGTGATGGCAGAAACGATACTTGCTGCAATTTGTATCGCCCCTCGCATTTTGGCAAAAGCGGGCGCGTTAGTGACGCACAATGCAACTGGATGGGATGAAGATGGCCAACTAAAAAGCATCTTTGATAAACACGCTGCAATTTATCTGAAAGCTCCTGTTGTGAAAGATAAATTAATAATTACTGCTCAAGGCCCTGCACAAGCTGCAGAATTTGCGCACGCTGTGTTATCAGAAATTTAGTAAATAGCTAGCTGTAAAGCGCTATTGATCTTTTTATTTTCTATTGTATTATAAAATATAGTTTTTATAAACAACGAGGGACATATGAAAAAAATAACAGCGTTTTTTCTTAGCTTGTGTGTATTCAATATTGCTCATGCAATGCAGGAAAAAAATAAGGGTAAACGTCGACCTAAATCTATAGAACTTGGATCTTATTTTTTAGATCGAAACCGCCCAAAATTATCATGGGATCAAGCGGTACCTGGCATAGTAGCCGCTGTCGACGATAAAACTAATTCATTGTATTTCTCCGAAGAATGGCTCGAACATATGGGAAAGATGGCGGACACAATTCTTTCATTAGATACATTGCTTAACAGTAGTGAGCAATTCTCAGATGATAAGTTTATCAAAAGGCATGAGCAGCTTATTTCACAAATTGGTCCGAAAAACGATGAAGACGAATTTTGGCTCATTAAAAGTTAATAATTAAAATATTCCAATCATTATGTTTTTTAATGGTTGGAATATTTTTTATTTTCCTGATTTCGTTGGCGGCATTGGTGCTGTTGTTGGATGTACAGTTTTTTCACACGGTGTTGTTAATGGCGTCACCCATTTTGTAATACGTTGCTCAACAACATCCCAATTTATATTATTTTCAAACAATTGAATGTACGACGCGCGTTTTGTACCGAAATCAATAAAATACGCGTGTTCATACACATCAAGCACGAGGAGCGGCATTACTAAAACGGGCACTGTTTGATTGTGCGCATCGAGGGTGAAGTTATGAATTCTGTTATCGTCGAGTGAATATCCAGTAATTACCCAGCCGCGCGCAGAAAGTCCGCACGCGTTCAGATCATTTTTGTAGGCATCAAGCGATCCGAACGCTTCTAGAATGAGTTCCATCATCTGATCGCCAGGTTTGTTCGATTTTTTTCCACTTATATTTTCAAAATAAAGACGATGTAAAATATCACCATTCATGGCAAATGTTTCAGCAACTTTTAAAGAACGAAATTGTGAATACGTCGTACTGGTTGGATTGGTTGTATTGATTGTATTGAGCGTTTGTTCAATTTCATTTCGTTTTGCAACATATCCCTGATATAACGTCATATGCTCTGCAATTTGATCGGTGGTGAGCCATGGAATTTGATCAAATTTAAATTTTTGTGCTTCATAAATTGGCAATGGTAACTTTTTTGACATTGATGCAAACGCAGGATCAATGAGAGGTGCCGGTGCACCCTTTTTATCAGCACATATATAAAAACTTTGCGCAATACACCATATAAATATGTATAAATTATTTTTTTTCATTATTTTCTCCCATCTTGTGATGGTAGCAGTATAGAAAATGTATCACATGTTACGCAAGTGAAAAAAAATCATCACTTTTTTTCAGAAATCCTTCTGCAAGCAAATCTTCTATAGCATTCTCAATGCGCATCGGTTCGCGCTCTATGAGTAATTTGAATTGTGCGATGGTGAGTGTTTGCTCACGGGAAAGTAATTTGAGTATCGTGCCGCGGATTTGCCGATCGGATCCTTCAAATTTACTTTGTTTTGTATGATGTTTGCTCAAGCGACTTGGATTTATAGTGGTTTTTTTGAGCATAACGCCATAATCCATGAGCGCATAATACCATTCGCGTGGATGTTCATGATCGAGCGTTTCTTGAACGAGCGGCAGAAGTTGTTGATCAGAAATTGCACGCGCGTTACTGAAAAAACAAAAAATAAAAACCGTGCGAATATTTGTCTCAATAAAAATTGTAGGTTTATCATAAGCGAACGCAACGATTGATGCAGCTGTTGCTTTGCCAATACCGGGAAGTGTAACGAGCGTTTCAGGATTATCGGGAACGATACCATTATGTTCTTGTACAATTATTTGTGCCGTACGGTGCAATGCAAGTGCGCGCCTATTGTAGCCGAGGCCTTGCCATTGTTTTATGACATCAGATTGTGGCGCGTGCGCCAAAGTCTCTAACGAGGGAAAATAGTTCATGAACTGTTCATATTTTGGTTGCACGCGATATGTTTGTGTCTGTTGGAGCATAATCTCTGAAATGAGCACGCCATAAGGATTTTCGATGTTTCGCCATGGAAACTCCCGCTTGTGCTGATAATAATAGTGCCAAATAGTTTTTTTAAACTCTGAAAGTTGTTTTTCTGAATACATGCTAAGAGCCACGCAAATTTTTTTTACCAAAAATGATGAATTAGTGATAAGACTTCTTGTATACAATAAGTATAGCACACGCAAAAAAATATTTTTAAAAAAAAAGGAGTGAAAAATATGCATGCTCTTAGTTTGTTTTCTTCAATTTTCATGCAATCTGCGGCAGTCATTTTTGTGTTCATGACATGCGCATTCGGCATTTCACGCTGGATGAGAAAAATATCAATCGTTGATTGCTGTTGCTGGGGTTTGGGCTTTGTCATACTCAGTTGGTATCTTTTGATAATGCACGGTGACATGTGCAGCAGGCAAATATTAATGATAATACTAATCACCGTGTGGGGATTACGATTAAGTGCGCATATTTTTATGCGTAGTTGTGGCAAACCGGAAGATATTCGTTATGCAAAATTAATTGAGTCGTGGCATTTGAACCGAAATTTGCAAATTTATGTAAAAATTTTTTTGGTGCAAGGTTTTTTCATGTTTCTCATTGCTGTTCCAATTATGCTTATAGTACGTGATTGCAGCAAAGAGCTCACTATGCTTGATTATGTTGGCGTTGTGGTATGGTTTGTAGGATTTTTATTTGAGAGTGTCAGTGATTACCAATTGCAACTTTTTTTACAAAGCCCAGAAAACAAAGGAAGGATTATGCGCACTGGTTTATGGGCGTATACGCGTCATCCGAATTATTTTGGCGAAGTAGTTATGTGGTGGGGAATCTTTTTAATTGCGCTCAATGCTCAATACGGCATTTTTGCGCTCGTTAGCCCATTAGCAATTTCATGGTTATTATATGTATCATGTATTCCAAAGCTTGAAAAACATTTGGAAAGCAATGCCGAATTTCAGGCATATAAACGATCAACGAGTGTTTTTTTTCCATGGAGATTTGGGAAGTAAAAAGATATTTGTTGATACAAATGTCTTAAACTAAAAAACAAAAATCATTTCTCTTTTATTTTTTATGTTTACCTTTCGCAAGGTATGCGGCCCTGTGCGGGCAGCACCCTCCTATGCTTATCCACGCCTTCCGGCTTGGCAAGTTACGTAGGACAGGCCAATGTATTGCGTGCCCAATACATTGGATACAAGGGCAAATAAGAGTGCAAGCCTCTTATTTATCTCCCTAACGCAAACAAGTCGACCTTGCGCATTATCATGCGGCAAGGTCTCCGACATGTTGTGCTTATATGGAAATCGATTTATCAGATGCTTACGATTGCAAGTTAACTTCTTAAACAACAGCGTCATTCCGAGGCGAAGCCGTGGGAACCCAGAACTTAATTAAACAACACACGGCTTAAAAGCCGTGGATTTAGAAGCACGAGATGAAAGCTTTTTATTGATTTCTAACATAATTGAGAATTGTCTCTTCCGAACAATGTCCAAATGTTTCGGAGAAATATCCATCCGCCCAAAAATCATTACCCCACAAAAATTTCTTTATTTCAGGCAATTCAGTTCTAAGCATTTTACTTGAAATGCCTTTGAGTAGTTGAACGGCCTTGCTCACACTTATACTTGGTGGTAACTGTATTACAAGATGTACATGGTCTATCTGAATATTTAATTCCTGAATTTCCCATGCATTAATTTCTGCACATTCTCGCAAGAGTTCTCCTAACCTACTCTTAACGTTTCCTTCTAATACTTTTTTTCTATATTTCGGTAACCAAACTATATGATACATGTGCCTATGTGTTGTATGCGCTCCGTGCCAATATTTCTTTGCCATACCATTAGTATGACAAAACGAACCTCGCTTCGCAAAAATTTACATTTTTGCTTTACTCGCGCATTTGATGACATTCATCCCCAGGTTTAAAACCCTGGGGTTTTCTGTCATGGAAATAATTTATGTGAACGGTAAGAATAATGCTCAATATGTATTGGATACTCTATATCGTTTATTCAAGGACGTTGAAGGTCTAGATATTGCTCCTCGCTATAATGAAAAAATTACTAGTCTCATTTACTATGCACAAAGCCATGGTGATCGGAAGGTGCTATACCCGCAAGAATACGTACAGCCAAACATGGAAGTATTCGCACCAGATTATGTTGATCCAGAACATCCCGTTGATTATCGTTTGAATAATCCTGCAAAAGGGAATTTATCGGTATTGTTTCCTAAAACACAAATAGAAGAACAGCAATTGCCTAAACGATTAACTAATATTTCTTATGAGAGTTTTAAAGGAAGCCGTCAATTTCAGACATATCCTGAACAATTAATGCCTTTGAATAAGGCATTAAATATAGATGCCGGTGGATATTATCAGAATGGCTATATCTATATTGCAGCTAAAGAAGGATTTAATGGTCCAGAAGCTAGAGATTTAGCAGAGGGTGTTAAAGAACGGTCTGTACAAGAGTATAAAATTCATCTTATGCCAAAAAGTGCTGATGATGTAATGCTTATACTTGAAAATATTTTCAAAGAAGCAACAATACATGAAAAATTAAAGAATGTAATTCATAATATGAAGTTCAAGCCCGGCATTGATTTTTCTTTATCAAAAGGGGATATGGAAAAACAGTTGTATAAATCAGGCACTCATGAAATTATTCCTATCATAGTAATATATGTGAACGGCAAGAATAATGCTCAATACGCACTGGATACTCTATATCGTTTATTCAAGGACGTTGAAGGTCTAGATATTACTCCTCGCTATAATGAAAGAATTACTAGTCTCATTTACTATGCACAAGGTAATGGTGATGAGAAGGAGCATTACCCGCAAGATTATGTACAGCCAAATATGGAAGTATTCGTGCCAGATTATGTTGATCCAGAACATCCCATTGATTATCATTTGCGCAATCCTGCAATTGATAATGAGATCAAGTAATATTATTTCAGTCCTTGTAACAAGTTCAATTTGTGAAACTCCCGACTAGACATTCTACAGCTAGAGAGTGAAATATCCTCTCGGGCTTTTTTCATATCAAAACCCTTGCTATCTTCTTTTATGATTATGTAAAATCTCCTTGAGGCATACCGTTCATTAAAAAAGGGGTACTGTTATGAAAAAAATTTTAGTTATCGTACTGTTATTTTTCTCGTGTTCATTGCAAAGCATGCAAGAAATAATGCGAGCACAACCGACTAGTAAAAAAATGGCGCAAAAAATGCTTGTGAGGGGCTTTATTGAACATCAAAAAGGAAAATCCAAAGATATCGAAGAAAGAGAACTTACCACGCAAGCCTTTGTCCAAAACATTGATAACATAGTTATCGAAAACGGCTTCAATAGCACAGAAAGACAGGAATTAGCAAAGACGAACGATGAATTACGTATGCATGATGTCAATGATGACCAAACATTTATCGGCCTTTATGAATTAGCACGATTTGCAAATGTCTTACTGAGCAAAATTGCAACTAAACAACCCAAATCTATGCCAATCTATCTTGAGCAAACTTTTGTACTCGGAAGGTTGTCAACATTGGCAGCAAAAATAGCCTGTGATCAATTAGACGAAGAAATACTTTCTCAGCAAATGTCAGAATATTATGTTGTAAGTCCTCGACCAAAGATAACCGCTCAATCTCCTTTTGCAAAAAAATCTCACAAAACTTCTAAAAAAGTAAGAATACAGGAACCCGAAGATTCAACGCCAAGATTCATTCTAGCTGAAATTCCAAAGGCACAGTTGAAAGCGGTAATTGCAAACCCGGACAAGTTCTTCGAAGAAGATTTGGAAGAAGTTGCATAATTTACATTTGCAGCAACACTGCGCGTGCGGGCGCACCGTCAACATGCATAATTGCGAGCGGTAAACAGACGAGCACGTAATGCCCTTCGTGAACGTGTGCAAGGCGAAGTCCTTCAAGAATGCCACATCCTTTACTCAGTAATAATTTGTGGGTTTCATGCTCTGGTTGATTACGCTCAATACCTAAATAATCTATGCCGATCGTTTTTATGTTTTGCTTCACTAAATATTCTGCACCACTTTTATCAAGATACACAAATTCAGCGTTAAATGGCGCATCATTGGCCAATGAACTATTTTTGGTTTTGAATACTATAATTTCTTGATATTCGAATGTGTACTTTTTAAGTACCGATTCAGAAATAACCGCAACATCATCGTCGAGTGCAATGACGCGGCATGGCCCCAGATACTGTGTCAAAGGAATTTGATCGATGCTTTTGCCATCTTTTAAAAAATGAAGCGGAGCATCAACGTGCGTTCCTGCATGCGTGTGCATTGTCACCCGATGTTCTGTGGCATCACTCGAGCTTTTGGAAATGTTTTCGAGGGTAATTTTATTGTTATTCTTGTAGGTAGTCATGTGTTCAGTAATTGGCCAACTGATATCAATAATATTCATAAGCATTAACCCTTATACTTTTTTGAATGGATGACCGCCAAACTGATTGCGCAACAGGGCAACGATTTTTGTGGCATAATTGCCGCCAGTGCGCACCGACCATTCACGAATTTTTACTGAATCTTCAATCAAAGGTACGGGTACTTTTTTTTCATGCGCTTCTTGTACCGTCCATATACCAGTGCCGTTTGAGGCGATTTCACCCGATACATTCTTTAATTCTTGATCATGTGCAAAAATGTTCTCTGCCAATTCCAAAATCCATGAACGTATAACAGCACCATTATCCCAAACTGATGCAATTTTTTCTAAATCAAGTTGGGGATAGCTGCCATTTTTGAGCAATGAAAATCCTTCTGCATACGATTCTAATAAAGCATATTCAATGCCATTGTGCACCATCTTTACATAATGTCCTGCACCTGAAGGACCGAGATAGGCATATCCATGTGGCGCAGCCAACGTACTAAACACTCTTTCTAGATTAAGAAATGCAGCATGATCACCACCGATCATAATTGAAAAACCTGTCTCGCGTCCATGAATGCCGCCTGAAACACCACAATCAAGGAATGATACTGAAAGCGTTTCCAACTCTTTTGCACGGCGTACAGAATCCGTAAAATGACTATTGCCGCCATCAACGATGATAGCGCCTGGCTTTAACAATGGACGCATTTGCTCAAGAACAGAATCAATGATTGCACCAGCCGGCACCATTAACCATGCAACTTGAGTTTGCTGTAAAATAAGTTCTGCACGATCAACAAGTTCACCGCCTAAAGCAGCTAACTCATTCCGTGCTTGCGTATTTGTATCAAAACCGACGACGTGAAAACCTGCTTTTAATAATCTGAAAGCAATAGCATTGCCCATTTTTCCAAGACCAATAATGCCAATTTTCATGATTGCCACCTCATATGATGCTTATCTGCAAATTCTTCCAATTCTTTAGGGCCACGTGATTCCTTTTGATATGCATATAACGGTAAGTGTAATGCTTTAATTTTTTCTATAATATCCCATGCAAATTCAATTTCATCAAAGCGTACTGAAATTGATTGTTCACCAATAAGCACTTCTTGCAACACTAATTCGTACGTATTTCCTTTCACAGAACCAAAGGTACATTCATAACAAAAATCCATAGTCACGGGCATAACCTCGATCAAGAGACCCGGTTTTTTTACGTTCAATTCGAGTGAAAAGAGCGGTTTTGGCAATACACGAATGGTGAGCTTATTTGCTTGGCTAGGGCAACTTGAACTTAAAAGACATTTAACGTGTTTGAATTGCACGGTAATAACCGTATCTTTCGTATTCATGCATTTCCCCGTTGTTATATAAAATGGCACCCGTTGCCAACGTGGCGTATCGATCATAAATTTTAATGCCGCAAAGGTTTCAGTTTTTGAACCCTCGGCAACACCCTTTTCTGAAAGATAGCCATCATATTGACCCAAAATGCCATCTACCGGATAAATTTTTTGCAACACTGCAGCGACTTGATCGCGCACGGCATCACCACTTAATAACCGCGGTGCTTCCATGGAAAGCAGGGCTAAAATCTGCATAAGATGATTTTGCACGACATCTTTGAGCGCGCCGTACGCATCATAATACAACCCTCGTCCTTCAACACTGACCGTTTCTCGTAATGCGATTTCAACCCAATCAATATTTTCATAATTCCATAAAGGTTCAAACACGCGATTAGTAAAACGAACGAGTGCCAGCGTGCCAATGATATCTTTTGCCAAATAATGATCAACACGATAAATTTGCGATTCATCTAAATACTGTGAAATTACTTTGTTAATCTGTCCTGCAGACGCGCGATCTTGGCCGAACGGTTTTTCATAGACAACGCGACACCACCCTCGTTTCTGATCGTTTTGTTTTTTATAAATGACATTATGCTGCCCGAGTGCTTGCGAAACGGGTGCAAAAAATTGCGAGGGTAACGCCATGTAAACGAGTGTGTTAACGACATCAGTGGCAAGTTTCTTCTTCTCAGTCTCAAGAAAACGCGCGAGATGTTCAACATCATCAGCGTTAGCAAAATCTGTTTTTTGATACACAAAATGTGAACAAAATTCTTGCCACGTTGCCTCATCAAATTCTTCAACAAACGGCAATGCTGTTTTCAAAATATCTGGCGTTGTTATTGCTTCACGCCCAACGCCACACAATAACCATGATGATGGCAAATGCTTATGTTTTAACAAACTATAAAGAGCCGGCAGCAACCTGCGTTTTGACAAATCTCCTGTTGCACCCAACAAAATAATGATGATACTTTCATTCATTGTGCTAATAAATTCCTTGTTTCTTGTTTATATGATTCAACATTGGGTTGATCAAACGGATTAACTTCTAAAAGAAATCCTAAAAACATCATTTCAATCATTTTAAACTGTAAAAACTGCCCACAATACCATGCATTTAATGCGGGAAATTCAATTGAGATAAAAGGCCTTTTTTGTTTACGATAGGCTGCTTTTACCCCGTCAATAATTGCTTGCATAATATACGGTACCGATTTGCCTTGAATGTTTGCAACTAAATGACCAAATTCAGGAAGGTCAGGCACCATAAGACTATTTTTTTCAGGGCGTACGCTCACAAATGTGTTACATTTATCACGCGGGCCACCTAAATAAAGCTGGCCAACTGAATGCAAATCAACGGTGCCAACAGAAACGGTAGGATTGATACCACGCTCCACAACAGCGCCATGAATATCATGTTCTTTGCCAATACTCTCACCCATCAATTGACGATACCAAGCACCCATGCTGCGCAGCTCGTGGGAAAAAACAAACATATCTTGAATGATAATGCCTTTTTTGTATTGTGCAAATATCGTTGCTGCACTATGCGCCACCGCATTATATTCGATGATACCAGTCGCCATCTCTTTAACTGATCCTGCGCCAGCTAGAAGATCGTATATCGGCACTTTCAACATGCCCAATGGGAATAACCCGACAGCAGAAAGCACTGAAAATCTGCCACCAACTTTTTTTGGTATAGGTAAAAGTGCGTAATGATTTTTTTGTGCATAGCGCCAAAGTACTGAATCTTCATCAGTAGTTATCACGATATACTCTTGATAATCATCAGGGTGATACTGCTGCAACAGTGATAAAAAAAGTTCAAAATTTACGATTGTTTCTGTTGTAGTGCCAGATTTGGTAATGACATTTATTAAAATGCGATTACCTTTTTCCAATTCATGCTGTGCAATGATCAGTAAACTTTTTAAATACTGAGCATCAACCGTATCGGCACAATACATTTTAAGTACAGGATCCAGATCGTTATAAAGAATGCCATGCAATGCTTCATGGATCGCAAGAATACCAAGATTTGAACCTCCTATACCGATCACAAAAAGACACGTTGCTAGCAGTTGCTTTTTTTCATCAATCAAGGCTTGTACTTTTGCATGATACTCAACATCAAATGGTACATAGACTGATGCATAGACAGAATCATACTGTTGTGCAAATGCCTGCTTGAGGCGCGCAATTTCTGGTTCTAATTTTTTTAGACTTGCTAACAATTCTCCTTCTGTACACAAACTGGCGCTCAAATCAATATGTAAGAAATCCATACTCATTCCTTTATATGCACGTGTCGAATTTTTTCTCGTAGATTACTATAACACGAAGAGAATTGTAGTGCGCTGTAATTTTTCAAAAATTGATGACGTTGTCCAAGTTTTAACGACTAATAGGATTACACGGAAAGTCGCTCACACAGCGCCACTCGCTGTTGCAAAAGGGTAATGCGCTCTTGCTTTTATCCCATTATTATTTTAGAATCACGGGTACATGTTTAACCCACAACTAAAAAGGAATCCACTTATGAACTTCTTCAAGTATTCATTACTTGCTTTTTGTTTTCTCATTTCAGGATTCAATTATGCAGAGACCCCTGATACGATGCCTTCCGAACAATCTATGATTGATGCGCAATCTGACATGAGCCTTTGTGTACGCTCATGTGATGATGAGCAACTCTCAATGCTTGAGATATGCCGCATTGTTTTAACAGAATGCGCAGAGGTATATCTCACCTTATACGATGGAGAAAAAGACGATCTTGTTAGAATGGCAACCGAACTCATGACTCTACAAACTATGGTTGAACAATACTGCGATAGCTGTTTGAAAGATGATCCAATAATGAAGAAATACAAAGAGTTCATGCGGCTTGAAAACATGAGTTTGCATGGTACAGTAGGATGTCAATCATGCGATGAGGCAAACTATGAGGCTGTTAGAATGCCATTCAGCATAAAAACGTTCTTAGAAAATCAGGATATGCAAGCGTTTTACGATACTCTTGATACAGAAGAAAAAAAGCAATATAAGCACATCGTTAAAGGCATGAATAATTTCTGCCAAGATGTTGTTAAAACCATTGAAATGATTGTTGATCATTACCCTTCACTTAAAGAAAAGATCAAAGCAGAACTTGAGGCCCAAGGATTAAGACTCATGATTACCGTTCAATTTGATGAGCCACTTCCTTCAGCAACCTATCAAGTTATCTAAATCTACGTTCATTAATTAAAAAAAGAGCACATGTTTTTGCATGTGCTCTTTTTTTTAACGCCCATTAAATTTTAATTCGTTCAAGTGCTTTCATGGTCTTAAGATATTCATTAATACGCGAACAAATTTCCTGCGCAGTTTCCTCATTGTAATCATGCGTTGTTGCATTTCTAGCTTCAGAAATATCTAAGAGTTTTTTAGTTTCTTCTTCACTAATCATGCCCAGTAAAAAACATTCACGAAAAATTGCCTTTGGAGAAGAAAGCTCAATAGAATGAAATTTTTTTATATATTGTTGGAGAAACTTCCAGCACATTTCATAACAAATTTCAAAATGCTTCACCAGT
Source organism: Candidatus Babeliales bacterium (assembly GCA_963701665.1). Lineage (GTDB taxonomy): Bacteria > Babelota > Babeliae > Babelales > JANWKD01 > CAVXJH01. Next base: position 87,739 of record OY969622.1, read on the forward strand.
GATGCAACAGCATTTTCTGACTCTTCTTCTTGAGATGCGCTATTAAATTTTGAGGAAAAATTCAAACTACGTTCCAAAGCATGCAGGGACTTTATAAACTTCTGATGGGCACTTATTAACCTTTCCACAAAATTCCCTCTTTTAAGATATTTTCTTTCAGTGCTTGAGGAACACGATTGAGGTCAACAACATCAACTTTTTGTGGAATATTAAGGGCATCGATCATGCTCACTATTTGCCCTTTTTGAGTCATCGATAGCGGCTCTTTAGCATCAATGGCTATATCAATATCGGATGTCGCTACATAATTTCCTCGTGCACGCGATCCAAAAAGATATATTTTTGCTTCAGGGAAAAAAATCTCAATAACTTTAATAATTTGTTTTTTTTGTTCTTGGTTTAGCATACTTTGCTCTTACATGGGTTATAAATGCTATTTTTTATCTTACTACAGCAAAACAATTTTTAATAATTCAACACAGCTGGCGAAATGCTATATAACCTCTTTTTTTTAGATGGATCTAACACTACAAAAAAGCCATTTTGTACCCATTGCTGACACATCGCACGCGCAGTTCTGGGTTGAACTTTAAATGCTTTTTCAACATCATGCGCTGTGATAACATCCTTTTTTTTGAAAAGCTGTAGTGCTTTTTGCTGGCGAACATCAAGCCGGGATAATTGACCTGAAGAATCTTGCAATCCCTTTTTTTGCGCACGTTGAGCATGAAGTTTTACTCGCTCAAAACTATGTACTAATCCAGCACAGAAATATTCAACCCAAGGAGTAATATCAGCTTCCTCGCGACCTTCATAATAATTATGTGATGGCCCAATTGATATTGCGTGATAATATGCAGGTAAATTATTGGCATAATATTCTTCAAGTGAGTATAACCCTTTCAATCCATAACCCCCTGCATGTAATAAAAATGAGGTAAGTAACCGTGCGGTTCTCCCATTACCATCAAAATAGGGATGAATCGTAGCAAATTGGTAATGCATTAATGCAGCACGCAAAGGACAAGGCAACTCCTTTTCTGTTTTATTAACCCATGTGACCAAATCCTTCATGAGCTTTTGCACATCTTTAGCTTCGGGAGGAAGATATACAATTCTACGTGTTGCACTATCACGAATAATATTTTGTCCATCACGGTATGACGTTGCTGTTACTTTCTTTTTTCCATCGCCCATCACAAGCGCATGAAGAGCTTTTATAGTAGCTTCACTCAATACAATTTTCTTTTTCAATATATTTTTTAGATAATCAAGTGCAGCATCATAGCCCCAAACCTCTTTTTCATCCCGTTCTCTACCGGGAAAATTCTTTGCATCCTCAATTACTTCTTTTACCTGCTGTGATGTTAAACGATTACCTTCGATAAAAGTAGAATAATGAATAGATTCTATTCGTGCAGTTTCACGTAAACTCGCAAGTACCACTGAATTTATTGGCAATGTATCAATTTCTTGGCGTAATGCTTCAATTTTCATCAAATCTGATGCAATACCTGGTGTAATGGTATAATTTGGTTTAAACATCGTTTCCTTTGCCATTATTATGCCGTTATCCTGCCATTATTATGCCATTAAATGCCATTAAAATTCAAGAGTTTTTATCAACGTAATTTTTTAATGGCGTATTAAAATTTCCATCTCATTTCAACTTCACCGCCAAAGTCGCCACGTTCATCACGAATAACGCGTAAAGCGCTATCATCGGCAAAGAAGTATTCAACCTCTAACTTTATATCTTCAGGCAAACTAAAGTTTCGTTGAATAATACCGTGAAGCTGATCGTTCACATCAACTTCAATAGCACCACGAAAGCCGCCACGCCCTTGAGGATCGAAGAATTTAGGCACAAACCGAATATGTTTGAACGGGCCAAGGATTTCTTTAAAATACCGTTCCAAACGTGATGATGTTTGTTCAGGGCCAAAAAGAATATTCTGAATTCCTTGCATAAGTACTGATGGCATAACAACGCTCAATGAACCTTCCTCAGATCCAGCCAAAAGCAACGTAATAATTTGTTCTTCGGTCAGTGGTGGGCTTGATTCAAATGAAATACGCGGGTTTTGTAATGAACCATCACAACGCATCACAACATGATATTTTCTAATCATGCCCTTTGCAACCAGCTCAAAATAAGGATCAAAAAGTTGATTAGGCACAAAATAAATACGCCCTTTGGTGATTGCTAATGGTTTATACGGAAATGCTAAACTCCCTCGTTCAACACTCATGTCACCTGACACTAAAGGATTTTGCACCGATCCTTTAATAGCCACGTTCATGCGCGCGCTTGCATCTAAAAAGGATGTTTTGATGGGAATCGAATCTTTGGTTTCAATATGCATATCGAGTATGCAATCAAAAGGTTCTTGTGACGATGATTTAGACGACGATTTAAACGATAAAAATCCTTGTTTTTGTGTCGCAAATGAAAAAATATTTTTTTTGACAAATCCGCGATCAATAATAAGGGCACCCTTGAGGCTTGGAATGGTATTTTTTTTGTATGCAACAATAAAATTTCCTGAAAGCAAAGCAAAAATATCTTTTTCAAAGGTAAGTAATGTTTTTAAAATACGGCACGGTACATAGGCAAAAGACAAACCGTACGCATCATCAAGTATGAATGTCGCATGATTCGTTTCGAGCGAACCGCGATCAAGTTGAACTTTTGTATCATCAAAAACAAGCTTCTTTTTTTGTAAATCTAAAGAAAGGGTGCTCGTAATGCCATGCACGAGATTATAAATGGTCGGAATACGAATGTTGCATGCTGCTGTTGCCAAAGAAAGTTTTACAAGATTATTCTGCAACGTTCCGGTAAATAAAAATGTTCCCTCGCCACTCACTTTATAACCAACGAATGATTCTATGCACGGCTGCAGGAGAGCGTGCGAAAAAAAACCGTTACATCGTACGGTGTCATTATAAGAAACTTCGCTTGAAAAAACGCACGCTTGCTGCGCATCAAGAACTTTAAGCATGCACTGTTGTTTTTCAAAATCCATAGAGCCAGTTAACGAGTGTTCATTAATGGTGCCCGAGAGCGTGACAACTAAGTCGCGCGCATGCACCTGCGCACTCGCTTCAATAATTTTATTATCCTCATCAAACGCGTGCACCGTTGCTAATAACGTGCCCTCGTTTGGCGTAAAATCAACTTCAAGATGCACGGCATCTTGCGCAAGTGTGTAGGAAGTCGATGGGATTGTTAAGCGTTCGGGATTTGAACATTCCATCCGCCCCTCACGTTCAGCTCTATCAAAAAACCAGGATCCTTCAAGAATAGTTTGATTACCGCGCGTATAAAAAAAATCGCCAAACCATCGATGCAGATCGCTCCCAAATGTAGCAGTTAAGTCGCCTAATGAGATGCCGGCACACGTTATATCAGAAATGGTAAGGAGGCCGTCAAGCTGGCTATGCTGCGAGCAGGTGCCGGCAATAGTCAGATTTGCGTGACCTTGCACAAGCGATGTATCGCAATAAAATTTCTGACCAAAAGCGAGTGGCAACCGTACCTTAATATCGCCTTGCACTGCAGTTTTATCGAGTAACGTAAGAGAATCAGCGCCAATATATAATGATTCATCGTTGTTTTTTAGATGGAAAGATCCATATGATTCATGCCAACTAATGGCATAAGAACATCCATGAACAATGCCAAGATCTGGCAACATTACAGAACCATGCACATTGAGATGTACTGCAGGCTCATTCACGTTTTTAACCGAAGCCCCGAGCGTGCATGCCCAATCTTTACACATAGTTTTTTCATGATGTTTGACACAGCCTTGCGTTGTTTTTAAATCAAGTTTTAATGCTCTACGATACATCGATGCATAAATTACAAAATGTGTTGTGTATTCAATCGCACGTTCAAAATCTTGCAAAAGAAAAGCACCTTTTTTGACCTGCAATTCTCGCAACCCGATCGGAAAACCTGGCGCACCTCCCATCAAACGTAATAAATGATGTACAATACCAATATCGGTATCTTGCAGACGTGATTGGGCATACATACCTTCTAATTGCACGGTAAGATTAATATTTCGCGTTATGAAAAAATCAAGCCATGAAAAACTAAGCTGAAATTTTTTTGCACGCCATTGCCATAGATCTTTTTCTGTTGAAATGGTGACAACATCGTGAAGTTCTAAACTGCCCCCCAGAATACTTACACTTTTTACGGTACCTTCTAGAGTGCAGGCGAAATTTTCTAAAAAAATAATTTTTAAATTTTTCTCGATAAAACTTTTAAAATAACGATCATGTTCAAGCAGCAAGAAAAAAACCATGATGCCCAAACAAAGTACCGCTGCCGTTACTTGGGCTAACTTTGCATAATTCATGTAAGACAGATCCAGGAACTCTCAAGACGGTATAAACGAAGTAATGAAATTGATGAAATTGGAACGGTTAGGGCGTAGGTAATTTTTTTTTCTGCATCAGCCATATAAATAGTACCGGGTGTCATAGAGCCATCGGGAGAAAAATGCACCGTATTATTTTTAAACGTTATTGCTTTGGAAATACTCTGTTTTGGGCTTGATGGCGGACCGTAAGCATTGGGGCTAAAACCAAATAACACTCCTTGTGGCACATGATATTCGGTAACATCGGTGTAATAGCGTCGCGTACGTTCATCAAAAACTAATTTTTGTTCTTTTTGTGTTGCACACGCTTTTTGTTGTAAATAACGGAATAAGATCGACATTTTTTGCGCGTGCGCATGCACAATATGTCTGCGCAAAACACTCGTTTGTGATAACGAGAGTGTAATGATGAGCACCATCAACGCAAGAACGATACCTACTTGGAAAATAAGAAACCCGTTAGAGCTCTTCTTGATCTCCTTCAATGGTCGCCACACGCAGCACCTCTTCTGGTGTTGTTAAACCTTCTTTAATTTTTCGTACGCCATCTTGTACCAAAAGTGTCATGCCTTCGGCTACGGCTTGCTTTCGTATAACTGCCATATCAGCTTTTGCAATGGTAAGTTTTGCAATTTCACTGCTCATTTCCATAATTTCAAAAATTGCTATACGTCCTTTATAGCCGTTCACACACTCTTCACAGCCCACCGCTTTATAGAAAATAATTGAAGCAGCTTGTAGCTTTGGTATGCCAAGTAATTTAAGCACCTCATCATCAGGTTTATACGGTTTTTTGCACTTATCACACAACTTACGTACAAGACGTTGTGCAAGTATTGAAACAATTGATGATGCAATTAAAAATGGTTCTATACCCATATCAATTAAACGGGTGATAGTAGCTGGCGCATTATTTGTGTGAATAGTACTTAATACTAAGTGCCCAGTAAGTGCCGCTTGAATAGCAATCTGTGCTGTTTCTTGGTCACGCGTTTCACCGATCATCACGATATCCGGGTCTTGACGTAAAATTGCACGCAAGGCTATAGCAAATGTCAACCCAATTTTTGTGTTTACCGCAACTTGAGCAATGCCAGGCATTTGATATTCAACAGGATCTTCAACGGTAATAATATTAACTTCGGGGGTGTTTAATTTACTTACAATTGAGTAAAGTGTGGATGTTTTACCAGAACCTGTTGGACCTGAAACTAAAATAATACCATTTGAACGCGCAATGCTTTTCATAATAACATTGTAGTCACGCTCACTAAACCCAAGATTTTGTAATGTACCAAACGTTTTTGATTTATCGAGTAAACGCATAACGATACGCTCACCATAATTAACGGGCAATACGCTCACACGAATATCGATCGTTTTATCAGCCACTTTGATTTGAATTCTGCCGTCTTGCGGTAATCTTTTTTCGGCAATATTCATGTTGGCCATAATTTTAATACGAGAGACCAAAGCTCCTTGGATACGTTTTGGCGGCGTAAATGCAGGGTACATAATACCATCAATGCGATAACGCACGCGCACTTCTTTTTCATATGGTTCGATATGAATATCAGAAGCCCCTCGTTTTACTGCTTGCACAAAAATATGATTTACTAATTTTATGATGGGCGCTTCACCCGCCATGGCTAAAATATCTTTTTCGCCAATCTCCTCAAATTCCATAGTTTCAGGAGCAGCAGCTTTTTCCTCTTCAAGCTCTTCAATCATTTGTTTAGTACCCTCAAGAGGGTAATAACGATTGATGCCATCGATAATGGTTTGTGGCGTTGCAATAGCAATTGCTGCGCCGCCTCCCAATAACATATTTAATTCATCGAGGGGTTGATAGAATGTTGGATTTGCCGTCAATAAGGTAACATTGGTATCAAGCATAACGGGCATGACAACATTTTGACGTAAGAACTTAAGGGGTATTTTGGCAAGCAACGCAGGATCAGCCATTTTTTCAGTAACTTTTTCAATAAGCTGATATCCCGTTTGTTCAGCATAGGCACGGGCAATATCTTCTGGCGTAACATAGTGCTGGCCGATCAAACAATCAGTAAAAGGGAGTCCAGTTTCTGAAACTTTCAGCTGACATTCTTTTATCTGCTCGTCACTAATTATCCCCTTACTACGCAGAATCTCTTCTATAGTTTTTTTCGCCATAACACCATGCTCCAAGCTAGCCTAATAATCAATAACCTTTATTAAAGGTAGATTTCTTTGAGAATCTTTATTCTAAGATACCAGATTTTCTTCACTTCTTGCTAGTATTGGTCACGTACTTAACATTAATAGTAATGCACGATAGTGCTATCATTTTTAATTTTAAAAACTCTTTTAATAATTTTATTGTGTTCTTTTAATGGTATTTTGTAAAAATTTGTAAGAGATAATGTTAATCACAATCATCAAAGGAAAAAATGAAGTTCATAGATAATTTTTACCTATCAATCATCATATTTCTATTGCCATTTTCTGCTGCATTTGCCGCGCATCGCGAAGGCCCAGAACCAAAAGAGGTTGAAGCACGTCAAGAACTAGAAACTAAAACCAAGGAAGCAGCAAAAAAAGAAATCGAAATTGAACAAAGAAAAAAAGAAATCGATAAAGAAGTAGAAGACCGTAAGATTAGTGAAGAAAAAGCTAACCAAGAGAAAATCAAGCTCGACGGAGAAATGGAAACTTCGCTCGATGCCAAACGACAAGCCCTTGACGATCTATTAAGCTTTAAACCTGATGATACAGCAACATTAGAAAAACAAAAGAAAGCTTTACAAGAAAAAATAGACACCATTGAAACCCAAATCAAAGTACTTGAAAAAAGCATAGCATCAACAGGAACTTCAACAGGTGGTTCAACAACCCCCCCGCAGAAAGAAGTTTCTGCTACTGAGCTTAACTGGGGAGACCGGCTAAGTAAAAATTTACAAGCATGGCACAAGACTGTCTTGGCAAATATTTATGAATTAATAAGCGATCCTATCTTTGCGAGAAATTTACGTAGAGAATTAGTAACACTCTATACAGAATTAAAAAATCCTTTACAAGCAGAAAAGAATTCATTAGCGGCAGATTATTTGAACATTAAAATGGGACTTGAGCCGGGGAGCATCTACAAACTTGTATCTAAGGTACAGAAAGGAACCGATGAATTGGATAAGATTAGCCAAAAAGAAAGGCAAGACATAGCTAATCTTAAGTCAACTGACTATGCAGGAAAACAAGCAATTCAAAAAAGAGCCGCTCAAGAAAGAGCTGAGTACGCAAAAACAATACCGGTTGAGGATTTGCTTAAGGAAGTAATCAATCTACAAGCAAAGCTTGAAAATCCTAAGAATCTACAAAGCGCTGGCGTATCAAAAGAAATGGTTGCAACACAAGTAAAAAAACTTAATGCAGAGATTGAATCAATCAAAAATGTCCTTAAAGCCAGCGAAAGGGGTTGGGGACCACGAACGGAGAAAGAAAGAGCATTGACTGCAGAAAATCAAAGAGCATACCTTGATAACCTTAACAATTTACCGATAGCTAAAGAATTTTCTAAACGTTCTAAAGCTGTTTTAGACGCACTCAATAATCCTAAAGATTTTATAAAGTCTTCAGTAACACGCGAATACAACGATTTAATAAATTATTTAAGCAACTTAGGAGCAATTGATTATACTCTTTTTCCCGAAGTTGATATTGGTAGAGGAATAACCTCCAAATTAAGCACAACCTATAATTCTTTACTAGAAGCGTATGAAAATTTTAGGAACAGCCCGGATTTTGAAAAACTTAGTACAACAAGCAAGATAACAATATTAAAAAATATGAAAGCATTAACTAATAATATAGCAAGGGTAATGCATGAATCTGCCGCAATAGAAGAATACAAAAACATTGAGTCATTCTCAGGGAAAGGAAAGACAGCCTATCAAGATTTGACTAAAAAAAATGCAAATGCAAACATTGTCGATCCAACAGTATTAGAAAAAACTGAGACTTCTATTGGTGAAGATAAACAAAAAATTGAGGCCCTATTAGAAAATATAACCTCTGATAAAAATGCTCCTAGTACGCTCGATACACTAGCAACCTCATTAGATAAAAAAGTTGAAGACTTGCTTATAAAAATTTCACAAGCAGATCCTTCAGAGCGATCTTTAGAATCTCTAAATAGGCTTGCTAATGCTTTAGATAATTTGAGTAACCAAGTTGTTGCTGTCTATCAAACGTCAGCTCTTTCGCAAGAGGCAAAAATTGCCCTGTTGAAAACATATCTCGAATTGGATGGCAGATTTAAACTAATTTCATCGCAAATTATACGAGATAAAAGTGCTTTATCAACGTTAATCCCTACTCTTGAAGGTGGCGTTGCGCTCGTCCAATTACCACAGGTCGTAAGGGCAAATGTAAAACAGTTACAAACAAAACCTACGATAGAAGCACCACAGCAAACATTTGATCGTAAAACCGGAAAGCCTACACAAAACCCTATCAGGCAAAATGCTACAATGACTTTACAAAATGCAGACAATTTATGGTCGGAGGGAAACAGCATTAAGGCTATAACAGCAGGTACACCAGCAAATAAATACCTAGCTGGCGTCAGAGACGCAAACATTAAAGCGCCTGAAACGAATGAGTGGATAAAACTTACCGCAGAGGCACTTCTTGAGAAAGCTTCCCCTAAACAGGGTGATACCAATCAACCGACTGAAGGGACTGGTTATGGTGATTAGGCGAAGAAATTTTAGCAATAGCCCAAAATCTAGCATTTTTTAGTTGCTTTTTATCAAGTTTTGATGCCGACTTTGGTCGGCATCTACATGAGTTGTGCCCATTTTTTTGATTTCTTGCTAGTCTTATCCGCTTGCTCATGAAAGCATGCTATGGTACCATGAGAAATGAGACAAAGCGGATTCATTGTAAATTATACAATGAACACAAGAGTGTCTTCCCGAGGAGCAAAGCTCCGTGGGGATCCAGAACTTTAATAAATTCCTTTATGGACTAATTTTATTATCTGGGTTGCCGCGCCACATACGTGGCTCGCAATGACAATTTGTTTTCAATATATCCGTCTTAAGGACAAAATTTTATCTATCAAAATGGGCGTATTAAATATGTCAAAATTACTCTCTTCAATGCTATGTCTACTTTTAATGGTACTTGCCGGATGCACGCACCGCTCAGAAATACAGCAAAAGGCAAAGAAAAATACGCGCGCGTCGGAAAAAAAGATCGAAGTCGCTCAAGATTTGGTTGCACCGCCTGAAATGAAAAAAATGCTAAAAAATATGACTATCCCTGAGCTAGAAAGGGCAAAGAATTATTGCGTTGCCACAGGCAATAAAGCTCAAGCTATTATATATCTTGAACAAATAATCATCTTAGCCACCGATCAAAATATGCTCAAAGATGTACGCTTGGAATTAGCAGATCTTTATTTCGATCAAGGAAGTATCAGCAAAGCGAGCAAAATGTACGCCTCGTATTTAGGGCTTTATCCAGGCAGTGAAGACCGTGCGTACGTTCATTATCGAGCAATTTTATGCAGATTTTATGAAACGTACAGTTCTGACCGTGATCAAACTCCCACCGAAGAAGCCTTAATTTTAACGCAAGAATATCTTAACCGCGTCATTTCGGATAAAGAACTGTATGCTGCTTATAGCACCGATGTTGAAGTTATCCAAAAACAATGCTGCAAAAAATTATTTGATCATGATAAAGGCATCCTCGATTTTTACTATAAAAAGGGCAACTTCAAAGCTGCACAATTACATTTATTACATATGAAAAAAATGTATGCAAAATTATATAAAGAATCGGAACCCGAGTTATTAACCTGCGAATGCGATATTGCCTACAAAACACACGACACCGCTTTATTATTGGCAAAACAAGCTGAACTCAAAGCAAAATATCCTGAGTTCCATACAACAGTAATCGCTCAGCAGGAAGCTAAGAAAAATTATGGAAATCGCTTCTAAAACCGGCAAACAAACGCGTGCTGCACTTGGCAAACAAGGCGAAGAATTTACCCAGCAATGGTTAAAAAAGAATAATTATACTATTCTTGCCACAAATTATCGCACAAAGCAGGGTGAAATCGATATCATTGCGCGCCAAAAAAATGTCATTGCTTTTATTGAAGTAAAATTACGATCACACGATTATTTTCAACTTTCACAAGTAATCACACCATCAAAGCAGAAAAAGATTATTGCATGCGCACTCGATTATAGTATGCGCCACACTATAACTTCATGCGTTTTGCGTTTTGATATTGCACTTTTGCACTGTAATGACAACGGTTTTTCACTTGAATATATTCCTAATGCGTTTACTAAACGCGAAGGAGATGTCTCGTGAATACTGTTTTTAAACAAGAGCTTATACAGCGAAGCATTACTGCCTTTGTACTTATTTTTGCCGGTCTCTACATTTTTTTTGCATTACCGCCATGGTGTTTTTCTTTAGTTATTTTTTTGATTGCTCTCTATACTGCAGCTATTGAAATGCCACATTTACTACCCTATAAAGGGCTCAAGTTTTGGTTATTAGTCAGTATATATCCTTTATTACCCTTTCTTTTAATCATACTGCTTAATCAAAATATTCATTATAGAATGCTCGTTTTTCTAGCTTTTGTTGTTGCAAGCAGCAATGATATCGGCGCTTATTTTACTGGAAAACTCTTAGGCAAAAACAAAATGTTGCCTTCAATAAGCCCCAAAAAAACGTGGGAAGGTTTTGCGGGCGGTTTTTTATTAACGGCACTCGCCTTATGGTATATTGCGCATTTCCATAATAAACCAACATCACTCGCATGGTTTTTTGTATTCGCATTGGCTTTTGCCATTATTGGCACCGCGGGGGATTTTTTTGAATCATGGCTGAAAAGACGAGCAAACATAAAAGATAGTGGTTCGCTTTTACCGGGACATGGCGGCACATTAGATAGATTTGATAGTGTGCTTTTTATTATACTATTCATATATTTTTGCAAGGGCCCATTGTTACATTTATTTTTCTAAAAAATAAAAGTTGGCAGTATGTATGTGTTACTCTTTTGTTTTATCTTTTTGGTAGAATGTTTTGCACAAGATGCGGTGTCCAAATTTTCTCAACACAAAAGAGCTATTCCCTCGTTACAAACTATCATAGAATATAATCTGCTCCATTATCATTGTGAATTAGAAGCTGAGGGCGAAAAAGCTGATGAGACTTTTGAAAACTATATAAAATTATGCGAACAACACGAAGTAGCCCCTCGCATAAAAACGTTACTCGCTCGATGTTTGATCACATCACATAATGTTGAAGCAATTAACACCTTCAATAAAAATGCCCCTACACACAAATATCCTCAACTAGCTTATGATGTTTTTTTAAATCAAAAACTAAGTTCCGAGAATAAAAAAGCTATTATTATTTTTATGCGTAACTATCCAGAAGAAAAATTGGTAGGAAAACCGTATCAAATCCTCGATGCCTTAATTAAATATTACACACCTATTACCCATTATTTTAATAATCGGCTTTTGTTTGCATGCCAAAATTCTATTGAGCCTTGCATCTTTAACTTTCTTTTAAAAAAAGGCGATCAACCTTTCGAGCTTGTTATTTGGCATTTGATTGGCAATCAGAAACCAGTTCCTGAAATTCATGAAAACATGCTTGGAAAATTAGAATATTTAACAGGTTGTACCGTTAATATATCGCCAACCCCACCTAATCCATTTATACCCTCAACAAATTTAAAACCATTAGAATATGCAGAATCAATGCTTGCATGCTGGTCTGATCAGGAATGGACTCGAGGGTTCTATGAAAAAAGATTTGAACAATTTAAAAATTTTTCACTTATTCTCAATGAAATCATCTCCCCAGAAACGATAGAAAAATACATTAACTTCTATACGCGCGTTGTGGAGCTATTGAAAAATAGTAAAAACATAATGCCCGGTACGGAATTGCAAACTCAATAAATTCTTGTATCTTTATAGCTGAAAGCTACATTTGTTACACATTTTTATAAAAAGATACTATGAAATCATATCTTCTTTTAGCATTATGTATTTTATCAAGCATCTCTCTTAATGGCATGGACTGGTATTATATCAAACAATCAATACATTATGGTCAAAGCAACACCACATGTATTCCGCAAAATAAACCGGAAAGCATTACAGCACAAAAGATTCTGAATAAAGACACCAAGTCAAAGTAACGTTATTTTGCAAATAATCCTTCAAATAGTATCTCATTGAGAGGTTTGCGATCGTTGGGAAAATCAACATCCTGTAATTTTTTAGGAAGTTGTTCAACGTTACCATAGACACCAACGGCGACCATAGCTTCAACGGTGTATGTATCTGGAATCTTGAGCACTTGGGATGCTTTGTCGTAATTGAAGCCTTCCATACCATGCACAACAAGACCAAGTATTGAACCTTGTAATGCTAAGTTTTCCCACGCAGCTCCAGCATCAAACGAGTGAGTACGGGAAGGCCTGCCATCATAATCAAACACCTTATGGGAAACAATCACCATCAAAACAGCCGCGTTCTTTGCCCATGCTTGGTTTGCAGGTTCTAGCAAATCAAGAAATGTTTGCCAATAAGAAGAATTTCTTTTGGCATAGATAAAACGCCATGGTTGATTATTGAAGGAGGATGGCGCCCACCGTGCCGCTTCAAAAAGCATCATTAATGTTTCGTTAGAAATTTCTTCACCCGTCATTGCACGGGATGACCAACGATTTAAAATGATGGGGCTAATTGGATAGTTCGATTTTCTTTGCTTCATATGATCCCATTTATTTTCATACATGTAACAAGCAATAATACATTAATTACATACATAGAAGTACACAAAATGCATAATGCTTTAATTTTGAAGTACAAAAGATACGCAAAATAACATGACATGAGGCAACCAATAATTACGGTGATTAATAAGAATGTTTGTTGATGCAATGCAGCAAAGACAAAGACTAAAACATAAAAAGCAAATGCCAGCCACGCATTTGAAATATAAAAAATTGATGCGTATTTACTTTTCATTGGTTTTGTACAGGAAATAGTATCAGAGAGATCGCACACCGGTTTATACGATGGCGTTTTTTTTATTTTCTGTTCCAAAACATTGGTATATAAAGAAATGATCATACCAAGAAGAGCTAAAACCATAATTATTATCATTGAACCCTCTCTTTTTTAAGATAAATAAAACACTCCCGTCATTCCGAGGCGAAGCCGTGGGGATCCAGAACTTTAATAATTCCTTTAAAGGAACTAATTTTATTATCTGGATTCTACTTCGTTAAAACTTCGTAGAACAAGTTGCCAACTCCTTCGGAGCTCATAGAGCGAAGTAGGATCGCAATGACGTTCCTTTATGACAATCTTTGCAAAATTTCTGCTTCATTAAAATATAATTTTTGTCCTTTCACCAGCTGATAATGATCTGGGCCTTTACCTAATAGCGCTATAATACTTGTCGAGCGCGAACATTCATACGCTCGTTTTATAGCACACTCGCGATCAAGTTCGATATAAATTTTTGAACGAAATGAATCTTGAACGCCCGCAAGCATATTATCTACAATCACAGCAGCATCTTCAGAGCGCGGATTATCGGTGGTAAAAAACACGACGTCTGCATACTCTGCCGCTAGGGCGCCCATAATGGGACGTTTTCCGGCATCACGATCGCCACCCGCGCCGCATACGACAATTAAATGGTCAGTGAATTCACGAAGCGTTTTAAGTACCGAGGAAAATGAAGAAGGGTTGTGCGCATAATCGATAAATGCGCGTGCACCATTTGGCATACAATATAATTCTAATCGACCGGGCACCGTGTGAAAGGTCGTTAACGAGTGCGCTAATTTTTTAAGCGAGGGTTCATAGGCATGACACGCAGCGAGTGCACCAAGAATATTAGCTGCGTTAAATTCGCCAATGAGCGGCGAGGTTAACGCCACAACATTTCCGTTGTGATGCACCTGTGCTTTGATACCAAGCAGTGAATATGAAAGATCACTCATATAATACTCTGCATGAGTATCAGTGCAACTATATGATGAAAAATGTGGATTTTTTTCTAGCAACTGTGCGCACCATGCATTATCGCGATTTAAAAGAATCTTTGTATCAGGCTTTTTGTGCCCAAAAATTTTACATTTCGCTGAAAAATAGTCTTGCATTGATTCATAAAATTCACCATGTTCTTGATCGAAATTAGTGAACAAAATAGTATCAAACGCAATGTTATGCACACGTTCAAGGGATAATGCTTGTGCTGCAACTTCCATGATGACAACATCAACCGCATAAAGCACACATTGCTGCAAAAAAGCTTGCAAATAATCTGGCTGTTGCGTCGTTAATTGCGTCGGTAAGATGGTAGTTAAAATTTTATTATGCACTGAACTGAGCATTGCTGTTTTAATGCCTTGCGAACGCAGCAAATATTCAATTAAGAATACTGATGTCGTTTTACCTTTTGTTCCCGTCACGCCAATAATTTTTAATTTTTTTGCAGGATATCCATAAGCGAGTGCGCTCAATTCTGCTAACGCGCGCCGAATATTTGGCACGCGCATGAGAGAAGCATTTTTTTGTGCAATAAGTTCTTGATGCTCATCGCTCAAATACTCGTTTTCTTGAATAACGATCGTTGTCGCCCCTCGTTCAATGGCCTCGGGAATAAATTTTTTGCCGTCCAAACGCGTGCCTTGTATAGCAATAAACGTTGAACCGTGAGTAACAAAATCCGTGTGCGCAGTAACAAGAAAGTGACGCGGAAACTCAACCATAGATTTTTACCGGTTTTTACGCGCGGATTTTTGATACGCCGCTAATCCTTTTTTGAGCTGCGGCAACAGCCAGATAATTGCAAAAATATTGATACTCAATAAGCACGCGCTAATAATATCGGCCAAATTCCACACTAAATCCACTTTTGCTAAAGCGCCTAAAAAAGTTAAGAAGCAGAAAAGCAAATTACCGACAACTAGATAGGAACCTCGTGTCAAAAACAGCCAGCAGTTGCGTGCAATATAAGCGTAGGCAACTAACACGCCTAAGCCAAAACTCATTGAAAGGAAGGTAACTATCCACCCGCCAGCGACGCCAAATACTGTTTCATAAGCGCTGATCGTTAAATCTAAACTTGTTTTTCCATTATCCCAAACACCACTTGCAACAAGCATGAGAGCAATAACAAAGCAAACAAGATTTGCGCTGATAAAGGTGCCTAACATTGACATGATGCCATCTTTTGCTGGCTCCGTGCTTCCCGATCCGCCAAAAATTACTGCTGCCGTTCCCAATCCCGCCTCAGTTGCATTGAGTGTGCGTGATGTGCCAAACCTAATTGCTTGTTGGAGCGTATAGCCAAGAACGCCACCTGTTAATGCTTGAACGGAAAATCCGGCTTTAAGAATAAGTTTAAGTGCAGGCAGCAATGCCGCATAATGATAGCAAACAACAATGATTGCTGAGACAAAAAAAACACCCACTTTGACAGGAATAATTGCATCAGAAACTTTAACAATTCTTTGTGCGCCGCCAAAAACAACATAGAGCATAAAGACCAATAAAATGATTGCTATTAAAAGAGGTTGCACACCAAAAATATGCACACAGCCAAGTTGAATAGTATTTGCTTGCATTGCATTACCGGTAATAAGAGCATATGCAAAACAAAAAGCTGCATACACATAAGGAAGAAATTTTCTACCCGGCACTTTGCTTAAATATACCATGGGTCCACCAACAAGACCTCCACCAAGATGTTGCACGCCAAATACGGTACTTAAATATACTTCAGCATAACGAATTGACATGCTCATCAGACCAAATATGAACATCCATACTGCCGCACCAGGGCCGCCAGAATATACAGCTGTCGCCATCCCACCAATACTGCCATTACCAAGGCTCGCACTGAGTGCATTTATAAATGCTTGAAAGGGCGTCATATCACCTTTGCTGCCTTCTTTAACCGATCCGGGTGTTACCAAAAGCTCCCATGCTCTAAGGAAATAACGAATTTGTACAAAGTGAAGTGCAGCGGTAATTACACACGCTGTTACAAAAAAAAGAATAATGAGTGGCCAGTTCCATAAAAAGTCATTTATTGCCATGGCAAACTCATTAACACCTGCTAACATGATAAATATTCCTTTCAAAAACTTCATTATAAAACGTAATAAAGTGAGAAAATAATTTTTTATTCAATAGGAATGAGTATACTAAAAAATAGGTATTGACACTACTTTCCATAAGGTACGCCATGAAAATTTTAGCCTTAGATTTAGGCGATGCGCACGTCGGATCTGCCCTTAGTGATTCTCTCTTGTTTTTTGCAAAGCCATATAAAACAATAAAAACGAGAGACCTCACTGCTTTTTTGAATGAGCTTTTCTCCCATGAGCAGGTTAACACTATTGTTATTGGCTATCCAAAAACAATGAAAGGAACTGAAAGCGAGCAGACAAAAAAGATTGTTGCCACAAAAGAAACACTCGAGGTTAAATTCCCTGATAAAAAATGGATTTTATGGGACGAGCGTTTGAGCAGCAAACGAGCGGATACCCTTAAAAAAGCAACGTCAAAAGAAGAAAAATTGCACTCGCATTCGATTGCAGCGGCATTTATTCTTGAATCGTATCTCTCGTATTTAAAAATAATGCAATCTAACGAACAGTAATCCCCCCTATATCAAAGTAGGGGGGAACTAATTATACGTTTAGCTTTCAATGTTTTGGCCGATAGTTGTTGGCCCAGCAACGCCGAAACCGCCGAAATTAGGGAAATTAATTTGATCTGTACCATTATTTGTGGCAACACAGTTAACCGGGAAAAGAAAAAAAGTGGGTGATGGAGCATTGAAACCAATATTATTAAGCGTTGCGTTACAATCCGTAAAACTATAATTTTGACCGCTTATTATACCAAAACCAGTACCACCATTCTGGCTCGCACTACAACCAATAAAAGTCTGTGAATTACCTACAAGATCAAAGCCATCTGTAACATTATATAATGCCGAACTATATTGACCAGTAAACTCACCATTTTGTATGCTAAAACCTACTTCATTATGAGATGCAATACAATTTTCACAGGCAGTTTTCGTACCTTGTACTAAAAATCCAGTTCCATTTGAATTTGTTGCACTACAATTAGCTAATAAAGTATCAGTAACACCGGTAAATATCGCAAAGCTGCTGCTATCATTGATAACACTTCCATTACATTGGTCTGCTACACAATTGTATAGGGATACATTATCAGCGTCCACTACGTATCCATACGCAAAATTACCAATCTCATCTGCTGTTTGCAAAATTTGAATTGCTTGACAATCAATGAAAATATTATCATTTGCAGTTGTTTCAAAGCCAACTGCATTGCCGGCATCGTCTCCCGTTGGTGATACAGATATATTAGATGCCACACAATTTTTAAATAGATTATCGACCCCGCTAGAAATAAAACCTACTGCATTTGTTAATCTACTTGATAAGCCTAACGCTTGACAATTTTGAACTACGGAGCCCATGCAGGCTAACTGAAATCCTGCAGTATTTGTCCCAGCACCATTTGATGCAGCTAAGCAAGAATCAAATAAACAGTTCTGACCTGCGTCTACGCGGAAGCAAACAAAAGCATTGCCATCGCAATCTTGAACGTCACATGATATAAATCTAAAGGTTATTGCATCGGTTGCATAAATACCTGCAAGGGTCCCTCCTGTTATCATATTGCTAACGGATATATTAACAAGATCCATACCAAATTGTTGTCCACCTTCTGCATTTAAGTAGACACCATAAACACTAGCATCGGTAATACTGACATTAGAAATTTCTGTATATAAACATCCTCCTGCTAATTCCATACCAAAGGAGCCTGTGTTTGCAATATATACATTTTTGATGGTTGAATCGATTAAAAAGCTAAACAGCATACCTATGCCCGTTGTATTTGCTACCGTTACACCATCCATGAGCAAATAATTGTCCCCATCACTGAAGAAACCTTGCGCAACAGTATCAATATAAATATTGAAGAATCTATTACCATTACCTGTTGAACTTATTGCGGTCAAACCTGGCGATTCAGTGATACTTATATCTTCAATTGTTGAATTCGTTGTGTTATTAAGAACAATCCCCACCGATGAATTTGTTATTGTGCCATTTTTTATGGTAGTCCCTACGATTCCTGATCCTACTGTAACACCACCAGTCGTAATCGTGTGAGCGTTCAGATCGAGAGTGACATCATTTGCAGTTATCACAAATGAACCGCTAACATCATTTGCAAGACAATAATAACCACTTTGTGTTATGGTTACTGGAGCTGTGAGGGATGTTGCAAAACATGCGGTAATAGCATTGAGTTCGGTAAATACGAAAGACAAATCGATACTTGCAATCGCGCTAAACGTTCCATCAAACCCATCTGCTAAGATGGTCCATGTTTGTTGAAATTCTGATGTAATATTGTTACAGCATGCGTTAAGTGCGGTAAATGTCCCATCAAACCCGTCTGCTAAAATGGTCCATGTTTGTTGAAATTCGCTCGTGATATTTTGACAACACGCGTTGAGCGCGGTAAATGTCCCTTGAAAATTCTCCTCAATAACAACTGTCAATGTATCAACGAGCTCAGTCAAAATAGATACTGTAGAAATAAACGTACTTACCGTTTCTATTAAGATTTCACTTGAAAATATTGAAATGGTTAACAGAACATCATTAAGTATTGAAAACGTTGTTATAAAATTATTTTCAATCTGCTGGCAACACTGATTCAAATTCGTCAGTATTACATTCAATAAATTTCTGATAGATGAAAGGTCACAAGCTCCAGGCCCAACAATAAATGGCCGCTGTTCTTCTCGCGGCGCTTTCAACGTATCATCATTTGGCAATTCATTAACTAATACTTGATATCGCGCAAGTAATAAAGGATATGCTAGTATTAAATCTTGTAACGGTAATGAATTAGCATTATGTTCAAGTCTTTGGCAACATCTCATTAATGCTTCAACAGCAGATTCATGATGTATGTAATCATCAAGAGTCAAATTTTCACATAAACCTTTAATAAAAGTTTTAATCGTTTCATCGACGGTAATTTCATTCTGCAATTCACTACTCGTTGGATCTGGCATGTTAGCGGCAATCACTACGCTAAAACTAAACATGATCATCAAAAACAAACTCGATAAAGACTTCATATCAGGCTCCTTTTTAAAAACGACTCTTCTCAATTGTACCTACGTTACCGCACTCTAATCCGGGATTTCAATAAAATAAAAACGAAATATAGATAGCCCAAAAAGGTTATTCCATTACCAGTTAAAATCTTTTTCATAGATCATGCCATTTCAAAAATCCAAAAATAAACCCAGAATTACGCAAAAAAGATCCAATACGGTGGGTTGTTGAAGGAACATTTTCTTGGATGAATCAATTCAGATGTGTTTTTATTCGTATTGTTTCCAGAAAAGTTTAGTTTGCAGACAAGCTCTTAATTCTTGATATCGCGCAAGTAATAAAGGATATGCTTGTATCAGATCTTGTAACGGTAATGAATTAGCATTATTTTCAATATGCTGGCAACATCTCTTTAATGCCTCAACACCAGATTTATGATGTATGTAATCATCATGAGTTAAATTTTCACACAAGTCTTTAATAAAAGTTTTGATCGTTTCATCGACAGTAATTTCAGGTTCAGTAGTTGGATCTGGTAAGTTCCCGGCAATCACGGTGCTGAAACTAAACATTATCATCAAAAACAAACTCGATAAAGGCCTCATATCAGACTCCTTTTTAAAAAATAACCCCTTAATTGTGCCCACGTTGCCTTACTCTAATCTGGGATTTCAAGAAAGTAAAAACAAAAATATAGATAGCTCAAAAAGGTTATTCCGTTACCAATTAAAATCTTTTTCATAGCCAAGATCTATAAGCAATTGCCCAGCAACTTTTTTAAAAGCAGCTTTATGTCTTTCTAAGAAATGTTCTTTCCATGAGCCAATTTTGCCTTCACGAAACGTCGTCGTTCCGCCAAATAAGACTGACGAGATTTTTTTTGCTTCTTCTCTCGTAATAACATGGCCAAGGAAACTTGCTATTGCAATAATCTCATGTATCTGTGTTTCTTCATCGCCCCCACCTTCTTTACCTACTAATTTTTCAAATGTCGTCGCGTATACATTAGGTTCAAATCGCCATGGTAAATAGAGGTTATAAAATGATGCTACATCTTTTACATGAATCCATGGATTTTGTGCAAGAAATATTGTTGACCATAGCATACTTCCATCTGTTATCAATGCATCAATAAGCTCATCTAAACTCCATTCATGCTGAGGAGCCCTCTCTATAGTTTTTATCCAAAAAGCTGCCGAAACAATTTGATCGCGTGGATCTCTATAAATAAAAACTTTTTTAATACGTACATCGTTCAATTTTTTTATATTTTTTTCAACATAAATCGCATGAGCTATAAGAATAAAAAGCGGACTCGTCATAAGTATTTTAACCGCTTGATCATCGATCAAAAAGAATCTCTTACGCGGAATAGCCAACTGTGCATAGCAAATTTCTGTCAGCATCTTTAATAATAAATTAGTGCCACATTTGGGGATAGTGATTGCTGTTACACGATACATATCCTCAGAGCATTGTCCACCTAGTAATCCAACGTAAAGTATAACGATTCCCAGTATATTTTTTCTCATATTCATTATCTCCTTCTGATTAAACTGAGGACCGACAGCTCAAATCAAAGGCTATACTGATGGGAAAAAAATACAACCATAGTTAAAAGATTAATAAAATAACGCGAATTCGATAAAAAAAATTATCAACTTATCACAAAAATATCTCGAAATGTCATCACGAGGAACGTAGTGACGTGGTGACCCAGAACTTTAATAAATTCCTTTTAATGAATTAATTTTATTATCTGGGTTGCCAACTCCGCTAAAAGCTGCATAGATTCGCAATGACAATTCTGTTTTTATATTATTTTCTTAGGCTAAATTTATGTTTTTATACATCGAATTCGCGTTAAAATAATAAGGTATTACAGGGAAACGAAGGGTGCGCAAACCAAAAAATTGTGAGTACTAAAGAAATGCTCGAGACTACGTTCCCTGATAAAAATGGGTATTATGGGATGAACGATTAAGCATTAAACGTGCTGATGTTCTTAAATATGATTAATGCTAATGACACTTATTAATGAAGGTTCTCCTAATACCTAGGAGAACCTCATCATTTTGTGCCTATGAATGCTAACAGGTGCCAACATATGAATCAAGTATACATGCACTATTACCTGCAAGATTGTTCAACCTCGTACCATCTGAAACAATAGAGCCATTTGTAGCCATAAGACCAGTAATCAAAGTACTAACTTCAAAGCAACAAATAGAAAATGTTACTCTAAGGGTGTTAAAACAACCGGAAATGTCAGTTAATAACGTATTAAGCTCATTTAAATCAGTAGTCAAATCGAAAAATATAGTATCAAAATTATTAGTAAGAATGCTGTAGGTGGAGTTAAACCCAAAAGCAATTACCGAATACGTACCTTGAAAATCATTGGCTACTTCTTCACAACAGGTAGTAAGATCATTTTGATTATGAGCTAAAACAGTAAAAGTCCCAGCAAAATCGTTCGTAATAGTTTCACAACAGACATTCAATATATTTTCTATAGCAGCTAATACGGTAAGCGTTCCACTAAAATCAATAGAATTATTTGCACAACATTGCGTAAGCAACGGATATATTTCTTGACTAAGATAATTATATACACCAGCAAGATCACATTGCAAAGGGCCGAAAAGCACACCGGGACTATAACGGGATTCTTCTGGAATCATTTCTAATATATGCATTATGTCAGAGAATGCTTCTTGAAGAGTATTTTCATCACATTCAGTTTTATTTTGCGTCAACTGTTCATAGCATCTCAATAAGCTCTCAGGGAGGCATTCTTCCTTTCGCTGTGCTATCTTATTTTCAACTATCGTAATTATAAGAGATTTAAGGTAAGAATCATCGGCAAGAACAGTTTTTTTTGTGGCATTGTTATTCTGTTGCACTAGTATTGATGCGCTATCATCAGAGGTACTTTCAGCATGATACAAGATACCAATAATAATTAAAAATAATAAAAACAATCTAAAATTATTTTTATTTTTCATGGAATTACTCCTTTTTTAAGATGCACTACCATTTTGTATACTAAAAAGAAGAATAAATAGAATGCAAGACATAGTAGAAGATAGAAAAAAATCCTTTTGCGATAAATAGAAAGGGGCACTTGTGTGCCCCTTAAAACATTCTACTTACCGTGTTAATTTAACAAGTATTAAACTCGAAAGCGGTGTTTAAGGTACAGTTAGTAAGATCTTCATAGCTAGAAATAATGTTATTAATAGTCTCATATGTAGTAATAAAATTATTATTAGCCTCGTTTAATAAATTTATCAGATCGTCGCAGCAATTAGCTATTTGGAATTCTAAACTGGTGCAACAGGCGTCAAAAGTACCATTCATCTCTCCTACAACAGTATCTAACTCATTTACTAAAGGTATAATAACCCCAAATCCTGCATCTAATACACTATAAGTACTGTTAAATGCATATGCTAATGCCGAAAATGTGCCGCTGAATTCTGTAAATATCTCTGCACAACATTGGGTAAGAGTAGAATCTAATTCGTAGAGCGCGCTAAATGTACCATTGAAGTCATTAGCAATAGTTGCGCAACACTGCGTAAGCGTATTCTCAAATTCACTCAATACGGTAAAGGTGCCATTGAAATCAGTAGTCTCGTTATTACAACAAACAACAAGTGCGTCATAGAACTTTCTTAATAATTGATAAATTCCGGACAAATTACATGTTGGTGGTCCTGCTAAAACATTGGGCACATGTTCGCGAGGGGATTTGTCTGTCATAGATTGTAATTTAATTATTAGTTCGGGTAGAACATTTTTTAATGTTTCTGGCGCACAAGTATTGTTTTCATAAAGCTCTTGGTAGCATGCCAATAACTCAGGAGAAATATTTCTCTCAGAATCCTCTAAAGCGTGCTCAACAAAAAAGGTTACCAATGTTTTTACTATTTCATGCTCAACTATTATAGTATAACACGGGTCCAAACTGCTTTTCGTATCTGCACCTTGTAAACTTACTACACAATTTTGCGTTAATAATAGTATAAGAAAAAGTTTTAAAAAATTTCTCACACGCATAAACATGATACCCCTCTTTTTAGAAAATTGTCTCTTTCATAGTCTCAATCCCTTATGCTCAAAAATTATGTATGCCACATCTATTAGCCACATGTATGGGCTGTTGGACAGAAAGGATCCGGTACAAGGTGTGTACTTGCTACGCAAAAGTTGTTACATTCATGACCTAAGAATGATGCAACAATACTCACAGCGTTTGCTACCTGACTACCCAGCGCAAGCAAAGATTCAAACAATGATGCACAACAATTATCGATTTGAGTTTCAAAGTTAGTGCAATTTGATGTTAGTGTGGTTAGAACATCATTCAACACTATTGTTATAGCATCGAGCAGTGTAACTGTCCCATTAAAATCTGCCGTAATTATTGTTTCAGTGCTATTAAATCCATAGTTTAAAGCACTATATGTGCCGCTAAGATCATAGAATTCTACCGCGCAACAATTTGTTAATGTAGTCTCAAATTCCGCTAAGGCAGAAAATGTACCGTTAAAATCATTAGTAATATTCTCACAGCATATTGTTAAAGTATTTTGAATATAGGCTAAGTCAGAAAAAATCATGCCAAAATCTATCGTGTTATTATTACAGCATTGCGTCAGTAAGCTTTCTATGGTCATAAGCAGGTCAATAACTATGGAAGTATTACATAACAATGGCCCAACGATGGGATGTATTTTTGGATGCAATACCTTTGTATTCGTATCTGCCAAAACATCCAGACTTACTTTTATCACATTACGTAGATCTTCTATTAAAAAATCGTTTTTATTATTTGATATCTGCTCATAGCATTGCAAGAATCCGTGGGGAAGAGCATTTGTCAAACCTTGCTCTAGAGCATTTTCAACAATAGATGTTATATAGGATTTGAAAATAGGGTCTTCAACTTTTACATAGATTACATCAGAATTAATTGTTTCCAAAAATTGTATATTTAGTTCATCACCGAGCTTAGAATATTCGGCCATGAAATTATCTTTATATGCTTCATCAAATTCCTTAGAGGCTTCTACGAGGAATTCACGACCATCATTTTGCATCATGCCTTGTATTGGCCACGGATAATGTTGCAGTATTAAAATTGTAAAAAAGAGATTTATACACTTTCCATATTCCATCTAATTTTACTCCTTTTTTCCCTATTTTTACTTGCATCATAAAAACAATTTTATCAATCTAGGGTGTACCCCCACAAATTACGCAAGATATGTCGAAGTTTCCACAAACTATGCAACTCGTTGCCGCTGCAAGTTCTTGGGCATAATCTGTATTCTCCATCATAGTAATTGATTCACTTAAGATAGCACTTGCACTCGATATTAATTCATTACAACAATTAGTAAGCTGGCTTTCAAGGCTACCACAGCAAGCAATTATTTGGTCAAGAACGGTATTTGCTAGACTTATGTCTGTATCTAACAAAACTTCTACCGTATTAAAATCTGAAGCTAAACGAGGGAACAATGTATTGATTCCATTGGCAATAACCGTAAATGTACCGATAAAAGCATTATTAAAATCTATACAACATGTAGAAAGCGTATTTTGTATAGCGTTTATCACGGTAAAAGTACCCTCAAAGTCTGCTGTTGCATTTGCACAACATTGCGTCAAGGTGCCTTGCAAATCATTGAGCTCCGCAAAAATTGCATCAAACGAGATGGTAGCCGCATTACAACACTGCGTAAGAAGTCTATAGAGATGGTTAAGCAGACCAATAATCTCAGAAAGATCACATCCTGCAGGCCCTGCAAGAGGACGTTGCGTTTGGGGGCGAGATGCTTTTACCATTCGATTTAATCCAGCCGTTAAATCAGGAAAAACATCAATAAGATCTTTTACTAAAAACTCTTTCTCATCTTTACAGACTTGTTCATAGCAGTTTAGCAAACCATTTGAAAGTTGCTCCTGCGCATTATCTTGTAATGCATTTTCAACTAAACTAATCACATAGGATTTAAAATGAGGATTATCAACAACGATGCTCTCCTGCACAATGTCACCATGTTGCAGCGCAGCTATTGCAAGATTATCGAATATTATTTCACTTTTCACACAGAAAGAAATATGTGGTATTATAAAAAATATAGATAAAAACCATGATTTATTCTTTAATCTCATAAAATTCTCCCCTTTAAAATATACTGTTGTTTTAATACTAAAAAGAAGAGTAAATATAATGCAAGAATTTTTAAGATTACTTCATGACAACGACCAAAAATTTGCCTTTACCAACCGAAGTCTTTTTCATAACCAAGATCTATAAGCAGTTGCCCTGCAACTTCTTTAAAAGCAATTTTATGTCTTTCTAAGAAATGTTCTTTCCATGAACCAATCTTCCCTTCACGAAATGTCGATGTACCCCCAAATAATTCGTCGGCAATTTTTTTTGCTTGTTCCCAAGTAAGAGGTTTACCTAAGTGATTTCCTATTGCGATAATTTCTTTTATTTGTTCATCCTCACTACCACCTCCTTGTTTTCCGATTAATTTTTCAAACGTTGTGGTATATACATCTGGCTCAAATCGCCATGGTAAATATATATTATAAAATGAAGCTATATCCGTTATTTGAAGCCAGGGATCGTCAGACAAAAATACTTTGGACCATAAGAACCCGGTGTTCATTATCAATGAATCAATAAGAACATCTAAATCCCATGTTTTTTCCTCTATCCTTTCTATAGTCTTTAGCCAAAAAGCTGCAGAGACCACTTGATCACGAGGATCTCGAAATATAAAAACTTTTTTTATTCGCTCATTACTCATTTTTTTAATATTATCATTAACATAAATTGCATGTCCTACGAGCAACCACCTTGGATCCATCATCAGCATTTTTATGGCATTGGCATCAATTAAAAAAAATCTTCTACGAGGAATAGCTACCTTCGCATGAGACATCATTAAAAGCATTTTCGCTAATAGCATGGTACCACATTTAGGGATAGTTATTTCTGCGACACGATATAAATCAGGATATTGCTGAGCGCATAATCCAACATTAATTATGAATAATGCTATTTTTACTACGTTTTTTATACTCATGCCTTCTTACCCTTCATTGTAGCTACATATTCTTTTTTAATTTTAGTTTTATGAAAAAAAACGTAGATGAAGCAAGAAAAAAGCTCTAATTTCATGAAGGTCGATGATAAAGCTTATTCATTACCAGTTAAAATCCTTTTCGTAACCGAGATCTATAAGTAGTTGCCCTGCAACCGCTTTAAAAGCAATTTTATGTCTTTCTAAGAAATGTTCTTTCCATGATCCAATCTTTCCTTCACGAAATGTCAATGTACCCCCAAATAATTTGTCGGCGATTTTTTTTGCTTCTTCCCAGGTAAGGGATTTACCTAGGTGATTTGCTATTGCAATAATTTCTTTTATTTGTTCATCCTCGCTACCGCCTCCTTGTTTTCCGACTAACTTTTCAAATGTTGTGGTATATACATCCGGTTCAAATCGCCATGGTAAATATATGGTATAAAATGAAGTTATATCAGTTATTTGAAGCCATGGATCATCTGAGCAAAGTACTTCAGACCATAAGGGCCCAGTATTCATGATCAGTAGATCAATAAGCACATCTAAATCCCATGTGCTTTCTGGCATCCTATCTATAGTTTTTATCCAAAAAGCTGCAGAGACCACTTGATCACGCGGATCTCGAATTATAAAAACTTTTTTTATTTGTTCGTTACTTATTTTTTTAATATTATCATCAACATAGATTGCATGTGCTATGAGCAACCACACTTTACTTTCCATAAACATTTGCATGGCATCATCATCAATTAAAAAAAAACTTCTACGAGGAATAGGTAATTTTGCATGAGTCATCATTAAAAGCATTTTCAGTAGCATGTTGGAACCACATTTAGGAATAGATATTCCTACAACACGATATAAATCACCGTTCGCACATAATCCAAAATGAATTATGAATAATGCTATTTTTACTATGTTTTTTATACTCATTACCTTCTTGCCTTCATTTTTCAGAGCCTTGACATCTCTCTAACCATTTTAATAATGTTGCCACAAGTTTTGTAATATACTACTTGACTCATTCAAAATAATACCAGTTAAATGCTGCACATTAATAATTATTATTTTTACGAAGTAACGGAGGTGAAATAGCATAAAAGGTGATGTGTGTAATAATATCATTTAATTATTTTAAAAAGGACAGATAAAAAATGAAGAAAAAATGGTCTAATTGTTTTAAACAAATTTTTTCGATGGTATTGCTATTTGGTCTTATTTCAACTATAGGCGCTCAGCCATCAACTACGACGGTGAATTGGCACTGGTTAAGTGACGAATCGTGCGATAATACAAATAGTGGTATAACATCTGGTGTTGTCGATGCTAATATTGATATTATTGGTCATAATTCACTTTTTGGTATTGTTAGTGTTAAGGCATTAACATCCGATATTTTAGTTACGGTAACTAATGGTGATGCTACTATTACTGGATCAGCGAACCGATGTGATGGCGGGCCAACTTATCCAGCGCGAGTATTTTTTTATGCTGCAGAAGATTGTAACATAACATTTCAATTAGCAAATAGCCTTGATTTTTACGGTACGAGCAGCGGGAGTAGGCTTCTTGATTTTTTAGTCACCGTTTCTGGCCCTGGAACTTTTAATTTCTTGATGGAAAACGGTAGTAATCTTAATTTTAATCCCCGAACAGAAGAAAGTGGTGGTGTATCATTCTTCTTGGCGTATGGTAGTTTTTCGGGAATATGATAGTCACCTAAGTTAAAACACGCTCTTAACACCTCTATAATAGAAGATGGACCGTTAAAACAAAAAAGAGGCGTTTACAATAAGTAAACGCCTCTTTTTAAATTTCAGAATTAAGATAATAGATTAAAATCTATTTCTTGGAGGACGAGAAGAACCCCAACCACCGCTGCCGCCATTACCGCGATTACCGCCGCGATCACCGCCAAAACGATTATCACTTCGAGGGCCGCGAGCTTCAGGGGCACGTGCTTCATTTACTCGTAGGGCTTGTTTTTCCAACTCGTAACCATTCAATTCGGCTATTGCTTGCTGAGCTTCAGCTGTAATAGGCATATCAACAAAAGCAAATCCACGGGTATCACCAGTAAATTTGTCTTTGATAATTTTAACTGAGGAGACTTCGCCTTTTCCAGCAAATAACTGTCTTAGCATGTCTTCTGTCACTGTACGTGCAACATTGCCAACATATATGTTCATAGGTATATAAACTCACAAAAAAAAAATTAAAAAATGAAACTCAACAAATAGTATTAACCCTACTTTTAATTAACCAGCCTTTCGTCGGAATTAATATGATTATATAGTAAGTATAGCAGCATAACCCAATAAAGCAAAAAAACTCTGTTTACAACCAAAAAACAGGATCCATTACCCCTATTATTTCATATTGCGAATTATTTTTGCCCTATACTGGCTCAAAGACCATTAAAAGACCATTAATTGAGTAGCCCTAGCAATTCTGATATACTCTCCTGTATCTCTTGTCTAGTCCCTTGCCAAAAGAATAATGTGCCTGCTTTACTAGATACTATATCTTTAGAGAAATTAGATTTTCAAGCATTACACATAAAGATCATTGGAGACTGTTATATGATCGCACAGATATTAGCAAAGATTGTGGGTACTGCCAATGTACGCCAATTAAGAAAACTCAGGCCCATTGTTGATCATATTAATAGCTTGGAGCCTAAAATAAGCGCTCTCACTGACGAGCAATTGGGTGCAAAAACTAATGAATTCCGAGAACAGTTAAGCAAAGGCAAAACCCTCGATGATATTTTGCCCGAAGCGTTCGCCGTTGTACGCGAAACCGCCAAACGAGAGTTAGGGCAACGCCACTTTGATGTCCAACTTATTGGTGGCATCGTATTGCATCAAGGTAAAATCGCCGAAATGAAAACGGGGGAAGGTAAAACCCTCACAGCAACCTTGCCTTTATACCTTAATGCCTTGAGCGGCAAAGGTGCTCACTTAGTCACGGTGAATGATTACTTGGCAAGACGTGATGGCACCTGGATGGCGCCTGTATTCAATCGCCTAGGGCTCAACGTGGGCATTTTACAAAATCATATGGGCGATAAAGAACGCAAAGAAGTGTATAACGCTGATATCGTCTATGCAACTAACAACGAACTCGGTTTTGATTATTTACGCGATAATATGAAATTCAGGCTTGAAGATTACGTTCAGCGAGAACTTCATTATGCCATCGTTGATGAAGTTGACTCAATCTTGATTGATGAAGCGCGAACGCCACTCATCATTTCAGGTTCTTCAGATAAAAGCAGTAACCTCTATGCGCAAGCAAATGCCGTAATCCCTCGTTTGAAAAAAACTGAAGATTATGAGGTCGATGAAAAAGCACGCTCGGTACAATTAACTGAATCCGGCGTTGATAAAGTTGAGGCTGCATTTCATATTGATAACTTATATGCAATTGAACATCTCACGCTGCTGCATCATATTAATCAGGCATTGCGCGCTCATGCATTGTTCAAAAAAGATGTTGATTACGTTGTCAAAGATGATGAAGTACTTATCGTTGATGAATTTACCGGCCGAATTTTTTCAGGTAGACGCTATAGTGATGGATTGCATCAAGCAATAGAAGCAAAAGAAGGAGTAAAAATCGAGCGTGAAAGCCAAACACTCGCTTCTATTACACTCCAAAATTTCTTCCGTTTATATAAACGTTTAGCGGGTATGACAGGAACTGCGCTCACCGAAGCTGAAGAATTTCATAAAATTTACGGACTTGATGTTATTTCAATTCCAACGAATCAACCTATGATTCGTATCGATAAGCCAGATCTAATATTCTTAACAAAAGAAGCAAAATATAAAGCAATTGCACAAGATGTAAAAGAACGGTATGTAAAAAAGCAGCCAGTTCTTATCGGTACTATTGCTATTGAAACTTCAGAACTTTTAAGCAGTATTCTCCACGCACATGGCGTCCCCCATGAAGTGCTCAATGCTAAACAGCATGAGCGAGAAGCAGAAATTGTTGCTCATGCGGGCGAACCGGCACATGTAACCATCGCCACCAACATGGCAGGCCGCGGTACTGATATTAAATTAACACCAGAATCTATCGCAGCAGGCGGTTTATATATTCTTGGTACCGAGCGTCATGAAAGTAGACGTATTGATAATCAGCTGCGAGGGCGATCGGGACGTCAAGGCGATCCTGGAGAGTCTCGTTTTTACATTGCACTCAACGATGATCTCATTCGCATATTTTCAGGCGATCTCATTGAAAAAAATATGCGCCGCGTCGGTATGCAAGAAGATGAAACGATCGAATCGCGGTTTATTTCTAAATCGATTGAAAACTCTCAAGAAAAAGTTGAAAAAAGAAATTTTGATATCCGTAAACATCTCCTTGAATATGATGATGTGTTAAACCAACAACGGATTGTGGTATATGCTTATCGCCGTTCTATTTTAGAAGGCGCCGATGAAATTTACGGCTTTGTCCGTGAGCTCATTCGTGAATCCGTGCATGACATGATCAAGGAATTTTCTCCAGCACGCACGGTTTCACCCGAGGCTTTTGAAAATATCCTTAAACCGTTAAGCACCATGACAGGTATTCCCGTTGATGACTTACATAAAGAAGGATTTTCTACTTCAAGTTCTGAAAACCTTGAAACAGATATCGTAAATTTCTTGCTCATGAAATATGATCTCTATCGCAATCAACAGCCATCTGAAAGAGTTCAAGAAGCTGAGCGTTGGCTCATGCTTGAAACTCTCGACAATGCCTGGAAACAGCACATGCTCAATCTAGGACATTTAAAAGAAGGTATTGATTTGCGAAGCTGGGGTCAAAAGAATCCTTTGATTGAATATAAACGCGAAGCATTCGCTATGTTCCAGGAAATGATGCAACAAGTTCGTTGGGAAATTGTTCATCATGTATTCCATCTCAATCTTGAACATTTCAACAAAGCAGAACTTGAAACAAAACGTCAACGTGAGCTTGATCAACTCAATTTAATATCAGCAGAAATGGGCGATAACGAAACCCCAAAAACAGTTGTCAATAAAGAAGAGAAAGTTGGCAGGAACGATCCATGCCCATGCGGTTCGGGCAAAAAATATAAAAAATGCCATGGATCTTAAATTAAATATCCCAACCGGCAGATTCTGTAGCTCCCCCTGCTGGCTGAGAAGCTGAAGCTTCTAATGACTGCGCATATGTTTCGATTAATTTTGCACCTTCAGTGACAGGTGAACTAGTTTTTGCAAGAGGTACTTGATCAATTTGATCGATAAGAACATTTTGTTCATCGATATTTTTTTGAGAAACATTTGCTCCGGCATCCCATATATTTTTTGCAAGCTCAATTGTGGATTTGTTTGGTAGTGATCCTGTCGTAGGGATTTTCTGTATCTCCTTAACATTTGATCTTATTACCTGCGGCAACGTTACAACATTATTACCAATAACGGCTGTTAATGCGCCTTGTACTCGAGATGCTTCACTTGCTAATTGATCGAATCTAATATTCATTCTCAAATATGCTTTTGCTAATACTCGTGCAACTTCTGAAGAAAGATCACCTTTTAACATAGAACCATTAACTTCTCCCATTAAATCACTCAGGGCATTCAAAATTCGTTGTAGAGACTCTAGTTCCCTCTGTGAAGGATCAGCTTTTGAAATTTCTTCATAAATTTTCTTTATGTTTGCATCAAAATTTTTGAGTAAGGCATCTATTTTTGCGTCATTTTCAGGCGCCAATGTTTTTAAGGCATCCTGAATAACAATTTTATCATTGCCTAAGGCAGTTTCTATTTTTTCCAACCTCTGAGGATTAATTATTGTAGCATTTTTGTTCTTGGCAATTAAAGCTTCATACGTTTTAACCTCCTGAGAGTTAAACTTATTTCTTAACTCAATGTCTTTCATGATATTTGCATGCTCAATTTCAAATCTTTTTGCCTGTGAACCAAAATAGTTGAATCTTTTTTGTATCACTTGTTGTTTATCTTTTGGAAGCTTTTTAAATGCATCACTACGAATAAAATTACCATATGTATCTTGAATTTTTTGATAAGATTGCATTAAGACATTAGTTATCTTCTCACCAGTTCTTGGATCAGATAATAATGAGTACTTCACTTTTGCTAAATCATCTAAATAGAACATCATGGAAGAAAAATCTTTTTCGTTTTTTCCATAGCCTGTCATATTGCGATCCAAAAATGCAGTAAGATTTTCAAGATTGTTCTTACTTAACAACGAATTTGCTCGTTTCTGTGTTGCTTCAGCTAGTTGTTCTAATTCACTCTTTACTGGTCCCGGCCCAACTGATTGCAAATCCATTTGTTTTATAAGACTTTCAACATCACTGCTCAATATAGCTAATTCTTTTTTAAGAGCTTCTTCCGATATGCCAACACTTTTAGCAAATTCTGCAGTATTTATTCTTGCTATCTCATTACGCAACTCTAAAACATTCAATGCTATATCTTTAATGGCATTTTTACTGAATGCCTTTTCTCTTGCTACTTGCGCATCTCGTTTTATCTTTTCTGTATCGGCTTTTGATGTACTCTTTTTCAGCTTTTCAGTCTCAATACGATTAATTGCATCCAATTTTGCTATATAGCCTTCCAAAGCATACATTGAATCCTGAATGGCTAAGGTAACACCGTGCATTTTATATCTCAAACGATCAGCCGCTAAAAGATTTTCAGTTTGTTGTAAGGGTTTATTAAGCTCTCCATATAAATCTGCAAGTTCCTTATAGCCATTCATAGCCCCATTGTAATCACCGAAAGCCTCAAAAACCTTAGTCAATTTTGATGTAACCCATATTTCAAAATTCTTACCAATTCGTTGACCTAACGTAAGCTCGGCTTCAGATATTTTTGAAGGTTCAGTCGTTGTTGATGTTCCTTCTGATGCTAATGTGCTCTGAAGTTTTTTGATTTGTATTTCAATATTTACTTTTTCCTTGGCAGCTAATTCTTTTTCAACTTTCAAAGTTACCGAATCTTTAGGCTTAAAATTTAATACTTCAGCCACTGCCTTTATTTTAGCTTCTAAAGACGTCTGTAATTCCTCATTAAGTTTAATAAGGTCTTCTTGTGCTATTTTTTCACTAGCTTCGTCACCGCTTTTTCTTTTTTGTTCAATCTCTTGTTCTTTTCTTATGATCTCTTCTTGCTTAGCAGAAACCTCTTTAGTTTTCATGCTTAATTCTTCACGGGCTTCACTAACATCTCTAACTCGACCTTCATGAGAAGCAGAAAATATAGAAAAAGGAAGCAACAAAAACCAAACATACATCATGAAAAAACTAAGCTTCATTTTTATCCTTTATTGATTTACTTTTTCTTTTATTAATAAAGGATTTTTATTTTAAAAAGCAATAAACCATATCTTCCGTCTCAATCTTGAACATTTCAATAAAGCAGAACTTGAGACCAAGCGGCAGCGTGAACTTGATCAACTCAACTTGATATCGGCAGAAATGGGTGACAATGAAGCACCAAAAACGGTCGTCAATAAAGAAGAAAAAGTTGGCAGAAATGATCCATGCCCATGTGGTTCGGGTAAAAAATATAAAAAATGCCATGGATCTTAAATTAAATTTGATATGGAAATCATGTGGTATTCACATGATTTCTATGCACATCTAGTTAGAAAAAAATTTAATTTGATGAGTTATTTTTCTTTTTTTTATCAGGAGTAGTGATCTTTATGGGTTTTAACTTTTCAGGTTGCTTACCCTTATATTCATCATAGTTGAGCTTACACTCAGATTTTTTTTCATAATCTTGCATTGCAAAACAAAAAGCGCTCGCTAAACACAGACAACAACCTAGTAATATTTTTTTCATGTAATTCTCCCGAGGTCTAAGATATACATTCATTCTGCTTAGATATACTATGGCTTTGGTAATTTTGTATAGACATTTTATACCACTCAAGCGTTCTTTGCATACCTTCTTCCAGAGAGATTTTCGCCTTCCATCCAAGCGCGTGAATTTTATCAACATTCAGCAATTTGCGCGGTGTACCATCAGGTTTTGTGGTATCAAACACAAGTTCACCCCGAAATCCAACGATGTCTTTAATAAGATTAGCAAGATCTGCGATGGAACAATCGTACCCAACGCCAACGTTAATTGGTTCTGATGCATTGTACTGCTGCATTAAAAAAAGAGAAGCATCGGCAAGATCATCAACGTATAAAAATTCACGAAACGCGCGACCAGTGCCCCAAATTGGCACAGAACGCGCGTTTGTACTATAGGCATTATAAATTTTTGCAATCAGCGCGGGTACCACATGCGAGGTTTCAAGATTAAAATTATCTCCCGGGCCATATAAATTGGTTGGCATGCATGAAATAAAGTTAGTGCCGTGTTGTCTGTTATATGATTGGCAAAGATTAATGCCAGCAATTTTTGCAATCGCATACGGTTCATTTGTTTTTTCAAGTGTGCCCGTTAATAAATATTCTTCACTAATAGGCTGAGGGCACAGGCGCGGGTAAATGCAGGAAGAGCCCAAGAATAATAATTTTTTTACGCCGTGTTGATAGGCCGCGTGAATAACATTCGCTGCTATCATGATGTTGTCGTAAATAAAATCTGCAGGAAAATCATTATTTGCTTTTATACCGCCAACGCGCGCAGCAGCAAGGAAAACGTACGCCGGTTTTTCTTGCGCAAAAAACTCGTTAGTCGCGCGTTGATCGCACAAGTCGAGCGTTTGCACTGTTCTGTATATCAAATTTTTGTAGCCTTGCGCGTGCAATGCTCGCATCAATGCTGAACCTACCAATCCGGTGTGGCCGGCGACATAAATTTTTTCATGTTTATTCATAAACTATCCACGGAATATGGTGATGTGCCACGAGGCTGTTGAAACAAATTTTCTTGGTTTTCTTGAGGCGGCTTAACAAGCTTACAATCATGATCAACCATAAGCGTCACTAATCCATCAAAATCCATTTTGGGATACCAGCCCAATGTACGTTGTGCTTTGCGTGAATCACCAATGAGAAGATCAACTTCTGTTGGTCTGAAATAATGTTCATCAATACGCACTAATGATTTTTTTGTTTTTGTATCGATACCGCACTCGTCTATGCCAGTTCCTTGCCATATAAGATTGATATCAACATGAGCAAATGCTTTTTCTATGAACTCGCGCACGGAATGTGTTTTGCCGGTGGCAATAACAAAATCTTCAGGAACATTTTGTTGCAGCATGAGCCACATCGCTTCGACATAATCTTTTGCATATCCCCAATCACGTTTTGCATTGAGATTGCCAACATATAAACATTCCTGAAGTCCATATTTTATGCGCGCAACAGCTCGAGTAACTTTTCGTGTCAAAAATGTTTCACCACGCAAGGGCGATTCATGATTAAAAAGAATTCCGTTGCAGGCATACATAGAATACGCTTCACGATAATTTACGGTAATCCAATAGGCGTACAATTTAGCAGCTGCATACGGTGATCGAGGGCAAAAGGGTGTTGTTTCTGATTGAGGGACTTCAAAACTGTTACCATATAATTCACTCGTTGATGCTTGATAAAACCTCGTTTTTGAAGTCAAACCGAGCAGCCGTATCGCTTCTAAGATGCGTAAGGTACCTAATCCATCAGCATTGGCGGTATACTCAGGCGTTTCAAAAGAAACATGCACATGACTTTGTGCCGCTAAATTATACACTTCATCCGGTTGAATTTCCTGAATAAGTCTGATTATATTTGTCGAATCAGTAACATCACCATAATGTAAAATAAAATTTGCTGTGTCATACTCATGCGCATCTTGATAAATATGATCAATACGCGATGTGTTAAATGAAGAGGAGCGGCGTTTTAGCCCATGAACTTGATAACCTTTTTGCAGCAAAAATTCCGATAAATAGGCGCCATCTTGGCCTGTAACACCCGTTATTAAAGCTTTCTTCATACTCTACTTCTTTCTATTTATAGATAACGTTCCAGGCCCTTTTTCTTGAGTTCTGCAACAATTTGTTTTACGTTCTCAGCTTCAGAACGTTTCATGATAAGAAGTGCATCTGGCGTATCAACAATACAAAGATCATCAACACCCAAGAGTGCAACTAATTTTTTCGAATCTGCCGTTATTAGATTATTATGCGCTTTAATCTCAATACGGTTGTGCACATCGTTGCGCGAATATTTTTGCTGTAATGATAAAAACGTTTCTAAATTGCCGACATCTGACCATGAAAAATCAACGGGCATAACGACAATGTCTTTCGTTTTTTCCATGACAGCATAATCTATCGAAATCGACGGCAATGCTTCGTATAGTGCTTGATTAGGTGAACGCACATACTGTTGTAATGATGTGTACATATCAGGAACGTGTTTTTGGAATTGCTGTAAAAATACCGATATTTTTCCACAAAATATGCCTATATTCCATAACATGGACGGCATAGAGGCATATTTCTCTGCTATTTCACGCGATGGTTTTTCATGAAATTTTATGATCGAGCCCACCTGATCATGCGCTTCTTTGAACTCGATATAGCCATATCCTGTTGCCGGAAATGTTGGTTTAACCCCAAAAAGCACGATTTTTTCATGGTGTTTACCATACTCAAAGGCATGCGCAATGCTTTGAACAAATTTTTGTGTATCAGGAATATAAGGATCAGCGGGCAAAAATATCACGAGTGCTTCTGGATCCTGACGCGCTAATAATAAGCAACTAAGTAAAATCGCCGGTGCAGTATTACGCGAGGCAGGCTCGATTAACAAACTATTAATATTATTTTTGCAATGCTGTTCGATTATATTTTTTTGTTGTTCCGTTGTTACAACAAATCGATCTTTTTCAGGAACAATCGTAGCAAGACGATTCAAGGTATCTTCTAATAAAGAATGATCATTAACAAACGGCAATATTTGTTTTGGACGTTTCTCACGACTTAACGGCCATAAGCGCTCGCCTTTTCCCCCTGCTAAAATAACGGCATAATGTGTCATTGAACGCACTCAACTAAAGTAATTATTAATTTTTACATTTTGTATTGTGTGCACAAAACAAACGATCAGTCAAAAGAATAAAATATTGTTTTGCAGTTTCCCGCATAATTTTTGTGGATAACTTTGATTCACCTCTATCGCGATTACGAGCTTCAATGGGCACTTCATAGACCGTTGCGCCACGTTGTAAGAATCGGTAGAGTGATTCGAGATTGAAAGAAAAACCTTCAGACTTCAGATTTTTGATTGATGCTTCATTCAAGAGTGCAACATTATACAAACGGAAGGCCCCCATGCAATCATAGGGCATACCAAGTCCATATTTGATCATATTGCGCCAGAAATTAGTGAAAAATAATCGTATTTTTCCCCAACCATACATGGTACCTTTTCCAGCCCAGCGTGATCCGATAACAATGTCATATTTATCTTTTTTATCAAGCATTAAGGGGATATATTTCGGATCATGCGTACCGTCTGCATCCATAGTAATCAAATAATTATAATGATTTTTATGAGCATAGCGAAAAGCTTCTAAGTGTGCGGTGCCTAATCCCAATTTGGCCGGACGATGTATAACGCGCACCGTGTGATCGTGCTCTGCCAATTCATCAAGTATTTTACCAGTATTATCCGGTGAATTATCATCACAGAACAAAATATCAATGGGTAGACCAAGGTTTTTCAGTTGGATATATAAACGGTCAACGTTGGCCCGTTCATTATAGGTCGGAATAAAAACTAAAATCTTATTCATTAATATATTTCTTTCAGAGTTTATTAAAAAGTGCGGGTGCACAAATAAATAGATTAACAGTTCTTATCTTTTTTCCTAGTTTTATACGTAGTTTATAACGTTTTTTCGCCGCCGCCCCTGCGCGCCAATGCATCACTCACGAGGGTAAGGTGCGCGACATCGATCAAACGCTCGCGGCTAATTGGCATTGGTAACGCTCGTTCTTGTAAAGAGGCAAAAAACTGACGTAACAGCGGTTCATGACCTTTATCCACTGCAGAAGCTTTTTCATTAAATGAAGCTGGCAGCCCAAATCCTTGCAATGATACATAATCATCCATCACCATTGCTTTGCCATCAAAAAAGAGCTCCATACGTTCTTTGCCAAGTCCTGGATGACCTAAGGCCGTATACAACAGTGTGCACACTGAACCATCAACAAAACGTATCTGCACAGAAACATTATCCGTTGCAAGTAGATTTTCATGAGGGGGATTGAGGGATTCAACAGAAATAGAAACTGGTTTTGCACCGACTAAATAATAAAATAAATCAAAAATATGGCATGCTTCACCAATAATTCTGCCAGCGCCAATTTCTTTTTGAACCCAGTGTTCTTTAGGAATATAGCCCGCGTTCATACGATAATGAATCATTATCGGAGAACTTCGGTGAGCAAGAACATTTTTTATTTTAGTAATGAAAGGTGCAAATGATCGGTTGTAATCAACGCATAACGGCAAAGTATCATTTTTTTCTAGAAACGTCGCTAAACGCTCAAGTTGCTCAAATGAAGTAACCATCGGCTTTTCTGCAAAAACTGCTTTTCCTTTACTTAGTGCCGTTATAATTTGATCACCATGTAATGCATGCGGTGTTGCAATTACTACAACATCAACTAAATCTTTATCGAATAATTCTTTATCATCAACCAATGCAGTGGCACAGCCATATAAACGAGAAACATTAATTGAATTAGCAACATCGGCATCCACAATAGCTTCAATTTTTGCCTGTTTTATTTTTGCCACAATCGGCATCAATTTCACTTTTGCAAAACCACCTGCCCCAATAAATCCTACGCGCAACCGCGTTGTGCAAGCCGGTTTAAAGATAATGTCCTGTGCCGCCTCTTCATTTTTTTGTTCTTCAGGTACGGCATTATCTTTTTGATCATATGATAAAATAATACCGAGACATTGTTTTTCTTTCAGGCGCTCGTATGCTTGCTCTGCTTGTTCGAGTGGCACTGATTGAGAAACGAGTGCATCAATATTAATCTGATTTTTTTCTACGAGAGCAAGAAACGCTTGCATGTTTCTATTTTCAGTCCAACGAACGTACGCATAGGGATAATCGTTACCTTCTTGCTCATACAACGAATCATAGCGCCCAGGGCCGTAGGAACATGAAACAAGAAAATCAATTTCTTTTTGATAAAATGGCGCGCGTTCAAGACCAAGGCCAACATCACCGACAAGAATAACTTTTCCTTTTTTGCGCGTGATTTCCATCGCTTGCTGAACGAGGGCGTTGCTTGATGAAGCCGCGGTTATAATCGTGCAATCGGCACCATAATTTTGTGTAAAAAACGCAACATCTTTTTGCAACGAGGGCGATACTGCATTAAACACTCGGTCAGCACCCAATTGTGTAGCGAGTGCAAGACGCTCATCAAGAATATCAATACCAATAACTGAACAGCCCGCGCGTTTTGCAAGTTGCACCGTAATTTGGCCAAGTAATCCTAAACCTAAGACAGCGACCGTTTCGCCAAGTTGCAATTGCGCGCGTCGTATTCCTTGTAAGGCGATCGCTCCGATTGTTGTGACACTCGCTTTTTTTAAATGCGCGCGTTCAGAAACTTTCACGACTAAATTTTCAGGCACACACACAAATTCTGCATGGTTTGCGTATCCGGAACCAGCGCACGCAACTAGATCGCCAGCGCGAATACTTTTTACTTTACTGCCAACAGCAACAACCGTTCCAGAGCAAGAATAGCCAAGTGATTGCACCGTTCCGCTTAAACGACCCTTTACTAATGCTTGCGTTCCTTCAAAACCATTGGCTGCGAGCGATTCTAATACTTTTTTTATTTTTTGCGGAATATTAGTAAAAAAAACATTTTTTGAAGCGTTTGAAATAGTTGCCGATTCAGTGCCAGAACTAATAAAAGAATAGTTTACACTCACCAGCACTAAATTTTCATCTAATAGCGGTTCACACACTTCTTTGATGGCAATATGATTCTTTTCAATAAAAAGTTGACGCATTATTGATACTCCTTGTCAAACAATGTCGTTGATGGCGAGCTAAAATAGGCAGGTTCAAAAGGCGTCATGGTCTCAACACTATTTGCAGGCCAGAAGAGCACTTCTTGCGCAGATGAATCAGCGTGCGGTTTATATAATAACCCACAAAAATCGAGAACTTTTTTATGCGTGCTCATATGGCGGTCAATATTTTTAAATTGACGGTGTGGCACTAAACAAACAACTATATCCGCACGATCTATACCTTCTTGCAATGATACAACCGCATTATTGAATAACGATTCAAGGGCTGTTTGTGCAACATTAGGCTCTGTTACTAAAAGCTGGCAGTCTGCATACTTTTGCAAAGTACGTGCAATCATTAAAGCAGGGGATTCGCGCATATCATCAACATCAGCTTTGTAGGTTAATCCTAAGATAAGTACGGTAGGATTTCCTTCATGGTTCTTCTGCCACTCCTGAACCCACGATCGTGTTAACGAGATAACTTGTAAGGGCTTTGCGTCGTTAACGGCACGCGCGGTGTGCAATAAATGTGATTGCTGTGGGAAGGTCTCAATAAGAAACCAAGGATCAACGGCAATGCAATGACCGCCAACGCCACACGAGGGATTAAGAATATTCACACGCGGATGTTTGTTGGCGAGTGCAATAACTTCAAATGGATCTAACCCTGTTGCGTACGCCATGGCAGCGACTTGATTAGCAAATGCAATGGCAACATCGCGCGAACTATTTTCAACGAGCTTGACCATTTCAGCAGTTGTTGCATTCGTTAAATACAATTGTCCCTTAACAAATTGCTTATAAAAAACTTTAGCGCGATCGACAGAGTCATGGTTAATCCCGCCAATAATGCGCGCGTTATATATGAGTTCATAAAAAATTTTTCCTGGTAATACGCGTTCAGGGCAATGCGCAACAAAAAAATCATGCCCGGCTCGCAAACCAGTCTTTTTTTCTAGAACGCGTGCACATTGATCAGTGACGCCAACCGGCACGGTGGATTCGATAATCACAACATCATTACGTTTGAGCAGCGGAGCAAGTTGATCAATGGCCATCATGACGTAGGAAATATCAGCTTTCTTATCTTCTTTGAACGGCGTTGGCACTGCAACTATAAAACAATCTGCCTGTTCTAAAACTGTTGTGGCGCGAAAAATGCCTGATCTAATTAATGGTTGTAGCCGCTCAATACTTTCTGGTTCTTGAATGACAGGATCATAGTTATTTATTCGATCGACACGCTGCGCATCGATATCAAACCCCACAACTTCAAAACCATGCTCTGCAGCAACAATTGCGGTTGGCAATCCAATATAACCAAGCCCCATTATACAAATCTTTTTCATGGGAGATTCCTTTTTTTGCAATCTTTTTTTTAGAGACTTGCCGTGTGAAATTTTTGCACTGAATCAAAATGAGGAGCATGATTGCGCTTGGTTTGGACAATATGAGCAATCATATCGGCAGCATGTCCAGTACCATAAATTGATGTTGATTGTGCTTGCACGCTCGGCGCATCATGCGATAACGTATGCATTGCTTTTTGGATTGTTTCAGGATTTGTGCCCACTAATGTTGCAAGCCCAGTCCATAAACCTTCAACGCGCTCAGTTTTTTCACGTAATACAAGTACCGGTTTTCCTAAACTGATCGCTTCTTCTTGAATACCACCAGAATCAGTCGCAATCCAATCAGCATTAAGTAATAGATATACTATTTCTTTATAGAGCAAAGGCCGGGTTAAGTATAAATTTGGAACTTTCGCTATACCAACTGTATCAACTGCTTCAAGTACATGTGGATTTGGGTGATAGGGATAAAAGAAAAAAGTATCAGGATTATTTGCTGCAAATTCTTTTATTGCAGTTAAGATTCGTACGATACCACCATTAAATGATTCTCGGCGATGCACCGTCAAAAGTACAATTTTTTTTCCGAGCAATTTGCATTCTTGGACTTTTTGCGTAATTTTTTCATCAATTATAAGTTCATTGAGCGCGATTTTTTCTTTTATAATACGCAACGTATCAACAACAGTATTTCCGGTACAATAAATTGCTTCGCGCGAAACACCTTCAGCAAGCAAATTACCAACGTTGAGTGGCGTTGGTGCAAAATGGTATTGTGTCACCATCGAAATAAAACGACGATTCATTTCTTCAGGAAATGGGCTCTTAATATCATTGGTACGTAAGCCAGCTTCAACGTGCCCAATAGGAATATTTAAATAAAAAGCAGCCATCGCCGCAGCCATACTTGAAGTTGTATCACCTTGCACTAACACTAAGCATGGATTTACTTTGTTATAAAATATTTTTAATTTTTGCAAAGCAGTTTCAGTAATATGAAAAAGATCTTGATTTGGTTGCATGATATCAAGTTGATAATCAGGAACTATACCAAAAAGATCGTAGACTTCTTGTAATAGATAGGAATGTTGATCAGTTGAGCAGAGTACAATCGAAATTTGCATTTTTTTGAATGCAAGATACAGAGGAATCATTTTGATGCCTTCTGGTCGTGTACCAACTATGAGAACAATAGGACTTGTCATAACACTCTCTCCGTATCATGAGGATCATAGATAGTTATGGTCCAAGATATCATAGTGAGCATAATTGAACAAGAGGGGGAAATGTGAGCGATGTAATTATTTTGCTGGAATACAACGTTGCATTATATCATGCATAATTTGATAATATTTGTTAGCACGTTCGCTAATTTCTTGTGCGAGAGCCTCATTGTACGTATGAGAAGTTAGATTGCGATCATCAACCATCCCTAGTAGTGTTTCAAATTGCTCAGCAGAAATTATTTTTGCATTAAGAGATTCTCTAAAAATTGCTTTAGGACTACTAATTATAATGTTAATTTTATGTTCAGATCCTAAATATTCCTTTAGATATTTCCAAAAAGTATCCATAGAATATTCAAATCGTTTAATGACTGAATCTCGCAATTCATTATGCAATTCTTTATACTTAGGGTTTCTAATAACTTCTAAAGATTCATGTAATGTCTTTAATGTTTGCATTACAACTTGATATTTGGTTTCTAAGCTTTCCATACCACTTTATCTTTCATAATTGCTTTTTGCATTGCGTCAGTAATGTTATGGAAATCCACAATATCAACTTTGTAGGGAATATTTGTTGCAACCATGATGTCTCTAAGCTCTCCCACCGTTAATCGTGGTAATTTTTTACCTGTATCAAGTGCCAAATCAATATCAGACCATTCAGCATTTGTGCCTCGGGCGCGTGAACCATAAAGATAAATCTTTGCTTCAGGCACTAAGGCACTAATAATTGCGATAATTTTATTTTTACTCTCTTCTTTTACTTCAAATTTTTTCATTTTTTTATTTTCTTGAGTCTATTTTTATTTATTCCTGAGTCGCATTTAGTATGATCGTAATTCTTGTTGTATGTAAAGAATCAAAATAATTCTTTGATCGTAGCATCAACTTGCTTAGAAGTAAGCGTAGTCGCCATAGCACGATAAAACTGTTCATCGTAT
This sequence comes from Candidatus Babeliales bacterium, assembly GCA_963701665.1. Classification (GTDB taxonomy): domain Bacteria; phylum Babelota; class Babeliae; order Babelales; family JANWKD01; genus CAVXJH01. Next base: position 132,028 of record OY969622.1, read on the forward strand.
TCGCGCGTTTGCACCACCACCGGCATAGCAACCGCGTGGCCAAGTAATAATGCTTGTTTTTTTGTGTCGAGTGAAGCAAGAATAATGCGCAAGCTGGTTGCATTAGTGACACCCGTCAGCACCGCTTGAATATCTTTTTCATCATTAAGTTGCGCGACTATTTTTGTACCAATTTGGGAAATAATTTCTTGATCAATACCCGATGGGCGTTGATCGACAATTAAGAGCGATACATAATATTTGCGCATTTCACGCGCAATAATACCAAAAATGGTTTGGCGCGCGGCAGTTGGATTTAAAAATTTGTGCGCTTCTTCAATACAGATCATTAACTTTGTTGGCTCATCTTCAATGCGTTGTGAACCCAAAAACTTTTCTGTTTTATCAACATATTCTTGGTGAATGCGTCGCGTTATAATGTTGGCAACAAGTAAATAACAAAAAGTGGAAGTAAAATTGCCAAATTCAATGATAATTGATGTACCTTTACTTATATATTCCATCATTTGATCAATAACAGAATTGTCTTTATAAGCGCCCGCTTGAGATGGTTTAAAAAATGGCAATCGTTCAATACGTTTTAACTTGCGATATAGCGCCGCCACCGATTCAGGATGTGCACCTAATTCTGTTGCAAACTCTTTAAGTGTATCACCTTGAGAAAGTAGTACTTGCAACCAATCTCTTTTATATTTTGCTGCAATCAAATAGGCGCATTCAACGGCCGTTGCATGCAAATTCAGTTCATCCTGAAGGGAAAGAATGTCTTCAACATTCACACTTTGATAAGAAAGACTGACTTCAACATCAGCCATGCCGCCACGTCGGCGCGTTGATTCCGGATCTAAAGAGAAAATCACAATTTTACCGGGAAATAATGTTTTTAAGCCTTTGACAAACGCGTGCGATTTTCCTTCGGTGCGCGCCTGAAGGCCATATTCACTGTGCATATCAAAAATGATGGTAACTGCTTTTTCTTGTTTGATAAGCCCTGCTAACACTAAACGCGTCAAAAAAGTTTTACCCGTTCCCGTTTTTCCAAAAATCCCATTACTGCGCTCGGTTAATCGTTCAAGATCCAAACATACCGGCGTTTGCATATCGAGGGGACAGCCAACATTGAAATAACGCTGTGAAACATCATCTTCATTGCCAAAAATTGCCGCAACATCATGCTTATCGGCTTCATGCACGGCAGAAAAATGAGCGGGGATAGTTTTAACCGGCATTTTTTCTAGGCGTTTAGTGAGCATCAGCATTGGCTTGAGTTGTGCCGTTGCATAGACATCTTTTTTGCGCAACATAGAACGCAAAAACGTTTCTTGTTCTGTGGGTGGAAATAATAAAATATCAGGATGGCTTACTGCCAACGTAAGATCGGTGATGAGTGAAAAGAAAGTATATTCACCACCAACGATAGAAACAAACTTGCCTGTTTTTATCTCTTCCAAGTTGGTGTCAGGATTAATGCGCATCACTAACCCTTCAGTTAGTGAGCCAGAAAGAATATGTCCTAAGATTTTTTTCATAGAATGATTACACAGAATTTAATTCCGCTTATTAATAAAATTTCGAAGATCACGAATTTCATCTTCTTCCCCATCCCTATACCATGCAAATCGTGCTTCATTATTTTTGATTGCTTCATATATTTTTGCAATTTCTTCGGTAGTTACCAATCTAACGGATAGATTATGCCCAGAAAGTTTATCATTGATCAAAGCACGAAAGCGATAAAACCTATTTTTTAATATTAAAGGATATAAATTATAACCTTCTTGAAAACCTTCTCTATCATTGCCCCATTGCCAGGGAAATGTAGAGACCAATCCTACCTTCATCAAACCTTCTCTTCCATGGATGTGATAACTATTTTTGCCAAAATACAATGAATCTGTTTGATAAGCAATTATACGACCCTCGAATGGCACCATCTTCCTCCAATGACCAATTTTGGTCATTGAAGTTTCCTCAACCTTTTTTTCTGAATCTTCCATTCCAAAACCAACATTAACAATTAAAAGCGATAGCAAAAAAAGTTTAATATTCATCTTGATCTCCTGCTTATTTTTGATGTTGCACAACCCACTTCTTTAATGAATCTTCAAAATCTAAGCCAACGAGCGGGCCACCACCTTGCAACGTAAGGCCTTTGCCACCACAACGCAATCCTTTTTGCTCCAGCCACGCAGAAAGATCTTTCAATGAAAAATGAGTTTCATATTCAGGTGATAACGCTGCATATAATGAACTGCGATGCGCATCACCGGTAAGTAAGAAATAAAAACCAGGTTTTTTCTGTTGCAACAATGTTGCTAAGTCTTTCATTTCTTCATTAGAAAGTTCGGGCATTGATACATACAAGAACGGAATTTTGCCAACGAGGGTAATTTTTTCAAGTAACGAGGGAACTTCACCTTTTATCGCTGCAGATTTTAATTTTTTTATCTGAGATTGCGCGTGTTTGAGGTGCTCACGTTGTTTTGCGAGCGTTGTTAACAGTTCATCCGCGCGCACTTTATATTCTTGTGCGAGGTTTTTAACAATGGAAAAACTTTGTTGGAAAAGTTCAACCGCTTTGGGTCCTGTTACTGCCACTAAGCGACGCTGCCCAGCTGAAAGGGCGGTAACCTCAGTGATTTTAAAGCAGCCGATATCACCCGTTGCACGCACATGCGTTCCGCCGCACAATTCTGCAGAAAACCCTGGCACAGTAACCACACGCACCTTATCAGGATTATATTTTTCGCCAAAGAATGCTATGACGCCAGCATTCACCGCATCTTTATATGTGGTTTCTTTAGTTGATACGGGAATATTTTCTTGAATCTTTTTGTTAACCACATCTTCAACGCGCTTAATTTGCTCAGGGGTTAAATTTTCATGGTAGGTAAAATCAAAGCGCAAATAATCGGGCACTACCAATGAACCAGCTTGTTTGACTTGTTTTCCTAATAATTCAATAAGCGCCGCTTGAAGCAAGTGCGTTGCGGTATGATTCTTCATTGTATCCAAGCGCACTTCTTTATTGACAACCTGTTTCACTGAATCGCCAACTGAAATTGCAATAGGGGTTTCAAGCTCAATAGCGATCGCGCCATCAATTTTTTTAAGCCCATCAATCGACACGCTATATTCATTACCGAAAATAACCTTACCTTGATCGCTCACTTGCCCTCCGCACTCGACATAAAAAGGCGAGGTTTGGGTAATGATCCAACACTTTTTGCGTGCGCCAACTGAGTTTACTAATTTATTTTCATGAATGATGGCAGTGATCGGCGATACTGTTTCTAATTCTTGGTAACCAGTAAAAGTGGTTTTGACCGATACTGGCAGGGTGATTTCTTTTTCTTCATGCACAACTTTTTTGCCTGATTGTTCACGTTGTTTTTCCATGTGCTCATTAAATGATTGCACATCAACAGCAAAACCTTTTTCCTGAGCAATGAGTTGCGTCAACTCAAGGGGAAAGCCATACGTATCATATAATTTGAATGCTTGCTCACCCGAAACAATTTTGTTTTTATCCTTGGCGAAATATTCTTCAAGTATATGTTGCCCGTGCACTAAATTGGTTGCAAATTTTTCTACTTCGCTCTTGAGCAAACTAATAATTGCTTGTCTATTTTCTTTCAACTCCGGATAAATTGATGACATGTGATCAATTACCACATTAGCAAGTTCTGGGAAAATCTGTTTTTCTGTTAATTTTTTTGAAAATAATGCCGCGCGGCGAATAATTTTACGCAGCACATACCCTCGCCCTTCATTAGATGGCGAGCAACCATCAGCAATCAAAAACGAAGACGCGCGAATATGGTCGGCAAGCACGTGAAATGCAGCTTTTAGCGCAGGGGATTGATTTTTGTATACTAGCCCAGTTAATTTTTCAATACCAGCTATGATTGGTGCAAAAAGATCTGTTTCAAAGACTGAATCTTTATCTTGCACAATGACACACAAACGCTCGAGTCCCATACCCGTATCAACGCCCACGCGTTTGAGCGGGTTATCTTGGCCATTTGGTTGACGATCAAATTGCATAAATACCAAATTCCAAACTTCTAGGAAACGATCGCATGAACATCCCGGTGCACACGTTTTTTTTCCACACCCTCGATCTGCGCCACGATCAACGAGCAATTCTGAGCAGGGGCCACATGGGCCTGTATCACCCATTTGCCAAAAATTATCAGCCTCGCCAAGACGGTGAACTTGCGATTCAGGAAGTCCAATTTCTTTGTGCCAAATATCATACGCTTCATCATCTTTTTTGTAGACGGTGGCATGCAATGTTTCGGGGTTAAAGCCCATCTCTTTAATAAGAAAATCCCAGGCAAATTTAATAGCATCTTTCTTGAAATAATCCCCAAAGGAAAAGTTGCCCATCATTTCAAAAAAGGTAAGATGGCGCTTGGTAAAACCAACATTATCAAGATCGTTATGCTTACCGCCAGCGCGCATGCATTTTTGAATGCTCACCGCACGCGTATAACTGCGCGTCTCTTTGCCTAAAAAAAGATCTTTGAACTGATTCATACCAGCATTGGTAAATAAAATTGTAGGATCTTGGGCAGGGATTAAGGATGAACTTGGAACTTTGGTATGCTGACGTTTTTCAAAGAAATCAAAAAACTTTTTGCGGATTTCTAGGGAATTCATATAATCTTTCTAACGTGGTACTGATAACTTTAATCTTTGTAATATAATATTATTCTAAATCAGCTTTTTTGGAAGTTCGTTACCCGTTTAAAGTGAACCCTTTTAGGATCTTCTTTGCAATCTCGAGCAAATTCCCTCAAATGATTGGAGCTATTGTGCATAAATCTTTTTGCTCGTTTTTTTTGATGATATTTCAATACGTTTTTAAGATTTTTTAGAAACTCTCGTTCAAGCATATGTTTATCAGATCCCGATTCAACATGCTTCTCAAGAACTTCAAAATATTCTTTAACTTTAACCGCCTGCTCATCTTGTTCAAGCTCATCTTTGAACACTTTTAAATAATCATTCACCCGTTGAGCCAAACGCTCCATCGACTTTTTTTCTTGTTTCGTTAATTTTGAATTTTCAATTTTATTACAAATCCTATTCCAATGATTAAGAGCGCGAACATAGTTTCTCACAAGAATAAGGCTGACAAAATTATCAATTGTCTTTAACGGTGCAAACCATTCTGGATTGATCATTACATCATGAGCAAGACATTGAATAACCGACGCTAAAACTATCCCTAAATATAATTTTTTCATGACGTCCTAGAAGCAATGAATTTTTCTATAACCTTGTGTTGATTATAGCCTGAGCACCCTCTAAAAATTCATGCATATAAGCATCTAATGTAGCGAATTTATCTTGGGTTATAGTACAAATATTTTCGGCATTATCGGTATCCATAATTTTTGATAAACCAGTAATATCAGAAAAAGCATCAAAATATTTTTCAACCGTACGCCTTAATGGATGATTAAATGCATCGATAAAGTATTGCTGTAATGATTCAAATTGGCCAATGACATTTTTTTCTTTGTCAGTAAGCCCTTCATGTGGCAAATCCTGAGAATTAAGATAAATCTTCTTATAAATATCTTTATTTTCAACTACTAAATGCACAAGTGAGCAATAATTTTGTATTAAATTTAAAATAAATTTTTGTTCTTCGATGCTTAGTTTGCTAAAATCTTGTAACCACATATTCTTATAAAAATGAGCGATATTGTTGTCTTCCTGCGTTAAATTTAGCTCATTAATATCGGACAATTTTGATATACTAGATTCGTTAGCATACATTAATGAAAATGCAAAGCACAAATAAGCTTTTAATAATTGTTTAACCATACTGTTATCCCTAACTAATTAACCCTAATAGTTTTTTTATTTTTACAATTTACTGAGGATTATCCTCAACATATATTTTCACTGCTTCGAAAAATGTCTCCATATTATTTAATATTTCTGCACACTCTTCATCAGTCGCATCACAAATATTAAATAACTTGTAGCGATTATCAGGATCTTCCTCAATTTTCATATAGCCAGAGATCAATAGAAAATTTTTCATGAGCTGATTCATTTCTTCGCTTGGTGCAAAATCACGATTTTGAGTTTCACTCAGATATCTTCTTAAGGCTTCCAAATGCGTATAATGATTTCTTTCTTGTTCGGTCAAATCTGCATATAAATATTTTTTGGCGTTCATATTACCAATAATCTTTCTATACGTAGTAGGATTTTCGGCAAGACAATGAATAAGGGAATAATAGTTACCTATCTCAGAAAACAGAATTTCCTGATCTTTCTTATTCTGCTGATGAAAAATATTAAACCATTCATCCTTAGTTAAAAATGTCTCCTGAGCATAAGAAACTAATGTCATCAAACACAAAAAGCTCATTACTAATTTTTTTACCATTATTTATCCTAACAATTGTTTGATTTTGCTATGAAGATCTTCTTTACTCATATACCCTGTTTCTTTGCCCACAACAGCCCCGTTCTTTATAAACACAAAAGTGGGAATCGAGGTTACCCCATATTTGATAGCCAATTCTCGGGATTCATCGACATTTAATTTCAAAAATTTATGAGTTTTTGCTAGCTCTTTTGATAGTTCCTCGACAATTGGCATCATTTGCAAGCAGGGACCGCACCAGGTTGCATAGACATCTAACACAATAGGCATAGAGGAATTAGTCACTTCTTTATCGAAATTTTCTTTTGTTAACGGAATCGGCATAAGGCATCCTTTTTATCTTTCAAAATTTACCTGATATTTATTAATCTTATCGTACTTTACCATGCTATGCAAACCAGCTTTTAAAGGTACTTTTTAACTCTTCAAGACCCCGCATAATCTTTTTCTGAAGGGCCGATTCTTCAGGGTTCTCTTGCTGCAACCTTTTGGCTGAATCCTCGAGCTCATTAATAAGCGCTTTTGTTTTGGTAATCATCATATCAGTTACCATGTGCTTATCTGACATTTGACCTTTGTATTCAGAGATAGCCTCTTGGCGCGAGCGCGCGTTTTCAATGACCATGCTTTTGACCGCTAAAAACGATAACTCTTTTTGAATTGGGCCGGCTTCATTAATCTCATCACATTGCAAACGCTTAATACGATCAATGATATAACTATTTTTTGTTCTGCGTGAATCATTTGAAATTACTTCAATTTCAAGATAGTCCCTATTATTAAATTTCAGAACCTCGGGCGAGGCCAAGCGGATTTCATGAATTTCGCGCAAATCAAGCTTAGTGGTATTTATATCGGGATTCACATCAGGAGTTTTTGGTATTTGATACACGGGAATATCAGTATAGCGCCCTCCGATAGTAACATTTTCAACGGAATACTGCTGATCTGAAGTATCAATCAAAGTCCCTGAGACATTTATGGCAGGTTTTTCGCAGGTTGACGTGGAAGAATTCTGCCCGCCAAAATGGGCAAAGAAAAGCAGTGCACTACAACAAAAAAAAATTTTCTTCAAAAGGTAATGCTTCATAAAAACTCCTTTTTTATCGATAATAGATAGGTATTGCGTTTGTATAGATTTACTACAACAGCTCTTTCAAGCGCAAGTAGTTATCTGTTTTTTGCAAAACCCTTGAGTTGAATTCCGAAGAAAATTTATTATCAATAATGCAACTCGATGAAACCTACAATAAAAACAAGAATGTCATCCCGAGGCATTAGCCGTGGGGATCCAAACAATTAATTCCTTAAAGGAACTAATTTTATAATTGGATTGCCACGCATTCGCTCGCAATGACAATTTTGTTTTCAATACGCATTATCTGTGGCATAGTAACATCAAACTTGCGTTAAATATGGTATAAGAAAAGAGGATTTCTGGCATGAATGAAATATATTTACAATCACACCGCACCATAAGCTCGATGCTCTATAAAGTTTTTGGCTGGATGATGGTCGCCCTTGTGCTCAGCGCAGGGACAGCATATTATGTGGCAACAAACCCTGTTATTATTGAAACGCTGTATAAAAATTCTTTTCTTTTATTTTTCATTTTCTTACTACAGTTACTGCTTGTTGTTGTATTATCTGCATTCATTATGAAAATTAACTTTCTTACGGCATTAGTATGCTTTATAAGTTACGCCTTGCTCACTGGCCTAACCTTATCATCTATTTTTCTTGTCTATACACAGCAATCAATATTTATAACTTTTATAGTCGCGGCAGGTATGTTCGGCTGCATGGCGATCTTCGGGTATTTTACCAAAGCCGATCTAAGCAGTATGGGTTCCATAGCCTTCATGGGATTAATAGGACTCATTATAGGCTTTTTGATTAACTTATTTTTAAAAAGTGGAACGTTTGATTATATTCTGTCTCTTATTGGCATCGCAATATTTACGGTACTTACTGCCTATGATATGCAAAAGATTAAAAATATGGCGGCAACTATGTCATCGCAAGGCGATATTGGCAACAAAATTAGCTTAACGTGTGCGCTCGCTCTTTACCTTGATTTTATTAACCTTTTCTTGATGCTGTTGCGCATTTTTGGCAGACGAAACAACGATTGAAGATCGTAGCTCTTTAATTTCTTTTTCAGTTAGAAATCGCCAGCGGCCAACGGGCAAACCTCTTTTTGATAAGCTTCCGTATACAATGCGATCGAGTTTGATCACATTATACCCCATATGCTCAAATATTCTTCGTATGATACGGTTTTTGCCACTGTGAAGGATAATGTTCACACGCGTTCGTGATTGATTAAGTACGCGCACGCCATCAACCTTAATAAAACCATCTTTGAGCATAAAACCTTGGATAAGCGCTCGTTCATGGTCACGCGCTAAAGGCTTATCGAGGGTGACACAATATACTTTATTCACCCCATAACGAGGGTGTGATATATGTTGTGTGAGCGCACCATCATTGGTAAGAAGTAAGAGGCCAGTACTATCGCGGTCTAAACGCCCGACAGGAAACACACGTTGGGTAACCTTTTTATCTTCTACAAGATCCATTACCGTTTTTCTATCTTGTTCATCGCTCGTTGTGGTGACATACCCTTTAGGCTTATTCAAAAGGAGATAGACATGTTTTTGGAGCTCGATGACTTTGCGTTGTACGCGCACAACATCAGTATCCTTAACAACATGAGAAGGTTGCTTGATACAAGCATTATTAATGGAAACTTTGCCTTCTTGAATTAGTACTACTGCCATACGACGCGAACAAACGCCGGCATGTGCAAGATATTTGGTAAGATACATAGAAATCCCTAAAAATAAGTTAACTCACTCCATTTCAAATAAACATAAGATCCAACATCGTCATCCTGAGGAGCGCAGCGACGTGAGGATCCAGAATTTTATACATTCCTTTAAGGAATTTACTTTATGATCTGGATTCTACTCCGCTAAAGCTTCGTAGAACATGTTGCCAACTCCTTCGAAGCTCGTAGAGCGAAGTAGGATCGCAATGACAGTCATTTTTACTCTGTTTACCCAGCAGGGATGAAAAAATTTTTACGATAATACGCTAATTCTTCAATGGATTCACGTATATCAGGTAAGGCACGGTGCGTATCCTGCTTTTTGAACTCAATACGAGGATCTTTTGGATACCATCGTAAAATAACTTCCTTTATAGAGCTTACATCAATTATCTTATAGTGTAAAAGAGCGTCTAGTTCAGGCATATGTGCCCGGATAAAAGCCTTATCCTGCCACACTGAATTGCCACAGAGAACCCCCTGCCCTAGGGAAATATAAGGTTTCAAGAAATCGATCAAACGAGCTTGTGCCTGCTCGAGCGTTATTGTCGAATCTTTTACCGCTTGGGTAAGGCCGGAAAGCCCATGCTGCTTTTTGCACCAATCATTCATGTTGTCCAGGACCTCATCAGGGTAATGGATCACCAATAAAGGTCCTTCAGCAAGAACATCCAACTGATTATTAGTAATGATAACAGCAGCCTCTAAAATAACATCTTGAGGCAGTTCTAACCCGCTCATCTCAAGATCAATCCAAATAAGATAGTCTTTATGGCGTGTTATTTTTTCTGGTGTCATGTTTAATTATCTTCCAATTGAATATTGGTATCACAACAAGCGTCGCTTAAATCATTAACTTCTAATTCTTGAATAAAAGGATTGATATTCTTTTTATTTTTTCGATTAATTCTAAAACGATTGCCATGTGGCGACGCAGGAATTTGTATGCTTCCTATTACGTATTCGATTGGCTCTTCGGTTATCTCTTCTTCCTTTTTTTCACAGCTTTTACTATCAATAGTTGGTTTTTTAAAATCAAAATTATCTTGGCTTTCTATCAAAAGGGATAATGCGCTTTTACTTTTTAATTCTAAGGGTTTTGGCGCTTTCTCCGATTGCTTGACGCTTGCTTCGGGTTGTGGCGTATCATTTACAGAAAAAAGACATTTCTTACCCATGCTTTTTATCTTCGCTAATAAATCGTTTCGTGAAAGTGATGATTTTGATTGCGACTTATCGAGCTTAAAATCTTTTGAACTTTTACCCATCTCTATACAAATATTGCCAATAATCTCATGTCTCTTATAAAAAGGATAGGGCTCTATCTCTTTTTTCGCCAACAACTCATCAATAAAACTCAGTACATCTAATGCATCAGTCGAAACAATTTCACTATCATTGAGAGGCAAATCCCATTCTGATAAACATCTACGTGCTGATTGTTCTTGCTCCATTGCATATGATGAGATAGCCATTAAAAGAAACACAAAAAAAACTGAAGTTCGTATCTTAATCATCCTAAACCTTGATATAAGAATGTCTTACAAGCTGATTATTCACTTGCTAAGATACTAAAATTTTTTTGTTGCTTCGAGTTTTTTTTAATCTAATTAAATTTTGATTATTCTTCTGATTGCTTGACGGGAATTATTTTAATATTTTCGTTAGAACAAACTTTGACGCGGATTCTCTTTTTCTCTTTTCTTTTTTTTTGGACTTCTCTAAAAACTTTCAAGCTAAAAAAAAAATTTTCGACATCTGCATCCTCTTTAGCTTGAGAAATAGGAGAAAAATCAAAAATGCTGGTTTTGTTATCAAAGCCCATAACGGATGGAAATTCATCCATTGCTTCACTATTAAGAATGCATAACACAATGAGAAGAGAACTTGAAATGCTACTATATATTTTCATGAAAACTCTCCATTAATTTTCATAGTAGTATAGACTAAGCATACATATATGCGCTGGCGTAAAGCCATAATTTATTCATAACATTAATTTTTTGCGCAACATATGCATAAAAAAATTATTTTGAAAACCAAGGAACCGTGCAGTATGCAACAAATAAGAGTAGGCGTTTTGATGGGAGGTAAATCTATTGAACGAGAAGTCTCGTTTAACTCAGGACGCACGGTATGCGATCATCTTGATGCACATCGCTATGATATAGTTCCTCTGTTTCAAGATAGCCATGGAAAGCTTTTTATTTTACCATGGCGTTTTTTGCACCGCGGCAAAATTAGTGATTTTGAACATCGCCTCAATACAGAAGCAGAGCAGATCACGTGGGATTCTTTAAAAGAAAGAGTTGATTTTATCTATAATGCTATGAACGGTCGTTATGGCGAAGATGGATCCTTACAAGGACTTCTTGAAATTTTGGGAATTCCCTATCTTGGTTCGAAGGTGTACGCGAGTGCACTCGGTATGGATAAATTTTTGCAAAAAGATTTTTTGCGCATGCATAACATTACTGTTCCGCGCGACGTTCGCATTAAACAGAGTGACATTGCTTTATCGCATGATCTTACTCAGCATTGTGTTGAGCTTTTAGGCAATGCAGATATTTCCTTTCCTTGCATCATTAAACCGCGTCATGAAGGATCGAGCCTTGGCGTTACGGTGGTAAAAAGGAAAGAAGAATTAGCTGAAGCAATAAAGAAAGCAGCGCACATTGATCCCCATAAAACACAAGATGTTTTGATCGAAGAACTCATTGAAGGTATGGAATTTACCTGCATTCTTTACACCGATCAAAATGGGCAAGCAGTTGCGATGCCACCAACAGAAATTATAAAAGATCAGGGCGCTGATGTATTTGATTATACTCAGAAATATATGCCCGGACGCGCGACAAAATTTACACCCGCGCGTTGTGATGCGCACGCGACTAATCTTATTCAACAAACGTGCGTTCAAGTTATGCATGCACTCGACATGCAAACACTCGTTCGCATCGACGGGTTTCTCACGCGCAATGCTAACGTTGTTATTATTGATCCTAATTCACTCTGCGGTATGGCACCTTCCTCCTTCGTTTTTTGCCAAGCTGCACAAATCGGCATGAATCATGCCAATTTAATCAATCATGTTATTGAATCAGAATTAAGGCAGTATAAAACATGTACCGTTTTTTCATCGTTACAACAGAAAGAATACACATGGACTCATTAAAAAAAATTCGCGTCGCCGTTCTTCTTGGCGGTAGATCAAATGAAAAAGAAATTTCTCTTGAATCTGGCAGAAATGTTGTTTACAAATTATCGCCGCAAAAATATACCGCGTTGCCTCTGTTTGTGAACACTGCTATGCATCTTTATCATATTACCAATCAACAACTTGTTTTAAATTCCACAAAAGAAATAGAAAAATCATTGGTTCCAGAACAAAAAATCCTATGGCACACGCTTTCGGAAATTGCGGATTTTGTTTTCATTGCCTTACATGGCGGCGAGGGCGAAAATGGCTGCGTGCAAGGTGCATTACAAATGCTTGATATGCCGTATAATGGAGCAGGCGTATTCACCAGTGCTCTGTGCATGGATAAATACCGCACGAATGCATTATTAGCTGCTAAAGGATTTCACGTACCGCGTTCGTTATTTATTGCCAAAGAAACATGGCATGAACGCAGAGAAGAAACGCTAGCAAACATTCAAAAAACATTTACATTACCCTGCATAATCAAACCACATGATGATGGCTGCAGTGTTTTTGTTTCAAAAATTACAAATTATAATGATCTTTCAGAATCTATTGATGCCTTTTTTACAACAGGAAAAACGCACGCATTGGTTGAAGAATTTATTCAAGGAATGGAGTTGACCGTGGGCGTCGTTGGCAATGAAATGCCGCACGCGCTTACACCGAGCCAAGCAATAGCTGCGCACGGAATTTTATCGATCGAAGAAAAATTTTTGCCGGGAGCTGGAGAAAATCAAACACCCGCACCGTTGCCATCTGCAACGCTCGAGTTTGTAAAAAAAACAATGGAAAACGTTTATGCAGCAATCGATTGCAAGGGATACGCGCGCATTGATTGTTTTTATCAAACTGCAGAACAAAGTACAGCGCAAAAAGAACGTGTCGTAATTTTGGAAATCAATACACTTCCAGGGTTAACGCCGGCCACCTGCATTTTTCATCAAGCAGCTGAAGAAGACATTAGGCCCATGGATTTTATTGATATGATTGTAACCCTTGGTTTTGAGTATCACCAAAAGCAGATGGGCACCATTTTCCCACAAGAAAAAACTGCTGCGCGAGAGAAACACAAACATTTATAAACTTCCATTTACAGTGGTTGATGATTGAGAAAAGAGTATTGCATGTATAGACGTCATTGCGAGCGTATGCGTGGCAACCCAGCTTATAAAATTAATTCATTAAAGGAATTTATTAAAGTTCTGGATCTCCACGTTCCGTCTTCGCTTATCCATGTCTTCCGACTTGGCAAGCTACGTCGGACAGGCGCTTCATCGCGGATCCTGCGAAGCCTTGGCGAAGTAGGACGGCTCCTCGGGAAGACATCCGCGATTAATTTAGCTTAATTCCTGCGTCAGTAAGAATTTTTTCAACGTTCACAACATCATTGGTACTCATGTCTTTGATATATGATATATTGTTATTAAATAAGACATTCGCATCCCATTTCTTCGGATCCATTTTGTCCGTATTACCAATACGAGCAACTAACCATTGAGTTGGTGCAGCAGTCCCATTTTTAAAATATATTTGTATATCTAGCGCTCTTATACCCTGTGACATTAAAAAATTTTGTGCATTTGGTGGACCATCAAAGTTTGTCTCTTCTGTATAAAATTCAAATCCAATTTCCCATAAATCAGATGAATTTTTTGTCGCATTCTTATACCAGTCAGTTTTTTGCATAAAATTTTCAAATGCAAGAATGTCAAAGGTAAGTTTGGTGCCGTAACGATTCGTATTATAAATATAAATAGTTATAAAATCATTTTCTCGATCAATAACAACATAGGGCACCGTACTTAATAGCAATTTTGCTTCATCAGCCGTCCAATTATTCGTACTTGCCGCTAATTGTGGTATTAAAATAAGCTTAGTTCCATTTCCAAGAGCGACATTAGGCCATCGATCGCCAATGAGCATCCCTAAATTTAAAAGTTGATTTGGCGGCAAATCAAGATTGGGAATAGTATTAATAGAATAATATAAATCATTATTAGTCGTGTGAAATGCAAATGGCCCCATTAACATATAGCTTTGAGAAACATAATCAGTGTTAAATCTACCTGCATATATACACTGCATAGCTAATATCATACAGAGAAGAAGTCCCATTCTCTTGAACATAATCTCTCCTATTTTTTGCGCATCATAGCTTCATTTTTTTGCTTCAACTGCAGCGCTTTTGCATATTCTAATGTAAGTTTACGTTTTTCTAAGCTACCATTTTTTGTATTCAGTAATGCTTGACGTTTTTTCTCAGTATCCTCATGCAATTTTTTTTGTGCTGTGGTGAGATTTTTTTGCTCTGCATATAAACTACCCAAGCTCATGAAGCACATAATCGCCACGAAACATACTTGACGGCCCATTACTACGCTCCTTTTTTTAACTTGCGCTCAACGTAATACCAGCGTCCGTCAATACTTTTTCTACATGGGTAACATCATCATCGCTTAAATCTCTTGTATACGTGATGTTATTTTGGGAAAAAACATCCGGATTCCATTTACTTTTATCAAAATCACTACCATTCAGAGCAATAAAATATTGCGCTGGTAAATAAGGCTCGAGTTCTTTAAATGGGCTTGGGACCCTGTCATACCACTGGAATGCGGATTTGAAAAATCCTGATTTAGCCTTTTCATATTCATACTGATCAAAAACCAAATCTATAAAAAATGGATGTATACCTTGTTGGTTTGAAAAGAGTGTTGGTTGCTTTGGAAAGGGAAAGAGTGCTGGATTTATATTAAAATCCGCATTTGCCGTATTAAATTCAAAACCAATATGCCACCCAGTACTAGGCGCAGCTGTCTTTGCCAACTGGGTTTTCATCATAAAATCTTCAAACGCCAAAATATTAAAAATTAACTTTGTTCCGATTTTAGCACTATAAAGGTACACGTACACGGTAATAAAATCATCCGCACCTTCTATAACAACATAAGGCAGCGTATCATAAGTACTTTTTTTCTCTTCTTTTGTTTTACCAGCTGCAACTAAGTCAGGTTGCAAAATTATTTTAGTTCCATTGCTAATCTTCATTTGATCAATATGACTTCCCAAAAGAGTTGCTAATCTCATGGGATTGTTTGCAGGTAAACTAAAATTAGAGATTGAGCTTATCGTATAATTATATTGTGTATCATTTGATACAAAAGGCGCTTGAAAGCCAAACTCTCCTGCTAAATAATAATTTTGATAATTAGCGGCGGAACCCGGAAACCTTTGGTATGCCATAACAGGTGTTATAATGAAGCTCAATACCACCAATAATTTTTTTATATTCATAACTTTCCTCTTATAATCTTCCTTTTAATGTACCTATAATTTTGTTTCGTTCGTTATATTTCTTTGCTAAAGCATCGTTAGCTTCAAAAGTCTTGGTTTGTGCTGCTACCTTTGCTGCTGCAGGTATTTCTTGCTTATTCAGAATATATAATCGTTTTTCGAAATCCGCTTTTTCCGTAGTAGTAAGGACCTTAGCATGAACATTCACATTAGCAAGCAATAAAAGGGCGGCTACACCGTATTTGAACATATTATTTTTTGTCATAATTCCACCTTTTTTACAGAATTATATAAAATAGTTTAATTTTCTATTATTAATTTTAACCTATACAAGATATAGATTTCAATAATTAAGTAATTTAAACTGTTTTATAGGGAAAAAAGGCTTTATTTGCTATGGTTTTTCGCTGAAGCACCTAAGTAGGCAGCAACATCAACCTGTTTCATACGTTCTTCATGCCCGGTAATCATGTTTTTTACCGTAACTTCACGCGATTGTTGTTCATCAGGGCCAATTAATAAGCAATGTTGAGCGCCCATTTTATGAGCCTTGCGCATCATACTTTTAATTGATTCTTGTTCAAGCAGAATATCAACACAGAAATTTTGGGCATATAAGGTATCGGCAAGTAAAAGGGCCAAACCATGTTGCTCGGGAGAAAATGGTACAATTACTTGTAAGGCTGGAGGTTGGGCGATTGGCAATTTATCTTTAATCGGTTCTAATAAAAGAAGCACGCGTTCAATACCCATCGCGGCACCGATCGAGGGAACATCATGCTTGGCGCCGAGTGCCGTTGCAAGCCGGCTATATCGCCCGCCACCACAAAATGCATTTTGTGAACCCAAATCAGTACTCATAAATTCAAAGACTGTTTTATCGTAATAATCAAGCCCGCGTACTAAATTGGGATTTATGGTATAAGAAATTGAGAGCAGCTGTAAATTAATTTGCAATCGCTGCCATTCATCTTTGCACGTTGCGCATAAATAATCGGTAATATGAGGAGCTTTTTTATACACTTCCTTGCACGTTTCAACTTTACAATCAAAAATGCGTAAAATATTGTGCTCTTTGCGCACAAGACAATCTTTGCATAATTCTTTTTCATGCTCGTTCAAAAACGCGTGCAACACTTCTTTAAAACGCGCGCGATCGTCAGCACATCCGAGGAAATTTATTTGTAATGCGTACGCATCGAGTGATAAGCGCTCTTGAAAAAGGCGATCGAGCATTGCAATGAACTGCACATCTTGATCTATTGAGGTGCAGCCGATATTTTCAATATTCACTTGATGAAATTGTCGGAATCTTCCTTTTTGTGGCCGCTCGTAACGGAACATAGGGCCATAGGAATAGACTTTCCAAGGCGTACTGAAAGTTCCATCCTGCAAAAACGCGCGCATGGTTGATGCGGTCGCCTCAGGACGTAAACACAGCGATGCTTCCTCTTCAGATTTATGTCCATGCACAATGAACATCTCTTTACTTACCACATCGGTTTCTAACCCAAGCGAGCGTTTAAAAAGGTCAGTGTGCTCAATAATTGGAGTAGCAATCTCGGTAAAATTATACAACGCACAATGCTTCTGCACCGATTGCACAAGGAAATTAAAAAGCCGCAAATCCAAAAAATCATGAGTACCTTTAACACGAGAAAGCATAGAGAAGAATCCTTTAAAAAAAGCATAAAATTGCTTATTATTATTTTTTATTCTAACACATAATAAAAAAATTTACCTATTTTTTAAAAAAGAGTTGACTTTTCTCAGGATAAACTGTTACAACACATGCAACACTAAAAATGTATTTGCAAAAGGAGCTGCCTATGAAATAAAACATCAAGCTCTTTGCATCAAATTCAAGACTGAATTTATAAAAAAAATAATTTTTTTTATTTAAATGATTGACATTATCGTTATGATCTTGCTAAAAAACAAGTGAAGTTAAAAAAATGTGTCGTAGATGTACTGTTCTAACACTTCTAAAAAAGGAGTTTTTCATGAAAAAACTACGTAACCTGTCGCTGCTGATGCTTGTAAGCATCGTAGGCATCGCCTATGGCAGCAGCACACCACAATCACTCAAGGGCGGCGATGCAACGGGCCAAACATTCTTCTATGCTCGTCCTCAATTCCAAGATGCAATGCCAGAAAAAATCTCTTTATTCCGTAATGACAGAGCTTTAGCTCGTGAATGCGGTTGGGGTGGGGCATTCCAAGCAGTTGTTTTTGGTGGACAAAGTAATAATAGCAAAGGCTTAGCTCGCTACTTCATGTTTGAAGAAAAAGATCAATTGATTGTTGCAAGCGATACTGTTAGTGATGTTGATCCAAGTCAAGGCATTAACCGTGATGTAAATGCAGCAAACTTTAATATTGGTTACATACTTCCTGGACCAACTTTAGCAGCATACAGTAGCACATTAATTTTCAAACCTCGCCAATCAGTTATTGGTGCTGGTTTTGATTATATTCAATATTTTGGATGTGGTGATTGCCCTAAATGGTGGGGAGAAATCTCATTTCCAGTATTGCGCGTTCGCAATGATATGCGTTTAACTGAAACAAATGTTACCATTGCAGCTGGCGCAACATTAGTGGCAGGCGCAGCGCCAAATATGGTTGCAGCATTTACAGGAGCATTTCCAATAGGTGGCGTAGCAACTAATGCATGGGAATTTGGTATTATTAACGGCAAACAACAAAAAACTGGTGTTGCCGATGTTGAAATTAAATTTGGGTATGAGTATTTACGCGATGAATGTTCATATCTCTATGGATACATTGGTGTTTTAGCGCCTACGGGCACAACGCCAAAAGCAAAATATGTCTTTGAACCTCTATTAGGTGAAAATGGCCATGTTGGCTTCCTCTCAGGCGGTTCTGGCGGTTTTGAAATTTGGCAAGGATGTGGTAAATCAGTGTTCTTTGATTGCGATGTAGCATGGCGCTATTTATTCAACAGATCAGAAATTCGATCATTCGATCTTTATGATCGTCAATGGAGCCGCTATATGCCGGTCTTTTTAACACCAGCTGCTGCAGCTGCAGATACTGTAACCCCTGGCATCAATGTATTTACTCAAAAAATGAAGGTTCAGCCAGGATTACAATTTGATGTTAACTGGGGATTAGTATTAAACACAGAATGTGGCTTCCTAGCAGAGGTTGGTTATAACTTCTGGGCAAGAACAGCTGAACGCATAAAATTAGCAACACCTTGGGTAGTTGGTCCTTCTATTCCAAACATTGCAGGTAGCGTAACTACTGCGAATGAAATTAATAGAATTTCTAATATTGGTGCTGATTTCAATGGCGTAGAGGTTACGCTTACAGCACTTCCTACCCCACCAGGATTATCAGCTACTGCATATCTCATTCAGCCAGGCGACATTAACTTAAATTCAGCAACTGCACCTGGTTGCACAAGTCAACTTATATATGGCACCTTAGGATATAGTTCAGATTGTTGGTGCTGGCCAGTTATGTTTGCTGCTGGCGGATCGTATGAATGGTCAAAAGTTAATACCGCTTTAACTCGTTGGACAGCTTGGGGTAAAATTGGCATATCAATTTAACGTAAGCATCATAAGATTAAAAAAGGTTTAAATATGAATAAGAAAATCATAGTTGTATGTGGCATAATTTGTATCATGCTCCATTCACAAGTGTTTGCTCTAAGAGGACTTAAAAAACCTACTGCACAACCAGTTCCTGTACCAGCTCCTGCGCCAGCTCCTGCACCAAAACCGGCGCCCGCACCAGCGCCAAAGCCAGCTCCTAAGCCAGCACCAGCAAATATTGGTGCACTTCAAGCAGAACTTGCTCAGACCCAGCAAGATCTTACTAGAGCACAACGAGAACTTGTTGCAGCACAGCGAGAACTTGCTACTGCTCAAGCAGCAGGCACAATGCCTACTGGTTCAGTTGAACAATTATTAAATCAGATTCTTGATTTGAGGACACAAATAGCAACTGATGTCAGCAAAAAACCTGACCTTATCGAGGCTCGCTTAGGAAGAGTCTTCGACGATGCTATTGTAGCGCCTGTTGTGGTGATATAGCTGTATATTATAAAGAAAGCCCGGTAATTTTTTTATCGGGCTTTCTTTTGTGCTACAATGTAACTCTGAAAAATTATAGGAGTTACATTGTATGAAAACAGTTCTTATTACCGGTGGCGCTGGCTATATTGGATCTGCAATTGCTCACGTTCTCACCCAAAACAACTATCATTGCATCATTCTTGATACATTTGTTCATAATCAACATTTTAATCAACCGCACACAACGCTCATTCGTGCAGATTTTGGGGACAATGAAATTCTTAATTCTATTTTTTCTCGTCATACCATTGACGCTGTCATTCATTGTGCCGCTAACATTGAAGTTGGATTATCAGTAAAAAATCCCGCGTCATTCTATGAAAATAATGTTGCCAAAACAATTTCACTTTTACATGCAATGGTTAAGCACAACGTTAAAAAAATAATTTTTTCATCATCCTGTGCGGTGTATGGCAATCCACAATTTTTGCCACTTGCAGAACACCACCCAAAAAATCCGATAAGCCCTTATGGTAAAACAAAATTAATGGTTGAAATTATATTAGAAGATTTTTGCGCTGCTTATGCACTGCAGTTTATTGCGCTACGCTATTTCAATGCTGCCGGTGGCATTCCAGATATTAATCATAGTGAACACCATAATCCCGAAACACATCTTATACCATTGCTTTTAAACGCCGCATTAGAAGAAAAGCCTTTTACGATATATGGAAACGACTATGCAACGCAAGATGGCACCGCCATACGTGATTATATTCATATTCTTGATATTGCACATCTTCATGCAGCAGCACTAGATTATTTAGCAATTGGTGGAAAATCAGATTATTTTAACGCCGGCCGTGGTAAAGGAACATCAATAGCACAGATGACTGCCTTGATAGAAAACATTACACAAAAAAAATTAAAAATTCAGTATGGACCACGCAGAGAAGGTGATCCAGCACAATTGATTGCCAGTATTTCCCATGTTCAAAAAGTTCTGCTATGGCAACCACAGTATTCAGATAACGCAATAATTATACAATCTACTTTTGATGCTCAGAGAAGTAGTACCAAAAATGAGTTAATAAACAAAGAGGAGGAATGCACTTAAGCATTCCTCCTCTGAAATTGGCCAGAATTGTCAATTTACTATTTTATAGATTAAGCAAAGATAATTTCAACACCGCACGCTTGTGCAAGAGCTTCAATTGCATTTTTACTTAAGTTAACTCTATTATAATAAGCTGGGGTTGCTACACGACCTGAGTTAGTATAACCCTTGATTGTTCTTGCAATGTTTGATTGCATAAACCCATCAATTGCATTTAAAATATTTGCATCGTTGTTAGCAAGTGCTTTTGCCTGTACAAGCTCATCAGCATTACCTTTCAATGCAGCAAGTAATTTTGCAGGTATTGATGATTTGCCAACGTTATTACCTTCTACAGCTATGTTAACCCCTCGAACAGTTGTATATTTAAATTCAGGAGTAACAATAACTTTCGCTTGTTGTTGTTGTACTATTGGAGCTACTGCTGGCTTTCTCAAGTAATTTACTGCATATGGAGCACCAGCTAAAAGTCCAGCACCTGCAGCAACTGCTCCTGTGCCAATTACCCATTTATTCGTTAGAATAGGAGCAACTTTAGCTGAAGCTTTTGATGCTAATGAAGCACCTTGTTGTGCAACCCATGAAAGACCTTTAACAGTTTTATCTTGAACTGATGCTAAATCTAAGTAGCCTAATCTGTTAGCACCATAAACACCTAAGCCAGCTAATGCTACTGTAGCACCTGTACCAAGAGTCCATTTATTGAACACAACTGGTTTTACTGCGCTTGCAACATTTCCAGCAAATGTTTTTGCTTTTGAGAACATTGAAGGCTGTGCTTCTTGAGGAGCAACAGGAGCTTGATTTTGCTGTGCATTTAGTTCTGCTTTTTTGTTTGCAATATAGTTCTTAGCACCATCAACATAGTTAATCATCTGGATAGTAGGTTGCATATTTAATGCTTCGAAATTTCTTACAAGTTTTTCTAAACCTGCAACGTCATTTACATTAGCATTAATATTAGCTTCAATGTCTTCTCTGAATTTTGTGAAGAATGCTTGAGCTTTTTCTGGTGAAAGTGTACAGAATTTGTTGATCGCTAAGTAGCTAAGACCACCAAGAGCGGTTATACCACCAACTGTTCCTAAAGCTAATGCAGCAGTAGGATAATCTTGTGCTAATTGTGAAGCTTGTCCTGCAACCCATGAAGCTCCGTTATAAGCAAGGCCTTTTGCCTTTTCTAAATAACCTAATTCATGTGCTACACTTAAGCCACCAATTGCACCTGCTGTTGTTAAACCAGCACCAGCTTGAGCCAATCTATTTTCAAATTTTGAACCGACATAAACACCACCCGCTGTAGCTGCAAAAGCAGTAGCTGTGTAAGGGTTTGTTGCACCAGCAAGTGTTGCTTGAGCAACTTTCTTCATCATGTCAGGAGCAAAATATGTTGCAACCCCACCAGTTGTTAAAAGACCAGCCGCTGTTAATGATGTTATTTTCCAGTGTTCTCTAACTTTAACTAAAGCACCTGATTTATGTAATAAATAGGCACCTGAAGTTAAGGTAACAAGACCACAGAATCCTTGTTTTAAGAATTCTCTGTCAGTTGCTTTTTCAACAACAAGTTCTTTAAATGTTTTAGACTTTGTTAATTCTTCAACTGTTGTACCCAATTCTTTAGGGTCAGTTACATTACCAGTTTGAAACTCTTCTGTAGCTTCTTGTGCTATCTTTTGAGCTTCAGAAACGTTAGATAATGCATTAGAATCTTGTGATGTTTCTGGTGTTGAAACTGCAGTTAAAGGTTGCTCAACTGGTTGTTCTTGAGGTACAACGTTTTCTGTAGCAACGTTTTGAACTTCTTCAGGAAGATTTTGCTCTACCTGAGGAGCAACTGAAGGTGCTTGCTCAGCGTTTTGAGCTATCACTTCAGTTGAAATATTTTGATCTTGAACGTCAGTATTTTCTGCTTGTGCAGATTGAGATGCAAACTTTGTTGCACCAGCGGCAGCGGCAACACTTGGACCACCAACTGCTACGCCATTTCCTAATCCTCGAAGTAATCGAGGGTTAGCTGCAAGCCGAGTCATTGGTAAAGTTTGCGCACATGCTGAAAGCATGATAACCCATAACACGGGTTTAGTGAATTTAGAAATGTTCATATGAACTTCCTCCATTTAGTTTAGATATGAGATCTTTTTAACTAGCCATTCACTAACCTATTTTATAGAAAATAAAGAGTTTGTCAACAGAAGGGAAAGAGATTGGGGTTTTATTTCAGTTTTTTAATTTCTCTCTGGGTTTCACGTTTAATATCACGTTCTTTGATAAGCTCCTTTTTATTGACAGCTTTCTTATGCTTGCCAATACCGAGCTCTACCTTGATAAGACTTCGTTCATTTAAGTAGATTTTCAGGGGTAAAACCGTAATGCCCTTGCGAGAGATATCCCCCACCAACCTGGTAAGCTCTTTTGTGTGAACCAGGAGCTTGCGAGTTCTCAAGGCAGCATCATCCACCTTTTGATAGGCTTTAGAATAGGGGGTAATATTACAATTTATCAAAAAAAGCTCACCATCTTTGATATGGGCAAAGGAGCCTGTCAGGGAAATATTGCCTGCTTTTACTGATTTAACCTCGTCCCCGGTAAGTACCAGGCCAGCTTCAAGGCGATCAATAATCTCATAATCAAAAAAGGCTTTCTTATTTTGGGTAACGATTTTCATTAAAGAGTCCCTGATTCAATGCGTTTGCAGTGGGCAAATATCGATTTAGTTAAAGGATAAAGAAGAAAAGCCATGAGAACCCCTAAAACATTACCTCCTATTAAAAATGACCAAAAACAGGGCAATGGGAAGCCTAATTTTTGCTCAAAATAGGCACTACAGGTTTGCATCCAGGCAGGGTTAAGCTGGGTAATATCAAAATCAGCTACTTTATACAATAACCAATACCCTACCCCATAATCTGCGGCATACACTGGCACCAAGGTTAATGGGTTATTAATGGCATACGCTGAGGCAAAGGTTACCGTCAAATTAAGGCCAAAAAGGATCGTAAAAAGAAAAATCATAATGGTATGAAGACCAGGAAAAGGGGAAAAGGCTATATACGTTCCCACCGAGAAAGAAAGTGCCAAAATATGGGGGGATTTTTCTTGGGATGCTAATTTTTTAAAATATTCTAACCAGGCATGTATCATTTTCATAATTGTGCCTACCTCATTTACATTATTGCTTCAAAATTGGATATATTTTCAGAACTGCTCTAATTTTTGATCTTATAGGAAAAAATTATTGTTTTTGCACATCTTAGTATACTACAGTTATTGCGCTTCTACTATTAGGCAACATATTAAAAGGATATAGTAATGAAGAAAATGATACTATTTAGTTGGCTTATTATGATACTGATATCTCCATTTAATGCTTATGCATCAAAAGCACCTTTATATTCCCTGAGTCGAGGGCTTGCGAGAACGGTCGAACAAGAACCGCTATTGCTTGCCTTAGCAGGTTACACTCTCGCGTGTAAACCCGAGTGGCTACACGAGCATCCTTATATTACCGCTGGCTGTGCTGCATGTTTATTGGGGTCATGTATTCGTAATACCTTTGCACAAGGCGTTGAATTTACCAAAAATAGTTTAATCAAAACGGCCATCCAATGCCCGTTTTCTGTCGGATTGGCCACCTATGCACTTTGTTTCAATCGTGAACTTATTTCACAACATCCAGTATTAAGCGCTCTTTTTGGCGTATGGTTGGCAATGCAATGGGCACAGAATGTTGAAGATTAGCCTCGAGCGGCCGGCACGAATAACTTAAGATATTTTACAGGGCATTAATAACACAAATGTCATTCCGAGGCGAAGCCGTGGGAACCCAGAACTTTAATAACTCCTTAGCAAATGTCATTCTGAGGAGCACAGCGACGTAGGAATCCAGTCTTTTTATTTGAATCCTTTAGAAAAATTCTTTTATTGTAACTTGCGCAGTTATGCGGGCCTCATGTCGGCCAGACACAAGATATTTTGCTTCTCCAAAATATCTTGAACAAAAGGAGCCCAACGTTCCGTTGGATTGTTCTCCCGCGCGAGATGCGCACTCAAAAACAATGATGCTGCGCATCATGATTTTGAGCTTGTCGCGCTGCAGGACTTACATTTAATAGATTTATTCTCGAACATTGCAACGTAACATTGTAATCACAGTTGTCATTGCGAGCCCTGTTAAGGGCGTGGCAACCCAGATTATAAGATTAGTTCATTAAAAATAAGGTTTTATTATGATAGGTAGAATTTCATGGGTATCTTTTTGAGTCAGTTGTCTTTCTATATTCTCTTTTGATAAAGAAAAATCAATGCCAGGCATGAATTTTATATCTTTGATTGCATTCTTTAATTTTTCATGTATTGTTGCTTCTTTGAAAACATTTTCAAGTATAAGCATTACATCGTTAGCACTTTTTGGCATAAGATGAATTTTATACTCTTGTACCGCTCGTTCTTTAAATCTTCTTACTTGATCAGAATATTCTTTTGCTAGATCCTCAGCATGTGGGCCATTAAATCCATTAGATCCCGTAGCTCCAATAGAGATATAGCCATTTTGATAATACCCCACGGCATTTATATTTAAGGCCTTACTTAATGGCATTAATGTTGCGATGTAATCTCCGATACGACCACTTTTCTTAAAACTCTCATAAGAAATATTAGTTAATCGTTTGGGCAATTGTTGTTCTTCCATGCTTATCAACGAAAACGTGAAAAGAAATAAGACACTAAATATTAAAATCTTTTTCATAACAATACCTCTTTTTTAATGGGTATATCTCAAAGAGATTTTACCTAATTATAGAAAAGAATAGCAATAATTTTAATTCAGATATGAAAAAAGCCCGAGAGGATATTTCATCCTCTCGGGCTTAGTGAATGTCTAGTTTGATTGAATAGTTATTTTAAAAGAGGTGCAACTTTGTTGTCATACTGAAAGAATTTTTGTAATTCTGCATTTGATAGTATGTAAGATTTAGCAGCATCTTTTTGTTCCGGTGTTGCGCCTCTAAGAAGATTTGCTATTGTATCACACGTTATTGATTCATAATATTGCGTAGTATCTGGTTCCAAGAAGCTATGCGGACTCACACAATTTGGTTGTTCACAGTGAACAATAATTGTTCCGTCTTCACGTGTTGCATACTTATTGTTCCATAAATGACCAGCTTGTACGACTTTGATGATTTGTACAAAAATTTTGGGCGCTAATTCTCTTAATTCTGCTGAATTCATTTCTTTGTAATCGGGGATTAATTCCTCAAGAGCAAAATGAGTTTCATCTGTTGGAACTGTTGCATTTTTTTGACCTTTGAAAGGCTCAAGATATACTTTTGGCGTTTTAATTGCATTGAGTTGTAATCGCTCTATTTCATCTGCAAGCATTTTGCCATTTGCAGCCCAACTTATGTCTTGATAAGTTGGAATTCTATTACTTAAATATTGCTCAAATTGTTCATCATGAAACTTTCTAAGTTCTAACATTTCTTGTGCATATTGTGGATTTTGCGGATTAAGAGAGCATATACAAGATATTCTTCTATTACTTTCATCCATTGCGCCTTGTGCTTGGATAATACTTTGACGTTTGTTAGCTGGACCTGCAATCTTAGCGAGTAATTCTGCTTTAGGAACTATAACCGTGTAATTGCCTGTTTTTGATTTATTTTCTAAGCCTTGTTCTTTTAACGTAGCATTGTTCGCATCTCTGATCATTCGCCAATCGTTAAATGATGTTAAAGCATTTAATCCGGCTAGTAATCCTGCATGCTCTTGTTTCCATTCAGTTACAATTTCTTGTTGGTGTGATTCCAATTGTGGAACAAGTGATAATAATGTTTCTTTGGTGACGCTGCGTTGCTCCATCGCTTGGGCTGAAAATACTATACCAGCTGCCATTAGTAAGGCTAGGTTTCTTAATTTTAACATAATACTCCTTTTAGGTATGTTATAGGATAACTTACTCTATTTAGTCTATTCTATTTGTAATTAATGTCAAGGGGAAGAGCTATGGCTTAGGGACCTCTTGAACCAGGTTAAAAAGGGTGCCATAAAGGTCCTTAAAAACAGCATTAATGCCCCAAGGCTGCTTGGTTGGCTTCTGCACGAATTCTATCCCCTTTTGGGCCAATTCTTCATAGGTTTTTTGACAATTATCAGTAGTGAAAGAGGCTAAAGGCATGGTGTTTCCCTGTTGGCCTACCAGGGAGGTTTCAAACTCATTAGCTGCCGGCATGAGTATTATTTCAAAATCTGGCTGTTTTGCCAAGCATACCGTAAGCCAACGGCCTTCACTAAACATGGCATCGGTATGGAGTTTAAACCCCAATTTTTGGGTATAAAATTGGAGGGCTTCCTCCTGATTATGAACAAAAATAGTAAGATGGGTAATTTTATTAAGCATTTTTTTTTCCTTTTTTTAGGCGTTCATTAATAGAAGAGATCTGAGGACACCTGTGGCAAGTATTGCAGCTTGGGGTGCCCTTAATATAGTTGGGGTTAGTTTTACAGCCTTAAAATTGGCTTCTTTAACGTATTTTTTTTCTTCTGGCGTAAGATCACCTTCAGGTCCGGCGAGCACAATATAGCCATTATTCGACCCTAAAATAGGTGTTGATACTAGAGAGCTTCCTGCGGCATCCAAAAAAAGCCTATTAAGATCTTGTTGGTTATAGGCTTTTAAGACTTCTTTAAGGGGTAAAGGAGGGTTAATATGCCCGAAAGAATAATATTTTGCTTGTTCGGCTGCGGCAATCATTATTTTTTGTAGTTTTTCCAGCTCTTTTTGCCCTTGCCATGAAACGTGCATTTTTGCTGTCGTTATAAGCTGAATGGTTGTGCACCCAACTTCGGTCAGCCCGTATACTGCCTCGTGCAATGCCTCTCGTTTGAGTAACGGTAATAAAAATGTAATCGAGGGTGCAATAGGCGTGTTGCGCGCGCAAGCTAGAACGCGTGCACTAGAGTATTTTTTTGTTACTTCTTCAAAACGTACGTTGCAGTGCATAGTGCGATCAAAAAAAATAGATTCATCCTGTTGTGTTAATCGTAACACCGTATGCATGCGATGCAGCAGTTGTTCATCAGTGCATCGAATAGTATCGCCACTTGAATATGATGGTAGCTGATTTTCGTGATGCCAAAAAAAGGCAAAAATATGGTTGTCTTGTGTTCGCATGATTATTTTCGTGCAATTTTTTCTTTTACTGAGTGCCACGAATTGGCCAGATATTCCTTTAACGAATAATAATGCATAATGGTAGTTAGCGCTAGTGCGATTGCCCAATCAGTAACGGGAGATGAGAAGGTCTGTACATCATCACAATCGAGCTGTTCACAAATGGTATCTAATTCATCATGATGACTATCGTGGGCATAGTCAGCTTTTGTGGTATCCAAGTTTTCTGATAAACAATGTGTTTGCTCATAATATTCTTGTATATCCTGTGCTTTTGCCATTTTCACGCTTAACGGTGCGCCAATAACAACGCTATATAAAACAATTTTTTTGTTCATGTTAATTTCCTTTACAAACTATTTCTAGAGAAGAATACTAATATACACCATTTTTTTTCAAACAAATGCATTTTTTTTGTAAAGGAAAGAGTAAATATGGCCTCTTCAACACAACCTACCATGCTCATAGTGCTTGATGGATTTGGCTACCGTGAACAAAAAAAATATAATGCTATTGCCCTTGCAAAGACACCAGTTTTAGATCTTCTCTTAAAAGAATATCCGCATGCGTTGTTGGCAGCGTCAGGCCAAGCAGTTGGATTGCCACACGGCTCTAACGGCAACTCAGAAGTAGGTCATGTAACGCTAGGCGCTGGACGGATTATTCGTCAAGATGCAACGATTATATCCGATGCTATAAAAAACGGACAATTTTTTTCAAATCCTGTATTGCTCGAACAGCTAAACGAGTGCGAAAAAAAATCTAGTCGCGTGCATATTTTGGGGTTACTTTCTGATGGTGGCGTGCATAGTGATATTTCCCACGCGATCGCTTTCTTGCAAGCAGCAAAAAAAGCTGGCATCAAACACGCGTTTGTCCATGCCATTCTTGATGGGCGCGACGTTGCACCACGATCCGCGCGCGTTTACTTAGAGCAGCTTGAACGTGCGTTTGAAACGTTGAACTATGGAACACTCGGCTCATTGCATGGACGTTTTTATTCAATGGACCGTGATAAAAATTGGGAACGCACGGCACTCAGTTATTGTTGTTTAACGCAGGCACAAGAGATTAGGTTTGATTCGTGGCGTTCTGCGATCACCTATTATTATAACGATCAGATCTTTGATGAGTTTATACCGCCTACGCAACTTCATAATGATTCACTTATTAAAGATGGGGACGCCGTTATCTTTTTTAACTTTCGCCCCGATCGCGCACGTCAATTAACGGCACCGTTTGTTGTGCCACATTTTAACGAATTTGAAGGTAAACATGTTAAGCTCCAATTTTTTATGACGCCCGTTTCTTTTGACGAGCGTTTTAAGAATGTTGTGCTATTTAAAAAAGAGCCCGTCAAAAATACGTTGATGGACGTTCTGGAGGCACAGCATAAAACTATGTTTGCCATTGCAGAAACAGAAAAATATGCACACGTTACCTACTTTTTTAATGCGGGTAATGAACGAGTGCATGCCAATGAAACGCGCGTGTTGATTCCTTCAGTTCCGGTAGAAAGTTATGCAACATTGCCCCAGATGTCTGCTGCACAGATTACGAGCGCGGTTATCGATTCACTCAAAAAAGATCCAAAAGATTTTTATCTTATTAATTATGCGAACGCAGATATGGTTGGCCATTCTGGTAATTTAGAAGCAACCATCAAAGCGGTTGAATGTTTGGATGAGCAACTTGGTATTGTCTATAAGCAGGTTGTTCTGACAATGAATGGCACTTTATACATTACCGCCGATCATGGCAATGCTGAAGAAATGTTTGATGAAACAACGCACCAGCCAAAAACCTCGCATACAACTAATCCCGTGATTTTTTTAGTCGTTAAAAAAGATCTAGCAGGTCAAAAATTGCCGTGTCCTTCTATGAAAGGGCTTTCAGATGTCGCACCCTGTATTCTACATATGATGCAGCTTCCAATTCCAGATGAAATGAAGAAATAAATAAGATAGTTTTTTCGATGGTATGTTCGCTATACTGAAAAAAAAATCTAATTAAAAAAGGAGCATAACATGTTAGAACTTTCAAAGCTTTTGTCCGCGCGTTTACATCTTTCTTATTATTCGCTCAAAATTATATATGGCATTATTGCGCTCGTTGCAGGATTTGATAAATTTTTTCACTTTTTTAGCAGTAACGCAGAACAGTTTGTGAGCCCCTATATAACAACAGTTATTCCGTTATCAGCAACGCATATTATATATGGCATAGCTATTCTTGAGATCATTATTGGTGTTCTTATTTTATCGAAATTTACCAAATGGGGTGCCTATGCAATGATGATATGGTATGCCATCATCATTGTAGATTTAATGACCTTGTCGGGGTTTGCGGTGCTTGCTTTGAGTAATGCTGGTCACGCAATAGCGAATTTTACGCTGGCGCAGTTAGCCACCTTTGTTGAAAAATATACCAAGCATGAAAACGCCGTGCTTTAATGAGGAACATCATAGGTGAATTTGACAAATCCTTCATCCTGTCCTTTTTCTTGAAACCCTAATTTTCTATATAATGCTTGTGCTGCAGCATTATCGGTGCGCGTAACGAGTTCGACTTGTGAAACACCATGATTAATAAGATCACGGAGTGCGTATTTTACGAATTTCACGCCCCATCCTTTTGAACGGTAAGCAGGTAACACGTCAACAAATAATATTTTGCCTAGATAAAATTTCTTTACGTAATACGCCAAAAAACCGGCTGGTTGATCGCCTTGATAGCCAACTTTCATGGTCAAAATATGTTTAGGTGGTAAGGTAAGAGAGTTGGAGCGATATTTAAGTACGTAATCAACATATGCTTGTGCCGTCTCATCAAAAGTATCTGAAATACCAGCGACAAGCCAATACCAATCATCATGAAATAACTGTTTTATGAATGCAGAATCTCGTTGTTGGCTATATTCATAAATTCCTTCAGCAAAATAAGAGTGATATAGAAAGTATGAACCTGTCCCTAGAAAAATAGATAGTGCACATCCAATAATGCTTATTTTAATGGCTTTTTTGCTGAGATTCATGAATATAAACCTTTATAGCTTGTGAAAACATACGCAAATTAGAATAAATGGTTGTGAATAAGAAGACTAGAAAATCATGCTTTTTTTTATGGCAAAAGCCCAAAAACCCCTAAATTCCGTAAAACAGGCGTCCAGAACGTCTGAACCTGCCTTTCCCTGGGGAATACCTATAAAACATTACAAATGAGAAATAAATGTACAAAAGTGCTTTTTTTATATATACTATTAAAAAATATAAATCATGTAATTATTGGTATTAATGGGGGAAAATAATGAACTTTTTACGTAATTTTTTAATCGCATTTGTGCTCTGTATGGGTAGTGCAGGTTTAAGCTCTATGGAGGTATCCAAGGGGCAAAAAAGCTCTTTACCTTCGCTTACAAGGCTAGCAGCAGAACAAGTACTTAAAAATGCCAGGGAGCGCGAGAGTATAGAAGAGACGCGTCAAGACATGGAACGATTACCAGAAGAAGTGCGTTTTTATGTGAGGGCATGCCACGAGGCTAGACCCCAGAGACGTAGTTTTCTACACGAGGCAACCTCAATCAGAGAAGTTATGCAATTAGTTGAAGGAATAGGGGTTAATCCAGTCTCGAAAACACGTACAGATGAAACGCCTCTTATGACGTTATTGCGTTCAGGCAAACGTGATGAAGCGTATGCATTGCTTAATTTCATGAATGCAAACAAACTCCCCTGTGATCAAAAAGATATGCATGGGCAAACTGCATTGAGTATTGCTAAACGGTTTGAAGATGAAGAAATGATCGCTCTGTTAAAAAATGAAAGGCCTAACGTTAAGCCTATTAAGCAAGAAACTATCGCAGAAGATCCAACAAACAAAATTGTAAGAAAAAAACTGAAAAAATTATTGAGCTTTCAATCATATGCAAAGGCAGAAGAATTTCTTAGAAAGTTACCTGAATCAGTTTCCTTAAGTAGTATTGCTCTCGAAGCACAAAAGCAAGATAAGTATACAGGATTAACAGCACTGCATACCGTTAATCATCCTGAACAAGTAAAGATTTTGATGCAGCTCGGTGTAGATTTTAATATATCATCAAACGAAGGGCAAAAGCCACTTCATGTTTATATAAAAACAGGCAACTTTGATGTTGCATTAGAACTTCTTAAAATACATGATGAATCATTGTGCATTGATGTGCGCGATCATTTGGGATGTACTCCTATTTCCTATGCAATTATTGGGAAACATAATGAACTCATTGCTATGCTTATTGCAAGAAAAGCTAATACGCGTAGCAAGATCAAGGCATGGGGAAATAGTACGTCACCGCTAGAACTTTTTTTAGATCGCCGTTTTTACAATGCTGAATTGGTGCCGCTGCTTTTTTCTCAGGATGTTCTTGCAGAATTAAGTATTCCAACGAAAATGCGGTTATTGCAACGTGCTGTTTGTTGTGATTTTGATCCTGTAAAGGAAATCCTGCTTGGTGATGAAACTTTTGAAACATTAACAGATAGCAATGGCATGAATTTTATTATGTATCTGGTGCAGAATAATCATAATGAAACGCTCAAAAAAGTATTAAAGACTTTCAAAGATCCTGCAACACTTAAAGCTGTCTTGGAAAGAACAGATCACCGATCTCAAACAGCACTTTTTTATGCCATCTTTAAAGGGTCAAGAACATTAAAAACATTGTTAGAGCATAACGTCAATATTAATCACCAAAATAACCGTGGACATACGGTGCTTTACTTCGCTCAAGAATATAAATCACTTTTAAAACAGTTATTAAAAAAGAACCCTAACGTCAACCTTGCTTCTGTATTCGGTAGTACACCTTTACATGAAGCAGTAAAAAAAGAACATAGTGAGTGTGCTGAACTATTGCTGCAATACGGTGCAGATGTTAATGCTCAAAGCAATAACGGTGTAACACCGTTGCATGTTGCAGCTATAAAACAACCAGTATTAGTTGATACACTGCTTAATTATTATCCTTTAATTGATATATGCGCGCAGAGCGGAAGAACTCCTTTTATGACCACATTAGTATGTAATAATGTGGAATCAGCAAAACTATTATTGGCAGCAGGAGCGAATCCTCTTGCAACTGATAATGATGGGAGAACAATACTCCACAACATGGTTCAGAAGCATCCTGAGAATTTCTATACTTTTGTAAAAGAAATAATATCCGTTCTTAAAACCAAAGACTCAAAGGGAAAAACAGTATCATATTTATTGAATGCTAAAGATAAAGATGGTCAAACTGTATTACATTATGCTGCAAATAAAAAAGATTTCGGAACAGTTAAAAATCTCATTGATTTAGGTGCTGACGTTAATAGCCAAGATGATCTGGGAAGAACGCCTCTTATGCTTGCATTAGAGAATAAGTGTGAAGGAGCAGTCAGATGCTTGCTTAAAAATCATGCGGATCAAACTATCAAAGATAGTAATGGTAATACGTAAGGTTTATATACAGTGTGATGAATCAGCTTCCGATTATTTAAGTATTTTGCACGAATACAAGAAATAATTCTTTAAAGGCGCAAATAGACGGTTAGTTTTCCCAACCTGTTGCGTCATAAGGTGCGAATTGGCTAGTATTACGTGTATCTTCGACAATTATTTCAATATCGTGTAATTGTTTTTTTAATAATTTGCGCCTGTGACGAAGAAATTTCTTGTACTCTTTTGGCTCGGAAGGTCTGCTTTGGTAGGTATACTTTTTGCCAAAAAGCGTACGTTCTATATCATTGAGCCGGTCGTTTACTAAATCACCCGGTGATCCAGCATGATAAAAAAGAGCTCTCTTAACTTTTCCTGTGATATTTGTCGTTAATAGATTGTAGGTATTTTGATGATGATCACCTAGGCCATTATTGCCCGCGAATAGACTAGAGTACTCTCCATCTTTTTCATTTTGGAGGTTACATAATATTTCATTCCAAGAGGTATCAAAACCGCCATACGCTATTGCGGCAGTAACTAGATGGTTGTTTGCTAATTCGTCTTTTAAATCATTAATGCGAACATTTTTTTGATGATGTCGCCATTCGTTTGAAAAAACATATAAGCTCGTTACTCCAATACCACCAATAATCAATGTTTTTTGTAGCGTATCCGCCTTACTCCAAAATTCTTGTATGCTATCTTTCAGTTGTCTAAAATACTCCATGCCAAAACATGAGTTAATATTGATAGAGAGAAGCACGATTAACAGGTATTTTTGAATTGTATTTTTATATTTCATGTTGTCCTTAAAAATAATTTGAATTTTATCAAAATATATTAAAACTAATTTGATACGGATGATAAACAATTTATAAGATAGCTAAAATAATCGCAGTTGTCATTGCGAGCCGACATTGTCGGCGTGGCAACCCAGCTTATAAAATTTTATTTATTTTTCCTTTGAGTTGCTCATATAAATCAAACCAAGAGGGATTTATTGACTCAATAAGTTTTAATTTTTTTGTTCGTGAACCGGATTTTATTTGTTTTTCTCGAGCAATTGCTTTTAACATGTCATCGTAAAGTTCATAGTATACAAGTAAATTACAACCATGTTGCTTTGTAAATCCTTCGATCATATTATTTTTGTGTTGATACATTCTTTGCGCCAAATTAGAAGTTACCCCTGTATAAAGGGTTCCATTTCTTTTGTTAGTTACGATGTATACTGCGGGTTGTTTCATAAGGATCTCATAATAGAATTTTATAAGCTGGGTTGCCACGCTACGCTCGCAATGACATTCTGATTATTGTGCTTGTCTTATAAATTGTTTATCACTTTAAAAAACATGTTAATTATTTTTATACTCAATCTCGTGCAATACAAGCCCGTGCGCGGGTGCATTTGGGAGCGCGTGATTAGGATTTTTTGATGCCAAAACGCGTGCAACATGCTCGCGCGTTGTACGTCCGCACGCGACTTGAAGACACGCGCCAACAATGCGTCGAATCATACAATGCAAAAAACTTCTCCCTCGAACAATAATGCGATGCGCGTGCAATGGTGCATTAAAATCGCGTGAAATAGATTCGATCGCGCGTATTGAACTCTTACCCTCGACATCCGAAGCGAATGCGCGAAAATCATGCTTACCAACAAAAAGTGTTAAAGCATGATCTAATTGCTCAAAGTCGAGTGGCTTTTTTATAAAATATCCCCAATTATTATGGGGGGGAAGTGGTTGTTCACAAAAAAAATGATACCAATAGGTTTTTTGCGCAACGTCAAAACGCGCATTGAACGCTGATGGCACTTCTTCTAACGAACGAATAACAATATCAGATGGCAGGATATTATTCCAGGCAAATAACATTTTTTGCGGATCAAATTCTTGATCAAGCACAAAAGTGGCAACTTGGCCGTATGCATGAACGCCAGCATCGGTGCGAGAAGCACCGATGAGGATAATTTTTTTTTTGAATACTAAAAAGAATGTATGTTGGAGAGTATTGGCGATTGCTGCCTGATTAGGCTGCGATTGCCATCCGGCGTATGCAGTGCCTTGATAGGCAACCACAATTTTATACGTTTTCACGTTTTATTTTCTGAGATTTGCCTTAAGAATTTTTTTGCGTAAACGAATATGCTGTGGTGTCACTTCAATAAGTTCGTCAGGCATGATCCATTCCATGCATGTTTCAAGTTCCATGGGGCGTGGTGGCGTTAATTTAATCATTTCATCAGTGCCGGAAGCGCGCATATTGGTGAGCTTTTTTTGTTTGCATGGATTAACGTCCATATCGCCTTCACGACTATTTTCACCAATAATCATGCCTTCATAAACCGGTTCACCAGGACTAACGAACAAGGTTCCACGCTCTTGTAAATTGTCGAGTGCAAATCCTGTTGCGGCGCCTGCTTCCATAGAAACGAGTGCACCTTTTGTACGGGTAGGAATGTCACCTTTATATGGCTGATAGCCATGGAACCTAAAATTAGCAAGTCCGGTGCCGCGCGTATCAGTCAAGAATTGACTTCTAAAACCAAGAAGCCCGCGTGACGGAACTTCGAATTCTAAGCGCATGCGCCCGTTTTCATAATGGTGTATATTTTTCATTTCTGCTTTTTTTCTGCCAAGTTTTTCCATGACAACACCTTGATGTTCATCCATGATATCAACGACCAAATATTCAATTGGTTCGTATTTTGCGCCATTGATAGTTTTATAAATAACTTCTGGCGCAGAAAGTTGTAATTCAAATCCTTCGCGACGCATATTTTCAACCAAGATACCTAAATGTAATTGTCCGCGCCCAGAAACTTTGAACTTTTCAGATGACTCAGTCGGCTCAACGCGCAAAGCGACGTTCGTTTTTAATTCTTTTTCTAAGCGATCTTTAATTTGACGTGAAGTGAGCAATTTGCCATCGCGTCCGCTAAATGGCGAATCATTCACAGAAAAATAAATCGAGAGTGTCGGTTCATCAATTGTAACATAGGGGTAAGGCAGAGGATGACCAACTTCACAGATGGTGGTGCCAATGGTAACCGGTTCAGAAATCCGGTCATGGCAATAATATCACCAAATTCAACCT
Source organism: Candidatus Babeliales bacterium (assembly GCA_963701665.1). Taxonomy (GTDB): domain Bacteria; phylum Babelota; class Babeliae; order Babelales; family JANWKD01; genus CAVXJH01. Next base: position 168,677 of record OY969622.1, read on the forward strand.
TTGGTGTTTCAATTTTTGTAATCCTTGGAACGTGTATAATTTAGTTACTCTCATAGGTTTGCTGACAGCATCATCTTTGCAGCAAATAAATTGTTGGCCAAGGTCGAGTGAACCGCTAAAAACACGGCCAATTGCAATAGGTCCTAAGAAATCTGAATGATCCAAACTGGTGACAAGCACTTGTAAATGATCGCTTTTATTGACGGGCGCTGGAATTGTTTTGATAATCGTTTCAAATAACGGTTTCATATCGCCAGACATGAGGCTTGGATCAAAATTAGCAAATCCTAATTTTGATGAACCATATAAAATAGGAAATTCAAGTTGACTTTCGTTCTGCGCAAGATCAAGAAACAGATCATGAATTAAACGCTCAGTTCCTGCAATATCAGCATCTTTACGATCAATTTTATTAATGAGAACAATCGGCTTTAAATTAAGCTCGAGTGCTTTTCGTAATACAAAACGAGTGCCTGGCAAAACGCCTTCGGCAGCATCAACTAAGAGAAGAAAACCCTCGACCATTTGGAGCGTACGTTCAACTTCACCGCCAAAATCACTGTGGCCCGGAGTATCAACGATATTAATAATATAATCGCCGTAGGTGATACCAGTATTTTTTGCCAAAATGGTAATACCGCGCTCTTTTTCAAGGGCGTTGGAATCCATAACACGCTCGGTTACATCACTGATGGTGCCAGATTGACGCAATAATTTATCAACGAGCGTCGTTTTGCCATGGTCAACGTGAGCGATAATAGCAATATTGCGAAGATTAGATCGTTCTTGGGCTTTCATAGTCATTTCGTTTATACACCGTTTTCTAAAGTTAATAAGGGTTTATATAGTAATTTTTTGGATAAAAAAAGAAGCTCATTTGTTATAGTATATTCTAATTTGCAAAAAAAATCAGCAAAAAAGAGGGTGAGTTTTTCATGTAAAAAACTCACCCATTAATTTTAGGTGTTTTTCAGGTTACATCAAAGGTGAACAGTAGGGAAGTAATGCCATCACGCGTGATTTTTTAATCATGTGAGAAACAATACGTTGATGACGATTACAGGTTCCTGAAATACGTGAAGGAAGGATCTTCCCTCGTTCTGTCAAAAAGCTTTTTAACAGGAAAACATTTTTGTAATCGAGTGCACTAAGTTGATCTTTGCTACCGCAAAAACGACACTGCTTTGGAGCGCTGAGCGCACTGCGGCGGCGGCTTTTCTTTTTGAGTAACCGTGAACTAATACGTAATTTTGTCATTTTTTTTGTCATGCCATAATCCTTATTTATTGTTCATCTGAATCGTGCTCATCGCTCTCATCTGATTCAAATGATGATGCTGCGGGGGCACTATGTTCTTTTGAGAGTAATCCTTCCATTTTATGTTCGCGCAAGAATGAATCAACATCGCGTGAAGGACTATCTTCAAGAGATTCAGGTTTTTGATATGCCAAGGATTGGTGTGGATCCAAATGAGTTGTCATGTTTCGCATGATAACATCGGCTTTTTTGAAGGCAAAAAGTTCATCAATGTCTTTGACTAATGTTTTTGCTTGGGTATCTTCAACTTCATACCTGGTCAAGAAATAAACGCCATAATCGTTTTTTCTGACTGGGTAAGCTAAACGATATTTGCCCCAACGCTCAAAGGATATTACGGAGCCTTTTGATTTTTTAATAACACTGCCAACCTGATTTTCCAAGGATGACATTTCATCTTTGGTGATTTCAGGAACAGCAAGTATTAATGTTTCGTAACGTACCATATGCGGTATGCCCTTTTATAATAACGACTAACTGGAAGTATTTCACGAGGAAACACTATAAAACAATACTGAGAGGTGTTTTATTTAGTACAGGAGAGCACTAACGTCGACAAATTCTACTATACCAGAAAAGCTAAAAAAGAATAGCTTTTCTGGTACCTTTTTTTCTAATAGTTTATGGAGTAAAAATTATACAAAACGTTGGTGGCGTTGAATAACGCGGCCAATGATTCTGAAATGGTCTTTGCCGCGCACTAAAGCAATTGGCGGGTTCTTATGATTTACTGCTTCTAATACGATGAAATCTTCAGTATAGGTTATTTGCATAATAGCCTTTACTGGGGCATCATTGCCATATTCTACAGCAGCGATATCACCTGAACGTGTCCACACTTCAGGAGATATAATAACAATATCACCTTTGATGAAGGTTGGAGACATTAAGTTGTTATCAATAGCGACGGCAAACATAGCTGAATCAGTGGTATTTAATACCGGAATGAACTCATCTTTGTGGCCACTAGTAATTTGCATTAATTGGTTGTTGTAAGGGGAAGGGTTTGAAGGAATTTCACCCACAACAGGGATAATTTGTACCTTCAATTCTACTTCTGATTTTTCTGGCAGGCTGACGTTGCTATCGATATTATCAGTACGTTTACGGCGTTGTGCGAATAAATCAATAGGGCTGATTTCAAAGGCGTTTGCCAATTTGCGTAATGAATCCTCGTTCCAACGGCGGGTACCATTCTTAATATGGGTTAAATAGCTTTCAGACATGCCTGTTTTTTCGGCTAAAATCTTGGTTGTCCAGCCTTTTTCTCTTAAAAGCTCCTTAACGCGTAGTTCTGTCATAGAAGACATGGTTTAAACTCCTTTGTAATGTTAGATAGAAATGTGATAGTATGGTTATAATCCTGTATTATTTCTAATTGTACTGGGTTTCCTGTTTTTGTCAAATGGAAACTTTTTAAGCCCTTTTTGAAGGCCTGGCCGTATTTTTAGGCTAAAAATAGGGGAAAATGGGCCTAAGAGGCCTTAATCTTCTGATTCTAAGGGAAATATTAATCTTGCATATAATACCCCCTATTGTCCATTCTGACCCTACTTCGCTCTTCGAGCTTCGAAGGGCCGTGGGAACCTGTTCTACGAAGCCTTGGCGAAGTAGAATCCAGAACTTTAATAAAAATCCTTTTTAAGGTGTTTTTCCCATAAAAGCCACTAATATTTCTATTTGACAAATTAATTCATTTCTGGCATTATATTCCTATGATTAAAATTGATTATCTGAATGGAAATGAGAAGACAATGCTTACAGGAAATCGCATAAAATTTATCACCACTTTATCTCTAGTATTTTTGCTTATACCGCAGAAAACTTATTCTATGGACGTAGCAAAGAATATAGAAGAAAAGATTGACCCTCTTGTCGAAAGATTTGTCAGGGATCAATTGTCTAAATGTGGCTTTAAGGATCGAGAATCAGTAGGTTTGAGAAAAACTAAAGGCGATCGCTGGTGTGCCTCTACAGTCGACGGGCGGCCAACGATATTTATTGCAGGCCACGATGTCTTACAATACTATCTAGAGAAAAAATACTCACGCCCAAATTCCCCACTAGCAAAACTGTCTTTAAAAGATTCTTTACAAGAGAAAGTAGTTTTTCAAGGTGAAGATGGAAAAATTGTTACCAGATCCATCGATGACTATTTAAAGCAAAGAGCTGCATGTGTGCACCATGAAGGTGGCCATATTCTTAATAAAGATTTTAGTTTGTGGACAGACAGTCTCAACTCATATTACTTTGGATTTGCATGTGGGGCTTTATTAAGTCCTCTCGCTTTTTTATGTAAATCAAAAAAGATTTCACTGCCGCTTTTCAGCGCAACTTTTATAGTTCCTTCATATCTCGGTCAAAAGCTTCTTTATCGATATTCTCAATATAGAGAAGCACGCGCTGACGAAACAATTGCAGATAATATTCATCTTTTACGTGCCTATAAGCAATGTCTAAAGGATAATTTATTTTTATTTCCCAAATTATGGGAAAATCATAAAATACATCCTCATCCTACAGTTAGTAGCAAAAGACTCAAAGAACGCATTAGAAAGATCAAAGAAAAAGGTGATCCAAAGGCATTTGAAGATCCTTTGGTGTTTAAAGAAGAATCAGAAATAAAATAAATGGAGTTATGTATGAAAAAGTTAACATGTCTGAGTTATTTTCTGTTAATAATATTTTGTGTGGGTTTTTACGAAAAATCATTGGGTATGAATGCAGCTTTTCCCGTGGTGGTTTCGTCTGATTTTAGACCACAAGAAATTTGTCAGACGAATATAGCAAAAACTCCGGAAGAGGAGATTGATCCTCGTGTAGAAAAATTTGTAAAAGGCCAATTGTCTCGATGCGGCTTTAAAGATCAAAAATCATTGTGCATGATAAAAAGCAATAACTGGGCTGTTGGGTTTGCTTATGATGGAAGGCCATATGATAGAAGACCAGTAGTTTTTATCGCGCGTCATGACCTTCTAAAACATTGTCTAAAGGAAAAGTACTCATTCCGAAACTATGTATTGGAAAAACTGTTTTTAAAAAATTATCTACAAAGAAAACTGGTTTTTCAAAGAAACGATGGAAAAACGCTTTCCAGATCTGTTGATGAATATTTAAAACAAGAAGCTGCTGTAGTGCAACATGAAGGTGGCCATCTTATGGATAATTTGCCTGCGCTATGGAATGATTATAATGATCCTACAAGAGAAGTATGTACCTATGGATCTGCATGCGGGGCACTGTTAAGCCCATTTGCCTTTCTATGTAAATCAAAAAAAATTGCACTGCCGCTTTTTGGCGCAATGGTTATAGCGCCTTCATATTTAGGTCAAAAATTGATTTACCGCTATATGCAATATAGAGAGTTTCGAGCTGATGATAACGTTCAAGATAATATTCATCTTTTACGTGCTTTGAAGCAGCATTTAAAAGATCATTTATTTATAGATCACGCATATTTTCGGGAGAATCCAAAGGATACTACCCATCCTCATCCAAGAATTCGCATCAGACGAATCAAAGAACGCATTAGAAAGATCAAAGAAAAAGGTGATCCAAAAGCATTTGAAGATCCTTTGACAGTCAAAGAAGATGCTGAAATGAAATAAATGGAGTTATGTATGAAAAAGTTAACATGTCTGAGTTATTTTCTGTTAATAATATTTTGCCTGGGTTTTTACGAAAAATCATTGGGTATGAATGCAGCTTTTCCCGTGGTAATTTCATCTGATTCTAGATTAAAAGAAATTTATCAGACGAATATAGCAGAAAGTCCAAAAGAGGAAATCGATCCTCTTGTAGAAAAATTTGTAAGAAGCCAACTATCTCAAGGCGGCTTTAAAGATCAAGAATCATTGCATATGAGAAGAGCTAAGGACAATAAATGGTCCGCTGGATTTGAACATGATAAAAGTCCAAGAATATGGATCGCAGATCACGATGTTTTAAAATATTGTCTAACAAGAAAGTTCTCGTCGCAAGATTATTCTCAAGAAAAAGTAATTAAAAAAAATATAGATTTACACAGTAGAACTATTAATAGATCTATTGATGAATATTTAGAGCAAGCAGCTGCAGCGGTGCAACACGAAGGGGGACATATCATTAATAAAGATACTCACATGTGGCATGCTGCTGCCTATGGATTTGCAGGTGGCGCTTTATTTAGCCCATTTGCTTTTTTATGTAAATTGAAAAAAATTTCGCTGCCACTTTTTTGCGGCATAACATTTATAGTTCCGACATGTCTAAGTCAAAATATTGTTTATCGATATTCGCGCTATACAGAACTCCGGGCAGATGGTGCAATTCAAGATAATATTCATCTTTTACGTGCTTTTAAACAGTATATAAAAGATCATGTATTTTTAAACGCCGAATATTATATTGAAAATCAAGAAAATAATACTCATAATACTCATCCTCACCCAGAAATTCGTATCAAACGATTGAAAAAACGAATTAAAGCACTCAAAGAAAAAGGTGATCACAGAGCATTTGAAGATCCTTTGGCAATCAAAGAAAATGCTGAAATGAAATAAATGGGGAAATTATGATCGCTAAAAATTACATGAAGTTTTTTGTCCTTATAATGTGTCTTGGCATCTTAGCGCCTGGCAAAGCATATGGTATGAATACTTTTAAGCATCATTATCAAACTTTCAAACAAAATTTTACATGGAAAAAAACAGCTATAGCTGGGATTACTGGGTCATGTACCTTGGCCAATTATTTAATTGCAGGATCGATCTATAAAGAGTTTGTTCCAATAGAAGAGTGCTTAAATGATTATGAAACTAAGAAATATTATGAAAAACAGTTTGAACAACTGCCAAACGTGAGTCCCGAAGTTGAATTTTTTATAAAAAAATATTTGAAAGAAAGTGGTGTAAAAGATTGCGGTCAAATAAAAGTAAAACGAATCAACGGGGGAAATAAAGCTTCATGGGGCGTAGTATGTACATCAAAGTCAACGTGGTTCTTAGTCCCTGCTAACGAGGCAAGAACTTTGGAACTGGCATTCGATATGCAGCGTGTTGGATTAATGAAATGGATGGAGGAACATGAACGCAAGATTACCGAGCAAGAGCATATTAATCTTTTTACGGAAACTATAGCAATCGTTAATCATGAAGCTGCTCATATTATAAATGGGGATCAGGGAAGACTTAAATATGCAGCAATGCTTGCTCCTTTAGCAGGTGCAACATGTGGCATTATAATAAGAAAAAATTTCATTCCAAAAAATTGGTACTGGTCCACTAATTTAAATAAAATTTTTAATGGATTTATATTAGGAACATATAGTCCGTATGCTTATTACAAATATAAACGATTTAGAGAACTGAAGGCGGACGATAATACACAAGATAATGTTCACATCCTAAGGGCAGCAATCAAGTTTCACAAAAGAAACCTAGAGCAGAATAAAGAAATTTATGAAAAAGAAAATTGCTGGCCTAACAAATTTCTTAGTGCTCATCCTCATCCAAAAACTCGCATCAAGCGACTCAAAGAACGCATTAGAAAGATCAAAGAAAAAGGTGATCCAAAAGCATTTGAAGATCCTCTGACAATCAAAGAGTCTGAAATAAAATAAATGGAGTTATGTATGAAAAAGTTAACCTGCCTTAGTTATTTTCTGTTAATAATTTTTTGCCTAGGTGTTTATGAAAAATCATTTGGCATGAACGCTTTCAAACAAAATTTTACCTGGAAAAAAGCAGCTCTTGTGGGAATTGCAGGAGGATGCACCGTAGGAGAATATGCGCTAGGAGCCTCAGATTACTTTACTTTGGTTAGGCCGCAAAGTAATTTTCATGATTTAGAAGAAAAGCTATTAAAATCGGATGATGTTGATCCGATTGTTGAATCTTTTGTAAGAAAACATTTGATAAGAAATGGCATTGCTGATCAAAGCAGCTTGAAAGTAAAACAAGTAGATTGGATAAATGACTGGGCAGCTACAGTAACGAATAATTATAAATGGATACTGGTAAAACCAGATCGAGCAAATGCCCTTGCGGTGATTTTAAATATTCCTGATTCTCGATGTGATTCAAACGCGATAGAAAAAACCCTTGGACATGGTTATATGGTGAGAATGTCTCTTAATGACTTTAAAAAAGAAACTATAGCAATTTTGCATCATGAGGCTGGACATATTAAAAATGAAGATGTGAAAAAAGGAAAGTATGCCGTGATAGGCATTCCCTTAAGCGTTGCAACAATGAGTTATGCGCTGAGGAAAAAAGTAATAGCGCCTCAATACTTTTGGACGAACAATATTACTAAATTATTAAGCGGTCTTTGTATTGGCAACTTGAGCGCCATTGGGTATTATCAATTTACTAAACATAGAGAATTAAAAGCAGACGATAATGTTGCTGATAATATTCATTTGTTGCAAGCAAAAAAACAAGAAATGAAATGTTATGTCTTGAATGATCAGCAAAATGATCAACAGCCTTCATTGTATCAACAACTTTTAGAAAAACATCCTCGTCATAAAGTACGCCTTAAACGACTCAAAAAGCGTATTAAGGTGATCAAAGAAAAAGGTGATCCAAAAGCATTTGAAGACCCTTTGGCAATCAAAGAGTCTGAAATAAAATAAATGGAATTAATGGAGGTTATTCGTGAAAACATTAAAAACATATGGTTATTTTTTAGCTACAATTCTTTGTTTGCTTTGTTTTTCTGAAGCATATAGCATGAGTGCCTTTAAGCAACGCTTTAATACGTTCACGCAAAATTTTTCTTGGAAAAAAGCAGCGGCAGTTGGTTTTGCGGGTCTATGCTCACTCGAGCATGTTAGGTTAGCCACTAGAAAAATATCGCCTACGATATTTTTAGATGATCATGAGAGTAACAAGTTAAGGGATGAGGAATTTGAGAAACTTCCTGATGTACTTCCCGAAATTGAAGTTTTTGTTAAAGAACATTTAAAGAATTGTGGCGTAACAGAGTTAAAGAATTTAAAAATCAAAGAATATATAGAATGGGGTACGGAAACTACTAAAAATCATACATGGTTTTTTGTACCAGCATCTAATAAATTGCAACTTTCACTTGATATGCCAAAGAAAATTGATGATGAAATAAAAAAATATTTAAAAGATCTTGAAAGAGAAGCGATAGCGAGTGTTTATCATGAAGGTGGTCATATCAAAAATAAGGATAATGAAAAGCTACCAGCAATTACTCTAGGATGTCTAGCCGCAAATGCTGCAATTAGTTTTGGTGTAAGAAAAAAATTCATCCCAAAAAACAATTATTGGTTTCATAACCTTGCCAAGATTATTAGTGGTATGACTATCAGTAATGCTAATTTGTTTGAATATTATCAATTTAAAAAATATTGTGAATTAAAAGCTGATGATAATGTTCAAAATAATGTTCATATATTGAAGGCTGCAAAAAATATATTTGAAAGGGATTTGAGGAAAAAGATTCTCTATGGAAACTACTACGGTAAATTTTCTTCTAAAAATTTTTATTCAAAGCATCCACATCCAGAAACTCGTATTAAGCGATTCAAAAAACGCATAAAAGCACTCAAAGTAAAGAGTGATCCAAAAGCATTTGAAGATCCTTTGGCGGTCAAGGAAGAGGCGCAGCTAAAATAGCTAATTTAAGCAAAAAAATGGTTTCATTTTTAAGATTGGCTTTAGCCCAAGCTTTTTGTTTTGCATCTAAAAGTTCCCCTATGCCTGAAAGAATATTACGATTACTCATCTCTTCTAACTCATAAATACATATTTGCAAAAAATCTTGGTACTTCATACGAGTTCTTTGTTCAACAATATGCTTATTAATTGGCCAATTATTGCTTAAAAAATACCACACATCAAAAATATCACGATTTGCTTCTCCTATTCTTTCATGCATTGCAACAAGTTTATGAGCAGCCATATCTTCTTGCTTCATTACTTTCATTGATATGCCAAGATATTCTTTGATTTCATAGTGCGAGCCAAAACCTCTTTTGTTGATTTCGATTTTAATATTTTGCCCATCTTTTGCTTTTTGATCATAAGAAAGCAAAAAAAATAGAGTATGTCTTTTCTTGGTAGCTTTTTTTATGGTGCCATATTTTTCTAAAATCTTTTTAAGTTCGTCAATAACAGAATCTTCTTTGCTTATATCTAAAAGATCAAAATCCAAATCTACTGAAAAGCGATTTAATCCGTAAAACAACATGGCAGCGGTGCCACCTTTAAAGCCCATTACAGGTCCAATATTAGGATTTGTAAAGACATCTTTGAGTATTTTGATGAGGATATTTTTATGTTGCGCATGATCGAGTGTCATATATTTTCTCCTACATTCGCTTTATGGGCATTACGATGTATTTCTACTGCCTTTTTCATGCGGTTGTTTTTATAAATGGGTAAAATATCATACACCTTATCCCAATTTAAACTCGAGAGATTATCAAAGTGATAATTCTTATGCAAATAAAGAATGTCCAAAAACGCTCTTTCAGGACTGGCAATAGAGTAATTCTCTTTGATTTCGATGCCCTTTGCATTGGTGAGAATAACTGATTTAATTGAACGAAATGTGTATGTTTGTCCATTACAGGTGATACTTCTTGTTTTGTACGAAGCAACAAAAATTTGATTGTAATATTGGAAAATTACCCCAGCCTGCGATAACACTGTTTCAAAACTAATATAAGAAGGCGTTAAAATCTTCGTGGCTAATTCAAGGTGGTCGTAATTTTTATCTTTTGCATAATAACCGCGCCTAATATGATAAAGATCGCCATGTTTTACGTAATAATTTACGCGAGATTTTATGGTGGCGACGTCTACATTTACCCATAACAGATACAAATCTTTAAACGAAAATACCGTCTTTTTCGATTTAAATAATTCTTTTATAAAGCCTCTTGTTATATTCTTTTTCATTGTATCTTTCATATGAAATAAGACCTAAAGGTAAGAATAATCCTTACCTTTAGGTCTAGTATGAATGAATTCAGGAATTATTTGCAAGAATTATAATCGTTTTTTCTTAAGGTTAGTTTAATTGCAGAGGTCTAATGGTGTTTGCCATGATGGCGGCGGTGATGCCCTTTGCCTTTGTGATGGGTTTGTCTAAATCTGCATGCTCTTTTGCCACACTCTGCATTAAATGTTGTTGGGTTTTCAGATTGTGCGGCTTGCGTGTTTTCAATGGCAGCAAGTAGTTGACGTTTTTTATGTCCCATTTTCCTTCTATGTCCTTGGCCTTTGATCCAGCAGCGTCGGTTTTTGCAACGTACTTTGTAGTTTTTTGTGCGTTTTCCTAGTTGTGGACCTGTGGCTGGTTGTAACGATAGTTGTACCGTGTTAAGTGCTAAGATAAGTTCCCCAAGATTGGTTTTAAGAGCATCTTCAGGATTTGCCATCGCATGCATATAATATGGCATATGGAGTATGCCTAACAAAACAAGCGTTATTCTATTTTTTATCATGAACTATCTCCTTTTTTTAAACTTTTTTTACTGCTGGTGGTAACCATTTGCCATCCAAAACATCTTTTTTTGGCCAATATAAGCGCATGCTCAAATTAAATGGTCCTAGTGGCGCGGGTAGCCAATTAGATTCTTTTTCCTTGCCAGGATTTGTATGTTGAATAAAAATATCAAGTGAGCCATCTTTATTGAATTGCAAAGGATCGCGATCGCCCAGGCCGTAACGTTTGAGTTCATTGCCGACGAGAAAACTTCTATCATCATATAAAGTAACTGACCAAAATGCGTTCACCGGCGGAATCTCACTCGCTTTAAAATGAAGAACGTACGCATGGTGGCCATCCAAAAGATTGCCCTCGTTATCAACAAAGGTTGTTGGGTATATCGCATCATCAGGAAGATTTGCGCCAATGCCAACATACGCAACAACAGCGCGCGTCAGATAATCAGTGCCGTACGTTCCAATGCCATACAGCAATCGCCACCCGTTTTTTATCTTCCCAAAATTTTTCGACGCAGTTTCTATTTCTTTTTGTGCTGCGCGCATCCCTTCTTCAAGGCATGTTTGCTCTTCAGATGAAACGCGTACAGCATCAAAATCGTTGCCCGGTTCAATGCCGAGGTTTTTTAGCGTGTTCATCATATCCCCATCAGCATACGAGGGCGGATTTGTTTTTAACGCGTGCGCAAAGGTTTGAAAAAAAGTTTTTGCATCCATTGCCGCAACGATATCGACGGGTGCTTTTTGTAAGCGTACGTTTGATGACGGCGCGTACGTTTTTTGCACGCGTGGCTTTTTACGCCACTCGTTCAACGGTGTGAGCGTGTATCCTTTTTGTAGCGAGTGCACATAATCATAATCTTTTTTGCCGTTCGTTTGCGTTCTTCCTAAAATCCACACGGTGTTTGTTGGTGCTTGAATTTTTTGTAATGAATCGGGGACCGTGCCTTTCCATGAAGGGCCCACCAATAAAAATTGTTGCTGGCGCGTGCCGGTTGTTCGTTTACCGACTGAAGCAAATACATTTGTCCATGCATCAAGCATCTCAAGAAGATAATAACGTCCGCGCGTATCGGGCACCGTAAGGACAACAGGTTCTTTTTCCAGATCTAACCACGCGTTTGAATAAAGCGTGTCGACATTGGGGCGTACGATTGCGGTGAAACGCTCGTCAGGAAAAGCTGCGAGATGTGCAAATTGATTAATCGGCGCATAGGCTGATGTCATACTATTTTTTGTGACCTCAACAAGCACAAGGGGATAGGCAAAAATGTAGGCACCTTTTGCTGTGTTTAATAATTCAGGTGAGCATGATGCATAAGTTTGTGAGAACGGTAAGCAGAAAAATCCAAGCATTAGCCAATAATTTTGTTTCATGTGTCCCCTCCTAAGGTTTATTGATTTGCTTTTGCTTCTTCAAGCAGTTTATGAATTTCTGGATCATCTTCCGTTAACGCTAAATCTTGTTCTGAAATTGGGCTGCCACGTTCAATGAAAAGTTTAATAACTTCCACTTTTTTTTCTAAAGGCGTTTCTTCAAAAATATTTATAAATTGTGTCAATGGAGATTCTTCATTGCTTTCTTGATTTTGAACATTGGTTCTGGGATCTTTAAGTAGCGCAATTAAGATGTCAATGGTTACAGGACTACTCGCAAAGTCCATTTCTTCATCAGATAATATGGCGATCCTTAGAGGACTTTCGGTATGGTCGCCTTTATTTGGATTTGCGCCACGGGCAAGAAGAAATTGTACGAGCTCAAGATGCACATGCTTGATGGCGTTATACAACATGGTGCCATCTTGTTCACTGCCAAAATCTATTGGGAATCCTGCTTGCAATAATCTTGAGATAATATTGATATTTCCTGATTTTCCTGCCATACGGGCAAGAGTTGTTTGTCCTTCAGGGTTATTGGGATCAAAGAATATCTCTTCTAATTTGGGTTTATAGTTGAGCAATTCATTAACAGCGGCCTCATTACCTGCCTCAACAGCGTACATTAAAGCTGTCCAGCCGTGTCTATCGGTTACATCTACAGAATAACCGTAGTCAAGTAATATCTTGATGGCATCAGGATAATCTTTTTTTGCAGCAATAATGAGCAGGTGTGTAAATGTATCAAAATTGTAATAGGGTAATAGTGGAGACAACCATTGAGGTGAATTCGCCATGATCAATAAAAAGGCATTTTGCTTACTCTTGTTCTTCTGGGCAAGATGTTTTACCATATCAAACCCTTCAATTTTAAGTAAGCGATTGAAGATTGTGATAAAAATTTTATAATCCCCTGTTTTGATTGCATTAATAAGAGGTGTTGAACCAAATATATCTCCAGTATCTAAATCCAATGGCATGAGAGCATTTTCTAAAAGTGATTGAGCTGCATCAGTTTTACGCAGAGCAAGGTAATAATTCAAAACTGTTTGACCATCATCGTTTGTAAGATTAGGATCAGCGCCATTATCAAGTAAAAACTTTATATCATCAACATCATGAATCTGATGCAGAATTGTATTGCCAAAAAAAAGACGATCATTAAAAATAGCAGCCAAAACTTCTACAGGAATTTTTTCAGTTAATGTGCGTATGCTTTCCTTCTCATTTAGTAATTTTTGTACACGATGTCTTAAGTGGGGTAGCGTAATTTTGAACAAGCTTGGAACTCTGCTTTCTTCAAGCTTTTCTCGTTTAATTTCAGGTTGTTCCTGGATTTGTTCAGATGGTTCTTCTTCTCGTTTTCTTTTTTTTTCTTCCATAGAAAAGATTGGGCATACTGAGCATATGAGAGCTAATTCTAGTCCCATAAGAATATAAAGTTTCATTTCTCGATTCTCCTTTTTAATTCAGGCGAACATTGAACTCTTGCTGTGTGTGTTGGTATGAGAACGCAGAAAAATGCGGCGAATATCAAAATTTTCTGTTTCATAGAAACCTTCCATATTTGAAAGAAGATGAGTTATTGATTTTCTTGTGATTCTTTAAGAAATTTATAAATTTCTTGATAATCTTGGTCTTGGGCGGCCTCCAATGCATCTTTGGGTATAGGGATGCCATGCGCAATGAATAGTTTAACTATCTCTATTTGTGCCTCATGGGATATTTTATCTATGAGCCTTTCCGTCATGAATTCATAAATAAGCTTGCCTTTTTTTATATTGAATTGTGGACTTTCTATTAAGGCAGTTATGATTTCAAGAATTAAAGAAATATTGTTGAAATCGCCGCGATATCTCTTGAAGAATCCATGTAACAATGAGTTGTCTTTAAAGGTATGGCGATTCGGATTTGCACCATGTGCAAGAAGAAACTTTACTAATTGCAGATGGCCTGAAATAGCTGCATTATAGAGCATAGTTCCTGAGTAGTTCGTTTGGTTGTCTATGTCCAATCCTGCTTTTAATAGTTTTGAGGCAATACTAATGCTGCCTGTTTGGCCTGCTATGCTTGCAATAGTTTTTTCAGGTTTGAATTTAACATAAACTTTTTTTAAATCTGGTTTATATTTTAATAATTCATCTATGGCTGCTTCATTACCTGCCCCAACAGCATATGCAAAAGCATCAAGTCCATGTGAATCAACCAAGTCAATCGGATAATCGTTTTTAAGTAGGATCTTGATACTTTTAACATAATTATTTTTTGTTGCCACGATAAGCAAATGCTCATCTTCAAGATTAATATAGGGAAGCAAGAGTGGTAATAATTCAGGTGCATAGATGGTTGCCAAAATACAAGGTGTTTGGTTGATAGTATTGCCTTGCAAAATGTAAGAATGTATATCTATTTCTGGATTTCCCAAGGCTCGATTCATAATGCTTTCAACAATATCATAATCACCTGTTTTAATAGCGTTGAGTAATGGCGTTGAACCAAAACGATCAGGAGTGCTAACATCGAGGCTATCCGGAGCTAATTCTAAAAGTTTTTGCGCAAGCTCAATTTTGTGCTGAGCAAGATAATAATTCAAAACTGTTTGTCCATCAAAATTCTGTATATTAGGATTTGCACCGCGTTCCAAAAGACTTTGAACATCATTGCTATCACTTATGAGGTGAAACATCGTATTGCCAAAAAAAAGAGGATCATTAAAGATTTTACTAAATACTTCAATGGGAATAGGTTGATCTGGAGAAATGCTGAGGCTTTTCTTTCGGTTTAATAACTCTAGCGCATACTGCCTTAAGTAGGGTAAGGTAAGCTGGAATAGGCTAGGAACGTTGCTTTTTTCTTCTTCAAGCTTTTCTCGTTTAATTTCAGGTTGTTCCTCAAGTTGTTTGGCGGGTTCTTCTTCTCGTTTTCTTTTTTTTTCTTCCATAGAAAAGATTGGGCATATCGATGAGCAGATGAGAAGAACTAATTCTAATCCAATAAGAATATGTAGTTTCATTCTTTCCCCCCTTTACTTTTCTAGAAAATATATCTGTTTTTTAGCATAAATAGTTCTATTTGAAAAAATCTACAAATTGATTGTTTTTGTAAATTCACAAGGAAAGGTGTTTGATGTATACTAAAAAATAATGGATCTATTAAAGGAGTTTATGAATCGTAACGTCGTTGTGCTATTTTTGGCATTGTTTTTTATCCCGTCTATGTTGGCTTTCAATTTTTTAACACGCTATCTTCCACGGTATGAAGAGCGATGGTCATGGCATGAGCTAGGGACTGTTTCTCTGAAGTTTCCTGGAAATTTTTTCTTTGGAACCGCTGATTCGGCGTTCCAAGTTGAAGGGGCTATCGGTGTTAACGGTAAAATTACCCAAAATAGTTGGATGTGTTGGGAAGAAAAAAGAAATATTCCTTTTGAAGAAAGAGCCGGGAATGCTTGTGAGCGGTGGACGCATATACATGAAGATGTACACTTTATGAAACATATAGGCATCAAAGCTCATCGTTTCTCAATAGAATGGAGCAAGGTTGAACCCGAAAAAGGAATTTTTGATCATGAGGCAATGCAGCATTATATAGAATACATACGAGAAATGATCAACCATGGCATTACTCCCATCCCCACGCTTTTCCATCACACATGGCCGCTATGGTTTGAATATCCAGAAGAAACCAAACAAGGAACGCGTGGCATGGCATTTGAGGACGCGCGCAATATAGCTGATTTTGTTGAGTTTGCCTTATATGTGATACGCGCGCTTGAAAAAGCAGGATTGCTTAATGAGGTGCGTATGTGGCTCACCTTTAATGAACCAATTACTTTTGCCTTATCTGGCTACGTGCATGGCTCTATGCCACCAGGCAAAAAGGCAGATTTCAAAACGGCAGGCGTCGTTGCAAAAAATATGCTTGATGCGCATATAAAAATTTATGACGAATTCAAAAAAATTGATCCTAGTTTACAGATTAGCTTTGCGCATGCGGTTATTCCTTTTTATCCTTATAATCCCTGGAACCCAATCGAACGGTATGCTGCTAAATTTATAGATTATCTGACGAATGATGTTGCCTTAGAATATTTCAAGACGGGTGTTTTCCGATGGTTTACCAAAGATATCTCTTGGTTAAAGATTTTTACGGGGAATGTTAGAGCTGGAATTTTCACTGAACAGTATAATGCTAACGCGTGCCACAAATTGGATTTTATTGGTCTCAATTATTATTCCAATATTTTACTCAAGATGATTTCTTTTGAAAAATCTGGTGTGAAATGGTTTAAACAAAAAGCGCGGCCTTTTGAAAAACTTGCCGATGGTTATGACGTTCCTAAAGTACGAGCATTATATGCCGAGGGTTTATACCATTCAATTAAACGAGTGTCATCCCTTGGTGTTCCCATCATAATTACAGAAAATGGTTTTGCTGCTAAAACCGATGCACTTCGTGATGAATATATTAAAAAACATCTCTATGCTGTGCATAAAGCAATTCAAGATGGCTATGATGTTCGTGGGTATCTCTTTTGGACACTCATGGATTGTTTTGGATGGGACAGTAAGCACAGTCATCACGGTATCTATGCAGTAGATTTTACGACGCAGATGCGAACATTAAAGCCAAACGCTCAATTTCTTGTCGACGTCATGAACAACCATGTTCAACAGATTGCTTTCCAATAATACTTGACCTCAGTTCCTAGAAATAGTGTACGCTCGAGTCTGAACATCTCACTATTGAAAGTTAAACTATGACTTTAGAGACGAGTGCACATATGCAAGCACAAGCTGCGTTTGCAGGAGGCTGTTTTTGGTGTATGCAACAGCCGTATGATACGTTGCCTGGCGTGCAGCAAGTTGTTGTCGGGTATATGGGCGGCAGTAATCAAAATCCAACGTATGAAAATTTCGCGCGTTATGGACATAGAGAAGTTGCGCATATTCTTTTTGATCCAGAAAAAACCTCGTATCGAGACTTACTTGCGGTTTTTTGGAAAAATATTGATCCCACTGATGCGAGTGGCCAGTTTGCAGATCGAGGGAATCAATATAAAACAGCCATTTTTTATTACAACGATGAACAAAAACGGCAATCCGAGCGTTCAAAAAAAGATCTCGAGGCATCGGGAAAATTTTCGCAACCAATCATGACGGAAATTCTTAAAGCCTCAGAATTTTATCCTGCCGAAGAATATCACCAAGCATATTACCAAAAAAATCCTGAACAGTATGCTTCATATAAATATCGCTCGGGCCGTGAGCCTTTTTTGAAAAAAACATGGAAAGATAATGAATAATTTCAAAAAACCCTCAACTGAAGAATTAAAGAAAAAATTAACACCACTGCAATATAAAGTCACACAAGAGAATGGCACGGAGCAGCCATTTGCCAATGAGTATGTGAACAACAAAAAAGATGGGATCTATGTTGATATTGTTTCTGGTGAGCCGTTATTTAGCTCGCGAGATAAGTATGATTCAGGCTGCGGCTGGCCAAGTTTCACACAACCACTTGCGTCAGAAAATGTGCAAGAAAAAAAAGATCTTAGCCTTGGTATGGTGCGTACGGAAATTCGGAGTATTCACGCTGATTCTCATTTAGGGCATCTATTTCCTGATGGGCCGAAACCAACAGGATTGCGCTATTGTATAAATTCTGCGGCACTTCGTTTTATTCCGGTTGAAGATTTAGAAAAAGAAGGCTATGGGGCATATCTCAAATATTTTTCTCAATGATTGTGTATATCTTAATCCAAGATAGGATATTTCTTCTCTCCAGGTTCATCTTGTGCAAATTAGCATTTTGATTGCAAAATTACACGACTCTTCCCTGTTTTTTACATTTTAAGAATTATTGAATTTCCTCAGTACCACAACACTTTTTAAAAATGATTTGAAAAAAGCTTTGTAAATTACAAAGCTTTACTATTAAGCGAGAGCTAAAACATGATGATAATTCAATAATATGTTGCTTAAAATAAATCACTATGTGTCCCCATTCTAAGCAAAACTATTGCAGTTGTAGTTTTTTCATATATTAACAGCCAATCAGGCTCTATGTGACATTCCCAGCAATCTTTAAATTCACCCAATAATTTATGATTACGATTTTTGGCAGGCAAAGGTTTTTCTGTGACTAATAAATCAACAATGTCAGAAAGCTTTTTCATATTTTTGCCACGTTTTTTTAATTTTTCCAAATCTTTGTCAAAACGCCCATGATAGAAAAGCTGTAACATTTAGAGTCCTAATTTTTTTTTGAAAGCTTTTAAATCTTGTACTTCAAAAATATTTTTACCTTTTTTAGCACTTTCAATTGTTTTCAATGTTGTCTTATTAGGATAATGATCACTATTCAAACATTCTTCCGTTGCTTCTAATGATTCCAAAATAATATCTTTCATGCTCTTTCCAAGCATTGCTGCTCGCATTTTAAGCCTTTTATGTTGCTCTTTTGGCATTTCAATAATTATTCTAGAAATTTCATTTCTTGGAGAAGCCATATAAAAACTCCTAAAAAAACCTCTGTTTTTAATAAATATATAAATATATATTAACATAAATATAATAAAATGTATGCTTTTTTACATTTTTAAAAGTTATTGGATGGTACATCTTTTCTTAGATTTTGGCTTACGCTCATCAATTTTTTTAAAAGTTTCTATAATATTTAAAAATTCCTTAATTTCATAGTCACTTGCTTGGTATCCTGGACCGGTCAAGATTACTTTCTTACGTAAAGGTGCAATTATTGCCTGAATGGAAGAACTTTCATCAGATAAAATTATGATGGCATCTTCATTTTTCTTCTGTGATCTCAGAATAGATTTTATAAGCTTGTTTTCGTTTCCTTTGCAATATTCGAGTAACGCTACTTTATAGCTTTCTTCACGTCCCATCGATTGTATAGCAATGAACCATATGCTGAGGCCCAGCATACATAGTTTTTGTATTTTCATAGTCTTAAAGATTTTTATAAAATTTTATTGATTGGTTATTTTTTTTACTTTTGATACTTTAAAAAAAGTACATTACAAAGGAGTTTTTATCCATGCGCTTTTTTCTCCTTATGTTAACAGCATGCCTGCTAACTGGCCTAAATGCAATACTGCCGCCATTTTTACAGCATAAAAATATATGGGCGGAGCAAATGTTAAAATCAATGACGCTTCAAGAAAAAATAGGGCAACTCTTTGTTGTTGCTGCGGTGTCAGATTTCGAGCAACCTAATGAAATTCTTGCAAGTTCTTTGATGGCATCGCCGTATATAATGGATGAAGAACATGTCGCTACGCTCATTGAAAAATATCATGTTGGCGGTGTTATTTTTTTATATAAAAGTACGCCGCAAAAACAATTAGCACTTACTGCAACATTTCAAAAGCTCTCAAAAATTCCTTTGTTGATTGTTCAAGATGCAGAATGGGGATTGAGCATGCGCTTGGATAAAGATCCCTCTACCGTTGTACGCTATCCTAGAAATATGACCCTGGGTGCACTCGCTGATGAAAAACTTATGTATAGCTATGGGTACGAAGTTGGACAACAATGTGCTGCTCTGGGAGTACATTTAAATTGTGCTCCCGTCGTTGATGTTAATTGTAACCGCAACAATCCTGTTATTCATGATCGTTCTTTTGGCGATGATCCTCACCATGTTGCACAATATGGAGAGCTTTTTGCACGGGGGTTACATGATGCAAGAGTGCTTGCATGCGCAAAACATTGTCCTGGTCATGGAGATACCTTTATTGATTCGCATTTGGCTTTGCCTACCATTGATCATGATCGTGAACGACTTGACGCCGTTGAGCTTGTATCATTTAAAAAATTAATCCACGAAGGTGTTGCGAGCATTATGATGGGACATCTTTCAGTCCCTGCGCTTGATGAAACATGTCAGCCCGCAAGTGTGTCTCATACAATCGTTACTGATTTTTTGAAACATGAACTTGGCTTTGAAGGTTTGGTGATTACCGATGGACTTGGCATGAAAGCCCTCACCAACTACTATCAACCCGGGGATTTGGAATTAGCGGCTTTTTTAGCTGGCAATGATATTTTGTTGTGTCCGCTTGATGTCCCTGGTGCCATCGCGCGTATTGAAGAGGCCATTAGAACGCGCGTTGTTTCTGAGCAAGATCTTGATGAACGCGTGCTTAAAATTTTACAAGCCAAAGCGTGGGTATTTGAAAAGCAAAAACAATTTCATGAAACGCGCGTGGAAAGTGTTGAAGATTTTTTAGTGCGTCCGGATGCGCGTGCATTACAAGAAACATTATACCGCAATGCGCTTACCTTTGTTAAAAAAGACGAAACTATGCAATTTGGCCCCGAGTTATTGAATAATGCTTGTCTCATTTCCTTTGGGAGTTCATCGCCAGCAACATTGTTAGAAAAACTTAAAGAACACGGTGCAACTTTTTTGAACTATCCATTAGCATGTGATGCTGATATCATCAATGAAATTATGGAAAAAACGCAGAGTGTGCCGGATGTTATTATTACACTCGCCAGCCTAACTAGGAATGTTGATCAAAATTTTGGTATTCCTTCTGAGCTGAGAAATCTTATTGCAGCTTTAAAAAGTGCTGGTAAGCGAGTGCATAGTATTGTTTTTGGTACGCCCTATAGTGTACCGCTCCTCGATAATGGCGATACATTGCTCGTTGCCTACGAGGAAACTGAGGCAGCACAAGATGCAGTTGGTGATGTGTTACTCGGTGCTTACCAACCAACGGGCAAACTACCTGTCAATCCATATTAGTTCATCATTGTCTGCACTATCTGTTTTATTTTAGTGCCAAAGTGCAGTTTTTCATAGTTAGCTAAGTTTTTTCGGATGGTATTTGCATATGCCGTTTGTGTGAGAATGCGCTCAACTGACTCTCGTAATTCTTTATAATTTCTTACTACTTCACCAAAGCCATGATGTTCTACAAATGAATGATTAAACTTTTCCCAAAGTGGTGGTGTTGAAATGGCATCTATAATCATGGGGACTTGTTTATAGAGCGTTTCGCACAAGCTGACAGTGCCCGATTTTGTTATACACAGTGAAGCAATACTCATTAAATCTGCAATACGATCGGTTTGACTGATAATGGAACAAGAGATATGTGATGGCAGGGGAAAAGGTTCAAGATATTTTCTGAGTGATTCATTGCTGCCTAAACAAGTGAGAATATGAACTGCAATAGGAATTTTTACTAATTCCTGCACTATGCTTATCATGCTTTGTGAACCAACAGCGCCCATTAATAAAAGAATGACAGGCTTATTTTCCGGCACACCAAAATCTTGCTTTATACATGATATTTCCTGCGGAGCAAAAAACGATGGCTTTATCGGAAATCCAGTTAAGTAGATTTTTCTTTTGGAAATATTTGCACCTGAAAATGATTCTAAGATCAATGAGTCATTAAAGGTAAGCGCGATTTTTACTTTTTCATCATGAGTATGTTTCATTGCATGGATAAAGGTTCTAACATCAAGGTCAGTAGGAATAACTAAAAAAGAGATTCCTGTTTTTTGGCAACTGGATTCAATGAGGCCATTAACGAGTGGCACCACGGAAATCACCATATCAGGATTTTTCTGTGCGATGAAATTATTCACTAATGTTTCAAAAAATGGACAACGAAAAAGGTGATGCGCGGCATAAGTAAGGATATTTATGAGCCATGTCCAACGTTTGCGCAGACATGAATTATAAAATGCTTCACCAGTATAACGTCCTTTACTCAGTATTTTAAAAGGATCAAGTACCCCAAGCACATCATCAAAAATATACGCAGTTTCTAAATCATAGTCTTGGCAAAGATATGCACTGATGGCTGCAGTTGCTGACAGATGACCGCCACCACCTTTGCTTGAAAAAATGAGAATCTTTTTGCGTTTCAAGAGTTAATCTCCTGTTTTCTATCAGTAGTACTAAGTTCTGCAAAAAATAAAAAGATTTCCGATGAAAAGGTTGAGAAATGGTAATTGACAATGAGTTCTTTGCGTGCCTATAGTAATATCGTTTTTAAAAAATAATTAAAAAACGGTTATAGTAATGAACGCATCATGTGCTCGCGTAGCACAACGTATTCTTTTCTTTATAGTAATGTTCCCTTTGTATGCTATTGAAGAGCGCTGGAATTGGAACGCCATTAATTGGAAAAGAACTATCACATTTCCTGCTAATTTTTTGTGGGGCACGGCCGATTCTGCATTCCAAGTCGAGGGCATTATTTCAGCTGATGGGAGCATGATTCAAAATTCTTGGACCGTTTGGGAAAAGCAATTGGTACATCGCGACGGGCGCTATGAACCGCGCTTTCATCCTGATAAACGAGCGGGTATCGCATGCGATCGCTGGAATTTATATAAGCAAGACGTACAGCTTATGAAAGAAATTGGCATTCAAGCACATCGATTCTCAATCGAGTGGACCAAAATCGAACCGCAACGAGGTGTTTTTGATGAAGCTGCAATGCAACATTATATCGATTACATTCAAGAACTTATTGATAATGATATTGAACCCGTTCCAACATTTTTCCATCATTTATGGCCATTGTGGTTTGAATATCCAGAAGAAGTTAAACGGGGAACGAGGGGCATGGCGTTTGAAGACGCGCGCAATATAGCAGATTTTGTTGCATTTGCCGCGTACGTTTTCGCAACCATTTATAAACGCGTGCGAAATTCGCATAAAATTCGCTACTGGCTTACCTTTAACGAGCCGCTGGGCGAGGCACTCGCAGCCTATGTCTATCCGCTGTATCCACCGGGAAAAAGATACAGAATTCGGCAATGCGGGATCGTTGCAAAAAATATGCTCGATGCACATATCGCCATTTATGACGCGTGCAAAAAAATTAATCCTAACGCGCAAATTGGTTTTGCGCACTTGATGCACCCGCTGCATCCTTATCATCCTTGGAATCCACTCGATTGGATACCCGCAAAAATATTTAATTATTTAATGAATCTTGCAGCAATTCGCTATTTTAAAACTGGTTATTTTCATTGGATGTGGCTCTACCGAGGGTATAATCCCGATGCGCCGAAGAAGCTCGATTTCATTGGGGTGAATTATTATACGCATGGCATTATAAAAATGTTTAAAGAGGTAGTTCGGCCAGACGAAATATTAGCCGATGGCCCGGACGGTAAACATGGAAAACCTTTTTATCCTGAAGGGTTGTATTATTCACTCAAACAAGTTGCTCAATTAGGGATTCCTATCTTAGTTACAGAAAACGGGTGCGCCACCGATGATCCTGCTCTGCGGGAAGAGTATATAAAAAAACATTTGTATGTTATCGATCGATGTCGACGCGAGGGCATGGATATTCGAGGGTATTTTTTCTGGACGCTTATGGATTGTTTTGGCTTTAATAGTGGCCAACATCGCAAACATGGCATTTACGAAGTAAATTTTGAAACACAAGAAAGAACACTACGGCCTAGTTCTCAATATTTGCTTGATGTTATACAACGGCACAACGTGCTTTATAAAAAATAAAAAAAGCCCCAGGAATTTTTTCCTGGGGCTTTTAACAATTAAAGTTCAAAAATTATAATGCTTTGAGGTATGCAATTCGTTGATCCATGGTTGGATGAGTACCGTACAATTCGCCTAATTTTGTGAAAGGCATCCAGAGCAGTTTACTTATCTTTGCTATGAATCGTTTAACAAAAAAACGAGAATCTGGATCTTCGGTGTGATCTTTAAAATTGACAAACAAATCGATTATGCCCTGCTTATCTTTCATCGTTTTCGCAGCTTGAACATCCGCCTCTTTTTCGCAGAACTGTGAAAATTGAGCATTAGCAAGTACAAAGCCACCAATGGCAGCGATATAACTTGCAAATGCAGCTACTTTTCTATTATCCGCAGGATTATCCATGACGTTCGAAGACCAATTACAAATTGGTAATGTCAGTGCAACGGTGAGGAGGAAAAAGAGAACTTTTTTGGGAACATGATTACATTTGATATGCATAAGTTCGTGGCGAACGAGACCTTGTTTTTCTCCATCTGATAAAGATCCAAGCCATTCTTCGCTTATAAAGAGCCAAGCGTGTGATTTGCCACCAAAAATAGATGGCACAACAAAGGCATTCATACGTCCCATAGCGTGTTGTGCCATGTTACTCATGCCGCGCATTTCAATACAATAATCATCCATGCCTAATTCATGTATGATGGCATTAATGTACGTTTGCGTACTTTCTTTCAGGGCGTGAAATCCATACGATTCCCATCCCAAAAAATCGTAAACTTCTCTCATGGAGTCTTCATAATCCGTCAATGGTTTGCTTGGAACGGCTTCAGGGCGATTGGGATTTTTAGCAGCATGGGTTAGTGAAAAAAGGCAAAGGCCAATAATAAGAAAAATTTTTTTCATGAAAAACTCCTGTTAGAAATTTGATGGTAATTTCTTCTATGGTACCAGAAATTATAAAAGAGTAAACAGGAGAAAATGGTATTTTTTTATTTGACCAGGAATTTATAGCCTTGACGCCCACCAGAGTAAAAGGGCAGTTATTACGGCATTAATAATAATAGCCCAAAAGTTTAGTTGTTGGGTCCACGTTATGGAGAACAATTTTATAGGCAGTATATGCAAGTAGCCAATTAAAATGTGACTTATGGTATGAAATGCTTCAGCACCAGCGAAAAAAATAACAAGCTCTTTTGTGGTAAACATTACGCTACTCCTTTAATAAAAAAGGCGGGTTCTTTTTTTGAAGTCCGCCTTCTAGTTTTGAAAAAAAGTTATTTTTTCTTTTTTCTGAGCATTGGCAAACCAGTACGTTGGTTTTCCATTACTTCATATCCGGCAGGCAATGCATCAAGTGAACCTTTGCCAGCTTCGCCAGCAAAATAATATATTTTTTGTAAGCGACCGCCGGCCAATTTAACTTCTTTGGTATGCAAATGATACATCTTGCCACTTTTTTTAGATTTAACGCTATAAGCCATGTTCGTTTATAACTCCTCTGCTATGAACTGGTATATGGTTTTTGATGAGTATATCATAAAAAAGAAATTAATAGATTGCTTCAGAAAAAGCTAGATATTGAATAAAAAAAATTGCTTTATAAGTTTTCTTTCTTACAAAAATTGGTTTTAAAACTTGAGTTAATGCTTTATCAGACCGTATACTAGTGACCACATTATTTTTAGCAAGGAGTATGCAGTGAATAGTGATATGTTAGGTCTTTTATGTATTATCATTGGGGTTGCATTATTGGTTGTTGGATCTCCGTTTTTATGGCACATACTCATTGTGCTTTTGGCGCTATGGCTTATCCATTATGGTATGGTATTGCGTGGAGGTCCGGGGCTTGTAGTGTGGGTTGCGCGTGCTACTGATGAAATTAAATCTTTATTCAAGTCTAGAAAATGAGGTATAGTAAACGGGTAATGATATCTTTTCTATAATTGAAAGTTGCTACACATATGGCTAATAATAAATTTTCAGTGACGGCTGCAGTAAAATATGGCCTCTATACGGCAGTTGAAAAAATTCTATTTTTTCTTGGTGTTGATCTTTTACTTTTTGCTTTGTTTGTAGCTAGTGCGCTGCTGTTTTTTTTCATTTTCATAGGTTTTTTGGCCGAAACATCTTCTTTGACAATACTTACACAGCTTAGTATTTCTCCTTCTGCTCAACAAGAAATTATTAATAGGTTAAGAGATATTTTTAATCAGGTTGCCTTGGGGCCTGTTCTTTTAATGGCATGTTTGGTGCTCAGTGGTGCGCTTACTTCCTTTATATCTGATTACCTGCTCCTCGGTTTTGTGCGTGTTACCCTCGATATTCATGACCATAAGGTAGGTAGTTTCAAGCGCTTATTTTGTTCAATAGGTATGGGTTTTAAGGCGTTTGTTACGTCAATCTTATATCATTTTCTTATTGGGCTTGGTACTCTTTGCTTAATTGTACCAGGTATTATTATTGGTGTTCGTTGTAGTTTGTATAGACAACTTATCGTTGATGAAGATGCCGGCATTATCGAATCGTTAAAAGAAAGCGCACGCATCACAAAAGGCTCATTTTTTAAACTTTTTGGTATTGGCGTTATTTTTTGGTTGCTTAATTGTTTAATGGTTTTTACGTTTGGGCTTATAGCACTTATTACGTATCCAGCATTTTATCTCACCCAAGCGTACGTGTATCGTAAGCTTCTTGATTAAGTAGTTCACATTCGTCGTTTGAACTTCTTTTCTATGTCAGTCAATGGCAAAAACCACGTTGTTGGCCTGCCGTGAGGGCAACTAAACGCGCGTTCACAGCGATGAAAATCATTGAGAAGTTTTTGAACGAGTGGCTCAGATAATGCATCGCCAGCTTTGACGGCGGCTTTGCATGCCATCGTTGCTCTCACTTTATGCGTCAAACTTTCTAGATGTGAAGTTGAATCATTCATCGATTCTTCTTTCATTATTTCAAGAACATCTTTGAAAAAATTACGCCATGAAACCATTTTGAGCGGAATTGGCGTTGCCTGCACAATGAGCTGCGTGTCGCCAAAAGGTTCAACACGAATGCCATGGTTCTCAAATAGTGGTAGATGGGCAATAAGTAGTTTGAAATCTTCTAACAAAAAAGAAATAACTTCAGGAAAAAGTAACTGCGTTGATTCATGTTCGTGCGCGTGTTGTGAAAGTTGCTCATATAAGATTCGCTCGTGCGCAGCATGTTGATCGACCATTAAAATACCATCTGCTTGCGCAATCATGATATAGGTGTTATGAAAAATGCCAATAACATCGTACGTTATTGATTCCTGTTGCGTCTCGGTAGATGCAGGCGAACTGAGCGGCATCTGCTTTTCGATTATTTTAGGCGCGCGTTCTTGCGCGCGCGCGTTTTGCGTTTCAAATTCACGCTGTGCGATGTGCGCACTCGAGGGCAATTCAAACGAGGGCGCATCTTGTTTTAGTGTTGGGAATGCGCGCGGTTCTTGATGCGAACGTAGTGCTAATTGGGGCGGCAGTGATGCGCGTGCAGGTAAAACTGATGTATCAAGCGATTTGGTTAAGGTAGTTTCTAATGTTTTTTGTACCGCATTAACTATTGCTTTTTCAATACGTGTCGGATGAATAAAAGCGACCTCTTCTTTGCGCGGGTGAATATTAATATCAACCTCATCTGATGGCACTTCAAGAAAGAGAAAAGCAACGGGAAACCTTCCTTGTTGCAAGGTGGGCGCATATCCTTTCAGCAATGCTTGTGCAATCTGATAATTTTTTACCCAACGTTTATTGACAAAAAAGAACATATGATTGCGATTATAGCGCGTGAGTTGTTGATTTGAAATAAGTCCCGTTATTTTGGCTTCCTCAGAGTTATTTTCTGCTAATGTAACTAAATGATGTGCAAGCGTGTGATCCCAAATTTGTGCAACGCGGCTGCTGAGCATTGCTGTTTTTGGGCAGTTAAGAATGAGCGCGTGTTGGGTATGTAATTGAAAATGAACGTGCGTGTGCGTCAGTGCAAATGCGTGCATGAGTGTCGTGATCGCGCGCATTTCTGTTTCATCTTTTTTTAAAAACTTTTTGCGTACGGGAACATTATAAAATAACGAGTGTATTGAAATATCAGTGCCGCGCGTACATGCTGTTGTTTTTTTTGTAAAACCGTCCTGCGCATTACCGGTGAGACAAATACCTTGCGCGTCTTGCTCTTGTTTTGTAAGCAACGTGATGGTACTTACGGCCGCAATGCTTGCGAGTGCTTCACCGCGAAACCCGTAGGTATTCAACTGTGCAACGTCATCAAAACAACGAATTTTGCTGGTAGCATGATGTTCAAAACATTTGAGCGCATCATCTTGCGACATACCGTGACCGTTATCAACAACTTGTATGAGGGTTTGTCCTGCATCATGAATGGTAACGCTAATACTTGTAGCGTTGGCATCGAGCGCATTTTCAACGAGTTCTTTTACGACATTTGCCGGCCGATCTACAACTTGGCCAGCGGCAATTTTGCGTGCTTCATGTGGTGGTAAGGTAATAATTTTTTGCATAACAATAGGTGATTGATGTACCACATGGGTGGTTTTTTATGATTGTACTAATGTTATTTCGTCTGCTTCATTGCGTGTTGTTTCATCGTCAGAAGGAAGTTCATCTTCTTGGTAGTTTAGCACAGATCTGAAAAAAGAATGTTTTCTTTTTTCAGGTTGTTCTTTAGGCGGGCCTTTACTTTCAAGTGAACTGCCTGGGAGTGCCCAGAGAAGGGTGAAAAAGAGTATTTTTTTATTCATAGATATCCTTATATATATAAGGATAGCAAAAATGAACATTCAAGTTCAATAGTTTACTTTAAGTGGAAGGTCCATGCAATATTAGCAGCTAGAAAATAACTGGTCTTATTTTGTATGCCATTCAGTTTTTGAAAAAAAGGTGCTCCAACGCCAAGTTGCAGAATGAGGTGATTTGATGAAATCCATAATGAAGGTGCAATAAAGACAGTATTGCCGCCACTGTTTGGGTTAACCTGATTGCTAATCACATCTTTCCAGCTACGAATCCCAAAGACTTCAATAAGCCAGGCAAATAGCCACTTTTTTTCATCGAGGGTGCCAATGACTCCTTCAACGCCGCATTGATACAGAAATGAGCTGCCAAAACGCGCACCATTTTTTTTTGTAGTTTTTTGCCCACCAAATGATGTGAATACATACAAAAATTGTGCTTGATACATTGCTGTTGTACCAACGAAAAAGGCTGGAGATCCATTCCCCGTCGGCGGATTTTTTTTAGCTGATCCCGTGGGAAAAAAAATGGCGCCAACAAGAGTACATTGGCATTCAGTGGTGAGAGTTTTTTTATCAAAATAAGCATACTCAACTTGTAAAAACATATCCTCAAAGCCGGATGATTTTGCAATAGATGGTGTTGATGTAGTATTTTTAAAAAAACGTGACTTAGTGGTACTTTCATTAGAGATTTCCGTTTTATTTATGGCAACAGGAAAGGCTAAAAAGACTGATAAATAGTCGGTAAAGGCATAAATCGGATAAATAAGCAGTTCACTAAAATGAAAATTATGACCTCCTAATTTATTTGGCGATACAAAAGTTTGTAAATCTTTTGCATCAAGAATGTTTTGTCCAAAACCAAAAAGAGGACCAATCTGTTGCGAGGTTGGTACAATAAAATTACCAATTTCAAGTGGTTCAACTTTGTCCTCTTTTTCCGGTTTTTCATCCCGTTCTTCAACAGCGACTACTTTCGGGTATATTGCAGGAGTATAGATAACTATGAAAAGAAAAAGTAAAAATAAACGAATGTGCTTCAAACGTTTCTCACCTTGTTAGAGTTGTTTAGATTAATGTACTAAAAAAGAATGGTTTTTTTAAGAGCTTATTTGAAAATTACAACAATATTAACTTGTAAAATTAACATTTTAAACAGAGGTGTCATCCTGAGTGATTGTGTTAAAAGTCAAATATTTTTATAGTCAAGCTCTACATAACTCGCCCCTTTTTAATAGAGCATTGGCAATTATAATGAGCTTATGCATAATAGCAACGATAGCTACTTTAAAAGGTTTTTTAGCATCCATTAATCGCTGGTAAAATTCCCTTAAAGGAAGATGGTGCTTTACCGTGGTCAATGCACACATATAAAGTGCTTTACGAGGAATATGCCTGCCATGCTTAATAAATTTTTTGCCTTTGTAATTGCCGCTTTCATTGTCATAAGGACAGACACCAATTAGAGCGGATATTTTTTTGTCGCTTAACTGCCCAAGCTCAGGGACAAAAGAAAGTAATGTTGCAGCTGTAGCTTTACCGATTCCTGGGATTGATTCCAAAATGTTTGATTTTGTATGTAACTCTTCATCATCTTTGACTAAATCCTGTATTCGAGACTCAATTGATTTAATTTCACTTTCTAAGAGTGCAATAAATCTTTTTATATCAGGAACATATAATACGTGAGAAGGATGTTTAAGTCGTGTTTTCTCAGCAGCTAAAAATTTTACTAAATCATTTTTACGGTTAACTAGAGCTTGTAGTTTATGCTGATTCTCACTTTTGTTAACAATCTCGTAACTAGGAGAATTTTTAGAAGCGAATTCAGCAATTTTTTTAGCATCAATTTTATCGGTTTTACTTTTACAGCCAGTAGCTATAATAAAAGCTTTTATCCTTCGTGGATCAACGATCCAAAGTGAATATCGGTTCTTTTTGAGTAATTGGGCAAGTAATTGTTCATAGCCACCTGTTGCTTCACAGGCAATTTGTGTAACTTGATAGTGAGCTAATTCCTTGATTATGTTCTGTATGCCAACTTCTGAGTTAGCTACTTTAAAGAATTTTCCTATAGGATACACATAAATATCGAGATTATTTTTTGAAATATCGACACCTACATATACTTCTGCTATGTTTTTCATAAATACCTCAGCCTTGTAAACATACGAGATCGTATACCTAATACGTCTCTAGTGATTGTTCGAGGTAATTTTGTGTAAGCTGATAGTCTCAAACTCAGGAACGGTTCTTCTAAACCAGGAGCGTGACGAGATCTATCAGCTTTTCTCAAACAACCGATATTAAACAATATTTCATTCTTAAATTATCACAATTTACTCTTAAATGCTTTTTGTTTTAACATACAAGGAGCATAGCGACGTAGGGATCCAGTCTTTAAAATGAAAAACCTTATCAGACTGGATTCCTACGACAACTTCGTTGTCTCAGAATGACGTCTTTTCTCTAGGCATATTTTTCTCGTGTGTTGAATGTTTATTGAATTTTAGGAATAGATCTAAGCAAAATTAAGAGTTTCTTTGCAAGAAAAAATGAACGCATACTTGACCAGATGCCATGGTAACTGGATGCATGCTCGTAAGATGCAAAGAAGCAGTCGATGTATGTTTTTGTAGCTCTTGTAAAAAATGTGTTAAGGAAGAAAATGATAATGCTTGTCCATGAAGTTCGCCTATCGTTTCATGGGCGTATTCAAAATTAGTTATGCAGATGTCCGCTGGCAACGTTCGTATAAGCTTATCAAAATCTGTTAAGAAAACTGCTTTTTTAGCAGTGAGCGCCGTAAGGTCATGTATTTTATGTTCAAGTTCAGCGCATCTTTTTTCATGTTCAATGAGTGTATGATCATCGATCATCGTGCACACAGGATGTAAGACGATATACTGATTTTTGAGCAAGCTCATCTGCCAATACCAATATGCGGTATAAGCTCCTAACGCAGTTATGAGACAACCAGTAAGTATTAAAGAATAGGTATACCATCTCATGCACGCGTTAAATTCATGTGGCTGCATTGGATTAATGAGGGTGGCTGCGTTACTGCGAATTTTCATAACTATGTTTTCCTAGTAAAAAAAGACCGACATGTCCTGCATTTATTTCTTTTTTCTCATGATTCAAAAGATGTATGCCCGATTGATGGGTTAGATACTGTTCAAGCGCGTGACTTCGATAGGTGTTTAATGAAGATAACGCCGTTGGCCATTCTTGTGTAGCACTATTGAGTGCGGTGATGGCACCATTGATTGAACTTACCAAACAACAGGAAAATGATGTTTGCAGGGCGAGTAATTGATACTGCATCAAATGCTCTCGTCTCATGCCAAAAAGATACACGTGCGCGTGCTCATGCGCGTGTGTTGGCATAACGATCGCGTTCCATACCAATGATGATGGTAAATACTGTGCACCATCAAAAGAAGCGAGTGCATCGCGCCCAATAGGAACTATACGTTCGTGCACAGCTGCGCCCTCAATGCCGATTGCAACATAGCATGAGCCTGCTGCGTGGTGGGTTAAAAATGATGCAATATATTTTTTTAGTGCAGAACTATTAAAAATAATTCCTTGGTGAAACTCGGAACGTGCGAGTACTACGGTTTTACATACTTTTTGATAGGCTGATACGCCAAATTCAAACATGCTCATGCTGAGTATTGTATCGCTGAGCAGAAGCGTGATTAATTTTTTAGGTTTTGAAAACAGATGCCACACACACTAACCTTATTTTATTTTTTGGTATTACCGTCAGCCAAAAATGTCTTCCCGAGGCTTTAGCCCTTCTTCGCTGAAGCTTCGCAGGGTTCAGAACCGTGGGGACCTGTTCTTCGAAGTTTTAACGAAGGAGAATCCAAACTTTAATAACTTCCTTAAAAATGAATTGATTTTATAAGCTGGGTTGCCACGCATTCGCTCGCAATGACAATTCTCGTTTCAATATGCATTTCCTTTGGCAAAGTTACCATCAAATTCGCGCTTTTATTACTATTATTACTGTAAGCACATTCAAAGCTTGGTTGCAAGAGAATATACAGCTGTTATTTATAAAATCCACAAACAACGCGATCGCGTCCGGCTAGATCGGTGATGATTCGAACATTTTCATAGCCGTACTGTTTAAAAAGTTGCTGTACTGCATTACCTTGTGCATAGCCGATTTCGCAATAAAGATTGCCTAAACGCGCGTTTTCTAATGTTTGATTATCGGTTAAACGCGCGCGAGCATCTTGAACGAGCGCTTGTATGATAGCTAGGCCATTATCGTGCGCAACGAGTGCTGTTCGATCTTCCCACTGCGTTACGGAGGCTTCGAGGTGAGCATATTCTTGCTCACTAATATACGGCGGATTGCTCACAATCAGATCAAAAGTAAGATCCGAGGGTAGTTGCGCAAAAAGATCCGAGTGCACAAAAATGACATTGCGTATGGTATTGTGACGCGCGTTTTCTTGTGCGAGCTCAAGCGCTTGTTCTTGTATGTCGACGGCATATATTGTTGCATGCGGCAACGCGTGAGCGAGTGCTAATGCGATGGCGCCAGAACCGGTGCACATATCAAGAATACATAATTTTTTTTCTGAAAGTTTTTTAAGCTGTTGCGCAAGATGCATGACCCATTCTTCTGTTTCAGGACGTGGAATCAAAATGGGCGGTTTGATAAGAATTTCAAGTTCACCAAAAGGAACTGAACCCAGCATGTAGGCGAGTGGTTTGTCTTCATCACGATGTTGTTTGATGAGAGCAACAAGTTGCTCTAATTGTTCGCGTGTGAGTTGTAATGTCGGAGATGCAATGAGGCGCGTGCGTTCAATACCCGTGACCTTTTGCAGTAAAAGCAACGCAACGCTATATTGCTCATCGGGAGTATGATAGAGGGAAGCCAATTCTTGGCACATTTTTTGAAGAATATCTGCATACGAATTTTTCATGATGTTTTAGTATAACAAAAAAAGCCCACACCGTTAATGTGAGCTTTTTTCAAGATCGTTAACAAAAATTTATTTTTTGAACAAATGGTTGAGTGTGGCATAGGTTGCTATGCTTAAGGTGCTAAAGAATAAAGCAGATTTTATCGGGTTTCGTTGCAGTATTGACATCTTGCTTT
The DNA here is from genome assembly GCA_963701665.1 of Candidatus Babeliales bacterium. Taxonomy (GTDB): domain Bacteria; phylum Babelota; class Babeliae; order Babelales; family JANWKD01; genus CAVXJH01. The sequence continues at coordinate 202,240 of OY969622.1, forward strand.
CGTATTCTTTAATAGCATTATGTGCTGCACTCTGTTCTATAATTTCTTTTTCACTCATGTTAAGCAACTTTGTATAAGGAAGTGTATGTAGATCATTGGATGTAATTAAAATATATGCTTTGCCTTCGTTTTCATCTGTGAAATAATTTGTGTTACGGTCTAAGGTCAATTCATGTACATATGCATAACTTACCTCATCATCAGGGGCTTCCGCTGGAGCTAATCGCGCAAAAAGAATTTTTTGTGTATCTAATTTTACTTTTTTTTGTCGCGGTTTAAGGGATTGTTCTTCATCTTGCATACCATGTGTTGTTTGTGCGACTTGCATACAATGAGTTGACTGTGCAATAAAAGTGCCAACAAAAAATACCATACATAAGTTCATTATTTTCATTGCTATCTCCTTAGTTAAAGACAAAAATATCGTGAAGAAATACTACCTTGAGCAGCTTTATAAGTTCAATATTTTGGTAATTTAAGCATTTTCATCTGCAGCTAATGGCTGTATGATTTTTAAATTCCCTGTAAGTCTTGCTTGTGCTTTAAGAGCAGCTTGCTCCGATAATGTATCTTCTAAAATAGTGGGTAAAGGCCGCGGTGAACCATTTTCTTCATCGGTGGTAGGGTCATCAAGATTTACATATCCTCCTACGCGGGGTGTGCCAGTTTGAGGCCGGGAAAGAGCGTTTCTGAATGATCCCTTTTTTCTTTTTTTCTTGTGCTTTTTCTCTTTTGTTATTTTTTCTTTGCCTTTGTTTCTTGACTCTTTTTCTTGCTCTTTTTCTTTAAAAAAATCTCTAGGTGAAGCAAGCTCTAGTGAATGTCTTTTGCGTGGGGAAATTTCTACTTGATTAAATGCATCCATAAGAGAATCAAGTTTTTTATTAATATTATGTGAGTGATCATCCCTAGTATCGATACTCTTTACCACCGTTAATAGTAGTAGTCTGGTTTGCTTTACGAATTCATCATTTTTTCTAAATTTTTCATTGATCCTTTTGATTGCTTTTTTTAACGATTCGCCCTCGAGTTCTTCATCCATAAAAGTTTCAACGACGAGTAATTCTGCATGCAAATCATTGATCTTGCGGTTATCAGGATTCAATGCTTGTAGTTCGCCTATAGAAAGCGCATTTGCTACAATTCTTTCATCCTGTTCCTGTAATCTTGCGTTAACTTTATGGCTCAATTGATTTAGATTAATTACATCATCGCGGATAGGTACAATTTCGGCTTTTGTCGCCGTCTTTTTGCCAAATAACCATGATCGAATGCCGATATATGTTTCAATAAAACAACAGGTGCCAACTAAAAATGCTGGTATTTTTATTGCCAAGTGTGCTTCATCAAATTTTTTAATACAATCCTGCCAGACTTGCGTAATCTGTTCACTTGAAAACGAATCCTTTAGGGTATCAAAAAACTGCATTCCTTGCAGTGATGATGCATATGAGAAAATGATAAAAAACGATGCGATTAGAAATTTTTTCATTGACGTGCCTCATTAAGTGTCTCTTTCTTTCATCCTTTTTTAACAGGATGCTTAATAAAAAGCAAATTTTTTATGATAAGCACCGTTAGAAAATTGTCATTGCGAGCGAATGCGTGGCAATCCAGATAATAAAATTAATTCCTTAAAGGAATCTATTAAAGTTCTGGATCTCCCACGGCGCTCTGCGCCTCGGGATGACATGGTGAATATGATAAGAACCGTTAAAAAAGGTTTTTTATAAAAGAGGCTGCATCAAATTGTTCAAAATCTCCAAGCGTTTCGCCATGAGAAATATATCTGACCGGCACCTGGAGTTCATGCATGATAGAAAAAATAATACCGCCTTTAGCAGTTCCATCCATTTTAGTCAGTATAATGCCATCAAGGGTTGTGCTCTCATTAAAGAGGCGTGCTTGTTCAAAAGAATTTTGCCCTAGGAGTGCATCAACGGTGAGCAATGTGGTAATCGGGTGATTAGGTAGCTGGGCAGTAATAATGCGGCGCATCTTCTCAAGTTCTTTCATGAGATTCACTTTTGTTTGCAGACGGCCGGCAGTATCAATAATAAGAATATCAGCAGCGTTATTTTTGAATTGTTGGCACGCGGTAAAAACGACTGATGCCGGATCTTGCCCTTCTTTGCCCGTAACAATGTCTGCATGCGTACGTGTTGCCCATGTTTGTAGTTGTGCTGTTGCGGCAGCACGGAAAGTATCAGCAGCTGCAAGAAGTACCTTTTTGCCTTGTGCGGCATAGAGATGTGCTAATTTGCCTGCGCACGTTGTTTTTCCACTCCCATTAATGCCCACGAGCAAAAATACCTGCGAGGGTTGCCAAGGTGAGGTTTTGAGAGAACGCGCGAGTTCTTGTTCAACAATTTTTTTTACCTCAGCGCCCGATAACGAGGTTCCACTTTTGTGAACCGCACGTACCGCATCAATGATCGAGCGTGTTGTTGGAACACCAACATCTGCACGTATCAGGAGATGTTCAAGCTCTTTTATGGCTTCTTCATCGATGGTTGCCTGAGAAAAAATGCCAGTTATTTTTGCGCTAAACGAAGAATAAAAGGTGGAAAGGGTATCTTTTATAAAATTAAACACGGGGAAACAACTTGATTTTAAAGTATGACTTGTACTCTTAGTATACACTTTTTTATACTAAAGGTAAAAATTACCTAAAAAAGGGCAATAGGGGGGCATTATGAAATTCATAGTATCTTTGGTGTGTACGTTATTAATAACAGCATCGCTTTTCTCCGAACCTTTAGAAGATTCCTTGGGAAACTTGATTAGTTCTTTAAAAATGCTAGAAAACGGTATGCAAATTCAAAGACCGGAGGCATACGCAGTTGGGGGATTTAATCAACCTGCTATGGTTCAGCAATTTACTGGCCCTTCGCGTGAAACATGTGGCACTCGTTATTTTGCTGGCGGCACGATTATTATAAATAGAACTAAAAAGGATAAAATTCTTTGTGTATTGCGAGGGTATAGAGATTTTTATTTTGGCAAATGGGATAAAGAAGATGAAAATCTTCTGCATGAATTGGCCGGCGAACAATCTTTGGATGATGTTAATATGTATGAAGTTTTTACGGATGTTTCCTGGTCACATTTTAAAGGAGGAAACGTGAATGTTAATATCTATTCTTCCCGAAAACCAAGCTATCTTCTTGTGTGGTCAAAAGACAACTCTAGCGTTCAACGAAAGATAAAAGAGCTTCTTTTTGTAGTGCTGGGGAACAAACCGCTCAACAAATATTTAGTTCAGCATCTGCTTGGGTATAATGATGAAGATATAAAGAAAGCGTATGAAATAAAATATCCACTCGATCAACAAAAATTTACTACCGATAGAAGTCTTGCTCAAAGAGCACACGAAGACTTCATGGCAAACGACTATTCTCTGGAGAAAGTTATCAAGCAGGGTATTTTATTAAAACCAGTTTTCAACGAACCCTACACGCCATTTAGTGGATTTCCCTTCACTTCAGGAATGCAGCAGTCTTCTACGGGTTTTTCGGTACAGTACATGCTCCCACAAACACAATCACAATTAGAGTGTGCTGTGAGTACAGAAGAACGAGGAGGATACATGCAAGATGTGTTTTTAGGCAAAATGAAACTTTATTTTGGATATTATCCCGAGGATAAAACGATTTTTCAGGAGCTTAAAAAGCAATATCCAGCAACATCATTAAATATTATTATTCAAAACGATCAGCTTATTTTTTATAACGTGGGTGATGTAGCAGCACACAATGCCGCGCAGATGCTCTTAAAGGCTCTTAAAAATAACGTAATCAATGATTACTTGTATAGAAAATTGCAGGGACTTAGTGAATCGTCTATTAAGAGTTTGTATCAAAGATGTAATTTTAGTGCTAGAAAGTTCCAGGACGATAAAAAAGCAGCTCATGAATTCATGCAAAGAAAATAGTAGTTTATTGGCGAGATTGCCACAAGGAATGGGCGAACCAACCGGATGCGACGCCCGCAACGCCCACAGAGCATGCGACTAAAGGGGTTTGATACCTCTTAAACCAGTTTTCCTTAGGCTTAATAGGTTCTGCTTGCAGTTGTTTACAACGCGAACATGATGTGGGCTCAGGTTCTTTGACTTCGAAACTTCGTAGGGGAGGATAATTGTTGTCATCTTCTTCTTCAGACGTTTCATCTTTGCGTGGTGGTAAAAGTCCCTTATACGTTACATACTGTGTTTTCATTTTTTTTTCTCTCTTTTTGCGAATCTTTTCTTGCTTCATTGCATGCTGAACTGCTCTTTTTTCCAACCGACGAATATCCCATTCTATGGTGGGTTCTTCAAGAGAATTGTTGAAATTTAGCCTGGGAAGAAATTGATCTAAGGTGCTATGTTCTTCAATAGGCGTTTGAGAAACAACTTTGATGGTTATAGTGCATTTATCGAGATGTTTAAACACTAAATCTACCGTTGTATCTTGGTGAGCAGCAATTTCTTGTACTTTGCCATATAAAAAATCTGAACAAAATGGAAAAAAATAAGCAGCTGTTTTAGGATTTAAGCGTGCGATATATTTTTTATTTGTTTGCATTGGCAATAGTGTACATGAGAAGAGAAGCGCGATTAATAATAAAAGCATTTTCTTTTTCATGTTAGCCTTTCTTATTGTTTGTTGTTTTCAAACCAATAAACGAGTGCAGCAGCCGTAAAAGCTCCTGTCGCAAAAGCTACCGCAGCGGTCGTACGGGGATATTTATCGATGTATGGCACTTCAAGAATGTATCTCTCATTGTCATTATCTATCTTGAGTTCTTGATGGCGCCAGCCAATTTGCATCATATATTTCCACACGCGGGTTAATTCTTTATCACGCAAACTGACATACCACGTAGATCCTTGTGTAGTTGAAATGCGCTTAAAATTTTCTTGTTCAACCGGGAGCCAAATAGTTTCGTTGCCAAGACACGTTGAGCATAGAGCAATCTGAGTAGGATAAACTTCTGTTGGGGCAGCAGACTTTTTTTTGAACCAACTCATGGCTGAAGTATGGATAGGCGCAAGCAAAAATAAACTAAATAGTATGCATAAAAATTGATTTTTCATCACGATGCCTTTTTATAGTTACTAGTGTACTTAAACTTTATGCTAGAAAAAAGAGCTTGCTCAAAATGAACAAGCTCTTTTAGTAAAAAATTGTGATGTTTTTTAATTACTGTTTACTGCCAAAATAACCAGCAGCAGTGCAAACAACTGCGGTAGTAAGCACCGCGCTTGCAAGAATTGTTTTTGGATGTCGAACAATGAGAGATTGTGTTTCGCGCATCTCCTGGTGGCCAATTATTATGCCTGCGCCAAAATACAGCAAATTGTTTTCATCTAAATCCCTTTTAATTTCCAGTGGCGGAATAATTCGCGTTTTTTCTTGCCCCATATGAAGCTCATCGGCAATTTGTTGTTGCTTGAATATACGAGCTAAGGCTGGTGCTAGTTCATCGATATTGAGAGCAACGTGCGTGTTATCTTTATTTTTAATATTTTTTCTATAATGTTTTACTCCTAAATCAACAGAATGCAATTCTACTTCGTTGCCATCGTGTCCCGGGGAATAGACTGAGATGGCGGTTGGTATTTCTTGCTGCCCTTTTAAAAATCCTGCGTGATGATACATCTTATTATTCAAGGATATAATCGTCTCAATTTCTTCTGGAATATTACATTGATTGTTGTTTTGTTGTGGATTTAATGCTTTGTCTTGCAATGTTGTAAAAAGGCGTTCAAAAAGGGGTCCTAATGTATTGATATCAAGTAAAATTTCAATTTCGCCACCGCCTTGGAGAAAAGCTTCACGGTTTAACTGAATACGATCCCAATTTTTTAATTCATGCTCTTGCGAATATATTTGGATACTTATTGAAGATACTTTTGGTTTTTTTTCATAACCAGGTTCATCATTGTTGACTGCTTTAATATCGTCTGGGGTGAAAACCCAACTTGAGAATCCTCCCGTTGACATACGTAAATCACTTTCAGGAGCGACTTCTCCAACTGCTTCATCCATTGCGTCTAGGGTTGTAAAAGCGTTTGCAAACAAACCCCCCGCTATCACGATGAAAAAAAGTTTTTTCATTACTTGGTTCTCCTATTTTTTTCCAGCGAGACCACGAATATAAAAATCGCGACTGAAGTCCTCAAATGTTTCTCGCAGTGCAACAGGAATTTTATTTGATTTTGCACTATTTGGCGTGTAGGATTCTTCTCGATATGCGTCGCAAAGCTTAGCAAAAATTGGCAGTACCAGCTCAAGAGGAAGCTTGATGTGTTCTTGTCCCTGTTCTACGGAAAAATGTTTCTCATCTAAGGGGATACTAAGCGATGGATATTCAACAATAGTAATAATCTTTTTAGGATTACTATCATAACCTGGTTCATCATTGTTAATGGCTTTAATGTTTGGACGGGCATTTTTTGTTTCCATCGCATCTATTTTTGCAAAAACAGTTATCAATAAACTACCTAATGTGAAAATAAAGAAAAATTTTTTCACGTATACCTCATGTGTTAAAAATGATTATGTCACAGAAAGTATAGGAAACTTTATTGATAAATCAAATAAGAAATAGCTTGCTCAATGATGAACCAAAATTGCGAATTTTTTGAGGTTAATGTTTATGTCAAAATAGCGCATTGCTATCGCGCCGCCAGTGAATCCGAGTACGAGAGCAGTTGCAATAAATTTTTTTGAATGTTTCTCAAAAATTGAGCGTTGTTTTTTCATGCCTGATTCGGTCCATCCAGCGTCTTTAAAAGCTGTTATAACGGAATCTACTTTTAACACAATTTCTTCTTTTCCTCGTAAGCTTTTATTGGGATCTTGATTACTTATTATCGAAAAATCCTCTGTGTCTAATGGCATAAGCATACAACCATAATCAAAGCATTTTGATTGGAATTTAATTCTGCAAGGAAGGCCTACTTTATTATGGTCTTTTGTGTGATCATTATCAGATGCACATATATGTAAAGGAGCATTGATTAAAAGTCCGCTTAATGTCAAAAGAAAAAAAAGTTTCTTCATGCAAATTTCTTCTCGTTTAAAAAGAGCTTGCTCAATGATGAACAAGCTTCTTTTTGCAAAATTGCGAATCGTTTAAGGTTAATGTTTGTTGTCAAAGTAGCGCATAGCTACAGCACAACCAAGTATTCCCGTTCCGAGAGTAAATGCCATCCATTTTTTTGGATGCTTTGCAAAAGTCGATTGTTCTTGTGCGGCAAGCTTGCGCCCTTCCGTGATACCGGCTTTCTTACCGTTGTCAAAGTGTGTTCTAAATGCACGTTCCGCATTGTTTTCGATGGACCATCCTCTTTTTCTTAACTCAACAAACAATGGGGTTAACTCATCAACTTCTAGTTGCACTTCTTCTTGCCCATGTGCATCTTTATCTTGTTCATCCTCATCAATCACACCAAAATCTTCTTGTTTTAATGTGATGCTCATAAGACGAACACCCGGTTCAAATATGCTGAGTCTGTAAGGGCGACGTACCACATCCGGATGTCTCGCTAACTCGTCCGATTTGGGTTTTATAACTAAGTTTCCTTCTTCTCTCAGAGCCTCCAAAAAAGCCTCGATTTCTTCATCATCGAACCGGATTTCTTTGCGGCCGCGTGCGTTTTTATTTATATCTTCATCACTAATGTTCTGATAATGACGTGATTTTAATGTGACAAAATGCCAACAATCGCCTTCGCCACTCTTTCTGAAATAGTGCGAGCCAAATCTAATTCTGTAAGGCATTTTTGTTTCACTTTGACGTTCTGCGCCCTCATCGAATCCTTTTGTATGGCCCGCATGAAAAATTATATTATTATGGTCTGTTAATAGTTCGTTGATAGATTTAGGAATTATGGGTGATGCTTGGTCGAAAACTTCATCTTTGTTTTGAGTAAGAAGTGCCTCGAGCGTTGGTTTTAGTTCCACTGCACTAATTCTTATTTCTATTGTTTTATGCTCATCATGAGTTACTTCATGAAAATGTTTCTTGTTTAAAGCGATTGTGGCGCCGTTCAGCAATCCTTCAGTTTCGCCTGCATGATGAACAAAAAAAGAAATAGCAGTGGGAAGAAGATTGGGCACATCTTGTTCAGGTTGTCTATCTCTGAGCTCAGAGAGTGATGAGTCTGATGGCGATTTGTGCATTGCATTAATGCCATGAGGAATGTGAAATATGCCACCGAGTAACACGAGATTCAATACTTTTTTCATGGGATGTCTCACTAAATAGTATGATAAAGTAGATGGATTTCAGCAGAAAGTATAAGAAACTTTATTGATAAATCAAATAAAAAAGAACGTGCGCATTATATATTCTCAAAAAACACATGCGCTCGTTGCAAAAATAATTTCATGCGCCGGTAATCATTGCCAGTCAACAATGAAAAGGTCTCTAAAAATTTCTCTGTTGAGCGTTCTGTGATGCAGTTCATCGCGCGCATTGTTTTCAATAGCGCCAACAAGAGCTCATCAAGATTATTAATAGTGCTTGATATGTTAAAGAGTACGTGCAAATACTGTTCATGCGCAAAAAAATGTTTGTATTGCATCGCAGATGCGTGAGCAACAAATGAATGAATGCGAGGGGGTTCAGGGGGCAATTGATAAAAGATTTTTCCCTTTTCTTGGTAGCCGACTAACACACATGAGAAGGTAGTTTTTAAAAATTCAAAAATCTGAGGCTGTTCTCGTAACAGCTCTTCTTCTGTTTTTTGATAGGCAAAGGGATAACGAACAGGATCCATCGAACCAGTTTGAATATGATGCACAATGCCAAACAAAGTATATGATGCATGTTCAACAACGACCAAAGAGCCGAATGCCGGCGTTGTTCTCCAATCCCAACTTTGGGAAATCCATGTCGCAAGTGAACTTTCAATAATTTCGGCACACGGTTTTTGTGTAGGTTCCATGAACGCTCGCTTTTAAAACATTGTTTGTTGTTCAGAAAATTCATCAGAATCTTGGTTGAACCACGCGCCTTGCAAGAAATTCATGCGATGAATAATCGAGTGACCAAGTTCTTGAACGCGCGTGCGATGTTGTGGCGTTGCATATCCTTTGTGTGCGCCCAAAAAATAACCGGGAAGCGCGGTTTCAAAATGAGGCATTAAACGATCGCGCGTTACTTTTGCGATAATTGATGCTGCGGCAATAGAACTTGATTTTCGTTCGCCAAAAGGAAAATGGAGAACATCAATGTCGTGGTATGCCGTTGCGTGTAGTTGCAGAGGCATTGCATCAACAATAATTTTTGAGGGCGGTGGACAACCCTGCGCCATAAGCTGCAAAAAAGCGCGCTTCATAGCTTTCAATGTTGCATGATAAATATTGTGTTGATCAATAGCCCGATGATGCACCGAAGCAATGCCATACCAGCTATTGTTGATGATCCAAGAAAATGCTTTTTCCCGTTCTTCAACAGTCATTATTTTTGAATCTTTAATAAGCCGATGATTTTTTTTGTGATGCAATATAACGGCTGCGACAACAACAGGACCTGCCAAACACCCTCGCCCAACTTCATCAATGCCACATACGAGTGCATTCTCTGCCCATGCCGAGTGTTCAAAATAATTTTTGTTGAAGCGTTCTTGATAGCGAATGGTAGCCATGTGAAGATCGTAATTGAAGTGTGAAATTTTTGTTAGTATACGCTACTTTTGAAACAAAGAAAAGAATGTTATTTCTGTAGAATTTTGGTAAAGAAATACTGCCAACAAAAAAATACTATGCCGAGTGCTAGAGGTATTAAAAACAATGCAGTGATTCTTGTGTACCACGATGGCACCGTAAGTCCTGCAACTATCCATTGCGCAAGCGTTATGGCAGCAAATATGTTCCCTGTTATGAAACTGACCGTTCTGATGAAGAATGGTATTGGATGATATGCTGTTAATGCAAGAGCAAGAAAAAATAGGGCAAAGTATACTATGATGCAAAATGGAATTAACATATCGCCACACTTAAACGTATCGCTGCGGGCAACAAAAGACAAAAGATTATCCTTCCAATTGCGTTTGTAGAGCGATAAGGCATCTTTGGCTTCTTCGATCTGTGCAGATAGTATGCGTACGCGTTCATCATGATCTACCGATTCTGGTGTGTGCGATAGTTCTTCTAATTCTTTTTCAAGTGCTTTTCTGCACTGTTCAATTTCGTACTGTTTGTTCAGTACTTTTGCAAAAGCAAAAGGCGACATAGGTAAAAAGAAACTTGCAATTCCAATAATTACGCAAGGAATTGCTATGGACCAAAATAATATTCTAGTAAATGATGTTTTGATGGTAAGCATAACGATTCTCAGTTGCTGTTAAGCGTAATTTTCTAAATGAAACTGCATTTCTTTTATCTCAAGTTCGCAGCCGTATTCGGCAAGAAGTTCTTGGAGTTCTTCAGCTTGTCTATGATCCCACGTCATTAAAATGGGAAGATGTGCGTCAATACATGCTTCAATAACATCAGGGTCAGTATGTGTTTGCTCTGATAAGATTGTGTATACTTTGCTTCTATTCCAGAATTTCCAGAAGGGCATTGATTGTACATAACAGCCATAGAAGCCTGTTTTATCATGAATGAAGGTAAACGGCTCATCAGCATAACTAGTGCATATCAATAGTAAGATTAAAGAAATTATTTTTTTCATGGCATCCCGACTCAAAAATTTATATCTGAAATAAGTTAAAAAATATAATAAAGCTAGAAATAATATTTAGTATGTAGCATTGGTGGAAAAAATCAATGCCTGAGCTGTTTTAGATTGGCTTATAGGGAGTTTATAGAGTATTCACTCGTTTTAATCCCTCTTGCGTTTAAGGATAGCATCGGTTTCTCTGCGTTTATTGTTTAGATAGGTAGCTGCGCAAAAAGTAACTGTGCCAAGTATCCACGGGACAAGTTCATTATCGGGACAACAAATTTTTCCTATGATACCTGATGCAATACAAGGACCGCAGGTGTTGATCATATCTTCGCAGGAGGGGCCTTCATCATTGTCTGAGAAAATTTTGATTGGACTATAATGACATTTTTTTGTTGATTCGTGCATACCATGCAGTGTGCTGCTCAAAAATAGTAGTAAGAACAAGATCAATAAAAGAATATTCATGCTGAAGCCTTAATAAATCAGATATGCTGTTGCAATTATAATCAATAAAAAGACGGTAGGCCAGTAGCACAACTTGAATATTAAATTGTTTTGATACATAAAGAATTGAAGATCACCACGTACGGCAAACACAATACTGTTAATAACAACGCCGATGATAATAAAGTAGCTGATAAGATAAATGTATTCTAAGTAGACGAGCCCTTCAGTCATTAAGAGCTGGCGTAAATTTATTTCGCTCGTGATTAAGACAAATAATAATGCGCTGCATACGCCAATAACGCTCAAGGTTGAAAAGCCTACAATATCGATCAATGTTTCTTGCTTTAAGAATGCCATTAACAGAATAAATAGGGTAGTGAAGACAACGAATAATAGAACAAAATGCATAATAAAACCGCCGCCAGGTCTTCGTTGCGCATCAATAATAAATTGGAGATAGGGCATATTGTTATAAGAAAATTCTGGGAATCCTAACGTTGTCTTAAAATTATGGAGCTCATAATTAAAATAGCTTTTTATAAGATGCCAATGCGTAAGAAGTGCAATTTTTGATGAAATACCTGGTAACAAAATCGAGTTAATGACCTTATAAGAACTTAAATCAGGTACGAGTGCAATATTTTTTTCAAAATTCTTATGTAATAGATTGAGGACAATATGGCGATGATCAAAAGGATAAAGCCGCGCGTTAAAAGTTTCATAAAGGTTACAAGAAAACGACCAGCACACCGTTTCTTCATCCTTATTAGTTTGACGATATAATTCTTGTTTAGTAGAGGTATAAGCATTAGGGAAAATGACATCACGATCGAGACCTGCATGTTCTTTAGCGTTATATTTTTGCCAAATATATCCTCTTAAAAAGACGCCTGGATGAATGTCAGCACCTTGTTGCGTGAATTGTGCATGTTCTACAAAAACTCCTGTTGGCACCGTCGTAAATTTTTGGTTTGTTTTTTGCTGTAATTTTTTGAAAAAATATAATTCCTGACCTTTTGAAAGAATCGGCATTGTTTTTAAATTTTCTTGAAATCCAACAGAATGATGTAATGACCAAAGATAACGTATCTCTGTCAGCATCGCAAATGAGATTAGTATTACGATATACCACCATAATACTGGATTAATAAAAAAGAATATGCCGAATATGAGTATCAAACAGCAGACCCCTAAAAGAATAGTTAAACTCAGCAAAATAAGGATATGCCGTTCTTCAACGACAACAAATTTTTTTAGTTCATCGGGGAAAAAAATGAGACCATGGACCGTAGTATCTGCGTTTAACAGAAATAGTTCTACAGAGTTTCCTTGTAGATCTTTAAGATTGTGGATGAGCAGTTCTTTTTGGGTCTTGAGATCTGTTAAAATCGTAGCTATTCTGCTTTGTTCAGATGCATCGAACAGTTCACTCAATTTTTTTTCTGGCATCTCATTCAATAAAGGATGAGATACTAAGGTGCCATCTAAAGAGCCGGTGAAAGAATAACCAAGCTCAGGATATTCGCGCGCTATTTCTTGTTTGAGGATTGTTATTAATTTTTTATTGAGTGCAATGCGTTGTAGATATAAATAACTTGCAAGTACTACGCTTATAATAACAAGACAGCTGAGCACAGCTATAATAATTTTTTTCATACAAAAGTCGCCCTTAATTTGTTTAGGTAACACCATAGTATATGGTACTTACTATAAAAGACGAAAAATTGATAAGGCAATACTACTAATGATTTTACGTTTTAGTATTGCAAAGTAGCGGCTGCTTCGATTATGGTAGATGCATACGTTTGTCTTTTTAAAAAGGGGAATTATGCCAGAAATCCCAGAACTTGAAGCATTCAAATATGTTGTCAAAACACATTGCTTACATAAAAAAATTAAGAATGTTGAATCTTCAAATAAAAAATTAATAAAAATCTCTTTCCCGAAATTTAAAAAAGAACTTGTTGGCCACCCTTTTGATGCTACTGAAAGAAAAGGGAAATATCTTCTCATATACACATCCGATAGAATTCTTGTTATGCATTTTGCGCTGACGGGGTTTCTTGTGTATGCCAAAAATCCCGACGAAAAAGTTAGGTTTACGAGTGTTAAGTTTATCTTTAGCGATGATTCTGTTCTTCATTGGATAAGCATCAGACAATTTGAAAAAATATGGTTGGTAAAAAATATAGATGAAATCAAAGGGCTGAGCACATTAGGCGTTGATGCATTAAAAATTTCAAAAAAAGAATTTCTAGAGCTCGCGCAAAAGTACTCAACAAAAAATGTCAAAGCGTTCTTGATGGATCAAACAATTTTAGCTGGCATTGGTAATGAATATTCTGATGAGATTTTATTCCAATCAAGTATTGATCCACATCATAAAATTAAAGATCTTTCAAAAAGCGCGTGCGCAAAAATGTATACGCAGATGAAAAAAATATTGAAGTATGCGATAACATTGCGCATTAAAGATATAAAAAAAATGCCAGAACAAAACTTTCTTTCAAATAAAGATCGAGAGACATTTAAATCCTCCTATTTGCAAGCCCACAGGCATACCGATATGATGTGTCCCAAAAATAAAAATCATAGATTAAAAAAGGTCACTATTGCTGGCAGATCTACCTATTATTGTCCAATAGATCAAAAGTAATACCTGGTTTATTTCCATGACAGAAAACCCCAGGGTTTTAAACCTGGGGATGAATGTCATCAAATGCGCGAGTAAAGCAAAAATGTAAATTTTTGCGAAGCGAGGTTCGTTTTGTCATACTAATGGTATGGCAAAGAAATATTGGCACGGAGCGCATACAACACATAGGCACATGTATCATATAGTTTGGTTACCGAAATATAGAAAAAAAGTATTAGAAGGAAACGTTAAGAGTAGGTTAGGAGAACTCTTGCGAGAATGTGCAGAAATTAATGCATGGGAAATTCAGGAATTAAATATTCAGATAGACCATGTACATCTTGTAATACAGTTACCACCAAGTATAAGTGTGAGCAAGGCCGTTCAACTACTCAAAGGCATTTCAAGTAAAATGCTTAGAACTGAATTGCCTGAAATAAAGAAATTTTTGTGGGGTAATGATTTTTGGGCGGATGGATATTTCTCCGAAACATTTGGACATTGTTCGGAAGAGACAATTCTCAATTATGTTAGAAATCAATAAAAAGCTTTCATCTCGTGCTTCTAAATCCACGGCTTTTAAGCCGTGTGTTGTTTAATAATATTTATCCTATAATCCCATTTGTCTATTTTTGATCAAAATAGTATCCTTGGTATTAGATTAACGCAAATTCGATACATTGAATTTTGCTTCACAAAGATAACCTTGAAAACAAAATTGTCATTGCGAGCGAAGCGTGGCAACCCAGCTTATAAAATTAGCTCCTTTTAAGGAATTATTAAAGTTCTGGGTCACCACGTTACTACGTTCCTCGTGATGACATTTCGAGATATTTTTATTCAGTGATAAGTCGATAATTTTTTTTATCGAATTTACGTTGGATAACCATTAGGGACCTATTCCATGTCAGATCTTATTAATACAAATATTGCCGGTATCGATGATACTACTAAGTGCCCTTGCATAGGGAGTATTTTTATTGCTGGTGTCATAGCTGATAGCACTACTCTAGAAATGTGGCAGAGACTAGGGGTGAAAGATAGTAAATTAGTAGCGGCAAAAAAACGAGAAACACTCGCCAAGATCATTAAAGAAACTGCTCAAGGAATTGTCTTGATGGAAATTACCCCAGCCATGATCGATGACAAGAGTTTAAACTTAAATGATTGGGAAATGCTCACCGTTTTAACTATCGTTAAAAAACTACAAAAAAAAGCACCTTTTAAAAAAGTATATATTGATAACTGGGAAACCACTCAAAAAGGATTCCATGAAAGATTTTTGGCATTGACGGATGTCTCTCGTAAAGAATTGTTATTGCAAAAGGGCTTTCGCTTACATAGAAAAAAAATTAATACCCTCGAATTAATCCCAGAGCATTATGCTGATGAAAACCATATTGTTGTTGGTGCTGCATCAATAGTAGCTAAGGTTGCTTCTGACGCACAATATAGAAAATACAAACGACAATACGGTAATTTTGGTAGTGGTAGCCCAGGTGATCCACGCACGCGTTTGTTTGTTTGGCAACATCGCAATAATCCTCTTCCCATTATCCGTACCAGCTGGAATACTTTTAAAACATTATCAGTGTTGGATTCTATTGAAGATGATCCCCTCTATGGCCGCCTAAAAAATAAGCCTGTTTTATAAGGTTATTTACCTCTAAAATAAACATTCAACTTAAGTGAAAATATGCCTAGAGAAATGATGTCATTCTGAGGCGCCTTGGTGCCGTAGGAATCCAATCTGATAAGGATTTTCATTTTAAAGACTGGATCACTACGTCGCTTTGCTCCTCATGATGACACTGTTGTTTATAATGTTCATTTCCTAATCTTTCTTCAGAATGATTCTAATTCTTTCTTTTAAATAACGCACAAATCAGCCAATTATACATATATTTTATAATACTCTAGATTATTCATATATTATTTTTTTAAACTAAAATTACTATAAGTAATAATTGATAGTATAAGGGGTTGGGTATGAAGCATATTCTTGAGAATAGTAAAAAAATAGCATTGTTACTGCTTTGTTTTCTTTCTTTTTCCGTGGTTGCCATGGACGTTGAGCCTGTAGTTGAAGAACCTCAAGAACTGCAAGAAGTTCCTGCGCAAGCAGAACAAAAAGAGGCTGCCGCAACAGGAAAAAAACCAAGAGGACAAAGAAGAGGCTACAAAATTCGTTGCCGAGGGCGTAGATGTTGGATAAAAGGGAAAAAGGGAGCGACAGTTCCGCCTCAGATTAAAAAAGTAGCTGATAACCTTGAAAAAACAGAAGCAGCAAAATCTGATAAGCCTGCTACCTTTAAATTTGTATGTGATAAGAAAAAATGTGGCGTAAAACGCAAAGGGTTACGTAGAGGTAAGGGGAAAATTCGTTGCAAGGGTGGTTATTGTAGAATCAAAGGAAAAGGCCGAGGAAAATGGAGTGCCAGAAGAAAACAACGGCTTGAATCATATCGTAAACGGCTTGAAGCTACGAAAAAAGGAAAACAAACTGGTCCAGCCACCTATAAACTTAACTGTGATGGCGAGAAATGTGACGTAAAACAAAAAACTGCTGGAAAAAAATGGGGTGGACGCCGTCGTGGTCGTCATGGTCGTGGCCGTCGCCGAGGATATGGGCGCGCAAGAACCGCATAAAAATTCAATCTATGACACAAAAGGGATGGCTTTGTGATGAAAAGCTATCCCTTTTTTATTTGTATTACTTTTATCGAATCGATGTATAACCGTTCAATACACCCGCTTTAGAGAAAACTATCTGCCACAGTTGTATAGCGCGCGCTCTAAATAATCCCGCGCATGATAATAAATAGTATACCCACATGCGATAAAAACGATCGTCATAGTTGGATTTCAATTGAGGCCAATGTTTTATAAAATTTTCATGCCAAGCCATTAATGTTTTTTCGTAATCGGGGCCAAAATTATGCCAATCTTCCATGACAAAAAAATTTTGGCTAGCGTGTGCAATTTGTTCCACGGAAGGAAGCATCCCGTTAGTAAAAATGTATTTATTAAGCCAAGGATCGCCATGAGTTTGCGAACTATTGCCGCCAATGGTGTGCAGCAACAATAATCCACCATCTTTAAGTAACTTGTGAGTAATCTTCATGAAGGTGTCATAATTTTTATAACCGACATGTTCAAACATACCAACACTAACAATACGATCAAATGGTTCATCTAGATCGCGATAATCCTGTAATCGAATTTCGATAGGATATCCTTTTGTTTTTTCACGTGCGTAGTCTGCTTGTTCTTTAGAAATGGTAACACCAACCACACTTACGCCATAATTTTTTGCAGCATGCAATGCCAAGCCGCCCCAGCCACATCCTATATCCAGCACTTTCATGCCGGGTTTTAAATATAATTTCTTACAAATAAGGTCACATTTGTTTTCTTGAGCTTCATCCAACGTGTGCGCATTATGCCAATAGCCGCATGAATATAACATGTTTTTATCAAGCATTACGTTAAATAAATCGTTGCCAAGATCATAATGTTGCTCGCCAACTTGAAATGCGCGTGAAGCTGATTGCATATTCATCAACTTTGCTTGCAAATACAGACAAATGGCTGAAAGATTTTTTGGTGTTATGTTGTAAACATCAGAACGCGCGATCCGGAAGAAAAAATCATCGAGTGCTTCACAATCCCACCAGCCATCCATATACGATTCGCCAAGGCCGAGTGACCCTTCACTCAGAACGCGTGCGTAAAGATGATTATTGCGTACGCATAGATCACAAGGCGCGCGTCCGTTAATGGTGATTCCCGCGTTTGATAAAAGATCTTGAGCGAATTTGTGATCGGCATTTTGCGAATATAGGCGAGTGCCAAAAAAATAAATGATTCCTATGATGCCAGCTAAACATAAGAAAATTATAGTGGATTTTTTCATTTATACATCCCCCCTACTATTTTTTTTAGTTATTAACTATTATTCAAAAAATCGTAGAGGGATGTAAATAATCTAAGAAATATTGAAGCTAATCTGCTTTTTCTTTTGCGCTATAGGCATCGTGGGCAGTTTTAATTTTTTTAGCAGCAAATAGCGTTGTTGCGCAAGCGGCAGCTCCAGAAAGACCAGCTACAATGGGATCATTAGGCAAAACGATGGTTGCGACTTTACGAGCGATCATGAATGCGTTGTAAGCGCACGCGAGATCCGTGCACGAGGGATCATACTCTTCACCATCTTGGAAATGATGTACGGTGTCAGGATGATAGGCTTCTTGTGCTGCATGCGCTATAGCAAAGACCGTTGGTGATTTTCGAACTGCAAGGTCCATACCAAAATTTTTCTGGACAATAATCAATGATAAAAATAGTAGGCTTATCTTAAGCTGTTTCATGTAAAATAATTCCCTTTGAGATATTTATGAAAAATGGAAAACAACTATAGTGTACAGAAAAAAATTAATAAGAGAAGCTTTTAATGAGCGCATTGCGCGTGGCACATGATTAAATTTGCACGGTCTATTGACAGTTTAGGGCTATCTTTTTTTAAGCTGTGCATGAAGGTATGATTGGTACTTAGCATATGAGTGGGTTCATGATAGAAAAAATGCACAGATATTATTTTTTATTAATTCTTTTACTTGCGATGGCGGCATATGGCATTTCATCAAATAGGGTTGTTGCAACCATTAATGTGGGAGTCACTCCTGCGGGCATTGCACTGACGCCCAATAATAAGTTTGCCTATGTAGCGAATAATAATAACTATGGAATTATGAATGGCGATAGCGTGAGTGTATTAAACTTGAAAAATAATACTCAGCAACAAATTATTAATGATGCAAGTTTTAATCAGCCTTATACCGTAACTATTAACGCAGCAGGTACAAAAGCGTATGTGACCAATAGTAACGGTGCAACAATAACTATTATTAATATACCATCGAATACGGTGATAGGTACCATTACAGGGTTTGATGGGCCTTCGGGCATGGTTATAACGCCTGATGGTAATACAGCCTATGTTAATAATTATGGTGGGCCTATTGCAGGTAGTGGTTTTGGGACAACAGTCAGTGTTGTTAATTTGAATACAAACACTATTGTTGGTACCATTACCGTGGGGCAAGCACCTGCTGCATTGGCAATAACGCCGGATGGTGCATTTGTGTATGTTGCTAATTACATTTTAGGTAACCCCGGTATGGGCACGGTAAGTGTTATACAAACAAGTAATAATACTGTTATTCAGACGATCCCAGGTTTTTCAGGTCCCTTTGCCATTGAAATAACGCCCAATGGCGAATATGCGTACGTAACTAATTTTGGCAGTAATAATTTTAATCCAATAGGAACAACGGTCAGTGTTATTGATTTGAGCAGTAATACGATTAGTGAGACGATTAATGTCGGCATCCAGCCATCGGGTATTGCTATTACGCCAGATGGGTTATATGCCTATGTAACGAATTATGACACGCTGTACACCGATACTACGAAATTTACTGGCTTAACGGCGGGTCAAGGCGTCGTGAATATTATTGATATCACAACTAACACGGTCATCCCTCCTGTAATTGCCGTTGAACAGTCTCCTGCGAACATTGCGATATCATCAAATGGTAAATATGCCTATGTTACCAATTTTACATCTAACACGGTGAATGTTCTTAACATTCTTGAAAGAATGTGGTTAAAATAAATTTTTGTACTTAAAAAAGGTATGTATGAAAAAAAATTTTCTTTTTTTGTTCGTATTATTCTCAGTGGTATGCGCACAATCATGTTATGGGCAAATACTAGGCTGTGATCGGTTTCAGACTGCTTTTACTTCAGGATATGTCTTTAAACATTCTGATAAGATTTTTAAAAAAGTATATGGTCGTGGTATGGGAAATGTGCTAACAGCGGATCTTTGTTATTTTCCGTGGGAATGTTGGGGCATTGGTGGCAAGGCTAGCTACTGGCTTGCGGTTGGTAAAACAAGCTTTTTTAAAAGGCATACAACATTACAGGAGATTCCGTTGACGGTTTATGTGCGCAGAATGTTTGATTTTGCAAGTGGCTTAGAACTTTACGGTTCATTAGGTGGCGGTGGAGCATGGATTAGTGAGCATAGCTATCGTGGGCGCGTGCGCACATGGAGAGGCGTCGGGGAAATCGAGGCTGGTCTATTTTATCCTGCATGGTGCCGTCTTGATTTTACGAGCGCTGTGCGTTATGTATTCCCTCGCCAAAGACATAGTCATATGAAATTTGATGTCGGTGGCTTTGATTTACGAGCTGGTATTGGATTTCCGTTTTAATCTTAACACCAGCTCATGAAGATAATTATTTAAATTTTTCTTTTTGATGAGACGGCTGAATTTTTTCGATTGAGTTTGGAATAGTCACTGCTCCCCAGGCCAGAAAGGTACCCAAAACACAGAGAGGAGCAATAGCACAACTCCCAAAAATAGGATAACCCCCAGCTGCCATTCCTGCGCCAGCGCAACCACTTATGCAAAGCTCACTAGCAATCTCAGAATCTTGGTCTGTGACACCAGAGCAATCCGGTAAGAGTCGTTGAAGCGTGTGAGGGGTATCCTTTTCCATGCAAAACGTTGTATTGATAGTTAACAAGAGGGCTAAAGCAAATGCTGCTTTCTTCATAGCTGTTCCTTAGAGGTAATGGATACGTGAAAGAGAAACATTTGTAGTGTACCGAAAAAAATTAATAAGAGAAGCTTTTAATCAGCAAATTGCGCGTGCTGAATGATCAAATTTTATCGGCTTTTCGTTTTAATGAAACGCGCGCGTGATCATTAGTCAGTTTTTTCTTTTTGATCAAACGAATCGTTTGCTTTGAAAGGTTCTCCTGTGCGTATGCCAAAAACTGTAAACGTACCAATAGTAAACGCAAGTAGAGTTGCCAAAGGATTACCGAAAATGTGATGAGCGACACATGCTGCCGATGCGCCTCCGCCGCAACTTGTCGCATAGTCAACTGCTAACTCACAACAAGGATCATTATCATCTTCAATGACATCCGTGAAAATTGGGAGTAGAACTTTTTGATCGCGTGGGATTCCATTATGCATGCAAAAAGTTGTATTGAGCGTTAACAAAAATATAAAAACGAGCGCCAATTTTTTCATTATTAGTTCCATTGTATTGTATGAATGAACGTAATCACTTAGTAGTACAAAAAAAATAAAAATGAGAAAGCCTGAATTCTAATTCTAGCATTGCTTGGAAAGGAACTACAAGATGGTTTCAAACAACAAATCTTCACCTAGCGACATATTTTATTATCCCAACCACTTACTTCTACGGGCTTAATTCTCCAAATGAGCCCATTGTGGAAACTGTTCTGTAACAAGCTGGATGACTAGAGATAGAGGAATTTCTAATCTACAAAATGATTGAGTTATTTGTAATGTTTCCCAAAACATTGCAAGTAAGATTGATTTGAGTAAGATGCCTTAATTTTTGCTGAGTGAGCAAGTCACGAATTTTGTCAAATTCTATCGGTAACAGGGAATCGCTTATAACTTCAATATTGCAAGTGTTCCCTTTAAAGATGCCATTGTCTTGGTTTTTTATTACACCAGTAATAATATCGCTTGCATATTGTGGTGTGCATAACAGAGGTAATATAATTGGTCTCATTATGAATCCTTTCAAAAAAAATATTTTTCTCAATCTATAACAAGTTTGAATTAAATTGAAGCTTCTAATTTGGCACCTTTTCCATAATGATATTAACTGCACAGTTAGCATGAACAATGCCTTCCGGAAAGTTTTTGCTGCGCAGTGCTTGTATGGCTTTATATAAAGATATAGCAATAGGTTTTCTATGAAAATTAAGAATGCAGGGGATTGGACTATCTAAATTGTTAATATCAATTGTTGTTAAGGGATTTTGAATGTTTGATGATGAATAAAATGTGATCTTATTTTCTCGAATATGTATCGCAAGCATAAATTCACCAGCGGGATCAGGCCAATGAACAATAACCTTGTAATATATTAAATTCATATATTTAAGAGGTAGTGATTTTTATAATCAAATAAGAGTAATATTACCAAAATCTTTTTTTTGTGAAAGCTTTTCCAGCAAAAGTTTTTAGATAATGTTCAAATTCTTTCGCTTTGGATTTATCAACGAAACAAATATAAAGCACTAGCTCCCAAGGTCTATAGCTTGCTGTGTAAATGGAACCACCAGAATTATGGGTTTCAAGTCTTTGTTCTAAGTTTGTGGTATAACCTGCATACATTCGATCTGGGAACGCTGTTGATTTGATAAGATATACATAATACATGGTTGAAATTAATGTTTTGCGAAGCCGTCCATTCTTCGCTTTAGGGTAAAACTTCGAAGTGTTATAAAGCTACGAAGGACAATCTTCGCCTTCATTTTGCTGGCGACAGCCAATCGTAGCCGTAGGTCAACTTCGTAGTATTAACCCACGTAGGCGAAGATTGGCGTTACCTAGTGGATGCAATCTTAAATCATGAGCTTGAATTTAGCACGGGAGTGCAAGTCATAAAAACCGTTTGTACTAGCTTAAAAATTGAGGTTAATAGGTAATAAAAGTCTAAACTATTATTTACTAATCCTAATTACAGGTTAGTTTGCTAAAATAAATGATACTATTGAAAACTTCTCTATAAAGTAGTATACTATAGAGTAGTGATACTATTCTTCACCTGATGAGGCAAAACACTTATGAGTAAATGGCAGATCGAATATTGGGATAGTTCAAAAGATAAAAGTTCCATTGAAAAATGGCTTGATGAATTGACCAAAGACCAGCTTAAGTCGGTAGCCAAAGAATTAAGGATGCTAGAAGAAGCAGGTAACAAGTTAAAATTGCCACATAGTAGGCCTTTAGGTGATGGGCTTTTTGAATTACGAGAACGTAGGTATGGTTATAGAATTTATTACGGATTTTCTGGCAAACATTTAATTATTTTGCTTGCGGCCGGAAATAAAACAAGCCAAGAAAGAGATATGAAGATCGCTAGGGAGCGATTATCAAAACTATAAGGAAAAGAAAATGAGTGAAAAAAAAATTATGAAAACAAAAAGTTTTCAAAAATATCTTGAAAAGCGTCTCGATAAAGATGAGATTGCTGAAATTGAAGAACAAGCTCTGTTAGAAATTAAAATTCTTCAATCTATGCAGAAGTCAATATCAGATGCTATGACTGATTATATGAACAAAAATAACATTGGCTTTAATGAGCTCGTTAGGCGCTTAGATACAAGTCCAGCACATGTAGCAAAAATACAAAAGGGCGAAGCTAATCTAACTGTATCTAGCTTGGCGCATATTTTGGCATTGCTCGGAAAAGAGCCGCAAGATGTTTTTAAAAACAAAAAATAACTTTTAATGGCTAAAGAATTAAAAGAATTCAAACATTATTTTGCAGAAAAACTCAGAGATCCTGAGTATGCAATCGCATATCTTAATGAAGCATTAGCAGATGAGGATAAACGAGTTTTTTTAGTAGCGCTTAAAAATGTTATAGAAGCTTACGAAGAAAATAAAAGCCCTCTAGAAAAAAAGCTTATACTGAGGAAGTTTAAAGAAGATTATTTTCAATAAAATATAAAGCTCTACCTAATAAGCCTTTACAAAAAAATGATTTTTGTAATTCTTCTATTTTTACAGCTTGATATTTTTTTTTTGAAATTGACCACCAATGATCACTAAGCTCAATGCTAATGCTATTACAGCTATTCTGAGGTTCGTGAGGATTACTTTCCATTCTACAAATAATACCTAAGCTTTTTTCAATAAGCATTTGTAATTTATAATTCTTAGAGCCTATCTGAAAACTCTAAGTACTTGAAAAAATAAATAAAAAAAATAAAATCCCTCTTGAAGTTATCACACAAACAAAAAGGGATTTTTTCATATGAAGCATTTAAATTACAAAGAAATGATACCATCAAAATATGTCATATCTGACGAACTTTTACAAGAATTTCATAACGTTATATCAACAAATATTCCACCAAGTAAAATAGGCCGGCCACGTTCTGATGATGGCCCATTAATTGCTGGGATATATTATTTGCTTAGAACAGGATGCCAATGGGATGCGCTTCCCAAGTGCTTTGGCCCCGCAAAGACTGTTTATCATAGATTTAGAGAATTGGTCAAAGCTAATGCTTTTCAAAAAATTTGGAAATCGGTTTTAACGCACTATGATCGAACCAAAGGACTTTGTCTTGAAAATCAATCTATGGATTCATGTCATAAAAAGGTTCCGCTTGGAGGAGATAAAACAGGGATCAGCCCGGTTGATAGAAGAAAATTAGGTTCAAAATTAAATCTTGTTGTAGAAGAATATGGACTACCTCTTGGTGCTACACTTGCAAGTGAAAATCGACATGACACGCAATTATTTGTTTCCCTTGTCGATAATTTACAGCATCAAATTCCACAATCAAGAAATCATTATCTTCGAACCGATAAGGGCTTTGTTTCTAAAAAAAATAAGGCAGAAGCTATTAAAAGAAACTTCACGCCTATCATGCCATTAAAAAAACCAAAAAATAAACCTCGAGTTACGCAAAAAAAAGATCCAATACGATGGGTCGTTGAAAGAACATTTTCTTGGATGAATCGATTCAGGCGTGTTTTTATTCGTTATGACAAGCTATCTAAAAATTTTCTTGGATTAGTTCAATTCGCTTGTCTAGTCATTGTTTTCAGAAAAATTTAGTTTTCAGACAGGCTCTAATTATGTTCTTGGATTAATGGTAGGAGCATTAATGTGCCATTGCACTGTTCCGTTAACACCAGGAGCTGGTTTTGTAGTAAGCTCAATAGTGGCATCATCACATATTATTACAGGTACTTTTCCTTCATTATTAAAATCTCCACCATCGGTATTATACTTAGTAATATCAGTTCCTGGTTCCCCTTCAAAAAGCCTTATAAATTTAGCACATCGATTTCCACCTGCATTTAATTGTGCAGTTTTCCCCGGCTGGATAGCATCCTTGGTAACTAATGTTTCCACAAACTTATTACGATTATCTCTTCTGTATACATCGATGGCAACTTTTACAGAGCGACTACCGCTATTTTTAATAGTAAAATTTGCCCCATGCATTCCAGAGAAAGTTGCTAATAATAAAGTACGATAACAATTGTTTTCATTGCAATCATGCTTTTTCCCTTAAATTTTAATAATTAGTTCTTTTTATTATTTATAGAATATCAATATTTATAGGTTGCCATAAAAATAGTACAAAGAGCAATGATTTATATTGCATTTTCCAACTGTTATTATTGCATTGTTTCATGATAAACTATGAAACATTTTAATAGATCGTCTGGAATCCCTAATAGAGATACTCATCATGAAAGCAATTTTAATCGCCCGTGTAAGCACAGAAGAACAGAAAGAAGCTGGCAATTCTCTTCCAGCGCAAGTCGCTCGTCTTGAGAAATATTGCCAAGTCAGAAATTTTCCCATCATTAAAAGTTTTAGCTTTGATGAGAGTGGCTATAAAAACCAACGAGAAGCATTCGATGCAATTTTAGATTTTGTACTCGAGCAACGTGAGAAAGTAGCCGTGTGTTGCGACAAAGTCGATCGCCTTTCTCGTAATATATTCGATAAACGAGTGTCTACGCTCTATGAAAAAGCATTGCAAGATCAGCTAGAGCTGCATTTTGTTTCTGATGGACAAGTTATTAATAGTCGTATTTCAGCCGTTGAAAAGTTCCAATTTGGGATTAGTTTAGGATTGGCAAAATATTATTCTGATGCCATCAGCGATAACGTTAAAAGAGCCATAGAGCAAAAATTGCGCAAAGGCGAGTGGATTGCCAAAGCGCCCTATGGGTATAAAAATATTCTCCTAGGGGATAAAAAAGATATCTGTGTTGATGAGTATGCAAAGCACATAATACACAAAGTATTTGAACTCTACGCAACGGGAGCCTTTTCTTTTGAGCTTTTATGCAAAAAATTAAAAGATGATCATAACATTGTGTGGAGTGTAAGTTATATTGATAAAGTTTTTAACAACCATTTTTATTATGGTGTCATGGTTGTTAACGGCCAACAATATCCTCATAAATATCCTCCCCTAATTTCTCAAGCACTTTTTGAAAAGGTTCAGCTTATGAAAAAAAGTCTCAGCAAAAAACAAAGCAGATATGCAGGAAAGCCTTTTCACTATCGCGGACTTTTGCGTTGTGATGATTGTGGATTTGCCATTACGCCAGAAAAGCACAAGGGTCATGTCTATTATCATTGCACTGAATTCAAGGGCAAGCATGGGGCAAAATGGCTGCGAGAAGAGGCAATCACCGAACAACTAGGAGCTATCTTTAAAAGTTTGCAAATGCCTGAAGAAGTCTTAAAACAAATCACTGAGACATTAACTGAAGTTCATGAAAATAAGATTGCCTTCCAAACAAAACAATTCGATACGCTCACTAGGGAACAAAAAGAAGTCACAAAAATGATGGATAATTTATACCTTGATAAACTCAAAGGGAGAATTACTGAGAGCGCGTATGACAGATTTTACCAAAAATTCAGAGATCAGATCACGGATATTTCTATTAGATTAGAGCAATTACAAGAAGCAGAAGATCACTACTATATTACGGTAAAATACCTACTAGAGCTGACAACGCGTGCCTATGACCTTTTTATGAGTTCGGAAGTGGAGGAAAAAAGGCAATTAATCAAACTTGTACTATCGAACTTAAGGCTAAAAGGTGAAACACTCGTCTACGACGCTCATCAGCCGTTTGATTTGATACTAAAAAGTACCGATCAACAACTTTGGCGTCCCTAAGGGGATTCGAACCCCTGTTTTCGCCGTGAAAGGGCGATGTCCTAGACCAGCTAGACGATAGGGACGTTGATATCAAAGGAGGATTTTTTCTTAATTTTGCAGGTATTTTAAAGGCCTTAGCAGGGAGGCTGGCGGAGCCAGGCGTAGTTTGCCGAGCCGGAAGGCCCGGATAAACGAAGACTGGTGAGCCGCGATGGATTCGAACCATCGACCCACAGCTTAAAAGGCTGTTGCTCTACCAACTGAGCTAGCGGCTCGAATTCTTAAATAGTTAAGAATTTTTAGCAAAATCAATGACTCCATACTAGTTATTTCAGGTATGTTTGTCAAGAAATTACCAGAAAAATAGTGCCCTTTATAATATTTTTTTTCCTGCTAAACTGAATAATATACTATTTTTAGGGGGTTATAAATGCTTAAACAAATTTTTGTAGCATTCTTATCTTTAACTAACTTGTCATATGTTCCTGATACCAAAAGAATTTTGGATCATCATGAAGTCCATGATCAGCAAAAACATTTCAATCATGACAGTTTTCTTACGTCTTGGAACGATGCTAGCTTTAATATGGAAAGCGCGATGAGCATTGCTTTTGAGAGGTATAAAAATAATCTGATAGAGCAACAAGAAGCGAAAACAGATAACTATGATACAACAAGAGAAGAACAAGCCTTAGAAAAATTAGCATCTGAAAATTTAGTTCCGGGTACTATTCGTGTGCGATACCATAATGGACGAGGATATATAAGCTCGTATCTTCAATTAGAAAATAGTTATTGTTGGCATTATGGTGACTGCTTTCCTACATTGTATCTGCACAATGAAAAAAAATTATCCAATCAAGCAGATACATTAAAAACATTAATTTCTGCTGAAAAAAAACCAAAAGTGACGGTATATTTAAGCCGTAAACGTCCTTTACAATTTTCCCAATCTAAAAAAATCTTATATTCAATAGATTTAGATTTTACAAAATCCATCGAGTGTTAAATTAAACTTTGGAATTCTTGCCCATCAAATTCTTGAACGCCGTGGTCCACCTGTAGAGTAAGCGTTGATGGCGAATGATTAGCGCGTGCAAAGCTTTCAAATGCGCCCAATGGGTTTGTATGCCATCCAACTTTTATAGCAGTGTATCCTGTTGTATTTTCAGGTTTCTCAAATTTATGTCTTTTTTGTTGTAGTATGCCTAAAAGCGTGTGGATGTATGCTACTTGATTTTGTTGATGATTGATTGAACAGAGCAGAGAAATAAAATTATCAATCTGTCTCATCATTTTTTTTGATTTTTGCGTAGGCAATGCTGTGTCATCAATCTTTGCGTCTCTTTGTGCAATGAAAATAGCATTCATATCGCTAAAATCTATCTTGGTTGCATGTTGCTGATTAAGCCCCTTGTTCAAGAAAACAATATAGGCTTCTTTTGCTTGATGGAGCAAGTTTGGTGCAGTGATTTGTTCTTTATTGCCAGGATCAATGGCAATAACTAAATGATTTTTTATGGGATTAATTTGTTTAAATTCGAAAAATCCTGAGGTATCTGAAAAAACGTTGATGTTGGTTGTGATGCCATTATTTTGAAGATGTGTTCGAAATTCATGAAACAATGAACGGCATTCATTATTTTCGCTATATGCTTTATCAAAGCAATATAATCTTTGATGTTGATACCCTCTTTTGCCAAGGATATAGGAAAGCAAATATTCGCTTAAAAGCAGGCCACTTCCAAAATACTCGCCCGAAAGAGGTTGATGAGCGGTGCACTGATCAGAAGGAAATAATGTTGGTAGTTTTGAAATGACTTTGAGTGTACAACCAATTTTATCGTATAAGGTTGCTTTTGTGCACGTACATGTCGCTAGTTGGCGTTCTTCGGCTGGTAGATGAAATTTTTGAAACAATAATTCAACGCAATAATCTTTAATAGTTTCTTGTATTTCTCGAGAGTCTAGGGTGATGTCTGGATAACGATCGTACAAGGGTACGATTTTTCTGAATTGTTTCTGTGCGAATGTTTTATAAAAAATATGTGCTAAAAATAGTTTTGTTGTTTCAGGATCATCTTGAAACAACGGTAATAATCCATTCGCTTTAATTTCTTTTTTTTTGAATGATAGGATGTTCTTATCATCAACATCTTCTAGTGCATACTTTTTAAAAGGGGCTTGCGCAACCATAGAGGCGCGCAATTTTTTATAGAGCATATCGACTGATCGTATGCCCTTGTTATATTCGCAGCAAGTCTTACATTCGGGTTCAGACTCCATGCTTTTAAGTGATGCTGTAAACAATACAATAAGAATTAATACGTGGGATGCGAAAAGTAGAGGTGTTTTTTTCATAGAGACTTCGTGTGCTTTAAAAATTGTTATTATTTTTTCTGTGACGTTATTTTAATGCATTCTGAGAAATATTCAAAAAATATATTGGTTGAAGAGAGATTTTTATTTTATAAAGATGCTACTAATGTAACAATAAATGAAAAGACCAAGAATGTCCATGATTGTTGCTAAAAAGGGACCGGCTGCGAATGCCGGATCAAAATGTAATTTTTTAAGAATGATAGGTATACCACTACCAAGAACAACTGAAACGAGTACAATGAGTGATAAAGAAACACTCACCACAATACTTCCTAAAAGTTGCCCATACGTAAAGTAAACGCGCGCAAATGAAAAGAGTCCTAATAAAATTGCCATCATAACAGCCATGCCTAATTCGCGTCGTAAAAACCGAGGAATATTTGCTTGATGAATTTCCCCTGAAGCCATACCTTGAATAACTAACGCAGATGTTTGGCTACTTGAATTACCGCCAGTACTCGTGAGCATGGTAATGAAAAGTATTAAGAAACCTTCTAAGGTTGCTTCATAATTGCGAATAATCATCGTTGAAAGTGATTGTGCCAGCAAAAGAATGATGAGTATGTAACTACGTTCATAAAGAATTCTAAAGAAAGGCGTTTCAAAATAGGTTTTGGTAATCGGTACCATCGCAGAAATACGATAAACGTCTTCGCTTGCTTCTTGCTCGATAATATTGACCAATGTGTCACTCGGAATGACACCCAGAAAAAAATTATTTTTACCTACGACGGGCACTGTCATTAATTGATAGTGAATCATCTCTTTTGCAATTTTTTCTTGATCTTCATCAACATTTGCAATGAGTTCATTTTTGAGCATGAAAGAGCTTAAACGCGCGTTTGGGCTTTTCAGAACGAGGTCTTCGAGACCTATGTGGCCAACTAATTTGTTTTCATGATTGGTGACATAAATTTGTTGATGGAGATCAAGACGAGGTTTTAGACGTTGTAAAATATTAATACTTTTTTCAACAGTGAAATCTTCGCGCAGGGTGACGACATCGGTATCCATGATACCGCCGGCAGATTGCGGATCAAATTTAAGGAGCGAAATAACTTGTTGTCGATCGTGCGCATTTAATAAATCTAAATAATCTTTGAGCTCTTCATTTGATAATGAATCAAAAAGATCGGTCAGTTCATCAACGCCAGTGGCATTCAGAATCATGATTTTGTCATGACGATCAAGAATAGAAAGCATGAAAATTTTCATGGCATCTGAAAGATAGGTAAAAACACCAACTTTAAGACGCTTAGGCAAATGCACAATCAGTTCTTGCGCCTGTTCTCGCTCTATATCAGTTAAAAACTGCGCAATATCCGCCGGATGTATTGATAAAAATTGGTGCCAGATCGTTTTTGTCTCGGGTGTTTCTTGGCGAATCACCGCTTGCATATTATCCTCAACATGTTTCAAAATCATTTTTGAGTTCATTATGCATCTCTTTCAGGTTTGCTGGTTACCTTGTTTCATGATCCTAAAGCATAGTAAAGTGGAGACCTTTTAACATACCAGAATATCTAGTATTGTCCATTTGGGTTAAAAGTGAGATCGGTCTTTACCCCTACGTTATTTTTCCCCTTTTTGAATTAACATTAATAGGATAATTAAGTGTTACACACTTTGGGGGCTATTTTGCAAGAAAATCGTGAAGCAGATAACGAATGTCGCCTTCTCTTACGATTGTTGACAATAGAAAAAAGACGAGCAAAACTATGCGTACGTTTACATAATCTAAGGGGTCTACATGAAATATCCAGTATATTTTTCGCTTGTTGTTTTTTGTTTAGTTCATTCTTATAGCCTTGGCATGGATGCAGCACTCGCACTTCTTTATCATCCGTCATCAACACAATCAGCATCAAGCCGTTATACATATCAGCCCAATCCTGGCATGGATATTTCATCAGAAAAAATAAAAGAGAATGCGCAACAATTTTTGGATCATGTGGATGCTTTTAAAGCCCGCGCAGAAAAAATATTGGATATGGAAAATACTCATCTTTCGAGAGATCAAAGAACATATTTACTAAATTATATGGCTAGATGCACGAGTATGCGCGTTAGCGTATCTGAAGAGCCGAAATGCGTTTACGAAAAAATATGCCAATTCTCTGCAAGTAGTAACGATGACAATTTTTGGAAAGAATTAGCGAAAAAGAGAAATATTGATCAGCCGATTTTTTCTAGTCATGAAAAACAAAGATCGGCTTTATATCAATTATTCGAGCAGTTCAAAAAAGAGCGATTGATCATTGAAGTCCTTAAATCAAATAAATCGGCTCTTTAACGCTACAAAGGAGTTTACATGAAATATTTTTTCTATCTTTTTGCTATTCCGTTTTTTTTGATACATGGTTTGGTAAGTGCGAGTGAGGTTGTTGCCTTCCGGCCTAATGACCTGATAAAGATAGTTGATAATGATGAGCGCCGTGATGCAGCAGTGTTTATTGCCTGTTTAGATGGATTTAAAAATGTAGCAGAAAAAACATTGGATATGTATAAAGAAGGTCATGAAAAGCTGTCTGATCGAGAAATATTATTTTTAAAATTTTG
Organism: Candidatus Babeliales bacterium; assembly: GCA_963701665.1. Classification (GTDB taxonomy): domain Bacteria; phylum Babelota; class Babeliae; order Babelales; family JANWKD01; genus CAVXJH01. The sequence goes on from OY969622.1 coordinate 233,712, forward strand.
TATCGAAGCAAATGATATTGTTCGCTATAAAGTTAATGAACATAGTAATGCTGTCTACAAAAAAGCATGCTCATTTGATTTAAGCTCTCCCTCTACGATGCTAGGACTAGAGTTTTGGCCTAAATTATTGTGCAAGAAAAAAGTTGATCCACAATTATTTGATGAACAGCTTGCATATGTAGAAAAAATGAAAGCTTTTATTGAAGAGTTAATTGCTAAAGGATTAATTTGCCACTACCCACGTACGGTAGGTGGGAAAATCGTATACAAAGCCGCGCTCTAATTTTTCTATTTGACTATAAATTCAGAAATCTTTAATCTGAATATATGATTAAGGATTTTATTATGATGATTCAAAATACCCCTACTTTACCTATGAACACTGTTTTTTCAGGTGATGTGCCTCAGCGCATAGACCTGTTTTTGGCCGGCCACCATGGGCAATCCAGAACCTATTTCCAAGAGCTGATTGCGCTCAAGCATGTTTTTGTTAACGACAGCCCGGTTAAAAAGCCCAGCTTGCTCTTAAAGCAGGGAGACACCGTTGCGGTGCATTTTCCTACGCTAGAAGAGATCAAAGCTCTGAAAACGCTCGATCCGGGGCTTAAGATAGAAGTCGTTTTTGAGCATGAAGACTTTTTAGTGATCAATAAACCCGCGCATCTTTCGGTGCACGCGCCTTCACAACATACAAACGAGGGTTCATTAGTTGATTGGCTTTTATCGAGGTTTCAAGAGCTTGAGAACGTGGGCAGCCAGGAGCGGCCGGGCATTGTACATCGCCTTGATAAAGATACTTCAGGACTTTTATTGGTTGCGCGTAACCGCATTGCTCATGAGCTGTTGAGCGATATGTTCAAGCAGCGTCAGGTTAAAAAGACCTATCACGCCGTTGTCAAAGGGCATCCTGAAGAAACGGGTGCGATCGATTTCCCTATTGCGCGTGATACCGTGCATCGCATCAAAATGACCCACAAATCCGTTGTTGGCCGTGACGCGCGTACCGAATATAAAGTTCTACGATATTTTAAAGAGGCGTCGCTGCTGGAATTACGTCCACTGACAGGGCGTACGCATCAGCTGCGCGTGCATTGTGCTGCACTCGGGTATCCTATTATTGGCGATCGTTTATATGGTTCCTCTTCTAAGCTTGTCGAGCGTCAGGCATTGCATGCTGTTGCATTAGAATTTGTATACAAAGGACAACCATACTTTTTTTCTCGGGAAGCACCAGATGATTTTGCGCAGCTCATTGCCCATCTTGAATAAGTAAAAGATTTCTTGATTTTTTTCAAAACTTGAATAGCATAAGTTCGAAGCTAAGAAGGAATTGTAGTAATGAAGCGGCCGTATTTTTTCTAAAAATAACATTCCTTCTTGAACTTTTTGGACTATATACAATTCCCTAAAATTTGAATTACCGATTTTAACTCTCTCATGAAGCTTTGATATACGCGCTGCGTTAATCGTTCTTCTTGAATTTTTGGCATTGCACTAATCTTAACTTTGAGCGTATCAAACTTTTTCTTGTATTGATCAGTGATTTTTTTGTTTTCAACAATCCAAACATTTTCTTCATTACGTGTTGTGCCACCGATGGTAGCATTAGCTGATCCAGTAAATACTATTGTTCTTCCTGAAAGTGTGTTATCAAAAACAAAAAATTTGTTATGCATGATCGAATAATATTTGCCGCCATACACATGAATTGGGATTCTTAATTTGCGCAATGCTGTTATTTTTTCATAACGGCTGTACGTGCAACTTTTATCGACAATAATTTCTATAGCAACATTTCGATGGTGAGCTTGTATGAGCGCTTCAACGATATCTTTATCCGTTAATTGATACACGGCGATGCGAATTTTTGTTCGTGGTTTGCTCATATGGATAAGTCCTATGAGTAACACTTTCACATCTTCATCGGGTACAAAGAAAACCTGTTTTACCCTTTTGCCCGGCACGATCAACTTTTTTTGCGTGTAAGCAATGCATTGATCTTGTTGATACCGGTTAGTTTTCTCCTTGCTTAACAGTGGTGGTGAAAAAATGAAAAAAGTAAGTACACTGATGATCGTTGTACGTGTTTTTTTTCTGATAAGACGCTTTTTTGGCGAGGCAGTGTGTTGAAAAACATAGTAGAATAGGCGCTTCATTTGACACTCCTTTTTTTGAATGGTACAATGAGGATGATTATTGAAAAAAATAATTTCAATTCGTGACAATTTGCAGAGGAGTTTTCTATGCTTACTACGTCACCACGTTCTTTATGTATGGCGCTCGCCATATTAATTGCTTCCCATGCGTCTCATCTTAATGCACAAACTACATTCTCTGTTGCTGTAACTAATGGCGATCCTGAGCCTACAAGAAATTTTGGAAAAAGAGAATCAGATTCATCACGTTTTGTTAGCGCTTGCGCGGTTATTGCTGGTGTGACACTCGCTGGACTTGGCCTTTATGGCTTGGCTCAATATTTTGAAGAAACTGATGATCATTTTCTACGCACTGCTGAACAACGTTTTGAAACTATGAAGCGGCGCTATGCAGGATTTCATAGATTATCCAATCGCGAGCTTGAAGAACAGATTAATGATGTTAATTGGCAGGTAAAATATTATCGCATATTGACGTTCAAGAATACTGTGGAACGCGAAAATGGTGATCTTGCTAATTTCATACAGAAAATTGATGATCGCATACGATCGCTCAGAAGAAAACTGAACGATGCGCGCGGCCTTTCATCGTTTGAATATGCTGATCTTTGTTCTATAAAAAAATCTTTAGAACGAGTGTATGATGAATGCGCGCGTCTCAATAGCGCACTCGCGACATTATTAAAACGCGTGATTAATCTTCCCGGATACAAGGAAGAAGAGCGTGAAAAACTACGTGAAGAGCGAGAACGTCGCCATCAAAAAGAAATGCTCGACGCATTAAAAAAACCTACCTATGTGTACGTTGAAGATCAACGAAGTCCAAGCACATCCTATTATAGATAATAGTTTATTAATCTTTTTTGGCTTTAGATAAGATTATAACGTTTTCTGACTTATCCTCTTCACAGTGATGAATGAGCACGTATTTATCGTCAACATTAACGATTGATTTTATCGGATGATTCGAAATACTTACGTTGCCTGGATCATTAAATCCATCCCGCGCATTATATAGTTTTAGTTGGCCTTTGCTTGTTCCTGCTAGAAGGAGTTCATCATTAAAAGATGTAAGGGATGTCCATTGTTCATCTTTTTCTGATGGGAGTGTAAACAGTGTGAGTGTTCTTGCTGGTGTTTTATCGAGCTCAAAGCGAACTAGTTTTTTGCCAAGGAGCCCAATTAAATGATCCTGGAAGCATGCAAGGCCTTGAATAGCATCTTCAAGTTCTTCAATTCGTCTGAGACAGTTGCCTGTTGCTGTGTCCCATTTTTTTAAACTACGATCCCGTGCAGCAGAATAAGCACATTTTTTAAGGGCAAGCAGCGCTGTAATGGCACCATTGTGTTGTTCAGAAAACTCTTTTTTACTTGACGTTTCTCCAGATTTATCATGAGGCAAATCATGTTTTATTATGACTCCCTTAGGTGTTCCTTCTAAAATATAGGAAGGAATCTCTTCTTCATTATACGAAGTGAAAAAGGCACATAGAGGCGGTTTTGAATGGGATGAAATTATGCTTATTTTTAGATTCTTTAGCGGTGTAATCATGAGCGATTCAGTTTTTAATGTACTGGTAAAGGGGCAAAAAAGAACTGGGCGATCAGGAAAGCCTAAAGTCTTTTGCCATGTTCCCAGCGCATTTCTTTTTGTTGTATAGCAATCTATTTCACCATTCTGTTTTGCGGCAAATAGATCATGACCTTTCATAGTAACGAGAGTTGATAGTGCTTGTAATGGAACTTCACTATAAGCTTTTAAATGGTAATCCTCATAAAGATCTTTTTTTTGAGCTTTTTCAGCTTTTTTTAGTCGCGGACTTTGAACTATGTTAAAATGAAATTCTTTGTTGGTAAATAAAGAACCATCTATTTTTTTAAACTTTTTTTCTTCATGTGAAGGTAGTGCAATCGAGGTTAGTTGGGGATTTTGTTTCGTTAAGTATAAGCATCGTTCACGATATACGCTTGCCATGGCACCTTCTTTGAAATATTGTTTATAATGATTGACTAATTTTTCATAGAGCATATTGGCAAGCTCAACCCTATCCAAAGTAATTGCCGTATGGATACAATCTTCGATGCAATCAAATTGTGTGGGCAGAGAACGTTCGTGAATGGCAGAATCTAATAGTTCTAGTATTGTAGATTCATCTGCTTGATTTTGCATGATAGAGATAACAAATTCGCTAAAACTTGGATCATGAAACATAGTTGAATCATGCAGCAGCTTTTTTCTTCTTCCCATGAAAATTCTTCTTTTTCTTTAGCCCCTTTTTTTCTTTGGCCAGGCGCTTCTTCTTTTTCATCCCATGCATAATAAACATTACCATCCTCTCCTTCCTCCATGCCAAAAAGATTTATGGTGCCCAGTAGTATTACTGCAAGAGTAAGAAGAATATTTTTTTTCATATAACTTCCTTTTTTGAACAAATCTATTCATGAAATTCAAATTACTGAATTTTTCCGAGACGATGCAAGACATCACTCGTTTTTTTGCTTTGGCAAAAGCATAAAAAGTGTGAGTTGTTTATCTTTATAGGGCAGTTCTTGAAGGGCCATTATTGCGGTGTGATTTTTAGTGAGTTTTGTGATGGGTACATTTCCCCCTAGTGGAATCTCCCGAATATAATTGCCACTTTCTGGATTCCAAACAAGTAGAGTTCCATCTTTATGCCCGGTCAATGCATATTGTTTATAACCAACAATGCTTAAGATGGGCATTAGTATTTCTCTGGTTCTTGTTTTTTTAAATTCCTGAACTATGTTTTTGTCTTTTTTCTCTTTACCTTTATTGTTAGATTTTTTTCCTTCTAGCGTGGATTCTTGCCATATTTCTAAATAACGCTGACGAGATAAAGAGACTAAAAAATTTGGTTGTACCTTCGCAAGTCCATCAAGAGAGCCTACATCGCTTTTGAGTGTTTGAAGACATTGTTCCTTAAGAAAATCCCAAATTTTAATCGATCCATCGCGAGAAGCTGAGGCAAGAAGATGCTGTTTGCCCATACCCGAAGGATTTTTCTTTGTTTCCCAGCATGGATTGTGTATGGTTCTGTGTAAAGTAACTAACGCTGTGACAGCATCAGTATGCCCAATCAACTTGCGTACTACTTGACCCTTATGATTGTCAACAACAATTTTGCCGGATTTTTTGTCCCCTCTTTTTCCTCGGAAATAAAGTGTCATTGGTTGCTCTTCCCCTGCATCCGTCATAACTAAAAACCAACCAACTAAGGCAGCCGTTGGAACATATCTAGGTTTTGTTGTAAGAACATGAATTGAAGGGTCCTTTTTCTTTTGAGCTGCCATATGATACCTAACTTTTGCATCAGTTGGTTTTTTAAGTATTTCAAATTCTTGCTTATTAACATCATGAAAAAAAATTCCTCGTCGAGTGGCAGCAATAAGCTGTGAACTATGTTTCGGTACCGTATAGCATACGATATCCTGTGGCAGCGTAAGGTGTAGCGGGTCATTTTCCCAAAATTCCTTGGTACGTTCATAATGAGCCTTAAGATCTCTAAGAGATTTACAAGAACTCTCAAGGAATCTTACCGAACGAGGGGTTTTAGTAGATCTGAGAGTAGCGCTGCTAAATTGTGAAAGGGTTCTATCAAGGGGAAGATAATCAGATTGCTTGTATTTACTCATAAGATCGCCCAGTTGTTGTTGAGTTTCAGGAGCAACATAAGGAACAATATAAGTATCGAAAATTGTGTTAAGCTCTTTAATAAGTTTTTTTCCAATATCCTGCGCTTGAAAGTGTGTTTGATAAATTCTAATTATATTATTCCATAAATAACAAACAATTTTGGAAGAAGCATCAAGATTGTTATAAAGAATAGTTATATATTGGTTGATTTGGTCTTGAGGACTTAAGCGAGATAATTGATCAATGAGTCTATTAAATTCATCGTAATATTCTCTAATTTTTTTTTCTTGTGCGAGCTTCTCTAAACTTCTTATGAATTCATTAAAATCGGTAATTTCTTTTGTTGGATCCAATAATTCGGTATGCACATCTTCTTCGGTTAATAACAATGTGCTAACTTTTTTTTTATTTTTTTTACGACTTCTACTTTTTTTACGATTTTTGCGCTCGTCTTCTTCTTCACTTGTAGTAATAGGTTTTGCTGCTAATTTAAGTGCGTAGGTGATTTTTCTTTGCTCACCAGTGTCTTTATCGGTTTTTATGATTTCTATACTTTTAGTATTCATGCCAAAAAGAATAGTGTTAAAAAGAAATGTTAGGATGCATAATCCGGTGAATATTTTTTTTTGTAAAAAAATGGGATTCATGTCGTTGTCCCTATTTTTATGTTTATTTGAATACCTTTTAACATTTTCTTAGATGGTAACTCAAGACTTGTGACAGGGACCTTTTGTAAATCTATTTTCAAATTGAGCCCAAGTGCGATACGCTAAAAATAAATAAAAAGGATAAAATGATATGAAAAACAGCACCTTTTATACGTTAGTTGCATCGATAAATCTATTTTTTATCTTTTTTTTAGTGTATAAAAATAGTGTTATGATACAGCTTTCATTTCAAAAACAGACAGCTGAAAAAGAAAAAAAGATGCTTTTAAGTGAAAAAGAACACGTAAGGGCATATCTCTGTGCGTTACAAAGTAGAACTACCATCCAAGAATATGCGCATAATAACCTTCATATGCAAAAAATCGAACGTAAACAAATGAAAATGTTACCAGTGCAATCAGTATGATAAAATATTATAAAGTCCGCAGCGCAGCTGTTTTTTTAATCTTTTGTGCCGGGTATTGTGTGATCGTTGCCAACTTATATATTTTGCAAATATGCAAAAACGATTTTTTTACACAACTTGGTAATCAACAATATCACATTACGACAAAAACAATGCCACAACGTGCTTCTATTTATGATCGTAATGGTCAATACTTGGCGATCAATCAAGAAAGTTATGCGGCATTTTTGACGCCACATGATCTTAATTCTGTCGAAAAGGTTGAGCAGTTTCTCAAAAAACATTTTCCAAAGGCATTGCATCGTTTGCATGAACATGCTCAAAGCCATTTTTTATATGTCAAACGGCGTCTGACTCCCGAACAAAAAGAACTCATAGAAAAAGAAGCGCCAGCCGATATTAAATTATTGAAAGAACCAAGCAGGTTTTATCCTTTTAGCGCAGCAGCACAACTTGTTGGCCTAACCGATAGCGATACAAAAGGATTATTTGGCGTTGAACTCATCTGCAACAAAGAGTTAGCAGGCGAGCCGACAACCGTGTCATTACAAAAAGACGCGCGTTCAGGACATTTTTATTTTGCAAAAGAAACAAAAGTTGAAGGAAACGAGGGCGCTGATATTCATGTAACGCTCGACGCAGATATTCAACATTTAGTTATGGAAGAACTGAAAACGAGTGTCGAATCATTGCACGCGCAGGAAGGTGCTGCACTCGTTATGGATCCGACAAACGGGCAGATTATTGCCATGGCAAGTTATCCAGACTTTGATCCGAATAGTCGTCATCACCTGGATTTAGAAACGACAAAAAATAAACTTTTAACCGAAAGTTATGAATTAGGCTCGGTGATGAAAATTGTGGTGACGTTAGCATTGCTCGAAGAACAATTAGTAAATCCCGATGAAGAAGTTGATTGTGAAAATACGAGCCGCGGTACGGTGAACGGTGTTACCTTTTCAACATGGCGAGCGCATGGTATTTTACCGTTTTCCGAAATCATTCAACGCTCGAATAATATTGGTATTGCAAAAGTTGCTGCGCGCCTTGGGCCTTTATTATATGATCATTATATAAAAATGGGCTTTGGCTCAAAAACAGCGCTCAATTGGCCGGGTGAACAAGCAGGATTTGTTAATCCACCCGAGCGTTGGACACGACCTTCACTCGTTTCATTATCATTTGGGTATGAAAGCCGCGCAACGTTGATGCAACTTGCACAACTTTTTACCATGATCGCAAATCACGGTGTTTTTGTAACGCCAACACTCTTTTTGCAAGAAGAAGCTCAAAAAGAACAACGGTATAGCAGCAGAGCCGTTGATCAAGTGCGTACAATTCTTGAAAAAACAGTGACGCATGGTACTGCGCATAAAGCAAAACTTGAAGGATATTCTGTAATGGGCAAAACAGGCACCGCAATCAAAGTTATTGATGGCCGGTACGATCCCGCGCATAATATTTATACTTTTGCAGGTATTATTGAAAAAGATAATTATAAACGAGTGATCGTAACCTTTATCAATGATGCGCATGTTGCGCGCAATGTCTATGCATCAACGATCGCTGTGCCATTATTCGAGCGCATTGCGCACGATGTTCTTTTGCATGATACTATAATTACCAAGGAAATCAGTGAAAATCCAAAAAACGACGACATTCATTCCAGCTGACGTGCCGAGCGCCCAGCATGAGGAATTTATAAAAAATTATACGGCAATTACGCGATCAACCGGCAACCTCATGTTATTTGCCTGCGATCAAAAAATTGAGCATTTAAATCGAGATTTTTATGGTCCGAACATTGATCCTGCTGATAATAATCCTGAACATCTTTTTCAAATTGCTTCACAAGGTGATATTGGCGCATTTGCTACCCATTTAGGCTTAATAGCGCAGTATGGTGCTTCGTATAAAAACGTGCACTATATTGTTAAAATGAATGGCAAAACTGATTTAGTAAAAACAATGCAACGCGATCCTCTTAGCCACCAACTATGGACACTCAAACAAATCCTTTCATTTAAGCAAAATACCGGGTTATCAATTTGCGGTGTTGGGTATACCATATACCCGGGCAGTGAGTATGAACCAGCTATGTTGCGCGAAGCAGCAGAATTAATCTATGAAGCGCATCAACATGGTCTTATTACTATTTTGTGGGCATATCCACGTGGCAAAGCAGTGATACGCGAACACGCGCCTGATATCATTGCGGGTGCTGCTGGCCTTGCTGCATCGCTTGGTGCTGATTTTGTAAAATTAAATCAGCCCGAAGCAGCAGGAAAATTATCCGCAAATCAAGCACTCAAAATTGCCGTGCAAGCGGCGGGAAAAACCAAAGTAATTATTTCCGGCGGAGCTGCCCAAGACCCGCGCCAATTTTTGCAAGAATTATATGAACAACTGCGCGAGGGCGGAACTGCTGGTAATGCAACCGGACGTAACATTCATCAGCGCTCGTTATCGCAAGCGCTCGCCATGACACGCGCTATTTCTTCCCTCGTTTTTTCAAATTCGAGTGTTGATGATGCATTGAAGAATTTTCAGTAAAAAAGGGACCTTGTTTTTCTTGACAACCTATCCTAAGCTAATCAACAGCATGTGCTTAAAAAAGGAAAACAAGCATGAGAAAAATTCTTTTAAGTATTCTGGTATGGGTAGTATGGATACAGAATTCTTATGCCTACAATACAAATTTAACGACAGGTTGTTCTGAAAATTTATCGTATTGCCCTCCTGGTTGTGGTGTAGCACGTACCTTTATATTGACACGCCCAGTCTACCGTAATATTGCAGCACAATGGTCGTTATGGCACGATGTTGTTTTTAATGCTTGTCAACCGCAAACGTTTGGATTTCAAATATTGCCCATTTTTCAACGCACATTAGGATCAGGCAAAGTTACTCGTTACTTTTTATTTGATGATGTGCTGCCATGCACCTACAACGACAATTCAGATTTTCTTGTTGTTAAAGGCGATGATGCGGATAACGGTAATCAATATAGCCGTGATATTCGTGCTGAATGGATCAATTTGCCCAGTACATTTGCTGGTAGTTTTACCGTTCGTCCAAAACAAGAGGAAGCTGCCGTTTGGCTTGAAGCATATTACAGTCTTCGTGATACTTTTGAATCTCCTGTTTTAAAAAGTTGCTGGCTCTCTGTTGCATTACCCATCCATTATATGAAAACAGACATTAATTTAACTGAATACCCCTCACAACCCACGGTGACTCCTCGGCCAATCGCTCCTACGTCAATTGCTGAGGCGCTTTCAAATCCAGCATGGAATTTTGCAAAATTTGGTCCCTCAAAAAAAGAATTTGATGTTGCAGAACTTAATCTGAAAATTGGCAGCAATTTTTTAGATCAAGATGGCTTTCAATTATGTATTTATTCTTCTGCGGTTGCGCCGTTGCATGGCTACAACAATCCAGGATTTGTGTTTAGTCCCGTGCTAGGAACTAATCGTCATTTTGGGTATGGCACGGGATTAATTTTGCAGTTACCGATGACCAATGATTGTAATTCTTGTTTTATGGCATTCTTTTTTGAAATTGAAAACATTTATTTTTTCAGAGACTCACAAAAAAGAACCTTCGATCTAAAATTAAAACCATGGTCACGCTATTTGTTGCTCGTTAATGAAGATGGCAGAACCAATATTCCCGCGGTAAATATTCTGACGCGTGGTGCGCGTATACGCCCGTTTAATATGGTTGATATGACAACTGGCGTTCGTTATCAATCGGGTGGCCTTGAAATGGAATTAGGTCTTGATGTATGGGCGCGTGGGCGTGAAGATGTGAAATTAAAAGAATGTTTTCCCTGCGGCTATGGCATTCAAGGTGTAGGTTTTCTATCGGGCACTAATATTCCAGCAACAGCAAATATGAGCACGATTGGTGTTTTGGCTCCTAATGATGTTATTCCTTTTACAACAACTGAGATCTTTGTTCCTATTACCGAAAATGATATTGAATTAACCTCAGCTGCTGCACGTGGTGCTATTAATTTTAGGCTACATCTAGCGGGTGGCTATTCGGCATCCTGTAATGATACACTCTTCTTTATTGGCTTTGGCGGATTTTTTGAAGTACCTAATTATAATACCGATTTCAAACGCTATGGAGCGTGGGGAAAAATTGGATTCGGTTTTTAACTACCAATAATCTTCTTCGCTTTCATAAACACCATGCGTGTTTCCATCATCTTCATAAATATCATGATAACGTTCCGGTTTCTTGTCTTTGCGTGATGGTTTTTTGGTAGCGGGCTTTTTTTCTTGTTTCTGTTTTTTTGTTGGTGGATTTTTCTTTGTTGGCATGAGAGCTCCTGTTTTTGTTCATACCGTATCAAAAAAAACGAGCGTCATGCAAGCATCTGGGATAACTATCAGGCTCATAAGTGAACCTGATAGTATTTATTGTCACGAGCAGTGCCTTAAGCAAGGGTAGAAAACTCGAATAGTGGGTTATTGTTGTGCCATCATGGTTACCATAACCATGTCATTGGAACAGTGCATTGAACAGCCCCATTGGCCATGCACCATGTGTGTTGACATTGCACCATTGTTGTTGATTGTGACTTCAAATTGAGGTGCTTCATCCGTAATTTCATCTGCAGGAACAGGTTGTACTTGAACTATGATATTTGCTTCTGGATTTGAAAGTTCTGCAACTGGGTTAGCTTCATCAAGAACGAATTCACCCTTCATGCACTGATCAGCAACACAAACATCCATCATAAGTTTTACATCTGCTAGCAACGCATGAGCTGAGAGTAAAGATAAACAAAGTAATGTTATTTTTTTCATAGTTTCTCCTAAACAAACTAAAAACAATGCTTTGCTTAAGGTGTGCTCGAGACGATTTTTTGCAATCTTAGACACAATATAATCTTCGAGATGTATTTGTCAATTACCTATTTTTCCCTGGGGGCCAATGAACGTGATTATAGGCATTATATGGGCTTAAAAATGGCCTTATTGGGGGGGAAAGGGGGGCTATCTGAAAATATATGGCAACCCTTACTGTTTAAAATTGACAAATATAAAATATAAGGTATTCTATAGGTATACCAAGCATTATAGAGAATGGAGTTTTTATGAATAAAAATATAGTTTTTTTGATGTTTTTAACCTGTTTTACAGGTTTATTCGCTATGGAAGATCGTTCTAAACCTCAGTCTAATACCATTGAGCAAAGGCCGACACCATATCAATTTTTAGGTATAGATAAAACAGCAGAGGCAGGGGACATAAAGAAATCCTATGTTCAATTAGCAAAACAGTATCATCCTGATAAAGCTAAGGGTGATACAGCTGTGGCAGCAGAGTATTTCAAAGTAGTACAATACGCTTATGAAGCACTTACCAAAAACAATGCAATAAACACAGAGCATGCTAAAAATGATTGGCAAGATTGGGTCAATGAACCCGCAAATATGATGATTAAATCGGCGGCAGAAAAACTACAGGCTGAAATTAAACAAAATCTTGATAATAATCAGAATTTGGTAACTATAAAAAAATTAATATTTGATGCGTGTACTTATTATGAGACGCATCTTTCGTGGGTTGATACGACAAGCCAAAAACTTTTAAAGCGTCTAATGATCGAAAATTATGTTGAACTAACAAGAAGAGTAATAAGAACTAACGATGCAGGTGCGCAAGGAGAAGTATATGAGGCATTCATAAGAATACGCCCTCATATAAACGATATTGAGGCAGACTTAAAAGAAATAGATAAGTTACTTGATGCATGTCGAGCAAAACGTGATGCGGGCAAAAAAAATCTTCAGCCAAAGTCGAATCAGACGAGTGTTGCTTTCATGGATTCTGGGGATCTTTATGCTATTTTGGAGATAAGCCCTCTTGCAAACCAAGAAGAAATAAACAATGCCTTTCTAAAATTGCAGACAAAATATAAGCCTTATTCATTTGCAGAAGGATCGCAAGAACGTAAGCGAGCAGAATACCAATTTAAGCCGATCTGGGATGCATTTGATACATTGGGTAATAAACAAAGAAGAGCTATCTACGATAAAAAAAGATTAAAAGCATTTGATACTTCCGCACAAAATACAGAACAACCTTCGAGAAAAAGACCCTCAGAGAATGATGGAAAAAATGCTCGCCCTGAAAAATTCGCAAAGCAAGATAATACTCAAAAGTCTTCAAAAGATGACGAAAATATAAAGAAATTAATAAATGCGATAAACAGTGAAAATAATGCCGTGGATAACTATATAACAAACATGGGACGCAGCGAAAATATTGAACTTAATCCCCATGAATTTTTTGAAAAAATTTGTCAGCAATATAATAAAACATTGAAGTTTCTTACTGCTACTACAAAACATGCCGATTTTTTACAACAATATAAGGACCTTGCCGATGTAATTAATGAAACAAGCAAAAACTTTTATAGTGCTGCCAATTTTGTATATGAAAAAGGCAAAGATAAGGGATGGTTCTTATATTCGCTTCAGAAAGCATGTGAACTGAACGAGCTTGCATTACAGTGTGCAAAGTATTTGCAATCAATTGAAGGTGAAAAAATTATGGAGAGTTGCCGCAAGCAACACAATGTTTTTATAAAATACTTAATTGATTTATACGAAAGTTTTGATTATTTAGAGCTGTTTTTTACTGATTTATCTATTCCAGTGCATTATCGTAATAATACATTCACCATTTTAAAAGAAGATTGTAAAAAAGAGGAATTTTCAGTTTTGAAAGAAAAATTGCCTAAGCTTTCCTATAGCATCGCTGAACATTATTTTAACCAAGGATTATATGAAGATGCAAAAAAACTGGTTATTGCTCTTATTCGAGGCAACATGACAAGAGACAGAACAAGGTTAAGAAAAAGCAAAGATTTATTAAATAAAATTAAAGCTGCGTCTGCAGCTAAAATGGAGCAAGAAAGTGTTTATTTCTTGAATCGGTTTGAAAATGATACTCACGCGCTGAGTAATGTAATTAGATCTTATAAAATTAATAAGTCTAATGATGAGCAAACGCTATTAGCAATTCGCAACAACTGCAAACAATATGTTGATTTCATTTGGTCGAATCGCGAGCAGACTCTTTCGCCTCAAACGTATACAAATATTCTGGATAATTGTATGCAGATCATGCATGATTTACAGGAAGCAAAGCTATTCTATCCTGAATGCATAGAGCTAGTATCCCTTTGTCTCAATTTCCCTTGGAAAAACCCAGAGATTCTTAAAGAAAGTATAGAGCCCATGAGTAATTATGCTCTTGGAGCGATACTTTCTGAAGTACAATTCACACCAGAGGATTTGAAAGATGATAAAAAATTATCGTCACTCGCTCAGAAAATGCTTTCTGAAAATCAATGTAATTTTTTTGTTAGAACGTTAGGATACATTCGTTCTCCGAATACCTATGAAAGTGCTACCAATGCTATTCTTAAATGTTACTTTGCTTTAGCCGAACAGTTGAGCGATCATGGTAATTATTCTGATGCACTTTTAATGCTTGATACTGCGATGCTGCGATATCGCATGGGTAGTTTACGAGAAAATTTTGAGAGTTTAAAAGCTCAGGTATGCGTATTACAAGACTTGCAAAATCCAACTAGCTTTGATGAAGACGAATTATTAAAAGAACTGTTTGAACAACATAATTGATACTAAAGGGAGCCTGAATACTTAAAATGGAGTTTTTATGAATAAAAATATAGCTTTTTTGATGTTTTTATCCTGTTTTACAGGGTTATTTGCTATGGAAGAGCGCCCTCGGGCCCAGTTCGTTGCATTGACCCCTTATGATTTTTTAGGCCTCGACAAAACAGCAAAACCTGAAGATATAACAAAAAGTTACAGAAAATTAGCATCTGTAATTCATCCCGATAAATCTAAAAAGCCCATGGCTGAAGAGTGCTTCAAAGCAATTTGTAATGCTCATGAAGTGCTTGGCGACGATAAAGTGAAAGCTTATTACGATGAGCAGGATTGGCAAGGTTGGACAAATCCTGCATCCAGTACTGTAGTGGATAGTGAAGTTATGAAGATACATGCCCGTCAAGAAGCACTTGAAGTACATATAAGAAATAATCCGTGGGACTTAGCAACAATAATGAAAATGACGAATGAAGCATGTAATTATTATGAGAAGTATTTTTCAAGAGCTAATGAAGAAGGTCAAAAACTTTTAAAGAATCTTGTGATAACAAATCGCCTTGAGTTAGCAAAAATGATGATTGGTACTAATGATACTAATGAACAGCAACAAGCGAGAGAGCAGCTTGAAAGAATACGAATTCATGCAACTGAAATTCAATCGCCATTTCTTCAAGAAATAAATCAATTATTATCACGCTATATTCCCTCGCCGAGTCCGAAGCAGAAACAATCAAGTTATACAGATTTCGATCTAATTTGTACTGCATATGAAAGTTTGAGATTTAGACGTACAGCCTTGGATAAGAAAGAATTAGAGATATGTAGTCAGATTTTAGGTGTAAGCTGTCGTGCACATATTAAAACAATAGAAGCCGCTTATAGGCATTTGGTTAGTCTAGGCGACTTATTGGCATCGAATTTATCGCTACAGCAAGTGCAGGCGTTACAATCAATGCGTGCGGCAAAAACAGGAACAGCAAATCGATCCGAAAATATGCGAGATCCTTACGAGATCTTAGGGATACGTAACGGTTCAGATTATAAGGAAATTGACGCTGCATATCAGGAAAGAAGAATATCGCTATATCTTAAACTTAGCGAATTGAAGAAAGTCTCGGATGCATATACGGTAACTCAAAATGAAATAGCCCAAATTGAAGAAGCGTATCGTTATTTAAGAAATCAAAAAACGAGAAATATACATGAAAAAGACACTAGTGGATCTGATCAAAAACAAAATATTAATGATACCATACGCAAATATCAAGAGCAGCTTGGAAAACTTTACGGTCAGCGTGCCAATTGGGTGACTATACGAAAATTAGTTGATGAATCTTATGAGTATTATAGCAATGTTCTCAAAAATCATGGGCCTTTTGAGATGATAAAGGATCATATAGCAAATAATTATGCGAACCTTATACGAGAAGGTCTTAGATTACATGAGTTTAATATGTGCTATGTAATTGAGCAAGGTTGGATTAAGAAGATAATCGAGAATACTGAAATCGAATCGGCTAATCGTTCTTATGTAGCAATGCTAATGCGTGAATATGAACGTAAAAATAAAAATGCTGGATCATATGATAAGCAGAGTTTTGCAAACAGTAATGCACCTGAAGTTAAAGATGATGTACAAATCAAAAAACAAATTGTTGATACCATAAATGACTATCAAGAAAGATTAGATAGGCTTTTTAAACACAATCCTCAGGATAATTTTGAAGTTATAAAAACATTAGTGAATGAATCTTATGGTAAATATATGGAGATTCTTGAAACATGTTTTGATGCGGGACTCCGAGCAAAGATCAAGGGTTGCATATCTGATAATTATACACAGCTTATAGTGGTAGGTCTTAACGAACCGCTTGAGGCTCTCATGCGCTGTGCGATAGAGCAGGTATGGTTTGACCGTGTATTGGAAAATGCGCAAATAGGTTCAAAAAATTATAATTTCGTGAAAGGATTGCTAGATAATCATGGGTCTGGTACACGAACAGAGCAGCAGCCAAGAGATAAACAAAGTGTTCGGTCTCAAAAGATCAAATCTCAAGAGATTTTAAAAAAAGTTAAAGAGTATCAGGAACGACTTGACGCCTTTTTTCAGGACATCACTCTTATATATAATAAAAAATCATCTAATATGGATGAAATAAAATCATTAGTTTATGAGTCTCACGATTATTATAGATCCATTTTAGCATTAGCGTCATCGGAACATGCACATGTTCGTAACATGCTTAGAAAACATTTATCAAATAATTATTCGAGACTTGTAAAAAAAGGCCTTTTAGGCTTTGGGATTCAATTGGATTGGGTACAATTGGGAATTGAATATTCTGAAGTAGGAACCCCTAATTATATCTATTTAAAACAGATAGAGGCTGAATGCTTTAAGCAACAAAATAACACGAAAAAACGATCGTTCAGCGAGACAAATAGCGATACAGATGAGGAAAACGAAACAGAAGAATCTGAAAATGTAGGTCAGCCTCAACAAAAACAAGCAAAAGTTGAACGTGAAAAAGAACAAGAACATACAGCATCGGATCAAAATGAGGCTGCAAACAAGCATAGAAGTCCTCATTATTCTTCTATACGACATCAAATTGAAACGATACATGGATTGTTGGATAAAGGGTTAGATTCAGTTTCTGCTAAGGATGCTGTTATCTCAAGTCCGGGCTATTTTAATAATTTATTACAAAACATACCATCTCGTGATGATCGTAAAAGCGCTGCTATTGAGATACTTGGACTTTATCAAAAAGTAGTTGAAAAATTGATAGATACGGGCGCCGAGAATACTGCGTGCATTATAATGGATGCTGCAGACGCATTAATTAAGAGAGAAATACACAGTGCGCGCGATAGATGCGCTCTGTTAAAAGCTCAAGTATCGGTAATGCAGGGCGTACCAAATTCTGCGGATGAGATAGATTCATTATTGGATGCGGTGCTTGAAGAGCATAGTTGATAGTATAGATATAAAATGGAGTTTTTATGAATAAGAATATACTTTTTTTAATTATTTTAAGTTGCTTTACCGGTTTATTTGCTATGGAAGAGCGCCAACCATCGCATGGACAAGGAGTCGATTTATATCTACTTTTAAGAGTTAACAATGATGCTACGACCCAGGATATAGATACGGCTTACAAAGCACTTGAACATCGAGAAATAATGTCAGGATTTAAAACTGTAGATTATTTTTTCAATGTTGTTCGAGCTTATAAAATTTTATCTAATGATAAGTTGAGAAATATCTATGATAACCGTGGCCCTAGCGCTGCAGATGTTGCTTTATATGCTACAGGATATCCGCACGCAACCGATTTGGCTGTTCGAACTAGAATAGCGAAGGATCAAGATGATCTTAGATCAAAAGACGGTAATGCGTTGCTGAAGCTTATAAAAGAAGTAAATGCTTACTATCGAGGACACTTGTTTATGGGGACCGCCAAGTTATGTGATACATTGCGTGATTGTATAGCACAAAATTACTATAATCTTGCACATGGTTTATTCTGTAATGTTAGATATAATCATGATGCAGTGCTAGAGTACATCAAGCAAGGGTTGAATTTTGCATTACCTGAGAGTCCTGCTTCTAATGCCTTAAAAGCTTTCGCCAATAAGTTACAAAAGCCAACAGAGTCTAAAACAAAGTCGCCGAGAGTTGATCTTCAACAATGGCATCCATCTACAAATATTCAACAAGAAGCGGCTCTTGATCTTCTAGATGATACTAATGCAAAAATTTTAAATGTAGTAGAAGATAGAGAAGCTTTCGAAACGCCAAAAGTGTTTTGTAAAAAAATATACGAATACTTAGATGCATACGCGAACTATACTATGCCAGCTTCATTGGAAAAGGATCGGAATTTTTCAAGTAAGCGTCATCTATGCAGTGCATTAACACATAGCGCAGCTGAAAAATTACTTGGAATGTCAAAAGACACCATTTGGCATATCTATGGATTACAGCATGCAAAAATATTATGCCAAAAGGCATCAGATCATACTTTGCGTTTACCAAATATCAAACGGTATAGAAATACAAAGCAAACTATAGAAAGTAGTATTGTAACCATACAAGGATCTTTAGATGCTTGGTATACGCAAGGTACTTGTCTAGTTAATTTCTTTATAAGCCCTGAAATACCGCTAGATCTTTGTAAAGATGTATGGGCAACTATGATCAATGATATTGCAAGATTTAGTGTTGAAACACAAGATGTAATGCTCGATTGTACCTATCAATTGGCACGACGATGTTTGAATGAACATTATTATGATGAAATTATAGATATAAATTTAAAAGTCTTGGCAAATCAGTATATACAATCTAGGGCTGATTTTGTTGCTCAATATCGAGAACTTATCGATAGTGCGCTCAATAACCTTGAACAACAATGCAGTACATTTTTCAAAGCGTTCCATGGTGAATTTCTCATGAGGTATGACAACAAGGATTCATCGGAAGCTTTAGCAGACATTATTCAAAATTATTTTACAATGCAATATATGCCATCACAATCCATTGAAACAATGTTTGGTGATATCTTTTTACTATATACACGGCGGCTTGAACCCGAAAAAAAATGGGATAAAATGTACGAGTTAGCATGGCGCTGCTTAACTTTTAATAGATGGCCTGCGCATATTCAGAAACATGAACTTTTTACAACCATGCGCAAATTTATTACTAACTATGAAGATCTAAAAGCCAAAGGGCTTATGTAAGCATCGGCTTTAATAGTTAGGGACGAAATTTTAAAATTTATGGAGGGGATAAAAAAATGACTATTTCAATAAAGAACATTATTTTTTTAGGTATTTTGAGTATTTCATGCGGTATGCCATTGTTTGGTATGGAAGAACGCCGACCATTGCCTGCACAAGAAGTTAGTTTATATACACTATTAAAACTCGATAATAATGCGACTGAAGAGCAAATAAAAACTGCATTTACAAATCTTCAAAATGCCCAAATAGAATCGGGCTTTAAAGATGAGGAGAATTTCTTTAGTGTTGCACTTGCGTATAAAATTTTATCAAATAATGAGCTGAGAGAATGCTATGATAACTATGGTTATATCGTAGCCTATAATGATTTACGCATGAAAGGATATTCACAGAAAGTTGATTTGGAGGTTAAGGCCAAAATAGAAGAATATCAAAATGTACTTCAGAAATCATTGATGAGCATGGATACTTTAACAATACAAATTGATACAAAAAAAGTAAATGATTTCTACCAAGCAAATTTGTTTAAGGGCACCCCTGAACTATGTGATACATTGCGCGATTATATAGCACAAAATTACTATAATCTGGCGCGTGGTTTATATGCTGTTAAATATAAGCGTAATCAAGTGTTAGAATACATTAAGCAAGGATTGAATTTTGCATTAGCTGAGAGTTATTTTTCTAATGAATTAAAAGCTCTTCAAAATGAGTTGCAAAATCAAACAAAGTCTCAAACAGAGTTATCACCAGTTGGGTTTCAATGGCACCAATCTCGAGAATCCAAAGCTTATGTAGATAATCAACGAGAAATAGTTCTTAATTTTCTAAATGATACTAATGCAAAAGTTTTAAATGCATTAAAAGATAAAGAAGCTTTCGAAACGCCAACAACGTTTTGTAAAAAAATATATGAATACTTAGATGCATTAGCGAACTATGATGTGCAAGTGGATTTAAAAAATGATCTTGTTTTTTTACGTAAGCGCTATATGTGCGGTGAATTTACCTATAAAGCAGCCGAAAAATTACGTAAAATGTCACAAGGCACCATCTGGTATAGCTATGGATTACAGCATAGAAAAATATTATGCCAAAAGGCATTAGGTCATATTTTGTGTTTACAAAATCTCAATAAATATAGAAATACAAAGCGTAGTATAGAAAGCGATATTGTAAAGATACAAGGACTTTTAGATTCATGGTATACGCAGGGTGGCTGTTTGCTTGATTTCTTTATAAATCCTGAAATACCGCTAAATCTTTGTAAAGATGTATGGGCAACTATGATCGATGATATTGGAAGATTTAGCGTTGAAACACAAGATGTAATGCTCGATTGTACCTATCAATTGACACGACGATGTTCGAGTGAGCATTATTATGATGAAATTATAGATATAAGTTCAAAAGCCTTGGCAAATCAGTATATACAATCTAGGGTTGATTTTGTTGCTCGATATAAACACCTTATCGATAGTATATTCAATGAAGTCTTTGATACGTGCCGCCGTGGATTGCGCACAAAGCATGAAAACAAAGTTTCAGCTGAGACTTTGGCTGACCATATTATTCAAAATTATTTTACAATCCAACATATGTCATCACAATCTATCAAAACAATGTTTGAGGATATTCTTTTAATATATACGCAGCGGCTTGAACCTGAAATGAAATGGGATAAAATGTATGAATTAGCAAAAAGCTGCTTAACTTTTGATAAGTGGCCTCAACACATTCAGATACATAGACTTTTTATAACGATGCGTACGTTTAAGGCTCGGTATGAAACGTTAAAAGCTCGAGGGCGTATATAAGCATCGGCTTTAATAGTTAGGGACGAAATTTTAAAATTTATGAGGGGGATAAAAAAAATGACTATTTCAATAAAGAACATTATTTTTTTAGGTATTTTAAGTATTTCATGCGGCATATCATTATTTGGTATGGAAGAACGCCGGCCGACGGAAGCGGTTAGTTTATATGAATATTTAAGCGTTAAGAATGATGCTACTGCTCAGGATCTGGATATGGCTTACAAAGCACTTGAAGATGAGGAAATAAGATCGGGATTTAAAACTTTGGATTATTTTTTCGACGCTGTTCAAGCTTATAAAATTTTATCGGATAATGAGCTGAAACAAGTATATGATCAGCATGGCTATGCATCAGCATATAATCAATTGATCCTTAAAGGCTATCCTCAAAAAATTGATGAGGATGTGCAGAGCCGGATGAAAAAATATCAATATGAACTTAAAAATAATCCGAAAGATACAGTTTCCTTTCAAGATAGTACAAAAAAGGTGAATGCATACTATCAAGCACAATTGTTTATGGGCACTCGAGCCTTATGCAATGAACTGCGCAGAGTTATAGCGCAAAACTGCTATGATCTTGCGCGTTTTCTTTATGGTATTCAATTGTGTAGACACATACGTGCCTACGAAGTACAGCAAGGCATTCAAATATGCGCCTATATTGACGAAGGATTACGTTTTGCTCTATCCGATAGCCCTCTTGTGCGTGAGTTAGCAAGTTTAAGAAAAAAAATTACTGATCGGGCAGAACAAAGCATGAAAAAGATCGAAGATGGGAAGGGTATATTGGTTATACCAAGAAAAAACTTTTATATCTATGAATCTTCTGAAATCAAAAAACGTAAAATAAAGGAAAAGGATGATACAAAAAAAGTTGCTCGTAAACAGAAACAGAGCAAATCTCCACGGCTTGAAAAAGTAGATGATGAACAAAAAAATAAAGCAAAAACATCATTCTCAGATAAACTAAAAATAATGGGATTATTGGAAAATAACAATAAAAATCTTGCTTATATTCTAGAAAATATGCCCCCTGCGTGGACACCTAAGATGCTTTTTGAAAAAATATGTGAAGTTTCGGAGCGACGCGATAATAATGATGATACAATGAATTTATTGCAACATGATCCTGATATTGTACGTGCCCGTTTTATAGGTGGCCAGTTACTACAACGTGCTGCTAAAAAACTATTTGAAAAGTCGCAGAGAACTCCGTGGGTTTATTATGGATTGCAACGAGCAAAAATTTTATGTCAGAAAGCATTAGATCATATCTCATTAGCACAAGGTATCAATGAATATAATGATATGCATACGCACATACAAAATGAGCTTGCCGTTATACAGAAACGTTTGAATACATGGTATGGGCAAAAGAAAGCTGTGTATGATTTCTTTAATCTCGATATACCACTGGATATTTGCAAAGATGTCTTGATAGGTTTAATCAATGATGCTGAAACATTAGATGATCAAACTCGGAACACTGTATTTATTTGTGTCAATCTATTAGCAATAAGATATATCTCGGATGGTCGTTATTTTGATGCCCTTGCTCTTATTAACAATGCTTTAGAAAAATCCTACGCGCAATCAACTGATGCTTTTGAAAAATGCATAAAGCTGAAAAGCTCTATAGAAGATCAAATTAGCAGATTTCAAAGACTATTTAATGGTTCATCTGATGAAAATTTTGATATGTCAGATAAGTTTCTATCGGAAATGTTTGCTGATATCATTTCAATATATACACGATTTGAGCGTAATAAAAAATTTGATAAAATGTATGATTTAGCAAAAAAGTGTTTAACTTTTGATAGATGGCCTCAATCCGTTCGTGAACATAAGCTCTTTACAACAATGCAAAGCTTCAGTGCCACATACGAAATGAAAAAAGCCCAAGGGCGTATATAAACCTGCTAAATACAATCTTAAGAACTGCTTTCTTTCTTTAACAAGGTAATACCCTTTTTCATCGTGGTACATTCTTGATCATAACCCCAACGGAAGAACCATGCAAAAGAAGATGCCCATGTATCACAATTTTTACATTTAATACCAGGAATAACCTTTTTAGAATTAGCACTGTAACGTGCTTCTAAAATTTCAAAAGGTGTATAGGCAGATGTTTTAGCTTTCTCATTTGGGTGTGCATTAAATTTTTGGAATGCTTCTAAGATATTGGGATCAATTCGTTCATATTCTATGTAATCAGTAAACATTTGCTGAACAACATCAGGATATTTTTGTGCTATTTCATTTAATTTCAGGCTTAACGTATCATCTTTTTCAGGTGAATATGCATCCCACCACATAAGGTTAAACCATACATAAGGATTTATTTTCATGGCACCAACTATGGTTTCTGCATTTATGTTCTGATAGAGAGCCTGTATCTCTGAACAGTTGCGATAAGCTTTAGCTTTATGACTTGAGAATAAAAATTGTTCAAGATCAGTTTTACAAGAAGATGATGCATGAAAACTAAAAATCGTAAGCAAGGCAGCACTAGCTATAATGCGTGATTTCATAGGTATTTCCTTTATGTAAAACTTTTTGCACATGTGCATAACAAAAGAGCTCGCATCATTGCGAGCCCTTTTTTTGATATAAAATTACCATAAATAATTAACACATGCCACACTATTTTAAATGTTGTCCTGGCATATTTATTGAATAATAAGAGATTGCTGCTTGGATGAGCCAACGATTTTCTTTATAGATGTAGGCAATTGCTTGGGGAACTATGTCTGAGCGATACGGGAGATCCATACACACCATACCAAGGTAACACACAGCGCTAGGCGTGAGGCGGCTCAATATTTCTTTTTTATTATCCAATATTACTGACGATGGTAGATGACTCCTCTCGTCATCTGAAAGTCGAGAAGCTAAAAAGCGAAGAATTTCTTCTTCACTAAATTGTGCAGTTTCTTGTGATGCACTGATGATTGAAGCTGAGCTAATCGTGAGGAGCAGTAAAAAAAGTTTTTTAAAGTTCATAAGATATTCCTTAATTATTGTATCTATTTTTCCAAACATGAAAGGCTTTCTCCAAGCGCTTTACATTCACGGCTTTTTCCAAAAATCTTGCTCCATGTGCCGTTACAGTTGTGTGATTTTTCATGTGCTGCCAGTTTGTCTTTTAATGTAACTTCTTGGCCTTCTAGTTTCTCATCGAATTTCACACCTGCTGCAGAAAATATTTTAATAATCCTGGCATCAACTGCGCCTTGAACAATGTAAAGATCGGCTGCCTGCTGTAGTAATTCAGGTTTTTTATAATAAACATAACGTAATGATTGGCATACAAATCGCTGTGTTCTTTCATCCAGACCAAAACCAGTTGCAAGTAAAGCTAAGCCGTAAACCTTTTCCGGGTGAACAGCATTTAAAAGTTCTTCTTTGGGTTTGTGGAAAAAAGCTTCACCAGCGAGAAATTGAAGAATAGCATTTTCTCGGTCTAAAACTTCTTCTTTAGTCGCTGTATCAAAGACGCGCTTCCATACATTATCGAACTCTTCTAATTTTTGTTTTTGTGCTTCTACTTTTAGGAACAGTAAGCATACTAAAAAAGTAAAGGCTATTTTTTGAAAATTCATGAGTTATATCTTTCGTATGTGTTGAGAAAAGAAGGCCCTGCTCATACTGCGAGCCTTCTTTTTATTTTTTTCGTTATTTCTTTGGTTGCTGATTCATGCGGTTAAGAGTTCTTCTTATTTTTGAGCATTCTTGATCTGGAAACCAAGGATTTGGATTGCACTTGTGTAGTAATGAATGAAGATCTTTCATTTTTCTTGCTCCAAAGGCTACTTCTAAAAGTTCTTTTGGGCTATACCCTAGATGATCGTCAGTTACTTTATTCTTTAGATTGGGATTTGCTTCTGCATCTAAAAGAATCCTTACGATTATTTCATTAAAAAGATCTTCATCCTCATAGAGGTTTGGGTACCTGAGTTTATCAATATTAATCGCACTATGCAGTAATGTGTTGCCGTATTCATCAGTGAGACTGGCATCTTTTGGATTTCTGTTAATTAAATAACGAAAAGCTTCTACAACTTTGGGTTTATCTGTTTCATCTACATTGCGTGCCAAAATAGCTAATTTATAGAGAAGCGGGAATCTGTTAAAACCGTACACACGGCGAGAATTTGAATCTTTAACGCGATCCAAAAACTCATTTAATTCTTGTTCATTGGCAAAATGAGTAAACGTAAACGTAGCATTGTTAGCTTCTACCGCTTTTAGAGAAATAGTTGCTCCTGTAACTAACAGTGCCAAAAACATTTTTTTGAAATGCATAGTAAATCCTTTATGGTAAAGTGTATTTCAAAAAGAAGGCTCGCAAATTACTGCGAGCCCTTCTTTTTTTTGTACGCGGAAAATTAAAAATTAATACATGCCACCCATGCCGCCCATACCACCCATTGGCGGCATGCCGGTGTGGCCTTGTGCGTCTTTTTTCTCATCTGGTAAATCAGAAATAGTAGCTTCTGTGGTTAACAACAATCCTGCAATTGAGGCAGCATTTTGCAATGCGGTACGCTCAACTTTTGCCGGATCGATAATGCCAGCTTCGAACATATCAACAAATTTGCTGTTTTTTGCATCAAAGCCAATGTTGCCTTTTTCGCTTTTTACACGATTGACAATGACTGAAGCTTCATCGCCGGCGTTTGAAGAGATAACGCGCAACGGTTCTTCAAGCGCGCGCGCAACAATTTGAGCGCCTAACTTTTCATCGCCCTCGAGTTGAAGTTTGTTGACGGATTCTTGTGCTCTAATATAAAGAACACCGCCACCAGCAACAACACCTTCTTCAACAGCAGCACGCGTTGCATTCAGCGCGTCTTCAATACGATCTTTTTTTTCTTTCATTTCTGTTTCAGTTGCAGCACCAACTTTGATGACAGCAACACCGCCTGCAAGTTTTGCAAGACGTTCTTGCAATTTTTCTTTGTCATAATCAGAAGAGGTTGCTTCAATTTGTGCTCTAATTAATGCAACGCGGCCTTTGATACTGTTGGAGCTTCCTTGGCCTTCAATGATAGTGCAGTTATCTTTGGTGATCAAAACTTTTTTTGCATTACCAAGATCGTCGAGGGTAACATTTTCAAGTTTGATACCAAGATCTTCCGTAATTAAAGTCCCGCCGGTCAAAATTGCAATATCTTCTAGCATTGCTTTGCGACGATCGCCAAAGCCAGGAGCTTTTACCGCAGCAACGTTGAGTGTGCCACGAAATTTGTTCACTACGAGTGTTGCAAGCGCTTCGCCTTCAATATCTTCAGCGATAATTAAGAGAGGACGGCCAGATTTTGCAACTTGCTCAAGAATCGGCAACAAGCTTTTCATGCTGCTGATTTTCTTTTCGTAAATCAAAATAAACGGATCATGCAGCGTCGGTTTCCATTTTTTCAGCATCGGTAACAAAGTAGGGAGAAAGATAGCCACGATCAAATTGCATACCTTCAACAACATCTAATGCATCTTCTGCATGCCTTTTGCTTCTTCAACGGTGATAACGCCATCGCGGCCAACGCGTTCCATTGCTTCTGCAATTTGTTGACCAATGGTGGTATCAGAATTTGCAGAGATAGTTGCAACTTGTTCAATTTCTTTTTTATGAATTTACTTTTTTTGCATTATTTTTGATGAACTTCGACAACAGCGTGTAACTGCTTTATCGATACCGCGTTTAAGTTCCATTGGGTTTGCGCCAGCGGTAACATATTTATTACCTTCACGGAAAATTGCTTGTGCAAGAACGGTTGCAGTTGTGGTGCCATCACCAGCTACATCAGCTGTTTTGCTTGCAACTTCACGCACCATTTGTGCGCCCATATTTTCAAGTTTATCTAGGAAGTTCGATTTCTTTTGCAACGGTAACACCATCTTTGGTGATGATTGGTGAACCAAATGATTTTTCAAAAGCTACATTACGTCCTCGGGGCCCGAGGGTAACTTTTACTGCATCGGCCAAGATATCAACGCCCTCACGGATTTTTTCGCGTGCTTCCACGCCGAATACAATTCTTTTTCCTGCCATAGGATAACTCCTTAACTCAAATTCTTTTTACTTATTTAACAATGCCTAAAATTTCAGGTTCCCCAATAATGAGATAGTCGCTTCCTAGCTCAGTGCCCGCATATTTGCCGAAGAAAATGATATCGCCAGCTTTGACTGCGAGAGGGATTGTTTTTCCTTCGGGAGTAGTGCGCCCAGGCCCAACTGCAAGAACGGTGGCCTTTTGCCCTTTTTCTTTAGCGGCATCAGGGATGAATAAGCCGCCGGGGGTCATAGCTTCGGTTTCAAGACGTTTTACGAGAACTCTGTCATTGAGCGGTTGCATCTTATCAAATTCTGACATGTGCTCCTCCTATCTTTAAAAAAAGGAAAAAAATTGTACGAAAAATTTTACTAAAAAATAATGTGTTTTTACCCATAAAAAATAGTATACAATAAAAAAGAACTAATTCAATGCCTACAGTATGAGACTCAGATTTTTTATCTGCGATATGTAGGGAATTTGAGTCTCATACGCCTATGCTCCACAGGGGTAGCAATGACATATTGGCGCATATTCGTCATTCCGAGCGTTAGCGTGGGAATCTAATAATAAAATATAATCCTTATAGTTTACAAATTTGTTCATATAAATCTTCCCAATAAGGATTATTAGACATAATAAGTGATATTTTTTTTGTTCTTGAACTATCTTTAATCTGTTTTTCTCGAATAATTGCATTTGGCATATCGCTATATAGTTCATAATAAATTAATAGTTTGCAAGCATAACGGCTTGTGAACCCTTGAACTAAATTATTTTTATGTTGAAATACTCTTTGTATCAGATTAGAAATTACGCCTATATACAGGGTTCCATTACGTTTATTTGTCATAACATAAACAGCTGGCTGTTTCATTGTAGTTTTTTTAATATGAATTTACTAAATTTTGGATTACCACGCTCATGCTCCGCATGGCTCGTAATGACACATTGGCGCATATTCGTCACTCCGAGTGTTAGTATGGGAATCCAATAATAAAATTTTCATTAGTCTTTGCAACAAAAATCTTTGTCATTCTTTGGCGATTGGCAGCAGCCGGCATTTTTTTCTGCCTCTTCTGCTGCTCTTTTAATAGCAGCTTTAAGCTTTTCAGGGGTAGGTTGATACAAATCCAAAATGTTATTGCCCGGATCTCTAAAGCTTAAAATAATGCCATGGACTGCCTCAACAGGTTCACTCAAAAACTCAATGCCAGAATCTTTGTGGGCGAGATAAAATTCTTCTACATCAGGAACCTCTAATACAATCCCTGTGCGTCGTTCTGGTAACTCCTGACTTGTTTGTGCCAGGCCCATTTTGACGCCGTTAATATCAAATTCTGCCCATCGATTACTACTATGAAAATTGAGCCTGAGCCCTAAACTTTGGTAAAATGCCACTGCCCTGGCAATGTCATTTTCCATTAATATGAACATATTGACTGAAATTGGTTGATGAGTCATGACAGCACTTTCGCTAGACGTCTATGAGAAGTATACTGTTTCTTAGTCTAACAAAATTTTCTTATAATGTTTATGAAAGCGTCGTTTTATAATTAAAAAACGCTCTTTGTTAAATAATTAAAAAAAGAGATGAGCATGAAAACGATAAAAATATTCCCTTCTTTAGTTGCGGCAGATCCTTTACACCTTGCACAAGTTATCAGTACGTTGGAGCCGTATTGTGATGGATTTCACCTTGATATAATGGATAATCATTTTGTGCCGAATCTGACCTGGGGCCCCCTGGTAGTGAACGCCATTAGTGCTTATACCAAAAAAACGCTCTTCGTTCATATAATGGCTGATCAACCTGAAAAAATTATTAAAAAGTTGATGTTGCGTCCTAATGATATCGTCGCTTTTCACTCAGAATCAAAAAATGATTTTTTTTTAATAAATAATATCATAAAAGAAAAAAAAGCGATGAGCTCGCTTGCCATTAGCCCCAAAATTGAGCTAGAAGAAATTTTTCCCTATCTTAAAGATGTCAACCAAGTTTTACTTATGTCTGTGCAACCTGGCTTCTCTGGACAACTCTTTTTGAAAGATTCGATTGAGAGGCTCAAAGCGTTGGTTGCCTATAAACGAGAAAAGGAACTTACTTTTTTAATTGGCATGGATGGAGGCATTAATGAAGACAACATCCATGAACTTGCCAAAGAAGGATGTACCATCTTTGCAATTGCATCCGCGATATTTTCCAAAGCAGACGCGCGTAGTGCGCTTAAGAATTTATATGCGCGCGCGCAGCATTGAAGCTCATCCGAAAATATTCAATATTAGGGAAGTGGCGCCTAGGAAAATGCATATTGAAAACAAAGTTGTCATTGCGAGCGAATGCGTGGCAATCCAATTATAAAATTAGTTCCTTTAAGGAATTAATTTTATAATTGGATTGCCACGGCTAAAGCCTCGGGATGACATTCTTGTATTATTGTAAATTCCTTAGCTTATTCGTGTGCACCGTAATCAACAAGAAGTTTTTTTAGTTTTTCTGATGAAGCATATGAAAGCGAGGTGAAGCCATCGTAGTTGCGCGTGTTAACAAAAAGATCCATTGTGTGAGAATATTTACCAAATCGTTCAGCAATAACTTCTAAAATTAATTTAGTAACTTCATAAAATTCGTCTTTGTCTGAACTAAAAAATACTGTGGCAAGCAGCGGTGTGAGCCCTTTTGTATACACAGTGGTATTCATAATCATATAAAAAAGGTATTTGTTTTTTGAATATTGTTTAATTTTTTCAATGAGAAGTTTTGCTATGTCAAAATTTCTTCTCAAAATGGCAATTATAAGTGGGCTTTGGCCTTCAGTGGAAACACTGCTGAGTGAATCGTAGATGAATTGTGTTTTATTATGAAGAAATTTTTCAATCGAATACAAAATAAAAGCAACATATTCATAACGGCCTTGTCCAACAGCATGCATAAGCATATCCCAGCCACTTTCATCTTTTGCGGTAATAAATTCAAAAAAAGTATCGGGTTTATCTTTATATTTTTCTTGCGCTTGGAACATAATTTTTTGCATTTTGCCAAAAGCGCTATCGTGCATGACTTCAACAAATTGTTGCGATAAAGCATGAGCTTGCGCGATTTCTGGATCAAGTTGTTGTAGTATTGTTGCACCGTGATCAATAAGAAATTTTCGTACATCTGATGTGAGTGCATAGGTGAGTGCTGTTCCATTGTCTTCATTCTGTGCATTGATGAACTCATCATACAATGTAGAATGTTTCCCTAAGACTTTTTCGGCTGTTTGGACTACCAATTTAAGAGGGCGTAATGCACCGTCATAGGTAAGCCAGTGAAGTGAAGTCCATTTATCATTGTATACGGTTGCATTCAAAAATTTTAGAAATAAATCTTTATCATCAAGAAGCGCAGGAACGCGATCCATAAATGCTTTAATCGTTTTATAATCGCCATTCTGCGTTGAAAAATAAAGCGCAGAATTACCAAGTGGATCTCGTGCATCAAGAAAATTGAAGATCTGTTGTTTATCTTCTTTTGTTTTTTTATTGCCGTAATATTGAGCAACTTCATCAAGCAGCGTAATAACTTGACGATAATCAAACAGTGCTGATGCAATCATCAAGGTGGTCATACCTTCATCATTTTTTTGCGTTATAAACGAGTAATAGCCGCGTTTATTATTTTTGTTTCTTACTCGTTCATCACTCAAAATGGTATTAAACAGTTTCTGCTCTTTGAGGTTTTGTGCTACAAAAATAATTTTGTCTTGACCTATATCTGTTTTAACCGGCGTTGAATCTTTGAAATTTTGCGTTTTGGCACTAACATTTTTATCCTGCGGCGAGCAACAAGAGACGTCTTTTATTGGTTGAGAAAAAATTGGCATAAAAAAAATAATGAGCGAGTAAGCAAGCGTGCTTCTCAATTTTAATTTCATCATAGATATTTCCTTATCAAAAATAACACATGATTTTTTTTCATCATGTTGAAAAAACTATACCATGTGCACTTTGCGATTTTCAATCATTGCTAGATGGTTAAAACGAATTAATCGTTTTTGTCATCACTTTAAAAATTAGTTAAGCTGAACACGCTTAGGGTAATACTATGAAAAATAATGAGAAAAAAAGTATGAAAAGAAGAGTTGTATCTATTGCCATGTTGCTTGGTATCTTTTTACCAATCGCTCGGTTGGAAGCTTTGTC
Source organism: Candidatus Babeliales bacterium (assembly GCA_963701665.1). Classification (GTDB taxonomy): domain Bacteria; phylum Babelota; class Babeliae; order Babelales; family JANWKD01; genus CAVXJH01. The sequence goes on from OY969622.1 coordinate 265,070, forward strand.
AGATGATTACGATGGTATGTTTGACGATCTTGATCTCTATGCTGCAATGCTTGAGGAAACTGCTGGTACGCGTGGGGCTGCTTGTATCGATGCGCAGGGTGTGCTTGATTTGATTGCCGACCCAGCTGGCATCGATGCGCCAGGAAAGTTACAACAAAATTTATATTTGCATACTTACAATGTTAATCAACGTTCATTGCTTGATATGCCTCAATTTTTGATTCGTGAGTATTGTTTGCCCCAATGCTGGCAAATTAATGCCTGGTTTTTTTATAATGAAACTACACGAGCAAATTTTACCGCTGAAGGCAAAAATATCACCGCATATTGGGACATTGAAAATGCTAATTTTATTCAAAATCTTGATCAAATTGATTTTGGTATCGATATTCCAACCGCGATCGAACTTTTTAGCTTTTTAAAAATGCAGGAGCGACGAGTGGGATTTATGTTTGATGTTGCTCATGCAAAAGGACGTTTTAATATCGAATTTAAAATACCGTTTTATTATTTAGAGCGGAATTTTTTTGTAACCCCGGAAGAACAAGAAATGATTGCTCAATTTTTTGGGTCCGGTGGATCAGCCGAGAATAAAAATTTCATTAGCGATCGTGTTGGCTTTGGTGATACTCGATTGACGATAGGTTTTTTTGCTGTTGAAGATGATAGATTACAGCTCAATGTCGGTGTCGAGGCAACAATCCCAACACAAGTTGCATTCAAGAAAGGATTACTTGGTAGCGATTTCAAAAAAAATTCAAACCATCCTATTTTTAATATTTTAGAATTGTTCCAATTAGTCTTTTGTGATACGCCTGATTTAGCAGCGGTGCAAGAAATGTCTTTGAATTTTTTGATTTCGGCATTTGATAAATTATCGGCGAATTTATTACAGACCTCGTTAGGAAACAATGGCCATCTCGGGCTTATGGTTTTTGCTGAAAAATTTATGCAGTTGAATCATCGCTTTAGCATGACAACACGTACAGCGCTTGAATATTTATGTCCGGCGCTTGATACACGGTTTTATATTACAAAAAAGTTTAGTCAAGAATTTAATGCCAAAGAGCCGTATACAACCGCCGAAGGTGCCGATCCAGCGCAAGCACCAGCCAAATTAGCATTTCTGAATTTTCAATTAATTAATACGCTTATTCCAAAAGTGTATCGCACCATGATTTATCCAGGATTTATCTTTAAGTTTACGACGTGCGTTGATGCCATTGTTGATAGACATGAACGGTGGCAGGTGGGTGTAGGCTTTGATCTATGGTGGCAGGATAAGGAACGTTTAGGCAAAATTTATGCAACACCTTGGCAAATTTCAGAAATACGCACCGATATTGCCGTGAAGCCTGGCGCATATCAAAATAAACTTTTTGTCTCATCTAATTATAAAGGAAGGGGAGAGAGGTGTGATTGGTGTTTAACACTTTATGGCGATTATAGTTTTATCAGTACTGGTATTGGTAATGACTTTAATCTGGCAGTGCGTTTTGCCACGGAGATATAACATATGTACTTTTAAAGGGGAGAAGTAGTATGAAGATGATTGAAAAAAGGGGATGGTTGTTATTTTTTATCGGGTTATGCATTGCGACGTTTGCAGTAGGGGCAACGCCACTGACAAATCCAATTTTAAAATTCTTGGACGGTATAACATTTGCAATTGATGGTACTACCATCTGGGAAATGATGGTCATCCGTCATGGCGTTAAAAAAATTCTATACGGTGTTTTAAACAAAGAAACAGGTTCATATGAGGGTGTGTATCTTTTTCAGGATGGGTACCATTCTTTACACTCGCTTGCAGAGTTCGAACGTACGTTAGAAGAAAAACGAGCGTATCAAAAAAATCAGTTGGATCAACAGTTCATTGATGCGCAAGCGCACGCAGCATGTCTTGAAGAACTTTCGACGATGACAACAACGCTTGAAGAAAAATTCCTGCAAGATTGCGAAGAACAATTATGTGTTATTGAAAGAACGCTCGAGCAAGATGAATCAATCGTGCGTGAGCAGATTCTCCTGCAGGAATCATTGTATAGGTCATACCAACATGAAATAGAGCATCAAGAAGAACTTATTATTGAAAAATATATCACAAACAAAGAAGCGTATCATGATGCTTCTATGCGTGTGCAACAAGAATATGAAGTCATTGAAAATGAATTGGCAGAAATTTTTACGCAGATAAAGCAGGATGTATTAAATGTGTTAGCACCATTTAGAAAAAAAATGGAATTGGCCAAAAAATTCTTACAGAAGCTTGTTGATGAGTTTTGTCGCAACCATAAACGAGGTTCAAGTTTTCTCATTCATTGGACAATGATTGCAGATGGTCAAGAATTTGTTATCTTTAATAGGACGATGACAGGTTGTAATATTCTCAATGCATTTTGCTATGATCTGACAAGTTTTTTAAAAGATATTATTGAAAGTTGTCCAAAAGGATGGCAACAATTTTTAGAGCTATCACATCAAAAAAAAATTAATGAAATTGGCATTGTTCAAGAATAGTTGGCGGAAACTAGATAAATATACAATAAGTATAGGTGTCATTCTGAGACAACGAAGTTGTCGTAGGAATCCAGTCTGATAAAGATTTTCATTTTAAAGACTGGATCACTACGTCGCTATGCTCCTCATGATGACACATTCTGCTTTTATAGAGCTCTTTGATTTGGGAAAATATCATTGGCGCTCTATGCTGAGTATTAAAGGTAGATTATGGAACCTACACAACAAGTATTAGAGGGAGTTGTTGAACGCTTTATTTATAAAAATGAGCAAACAGGCTATGCAGTAGGCGTACTGCAGGTAAAAAATAATAGTTCAGCAATCATAACAGGCTTCATGAGTACTATAAATCCAGGTGAACATGTTTCATTAATGGGCACCTGGATTAACCATGCAAAATTTGGCAGACAATTTGACGTCAAACAATGTGTGGCGAAAGCTCCTGAAACTAGTATTGGTCTTAAAAAATATTTGGGATCCGGTCTTATCAAAGGGATTGGACCAGTCTACGCCGAAAAATTAGTAGATTATTTTGGCTTGAGCGTTCTTGAAGTGATCGATAAAACACCCGAGCGTTTACGAGATGTCCCCGGTATTGGCGCAAAACGACATGACCAAATAATGAAAGCGTGGGTTGATCAGAAGCATATTGCATTGGTCATGGTATTTTTACAGGAAAAAGGTGTCTCCACAGCGTACGCCGTAAAAATTTATAAAAAATGGGGTCATGAATCACTTGCCTTTCTTAAAGAAAATCCGTATCGTTTGGCCGAAGAAGTATGGGGAATTGGGTTTAAAACCGCGGATAAAATTGCTCAAAATCTTGGCTTTGAACGGCATTCACTCAAGCGTATCAAAGCTGGTATTCTCTTTTTTTTGCATGATATAACCACCCAGGGACATTTATATAATGAACTGCAGGAGGCAAAAACAAAAGTATGTGAGCTTCTTGAAATTGCATACGAAGAACAAGAAGTATCCTTGCGAACGGCGCTGCATGAATTGCATGCTGCCGATAAAATAAAAGTTATCACGCATGAGACTGAGCACCTTCTTGCACTTTCGGTCAATTATAGTGTTGAAAAATCGGTCGCAAAAAAATTGAAAGCGCTCGTTTCTTTTGAACGCGCGCATCAAATTTCAAGTTCGGAAGTTTACGCGCGTTTGAGACATGATGAACAAACGAGTGCAAAAGCATTGCATGAAGATCAGCAACGCGCGGTTTTGGCTGCTTTTCAAGAAAAAGTGGTCATTATTACTGGTGGGCCGGGTACCGGGAAAACGACCGTGGTGAAAAATCTTCTTGCGCTTCTTGATGAATATAAATTATCGTATCTGCTGGCTGCACCGACAGGCCGCGCAGCAAAGAGAATATTTGAAAGTACTCATAAGCCTGCCGCAACGATCCACCGTTTGTTAGAATTTGATGTAAGCACGATGCGATTTGTCCATGATGAAACGAACGCGCTTAAAACAGATTTTTTAATTGTCGATGAAGCGTCTATGATTGATATTTTTCTTGCGCACGCGCTTTTGAAAGCGGTATCACTCAAAACACACCTTATTTTAATTGGTGATGTTGATCAATTACCTTCCGTTGGCGCAGGAAATTTTTTGCGTGATCTGATTGCAAGTAGTCTGTGCACCACTGTGCATTTGACGCATATTTTTCGCCAAGCTCAAGATAGTTTGATTATTGTCAATGCGCACCGCGTCAATCATGGTGAATTTCCAACAACGATGAGCACTGAGCTGCAGAAAGATTTTGTGTATATCAAGGAAGAAAACCCGGAAAATCTGCTTGAGCATGTGCACAAAGTATTTAAAAAAATTCTGCCTTTTTATCACATTAAATCAGATGATGCGATGGTATTAGTGCCGATGAACCGCGGCATTGTCGGCACGCAGACACTCAATCATCAGTTACAAAATTTTTTGAATCACAGTGCACAAGATCAACTTGAATATCATGGTACACTTTTTAAACGCGGTGATCGTGTGATGCAGATTCGTAATAATTATGATAAGATTGTGTTTAACGGTGATATTGGGTGTATTGAAGAAATTCAGCATGAAGATAAAACGATGGCGGTTTCTTTTTTTGATCGTATCGTCCTTTACGAATTTGATGAATTGAGCGAATTGGTGTTAGCATATGCAGTTACGATTCACAAAAGCCAAGGATCAGAATATCCAGCAGTTATTATTCCTCTGTTTATGCAACATTTTATGTTGCTCCAGCGCAATTTATTATATACTGCCATCACGCGTGCAAAAAGATTATGTATTCTGATTGGCCAACCGAAAGCTATTGCCATGGCAGTGAAAAATAATAAATCGGTGACAAGAAAAACATTATTAAAAGAATTTTTAACAACCGAGTTAGCATGTCGTTAAGTACCTTTCCTGTCATTCTGAGACAACGAAGTTGTCGTAGGAATCCAGTCTATAAAATTAGTTCATTAAAGGGATCTATTAAAGTTCTGGGTCACCACGGAGCTGTGCTCCTCGTGATGACATTCTGGTTTTTGATTTTTTATGCCTCATGTTATGCAAAGCCGATCGTTATTATTTTAGATCCAGCAGATACCTTGCGGGAAATTGCTGGCAGCACGTATGAACGAGGGTTAACGCTCAAATGTGCCGAGGTTTTGCAAAAGAAACTTGAAATGATGCATGAAAACGTGCGTGTGATCTTAACGAGGCTGCCGGGTGAGTCGCTCGAACCACTGCAAAATGCACACGTTTCAAATCGTATTGATGCAGATTGTTATGTGAGCATACATTTTTATCATGAAAAACAGGCAAAACCTCGTTTGTATGTGTATTATTATGCGCAGAATCCTATCACCGATGGCTGGAAAAAAACCGCTCAAGATCTCGCTTTTATACCATTCGATCAAGCGCATAATGAAAATAACGCCCTCACAAAACAATGGGGAACTGTTATGACAAACATTCTTGAAAATACAGTCTATAATCCTCTTTTTGATTTTTGTGGGTTATTTGGTATTCCTCATAAAGCATTAGTTGGCATTCGCGCGCCTGCATTCTGTATTGAAGCTGGCATACGCCACAAAGAAGATTGGCAAGTCTATGTTGCTCCTCTAGCGCACGCGCTTTTAGAAATTATTAAGCAGATTCCTTAAGATGGTATCACGTATGTACATTCTTCCCATTTTAGTAAGTGTCATGGCTTCCACCTGTTATTTTGCGTATAATCAGCAGTGGATTTTGGTGCAAAACCCTTTTGCCCCCACGCAAACTATACAAACAGTGCAAGGTACAGCACAAACAAAAAAAACGGTGAAGCTTTTTTTTTGGCACCATGATGCATGGCGTCAAGAAACTACAACGATCTTATGGTCCGATAATCAAGCGGATGCACTTTCATCATTAATAACTCGTTGGTTGGCTATGATGGATGAAGAAAAACAGATGACCAAAAAAATTTCATTGCAATCAGTTGCGATAAGTTCCAACGATCAAGAAGCAATTTGTTCATTAGATCGCAATCCTTTTGGCAAACATCAATCCACTTTTGAAAAAATGATATGGATTGAAGGGCTCCTTAAATCTATTCGCGAAAATGGCATCAAAATACTCCATATTCGATTGCTGGTACATCATCAACCATTATCCGATGTTCATATAGAATTTACTGATCCGTTTCCTTTGGTAGGATATTTGAATTTGTAAGATCTCTTTTTTGGTAATAATGCATCGCGTTCACTAGATTCAATTTTTGCCTCGTTTAAAATTCTACTTTCACTCAGATGTAAAAGACGCACCGTGTTTTTTAAGCAATCTTTAATAGTATGTCTATTTGAGCACACATTGATGGGCTTACAGTCTTGACATCCTTCCGGAGGATAACTTGCGAGTAAACATGTGCCGGAACCAACAAGAAGCGCGAATGCCCCAATAAACCAATCTACGCTAAAGAGCGTCATGGCTGCGATACCGCACCCTAAACCCGTAGCGCATGGCGGGATTTGTTCAAGTGCGCTCAGGGTTTTTTCTTGTATATTTTTTTGTTTTAATTTTGCCCGGAGAGCATTGAGGGCGGCGATGCGTACTTGTAACCAATCGGTCGGTGTTGTGCTAGGTTCTTTAAAAAATATACCTTCAAGATCTTTTGGCTCTTTGTTTAAAAACATATCTTCAAGATCTTCGGATTCTTCGCTTGAAAATATATTTTTGAGATCTTCCGGTTTTTTGTTTGGAAACATATCTTCAAAGTATTCTTGCTCTTTTTCTCCAAGCCTTTTTTTAATATTTTGTTTAAAATTGGCTGCTTGATCGTTGCTTGATAATAACTGTATGCCTTCATTAAAATACGTTAACTGATTTTGCGTGTTATGTTTATATATTTCTAGATGTTCTAAAACCTCATCATATGATCTTATTTCGACGGCGTTTATTAATGGATGTAAATCAGCCCAGAGAGGATTTTTATGAGCAGATATAAAGTCTTCAGCAGAAACATGATCGGCATAAATTAAGGGAGTGAGTCTATATAAATCTGATGTGAACCATGCGAAATATTGTTCAAGTTCGCTTGTTTCTTGTGTCTCGCATACTATGGTAGTTCCCCCGTCCTCTTTCTCCATACAGAGCGTAGTGAATAGAGCAAAAAGAGATAGAAGCAGCGTTATTTTTTTCACAGAATCCCCCTAGAAACAATTATGTACGTAGTGTGATGATCATATCAATTAAAATTATATTTCGTTTTTCAAGTAATTTAACAGGATGGGATCATCCTTTTGAACCTTGCCATCTGAAGCCTATTCAGCATGCATTTAACCCTAGGCCTCCAGGGTGTTATAATTGACAAATATAAAATATTGTTTAAAATAAATAGTAAACAGGTATTATTTACCTATTTCATTAAATGGAGTTATTATGAAATTAAATTTAGCTATTTTTACCCTAATTTTAGGCCTTTTTCCAGGTTTGTATGCCATGGAACAAGAGCAGTCTAATCAACAAATTATTAACCTGAAACTTTCAGATGGGCAAATGGTAAGTTTTCCTGCAGAAGTTGCCTTGCATTCATCTTTGCTTCGTACCTATCTAGAAGATAATGAGATACATGATGATTCCCCTCTCGTTGATTTCTCTGAACAGCAATTATGTATGCACGATATCGACGATAGTGATGATAAAGAAAAAATTCATGATCTTGCATTAAATTCTAAAATTGTACGCGCGGTTTTTGATTGTGTGATACATGGCAAAAAAATACTTCATGATTTAAACAAAGATGAATTGATTGCAGCATTTGAAGTAGGAGATTATTTAGGAATCCCCCAAAAAACAATGAGGAAATTGACGCGCTGTATTCAAAAAAATATTGCAGAAAATGAGCAACCTCAATTAGTACGAATCTCTCATTATTGCAATTCAATTCGCAATTTGTATCGTGATGATGTGCTTCAGGTAATACTGCAAAGAATTAATGTGATTCATGGTTTTGAAGAAATTGAATGCGAGCCGTATCGATTGATAATTAAACCACAAAAAATTGACGAATTAAGCGGGATTGAAGATCTTGCACAAAAATATGAAAAAGTGTGCATCCGAGAAATTTGTTTGGATAATAATTCATTAAAGATGCTTGATGTTAAACAGCTTATAAAACTGTTTCCTTTTGTGAATATGATTTTTGCTAATAATAATAAAATTGAAAAACTTATTTTACCAGAAACATTGCCAGCGGAATTTGCGCTTTTATTGCAAAAAAATAAGATTAAAGAACTTTCCAATTTTAAATTAGGCGAAAATGGCTACATTGATTTGCGCAATAATCCACTTTCAGGTTCTGCGCAAGAAAATATCCAAAGAGCTATGCATCCAACTCTAATAGAACTGAATAGGCCACTAGTCAACACACTTTCAAGTTTTGATTCTTTCAAAAATGGCGCAGGAAGTTTTTTTCAACAATCATTAATTATTGGTAGTACCATAAGCTTAATTAATCTAGGGTACGCGACAATGAAATATTATATGGGTTCTACACCATCAATAATAAGTACATTTAAGAAAGAGTTAATAAGTGACATGAAATCATCTTTTCTGTTAAAATCTCTCGGTGCTACGTTATTAGCATCTACAGGCTATGTCTGGTATGTTAGTTATTTTCAATGGAAACATGCAAATGAAACGCTATGGAATTCATACCAAAGACCACTTATTGATTACGATCAAACTAGCGAACCCGCAACATTAGAAAAATAACTAAAAATATTCTTTATGGAGTTGTTATGAAATTAAATTTTGCTATTTTTGCTCTCTCTTTAGTTCTATTTTCAGGCCTACGTGCCATGGAAGAAAAGCCTAAAACACCAATGCCAGAAAAAACTGTCTCTATTCGATGCTCAGATGGTCGAATTATAGGAATTGCCAAGGATAAAGCATTCTGTGCATCCTTTATTCGCAATTACGTAAATGATTGTGATGATAGATTGATTCCTGTCGAAGGAAAAGAAGGCTCGCATGATGCGCTCACCGTTGATTTTTCAAATAATACATTCTTCAGCGGAGTTGACGAAAATGATGAAACGCTGCTACTAGATCTTAGTGCCGATACATTGAAAAAAATGTTTGATTGTTGTATTTACGAGGAAGCAATTCAGCGTCTCAATAAAGAAGAGATACTTGCCGTATTTGAAGCGGGTCATTTTTTAGGTATTGCGCGTGCTACATTAAGTGCGTTGACGTTGCATGCACAAAACATCGTACCTTATAAAGAACAACCAAAATTAATACAATTGAGTCATTACGTAAATTCAATAGGTGGTTTATATAATAGCGGTATGTTAAAAATTGAATGCCAGTTAAAAGATCAGCGTGATGATAATAACGGTTTTGATCTCGTTACTCTTTTTATAAAAAATCAACATATTGAAACGTTAGATGGTATTGAGTTATTAGCAAAAAAATATGAATATGATAACCAATATGTTACCAGGTTGGTTATAACAGGGAATAATCTAAAAATCTTGCATGTTAGCAAGTTGTTGGCAGTATTTCCTTTTTTAAAGGAAGTTCACGCCGACGATAATGATATTGAAAAACTTATAGTCCCGCAGCAATTACCGCCAAAATTCATGCTCTTTTTGAATAATAATAAGCTACAAGAATTACCTCAATTTAAACTTGGCGAAGATGGCCATATTGATCTACAAAATAATCCTCTCAGTGCGCGAGCAAAAAAAATAATGGCATGTGCTGTACGGCCAAGCTTTCTGCAAAATAATCGACATCGCCAAAAAGCTCTTTTGAATGCCGATACATTAAAAGAGGCGGCATTTATGGGTGGTTTTATTTGCGCAGAAATGGGAATCGCTATTCCTTACCTCGTTTTACTTCATATGTATGTATCTCCAGCTCCTTCTTTTGTATTAGAAATGTTCGCTTCAAAAAGACATGCTATTATCATGGGAGGTTTGGCGAGTATTTTGGGTGCGACTGGAATTGGTTTAGCGCAGGGATATTTTAGAAATTATCCTAACGCTGTAGCACAGCATAAATATCAACAGGCTACATTTTTTGTTGATCAAAAATCTGAAAATTCATAAAACGGTAAAATATAGTTTAAAGTAAATTCGATGTTACTATGCCGCAGGAAATGATATTGGAAACAAAAGTTGTCATTGCGAGCGAATGCGTGGCAATCCAATTATAAAATTAGTTCCTTTAAGGAATTAATTAAAGTTTGGATCCCCACGGCTAAAGCCTCGGGATGACATTTTTGCTAATTGTACAATTTATATCGAATTCGCGTTAGTTTATTGGAATGCATCCCAATGTTGAGGGTGTAGAGCCCCCGAAATTACGCTTATTTAAAAAGCTTTTTTAGTATTTTAATGGTATTGTAGTATACTTTAAGTAGACCATGATTCTTCCACCTCACTTTGTTGTAAAGAAAGATTCAATGATACTTGCCTATGCTCAAAGTATAATTACCCCTATTTTTGGTTCCTTTGAACGTGAAGAGTTCAAAAAATTCCTTAAATTGGGGGCTGTTTTTAGTGCCATTATTGGCTCTTATTGGACCCTGGGGACTATCAAAGAGGCACTCGTTAGCCTCCTAATAGGGTCAGCAATGCTTCCCCATGCAAAAGCAGCCTCGTTAATATGCCTCATTCCCGCGCTTATGCTCTATTCCCGCCTTCTTGATTATCTTTCAAGAGAGCGGCTTTTTTACGTCCTTTCTTGGGGGTATGCTGCTATTACCTTCGTTTTTGCCCTTCTTTTAATGCATCCAGATATAGGACAGGCAGATGCGGCTACTATTGCAGCACGTACGGGGTGGGCTTCATGGGGGACCCAATTTTTGGGCTACGCATATTATGCAATAATTGAAAGCTATGGTTCCTTGATGGTGGCTCTGTTTTGGTCAATTGCCGTTGACACCACGCAACCTGAATCGGCCAAAAAAGGTTTTTCTTTTGTTGTGGCCTTAGGACAATTTGGGGGCATTATAAGTCCATTCATAATTTGTAAAATTCCACGATTTTTTGGTTTTGAAACGTGTGGTTTATCAGTAATGATCAGTTGCATGTTGCTCCTTAGCGCACTATTTCTTTTACGGTACTTGTTGACATCGACACCTCCAGAGTTTTTACGATCATTTCATGGGACGAATGAAAAAACCATTGAAGAAAAACAAGAGCCAGGATTTTTTGAAGGATTAAAACTTTTATTGCAGCATCGCTATTTACTGTGCATTTTTTCTATGCTGTTTTTCTTTGAGATGCTTACACAAATCTTTGACTTTCATTTTAAATGCATGGCAGCTGAACAATTTGCTGGGTTAGCATTAGTTGAATATATAAGTACCTATAGCAGTATGGTCAGCTTGATGACGCTGCTGTGTTTAGTGTTAGGTGTGAACCGTATTACGCAGTTTTTTGGTTTAGGTGTTTCACTTGCCTTAATGCCGATTATGGTCGGGTGTGCCATCTTTGGCTTTATTACCACCCATCATCTTTTATTTCTTTTTTGGCTTATGGTTGCATCTAAAGCATGCAATTATGCACTCAATGTGCCAGCAGTAAAACAGCTTTATATTCCAACAACGCATGACGTACGTTTCAAAGCTCAAGCATGGATAGAGACTTTTGGCGCGCGTTCAGCCCGCCAAGGAGGAGGGTTTTATAATATGCTCTTGCATCCTTTACAACGTAATATGGGTTTGCATGCGGGATATTTATGTCATATTTGGATGACCGCCTATTTTGGTTTTGCATTTGTCATTGCGTGGTTCTTTATTGCACGTTATTTAGGCCGTACGTGCAAAGAAGCAGTTGAAACGCGCACGGTAGTTTGTTAGTCGCCCTTCTTTTGCTTTTTTTCTTTTAAATTTACCTTATACATTGCAAATAAATCTTTGTGCTGTTGCACTAAAACTCTAGCATTTACATAATTATCAGTATTAGCTGCAGTTTCATCAATTAAAAATTTTATTATTACATCATCTACCTCAATTAATCGCTCAACTATAACTTCTTGGGACGAAGTTGATGGCGGCAATACATTCTTAGTGTCTAATACTTTTTTTATTCTTTTTTGAGTGGGCCCAGTTCTTCTTTCTCGGCGTTTTATGAATCGATCAATAAATGTGCGAGGCTTTGTATCGTTGTCTTCCATTCCTAACGTGCTAAACACGGGTGCTGAAGTAAAAAATAGTAAGGCAAATAGTGCATAAATTTTTAGCATGGTGTTACTTTCTCAAGAAATTAAATATGGTCTACTAGTATAGTAAAGCATGCTTAATAATTTTAAAGGGAATCTTACGACAATAATAAGCGCAAAATAGCGGGAAGTTTTTTATTATAAGAATTTTGATGTATACAAAGCCGCGAGAAAGTTAGATTGCTTTCCCGCGGCTTTTTTCTATTTATCGAGGAGGTCTAGCGTGCTGTTCTCTGTTTGGTCTAGGAGCTTTTGGTGGCACTGGAGCGCTTTTTCCTGGTCTTGCAACTGCTGCAGGTTGAGGTTGCGTAGGTGCTGCTGGAGCAGGTTTTGCTGGTGAAGCTGCTGTGGGTCTAGGTTTGCCGCCGCCACCGCCGCATCCACATTTACTATCATCTCGAGGCGATGCAACGAGTGCTGAACTTAAGCCGAGGCTTAAGAGACAGGCTAAAACGAGGGTTTTTTTCATAGAGTCTCCTTTTAAATAAAGTAACTACACGTATTCACAATATTTTTTATAGTGAGCTGCTTGGTATAATGTAAGAACCTTGAGCAGAAGCTCACGATAACTTTCAAGGGAATCGACGATATAATTAAGTAATTTTGATTGCTCATCCCAAGTGCGTAGGAGTAATTTGTCTTTAAAGTAAGGTTGTTGCTCAAATTCAAGCGCTTGCTCCTCAGTCATGGGGCCCCCCTGCATGACGAGCGTTTCTTTGCTTGCTGAAGATAATCTTTCATAATAGGTTGGATTAACAAAAGTTAAATAGCGCTTTGCATCAACATGCCCCCGAATAAGATCTGCAATTTTTTTCGAAAATCCTTTTTCAAGAACGTACGCTCTACCTATTTTTTCATGATCCGCTGCACCCAGGCCGTTAGTATCATCATGTATAAGAAGATGGCCAATATCATGTAATAGTGCAGCCACTATTGTTTCATCATCAGCATTCGCATTTTTTGCCCGGTGTGCGCATTGTAATGCGTGTTCAAGTTGCGAAACCGGTTCACCAATATAATCATAGGAGGCGCCACTTTGCAAAATGGTCATAATCTCTTCAACAACTTGTTCAGGAGTTTGGGCTGCTGAAGTATTAAGTGTTACCATCAAAAATATCATCGCTATCGCGCGTATCTTCATTAATTTCGATCTTTCGCAAATTGGAATAGATATCTTTTAAATCTAATTCTGGTGCAAGCAGTTGAATGGTGTATTCTGCTACAGATAGTTTTTCCTGGGTAAAGGCAAGTTCATATTGCAGTCGATCTATTAACGAATTTTCAAATGGGGCGTGGGATTTTTTTTTTGAAAATATCCGCAATATTTTTGCATTCAGGTCGTCCTCATTTGAAATAACCGAATCTTGCCCATTCTCCATGGCCTGACCTGTTAACGTAGTAAACAACAAGAGTACGCTCAAAATCTTTTCTATATTTTTCATTGTTTTTTTGTACTATTTTCTCGATTTAACATGTAATAACAGTAGCCTAATTTAAAAAAAAATCTGTTGCAAGATATTCAAATCTCTTGTAATGAAAGTTACGCGCGCATCACACTTTAGAATATAGGGACACCATTTTAAGTGGAGTGTTAGATGATTGGAAAGATATTTTCTTTGGGTATCTATAGCTTATTAACGATAGGTACGATAGAGGCCGCAGATATACGGGGTTATGTGCTGAGAAATATCGATGACCAACCCGTGAATGTAATGGTAGAAGATCATCTTTTTAGGCCGCTCAGTAATGAGAAGCTTGAGCCGAATGATGAACTTATTTTGTCTTTATACTATTTAAATGTGATGCAAGCAAAAAAATTACAAATTTTTTTTAAAAGACAAGATAAAGATGCAGGCAATACTCGAACCGAAGAAATTGATTTTAAATTAAGAGGATCAAAAATAATTAAGGTTCATGGGGTTGATTCTGTCAGAGAAGAAACAGATCTTGTGCTTAAAAGTTTACACAAGCGCAGAACAGAAAAACCAAAAGTAGTCCCTGTTCAAAAAAAAATTTTGGGGTATTACTTTAGAAATATTGATGAGATACCTTTGAGAGTTGACCTTTTAAATAAACAGTCGGGTACTATTTTCAAAAGCACAATACTACAACCAAATGAAGAATTTCTTTTAGATGTAGATTATTTTAAAAAGAACCATCTATTAAAGTTTACGGTAATAACTTATTACAATAAATATACAAACTATTGGAAGGAACTCTATAGAGAGAAACTGCTAAGCCCGTGTAAAAAATATAAAGTTGATAAAGTAAGGAATGAGTCAAGTTTGATTACAGGATTTTGGTCAAAACATATAGAAAAACCAGGTACTGATAAAGAAATTGTTGCGGTGCGCAAAGTACCAGGCGTCAACTTTGAAGAATTTTATAAAAAATGTACCGGGCTTTATAAGCAACGTGAAAAGCCAGCCGTTGCTGAGGCTACATAACCAAGCATCGGACGGCAAAGATCAGAAAGAACTTGAACAAAAATAATTTAATTGTAGTTTATTCAAATTACAATCTGAGGTATATAAGGAACGCCGGAGTGCTTATAGAAAGTATGTACCGATTGTAGATAGTGTTGTGTGTCTGTTGCATCATCATGACTGTAGCCAGAATGAATAGAATTTTCAAGTGTAACAAATTCTACATTTTTAAGCCCAGCATGTTTGAGAGCTTGATAAAGGTTGAACGAATTTTTATAAGGCACGCGCTGATCTTTTAATGAACCAATAAAAAGCACCCGTATTTCATTAGTATTGCATACCTCAACAAAACGCTGCAGGATTTTTTGATTAAGAGGCGCAATACCATAATGATCATAATGAGGCAAAAGGCATGAAAGGGCATAACTTAGAGAGGTCATATTGGCAAGCGAGTCAAAGCATGATTCTAAAATAATTGCTTTGATTGGTTTTAAGCATTGTGCTGGATCGTACATGCATGCAACGAAGTTGAATGCTGCTACTGCGCCACGAGAAACACCATAAAGAATAATAGAATCGGGAAGCAAGGGCGAATTTTGCATATCTTGAAATGTTTTTGCAAGTACATGCATGTCATGCATCTGGCCAAAATTAAGGGCAAAAATATTCAAAAAGTAGGGGTTAATGCTTATATTATTTTTTGCGTTTCCTGAAATGGTTATTTGATAGCGATTATTGCTCGTATCAAGAATATGCCGTGCGAGTGGCGTAACGAGGGCATTAAAGAGAGCGTACGGCAAGTCTGACCACGTGCGCGTTTTTTTATCAAGAAGCGTACGCAATGTTATTTCGGGGAAATTGCACGCGACCGTTTTAGGCCCTTGCATAACTTCAAAACCGTGCTTGCTGGTGACTAATTCACCCGTTGTTGCAAGATAGGAATTGCAGTATTTTGCTGCTTGATGTTCAGAAGACCAAAGGCCGGGAGCAAAAAGATAACTTGCTTCTCCATGCCATTCATGTGCAGCTGCATTAAAAATGAGATATGTACTAATTATGCAGAGAGAAAGTACGTATTTTAATGAATATGCCATGTACCTTTTAACTATTCGATGTTTTGCCCGCAAAGAGCCATAATTGTTTTGTATTTATCATAAGATAATGTTGGTGCATGAACATAAAAATTATTAATGGTAGTTATCAGCTTTGTATTTTTCCTGCCGCACCAGTTCCTATATTGATTTGCATGTGCCATGGCATTATTAATATCTGTTGCCGAAGCTTTTTGCTCTTTATAATTTCTTTGAATTATACCCCCGAGCTCAGTCAACGATGTAGCATGTTTATTATACCAATTTTTATATTCAGTATATACATATATAGATCCCAGTATAACCGCTGCGGTAGCAACTGCTTCTCTATGATTATTAACGAAAGCGCATGTATTTTTAGTTAAGGTCAATGGGTTAACTTTTACACCCGATACTTGGAAATTTGATTTGCCTTCAAGATAGTTGAACGCATTAGATGCTTGTTTTCCTAAGAATTCTAATGCTGCTCCGCCGTTATATTTTACGGCGTTTTTGAGTGTCTCTAGAACAGGTTGGCGTGCAATTATGGTAATTTCTAAAGCCGGTTGTACAGCATCAGCTGGGATTGGATCTGCCTGTAATGAACGAATAGAAAGCGCTGCTACAACGCCTAAGAAAAATATAAGAGCTATTTTTTTTAATGACATAAAATTCCTCCACTTAAAAACAGTAATTTTAGGGTAATTACTGGTATAACCTCTTTATATAAATTAAACAAAAGCCAGAATTTGTCAACTTACCAGGTTCGCAAACAGGCCATTTTTAGGTGGAGTATTTGACAAAATTGACAATTTGTCTTACGATTGAGGTATCCTAAGAGGGCCAATAAGACGGTGAGCCCTGCGGGGTTGAATTGAAAAAGCGACATAATTTGTTTGTGATACCCAATTTTGCTCAGGTTAAACCGAGCGCCGTCTTAACTGGAAAAAGCCTGTATTTGGCATATTTGAGGCGTATTTAGCCTATATGTAATGCCGGGTAAGCATCACGAACCTTCGATAGGAAAAATCTTATGAAATCATTTAAAGAACTGGCTTTAGCGCCTGAAATTGCTAAAGCTCTCCAAAACCTAGGCTTTGAAACGCCTACAGAAATTCAAGCGAAAGCTATCCCTTTACTTCTTGATTCAAAGAATATTGATATTCATGGTCAAGCTCAAACGGGTACGGGAAAAACGTTAGCTTTCGGTATTCCTTTAATTCAAAACATTGATGCAACACGCCGTGAAGTGCAAGGGTTGATTGTAGCACCGACTCGTGAATTAGTAGTGCAAATTTGCCAAAGCTTGCGCAGCGTAGCACAAGAGACTGGTATTGAGATTGCGCCTATTTATGGTGGTGTTTCAATGGAAGAACAGATCCGACAACTCAGAAAAGGTGTGCACATTGTTGTGGGAACGCCGGGACGTCTCAATGATCATTTACGCCGTAAAACGCTAACGCTCGGCTCATTATCAACGCTCGTTCTTGATGAAGCTGATATTATGCTTGATATGGGATTCAAAGAAGAAGTAGACGAGATTTTGAATTACGCGCCGCGTAATCGTCAAATTTGGCTCTTTTCTGCGACCGTTAAGCAGGGTATCAGTGATATTATGCGCGTGCATATGAAAGATCCTGTATCAGTACGCGTGAGTCAGCAAAATGTAGGGACTACCAAAACTGAACAATTTTATTGTGTTGTACCAATGCGCGATCGTATTGCTGCATTGAGTAGATTTATTGATAGCGTGCCGGAATTTTACGGCTTTATCTTTTGTCAGACAAAAATATTAACGGCTGAAGTTGCTGAACATTTAAACCGTCGTGGTTATGCTGCCAATGCATTGCATGGTGACATGAGCCAAGTACAACGAAATCGCGTTATTAAAATGTTCAAACAACGAGAATTTACTATTTTAGTGGCGACTGACGTCGCAGCGCGTGGTATTGACGTTTCAGACTTAACCCACGTTATCAACTATTCATTACCTGATGATCAAGAAAGTTATGTTCATCGTATTGGAAGAACAGGGCGTGCCGGTAAAGAAGGTACGGCTATTACGTTCGTTAGTCAAAGTGAAACACGCTATATTGGCGGATTACAAAGAAAATTCAAAGTTACCATACAGCCGATAGTGGTTCCTTCAAGTGATGCAATTGCTCAGGTTCGTATGAAACAAGCGGGTGAGTACCTTAAAGAAAGTATTGCACAAAGTACGAATAGTACCTACAGTGCACAATTACAGAGCTTAATCGATACATTCCCTACGGCCGATCTTTCACGCGCCTTAGTTTCCTTGCTTGATGAAAAATTTTTCAAACACGTGGCATCAGATCAAAATATAAAATTTGCGCCAACAGTACATTTAAATGCTGACAGAGATGATGGCATGCCTGCTATGAAAGAGCTATGCCTTAATGTTGGTTCTGATGATGGCATCACAAAATCTGACGTTCTTGATTGGCTTGCTGACGTGGCAAAATTAGACGTGAAAAACATTGAAAGAATAAAAGTTATTAAACGACGTACGTTCATCGTGGTGAAACCTGAACACGCGCATGATATTGTTGAGCGTTTGAAAGGTGAAACACTCGGCGGCAGACGCGTACGTGTTGATATTAATCAGTATAGTTCATCGGGCGCTTCTTCTGATCGTTTTGCTGCAAGAAAGCAACGCGGCGGCGGTAACGGTAACAACCGTTTTGGCAGATCCGGCGGCCGTAACAGATCAAATAATTACACTGACTACGCATTCGGGCGTTAATAACGCTTTTATTTAGAGCTTATTTTCCAAATTCAATGAACATTCAACTTTGATCAAAATTGAATTTGGCTGCGCAGAAGTAACATTAAAAACAAAATTGTCATTGCTGTAGAAGTTCATAATTTCGGTGAATAAAAAGATACCCACAAAGGGAAATCAGAGTTAGAATTAAATATGCAAATATTAACAATTTTAACAGGAGTTCCTTTTATGGGTATAAATACATCGTATCGTACTTTAGCAAGCAATTCAATTAAATATATGCTAAAATATGTGGAAGAATACGAACTTGTTAAGTCAAAAAAACACCCTCAATTTAAGCGTGTTCGAGAATTTTTTGAAGCCAGAGAACTCTGTTTTCAGAATTTTTATAAGCTTTACAGACGCTACAAAGCTGCTCAGGAAATTCCCGAACTTTTGTTGCCTATAAGACGCGGTCCCAAGCCTAAGTTTGAAGAAATGCCGCTTGCAGATGATAGTCTTGTAAAACAAATTTTAGAGTATCGGAAATCAGGTTTAAATAGGTATGTTATTGCCGCAGCCCTCAAAAAAAATCCCTTGATTAAAAAGGGTTGTTCTGCAAGTTCAGTATATCGAACATTACGAAAATATGGCGTTTCTAAGTTAACTAAACGAGTACAAGAGGAAAAAAGAAAGATCGTGAGAACATTCGCAGGGTCATTAGCCCATATAGATTGCCATTACTTACCTAAAGAAATTGTGCAATCTGAACCTAAAAAGAAATATTTTGTGCTGGGAGTTATTGATGACTTCTCTAGAATAGTTTGGGTTGAAGTAATTGAATCTCTCAAAGCAATAGATGTGACTTTTGCTATGATGGATATCATTTTGCATATGAACCAACGATACGGTATCACATTTGATGAAGCTTTAACTGATAATGGTGCTGAATTTTGTTCAGGTCCAGAAAGATTAAAAAATCATCCTTTTGAAAGATTGCTACTTCATTTTGCTATTAAGCACCGAAGAACCCTCCCTTATAAGCCTCAAACAAATGGAAAAATTGAGAGATTTTGGCGTTCTTTTGATGATGAAGTTATTGAAGGATCTATATTTAACACAATTGATGAACTAAAAGATGCTGTTCTTGGCTATAATTTCTATCATAATGAACATCGGCCCCATCAAGGTTTGGATGGTAAAATTCCATCAGCTTTGTTGAAGGAATCGAGCACACCCGTTTAAGGGAATTAAAAAATTTTCAATTTAACTCTGCTTGTCTCTTTGTGCCAAAAATTATTCACCGAAACTCTGAACACATACAATTGCGAGCCACGTATGTGACGTGGCAACCCAGCTTATAAAATTAGTTCCTTTAAAGGAATTATTAAAGTTCTGGGTCACCACGTCACTATGTTCCTCGTGATGACACTTTTGTTTAAAATGTTCATTTTTCCGATCGTTACTCTTTAGAATTTTTTGGATAAGTTATTAAAAAACGCACGTTTTCCAAACTAGACATTTGTGCGGGTGAATTGTATCTTTAGCTCAACTTTTTTAAAGGAGAGTATATGGAACATATCACCTGCATTTTTTGTCCTCGCGATGCTTCATCCATCATGATTGAAGAAGATGGCTATCAAGGAAAAAAATGCCATGAATGTTCATTAATTTATATTTCCCCTCGTCCAATGATCGATGAAGTTATCGATATATATGGGCACAACAATGCTCATATTTCTGCACAATCCCATATTGATGGTAGTTATTTAAAACGTTTATACGCGCGTCACAGTCTGCGTATTTTAAAAAAATTCATAAAAAATGGTGCTCTACTTGAAATCGGATCGGGTGCTGGGTATTTCCTTGATGAAGCACGTAAGGCTGGTTTTGATCCCCATGGCATTGAATTAAATCCCGAACAAGCTCGTTTCATGCAAGAAACATTGCATATCCCCTGTGAACAAAAACCACTATCAGCACATTCGTTTTCTGCTCAAACGTTCGATGTAATTTTTCATAGCGATGTTATTAGCCACTTTCATAATCCTATCAAAGAGTTTCATACTATGCATGCTCTCTTGCGTGACAATGGTTATCTTATATTTGAAACAGGTAATATTGGCGATGTGGCTACGAGCTATTATTCATTATTTTCTAGTTTTCAATATCCCGATCATCTTTTTTTCTTTAGTGAAAAAACATTACGATTACTTCTTGAAAAAACCGGTTTTGAGCTTGTGGCCTATCATGCATATTCTATTGTGCCACAATTATATTTCATGAGATGGTTGAAAAGAACCGTGCTATCATCGCAAGAAAGTCGCGTTTTATATGCAAGAAACTCGCAAAACTCTAAGAAAACAATAAAATCCTTTCTCATTGCGTATGCAAAGCAGCTCTATTATTACTTTATGTATATCCTTCGCTATCGCGTTGGTTCTTGGTTTGTAAAATCAGAGTGTCCACAAACCGTACTTATTGTTGCGCGAAAAAAAGCATAATCGTGCAATTTTTCATTAATCTCAAATGATAACTGATTGAAATGCTTTTTAGTGTCATTTTGCAAATAGTTACAAAAATGCATTCATGTGACTGAGATAAAAACGGTTGCTTTTTGCTTCATGTCTAGGACAGACTTAAAAAGATGAGTCATTTAAAACTCATCATGAATTGTGAAAGTAATTTGATAGTAGTGAAAGAAACAGGCATGCATTCAGGAGAAAATAAGACTGTTGCGCAACAGATCTCTCGATGGGGCAATGCAGCTTCGATTGCGTTACTAGATCCTTCGTGTAATATTTTTAGTGTTCCGCATCTTGAAGGAATTATCGGGTATCGTATAGCATCACAATATGCCATAGTTTTTGGTGATCCAGTCTGTGAACAAAAAGTTATTAAAGACCTTCTCTCTTCATTTCATGAACATTGTGCACTTCATAAAAAAAAAATAATTTACATTTGTACGAGTGAGCAATTTGCACAATTATCATTGAACAATTTTTGTAAAGCTGCCATTGAATTTGGATCAGAAGTTGTTTTAAATCCTATGCTTGATCCTATGCAAAAGACCGGCAAGAAAGCCTCCCTTTTACGTAATAAGTATAATCAAGCTATGCGTGATGGGATTATTGTTGAAGAATACAGTCAATATGACGAACATATCGAAGAAGAAATGCAAAAAATTCGTGAATCGTGGCTTAACAATAGAAAAGGGCCACAGTTATGTTTGTTGCAAATAGATATATTTCGTGAACGAGCGCATAAGCGGTATTTTTATGCCCATTATAAAGGAAGAATAATTGGCTTGCTCATGCTTAATCGCATTGATGCGCATCATGGATGGGTGCTCAATATTTTAATGGTGTCTCCCGATGCACCGACCGTTACCTCAGAATTTCTTATTATCAATACGCTTGCGAAGTTGCGCGAAGAATCTTGTCATTTTTTTTCAGTGGGTACGTTACCAGCAACTAGTCTTGGCAAATTCGAGGGTCTGGGCAAATTTTCTCAATGGTGTACGCGCGGCCTTTATAGAACTGCTAAAAAAATTTTTCGTCTTGAAGATAGGCAACGTTATTGGAAAAAATTTTATCCAGAAGCGCGTCCCGTTTATATCGTATTCAGTCAGTCTGGCGTTAAATTGACTGAAGCATACGGTATTATTCGCGCTTTAAGTGCTAAGCTCTGATTGCGCGTCTATTTCTTCTTGTGCCTGCAATAAATTGCGGATTTTTTTGAACCATTCTAATCTTTCTTCGGGCGTATCCTGAGATAAGGTGTGGGTTTGATTTTTAGTTAATGCTTTGATTTCTTTTGCGTATTTAACAAAAGCTACTGCCGTTGCTAGATCTTTGCTAGCGGGAATGAGATCAGCTTCTGATTCGATTGCCTGCTTTATACTGTAAAATTGTATAGGGACCGCTTCTTTGTTGCGCATGCACAGTTTCTTAACATTATACAAAAAAAGACGATGATTTGCGTTCATATGAAATTTTTCATGTTGTAGTTCTGCTGATTGAGACGATTTTGATAAATTTTTATAATTGAGCCCAAGATACAAATCAAAAACGGATGGCTTCTTCGTAATAAGAGTAGCTGTATCCTTAAAACGTGCGCGGCAGCAAGTGCCACTTTCTTGAGACCAGTCGATATTTTTGTATTCTTGAAAATACATACTTAACGTTGTATATTCATCCGCAATTTTTTCTTTGATAGTATATTCGGCTGAAAATAAATCTTTGATAGCTTTTTTGTCTTGCTCAGTGAAATGTGTTTCGGGAGAAAAATGAATGACAAGCAGTTTTTTTTGATCAATATTTTTATGTAGTGAACTATGGAGATCAATCATCTGTTCTTTTTCTTCATCAGATAAATAGTTGCATTGTTTAAGCAAGAGAAGAGCATTCACCACTCTTTTTTCCGTAATCAATACTATTGCTTCTTGAATAGTTAATCCCTGATCATGTAATTCTTGCACCAACGCTTTGTTTTCTTCTAGAGAAGCTTTAGGTGGTATTTTTTTCATTTTTTGCACAATCAGATCGCGTGGCGATTCTGCTTGTGTAAAAAAGGGTAACAAACAAAGCTGGAATATGATTGGCAATAAGGATCTATTCATCGGTATCTTGATTATCATTTTTTAATTATAAGGTTTTATAACTGTTTTTTCAACAAATAATGATATTTGAAAATTCAAAACTCTCTTTGCAACTATTGCCAAAGAATGCTCAAATTATTAATGCTAGGATCCAATAAGGAGATATATAATGATACTTTTATTAGTTTTTTCATTTCTCGCAGGCCTCGTGACGGTGCTTTCACCATGTATTTTACCCGTTTTGCCTTTGCTGCTGGCAGCAGGAGTTGGACAGGGCAAATATAGGCCGTGGGGGATTATTATTGGCCTCATTATCAGTTTTTCATTTTTTACGCTTTCATTAACTGCGCTTGTACATTTCTTCGGCATTTCGCCAACGGTGCTGCGTTATGCTGCAATAGTTTTTATGATTTTTTTCGGCTGTTCTTTGCTGTTTCCGAGTCTTGAACAATGGCTGACTCAGCACTCTGGCGGCATTGGCCGACTTGGCGATATGCTGCAGGCAAAATCTGCCTATTTTCAGTCTGGGTTTTTAAGCGGCTTTATAGTGGGGGTTGCTCTTGGACTTGTGTGGACGCCGTGTGCAGGGCCGATTCTGGCTTCAATTACAACGCTCGCAGCAACGCGAGCGGTGACGCTCAATGCGATTTTAATTACCTTAGCCTATAGTTGTGGCGCGGCATTGCCTATGTTTTTTATTATGTATGGCGGTAACAAGATTGTAGAATCAACGAAGTCTTTCTCACAGTATTCGGGAATCATTCGCGCCATTTTTGGTATTTTGATGATAGTGGGTGCTTTAAGTATCGCATTTCATGCCGATGTTTTGTTGCAACAATTTACCCTTGCCTATTTTCCGCACGTAACGCTTGATGAAAATCAGACCGTTAAAAAAGAGCTACAAAAAATTTTACCGACTTCTTCATCTGGGGATGCATTGGGGCAAATGGCGCCAGACTTTGTTGGCATCAATGCATGGATTAATACTGAACCACTCCACATGGATGAACTGCGAGGCAAGGTAGTTCTTATCGATTTTTGGACGTACAGTTGCATCAATTGCGTGCGTACGTTGCCATTCATAAAACGCTGGTATGATGAATATCATGATAAAGGATTGGTGATCGTTGGTGTTCACACGCCAGAATTTGCTTTTGAACATGAGCTTAAAAATGTGCAGGATGCGGTGAAGCGTTTTGAGATTCGGTATCCTGTTGCTTTGGATAATGAATATAAAACCTGGCAAGCATATAATAACCATTATTGGCCCGCACATTTCCTTATTGATAAACAAGGCATCATTCGCGATCGCCATTTTGGCGAGGGCGCGTATGAACAAACGGAACAAACAATACGCGCGCTTTTAGGACTCGAGCGCAAAGAAATTCAAGAGAAACATGAAGCGCGTGCCATGAGCCAAACGCCCGAACTTTATCTTGGGTATGCGCGCGCCAGAAATTATGTGCCCTCGTTGACCATTGAAAAGAATAAAACCGCGCGCTATGGCTACACCGGCACTTTAACTAATGATCACATTGGCTTGCAAGGCCCGTGGTTTGTCGATGCAGAATTTATCCGTTCTGAAAGTTCTGGAAATGATAGCAGGTTAGATCTTAATTTTATCGCTAATCGCGTCTACCTCGTTATGCAAGCGTCTTCTTCAAGTACGGTACATGTATTACTCGATAATCAACCATTGCCATTACGCTACAAAACTACCGATGTGAATGAGCGGGGTGAGTTACAGGTGCATGAAGCGCGTATGTATGATCTAGTGAATTTACAAGGAAGTGATGGTCGACACACGCTGAGTTTGATAGTACCGCAAGGAGTTTCATTATTTGCCTTTACCTTTGGTTCCGGACAACAATAAAGAACAAAATAGAGGCAGACCCCAATGAAAAACTAAAAAAGAGGTGTGCTTATGAAACATATGATACTTGGTATGCTGTGCCTTGTGAGCGTTAACACGCTCCTAGGTATGGGAGCTGCGGTTCAGCAAATCTATAAGGATCGGGTACAAAATCAATCATCAATAAGGCAGCGTAATGATTCTGATGAACATGACATTTGGACAGGATTGGGTATTGCTACTATTGAAGCTTTAAAGTCTTTATCATGGCTATGCCATGCTGAACCGACCGATAAAAAAAGGTACAAAAGATCTGTAAGTACTAAATTTGAATGATGCATCTGATTTGCTACGTAGATCGACATTTTTGACCTACATGCTATACTGACTAAAAAAATAATGTTACCTACCTACAAAGAGGATTACATGATTACCATAAAAAAAATCGCAGCGCTTGTTTTTTTAGCGGTAGGTGCTGCAACAATCGATGCACGCCCCGTTACTAAAAGAGTCGTTACATTCGCATTTCAGCATGTTATGGCTACCCAACAAAAAGGCACCATGCTTAAAAAAATTGCGCAACTTTTTTCACGTCAGCAATGGTCTGAGTTGCCAATGAGCATGAAAGTGTTAACAGTCTGCTTATATCGTTATATGACGCATAAAGTTTCACTCAAACAACTCATGGATGAAAATCCATACCTATTAAAATATAAAGATGATATCTACAATTTAATTACGCTGGATGTACCAAAACAAGACATGCTCGATCTGTTGAAAAAACTTAAAGACGATGGAGTTATTCTCATTTTAGCAACCAGTAAATCACAAGAAGTGATTGAATTGCTCAAGACAATGTATCCAGAATTATTTGCACCATTCGATGTCTTATATTATGGTCCCGATAATCAGGGCCATAAACCAGACAACGAGTTTTTTGTTGGTTTGCGTAAAATAGTGAATCAATTGGCTGATATTACCATTAAAGAAGAATATGTATACGTTGATGCTCACAAAAAAAATTGTGAGGCCGCTCAGCATGCTGATTATAATGTTCGTACCATTACCTTCCAATCGGCACAAAAGTTAGAAGAAAATCTCAGAGCATGGGGTTATTTTTCAGATGAGCAAGCGATAGCATAACGCACGAATACGTTTTTAATGAAGCCCCGGAACATTCCGGGGCTTTTTTTTGGCAAAAATCAGGGGGGTTTTAGAAAAAGAGCTGCTTGTATAAATCTTGAGATAAAGTATAATAGAATATATTATATGAGAGGTTTCTCCAGGGCTTTACCTGGTTTGAAGGGGGTTATTTCGGTGAATTTCAAGAAAATTATAGGTATATTGATAGTTTCTATCTGTATTGCTAATTCTGCACAAGGTATGGAAACCCTACAAGAATTGGCAAGCAATAGGGTTGTGCGGGCGGGTATGATTATGGGTCTAGGAGCCGCTGTCAGTGCTGGTTCATATCATATTAGTCGCAACATTATGAAAGATAACGGAGACACATTGCCCAATGCTCAAACGGGAGCATTACATGGAGTATTATGCTTATTGCCCGTTAGTTTATACGTTTTATGCAAATCTTCTTGTCCAGAATTTTCCCTTAAAAAATGGTCATTGCTTACCGGGGCTCTAGCATTATCCCACACAGTTCCCATGCTCTGTAACCTTAGAGATAAAGGTGAGCATGACGATAATGAATTTATCAAGAGGCATCTTCCCAATTATATTTGGGGAAAAAACAATGCAATAACTGACGAAAATCATACATTACACAAGAAAAAGAAAGAAAATATTTGGTGGGGTCATGGAACAAGTTATCTTGCAATGGGCATTTTGAAAATCTATGATCTATTGCCCTTTTAATAATGGAGAGTCCGATGAAATTAAAAAAAATTTTATTTACCCTTACTTTCTCAATTTGTTTTTCTAATGCTGTTTATGGCATGGAGCTCGTTAAGGATATTGTCAAAAACGAGGTTTTGCCTGCGGCAGCTATTGTGGCAACGGGGGCAGCTTTGAGTGTAGCATCTGATTATCTGTTTTGCGCAGCTGACCGTTGGTATCGTCCAAACACGCAATTTGCATCGCCAAAAGTAAACATACCGGAATCTCTTTTTGAAGGGGCACTACTATCCCTACCTATCGTAGGCTTTGCTCGCTTTGGCTTCTCTACACCTTATCCTTACGCGAATAATGTATCTAAGTTAGCCTTAATGGGCGGAAGTATGTTTGCGGTTCTTAGTGCGCTTTGGATAAGTACTGATAAGACGGTCGATGCTAGAATAATATCCTACCCAGCCCTGGTAGTTACAGAGGAAGCGAGAATTTTTACAGAAAGTGATTATTCTACGAGAAGGAAGCTGCGGTTGATTAAAGCTGCATCGATGCTATCTCTAGGCTTAGGTTATGATCTTGATCAAGGTGGTTGGTGGAACAGGTAAGGGAAATCTCATGAATTTAAAAAAAATTTTATTTACACTCGCATTCTTATTCTGTTTTTCTAGCGCTGTTCATGGCATGGACCTCGTTAAAGATATTGTCAAAAACGAGGTTTTGCCTGCTGCAACTATTATTGCAACTGGCGCTGCTTTAGGCGCAGCTTCAAATATCGTGTATAATACAATTAATCATTTGACAAGCAATCAAATATATAACTTTAAGAGCCCAACTTTGAAAGAATCAATCTTAAGAGGAGCTGCATTATCCTTACCAATAGTGTTACGGGCGCGCTTAATGTCCGATGAACCTTACCCTCAAATAAGCCCATTAAAGTTTGCCGTACTTACAGGAGCTTCATGTTCGGCTTTTATAGGTCTTTATGCTATACACAATAATTATCATGAAAGAGATTTAGCATTTCAAGGAGATGCTGATTTGATTACTCGTACTGTTCGATCGGATTTAGATATTTTTAAAACACAGGTACGTGCAATTCAAGCATTTACAGCAGCAGCGATCTTCTTTGGTTATCCTTGGATGACAAGATAAATTCCTCCAATCAGTTTTAAGGAACAACATGTTTTTAAAAACGAAACTTACTATTTTAATAACAAGCTTATTCCTAAGTTCAATGCTCTATGCTGATGATGCGATGCCTCAAGCAGCATCAGACGATGAAATTCTTGTTGCAATGTTTGATTGGCATCATGTTGTGGTTGGACCACAAATTTTAAAGGTAGTGAAATGTGGTGGCGGTATTCTTATGTATAACTTAGATGATATAGGTAATCTCACCATATCTGGGTTAGGTATTTTGGGTAAAAGTCTTGAAGGTGAGAAACTTTCCATTGAATACATCATTAAGAAATTTCCAAGTTTAGCTCCTTATGAAGATGCTATGTATGAGTGCCAGAATCAGCTGGAAGAACCTATTGAAGAAACAATCAATGCTATTAATCAGATGAAAAGGCGGGGTGTTGTTCTTGTTTTAGCTTCTAATATGAGCGAGAGGCAATATGAAAATTATAAAAAAACAAAAAAAGCCCGATTGCTCGAATTATTCGATATTCATCATATTGCAAATGAAGAAAACGGTGAAAAACCCAATAAAAAATATTATGTAACTGCTCGCGCAAAAGTGGATAAAGAAGTATGCGATGATAAAGAAGAATGCACCAAGAGAATACGAGCAGTGTTTACTGATGATTTACAAGAAAATATCGATGGTGCACATCAAGCAGATGTTGGCATTGATGCATTCTTATTTAACAGAGGCACTGTAGAAAAAGAATTCGAGCGCCGAGGTTTTTTCAAACGAGCGCCATCAGAAGAACAATAATCCATGAACGTACGCTATTACATTTTATTCGCGCTCGTTTTCTATGGTGTCGGTAACGCGCGGCAAGAATTAGTTGTATCCCGTTCCCCATTTTTACAATGGGACTGGCAAAAAATTGCTTGTGATCGTTCTGATTTTTTAGAAAATCTTCAATTTCCAACTTCATTTCAATTCGGTGTTGCTACTTCAGCATATCAACTTGAAGGGCCCTATCTTTATGATGATATCATTGCGCCCGATACATGGATCGATTGGGAAAATCAATCTGGGCATATCAAAGATGGACAAAAAGTTGGCCATGCATGTGATCATTGGCATCATTGGCGCGATGATATAGCACTCGTTAAAGAATGCGGCTTTGATTCATACCGTTTCTCGATCCCATGGAGCAAAATAGAACGACAAGAGGGTGTGTTTGATGAAAAGGTCATGGAACATTATGGCGACATGGTTGACGAACTTTTAACACAAGGCATCAAACCGATTATTATGCTCTGGCATCATACATCACCGCGATGGTTTGAACAAAAAGGCGGTTTTAAAAAAGCAAAAAATATTCAGTATTTTGTGCGTTTCGCCTTATATGTTTTTGATCATCTCTATCCGCGTGTTACAACATGGATGACGATCAATGAACCATCCGGTTATGCATTCGAAGGTTTCTTCCGAGGGCATTATCCACCGGGCAAAAAAAATCTCAAACTTGCGGGCAAAGTGCTGCTCAACTTTCTTGATGCGCACGCTGCCGTCTATTATGCATTC
Source organism: Candidatus Babeliales bacterium (assembly GCA_963701665.1). Lineage (GTDB taxonomy): Bacteria > Babelota > Babeliae > Babelales > JANWKD01 > CAVXJH01. Next base: position 294,517 of record OY969622.1, read on the forward strand.
AAAAAACGCGCGCATGGGCTTAAAGAACGCGTGCCTCAAGATACTGCTGCACTCGCCATAGGGTTAGCGCACGTTATTCAACCATTAGATCCCTATCACGCGTGGAATCCATTTGAAAAAACGGTAGCACATCTTTTTGATCAGCTGCTTAACAAAGTGACTATTTCCTATTTTAAAACTGGCAACTTTGTGTGGGGCTTTCCTGGCTGGACACTCGTTCAGGCCAAAAATTCCGCCATCAAACACTCGTTAGATTTTATTGGCATTAATTATTATTCGCACTCGACACTCAAATTACAGTATCAAATCGCGCAACCATTCAATACCGTGCCTCATCCTCATGAGTGTGTTACTGAAAAAGGGAATGTTATTTATCCTGAAGGGTTATACCGTGCCATTGAGCGCTGCGCAGTGCTTGGTGTGCCGTTATATGTAACAGAAAATGGTGTTGCCGATGGTGCTGACACGCAAAAGGATCTTTTTATCAGAAAACATCTCTTTGTTGTTGCGCAAGCTCTACAACATGGTTATGACATTCGAGGGTATACCTATTGGACGCTCATGGATAATTGGGAATGGTGCGAGGGGTATTATCAAAAGTTCGGTTTATATCACGTTGATTTTGTGACGCAAGTGCGTACGCTGCGCGATGGCGCAAAGCCATTTATATTATTTTTGAAAAGCAGATAGTCTTACTATTGAATAATATGCGTAGTGTTTCATAGAATAAATTAAATTATTAGGAAATCTCTTTGAATATAATTGAGGTGTACTGATGACCAAACTGCATCCAAAATATGTTTATGATCAAGATGAGAAAGTTGGCGTTATACTTTCGATCGATGAATTTGAATATTTGCTTGATGAATTGGAGAATGTGCATGATTATGAATTGATTCGGGTCAGGAAATTAAATAAAGAAAAAACTTATACATTGGCTGAGGTTAAAGCTTCCTTATCTGGGAAAAAATGAGTTTGGACAATTATTTAAGAAATTATACGATCATTTTTACTGAATCAGCAAAAAAAGATTTAAAAAAAATTGATAGATCAATTAGTAAGATAATTGAGAAAAAAATTGAGCAACTTACATTGCATAGTGATCGTTTAGATATAAAAAAATTAGTTGGTTTCAAAGATCCTACCTATAGATTACGTATTAATGATTATAGAGTAATCTATGAAATCAAAAATGATGAAATAGTGATTTTGGTGATAGCTATAAAACATAGAAAAGATGTGTATAAGATTTAGGATAAATAATGTCAGCTCAAAAAACAAAAAAAATAAAGCCAAAATATATAAAAAATGAAAAAGGTAAAACGACCGAAGTATATCTTGATTTAGAAACATTTCATGAAATTATCGCAAGATTAACAAATTTTAAAAAGAAGCTTAACCAAAAATAGTGCTTAATGTTCTTCGCTTATTGGCATCTGTTAGGATTATGCAGTAGGTAAGAGAAAAAATTATTGGGAAATTAGAGGCAATTGCACCACAACTCCATCAATTATTTTGTAGATGTTTATAATCTTCTTCGTCATATTCAGATTCCCATTCATTGAGAATATCTACTAAAATTTGTAAGTAAGCTTCATCGTAATTGCTAGCTGCTGTGATATTTTTCATTCTTTCCTCTTCGACAGAAATATACTTTATGAAATAATAACATCAAATAATGATATTTTAAAGGTTGAATTTATTAAAATCATTGTTACTATTGATATAAAAATTCGTTTAAATTTTAGAAAGTTTTTATCGTATGTTGAAATTCTATAAAAAATTATTGTTTGTTTCTTGTATGGCGTTAACGTTTGCATCAGCTATGGAAACACAGGTAGCGCAGAAAGAATTTGATCTTGACAAGGAAATTTGGACTATTGTGCTTGACAAGGTGAAACCTACAAAAATAACTGATGTGGATTCGCTTATTACAACCTGGGTTACTTATTCCAATTTTGCACAAATAAGCAAAAAGCATAAGGAAATATTTTATGATTTTATAAAATTAGAGCATGATGTTATTTATGCACAAAAACCACCAGAGCACATTAAAGTAGATTTGAATAGTGCTTTACTTATTAGCTTGTCACCAGATGATTCAAAACATGATGACCAACTAACAAAGTTAAAAGAAAAAATTAAAAAAAGAGAAATTAATGTTTTGCCTTATTTTCATGAATATGCGACTTGGTTAATTTTGTTATCGGAGGCGCATTCTAACAAACAATAAATAGGAAGAAAAGATTTTAAGGAATCTTGCAAACGCTAAGTACCTCCTTTTATAGTAAAAACACGTAAGTGAATTACTATAAAAAAAGGAGTAAGCAATGGCTTTTCATTTCCGTTCTTTAAATGACACACAAAAGGGGATTATCTGTTTAATAGTTGGTCTTCTTATTGTGCTGTACGCATTCAACTTTTTCCAACGATGGCTCAATGTTATCGTTATCGGCGGTGCACTATGCCTTATCTTCTATGGCTGCATGAAACTTGGCTGGGTTGATAAAATCAAACAGATGATCGAAGGTAAAAAAAGACGTTAATACACTCGTCATTCTTTAATACTGCGCGCGGGGGCGTTAATGAGTAACCTCGTTGGTACGGCAATATTGATTCCTTCTTTTTGCAGTGCTTGAACGAGTGAAAACCGTACGTTGCTTGCAATATCCCAGATTTCTAACGTTTTATTACTGCTAACAAACCCGCGCAACAAAAATTCGTAACCATTTTCACCAAAATTTTCAAGTCGAATAATAGGGCGAGGGCTCTTAAGCAAATCAGGATTTGCATCAAGTACTTTTTCTATAATCGATTTTACCTGTAAAGGATCAGCAGTATATGGCACAGTTACGAAAATATCATCAAAGGCGATAAACCCGCGCGAATAGTTCCAGTTGAGTACCGTTTCATTAATGACTGTTGCATTAGGCACAATTACCGTATAGCTGTTTTTTGTACGAATAATAACCGAGCGTGGGGTGATATGGCGTACGACACCTAAATTTTCTTTCACCATCACCAAATCACCAATTTTGACCGGTCGTTGCACTAAAATAATGAAGTATGAAATAAAGTCGCTAATTGGTTCTTTGACGATATAACCGATGCTGGCGATTACTAAACCGATTGCAAAGAGTAAACTTCCTAAATTTGCCCATTGGAAACCAAGGAAAATCGCCGCGATGACAATTAAATAGCGCGATAAACTAAAGACGGTATTTTGAACGCCGATATCCACCGGTAACAATTGGAAAATACGATTTAAAACAAAGCGGTTGACGGTAAACGCAAGAATAAAGCCAGCGCATATGAAGCCTATTAAATAGAGGATCGTTAGCGGGGTGAGCCAAATATGTTGCCCTGTAACAACATCAAAACTGCTTGGGTATAATGGGTAATTTAAAATGTATGAAATTTCATGCCACGAGGTGGATTTACCCCAAATGCGTAAACTTAATACGATGCCAATGATAGTGATGGCAATAAAGAGCCCAACGACAAAAAGTCCGTACCATGTTTTTGCATAAACAAAACGTTCTTTAATAGCTTCTTCATCACTATCAAAGAATAATTTTGATGCTCTCTTTTTTAAATAATCTTGGCCCATAAGCAATAATTTAATCAGCACTATCGTACCGATGATGCCCCACATAACATAGGACACTAAATTACCATAACCGCCGACATATGAATCGCTGATAATCATCAAAATAATGATGAAAACAAGGAGTGGATAATAATACCGCTTAATGAAATCAGCAACAGCCTGCCAAACCGGACGGCGCGTTGGCAACAAGCTTATTATTTCCTCCTTGCCAATTGAGAAGATGATTAAGATTCTCAATACGATCGAGTAGGTTGCGAGCAAGATAGTTGGGAACTCAGTCGCATGATAGGTAGCCAAAATAAACGCTTCACGGAAGAAAAGTAATATAACGGTTAAATAGCCAACCCAGGAGAATACAAATGAAAACCGTTTTTGAAATTGTTGACCAAAGAGTAATGAATTATGCGTTTTATTGTATTCAATGATATAGGCGATGAAACGATTAATAAGGTAGAGGAAATATACGATTGAAAGAAGATAAAACATGACCTGCAAGAACAGATCAATAATCACATCAAAATAGATGAGTGTGAACAGTGCAAACCAGCAAAAAATTGAAAAAAAGTAATCATTAATAAAGCTGAGTGTTACACCAAGCGTTCGCGAAGCGATAAGTAACCATCGTTTTGGTGTGGAAAAACGCATGAAATAACTAATTGCCTGTGGTAACTGTTTTTTGATGACAAAATAAATAACAATGAGGGCAATTATTTTCAGAAGCATGAATAAGATATCAAAAATATGGCTGCCGACCTGTTCAGGCATTTTCATTAAATTATGAGGATCAAAATTTGAAATATATACCGATGCGAGGGTAATAACATCTTTAAAGAAGAGCAAAAGGTCGTTACCTATGTTTTTAATACCTTTCCATGAAATAGCATATTCCGATCGCTGCCAAATACTCTTACTTTCAAAGGTTGAGATGATGCTTGAAAGCTCTTGGCTTGTATTGCGGATAGTCGTGAGATTGGTGCTATAGATTTTTAATAAACGGTTACTTTCATCAATTTGTTCGCCCAATGTTTTTTCAGCGATGGTGAATCGAGCGATGCAAGCATTGTAGATTGGAAGATTACCGCGGAACAATTTATTACGCTGGTTTTTGAGATCTGCAATGATAAGCTTAATATTCGCTAATGCTTTATTTTGCATGATGAGCGCATTTTGCATCGTGGTTGTTTTTTCCTTGATAGCGGCTTCATCACGATTGAGCTCAGTTACCAATGATTGATATTGTTTCAATTCTTGGTCAATTTCATCAGTTGATTTGAATTGGCGACGGCTGATTTTATACCAAGAAATTAAAATATCAACTTCGATTTCTTTTCGTTTAAAGGATATTTTTTCATTTTCAATGTTTGCTTTTAATGTTTCAATTTTATTTTCAAGTAACGTTGTTTGCGCATATTTAAGACCAAGTTCAGCGAGCGCTGTATAAGTATCCAAGGTCTTAGGTATGATACTCCAATCGCTCAACCCGAGCGCGTTGCTATCAATTTTGGTATAATTCTTTTTGAGCGTATCAATCTCTTGAATAAGATCATCGCGATACATAGTTAATTTTTTAATGGCTTCGTAATAGCCATCACGTATACTCAATGATTCTTTTTTTTGTAGTTCTAATTTTTCTTTGGCGACTTTTATATCTTTTGGTTCAATACGCAGTGATTCTTTTACGCGTGCAAAATGAGCTTTGAGTAATTTCAATTTTTCTGATTCGAGCGCAATTGACGTGTCAAAGAATGCTATTTTTTTAGTAATTTCTTGTATTTTAAGCTCTGCGAGCTGTTTTTCATGGCGATAGAATGTTTCCTCTACATCCAGCAATTTTCCTTGTTGTCTGAAATCAAGTTCTGTTTGTTCAGGTGATGTTGTTGGTACCACTGATTTGGTACTGAATTCTTCCTGCTTCTTTTTACGTTCTTGGTATTCCTTGTTGATGGCTGATATCTTGCGTTTGCGATTATCAAGATCAACGATCGCTTCATTTTTTTGTTCAACTAAACGCTTAACCTTATCATCTTGAGCGACAATTCTTTTTGAGAGTTCTTGTAATTCTTCAAAGGTGTAGAACGAGTGCAATTTTAAGTTGAGTGATTTAAATTCAGGATCTTTTAAAAAGTCTTCAAGTAAAGCAATATGCTGTTCGAGTACTTTGAGGATCTCTTTATATGAAAACTGTAAGGTAAACAATGTTTGATACGTTTCATTCCATACTGAAAGCAATGAATTTAAGAACGGAGCTTCCTGCGGAGCTTCTTTGATTTGCTTTTTAACGTCATTAATTTGCTCAGTTGTTTGATCCAGATTTCCCTGTACCTTGTCTAAGAATTCCTTTTGCCCATTTTGCAATTCAGTTAATTCATTTTCTAAATATCCCAGCTGTTCTTTTTTTTCTGCAATGCCTAAAGGAAGACGTATTTTTGTAGTAGGCAGATCAGCCTTTTTTGTAGCAAATTTAAAAAAATCGAATATCCCTGCATGTATAGATACGGCGTGCAAGACTACCAAAAAGATGATAATCAAACGATTATATAGTTTCATGGGTCACCATTATATTTTTTTCATGTGAAATTGTTTTAAAGTGATCTTTGTAAGGGTGCATTGCGATGCACTGCAATAACCACGATTCAAGCACTTTGTGATGTATTTCGTCAAGTTTTTCTTTAAAGAATGCTTCTAATCCTTGTGAAGCTAAATGAGTAAAATAACTCTTTTTAAATGGTATATTCTCAGGATATATACCCAGCGATATAAAAAAACGAAATAAAATCAGATGTTTATTAAACGTATGAGCAGCCGTGTTAAATAGATACATGATCAAATCGAACGTATCCGGTGCCGCCGCATTAGGCGGCAAAAAATAATAGCTCAGTTCCAAAATATGATGAAAAAAGTTCAAATCATGCTTTGCAAGCTCAAAAGGGATTGTCATTATTTCAACATCATGAATTTTACTTATAGTACTTTGCTCTCCGATGGTATAACGAAGCACGGTACCATTGTTAAGCTGTTGTAAAACGCCTGATCGGTGCTTGATCAATGTTGCATCAATACGCCCGTGTTCTTTATCAAACAAACTAATTTTTTGCTTGTACGGATAATAATTTCGTAAGACAATACCACAGTTTTTTTGCATAGATATTTTTTTAAAAAAAGGTAAAAAAGTATGCTTCTTTATGGTTAATGGTAACTCACATTTACGCGCGATGCTAGAAAAATGTTACTTTTAAGAAATAGGGCCGGAATAGCAGATTTTTTTCGATTCTTAAGGCACTTCTTAGAAATTTTTATAAAAATATTGATTTATTAAAGTTTCAAATAGTATTATTAGATTGAAGCATATGGAGGGTTTAGGCACTAATAAAGACCGAAATGAAAGGCTTTTCATGACCTTTATCAAAAGTTTCAATCTAGTATTTATTCTTTTTATTATGAGTATGGGCTCAGTTTCTTCACTGGAATGCCGCGGAGGCGGTGGTGGAGGCGGAGGTCACATGGGTGGCGGTGGCTTTCATGGTGGCGGTATGGGCGGTCATAGTATGAGCCATAGTATGTCCCATGAAATGGGTCACCAGGGTGGCAACCGCAATTATCGTCGAAATCGCGGAGGAGGCGGCGGATATGGCTATGGCGCAGGCGCATTCTTATTGGGTGAGGGACTTTTGCTTGATGAAGCTGTAATCGATGGTGATTATTATGATGGCGATGAATCAGGTGACGATAACGTCGATTTGGATGATGAGATCGCAGGTTATTAAAAAGTGTGTAAAAATTTGAAAAATAATAGCTAAACAGACTCTCCCTTCACTATTATACGATGCTCATGTTTAAAAAAACGTGAGCATCGTATCCCGCGTTTTTAAAGGCCAAGATCTCTTAAAAATGCTTCATTATTTGGCGCTCTGCCAAGAAAATCGAAAAGTAATTCATTAGGATCTTTGCTGCCACCTTTACTTAAGACTTTGTTGCTATAACGCTCGCCAACTTCGGGGTTGAGAAGTCCCTCGTTTTTGATAGTTGCAAATAAGTCGAGTGCAAATACTTTTGACCACAAATAACCATAATAACGCGCGTCATAACTGGTTAAATGGCCGAATGAAGTTTGCATATGATTGTTTTCATCGTACCAGCTATAAATGAGGATCTTATTATATAATGTTTTCATGATTTCTTCGGTATTCTTGCGCGCACCTTCTTTAAAATAATGTAGGGAAAGCAGCGATAAAAATATTTGCCGTGTAATCCATGCGCCAGAATTCAGATTTTTGAGCTCTAGCAACGTAGCAATAGTGGCTTTGGGTAGTTTTTCACCCGTACTATAATGGTTGCTTAAATTGTATAAAATATCCTCATCCCATAACCATTCTTCAAGCATTTGCGAGGGCAGTTCAACAAAGTCATGTTTTGTGTGCGTGCCTGATTGTGAAGCAAGGTGCGTGGCTCCTAAAATGGCATGTAACGCGTGGCCAAATTCATGGAAGAATGTCCTGACATCCGAGCGTAACAATAATGCTGGTTTACGCGCCGTGGCTTTTGGAAAGTTAGCGATAACGACGGCAACTGACGGAATAATTTCATTGGTATCTGAAAGAAGTGCGGGCACCACCGTCATCTCGGCCGCGTGGCTATATTTTGCTTCACGCGGATGGAGATCCATCAAAATGTAGCCGATCAGTTTCCCTCGTTTATATACCTCGAGTGTTCTAACATCTTCATGCCACAAGCCTTGTGCATGAACTTGTTTGAAAGAAAGATTAAAAAACGATTCATAAATTTTGAGTAACCCATCAATGGTGGAAGCCATAGGGAAATACTCTGCAATGTTATATTCATCGATATTAAATTTATTTTTCTTGAGTAGTTCAGTAGCATATGCTTTATCCCAAGGATAAAATTTTCCATCAGGCGTGAGCGGGATTGATGAAAGAAGTTCATCTTTGAGCTTTTTGAGTTCAAGCATTTCTTTTTGACTTGCTTTTTGCCATAAATCTAAAAGAAATTGTTCAACGATGGTCGGTTTTTTTGCCATTTGATTTTCAAGTGAAAGATGAGCAAAGCTCACATAGCCTGTTGCATGTGCGATCGCATCGCGCAAGTTGATAATTTTTTCAAGCACGGGGATGTTTGCCGGGTATGCTCTGTTAGAAAATGCATCATAGAGCTTTTTGCGTGTCTCGCGTGTTTCACATTGCTCCATAATTTTTGAATAGGTTGGATAATCAACGCCAAGAATAAATCTACCATCATCCGTTTTTCGTAAGGTTGCGATAAATTCATCATCAATACCTTCAAGTTCTTCACGCGACACGATAATTTTTGAATCATCTTCATTGATATTTTTATCAAACTGCATGCTGGTATTGGCAAGTTCTTTTTGTAATGCACTAATGCGAGCACGTTTATCTTCTGGCAAATGAAGCCCGTTGCGCGCAAATTCCTCGAGCATTTCTTGCTCAAAATAACGCTCTTCATCACTTAAACTTTCAGTGATAGCGCGTGTTTGCGCGTGCTGCGCTATTACTCGATATAATTTGAGATTATAAGTAAAGAGATCGACGGCTGCTTGTTGTAATTTGAGAAGCTCTTCTTGAGCTGTCTTTCTCATTTGTTCACTTGGGCTTAGATTAAACAATACTTCAAGGACTTGCGTCATGCGTTTGAATGTATCCATGATCCCATCAAGATGGCGGAGCGTGTTATCGTAGGTGAGTTGATCAGGAGATAATTCAACTAACATCTGAATTTGATGCATGACATCATGCAATGTATCTGCCGCTCGTTTTCGTAATTCGTCAGGGCTTGTTGGAAATAAATTGACAACATCATGTAATGATTGAATGTGCATAGGCCTAAAATGCTGCCGTGCGTTTGCCTGGCGATCTGAACTAATAAGTGACATAAGTATCAATACTTTCAATAGAGATGTTTTCATAGTGATTCGCTTTCATTTTTTAGTTACTCTGTTTTGATTTTTTTTGTTTGTAGCCTCCAGCATTTTTAATTCTTCCCAGACGTCCGTAGTAAATGCCGGGACTTTGCTTTCCGAGCGCATTAATCCGATAGAATATACGTCCACTTCCAGTATTTTTTCGGCTTGGGTGAATGCAGATGAAAATTGTTTTTCATCATATCTATAAAGAGCAAGGCAAACTTGCGCACTATGTGCATAGTTATTTTCAGCTTTTTTTAAAAAATATTCTTTGTCTTCAGGGCCTATTCGTTTTCTAGTTGCTTTCTTTGCATATTTTTTTGCCTTCCGTAAATAGCTTTTCTGAGCTTTTTTTGCCTCAGGAATCGTCATGGGTATTAATTTACCCGTTTTACGTGGAGCCGGTTCTTCAGATGAGAATGAGACCCGTTTTCTTTGTCTTGGACTTCCTGGTGATTCTTCCATGCATACTAGGGGAAGAAAAGTCAGAAAGCAAAGCAAATAACTATATTTTTTCATAAAGCACCTAAAAATATGTATAGCAACGCATGATTATTAAAGTAAATATAACTATACCGAATTTACGGATTCAATTGAATAGGGCGACGTTTTTATGTTTCTATAATATTGCTATTAAACTCATAAACATGCTATTGATAATAGGGCATAAAAACATGAAAAATCATGATGGTATAGAAAGATGCGCTATGGTAACAAATAAACGGATTGTTTTTATTGGTTTCATTCTTAATGTTATGTGCTTAAGAGCGATGGAAGAATGGGGAAAATATTCCGATCAAGAAGCTAAACCAGTAATTCGTAGTTGGACTAATGCACAGCCCTCGCGTGGTAATGAAGCGTATGATGATAAAAAAATGACTGAAATGATTGTATTTCGGTCTGACAATGATATTGTGGAGGATCCTTTAGCATTCCAAGAACAAAGGCGTAGTGATATTAAAGGATACTGTGCCAAATTAGAATCATATGAAGCTAAAAAATTGTGCACTGATCTTGAGCGTATCTGTTCGCATGATGACGCTGATAATTTACTGCTGCTCAAAAGTGATATGGCGACAACTATTGTTGGGAAATTTGCTGGTAAAGCAAAACGAAAAAAGTATATACCGAATGTTCTTAAAGCGGCGGAAAGCATTGATAATGGAAAGGCAAGCAACTATATTGCCGTTGCCCAAGAAGAATATGTCGCAAAAATGTTGAAGGGTGAACTCCAAGCATTTATTCTGAATCATAACGCAGTTGGAAAGTGTGTCGAATTAACAAAAACCTTAGAAACCGGCGATGTCGCTGCGATTGACTGTTCCCCAAACGGTCAAACTTTTGTTGTGGGAGATTTGGACGGCGACGTAAGAATATATACCATGGATGGAGCATGCATAAAAGAATTAAGTAATGAAGAACCTGATATTGGATCTATTCGTTTTTCTCCTGATGGAAAAACTATTGCAGCATGGTTTGTCGGGGGATATATAAAACGATGGGATACTGAATCCGGAAATCTCATAAAAGACGTTAAATTTAACTTTAAAGTACACGACTCTCATCAAAACACGCGCGTCATTAGTTTTTCACCAGATACTTCATGTATTGCTTCAACGTGTAACGGGAAAAAAATTAAAATATGGGATATTGATTCTGCAGAATGCAAGATCATCGATGATACTGCATATGCGCTTTGCTTTTATCCGGATGGTTCAAGGATAGTTTATGCTACTCCAACGGAAATAAAGGTAATGCATATTGAATTACAAAAATGGTTAAGGACAATACCGTATAATACCGGACCAAATGACTATAGATTATTGAGCGTGTCTCATGATGGCGTATTATTGGCAGTGAGTGGGAATGAGTATGAACGTTTGCCAGATGGCGAACTACAGTACGTAGCTTCTGGAGATGGTATCAACGTATACGATATTCTTTCAAAACCTACGCGTGTGATGTCTACTGGAAGCGGGCTTACTTGCCTTAATCCAATTTATTTTTCTCCAAAAGAGACACTATTTGTTTCATGGGATGACGAGCTATTCAAATTGTGGCATACAAGATCAAAACAATGTACGAATCTTAAAAGTCATGATGACGACATTACAGCAGTTTGTTTTTCTCGAGAAGGGGATAATATTCTCTCTAGTTATAAGAACGGTGTAACATTAATTCATAAGCTTGAGAATTTCAAAACAACATTTAAACTTCCAAGCTTGTTGTTTCTCCTACATTTTGTACATAATAATTGCACTATAAGCAAAGACATTGCCTTGTCTCCACATCAAGAGGATCTTATTTCGCAGTTTCTTGCATTTTATAAAGAGTTAAAAGAATGGAAATCGCCAAGCACTGGACAATAATTTTTTGCTTGCACGTACTTCGTTATTTTTGCCTTTTGAATCAATCATAGTATTGATAGAGATTAAAAACATGAAAATCATGACTTATAGAAAGATGCAAACACTATGATAACCAATAAACAGACTATTTTTATTGTTTTCATTCTTAATGGGATGTACCTAGGCGCAATGGAAAAATGGGGAGAAGATTCGCGTGAAGAGTCTAAACTAGTAACTCGAAGTTTGGATGAACAATTTGCCCATCTACTTGATTATGAAACGTACGATGATTTTGAACCAATAATCAAAGTGAGTAACCCTCTACATAATCCAAAATACAAGGATGCGGGAAAAGCATTAGCACATAAGGATAAATTAACCAAAAAGAAACTGCTTGAGAATGCGCTTGATTTTCAAGATCAAAGGTACGCTGATCCCAGAGGATATTGTGAGGTATTAAGGCAAATGAAAGCTGAGGAATTACGCATTTGGTTGGAGCGTGCCTGTTCTTTTGATACTAAAGCTTTAGAGGATTTTAGGCAGGATACGGCAGTCATATTTGTTGCAAGGGTTGTGGATCAAGTGCGCGGACCTGAATACATGCAAAATTTTTTTAAGGATGCAGAAAGCGTCGAAAATAATAAAAAAACAAGTGCATACATTGCTAATGCCGTAGAAAAGTATATCAGCCAAAATATGGTATGGGCATTCACGAATGCTTTTATTAAGAAGCATAAAACAGACCGGACAGAATTACTAAAGCTTTCAAGCTTAATGTTTCTTGAATATTTTGTGCACAATGATGGGGAGATTAGCAAGGACATTCCATTGTCTTCGCATCAAAAGGATCTTATTTCAGAAATTCGTGGCTTTTGTGCCGATTCAGAAAATGGGATTCCGTGAGCAATCAAATTTAATGAGAGTGGAAATAGCGATTTGAGTGCTTTTTATTTTTTAAAAAAGGGTAGCAATAAAACTACCCTTTTTTCATGCCTATTAATTACGATTTTTAAAATATTTATAGAGAGCATAAGAACCGGCTGATAATGTTATGGCAGATGTTGCAAATCCGGTACCGAATCCCTTAAGGAAACTGAAATCATTGTCGTATTTTACTTGTCCTAAACAATTATTACGGAAGCTGGGTATTAAAAGAATTGGAAAAAAAGTGCCATAAAATAAACCAGCTTTGAATTGACTTGGGCGTGAAGGAATTCGCATAGGTGGTTTAGGTCTTTGAGGATCCATGAATTCTGCTCTTTCTGCTTCCGTGAGATTTTTTCCTGAGAGTGTCGCTGAAGAAGGCATGTGGCAAGCCATGGCGGATAAGCCTATGAGGGCTGCTAAAATGTATCGTTTATTCATAGTAATTTAATTCCTTGTTACCGGTATAAAACTATATTTTATGTTTTTTGGTTTTCTTGCTTTTCAAGAAATTTCTTCAATTTTTCTACCTCAGATACCGGTTCAGTCGAGAACCCAAACTCTTTTTGTTTTTTAAGTAGCGGATCAATTTTATACTTTACAATATCTTGAGCATATCCTAATGAATCTTTCTTTTTCTCTGCGTCATTTTCTCTGCCAGCATGATCATAATAGTGCAGGCCTATTTCAGCAAATCGTTTTTGTATTTCTAATAATTCTTGATACAGTTCTTCTTGCTGTTTTTTCTCGGTTGGCATCTCAGTTTTTTGTATTCTTGTAAGTTCTAAATTTGCACGTAAATATCGTTGTGTATACGATCTTCGATCAGTTAATGTGTAATCACCTGCAGTTTGAAAAGTAACTTTCTTTTTTCGACGTGCTGGAAGAAATGTTTTAGTTTCGCTTGCACCAGACTGTTCTTCCATTGCCCATAACGAACTACAAAGTAACATGGATGCAGAGGTAAAAAATAAAGTATATAAAAAAGAAATGTTTTTAATATTCATATAAATCCTTTATCTATTAATAATATTACTATTAGTATAAAACATATTAATTTTATGTCAATGGCAGGGTTTATGATTTTTAAAGCTTTTTCATTACTATCTCCTGCTATACCTGCAATCTCTTGACCCTTGTTTGATCCTTGTGGGTAAAATTAGGGGGAAAATCTAAGTTTTATAGAGAAGGGAAGAAAAAATGGTGCAAGCAATTATTAGTAAAGGCAGTGGCATATTAATCGAACTTCTCAATAGCATTGGTATTATAATCATCGCCATTGGTGCCTTTTGGGCATGCGTGTGTTACTTTCTAGTGCTTTTAAGACAAGTTTCTTTATACAACAACGATCGCATTCGCCTTGAACTAGGAAAAAATATCATTTTGGCCGTTGAATTTATGTTGGCAGCTGACATTGTTAAAACAATTTTGGCTCCAAATTTTTATGATATCGGTATGTTGGGAGCCCTAGTGCTAATTCGTACCGTGTTGACCTATTTTTTGAATATAGAATTGGTTCAGCTTCAGGAAAGAAAATAAAAAATTAGCTATTTTTGCTTTTTCAATGCAAACCACTCTTCTCTGAGTGCAATTGCCGTTTCAAAATCGAATGCTTCAGCCGCTTTGAGCATTTGATCTTCAAGTTCTTGAATACGATCGTTCATCGAGGTTAATTCAGGTTGTTCTTTTTTAGTCGAGCGTTTCTTTGAAGCGAGTGCAATGGCTGCTTGGAAATTAGAAATTGTTTTAGTAACTTCACGCTTAACGCTCGTTGGATTGATGCCGTGTTCTTTGTTATGTGCTTCTTGCATCGTGCGTCGGCGATGTGTTTCATCCATTGCGGCTTTGAGTGATTGCGTGATTTTATCACAATATAAAATAACGCGTGAGTGTGCGTTACGCGCCGCGCGTCCAATAATCTGAATGAGCGAGCGTTTGTCACGTAAAAAGCTTTCAACATCAGCGTCCATAATAGCAACGAGTGCAACCTCAGGAAGGTCGATACCCTCGCGCAACAAGTTAACCCCAACGAGGCAATCAAAAACACCCGCTCGGAGTTTGTGCAATAATTCGCTGCGTTGCGGCGTCTTTATTTCACTGTGCAGATAACAAACTTTTATTTTTTTCTCTTCTAAATAATGAGCGAGCTCTTCGGCTAATTTTTTGGTAAGCACCATCACCAGCGAACGATACCCTTTTTCTTTTGTCTCACGTATTTGTTCTATAAGATGCTGCATTTGATTATCACGCGGATGTGTTTCAAGAACAGGATCAAGTAATCCTGTAGGCCGAATTATTTGTTCAACAATGCGCCCCGATTTTTCAAGTTCATAATCGCCAGGCGTTGCCGAAACGAAAATCGTATTTTTGAAATATTCTTCAATTTCGTGAAATTGTAAGGGACGATTATCATAGGCCGAAGGTAAGCGGAAGCCAAAATCAATTAATGCTTTTTTTCGTGCACGATCACCCGCATACATGCCACGCAATTGAGGAATTGCGATGTGTGATTCATCAATAATGAGTAAAAAATCTTTTTCAAAGAACTCAAATAAACTTGGCGGTCTTTGTCCGGGTAAGCGGCCATCAAAGTGACGTGAATAATTTTCAATACCCGAGCAATAGCCAACTTCTTGTAACATTTCTAGATCGTGGTTTACGCGTTGCTTAATGCGTTCTTGATAAATCGGGTTTGGTAATTGTGGCGCCCATGCTTCAAGCTCATTGGCAATGCTTGTCATGGCGATATCTTTTTTTTCTTGCGTGGTAACGAAATGTTTTGCAGGAAAAATGAGGGTGTTATCAAGATCCATGAGGACGTTATTATTCAACTTATCAAGCCATTGCAAACGCTCGATGGTATCGCCAAATAGTTCAATACGTAATTTTTCTTTTTGATAGGGTAAGTTGATTTCGATCGTATTACCAAGCACGGCAAAGGTGCCCGAGGCTTTTTCAACATCGTTCCGTTTATATTGAATAAAAATTAAATGATTAATAAGATCCACGCGTTTGATTTTCTGACCTACTTTCAGTGGGAAGGCCAAATTACGATAATCATTAGGGTTTCCGAGTGAGTAGATACATGAAACCGAGGCGATAACTATAGTATCATGGCGATTAACAAGCGATGCAGTGGATTCAACACGCAAACGCTCAATTTCGCTATTTACCTTGGTCTCTTTAGGGATATAAATATCTTGCGCGGGCATATACGATTCAGGCTGATAATAATCATAATAGCTGACAAAATAACAGACCTTATTTTCTGGAAAAAACAGCGAAAACTCTTCGTATAATTGTGCCGCGAGCGTTTTATTGGGCGCCAAAATAAGCACCGGTTTATCCTGGTTAGCAATAACATTGGCCATGGTAAAGGTCTTACCTGAACCAGTCACGCCGATGAGCGTAGAAATGGCAGGTCGACCCTCGGTCAACTTTTTTATGGCATCCGGTTGGCTGCCTGCGGGAATGAAGGGTGAATGTAGCTTGAATAGCTTCTTTTTCATACATATAGGATATCATTTTTTTTTCATTTTGAAAATATTCAAACTGATAATAGTATTGATTTATAAAAATATAAAATCCTATCCTTGAGGTGTCTGTTTTTTTAATAAAGGAGGAGTGTACATGAAAAAAGGTATACTTTTAATACTTATTCTGCTTTTTGGGGCTTGCCCACTGCTTGATGCTCGAGGCGGCGGAGGTGGCCACGGTGGTGGAGGTCATGGTGGTGGCGGAGGTCATCGCGGCGGCGGTGGTCGTGGCAGAGCTATGCATCGTGGTGGAGGCGCGCGTCGTGGCGGGGGAGCTGGCCGTGGGGCAGCTGCTCGCCGTGGAAGAGCGGGTTCTAGATCGGCTAGCCGTTCAGCTAGTCGTTCAACAAGACGCAGTTCAGCAGCGAGTCGTCGTGGAGGACGTGGTGGTAGAGGAGGAGCTCATCGCAACAGTAGGCATAATAATGGCCGTGGCCGTGGCGCCTTTGCTGGCGGCGGTTGGGGCGGATGGGGCTGGGGTTGGGGCTTCTGGGGCCTCTGGGCCGGCATAGGCATCCTATCAGCTTTAGCAATTGCTGATTATTATGGTGGTTACTACCCTTACTATGGTTATGGCACCGGATTTGATGAAGAGTTAGTTCCGTTAGAAGAATCAGGTGATTGGCAAACAATTTCCGATAAATTAATGGATCGCCTTGATGATCTTGAAGATCAATTAGAAACTGGACAGGCTAATAATTCATTAAATGCACAACAAATCCAAGCTTTACAACAACAAATTCAAAGAATTCAAATTCACTTGGATGGTATTCCTCAGGCTGGCGGAGGTGCTCAAGCTGCTCCGGCTGCATAACATTGTAAACAAACGAGGGCGAAATTTCTTTCGCCCTCGGCTTTATTATGACATTATCACAATCATAATTTTTTATTCTTTAGATTTCTTTTCAAATTTTTTTATTAACTCTTTACGTCCCTGATCTATTTGACTGTAGCGAGCATGTATAAATTCTTGATAAGCCTTGAATACTGCCCATGTGTTAAACTCTCCAATAGGTTTATCATATAATTTTTTAAACATTTCTTTACCCAAAATAGTTGCTTGATCTGATCGATCGGCTGTTTTTTCGTAACCCGGTGAAAAAATAGGATTGCGCATGGTAATGATTAAATCATGATCACCTGTTGCAACACTAAGATCATGAGCATGAGGGTAAAGGCTAGAAACCATAGGAATTAAATGCGGTAGTGCTCTGGCCGCATGCCATTTAATATCGACGTGAGTACATAAATTTCCTTCGTGTTCGAAATGACAATTCACCACTCTTTTGTTGTTATTTATTCGTAAAGGTAAGCGCCTTTCAGCAATGCCTATGGGGTTGAATATCCAACGCGTCATTAATGCCCAGGGATTGAGTAGCCAACTTGTCATTTGCATTGATCCAGCGGCTTGCGTGACATCCCCCCTTGAAAAGCATTGGATAATTAATTTGCTATTAAAACACTCTTCATCTGGTGTTGGCTCTAATACTCTTGCTTTTTTATCAACCGCATCGAAATTTGTTGCTTCACCTAAAGGAGTTCCAGCCATGACAGCCCAATCTAATGTTTTATTATGAGGTCTAAGTAGTTCGGCAAATTGCAACAGAACATCACCGCCGAAACTGTGGCTGAAAGCAGTTATTTGTTTTGCGTTCATGCAATCATCATCGGTGACGAAATAATGCTTCAAGATTGAAGCAGCTTCTTTTCGACTTGGTGCATTTAATTCTCCTGACCAGTTAAAGGATATTACCTTAACGGCACAATTATTTTCATGTGCAAGAATTTTTGCATCATTAATTAAGTCTTTCGTTAATTGTGTATCATTATTTTTTCCAAATTCAGTGTAATCAACAAAAGTGCCATGAAAGAGAAAAAATACAATAACACCATTTTCCTTTTTTTCTGCATTAATTACCTTTGATTTCCACGCATATTCTTGAAATTTAGGTGCTAACTTATCATCCATGATTATCCAGTTATCATCGATGTCAGAAAGATCAATTGATTGAGTATGCCGCATGACTTCTCTTTGCAGGTCACTAAAATAATGTGGTAACGTTGCGCCAACTGATACTCCTGCCAAAATGCTTTGTAATTCTTCATGATGAATATGTGATGAGAGAAATTTTCCAAAGGGGGCAGTTTGTAGCTCTTCGAGTTTTTCTTTTGACCATAACGGCATATCGAACGATTTTGGGATATCTACAAAACCATCGTTTTCATTTTCAATGACCATTTCATCTTCAGCAACTTTTTCTTTTCCTTTATCGAGGAAGAGTTCATTGTGCACGGGTAAAGATTGCTCCGGCACTTGATGAACGTTAGGCTTCGGCTCAATACTTTCAGGATGATAAACAATTTTTGAGAAATCGGTGGATTTTAAGCTTTGCCGATATTTTTCAGCTAGATTTTTTAATTTTGGCTCGAATGCATGTACAGCCTCTTCTAAGACAGTTTTTTCCGAGATGTATTCAATGTTCGATGTGGGCAGTTTCGGACCGGTCAGCGGTGTTTTACTAATGAATTGCTCATAGAAATCCGGTTTATTTTTTTGTATAGATGTTATTACCGCTCTAGTTCGCACCGTTATTTCATCAAAATCTTGCTTGTTTAATGAAGATGCTGCGACTGCTAATGAATTTCTTGGGCTTTTTGATGTTATCGTTGCCGATACGGTTGGTATCGTGCTCAATAGAGAAATAACAAATACTATGAAATATTTTTTCAGGATATGGTCGGATAAACTTATCATTTTTATTCTCGCATACCAATGTGAAATTAGGAATAATTTGCTTATAATACTAGCATTTTTATGTGTTAAATACAAATAGTTAAGCTAAAATCCTTATGGTTTATTTTTTTGATCGAGTATGCCTTGATAAAATGTTAGGAGCTGCTCCAGGATCTTCTTTGTGGTATAGGTTTGCGATGTCTGAAAAGCATGATGTTGCAGGAGAGAAATCGCATGCCTGTTATTGGTGAGATATTCTAGTTGCTTTACCATTTCCTGAGACGAATAAATCAAAAACCCATTTTTTCCTTGTTCAATGATATCCCTTTGCCCTGGCCCATGAAGGGCAATAACAGGTGTTCCTTGCGACATTGCTTCTGCGAGCACTAACCCTTGCGTTTCACTTTGTGACGCAAAAATAAAAAGATCGGCATCAGCGTACGCTTTCTTTAATGTTTCAGGCGAGGGTTTTTCTATAAATGCGAGCGTTTCACGCGGGATTTTTTTCTGAACGTACGCATACTCTTGCAAATACGCGCGTTCTGGTCCATACCCGATTAATTGTACAGAATACTTTTTGGGATCTAATTGTGCGATGACATCAAGTAAAAAAGGAATATTTTTTTCTTTTACAAAACGGCTTACGCTTAGCAGATGCACTTTGTCTTTGGTTGGTTTTGGCAATGTAAGTGGCGCTGAAAAATAATGATCGCCAAGCCCAGTTGGGATTTGTGCCTTAGGTTTTATAATTTCAAATTCTTTTAACCGATCTTCAATGATGCTGCTTGGCGCTATGATGCCATCAACGCTCGTGCAAAAATTTTTAACAACTCTTTGCACCCACGGTTTTGAAAGCCAAGAAGGTATCCACGGAATATAATGAAGATATTGTTCATAGAGCGAGTGATAGGTAAATACAACGGGGATGCCATGCTGGTGTGCCGCAGCGCGTGCAGCAGGGCCTAATAAAAAAGGATGATGCACGTGCACAAGCGAGGGATTTTTTTCCTTAATGATGGTGGCTAGTTGTGCACGCGCGCGCCAAGGAAATGCCATTTGATTCGAGTGCATTGTCCAGCGTATGGGGCAATACAAACGCACGACATCAAATTCTTCAGTCGCGGGTTTATTCAAAAAATCGAGGGTGACAATGGTTACCGTGTGCCCGTACGCTTGCAACGCTTTGGCAAAAAAGCGCAAAGAGCTTACAACGCCGCCTGAATACGGGGTGAAATTATTCGTGACAAAAAGTAATGATAAACGTTGTTGTTGCATCGAGGTTAATTAAGGAAATTTAGGGGTTCCGAGTTTATTCCAGTCAGCGTTAAATTTTTCCATGCCTTCTTTAGTCAAAATATGTTGTGATGATTTTGCAAGAACTGCTGTTGGTACTGTTGCAACATCAGCACCTGCAAGAATCGCTTCATGCAGATGGCGTATTGAGCGAATGGACGCAGCGAGTATTTGTGTGGAGAAGGAATACTGATCAACCATGGAACGTAATTCAAAAAGTATATCGACTCCTTCAACATCAATGTCATCCCAACGACCGATAAAAGGTGAAATATATTTTACTCCTAATTTACACATAAATAATGATTGGACAAGAGTAAACACAAGTGTGACATTGATTTTTATGCCTTCACGCACGAGTTGTGCAATGATGGGATAATAGGGTTGATAGCACGGAATTTTCACCACAATATTTGGTGCGAGCTTGGCAATGGCGCGTGCTTGATCCGCGACTGCTTTTGGTTCTGTGAGTGTTACTTCAACACTAATATCTTTGTCGGGCAATAAAGAACAAATTTCAAGAACCTGTTTTTTGGGATCTTTATTTTCGTGCGCCAAATGAGAAGGGTTTGTGGTTACCCCATCAATGAGATATGCCCAAGCGCGAATATCTTCAAGATTTGCGGTATCTAAAAACAATTTCATAATGATTAACTCCTTTTAAAATAAAATTATTTACTTTTCTTCACGATATTTGCAAAATGAAGTCAAAAACAAGAAGTAATTAATGATACCAAAAATAATCAATCAACCTAAAACATCTTCATGGCAATCTTACTGTGCCGATGATACCTTGTGTCGCCAACCTTCACAAGTGTTATCTTCATTGTATGGCACTTTCGTTATAACAGAATCGGTTTTACTCGACTTATTTTCTTGCCCGAGCGTGCTTCGTTTGCAACATATTAATCAGTATGGCGCAGATTTCTTTGTTGGCAGTAAAAAACGTTTTTCTCGATACGATCATTCAATGGGCGTTTTATGTTTGCTGAGAATGGTAAATGCCCCATTGCTTGAGCAAATTGCCGGTTTACTGCACGATGTTTCACATACGGTTTTTTCCCATACGGGCGATGTTGTGTTTGATCACGTTTCCTCGATAGGTTCATATCAAGATGATATTCATGAATGGTTTTTGCAACAAACGGAAATTCCGGAGATTCTAGCCAAATACAATATAGATACGCAGGATATTTTACACAAAAACCCCGCTTTTAAAGCACTCGAACAAGATTTGCCTGAACTGTGTGCCGATCGTTTAGATTACAACATGTTTGGCGCGGTTCTTGATTTTTTATTAATGCCACAAGAAATTACGCACATAATTAGTCATCTCAATTTTGCCGATGGGCGGTGGTTTTTTACCGATCATCATAGTGCAAAAAAAATTGCTTACATACCTTTACATCTAACAGAATTTCATTTTTCTTCAGCGCGCGACTCGCTCTTGAATCGTTACATGGGCGAAATGTTAAAATACGCACTCGCTCTTGGATTGCTCTCGCATGAGGATATTCATTTTTCCTCTGATGCCATTGTGTGGAATATTTTGAAATGTTCGCATGATATCACTATTAGGAGATTTATCGATCGCTTGGAGCATCTGCCTCCCGTGACTCTCGGCGATGAAACGCATCATGATATTTGGATGCCTGCAAAAAGTCGCGGCATTGATCCATGGATTTTAATCAATGATGAGTTGGTGCGTCTTTCAGCGATCGATGAAGAGTTCAATAAGGAATATAGCCGCGTGAAAAAAATTATGGAACGTGGGTGGTATATTAAGTTTTTTTAAGATCTATCGGAAAGTCCCAAAATTCTAATAAAGACACGAAAATAATAAACACCACAGTGTCATCCTGAGGAGCGAAGCGACGTAGGGATCTAGAATTTTAATAAGTTCCTTTAATGAATTAATTTTATAGACCTGGATTCCTACGACAACTCTGTTGTCTCAGAATGACATCCTATTGCTTTCCTAGTACTTCTTGCTTAGAGAAAAATTTTAATTTTCGGACAAGCTCTAAAATATTCATTTTAAAATTCTTTTTTTGCAAACCGGAAACATAGTATAGTAATAGTGATTTTTAAAATCTCGATGATCTTTGCAAAAAAAGGTGATAGACAATGCAAAGAACGTATCAACTCTTTTTTATTTCTTTATCAATAATTCTTTTTTTTGTGCGCATATCATGTGCTATGGACCCAGTGATAAAAGAAGGATTATTTTGGGAGTCAGTAAAGGGTCATGAAAAAATGCTTCTTGAAAGGCTTTATACTCGGGGAGAGGGTTTTGACTCAATAAAAGATACCGATGACAACCTCATTGCCTCTATTGATTGGCGGAATGATTCTTTCTATACCTTTTGTCCCGATCAAGAAACAGTGTTACTTAATTATAGAATTAAAGCAGCAAAAAAACTTTTGCAATTGAAGGTACCGATACCGCGAACACAGGAGATGACTGAATCATGTGTGCCGTGTGTGGAAGAAACCATGCCGTTATTTGCGTCACCAGCATTGCCACATGATAAAGCAGAAAGCGAATACGGACATGCAGTGGAAACTTTGCAGCGATCCTATCGCAAATATTTTGTTGGTGAAGATGAAAACACTACGAATGTGCGGTGCTCTTGTTGGGGATGTTGTCTCTATTAAGGTTGTGGACATTAGCTATGATTAAAAATTTTTTATTATGCACGGTTCTTCTTTCGTGGTGCTTATTTGATGTGTGTATGGAAGAGCAACCGGAACGAGCACTCAGTAATAGTGATATTGATGAAGTCAAATTTTATGCCCATTGGCGAGGTTATGAAGAAGAAGCGCGTGCGGCTATTCGGTTAAAAAAAACTCATAAAAAAAAAATAAAGATAAAAGATCCAACACGAGGAAAATTGGGTGTTTTTAACCCCAAAGATGGAGATGGAACGGGCTTAGTCACAAGTTTTTTTGTTGATGGCCAATTAAAGATGTCTTATTCAGCCTTTATTTTGCGTCTAAGAAATAATGATAATTTTGAACAAAAACCGCTCGAGTATTATCAACAATTACCATCACGCAATGGTGTTAAGATTGATAACCCCAAGGAGCAGCAATTTATGACAATCTATCACAACCTCGCTGACGGAGTAGGATCAAAACCTGAAACGCTAGGTGAAGAAAAATATCTTATTCAAAAAAAGAAAAAATGTTGGTGTTGTAGTCTTAATTAAGTTTTTAAACCTGCAAAAAAGCGAGGGAAAAAGCTCATGAAAGTAGTAATGCCTATGTTGAGCATGTTGATATGCTTGCTCTTGATAAAAAATACCGACGCTATGACAACGAACGACAATGATAAGGTCGTTAACGTGAACAAACTTCTTGAACACTGGGCAAATAGAGAACAACATCTTTTGCCACATGTAAGGCAAGCGCAACAGGATAAATCGCATATTGCATCATATGTTAGTGATGATGGAAGACTCCAGGCCACATTTGATGGTACCAATGATAGGGTAACATCCTATTTTGATGATGGAAATACCTGTGAAGTTACGGTCGTCTATCTTTATAATCTGCTTTTTCCCCCTCGAGGATTTTTACGTGATGGCAAAATCTACGATCGAGATGGTAACATGGTTGCTGACGTTTCAATCGGATCTTGCTATGGAACATCACCAAAAAATTCTAAGAAAAGAAAAAATTATCTGAAATCGTTCAAAGATTATTGCACAACAAAATTAACGAGACGATTAACGACATAAATTATTTTCTTAACATCTTTGCCCTCGAGATGTTTATAAACAAGTTGCTCGGCGCGCGCTTCAACAACTTTTTGTTCTGTGTCGCGTGCGATGGTTAAATTCGCGCGCATTTTACCATTTACTTGTACGACAATAATAACCATGTGTTCTTCCGCCAAACGCGCGTCAAACTGTGGCCATGTGCATTCTTCCAACTTTTTATGCACGAGCGTTTGCAAAAGTTCGCTGGAAAAGTGAGGTGCCATTGCCGAAAGTGCCACCAAAAGTTGCTCCAAGGTTTTCTTGCTCAAACGCATGGAATGTGCGGTTGCATCATTTAACCATTCCATTGCTGCTGAAAGTGCTGTGTTTGGTTTAAAGAGATCAAGCCGTTCTTCCCATGCCTTCAAAAATTGATGGAAGCGTTGGGTAACTTCTTGGGTCTCTTGTTCATTGTCAGCAAGCACGGTTTTTGGTTCGGTCAAATAATCCCACAATTTATTTAAAAATCGTTTGATGCCCTCAAGGCCATTATCTTGCCACACGCAATCAAGTTCTGGCGGCCCCATGAATAAAATATACATGCGCAATACATCAGAACCATACTGCTGTACAATGTCATCAGGGTTTACCACGTTGCCTTTGGATTTTGACATCTTCTCAATGGCACCCGATAATTCTGAAAATTTGTTCACCATGCCTTGGTTGAATAAATGCGTGAATGGTTCATCAAAGGAAAGATACCCAAGATCATGCAATACTTTTACATAGAAGCGTGCATATAACAAATGCAAAATAGCATGTTCAACACCGCCGACATATAAATCGACGGGCAACCAATATTTCATATCTTTTTCTGAAAATGCTGCAGTTTCTAAATGAGGATTTGGATAGCGCAAGAAATACCAACATGATCCGGCCCATTGTGGCATGGTATTTGTTTCGCGTTTTGCAGGGCCTTTGCATTGCGGGCATGTGGTATTCACCCAGTCTTTAATTGCTGCAAGCGGCGACTCGCCAGTGCCGGTCGGATGATATTCTTCAACAGCGGGCAATTCCACCGGCAATTGCTCTTCTGGCACAGGAACGATGCCGCACTTGGCACAATGAATTAATGGAATTGGTTCACCCCAATAGCGTTGGCGCGAAAAGATCCAATCACGAAGTTTGTAGGTAGTTTTCTTTTGCGCAAACCCTTTTTTGACCAAGTAGTCTGCCAATTGATTGCGAACGTCGGCAGCAATTTTGCCAGCAAATTCAGCCGGTTCAGTTAATATGCCTTCTTGTGCATTATGAAAAGATACTTCAAATTTTTTTACTTTTTCTTGTAATTCTTTATCGTACGCTGGGAGTAACACTGCTTTGAGAGGAATATTATATTTTTTTGCAAAATTAAAATCTCGCTCATCGTGTGCAGAACATTTAACAATACCAGTTCCATAATCTGCTAAGACAAAATTAGCTACCCAAATAGGCAAATCGCCATTACCAAGAGGATCAACAATATAACGCCCGGTAAAAATTCCTTCAGGTTCTGCAATATCACGATCTTCACATCGTTTTTTTATAAGGTACTGACAATAATCGAGAATTTCTTGTTTGTTAGGCACACCAACAAGGAGTTCAGGAAGTAACTTATGATCGGGTGCGATAGTTACAAAAGTATCGGCAAAACAACTTTCAAAGTGTGCTGAATAGGTTTGAATGGTTATATTAGAATCTTTTACGGGTGCAGTAAAAAGGAGCCCCTCGCTTTTGCCGATCCAATTGCGCTGCATTAATTTTACTTTTTCAGGCCATTCGAGTGTATCGAGGCCATCAAGTAATTTTTGCGCATACGAGGTAATACGCAAAACCCATTGTGGAATCTTTTTTTGCTCAACTGGAGTGCCACAGCGTTCACAACAACCATCAATGACTTCCTCATTAGCAAGACCCGTTTTATCAACAGGGCACCAATTAATTGGCATGTTTGATTCGTAGGCAAGGCCAGCTTTATACATTTGCAAGAAGATCCATTGCGTCCATTTATAGTAATGGGGATCAGTGGTATTAAGTTCTTTGGACCAATCATAGAGTGCACCAACTTCCATTAACTGTTTTTTAAAGTGGGCAATATTTTTTGCAGTGCTTATCTGCGGCAAGATACCTTTTTTTATAGCATCATTTTCTGCAGGAAGCCCGAAAGCATCCCAACCCATTGGATGTAATACATTGTAGCCTTGTAACCATTTCTTGCGTGCAAAGACATCAGAGAGTACATAGCCGCGCCAGTGTCCTACATGCAGGCCCGAGCCAGATGGGTAGGGGAACATATCTAAGCAATAGTATTTTTTCCCATCACCAGTTGGGCGCGCTTGCCCTATTTTATGTTCAGCCCAATACTGCTGCCATTTTTTTTCAACATCTTTAAACGGGTAACCCATCTGATTCCTTACATGCACAAATTTATTTAATGTATATCATTGTAACATAGAGATTATTTTTATTTAATCTCTGGCTTTTCTTTGTTCCAATAGTTTTGCCATTGCTCAATTTTTGTATGATACCAAATACGTGTAGCGGTAGATGGATGATCTCCGTTAATACCACTTGTATTACCGTTATGCGCAAGAAGTTTTGTATATAATTTTCTTCCTGCTCTGCCTCCTTGAGGAAGTACAAATGCAGCAATTATATCACACTCAGCTTCAACAGTTTTGTGCAAAAACGGATATTCTATTCTATTGGGACTTTCTATAGGAAGATCAAAACGCTCGAAGCAGTGCTGAGATAAATATCTATTGAGTGCGATGCCGCTAACAAGGGTAATAGCGGTACCAGTGGCGAATCGCAACGGCTTTTTACGAGTGACACTGGCAGCAATGGTAACCGGTATCCACATTGGTGCTAATGCGGTGCACCCTACGCTCAAACCAAAAAAATGAAGGTTTGCCATGTGATAATGCGGATTTAGGTACGCATTATGTTCAAGTACAACATGAGCCTGTTCATGAGCAAGTCTTGATTCTATTTCTTCTTGTGTAAGTTGGTCGTGTTGACGTGTCATATGAATGAGATTTCTACCATTGGTAATAGCATTATTCCATGTTGAACAGCCATTCTGTTTTAACGTTTCAATCATGTCCGAGCTCATATATTTTACTAAAATGGCCGTATTTTTATGGAGATATCCTTTTTCTTGATATAAAGCGAGGGTATCTTGGTTAATTGTTTGAATTTCTGATGGTGCATCTTCTGTGCCGCATGCTGCAAGATAGTGTGTTTGTTCTTTTTCAATTGCCTCTTTAATATGCGGTGCCATGCCATAATTTACAGATGTTACTATGCTCATAAGAATAATAACAATCCATCTTTTTTTTATATACATGTAAAATTCCTTATTATTTAAAAATAAAAAAATATAACAGTGTCCTTAAGAATAAAAATCCTAGAGGGGCACTAAACTTCGATTATATAAACAAAATAATTATGATTGCGCTTAAGCGCAAAATGAGAATAAACGTAAGGGGAACAGTAAGCTAAATGAGCTGTAGTTTAAGAGAAGAGAAATAGCCGAAATGATAGGCATAGTGGCAGATTTGCTGGAGGTACGAGAATAATTGGGTTTCATATCTGGCGACATGAGAGACTCCTTATTAAAATAACGATACTAACTATTTCTAATATATCATAATTTTATACTTTTGCAAGAAATTTTTCAAATTGAGTTTTTTCCCTATTTTACAGGTAGGATTTTAGGAAAACATTGAATATTGGTTAATGGTAAAAATATACTAAAAGAAGATTATTTGAGGGATTTAAGGGGAAAGTAATGAAAAAATCTATATTATTTTCTTGTGCACTCGTATGTTTTAGCATGCTTTGTGCGGAAGATTGGTTTGATTTTGCCTATAAAAATATAGAATATGTAACTGGTTTTTTTAAACCGCATAATGAAGCTTTATTCCAATCATATAAAAAACAAGTAACCGATTTACAGGATAAAATTACGGTTCTTCTCAAGCAGGCACAATCAAACGGTGTATTACCTGATGCAACAAAAAAAACCGTTGATGCGCTGCAAAAACAGCAAAACGCCTTGCTTGATAAAGCAACAAATGATTTAGATTCATATGATGTTACTATGCTGCAACAAATTGTTGGTAACCAGCAAGCAGTTATTGTGCAGCTTATAGATGGCTGGGATTATTTGTATGATTTTTGGGAAAAAAATGCGCTCGGCGCATTAAAGTCTGCAGCAAATCTTAACAATCCCTTTAGAAATAATGTCGCGAGTGTTGTGCAAGGTGATCAATTATTGCCTGATGAAAAAGATACCTTCTTAAAAAACCGACAAGCAACGGTGCAAAAAGGATTTACTACGTTTTTTAATCAACAAAAAAATCCCATTAAACTTGGCTATGTTGCTCCCGGTGGCGGCTATCGTGCCATGATATTAACAACGGGCTATCTCACGGCGCTCGAGGAAACAGGTCTTTTAGATGCAACGAGTTATTTGAGCGCGCTTTCCGGTTCTACGTGGTTTTTGATCGCGTGGTTATTTTCAAATATGTCGGTGCGCGCGTTTCGAGATGCACTCGTTTCGAAGGTACAAGATAAAAAATTTAATGTGCAAACGATCGCTTTTGATGCTTCAGGGTACATTGCAAATGATTATTTAGCATCGTTAGTTGCCGATCTGTGGCCGAAATTTTTATTTAATCAATCAATAAGTTCAGTTGATGTGTATGGATCATTATTATCACGCACCTTATTGAGTGATCTTGCAAAAAAATCTCATTTAACTGATACATGGACACAAGTGAAAGATGGTAAAAAGCCGTTTCCGCTTTTTAGCGCCGTATGTGTTTATAATGATAATGTAGGAAAACAACAGTATAGTTGGAATGAATTTACGCCGCTTGAAGTGAGAAATTTAGAATTTAAGCTCTCGACGCCAAGTTATTCTTTTGGTAGTGAATTTAATGCAGGAAAATCAAAAGAAATTGCGCCGCAACAAGCACTTGGCTATTTGATGGGGACTTTCGGTTCAGCATATTTATTGGATTTAATTGATCTTGAAAAAATTATCAGTGGGTTGAAAGATCAAGCAGCACAAAAGATGGGCAGTGAAGCAACGCAATACATCATTGCTGCAACATTAGTTAATCTAATCAACGTGTTGCCAACATGGGTTAACAATGTACGCGTGTCTCCTTCATCGACATTCAATCCTTATAAAAATAGCACGTACGCAAATGTGCCGAAATCATTAACAACGAGTGATCAACTTATGTATGTTGATGCGGGAATTGCATGTAACGTTCCTGTTCTGCCGCTCTTGCGTTCATCGCGTCAAGTGCAGGCAATTATTATTGGTGATACATCAGGTGATAATCCTAAGGACAATGAAGAGCCTGGCGAGTTAAATAAATTTTTTGCTGATGCTAAACGCTTATATAGCTATGTGTATACCCGCGTTGATGATAAATCTACCCCAACATTACGTTTGTATAAAGATATGCAACATCCAGCAGCCCCTCGCCTTATTTATGTTAATTTTGTTAAAGATGATGCGTTGCTAAAAAAAGCAAAAACAAATCCTGCATTGCAAAAAATTATTGATGATTGCAAGCTCGCAACGTTTGATTTTAATTGTATTAATTATCAAGATGGCTTCTGCCGGTTTTTCAATTTTGAATATACTGTTGAGCAATTTAAGCAATTGGCTGGCATCGGTGAATTTAATATTAGGGCGAATGTAGAAACTATAAAGGCATTTTTAAATAAAGAATTTTATGGTAAGTAATACGAGTTCGATGAGTGACTATGCTGCAGGTAACGCATATTGGAAACAAAATTGTCATTGCGAGCGTAGCGTGGCAATCCAATTATAAAATTAGTTCCTTTAAGGAATTAATTAAAGTTTGGATCCCCACGGTTCTGAACCCTGCGAAGCTTCAGCGAAGAAGGGCCAAAGCCTCGGGATGACATCTTTGGGTTTATTGCCTGCATGTCATTGAGTTAGCGTTAAATGATAAAAGAAGGAGTGTCGTGAAAAAAAAATTACTTGTTATAAATGCATTACGCAAACAATACTATAAAGATTGTCACATTCTTGGTTCAATCAACGTATCTTTGGATGACTTAGGTGCCTATGCGCAAAAGCTTGATAAAAACATGCCTATTGTTGTGTATTGTGCTTCCTATTCGTGTCCTGTGAGCCGCAAAGCATGGCATATTTTGAATGACTTGGGTTTTACCAATGTGCGCGCGTATGAAGGCGGTATGGCCGAGTGGACACAAAAGGGATATTTGGCTAAAGGCGCGTGCCAAGAAGAATATTTGAGTCGCCAAGAAAGCTCAGAAACGAGTGATGTGAAAACAATTACTGCTGAAGCATTAAAGGCTGCAATGGAAGAGGCGGGCTTGTTGCAGTAGTCAGTCATAACAGTATACTTACTAATATAACGCAAATTCGATAAATTAAAGTTGGCTGCGCGAAGATAACATTGAAAACAAATTGTCATTGCGAGCGAATGCGTGGCAACCCAGCTTATAAAAATTAATTCCTTAAGGAGTTATTAAAGTTCGGATTCTACTTCGTTAAAACTTCGTAGAACAGGTCCCCCACAAGTCCTTCGAAGCTCGACAGAGCGAAGTAGGAACGGCTGGCGCCTCGGGATGACATTCTTGGGTTCATCGAATGTGCATTGATGTTTTGCTTATAATGATAAAACTTAACAAGGATTGAGCTCATGACCAATGTTCAAAAAACAGCCACCTCTCAGCACGCAGCAGTTCATGATGAGATGATTTTAGTGGTGAAACGTGAGCATCTTTTTGCAAAAGAAGCAGCATGGAACGGCCTAAAAGAAGTGCAATTTGATGCATATCTAAAACTGATTCAAGAGAAGAAGCAGTTTTTGCCTCGGGCACATATGGAAGTTGATCCTGCGTATAAGCAAATTATTCCGTATCTTATTTTTACCCATGACAACAAATATTTCTTGATGCAACGCTCAAGCAGCGGTGGTGAAAAACGACTCAAAAACAAATATACATTGGGCATTGGTGGCCATATCCGTCAAGAAGATATGACGCATGATTCTATTTTTGAATGGGCACGCCGCGAATTTCATGAAGAAGTAAATTATCATGATGATTTCACTATCGAACCATTGGGAATCCTCAATGATGATTCTAATCCAGTCGGGCAGGTGCATATTGGCTTTGTCTTTTTATTAAGAGGCGCAACAGAGTCCATTAGTGTGAATGAAGAATTAAAAAGCGGGCGCTTGGTAAGTCTTGCAGAATGTAAATCTCAAGGCGATACTCTCGAGACCTGGAGCCAACTTGTTGTATCCTTCCTAGAAAATAGAAAAAAGAAATAAAACATAGCATTCAGATGCCCACTTTATATATGCTCTTTGTGCAGGGAGTAAAGCCCGGTCTTCGCTTGCAATAGAAGATCTTCGAAGCGAAATTGAGCTTCGACGGGCGATGAAGGAGTACTAATTGTGGGCATAGCTGAATCATTTTTATATACTGTGCAGATTTTTAAAAAAGGTTTTTTAGTCTGCCTCAAATATCCGCTGCTTTTTCTCTATCCTTTTATAAGCTTTGGTATCTTCTTAACTGTTGAAGCTCTCGTCTGGGTTTTAATATATTTCCGCTATGGTATTCATTTCTTTAATGCTGATACCCTGGAACTGTGGGGATTAATTTCGCTTTGGGAATTGAGTTTTTTTATTCTTGTGTTAATTGCCCCTCTTTATTTCCTTATCATGGTTAACATGATTATGATGCAAGTTTGCGTTGCTCACACGATTTTTCAAACATTGTCATCACTTCGTTTAAGTGCCTACGAAAGTATTGCGACTGCTTTCCATCAGCGCAAGCTTATTATGCAGTATGCCTGGGCAAAAACGATTGTTATTATTGGTGGCGAAACGCCGCTGAAACATTTTTTAAAAAAATGGGCACATCATTTTGGGATTGCTGATTTTTTGATCCAAGCAAAATCAGATAAATGGATTGAAGTGACAACGCTTATGGTTCCTCTAATTGCAACTAGGGACAATTCTCTCAAGGAATTGATTGATGATTCGGCAACGATTATGGAAAAAAATTTTGGTGCTGAGCTTTATGCCATGCCACTGTTTGCAGAGCTTTTTATAATTACAACGGTTATTGCCTGTTACAGCCTTGAAACACTCGTTAGTTATATTTGGAACGAGGGTGTGGGCGTTGCACTTATTTTTTTTATTTTAGGACTTTTCTTGACCATCATGATGATGGCGGAAGGGATTTTTTACACGGCCGTGTATCAATATTGTTTAAAGCAGCCGTTATCAGTGTTTACGCCTGAGGATATTACCAAAGGTTTTGAAAGAGTAGAAAATCAAGAAAAAGAGGAGCAGTAATGATAGTCTGGTCATTACAAAGAATGGTTGAGAAATTGCGCATCGATGGTATTCATTCGGGCGCTTTAGTGATTTATTTTATTGGTATGATGGGTATGTTGCTCCTTGGTTGTTCAGTTTTTAATTTTTTACCCACACTTTATTATGTTACCTTTGGCGGCATTAAACATTATCTAGAAGCTCAGGCCGCACCTTTACCGTTAGTGATTCACGTGTTTGATATATGGCATATATGGTTTTCGTTGCTCATGACGGTGATTGTGATTCTTGGGATTGCATGGTGTTATTGCACTAATGGACGCGGCGATAAAAAACAGTTTATTATGCGTTTTATTTGTTTAAATTGGCCGCTGAGCCTTCGCATTCTTGTAGTAACAGGAATGCTTTTTGCTGCTGGCATGATGTTACTGACCGGCTGGTATGCGCCGAAACTCAGACAGCTAGCTGAAAGTTCCGAACAAAGCGACACTCAGACAAAAATGACACCATTAACAATGTTTTCAAGCATAATTAAAAAAGTTTCTGTTCCTATGCTCATAGGAAAAATTACTATGGTGCAGGAGGCAAAGAGCCTTTATGATCAAATTAGTATCATTAGTTTTTATATATATTGTTTGACGCACCTTGCCGCACTGCTTTGTGCCATTTGGTATTTCATTGTTATGCAACGGTGTTTTAAAACTATTGCATCTTCTTAGATGTCTGTAGTATAACGATAAAAAAAGGAGAATATTTGTATGAAGAGGATTATTTTTTTGAGTCTGTGTTTAGCGAGTAACACATGGGTAAGGGCTGATTTGTCACAGGATTTAACTACATTAACAGCACGATTAGATGTTTTGGCAAATGCCTTAAAACCCAGTATTAAACCAGTTACAATAAAGCCTGTGATTACTCAACCACTATTGCAAAATGTGCCAATAATTACTGCCCCAAACCTTCCTAGTGAAGTATCAAGTAAGCAATTGGCAGTCTTGTTGCCTGATACGCAAAGGACATTTCTGGAATTAGCAACTGATATGAATAAATTTATTAGAGTTTTAGGTAATTTCGTTCAATCTACAAAAGGTCAGGTGAATCCTATTGCAGCGCCTGCTCAAAGGAATCTTGTGCGTCTGCTTAATGATTTAAAAGTGTTACTAGATGAATATAATATGGAAGGAAAAATTTATACATTAAAAAATTTGATAGAAAAAATTAATCAATTGAGATCACAAGCTTCAACTGAAGATGCAAAAGTTGTTTCTAAATTCTTAACAGATATTCTCAATGAAATCAATAAGTTTCTCCAATATCTAGATAAGGTTTATGTGGAACATGAGAAGCCATGGGAACGAGTTATTTTTACATTTAACCCTGATGTCAAAGGATACTCACAGAAAGCATCTGCAACATATCATTTTGATCATGCAGTTATACATCGTGAGGCAATAGACAGATTATTGAATATTGTTGCAGACATTGAACAAATGTTGCCCTATTGGAAAAATGTTGCTGAAACTAAAGTGCAAGGTGGTGCTCCGTCACCAACAAAACAAAACATAAAGCTTTCTCGGGTAGAAATCTATAGCCCAAAGAATATAGATGAAGAATTACAAAAGAAAGTTAATGTTGTTCATGCTGCATATGAGATTGTTCAAGGTGATATGTTTAGTGTTGCAGTAGCACTTAATGATTTTCTGGGGGAATTAACCGACCCAACAGTGATATCTGCTGCTTTTGAAGATCTCATGCAGCGTTATAGTGATCTTCAAAAAAGGATTCTAACATTCAAAGATACTTTAGAAAATAATCTTTCATCGGTAGAAGGTCTAAGTGGCAACAGCCGTGTAGAAGTGTATAAATTTCTAAAATCCATCAGAAAAGATTTTAAATATTTTGCCAGAGACATAAGCAAGAAAATTGATGATAATGCTCATGAGTTGCAATTACCTTTGTTAACATATAAAGGAAAATCAAATTCTGCATGGCATTTTGTTCTGAGCTTAATTTATCACTTGGGTCCAAGTAGAATGTTGAAACCTGCCCATCACAGAGTATCTCCTCGTGAGGGTGGTGGTTATCAAAATGAACCTTGGCCAGACACTTTTGCTGATGAATTCAAAAAGATAATGAAAAGTTGGATGCCAAAACTATAATTGCTATTTTAAAGGAGCGCGGTGAAGCGCTCCTCTAACTTTTTATTCCTCATAGCTATATATATGATCATGAACGAAAAAAAGGAGAATGATCGCATGAAAAAGATTATTTTTTTGAGTATATGCTTAGTAAGTGGCACAGTTCTAAAAGCTGATGTGCGACAGGACTTGTCTATATTAGCAATGAGTTTGAATACTTTGGCAGAAACATTGAAGGTGCAGCCTGTTATAAAGCCTATAATTCCCCCTCAACAACCACCGCAAAAACCACCATTGCAAAATGTGCCAATAATTACTGCTCCAAACCCTCCTGGCCAAGTATCAAGTAAGCAATTGGCGGTCTTGTTGCCTGATGCGCAAAGGACATTTATGGAATTAGCAACTGATATGAACCAATTTATTAGAATTTTAGGTAGTTTCGTTCAATTTACAAAAGGTCGGGTGAATCCTATTGCAGAATCTGCTCAACTTAACGATTTAGCTGTGTTGCTTAGTCAAAGATTTATGGGCGACAAAATTTATACGTTAAAAAACTGGATAGACAAAATTAATCAATTAAGATCACAAGTATCACCTGAAGATGCAAAAATTGTTTTTGCATTTTTAGCGGATATTCTGGATCAAATTGATAACTTTATGCGTTATCTAAATGAAGTTTATGATAAATATAAGGCTGAATGGGAACGAGTCACTTTTGTATATAAATATCCTTTCGAAGGGTATGCGCAGAAAGCCCCTGCAAGTTATCATTTTTATAATACAATTATTCAGGTTGGAGCAATAACCAGATTAGAGAATGTTGTTAAGGATCTTAAACAGATGTTGCCATATTGGGAAAAGCGAGCTGAAACTAAAAAGCAAGGTGGTGCGCAAATAGCACAGGGAAAATTTACTCCGATAATACCGCCTCCTGCTGAAATTCAAGTAGTACCTTCAATTGCTAATTTCGAGGATATTAATTTGGCGTCAATTGGACTTCCTCTGGATCAAGCTGCGGGCGACTTTGAAGGTTATATGCATGCTGTGATTGAAAAAGTGGAGGAATTTCTGAAGAAAGTTGTGTCATCAGATAAAGATTTACGCATATTTAATGAACTTGTTGCTTTAATTAAAAAATTCCAAGATGTTTCTAAAAGATTGAACGATGAATTAATTGATTTTAATAAACAGTCAAATCAGTTTACTCAAGAGGATGCCAAGATTGTTGTTAAATTCTTAAAAGGTATACAGACAAATATGAATAATTTTAATCAATGGATTACAGCAGCTGACCAAAGAAATTTTTCTAATTTACAAAACATTAGGTTTATATATAAAAGTCTTGTGATGACACCAAATGCTCCAGCTGGTGATAAATTTATAGAATTTGTTGTAACACCTATTAGTCAAATAATGCAAAGAGGTACTGAGCCTAATTTGGCAAATGTGTTAAATGATTCTATCTTGGATTGGGAGGAGAAAGTTAATCCTTCTACTTCGCCAATAGGTGGAAAAGGTCCAGGGTATGAAAAGGTGGAATCTTGGATTAACACATAATTTGCCTACGTTTTTTGCTGTTTAATCTTGATGGTTAAAGAGGAGCGCTGTTAAGCGCTCCTCTTACTTTTTATTCCTCTTCTTCACACTCTTCATCATCACATTCTTCTTCTTGATCGATTGTAATGATATTCATGAGTGCCAATGCTGTCATAACCGGACGGAAATGATCAATATGTTCACGCGTAATATCCAGTTCATCAGTCATTGATTCTTCAAATTCTACGTATTCATCAAAACGCTCATGAGCATTATGCAACCAATCCGATGTTTTAATCAACTCGCGCAATGCGTGTTCTAATGATTTGGTAGTTGCTTGAAAATAGTTATGACGCTCGTCATCGCCATAGCAATCAGTCAGTTGCGCGCGGGCAATTGCTAACTGCGCAACTAGTGACGCGCGTTTTGAGTGATCAAAATTAGAAAGTAAAGCACAATTATTGATTATTGCATCAAGAGCTTCGAGAAGCCCATCAAAGGCATCATCATCCTGCCAGACTACTTCCCAATCAATGGTGACCATTTGATCTTTGTAATCATTAATAGTGGAAAAAAGTTCTTCTTTATAATCCATGCCAGGGCCTTTCTTCTTGATAAATGATAAAAGTATGCTGTTAATAATATCATACTATTGTCAATCAGACAATTTCTATTTGTATAGCAGGGCAATCCTTGCCGAAAGGGAAGCTTTTCTGTTAACCTTTAATAGGACTTAGTGATTAGCAGAAAAAATAGGTGTTTTATGACTTTTTATAAGAGAAATTTAGAAAAAAAGCTTAAAGAATTCAGGAAATTTCCAGTTATTGCCCTTTTGGGGCCCCGGCAATCTGGTAAGACTACCTTGGTACGGCATACCTTTAAAAACTATGTTTTTTTGAATTTGGATGATCTTGAAATTTTGAATCTTATTAAAAGCGACCCTAAAGGACTTTTAAGAAAATACGAAAATGAGCATGGTATTATTCTTGATGAGTTTCAAAATTTTCCTGAATTATTATCATATATAAAGGTTATTGTTGATGAAAAAAATAGGCCAGGTTATTTTGTTTTGACTGGTTCTCAAAATTTTTTAATGAATGAGGCTATTACGGAGTCATTAGCAGGGCGGGTTGGTATACTGACGTTACTACCGTTTTCGTTAGATGAGTTAACTAAAAATAAACTGATTGATGATAAACATCCAGAAAAAACACTCTTTCGTGGTAGTTATCCACGTGTTTATATTGATACCTTTACGCCGTTAGAAGTGTACCCTTCGTATATTCAAACATACTTAGAACGCGATGTGCGCCAACTTGTCAATGTAACAAATCTAGGTACGTTCCAAAAGTTCATTAAGTTATGTGCTGCTCGTATAGGTCAACTGCTTAATTATACTGATTTGGCAACGAATTGTGGCATTAGTGTGTCCACCGTGCATCAATGGCTTGCGGTTCTTGAAGCAAGTTATATTGTTTTTTTGTTACGTCCTCATTGGCAAAATTTTAATAAGCGTATAACAAAAACACCTAAACTATATTTTTACGATACTGGCATTGCTTGCTCATTATTAGAGATTACCTCTGAAAAAAGCTTGGCATTAAATCCTTTCTACGGAAATCTTTTTGAAAATTATATCATTGCTGATTTTTACAAACAATTTTTTAATGAAGGGTTGCAAGCACCATGCTATTTTTGGCGCGATAAAAATGGCGATGTTGAAGTTGATTGTTTGATTAACAAAGATGCACACTTAATTCCCATTGAAATCAAATCAGGGGAAACATTTATGCAGAATTATTTTAATGCACTTAAAAAATGGAGCTCTTTTGCGCAACAGCCAGAAAAAAATAATTATGTTGTGTATGGCGGCACTAAGTCATTTTCAGGAGAACAAGGAAATTTGGTGCCTTGGTATGATTCAGGTGAACTTATAAAAAAGATCAAAGAATAATTTTTTGTGGATCTAGTATTCTGAAAGCTAAGTAAGTCTTTTCAACGTGCTCGTGCATGCACGATGCAAGAAGGTCCGCTGCTACGCAACCAAAGATCTTTATGGAAATAAACAACGTCAAAGCCTGCTTTTTCAAGAAGGTCTTTAAGTTCGTCATCACTATACCAGACAAGCTGTAAAAGCTCATTTTCTTGTTCTTGCACGATGCCATTGACTAAAAGTTCATAAAAACAAAGTGCATCAGCTTGTTTTCGTTCAAGATTAAAAACATAACGAGTGGTTAAACGAATTTTTTTGCTTTCATCAAGAGTTACTAATCGAACGTATGATTCTTCATTAATTTCAGGAACAAAAATATCAAGTAAAAGATCTCCATGCTGGTGCATGTGCAAGTGAAGTTTTTGTAATGCTTGTAATGCTACGTCTTTATTGGTGATGAGCTGAAATGAAGCAACGGCAATAGTCACCGTAGTATATTTGTGTGGCACATTGAGATTTTCAAGTGATTGTTCATAGAGATTTGCTGCAATATGTGCTTGTGCACATCGTTGTCGACACCGTTCGAGCATACTTGGAGAATTATCTACACCATCAACATAGTATCCACGCTGCACGAGTGGGATTAATAGTCGGCCAGAACCACACATCGCTTCTAAAATTCTGCTTTCGTCTTTTTTCATGAATGAGCTGTAGAAATCAAGTTCACGTTCGGTTGCAAATTTTTTGGTAGCATCATAAAACATGCTACATAATTTGCCGTAAGCAGTGACTTGTGATGTTTTGTTCATAAGTATTTAATTTCCGCACATGAATTCATTATGAAACTGGCATTAACAAAAAAGGCAGATAATTTTTATTTTCTATGAGCACCCATGTGCCGTGCTCTAATACTTGCTTCTGCTTTTTCGCGTGTGCTTGAATGTGCAATCACTTTCCATTTTCCACGTTCATGTTTCAGGATTGGCCATCCTTTAGTTTTTGTTTTTCTGCCAACTTTATAGGGCATAGTAACTCCTTTTACTATAAAAAGAGTTTACAAATTTTATCAAAATTCATTCAAGAGAACTAAGGTTTTCTCGTTGATGCGGATTCGATATAAATTGTGCAATCAGCAAGAATGTCTTCCCGAGGCTTTAGCCGTGGGGATCCAGAACTTTAATAAATTCCTTAAAGGATTAATTTTATAATTGGATTCTACTTCGTTAAAACTTCGTAGAACAGGTTGCCAGCTCCTTCGAAGCTCGTAGAGCGAAGTAGGATCGCAATGACAATTTTGTTTTCAATGTTGCCTTTGCGTAGCCAAATTCAATGTATCGAATTTGCATTATTCATCTTTATATCTGCACGATTGGCAGGTGATGAATTCCCATGCAATTTTTTTCAATTCACGTAATTCCGGTGCCGTAGACCAATAGTCGGGATCTGCGTGTAATTGAGTTTCGAGAAAGTTAATCAAAGGGGATACTTTATTGCCTATTTCTCGATTTTTTATGCGGTATGCTTTGTAGGCAATGGTAAGGGGTGTTTCATGATGATCATTAACATCGTTAACTTCAAGACCATTCTCATATACTAAGGTGCGTAAAAGTGGTTTGTATCTTTCAATAAGATTATCAAAACTGGAAGCATGTTTTTGAGCTACTAAGTTTTCCACTATGCAATGAATAAGACCGTTATGAGGTCCATAATGATA
The DNA here is from genome assembly GCA_963701665.1 of Candidatus Babeliales bacterium. GTDB lineage: Bacteria > Babelota > Babeliae > Babelales > JANWKD01 > CAVXJH01. The sequence continues at coordinate 334,327 of OY969622.1, forward strand.
GGATCTTAATGTTTTTGCTGGAAGCTTATCTAATTCTCTTTTGATTGATTTAGGATGGAAAATATGGTGTTGAATGAAATCTTCGAGTGCCACATCAGATGGTAATGATTCGGATGGTTCTGCTATTTGTACTTGTTCCTGTTCCATGCATTGCGATGTTATAACTATAAAGCTTGCCAAAATTGATGTAATGATTTTCACGTTGTTCCTTTATCTACCTCTTTGTAGTGCAGCTGCGTAATTGAATTGGTAAAAATAATCTTGCCAAAATTTATCCGTTGAAGAATATACATTATCATACATGAAGTAGTCAATGAGGCATTCGCGAACAAGAAGGAGCTCTTTTAATGTGCCATTTTTATGTTTCGGATCTGCAATAGTAAAATCTAAAAGTTCTATTGCTCTTTCAAATGCATCATGACTATATTCTAAGTTCCCTTTGTTTCTCCATTGAATGGTACGATCAACATCGCATCCAACATTTGCTAATTGTTCCAAAACAGAAAATTTGAACCAACGGCCTTCGGCAAGTGTTGAATGTATGATTTTTTTCTTTTTTAAATCTTCGATAGTTTTTTCTCTTGTTATACGCATGTGTTCTTGAGTATACATGATGTCCAATGAATCCGAGCAGATTGCTATAAAATTGCAAAAATATATAGCATAGTATAACAAAAATATGTCGAAAGCATAAAAAAAAGAGCTTTCAAAAAGTGACTTTTGAAAGCTCTTTTTTAATACAGTTTTTTTAGCTTATTTTACAAACCAAAAAACGAGTGCGTAAGCTATGAAGCGAGCAATGTGATAACCAGCGTCGATTAATAACACTTTAGTATCACGGCCTGAGAATTGGTAGTTGATGCATAATGAAAGTGCAACTAACACACCAACAAGCGCGCCTACAAAGATGTTCTGTTCTAATGAAGCTGAGTTCATTACTAATTTTTGGAATCCGATAGCAGCAAGAAGTGAACATATAAAGGAGATAACGTACGGCGTAAAACCGGCGTTTTTCATCTGTGTTTCGGATACGCCTGCAGCTTGTGCCCAGATTTTTCCAAATAGTACTGAGTACCAAAGTGCGCCTAAAGCGAAGCTTGAAACAGTAGCGATTGCAACTGGTAATAAATTAAACATTAAAACCTCATTTGTTAATAGGTTAATATATATAAACCAAGAATTATACTACTATGCAATATAATTCCTCTTTATAAGTTTATAGAAATTTATAAGTTTGTCCATACCAAATATTGTTTCAGATAGGATTATATGAGAAAATTTAACCTATTTTACCCTGTAATTTTCAGCGTACAAATTTTTAGGGTATAATGGTATAAAAATACCTCTATAAGCCCTTTTTTGGCAGCCCCCCTTGAAACCTCAAAACACTCTATTTCTTACCCCTCCCTTACTCTCCCCTGATCATATACGGGAGAAAATTGCCTGTATTCGTGCCCACCGTGAGCGGATTTTCAGGGTTGGCATTGAGGTATTGAAAGAAAAACTCATAGTCCATAATTATGGCCATGGCGGTGCCGGGTGGACGTTCCTTTTTGGGTGCGTTAATGAGGCTGTGCGCCAGTTCCAAAAGCAGGTGCCACAAAACCCTAAATGTGCGCCAAAAATCAAGGTGATCGGCGCAGGTTGTTATGGCCTGTTGACTGCCATAACGCTGTTCAAAAAAGGGTATGATGTTTCCTTAGTGGCGCACGCGCTAGAAGAACTTCCCTCAGGCAAAGCCGCGGGCTTCTTTTTCCCGAGGGCACGCAAATGCTCAACGCCTCAAGAACGAGCTGAGTTTTTTGCGCGAGCGCGCGAATCATATCAACAATACCTCAACATTATCGAGGGCAGTCATCCGTTTTTGAAACGAGGGCCGAAGTTGGTGCCCGCATATTTTGGCCCGGATATTGATCCTGGTTTTGCTCCGTTCATTGAAGAAGGGCTTATTGAAAAACCTGAACGAGTGAGCATTTCATTCGGTGGCAGCAAAATATATGATGTGCTGGCGTATAACATTGTTTTTATTAATCCACCGGTATTAATGCAAGAATTATGGTGTGTTTTTAACGAGTGCGCTATACCAATCGAGCGTCGAGAAATTCGCTCGTTTGACGAGATTCAAGAATCGATCATTTTCAATTGCGCGGGCATGGGGGCCAAAAAGCTTGCCAACGATATGCGCATGGTTCCTGTGCAAGGGCATTTAATTACGCTAAAAAATCAACCAGATGTTACCGCATTACAATATCTTCTTAATGTGAAAGTTGTCATGCACGATGAACATGGCAGAGTGCGTGATGAGCTTGTTTATTTTGCGCCGAATGGCGAGGGGATTCTGGGTATTACTTTTTTGCGAGGGCAATCTGAAGCGAGTGCCAACCAGCATGAATTCGAGCGACTTTTAAAGCGTAGTCGTGATTTTTTTGGGTAATGACAAGCATGTTCTTGCAAAAAACGAGTGCAGTTCAGTACAGTTACGAAAGAAAGGATTGTATGAGTGCACTTATTGTTCGAGATGATGTTGTTATTCCTGAAGCAGAATTAGAAATTACGGCAAGTACTGCTGGTGGTCCCGGCGGCCAACATGTCAATAAAACTGCTTCACGCATTACCATTCGCTGGAATGTCAAAAATTCTGCAGCGCTGACTGATGAGCAAAAACAGCGCGTCATGGATAATCTTGCATCGCGGTTAACAACAGAAGGAGATTTTATGGTGCACAACAGTGAATCACGTAGTCAACAACACAACAAAAAAAATGCGCTCAATCAACTTGCTCATGAAATTCGCAAAGCACTGCATGTACCAAAGAAACGTATGAAAACAAAAATTTCTGAAGGTGCCAAAGAAGTGAGGCGCAAGCAAAAATCACATCGCTCTGAAATCAAAAAAATGAGAAGCAAAAAAATCGACTACTAGAGGTTAATATCAACTCGTGACATTTTGTCACGAGTTCGATCTTTTTTTATTAATCAAAATCTTACGTACTATGTATTATTTGTACGTTGTTACATTGTGCAGCAGAAATAATATTGGAAACAAAATTGTCATTGCTGTATGTGTTCAGAGTTTCGGTGAATAATTTTTGGCACAAAGAGACAAGCAGAGTTAAATTGAAAATTTTTTAATTCCCTTAAACGGGTGTGCTCGATTCCTTCAACAAAGCTGATGGAATTTTACCATCCAAACCTTGATGGGGCCGATGTTCATTATGATAGAAATTATAGCCAAGAACAGCATCTTTTAGTTCATCAATTGTGTTAAATATAGATCCTTCAATAACTTCATCATCAAAAGAACGCCAAAATCTCTCAATTTTTCCATTTGTTTGAGGCTTATAAGGGAGGGTTCTTCGGTGCTTAATAGCAAAATGAAGTAGCAATCTTTCAAAAGGATGATTTTTTAATCTTTCTGGACCTGAACAAAATTCAGCACCATTATCAGTTAAAGCTTCATCAAATGTGATACCGTATCGTTGGTTCATATGCAAAATGATATCCATCATAGCAAAAGTCACATCTATTGCTTTGAGAGATTCAATTACTTCAACCCAAACTATTCTAGAGAAGTCATCAATAACTCCCAGCACAAAATATTTCTTTTTAGGTTCAGATTGCACAATTTCTTTAGGTAAGTAATGGCAATCTATATGGGCTAATGACCCTGCGAATGTTCTCACGATCTTTCTTTTTTCCTCTTGTACTCGTTTAGTTAACTTAGAAACGCCATATTTTCGTAATGTTCGATATACTGAACTTGCAGAACAACCCTTTTTAATCAAGGGATTTTTTTTGAGGGCTGCGGCAATAACATACCTATTTAAACCTGATTTCCGATACTCTAAAATTTGTTTTACAAGACTATCATCTGCAAGCGGCATTTCTTCAAACTTAGGCTTGGGACCGCGTCTTATAGGCAACAAAAGTTCGGGAATTTCCTGAGCAGCTTTGTAGCGTCTGTAAAGCTTATAAAAATTCTGAAAACAGAGTTCTCTGGCTTCAAAAAATTCTCGAACACGCTTAAATTGAGGGTGTTTTTTTGACTTAACAAGTTCGTATTCTTCCACATATTTTAGCATATATTTAATTGAATTGCTTGCTAAAGTACGATACGATGTATTTATACCCATAAAAGGAACTCCTGTTAAAATTGTTAATATTTGCATATTTAATTCTAACTCTGATTTCCCTTTGTGGGTATCTTTTTATTCACCGAAATTATGAACTTCTACAATTGCGAGCGCAAGCGTGGCAATCCAATTATAAAATTAGTTCCTTTAAGGAATTAATTAAAGTTTGGATCCCCACGGCTAACGCCTCGGGATGACATGCCGGTATTCATTGCGCTAATTAGAAGTTACAACTTCAGTCCGTGACAAAATGTCACGACCTCACTTGCCTCTGAAATTAAGCGATGCTTGTATCAACTCGGATATACTTTCAAATTTGTTGCAGATAGATAGGGATTAATTTCTGGATTTTGTAATTCAGCAATAGTCGAGCAACAAGCTGCAGCAGGATCGCCTGAAGCAGTAAGTGCGCCAACCCAATATTCGTTGCCGGGATATGAATTGCCATCCCATGCATAACAAGCAACTAATAATTTACCAGCATCATGCCCTTTTAATGGGTCTGCGGGATTTCTTTGAGAAAAGTGTATCGTAATTGCATTAGTATGTGTCTTGAAGATACCACCATTTTTAACCTCACCGAATGAATGTATATAGTCAGGAAACCAGATGAAATTGAGATCCGAAATATATGATAAATCATGGTGCTTTATAATATCTGCATAGGTGTCGATCATCAATTGCCATTGTTCATTAATTATTCTCCATACACCAAGGCCAAGACCGACGACTTGCACATAGGCCCGCTTACCTTGTTGTTGAGCGCGTTTATGTGCATCCAATAAAAAAGGCTCGAGTACTAATTTTAGACGTTCTTTATATACAAAACTGTCGAAATATTTTTTGCCTCCTTCAAAAGGAATGTATCTTCCTGAAGTATCCTGTTGTGCTTGTTCATACGTAGGAAAACTAAAACCATAGAGCGTAGACCATAAAGCAAGAGCTTTGTTCGATGTATTGCCCATACCGTAACCATGATTTTGAATATTTTGCTCAGGCGTAATAATTATGTGTTGCCATTCCATTAAGCCCTGTCTTTCAAATCGTGCACCAACTAAACCGGCATAAATGCCTTTGGGTTCATAAGTTCCTGGTAATCCCGGCTGAGCTTTATTGTTTCGATCGCCATTATTAATGAAATAGGTTGGTACTGATACACCAAGAAGTGCCGCAATTTGCATTTCGTCATATGAAAGATAATCAGAAAGAATTAATGGTGGCTGTTCATGATTCGTTCCTATTGCTTCAAAGCCGCCCGCTCCTTGTGTATACCCATCTCTTAAAAGATAAGTATCAGCCGCCGTCATAAACATTAATGGACGCTTTGTAAGAAGGCGTTCAACAAATGCTATATGATCCATCGTTGCATATAAACCTTTTTCTTTCTGAGTACCATGCTGTCGTTTGAAATTCAAAAAATTATGAATGAGCGTTACAGTTTTTTGATGTAGTAAAGGATAGGTGGAGCGCGCTTGTTCAACTATTTCAGTTTGTTTATGTATATCATGTGCTGCAATTGCGTTAATTCTATTTGCATGGGTGGGAAAAAGTGATTTTTTGCCTTTTTTAACTGCTTTTTTATCAAAATATTCAGAATTTTTTACGAATGCGAGAAATTCATGATTAACAGTAGATTTAGGAGGAACTTTTGCTGATGGTTTTTTTAAAACCAGTAAACTGTTATGCAGGGAATCGAGAGTTGAGTGCAAGCTTGTTAATTCTTCTGCTAGATGTGCTAGCATCATTCTGCATATAACAAGACAGGCTATCATTAATAAAATTTTTTTCATGGTATCCTCCGCAACTATTTTAGCATTAAAATTAAAAAAGTTTAAGTTAGGCTATTGATTAATCTATTGTTTTTATACAAATAGAAAAAAATAAAAGAGGGTACGGGTCGTTCTTTTTACATATTTTTGTATCATTGATCATTGGATTTTTCTATTTTATCATAACTATGCCAATAAAAAGCAATTATTAAAAAAGGATTTCTCATGAGTAAAGAATTACATCATGTTTTTAAAGCAATCAAAGAACATAAATTAGATCAGGTTAAGGTAGCTATAAAAAATGATCAATCATTAGCAAACACCAAAGATGATAAAGGGCATACAGCTCTTAGTATCGCAGCAGAATGTGGCACAACGGGCATTATTGACTATCTGCTCAAGCATGGTGCACATATCAACCACCAAGTTCCTCCACACTCATATACGCCGCTTATAATTGCAATACGCGCAGGAAAAGCCGATATCGTAAAATATCTCCTTGATAGTGGCGCTGACTTTCGGTGTAATGATGATCAAGGCAAGGATGCTTTATGGCATGCTCAACAACAAAAGCAGCAGGATATTATTGCTCTTCTACAAAATGCTGCAGGAACAAAATTTTAACATCGGCTTTACATCAAGATGAGAAACGCATGAAGCAAAGGATTTTTTGGCTATTGTTTTTTAGCATACTTTTTTATCGGCACCTTTCAGCCGTATCAATTGTCTACAACTTTAGAATAGCACAAATCACCAAGCAGCCGCTTGCAGAAAACGAGCGTGATCAGAGGCTTGCTATTATTCTTCCTTTCGATCAGTTTCAAAAAAAGCATTATGGTGTTTTTCAAAATTTTGCGGGAGCGCTTGGTGCATGTATTTACGGCGTAGAATCTTTTTATGCACGCGCTGATTTTGCGTTCTCATATATAAAAGAAACATTTGATCACATGACGACGTTCACCGGTATACAAACTGATGATCTTCTGTTTACGGCGGGTTATAACTTTAAACAAGAACACGGACGTATTACATTGTCAGGATTATTTGGCGTGCCAACGCATCGGATTGTTGAGCTCAAACATGTTGCATTTGGCTACAGTCAAGTTGGTTTGGGTCTTCAAGTTGATGGTGCGGTTAATTTTGAGGATGAACGAGCGTTTCTTTATGGCGCGCGTTATATTTATTTTGTCCCTCGCCATGCTAACGATGATGTTGGCGTAAAGCATAAATTTACGGTAGGGCAAACGGTAGATTTACTTGCCGCGTATAAAAAAAATTGGCCGGTGCATGGGATTGAATTTGGGTATACTGCGCGCTTTTTCTTTGCTGCTTCAGTGCAGCCTCCTTTTGATGATGAAGTAAAAAGATTAAATTATATTCGTAGCAACTTTTACACCGTATATAAATACAGGTTCTATATTCATGAACATCCTCAACGGTTACTCTTTAACGTTTCCTATGGATTTGATCACACACCAAAACATTTTGGTAACAAATATATTGTGACTATCTGGGGTTCGTGGAATATAAGTTTTTAATGGCAACAGCGAAAGGGAATGCGATGTTTCAAAAATTTCTTATCAGTTTGTGCTGTGTACTAGCACCTATGATGGTATACCAAGATCTTCGTGCTACGAGCGGGAAGAAAAAAGATACTTCGCTGCAGCAAATGAGTGAAAGTAGTAAAGTAACGAGCAAAAAGAAATATCGAAATAAGAAAAAAAAGAAATCAATCATACTAGAGGAAGATGCTACAGCGCCAGAGCAGGATGATGATGCTTGTGAAGAGATGTGTATCATGGTGCCAGCATTAGGTTTTGGTACGTTAGCGGTGCACGCATCATTTGCTACTGAATTCGATTCGGAAGATGCCGATCATTTGGGGGCTGGAATGGGAGGAGCCTTTGTAGGTGCTGCCATTGGAAAAGGGGCACATACGTGCTATAGATGGTGCTTCCCTAAAAAAGAAAAGCAAGATTAAGATTATTGCACAAGTGAGTTTTTGCAATTTTTGTATTTCTAATTTTTACATTTGATGCTACTATTGTAAAAAAAATTCACCGCATACTTAAAGGATCACATCATGGTAAAAAAAATTGTTCTCATGCTTTCTTTAGCAGTAATAGGAACAGCCAAGCCCTTTTCTCTCGATAACATGTTGAAGGGTTTGTTCCCGGCTGCACTATTTAAGCAATTGCGTGAAGACCAAAAAGAAGCCTTCTTAAACCTTGAAAATAATGTTGATGATGTTGATGTTAACATTACTACGCATTATAATTGGCGCCATGATGAATATCACACAAGTTATAACTATCAATTTGCAACACCTGAAGCGAGAGCAACATTCTGGAATTATCAAACTGCCGAACAAGCACTCAACAGCCAGCTCATGATTACGACATTAGGTGACGGCTTTATTCTTGGCGCACTCGTTGCATGTTTAAATAAAGCATTGAAAGGCGATCGTTTTAATAAAAAAGCGATCGTTGCAACTATCGCTGCTGCACTCGGTATAGTGCTCTATCAAAATAAGAAACTTGGCAAAACCCCTTACTTTGATGCCGGATTGAATAAATGGGATAATCAATTTGAGAATGTAAGTTTTTATACGGTCGGCAGAGTTTTGAGTGCACTTGCTGCAGCAAGCGCGAGCTATCTTGGTACTGATTACGCACTTTCACGCGCTGCGCAGATAGTTCAGGATGTGCGTTCCTAAAAAATAAAAAAAATTCGCAATAAAAAAAACTGGCACTTTTCAAAAGAGTGCCAGTTTTTTTATTGCAGCTCAATGATAGATAATTTTTAGAAGAATTTTATGGCAGCGTGACCCATATAAGCAATCCACACAGCACGAGAAGTGGCAATACAACAAGTATAAATCCCAATCGCGAGCTTTTATAGCTTTTTGCGAGTCGTAACTTATTGCGCATATTTTTATAATCAATCGATGATAAAACAATCAACAAGCAGCCCCAAAGAATCAGCGTTTCTCCAATAATATGTGCTATTATTCTATGAGTATCGCTTTTAAAACTGATTAATCTGAGAATGGCCATTCCTCCTGCCATTGCAGTGAGTGCTGTTCTTAGCCAAGCAGAAAAAGTACGCTCTAAGGCAAGTAATGTGCGTTCTTCTGCTAATACTAGATTGTTCATTTCTTCATTTTCCATTTTTCGCTCACTTCATTTCTTATTAAATACATCAGACATTATTTTATTTGCTGCTGTAATGATTGCTCGTATGGCAGGAGCTTGTGTAATAGCATTTATTAAAAGACAATCATGAATCACGCCAAGCGTACGGAATGCTGCAACAGGAACGCCTGCTTGCATAAGTTTGCGCGCGTACGCTTCACCTTCATCACGTAACACGTCATTTTCATTAACAAAAATTAACGCGGGTGGTAACTTTTTAAGTTGGTCAAATGAAGCTTGCAATGGCGAGGCTAAATGTTTTTTTCTATCTGCTTTGTTCGGAACGTACGCATCCCAAAACCATTCCATGGCAGGTTTTGTAAGCCAAGGCCCATCGGCAAATTGTTTATAGGAAGGTGTATTAAAATTTGCATCGGTTGTCGGATAAAAAAGAACTTGCATTTTGAATTGTGGTCCGCCGCGTTCTTGTGCCATCATTGCTATTGCCGTTGCCATAAGGCCACCAACACTGTCGCCAGCAATTATCATACGCGAACTATCAATATTAAGTTCCTTACTCTGTTCTTTAGCCCATTGAGCAGCAGCATATCCTTGCTCGTGCGCTACCGGATATTGGCCTTCTGGCGCAGGCGTATAATCTACGAATACCACCACAGCTTGGGTGCCATGGGCAATTTCACGGACTAATCGATCATGCGTGTTTTTATTACCCAGTACCCAACCGCCGCCGTGTATATAAATAATGACGGGCAAAGCTTGTGTTGCGCCTTTCGGACGTACGATACGTAGGTTAATAGGTCCATGTGGTCCCGTGATTGTACGATCTTCACTTTCGGTGTTCTTTGTGTCAACAGGTCCTTTTTGCAAATCATCAAGAAGTTTACGTGCATCTGCATACGAAAGTTTGTATAAAGGTTTGCCACCTTGTTTGGCAAGTGCATCTAAAAATTTTTGGATAATTGGATCTAAAATTAAGGTACTCATAGTATTCACAAAACCTTCACAATAAGTTATCGAATATTTTACTTATTTGGCACTATAGAAAAAAGATATATTGAAATGCAAGAACGTAATTTTCCAGATTATGAACAGGGTATGATAAAAAAAGAAGTAGATGCTTTATGAAAAAAGTTTTACGAGTATTTACCGTTGGACACTCAACCAGATCGATAGAAGATTTTTTAGAGCTACTCAAACATTACACTATTAATGAACTTGTTGATATTCGCACAATCCCAAAATCACGGCATAATCCACAATTTAGTGGTGAAGAATTAGCACATGTTTTGAGAAATCATCATATTGGTTATCGTCATCAAAAAAATTTGGGCGGCTTGCGGCATGCTCATGCTGATTCGATTAACACGGCTTGGCATAATGCTTCATTTCGCGGATTTGCAGATTATATGCAAACGGAAGAATTTAAGGATGGCATAAAAGAGCTTATTGAAATTGCACATAAAAAAACGGTAGTAATTATGTGCGCCGAGGCTGTTCCTTGGCGATGCCATCGATCTTTGATTGGCGATGCTTTGTTAGTGCAAGGAGTGGATGTTGAAGATATTTATAGCATAACATCAAGTAAGCCTCATACATTGACCCCTTGGGCTAAAGTGCAGGGCACAACAGTCACATACCCCGCAACGGAGGATATATCTAATGGCTAAAAATTTTAAAGTTGGCGATCTTGTAGAATGGAATTCCCCAAGCGAGGAGAGTACAATGTTACAAAAATTATTTTTGTGATGTTGAAGTTAGATTTTGCCTAAAATTTACGAGTACTTTTTTTCTTGCGGTGTACCAGGTATTTGATGGTTTTAAGTGCCTTATATCTTCGACACAGCCCTTGGAATAAGGGCATCCTTCTTCTTGCATATGTTCTTGATAGGATGGACTTTTTAGATAAAAACCAATGCTAGGCACGGGCATGGTAGGTTTCTCTAGTATTTCTTCAGCCCAAGGTAGTTGTTCTAGGCGTATTTTATTAAATTCTTCTGATTGTGCTACTACGCACTTTATTGCATGGAAAAAAGGTTTAAATTCTAAGTAATGTATTATTCTATGGATTATTATTTTTGGATCATCATAACATACAGCATCCTGAAATGTTCTAATGTAATGTCGTGCAAACCATTCAACAGCAGTTTTAAAGTACTCATTCTTTTCAGTAGAATCGGGTTGCGGAATGAGATCTCCGTTAGTATCTAAATAGCCGCCCTGTTTTAGATGTGCCACTATAACATGCTCTATATCTTCTATATGCCCATTGTTTGCAAGTACCAAATATGCAGGCAAAATTTCGTGGCTTTCATTTTTTGTATAATACTCTTCCATTGATAGTGCAGGAAGAAAACTAAAGAATAAAATGAGTGATAGAATTTGAGAACGTGCATGTTGTATCATACTATTCCTTATTTAAAAATATATTTTGAACAAGAATGTACGGCTTTTACCGGAGCAAGTCAACTTTAGCGACTCGCCAAAATAGTTAGGATGACGAGAATAATGCTAAATGCATCATGCCTTTAAAATTACTTGATTCGTTACCATACTTATAGTACGGTAACGAAAAAATAACAAAAACGTAACAAGCCTAAAGGAGTCGCATGTAAAAAAGAAAGCGAGTGCTCGGAGAATTTGACGTATCGACCATGTTTGGTTGGCGTTGAGCGTAATGATTAAAAAAATAAAAGGAAGTTTTATGTTTATGAAGAAATCTTTTAGCAAGGCCCCAGCATTGACAACGTTATCGTTGCTATCTGTGTTGGCAATGCCATTTTATGTATATGCAAATGGCTATGAAGTTCAAGCAGAATTCACCGGAACACCAACTTTAACCAGTCCTCCGCCTAATGCTGATGAGTTCGGCGTGACTGTTGCTATACCAAATGACGAGCTGGTTGTTGTAGGAGCACCCGGAGCTACGCCAGATGGACTACCGCAAGCTGGAGCTGTTTATTTTTTTGACAGGGACGGAAACACATGGTCACCTTCTCAGACGCCGTATACAAATCCTAATGCAGGTAATCTTGTAGCCGATGTTGTTATTGCCGCGCGGGACCAATGGTTATTTGTACCTGCCAATGGAACGCCCTTAAATCAACCAAATCCTCAGCTGAAAGATTATTCGGGTGCGATTTTAGTCTTCCAACTTAACGAAGAAAACAATGAATATCAACTCGTTCAAACAATATTCAATCCTGATGGAACGATTGATGACAGCTTCTTTGGTTTTAACTTAAGCTATAACGGCGGAGACTGGATGGTCGCAGGAGGCGTCAATGTCTCTAAAGCCTATTTTTTCAAGCTGAACAGTTGGACAAACCAATGGGAATTTAAACAATCAGTGTCAGTAATAGGTAATACTATGACAACGGGATACGTATTCCCATGCATCTTTGGTACACATGCCTTAATCTCACAAGTAATTCCTTCAATTCCGAACGCCCAATCTAATGGCGCTGTATTTGCTTATGAACTCGATGGCACTCAATGGAATTATACCCAAACGCTCGCTGGAATAGATACTGAATTTTCAATAACATATACCTGTTATGACGCTTATGGTGAGTTCATCGCTATCAGTGGTTACAATGCTATGGTGAGTGCGCCTCAAGATACAGATACTGCTCCGGGGAGTCACCAGGTAGCTGGAGCTGTATACTTTTATAGTTTACATAATGGACAGTGGCAGCTCAATGCCAAAGTGTTATCGGATCAGCCTAGCACTCTGTTTGGATTTGGTTTAGCTATCGATGGCGACACTGCTGTCATTGGAGATTGCGGTCGAAAGGTGAATCACAATATCTATCAAGGAGCACTTAAAGTGTACCAAAAACAAGGGAATACATGGATACCATCATCATTGCTTATTGATCCGAATGGAAGAGCTTATGATTTCTTTGGCGGTGGCGGCGTTGACATTAACGCTGGCTACATAATGGGTGGAGACGATACATTTTCTACTACCTATTTCCCAGCGACTTTCCCCGGCAAAAATAATAACCCATTCAATAATGGAAGAGCTGTATTATACAGTAACTAAAAACATCATTGGATGTAATGTATAATTAACTTCAGAGAGGTCTTTTGTAGTGAAATAATTCCTATAGAGGCCTCTCTGACACTTTTAAGTTAAAATCAGGCCCGATCGGATATTGATTTCAGGTTACAACACATCTAGACGGTGTTTCGATCGTTTAATATCACTGGGTATACCCGGTTGACAGACCCTATCTTTTCCTATATTATTAATTCTAATAGAATATTTACTTAATTAAGGGGCGCTTTGGGATGACAATGATGCGTATTGTGTGTTTTTTTTCTTTCCTATTCTGTTTTGCTGTTCAATCAGTGGGGGCAATGGAATTAAGCTCATTGAAAGAATTTACTGATGAAGAAATAACTATTTTCATTAAGGACAATCTTCAAGAAATTCCTCGATTAGTTGGGTTATTATTAAATCAAGAAAAGCTATTCGATTTATATGATCATTTTGTTTGTGAGCAGATAGGAAAAGATGAATATATAAGAGAATTGAAAAATATTGATGCAGCTCTTTTACACATAAGCAAAACAGTACTTCATTGTCCTGAACGATTAAAAGTATTTATAAATCCAATAACCCAATATATACATCTACTTAAAAATCAAAAAAATCCCTTGAGCTTAGAACAAAAAATAAGCATTATTAAAAATCTTCGTGATAAATACGTGCAGATCAAAAATAGGTGTACAGTACTCATAGCGCAAATGAATAATGCCTATAGGCGCACCAGTTGCTTAGAAATAGCTAGTACTGATGAAAAAGATAACCCAAAAAAAAATCGACACTTAATTTCAAAACAGGAATTAGGGTTTATGGATTCATCTTTGGACTCTCATTTTTGCACTTTTATGCACAATATTTGCAGGACACTCGAAATCCAAGGATATCTTGCCGAAGTAATTGTATTTGTTCATCAATCACTCAAAGAACTTGATCACAGACTTACTATATATAGAGAAACATTGTCGCAGAGTAATGTTTTAGAAAAAAATGAGAATGTTGGAAATATTCCTAATGCACGGCCCGGTGAATATGCCTATATAATAAAAAAACCTAAATCTCTTGAAGCTTGTTATGTTGCATATATTATTGGTGGTCTTTCAAAAGATCCTGCTGCCTTCGATAAGCTTGGTGGGATTGCCTTATCATTAATTAATCATCAAAACGAAGAAATAAGGGATTATGCAAAATTAGCATTAGCAAAAAGTAACTTTGATCGAGCCTTAGATCACTATATAAAATTAGTTAAAATTTTCTTAAAAATTTACGACCAAGATCCAATAATGAAATACTTCGAAACAGCTTATCAAGTGAATGCTCTCAATAATCCATCAATATCTTTCCTACCTTGTTCCCTTTTTCGTTTTATGCATCTTTTAAATCAAGCAAATAACAATCTTAATGAAGTTCGAGAATATTCTGAAAAATTAACTGTTATCAACGGCTTACTCGGTTATACAGAAGAGTTTCTTAATGAATATAAGGCAAACCAAAAAACATATGCTACCAATTATAAAAGATTAAAAGACACTTTAAGAAGTTTGATGCCTAAATGTCCTACATCGCAACTGTATACTATGACTCGGTACTTAAATGAGAGTTCTTTGGAGCCATATTGTTTGGAGACTGTTCTTAAAGGTAATTTCTTAAGCGATGAAGAAATTCAAATAATCTTAAGGATGCGAAAAAATAAGCCCACAAGCACGACAGAAGATGTGGCGGCAAATGTTGTTGATGTGAGAACAGTACCGGAAAAAAAACAAAAAAATATAAAAAAAGTTCAGCCTAAAAAGAAAAAAAGAAGTAGAAGAAAAAATCAGGGAAAAAACAAAAAAAGAGAAGAAGCATCGGAAAAAGAAAATCCTGAAACAAAATCTCTCGATCAAAAACAAACAAATTCACAAAAAATTCGTCTTGCGGATAAGAAAATTGCAAAAAAAATTGTTGATAGTGAAAATAATATGACACTATCTGTATGTTGCATGAAAGATCCTGATCCTGCAGCAGGTAAACTTATAATTTACGATGATCGTGTTCAACAATGGTTCACAGATCCCCAGAAAGCACTTGCTCAAAAAGGATTTGCTGAACATGATCCACGCAGAGATACTTCTATTCCGTTCCACAGCTTTGCAAAAGACATTGACAAATACGCTCTAAAATGGGGATTCAAAAGAGCAGGCCAAAATAATCATGGAAAACATGTAACAGAAATATATTTGCCAGGCTTTATTGAAAAAGATGGAACCTTCTTCGAGGGACTTTTCGTTTACGTCATAGATGTAAAAATGCTTTGTTATCACAGATTTTTTACTATTTGTGATTGGCATCAAAAACTTGCTGATGAATGGCAAGTAGATTTTGAAGAATAAATATTGTGACAACTGCTTTCACGTTACAGCACTTCCAGATGGTATTTCGATCATTTAATATCGCTCTAAAGGAATACTAAAAATGTTTTGAGCTTTTAACTTGCTGGTTTTAAATGAAAAGCAAATACCGCAAGAAAAAAACCAATTATTGAAATTATTTTAAATAATTTTTGATTCATTTTTTCTGCAGGAGAAATCCCACCGTATGTTTGAATTTCCCAGCCTTTTTGACCTAAAACTGATGTTGCTATTGGGATAATACTAAAAGATTGGAACCCTTGGATAAAGCTCTTAGAAAAAAAATGAAAAGTGTTTATCCAAATTGCCAAGCAATGAATGAAACATATCAGTATAAATGATATAATAGCTGCTTTACAATATGACTTTATGACATTTTGAATCATAATAATAACCTTAAAACATTAAAAGACTGGCCGTGCCAGCCCAGTCTTCGCTTGCAATGGAATGCCTTCGAAGTGAAACTGAGCTTCGACGGGCAATCTACGCCATCATTCCGTTAAAGGAACTGGCGAAGCCAATCGTAGCCAAATTACACATCGAAGTTTTTCCCCATGCAGGCGTAGAATTATTATAGCAGTCTTTTCTTTCTAAATTCCCTACCCGATCCAGATTTTAGAAATTCTTCAAATGCATATGCTTTTAATTTATCTTGAAATGCTGCATAAAAAAACAATTTCCAAGGTAAATATTTTGCGGTATGTGGTGTTGTCCCAGCATTATGATTAGAAAGTCTTTTTTCTAAATCCTCAGTACAACCAACATATATCTGATTAGGGAGATTTATGGATTGGATAATATAAACGTAATGCATCTGGTGAGTCCAAAGAAAATAAAATTTATTAAATGTTGGCCTGCCGGTCCTCCTGCGCCAAGGCTCCGGCGGACAGCCTACGTTTTCACTTTTCTCTTAGTATCAATTTCATTTAAAAAGATGGCCGCGCCAGCCGGAGTTCGGAAGAACGTAGGCTGGTGTCACATAGTGGATGTATTCAGGAACAATATTTTGACCATAGATTTTACGTTACAGCACATCCAGACGGTGTTTCGATCATTTAATATCGCCCTAGAAGAATGCTAAAAAACGCCTCCTGGTTATTGGAAGATTAATGTTTATTTTTTTAAAAAGATTGTTAAAAAAGAGTTACAAGAAGAGTTTTTATGAATAACTCCTGTGCCAAAGGTTTTGTTTGTTTGTTATATTTTTCAAAACTTAATGAATTTGTATCAAAATTTTTTACAAATTCTGACAGTGCTTTAAGTGAAAGGAATGGAATAGTAAGAGCTGCTCCAGTGAGAGGATGAGGACTTGTTCTGGCATCACCCCAAAGAATAATTGGCCTTCCTTGATAGGAAATAGCTCCTTCTGTGGCAAGTGCTGGAATAAAATTGACAAAGGAAATAACATCAGTCGCATCAGAAAATGGTATGGATGTGGGTTGATTTTTTTTTGTAGCATAAAGATACCAGTAAATTGCTGGATTATTTGGCACTAATGAGAATTTTGTGTCATTGGGTTTAATTGCTGCTAATCTTTTTATTTGTGATTGTACTCCGTTGCCAACCAAAGAGACTTTAAAACCCCAATTAACGTTTTCTCCTGATATTCGTTCTTTCTTTAATCCCGGTAAAAGTTTAGTTTCTGATTCATATCGCAATGCAGCAACTCCATGAGTTGTGTATTCAGGAAAATTTTTAAAGTTAAATTTCTTTATAAATTTAGGATTTTTCTGCTTTGCTAAAGTATTTGCTCCAGTTGATAGAATGATTACTTGCGCATCATCTTGAATTTCTTTTAATTGCGTTTTTTTTCCATAAAGAATATCTACTTGATGCTTTTGACAGATATGAGCAAGGGCATTTTGAAAGTCACCTATAGCGATTCGATAGGAACGAAGCTTAGTAGGATTATCTAGTTCCATTTCAAATTGAATAAGTTGTTGTTCTTTTAAAAATAGATCAAGCTCTGGGAATTCATTTTGAATGAACTGAGGAACATTAATGGAAACATTTTGCCAGCGTCGATCAAATTCTTCCTTTGTTCGCTTTTCGTGTACACAAACCCTGTGACCATCTCGAGCTAATGCAAGTGCTGCTATAAGACCACTTGGTCCAGCTCCTAAAATAGCTACCTTCTTTGAATCACAAGATGCAATATCATTATCGTTAGGATATTCGTATGTTTCTGTAGGTGCGTTGTAGTGAGGATTCCGAATGAAAAATTCGCGAATTAGGTCTCGATTATTGTAATGAGGATTATCAGATAGAATCTCTTGGGCTTTTTTAATTACTAGAGGAACTAATTGTTCTGTTGCAGAATTTTGAAAATTTTCCTCCATTGCAGCAAGAAAGCTAATGCTTGAGAAAATAATTAAAACAATTGTTTTTTTATTAATAAAAATATTTCTGATTTGTTCTATAGCTTTTTCCTAATTAGAGTTTTTAAAAGATGAGGCAGTTTCCCATATCTCAGTGCTTATATTAAATGCTGGCCTAACAAGGTTGAGAAAACGATATACTGAAATCCTATCATGTTGTAACACATTATTAATAAATTGAATCGACATGCCGATTTCAATATTATCTCCTTTGCATTCATCTACAGCAAATTTAAGATCGTCATTTAATAGCCGTATATATTTTTCGGTCTCTAAATTATTTATCATTTTTTTCCTAATGTATGTTACAACCAATTGTTTTTTAGCCCAAAGATAACTCTGACAATTTTTCAAATCAAGTTTCTGACGAAAAATTATTTACTTGATTTTATTTCCAAATCGAATATACTCTCCCTTTGTAGTAATTGAAGTATCTCTTCATCAAAGGAACAATCATGTTCTTGCCTAACAGAACTCAGATTCTGTATCTCCCTTCACAAAATTGGCTTGCAATGGGCCTCATGGCTATTTATTTAGTATTTCGTGAGATTATTGAGCAAGATAACTGCTGCGCAGCTTAACCCAATCGTTAGTTCCTAAATTCCAAAAATGGTTTTATAACCATAAAAATTTAAAAAAAGAAATTTAAGATATTTTCAAAAATATCTTGAGGAGATTTGTATGAGAAATCCCCCTAGAGTAAATATAATATTATCTGTTGATGATAGAAGAAACTTTGTTGATCTTTTTGTAATATTGATTGCGGTTGACAGAAGAGTTAACGCAAGAAATAAGCCTAGAGCAAAGAAAAGCACAAAAGCAAAAACTAAGCGCAAAGAAATAGGCTCGCAAGTGCGGGCCTTGTTTTTTGTTATCAATCGTATTACCATTGAGCTCTTGAAAGGTATCTTTTTTTAAAAGCTAGTGCAGACAACATATGATCGACACCATTGTTTTTATTCTCGGCAAAGATAGCTTTCAAATCATTCATCCTGATAAATTCCAGCCTTCTGCAGCACTCTTGTTATCAACGTATTCTACAATACAGGCAAAACAGAACCCAACACGTCATGAACTCCTGAAAGGGAACTATAAGCCTCGCTTAACGCTGCAAAAGCGCCTTGATGCAAATGGCCATTTAGATCTCGTGTTAAAGGTTGAGCTTTCTTTACCAAAGCTTTTATTTGGCAATAATGTTGATGAGCTTTGCTATAAAGATTTTCCTCTAGTCATCAAAAAATTAGCGGCTGTGTTGCAGGAAATGGGCATTGAGACAACAGCGCAAGCCCTAGAGCATGCACCGCTCTCTAGCGTGCATTATGCCAAGAACATTCCCTTAACGGACGGCTCTACGCCCTATCATTTCATTAATAAAATCAAAGAAGCAAACATTAAAATCTCTCTAGACACAAACCAAACTGATTATCGCAACGATGGCCACAGTTATAAATGGCATTGCAACTCATATGAAGTTGTTTTCTATGATAAGATTCAAGATTTGGAAAAAGCCAAGAAAAGCAGCAAGCGATCGATTGATAAAGATAGTGCAATGAATCATTCGCTTTTCCCCTTTTTCAGGAAAAGAAAGAAATTTGAGATCCTTCGGATGGAAGTTCGATTGAATACACGGAAAAAAATAAAACAGTTGTTTAAAACGCTGGGGATAAAATCTGATTTAACATTAAAGAAGTTATTTAAGCCTGCAATTGCAAAGAAGGTTTTGTTGTATTATTTAGATGAACTGGAGTCAAAAAGGCCTGCCTTGCTTGATTATAAGCCTGCTCATGAAAAGGCTTTGCTTGCTGACTTAGTTCTTAATAATCCAGAATTAAGCCCTCGACAAATTATCCAGCTCTTTGGCTTAAAGCAAGCATTCAATGTTATGAGCCCTAGAGAGTTAAGAATGATATTTGCAAAATATAATCAGCGAGCTTGGTATAGGCTGATGAGTGATGCAAAGAAAGTGAAGTTGCCGATTGCACATCGGCCTCTAGCAGTTATTCGTAAAGAGTTAGCAAAGTTTAAGACATTAAATATGAAATTTTAAATAGGGATTCAATGGATATATCAAAACGACAAGAAAATTTTGAGCGTGCTCGTGAATATATGAAAAAGCATATTGGCGAGCCATTAACACATGAACTTATTAATTCTATCCATGCAGAAATGGAACAAGTTCATGGATATAGAACTGGATCAGGAGCACCACCAGTTAAGAATGATTCTAAAATAGTTTATTGGCCTCCTGTAAGTAATGTTGTGTATAGTATTCCAGCAGAAATGCAGAAGCTTCTTGAATTGCATAATCGCTCTCAAGAGCCAGCTATAGAACTTGCAGCTAAATTGCATTGGGGAATTGTTAAGATACATCCCTTTCTTGATGGCAATGGACGGACTGCACGTATCCTTTTTTCCTTCGTGCTTCTTAATCATGGTTATGATGATAATGTATGTAAAAAACTAGAAGAACATTTTGAATCCAATAAGAAAGAATATTTTGATGCTCTTGATGATGGCCAAATATCATATCTAAGTTATGATAATGCAAGTCAGCAATGGTTAGCATATGTATGCAAAGCATACGAAGAAGTTAAATCGTTATTGTCTTGAAAATAATAATGATTAAATTTGTGAACAGCTGCTGCACAATTATAAATTTGAAGAATAGTTTAGGGTAAGACTTCAAAGAGTGCATTTAAGAGCTTTATTTATGCAAAGCAACTGCCTCATGTACGATTTTTGCGATTGTTTTTAGGGTAGGATTACCTTTTTTAGAGAAAGCTTGTGTAATGGTTGCTCTTGTTAGATTTGTCTTGGATGCGATGTGCGTTCTATTTACACATAAATAGGCATCCAATATTTCCATAAATGTTTCAGTGTCATTTTCGATTAAGCATTCTAGCAATGCTTTAGCAACTTCATTCTTATTTCTAAAAAATTCTGATGCTTTTGAAGCATGTAATTTTGATTCATCAATTTTAATGGGTTGCAAATCGTCTAAGGATAATACGTGCTTTTTTAATGTCTTTTTCTTGTTCATTTTTGTGTCCACCAATAATTAAAACAATTTTCTTATGACCAATACGACTAAAGTATACTCTCCAGCCATTCTTCCATCTTAATTCAGCAAGATTATCACCTAACGGTTTTGCATCGCCAAGGTGTTCATCGTGTTCTATACGACTTATTCGAGCTTTAACCTTGACTTGTTCTTTCTTGGTTAAATTATTCAACCAGTCTAAATAATCATCTGTTTCTTGGATTTGTATCATGTTTTAGCCAAATAAAGAATTTATTACCTATCTACTGACTATTATATCATGCGCATATTATAATTGTCAATGGTATGGTAAAAATTCATAAGATGCAGGGTTTGGAACCTGTATTAATTCTTACATGGGTTCTGAATGCATCCATCAAGAGCCGGTTACTTCACTCCAGAAATAATACTTTGCTACAATGCTAATGAAATTACTTTATTAAAAAATCTTCTAATTCTGGAACTATCTTACCGTTGAAAAATTCCTTAATATTCACAGCATCAGGCGGTATTGCTTGACCACTAGAATTCAAAATGAAATTCTCACCTAAAGTTTTTACATTTTCATAACCAAGACTTTTCAATACTGGTAGAATGTTATCTATATGAACACCACCAGCCAAAATAAAAATATTGTCATTAATACTTTGATACATATTATGCATTATAAGAGCATTTAAAAGTTGTGAATCATAATAAAAGATTAAAGCTTCCTTCTTTTTTTCGGATGACCAATTTAAAGGAATTCTTCCATATGCTTTTTCTAAAGCATTATCGTATTGTTCTTTATATGTTAATAAAGGCAATATGTCTTTTAACGACTTCTCAGAATTTTTTAATGCCTCAAAAAAATCTTTACAGTCTTCTAAAATGGAATAGTAAATATCTAATATTTTTTTATAGTATGCATTGAGAATTTCATTATCATCATAACCTTTTATTTCTTGGGCAATTTTATTTGAAACATTTAAAGCAGAAGAAGCTTTTATATAGCCCCAGAGTGAAACTTTCTTAGGAGATCTGAATTCTACTGTTTTATTAACGATGCCATTATAATGACAACGAGAAGCTAATGAATTAAGAGGACAGCCTGAGGCATCGTTTTTTACTTTCTCAAGTTCTTCTCGTGATCTATAATAATTTGAAGATTCATATTTTAAAGGATCTTCGAATATCATTTTCATTCCCTGATTGGTAGTGGCTTGATCTTCCACGATGACATTTGCATTTAATGATTTAGCTGATAATAAAATATCATTGGTTTGTGCATGACAGATGTTTAAGGGCACATCGCCATGAAAATCATAAAATAAATAAATGATTTTATTATTGTTTGGCAATTGGTCAATTTTATAGATGTAACTAAAAGCAGGAAAAATAATATTACATAAAGATAATAAAATTATATAGAATTTTTTGCCCATTCTTGTCTCTCCATTTCAAATTGAAATAAGCTAAGGATAGATGCCAAGATAATATTATAATTTAATTTTATAAAATTGCGGATCTTCTTGTCAAGCTTATAATAAATGGCCTATAAGATTCAGGATTTTGAATCTGTATTAATTCTTAAATTGGTTCTGAATGCATCCCATCAAGAGCCTGTAATTTCACTCTCGAAATAATACTTTTATGCTACAATGCTATGGTCTAAAAATTACATAATAATCATAAGCATTAGAGTATTCATCATGAAAGCTATTGTCATTGCTCGTGTCAGCACAGAAGAACAAAAAGAAGCGGGCTTGTCATTGCCAGCTCAAGTTATGCGCCTTGAGAATTATTGCAAAAGCAAAGATTTTGATATTGTTCAAAGCTTTAGTTTTGATGAGAGCGCCTATAAAGATGATCGTGCGGAATTTGATCGCATCTTTGATTTCATCATGCAGCAAAAAGAAAAGATTGCCATTTGTTGTGATAAAGTCGATCGGCTTTCTCGCAATATGTTTGATAAGCGCGTATCATTTCTCTATGAAAAGGCATTGCGTGATGAAATAGAACTGCACTTTGTCTCAGATGGTCAGATCATTAATAGCCGCATTTCTGCATCTGCAGCAGAAAAATTCCATTTTGGCATCAGCCTCGGTTTGGCAAAATATTATTCAGATGCCATTAGTGACAATGTCAAACGAGCGTTGGAGCAGAAATTACGAAAAGGCGAGTGGCCTGCAAAAGCGCCCTATGGCTATCAAAACGTGCGCTACGCCGATGGCAAAGCCGATATTATTGTTGATGAATATTCATCACGCATCATTCAAAAGGCTTTTGAACTCTATGCAACAGAAGCATTTTCAATGGATCTACTACGGCAGAAATTGAACAAAGAATATGGCTTGAATTGGTCGAAAGGGTATGTGGATCATCTGCTTAAGCTGCAATTTTATTGTGGTATCATGGTCTGGAATGACAAAATGTTTCCTCATCGTTATCCGCCTCTTATCTCAACAGATCTTTTTAAGAAGGTGCAACAAGTGAAAATGAACTTTAACAAAAAGCCCGTCAAATATGCCGGCATGCCGTATATCTATCGTGGGCTCATTCGTTGTGCAGAATGCGACCTTGCTATAACGCCGGAAAAGCATAAAGGCTATGTGTATTATCATTGCACACAATATAACGGCAAGCATGGAGCGCAGTGGCTACGACAAGAGGAAATCACCAAGCAACTAGAAAAAGTTTTTAAGAATTTGATAATGCCACAAGAAATAGTGCAGCAAGTTGTAGCAACACTCAATGCTGTTCATTTGGAAAAAATCGAATTTCATAACAAACATTTTACGAGGCTTACTAAAGAACACAAAGAGACCACTAAAATGCTCGATTCTCTTTATATGGATAAACTCAAGGGGAGAATTACTGAGAGCGAGTATGACAGATTTTACACAACACTCCGTGATCAAATCACTGATATTGATATTCAACTAGGCCAATTACAAGAGGCTGAAGATAACTACTATATTACGGCAAAATACATACTGGATCTATCAAGCCGAGCATATGAATTGTTTGTGAGTTCTGAAGTTGAGGAAAAACGGCAGCTTATCAAGCTTATACTATCGAACTTAAGGCTAGAGGGGAAAAAGCTCGTATTTGACGCTAAAAAACCGTTTGATTTGATACTAGATTATGGGGATCGTCAAGCATGGTGTGCCCGATAGGATTCGAACCTATGACCTACGGATTAGAAATCCGTTGCTCTATCCAGCTGAGCTACGGGCACATGGCTAAAAGATAAGATGTGAAGAAGTATATCTTAGAACAAAATTAATCTCAATGCTAAATAGAAAAAGCGGGCTTAAGTGCCCGCTTTTTGTTTACAATGAAAGAAAATTTTGTTTATTTATTTTTGCGATACACGCGTTCAGATTTAGGAAGTTTGCTTAATGTTTTTCTAGATCTTTTAACGAGGCCTTTTTTAGTTGCAACGCGCGCATTTCTTCCATGTTTTTTAGAATTGCGGCCTTTTCTTTTATTCATTGGCTTGCTTATCATTTTGTTTCCCCTTTTTTATTGAAATATCTAACCCTTATAGAAGGATTTTTCTATTTGACAATTTTAATAAAATCAATATACTAAAATCATACTGTAAATTACAATATATTATATGGAGACTCTATGCTTTTTTTTACTAAAAAATTGTTTTTTCCCATGCTATGTGCCTTATCGATTGCATTATTGCATCAATCATCGTGCGCAATGATACATATGCCTATAGAAACTCTTTATAAATCATGGTTTAAGCCAGATCGTCGCTTGCCAACACTTGAGCAACTGAATATTGTTACCTTTTTGCCAATCGAGCATTGTGCAGATGAAAAAACGATTATTAATGAAGATACACATGGCCGCAGTGAAATTATAAAATTACTTGAAAAAAGGGAAGGAATAATCAAAGTCGGCGATAAACTGTATAGGGTTCACCGTGGCATTCCCGAAGAAATTAGCGCCATCAAAGAGCCAATTAATCTCTATCTGGGTGGCGTTTCCAACGCATGTAACCCGCATGCTTTTTCCATCTATAAAGGAATCAAAGAGGGGACGATGCAAGGTGCTTGCGTAATATTTGAATGTCCCGAAACTCGTCGTAGTTTTAATTTTTGCCAAGAACAAGATCTTCATTGTGTTGAACTTGCTTATAATGATCTTTTAAAAAAACATGCTGATGCTCAAGTTATTTTAAAAGGTGGTTGTAAAGGAGCATCAGTTCTTTTGCGTTTTCTAGCAGAAAAAGCTGAAGCTGGTGATATTGATAGCTTAAAAAATATTAAAGCGTTTATTGCGAGTTATCCTCCAATTTCAGTGAAAGATGCGTTAAAAGATATTCGTTATGGCGGAGCGCTGGGTTATTGGTTCTGTCGATTTACCTTGCCAAATTATAATCCTCATGCAAAAACAATTTTTGATGCAACAGCTTTTCCTAAGGATATTCCTGTGCTTCTTTCATGCCTTCCACAAGGATTTGATAGGATGACTGATCGTGATGAAATGGAACGAATCGAAAAGCATCTCACTTGCCTGGGGGCAAACATAGAATTCTTTGTATCTAAAGGTTTTGCAAAAGATAGCAATGGCAAAGAGATAAAACTTGGCCATGGAAAATTAGGCAGGGCACAAGATTATCGAGAAACAGTGAAAGAATTTTTGGCAAAGCATACGTCACTAAAAGATACTTAATAAAGATTATTAATAAGCAATGCCTTGATTTGATTACTATCAACTAAGTTTGGATTAATTTCAAAAAAATATAATAATTGCCATGCTTGTGTTTTTATTGCCTGTGGACTTTTTGGTATATCCCACGATGGATAAACTCTCAATGCCCTTTTTCTATCCTGTTCGTTTTTGGATAAAATTTTATGCTCTAGTAATATATGTTTTGGAAAAATAAAGTATCCGAAGCGATTGCCATGCCGAGCATTAACTATCAATATATCAAATTGATCTTGTACATCATAAGGAATAATAGTCCCAACTTTATTTCGTTTCCAAAAAGTTACAAATTGACCGACTTTGGTGGGAGTTATTTTTGCTGTTCTAAATTTAACAATATGATCTTGAAGCTTAAATTGACAAGCCCCATATTCTTGGCTTTCTTTTTCAATTATTACATCTGTACTTGTCATACCCATCGGTTCAAATAGATATTTTTGAGCAATAAGAAGTTCAGAATAAATATTTGCACTCATAGTTTTGCGTTACGATCTTTTTACTGCGACTGTGATACGTATATTTTATCAAATTCTTTCGCAGCATCGAGAAGTAATGCATGATTCTTATCACTCAAATCTTTTGACGTAGCGATTGAATCATACACTTCGTGATATACCGATTTAACATAACTCAAAAATTGAAGAGCAAAAAGTTGCACGTCTTTGAGTGGAATAGGTGCCAAAATATTCTCACGCAGTAAGAATAATAAGACGGTTTCATCAATGAAGGAATACGTGATGTGTTGTGGCTGTTTGAGCAGTTCAACGGCAAGTGCGCCACGAGTAAGTCGTTTTTGAGAAATGATATCAAGTTCTGTGCCAAATTGTGAAAAATCAAGCAACTCATGATACTGAGCAAGTTCCAAGCGCAATGCTTTGGTAACTTTTTTAATTGCTTTTGTCTGTGCAGCACTGCCAACACGCGATACTGATAATTCTACGTTCACGGCCGGGCGAATGCCTTGGTTGAATAATTTTGTATCTAAGAAAATTTGGCCATCAGTGATCGAAATTAAATTTGTTGGAATGTATGCCGTGATATCATCACCTTGAATTTGAACGATTGGCAATGCCGTCAATGAGCCGCCGCTCAACAATTTACCCGCACGTTCAAGTAAGCGCGAGTGCAAGAAAAATACATCGCCAGGATATGCTTCGCGTCCAGGTGGTCGGCGCAATAAGAGTGACATTTCACGGTAGGCGATTGCATGATTACTGAGATCGTCGTAGACCACTAACACATCTTGGCCGTTATCACGGAAATATTCGCCAATTGTGCAGCCAACATATGGTGCTAAATATTGATTCAACACTGATTCAGCAGCATCTGCAGCAACAATGACGCAATATTCTAGGGCATTATGCTCTTCAAGAGTACGGATCATGCGCGCTAGATTTGCTTGTCGTTGGCCGATGGATACATAAATACAAAAAACATTTTTACCTTTTTGATTCAAAATGGCATCAAATGCAAGTGCTGTTTTGCCGGTATTTCTGTTGCCAACGATAAGCTCACGTTGGCCTTTACCAATGGGAAATAACGCATCAACAACGAGCGTTCCAGTTTGCAGTGGCTCATCGATCGGGCTGCGCTCGATAATGCCAGGAGCCATTGCTTCAACAGAGCGGAACTCGCTCGCAACAATGTCGCCTAAACCATCAATGGGGACACCAATTGCATTCACCGTGCGGCCTAAAAGGGTATTGCCAACAGGAATTTTGAAGACGCTGCCTGTGCGTTTTGCCACTTCAAGCTCAGCAACGGGAACCGCTGTATATAATAAGAAAATAGCAACGTAATCTTCTTCAAGGCTTAAAATAATTCCTTTATTGCCACCTTCAAATTCGATGAGTTCGCCATAGATTGCTTTCTTAAGGCCATAGACTTTCGCGATATTATCACCAACTTGAATAACAATACCAATCTCTTCTAAAGTGCCTTGAGGAGTACCTTGTAATGATTTTTCAAAAAGTGAAACGAGATCAGCACTTTTTATATTCATGATAATCCTTATATCTCATTGTTTTTTAAAGCTCGTAATTGTTGAGCGAGCGAATATTCTAAAAGAAATGTGCTGCTTTGTGCGCGAATGCCAGCGATGAGTTCTTTATCTATTGTGGTAGTCGCTATGATCGAGCGGCCTGTTTTTGCGGCAAGATATTTTTTTACGCTATCAAGCTGATTATTTGATAAAGCCTGAGCACTTTTAATGGAAAATGGCATAATGCCATGCCGCTCTTGATAGAGCTCTATAATGTTGTTACATACATCTGCAAGTAATTCAATTCTTTGATCTTCAAATAACAAATGCACTATCGGTGTTAGCGATGCAGGTATCTGTGCTGTGGCAAGAAAATGTTCTAGGCATTGCTTTTTTTGCGCCGGCGAAAGTGCAGGCACCATGAGTAAAACGAGTAATGAGTGGTGTTTTTGTATGTACGGGAGTGCTTTGATAAGATCATCATAATCTTGGTTTGTGAATGAATTACTAAAAACGTTTAAAAAAGCAGTAGCATATTTTTTTGCAAGAATAGAACGGCTGTTCATGCATGATCCTCGAGATGCTGAAAGAGTGTATCGATATATGCTTGCGCGCGTGCGGGATCTTGATACTGTTGTGTAAGTATTTCTTTCGTGTTTGTGATAATTTTAGGAATAGCATGGTGATATGCTTCCTTTTTTGCGCGATAGACTTCTTGTTGTTCTATTTTTTGTTCAAGAAGACGTTGCAGATGCTGATTATTTTCTCCTTGCTCGCGCATCTGTTTATTATGGGTAGTTGCCCATCCCTCAATTTTCTTTTGTAACACTTTCGCAATTAATGCTTGTTGAGCAATAGCAGTTTCTATATTTGCTTCCTGGTTTTGCAATCCTCGACGTTCATGTTCAAGGTTAGGAATGATGGCCTGGCGTTCACGCATTTTTTGATAGAGCTGTGCGAGCAGTTTTTTATGAATATAATACCAACAGAGTGCTATGAAAATAGCAAAGTTAAGAACTTTGAATAGAGCGGTGATGAGCAACGCTTTATCACTCATGAGTAAGCCTTGCTACTAACGCGTGAGCAACTTCTTTTGTATCAATGTTGATAGCAGGATGAACGCGCGTTTTGTGTGCGAGGGTGATTGATTGGCGAATCTCGTGATCAACGCGTGGTATTGTTTGAGCAAAACTAATTTGAAATTCACGCCATTGTTCATGCTTGAACTGTTCCTTCATGCCTACCCGCTCTTGAGCCTGTTTTAAGAGATCTTGGTGTTCTTTTTTTTCATTGAGGTCATTCATCATAGCGCGTGTCCATGGTTTGATCAACAAACGTTCAAGAATAATAAAACCAATGATGATGTGAATGATCTGGACAAAAAAAGTGGCATTAAAATTCAATTGTGGGACCTTTAGCGATTAAAAAAGATAAGGATCAAAGCAATAAGAAGTGCATATAATGCTGAAGATTCCACAATAGCTAATGCCATAAACATTGTTTTAGTAATGTTATTAGCGCTTTCAGGGTACTTACCTATGTTCTTACATGCTTCAGCGCCGATTAATCCCTGGCCATACGCGGGCGCAATACAACCGATTCCCATAACAAGTGCCGCCCCGATCGAAGCTGCCGCTTTGACAATATAGATTCCGTCTTCCATGATCGTTCCCCACTGTAGTAATATGATTTGATAAATTTATTTTAGTTTAACTCTCTTTTTTGAATTTTTACAAGGATGATACAGCATTTTTTTCAAATTATAAGCAAAAATGGCATAATTGTAGGGTTTAAAGCTATTTTTGGTAAGAAAGTTCGAATTTTTCAGATATTGAGCTACTATTGGGGAAGCACACCAAAAAGAAAGGAATAAGCGATGAAAAAAGTCATATATGTTTGTATACTGCTAGCTTCATTTTCCTCTGCTCTTTATGCAATGGAAGATGCCTTATCGGTCGAACTACAGGCGCAAAAAGCATTTGCTGAGGAAAGAGCAGCTAATAAAAAGACAATTGAGGATCTGAAAAAACGTGTCGCAGCAATGGAAAGGCTGCAAAAATCTATTATTGTCCATGACCAAATGCAATTAAAAACCTATAGAAAATATGCACGTGACTTAGACCCTAATTATGTGTTGCCCAATGGTGAATTTAATGTGGGATACTATGAAGCAACAAAGGAGAAGCAGGCGAAAGAGAAGAAATGGGCGGTAGAAAAACTTGAGCACGTATTAGTACTAGCGCAGAATATGGAAAACACAAAGAAATAGATGCCATAATAGTTAAACATCAATAAAACGAAAGGAATTATCAATGAAAAAATTTGCAAAAGTTTGTGTATTATTTGTATCTTCATCTGTTCTTTATGGCATGGACAGTATATCTCGAGATCTTTCCGAGCTGGAAAAAAGCCTTATGAAAAGCGAAATTGATGAGCTGAGAGAACGTATTGAAATGGTAGAGAAGCACCATAAAGATATCATGAATATATTACGTGGTCGGCCAGAACTGGTTATTATGAGTGAGGTGCTTCAAGTTATACCGGATGAAAAAAGAACACCAGCCCAAAAGCAACTTGCAGTTTTTAGAAAATTTGCCAGAGACATGCATCGCGATTATGTACTGCCTACTGGTGAATTTAATGTAGAATTCTATCTAGAACGCAAAGAAAGAATTAGAAAGTCAAAACTATATAAAGATCTTGCGGAAAATTTAGATGGATATATAGATAGAAAAAAGAAAGAATTAGTTGTAGAGGAAGCAGAAGAAAAGAGGCAGCCGGACGTCGACGCATTTAAAAAAGCTGAAGCAGAGTACTACGAGGCAAAAAGGGTTAGAGAAACATTTTTAGCTACCAGACAAGAATACAAGGCAAATAGAAGTAGCAAGAAGAGAAGCCAAAGCGATTCTGGCCCGCGAAGCCCTCGCTACCTATGTAGCAGCGAGAAACAACATAAAGATAACTAGGTTATAACAGTATTTTAATAAACATCCACAAAGAATTTGCTGCAAAAATGCCAGACCAGAATGGATACTGGCCTTCTTTATCTTTAACAAAAACGCTCGACAAGCCGCCTAGAACGAGGGGGAGTGCAAGATTTGTCGGCATTAATAAGCCACCAAGCACCATGATTGCATTTATTTTTAATTCTTTGAGTATGGAAGCAAAAAGCGCGCCAAGAATGAGTGCATAATAATCAAATGATTGTACCATAACAAGCAACGCTCGCCCTCGGCTTCGTTGAGCAAGAAGTTGAGCGGATCCCAATCCTAAACGCGTGATGAGCAACCAGAAACACGCGCCAATTACGAGCGCACAGACGATGAGGCCAAGCCATTGCCAGCAACGAATCCTTTTTGATGGCAGCGAACTTAAATAGCCCAATTTTCTGCCAAACAAAAGTTCAACGGCAATGCCGCCACAAATTTCAACAAACGTTGAAATAATCGTGATATGTACTGGATTGGAACCAAAAAACATCATCGCAGGAATCATGACGAAGGTGGCATAACGTGCCATTGGAGCGATACCGGCTTTTCCGCCAATAACAAGTAATTGATAGGTACATACTGCCGTTGCAAGTAAAAGATATACAAAAGCAAGCAGCGAAAATTCAAAATAATAAAAGAATGCATAGGAAATCAGTAAAAAAAGGCACCATTGTAGTAAGGTATTTTTTGTAAAATGCCCAAAAAAGTTTTCGGCATTCTTTTTTTCCTGTTTTGTTCCCCAAAGCCCTTTAAATGCTGAAGGAATTGTCAGAAAACTTATCAAGGCACCATACGCAACCATACCGCTTGAAAAAGCAACTAAAAAGTCGTTGAAGGCAAGTTGCGTAAAGCATGCGGCATGAATAGGCAGGCATGCAAGATTTTTTGCAAGAATGCCAATGCCAAGAGGAATTGCAATTGAGCGCCCTGCAATAAAACCAATTGCCCATAACATAGGTAGTTCTGCTAAGGAAATGGTAAGCGCAGGGATAGTGATCATGCGATATGATAATGATGGCAATAAGGTCATGCTTGATGGTATTGAGCGTATGAAACTAACAAGAACGCTATAAAGGAAGCTGATGACAAAACCAACAGAAAGTTGGCGTGTATTCTTGTGTGAATCTTGAGCAGCGATCATTTTATACGATAGCTCGCCAATGGGGAACGGCATTTTTTCTATGACTAAACAACGGTTTTCAAAAAGGTTTGCAAGCAGAATGCCATAAAAACCTGCACAAAATACTAATGCACCCATCACGGCACAAAAAAAGAGTGGATTGGCAACCCACGTAGCAAAAAGGTTTTTATCAAGGAAGTACAGGGTAGGAAATGCAAATGCGCACGCAGTTGCAACAATACCGCCCACGGATGCACCAATGGTAACGAGTGCAATTGATTGATGGCGCGTGTTTACCGATATTGTGCGCGCGCAAAGGGCAAAAATGATGCTCGTACCTAACACAACCGTGGAATCAATCCATGGCCCCAGCATAACTGCCATTGCTATATAACTTAAAATTGCGGTGGAGGCGCATGAAAAAAGTATGGTAAGTAAAAGCGTTAGAAATGGTATCATGAGTTCCTCATTACTGCTTAAGAATGCATATACAATAATTGCCTTTAAGAATAGCACATTATAAAGACTTTTCTATTGATAGAAAATACATAATTTATGCTTTATGAATTGCGCGCGTTCTAAAAAAAATCCTTAAACTAGTGCATAATTTTTCACTATTTTTTCTAATAGAAACTAAATTGTTGCAAATATTTTTTGCGATCTGTTACCCTTGAGGTAAGAACGATTGATAAAAATAATGAGTGAGGAGATAGTAATGATTCTTAATATAAAAAGATATATGCTTCTGATGAGTATTCTTTTTGTAACCAATGTATGTTCTTATCAAGGTTTTTTGCGAAAAGATACTATTTCACCAAGAGTTTTAGTTAATGGTGGGTTTAAATCCAAATATAATACTGAACAATACACAGTTTTTAGCCGTGCAATGGCAAATAATAAAGTTGAAGTTGTACAAAAATTGTTGGAAACCAAGGCGGTTAATGTTCCAATGGTTCTCGATGCTATAGCAAAAGAGCATAATATGGTTATGCTTGAGCAACTTTTGCAGAAAGGTTGTATCAAAGGAGATTGCAAGCTTATCTGTAACGGCAAAAAAGTATCATTGGTTGATTTTGTTATTTCGCAAAATATAGCGCTCAGTAATTTACCTGATTCAATGGTAGTAAGTATGGTAAAAAATGGTGCAAGTATTAACAGACTGATTGGCGATGAGCGTGTTACGCCGCTCTTTAAAGCTTTACAAGCAAAAAATGTACCATTGTTTGAAACGTTATTAACACAAGGTGCAGATCCTGCGTTAAAAAATAAAGATGGAAATTCAGTAGTAAGTTACCTAAAAGATAATATGAATACGAGTGAACAGTTTTGTTCAGCGCTCGTTTCGCATGGTTTTGATATACAAAAAGCCGCTTTAGCCAAACGAGGGAGAAAATTCACCGTTGCTCGCAAAAAAATGAAACACTCGTGGGGCAAAAGCATGATGGCGCAAAGTTTTAATTAACATTCTCTTTATAGCTACTGATTTTTAAAAGAGGAAGAGTAACATCTTCCTTTTTTTTGTTTGTATATTATGCTTGTGACCCTTGAGAAATTAAGAACGCTTCTATGAATGGCATTATGTCGCCATCAAGCACCAAATCTGGTTGTGGCGATTCGTAGTCAGTGCGATGATCTTTTACCATTTTATAAGGATGCAATACGTACGAGCGAATTTGCGATCCCCACTCAATTTTTTGTTTCTGTACTGATGATGCTTTGGCAAATTCTTCTTCTTTTTGTTTTTGTACTAATTTTGCCATGAGCATTTTCATGGCTGTTTCTTTGTTTTGTAATTGAGAACGCTCGTTTTGGCATTGTACGACCGTGTTTGTTGGTATATGTGTGATGCGTACGGCAGATTCTGTTTTATTAACATGCTGCCCGCCAGCACCGCCGGCGCGGTAGGTATCAATACGTAAATCTTTTGGATCAATGGTTATGGCAACATCGGCAACTTCGGGCGTGACGCTTACTGCTGCAAATGAGGTGTGGCGTCGCTTATTAGCATCAAAGGGTGAAATGCGTACGAGGCGGTGAACGCCTTGCTCGCCTTTTAACAGGCCGTACGTTTTTTTGCCTTTTACATACACGGTCGCGGATTTAATGCCGGCGCCCTCGCCAACTTGGTAATCAAGAACGCTCGCATTAAATTTTTCCCGCTCGCAAAAGCGTACGTACATGCGCAACAAAATTTCGGCCCAATCTTGTGATTCGGTGCCACCCGCGCCAGAGTTTATAGTTAAAAAACACGCGGCATTATCTTGTGCCTCATGCAGCAAAAGATCGATTTTGAATTTTTTAATGTTGCGGCAGAGCTCCAGGACGTCCTGTTTAAGGGATTCTAGCTCGTTTTCATTCTGAGCAAAAAGCTCAATAAGATCATAAAGTTCCTTGTGGGTGCCGACAATATGATGGTAATGATCGCGCTGGAGTTTTATTTTTTGTAGCTCTTTGCTGATTTCAGCCTGCTCAGGGTGTTGCCAGAAATTTTCCTGCTTGCTGATAGTAGTAAGGTTCTGAAATTCCTGCTCTAGGTTAGCCGTTTGCCAGTATTCTTTAATAACGCCTAAATCAGGTTCAGCATTTTTAAGATAGTCTTTTAATTCATCAATAAGCATGCGCTAATGTTCCTTTATATAGAGTATATAAAGATACCATAAAAAATATGCTCAACCTAGAAATGAAAAATTACTAATTCAGGAATAGTGGCAAAAGATCATTAAATTTATCATTGGTCCCCATATTTAGGACCGAGTTTTAAGGCATATTGGAAAAGAGGTTACTAGGAGGCCGGTAGCGGATATGTTGTTGGAGATACATATAATTAAGGTAATTCAAAAGCCATGCTATGGAGGCAGCGCCGAGTAATCCAGTTAGTAATGAAAAATTTATAAAATTTAATTATAAAAAATTGACAAATGAAAAATATAGAATATAATAAAACTATATACTTTACAATCAGCAGTGCCAACAGGCTTATATGGGTAAGTTATTGAAATAGGTAGTCTATCCCACTTAATCAGGTTGGCCTTTTTATAATGAACTTTGTTAAGTTGATGGCCAAAAAGTAAGCTTCCTAAGACAAAGATTATTATTAAAAAAAGTGAAATTTCTGCACAAATACACTCAAGAATTTTATTAGCACAAAAGAAAATGAAGAAGAAAAGCGGAAAAGTTTTCATCTTCGCCGTTAATAATAATGCACTATTTGGGAGCTCTCTTCCAGAGCATTAATTGACAAGAAAAAGGGCTGTTTTTGCCACAAAAACAGGAGGGTAAAAATACCTGTTTTTTTGGTGAAAAAAGTTTTTAAAAAAAAAAGAAAAAAAATTTGTTGACTTCGCATATAATACCTGTATAATTTGTTTTGTATTTGAAAAATAAATCGCAAACGAAATCAATGCATCGTGCATCAAGCACTTAGCTTTTTTGTCTGAAAATTTTGATTTCTTTGAAATTCACGAGAAATCCTAAAAATTCGCTTATGAGTCTTACGAAAGTATATCTTTATCATAAATTTGTGATGGAGAGTTTGATCCTGGCTCAGAATAAACGCTGGCGGCGTGCCTAACACATGCAAGTCGAGCGAGAAAGCTTCTTCGGAAGTTAGTAAAGCGGCAGAACGGGTGAGTAACGCGTGAGAATCTACCTTTTAGTGGAGAATACCCTCGAGAAATCGAGGTTAATACTGCATAAGTCCCTTCGGGGAGAAAGATGGCCTCTTTGCTGTCGCTGGAAGATGAGCTTGCGTGCTATTAGCTAGTTGGTAGGGTAAAGGCCTACCAAGGCGATGATAGCTAGCCGGCCTGAGAGGGTGTACGGCCACACTGGAACTTAGACACGGTCCAGACTCCTACGGGAGGCAGCAGTGAGGAATCTTGCGCAATGGGCGAAAGCCTGACGCAGCGACGCCGCGTGGAGGATGACGGTCTTCGGATTGTAAACTCCTGTTAAGTGGGAAGAAAAGCCTATTTTTAATAGAAATAGGTTATGACGGTACCATTAGAGAAAGCACCGGCTAACTTCGTGCCAGCAGCCGCGGTAATACGAGGGGTGCTAGCGTTATTCGGAATTATTGGGCGTAAAGGGTGCGTAGGTGGCATGCTAAGTCAACTGTTAAATTCCTCGGCCTAACCGGGGATCTGCGGTAGATACTGGCGTGCTAGAGGGTGGAAGAGAGAAGTGGAATTCTCGGAGTAGCGGTAAAATGCGTAGATCTCGAGAGGAACACCAATGGCGAAGGCAGCTTCTTGGTCCACACCTGACACTGAGGCACGAAAGCGTGGGGAGCAAACAGGATTAGATACCCTGGTAGTCCACGCTGTAAACGATGATCACTAGACGTTAGTTTCGCTTTGCGAAATTAGTGTCGTAGCTAACGCGATAAGTGATCCGCCTGGGGAGTACGGTCGCAAGACTAAAACTCAAAGGAATTGACGGGGGTCCGCACAAGCGGTGGAACATGTGGTTTAATTCGACACTACGCGAGAAACCTTACCTAGGCTTGACATGTTTTTGACAGTCGTAGAAATACGATCTTTCTGGCTTCGGTCAGAACAATTACACAGGTGCTGCATGGCTGTCGTCAGCTCGTGTCGTGAGATGTTTGGTTAAGTCCTCTAACGAGCGCAACTCTTGCCGTCAGTTGCTACTTCTAACGAAGGCACTCTGATGGGACTGCCTGGGAAACCAGGAGGAAGGTGGGAATGACGTCAAGTCCTCATGGTCCTTATGTCTAGGGCAACACACGTGTTACAATGGCTAGTACAAAGGGTCGCAATGCCGTAAGGTGGAGCCAATCCCATAAAGCTAGTCTAAGTTCGGATTGAGGTCTGCAACTCGACCTCATGAAGTTGAAATCGCTAGTAATCGCGTATCAGAACGACGCGGTGAATACGTTCTCGGACCTTGTACACACCGCCCGTCACGCCATGAAAGCTGTTTGTACCCAAAGCCATTTTAGCTAACCCGTAAGGGAGGCGGATGTCTAAGGTATGGAGAGTGA
Organism: Candidatus Babeliales bacterium; assembly: GCA_963701665.1. Lineage (GTDB taxonomy): Bacteria > Babelota > Babeliae > Babelales > JANWKD01 > CAVXJH01. Next base: position 371,045 of record OY969622.1, read on the forward strand.
TTGGGGTGAAGTCGTAACAAGGTAGCTGTAGGAGAACCTGCGGCTGGATCACCTCCTTTCGAGGGAGAAAAGTGATTCAAGAGCTTCGGCTCTTTGATCTTTAAGGTGTAAATTAAGAAACTTCCGTAAGATTCATAAGCGTAAAAATAATTACTATATTAACGCGCGTCGCGTGTTGATAAAAAATAAACTAAGTATATAAAGCGGGCCTATAGCTCAGTTGGTTAGAGCACCCCGCTGATAACGGGGAGGTCAGTCGTTCGAGTCGACTTAGGCCCACCAGATGTGGGTTAAGTTGCAAGATTGATCTGTTCCGCAGTGGTTGTTACTTACCAAGTTGCTTCTAGATTTTTCTAGGGGATGTAGCTCAGCTGGTAGAGCGTCCGTTTTGCACGCGGAAGGTCAGCGGTTCGATTCCGCTCATCTCCACCAATCTACGCCTGCATGGGGGAAAGCTTCGATGTGAAATTTGGCTTCGATTGGCTCCGCCAGTTGCTCTAAGGAATTGATGCGTAGATTGCCCGTCGTAGCTTGCCAAGCCGGAAGGCGTGGATAAGCGAAGACTGGGCCCCGAATCTATCTTAGTGATTCTCGTGAAATAAAAAATTTCTTGTGATCTTTGAAATATTTGTAATATAAGCGTCTAGCAAATTCAAAAAGAATTTTAGTTATTTACTGATCATTAGTCATAAAAATTTGTGATTAATTGAAAAGAGCATTTTGGTGGATGCCTTGGCATCAAGAGGCGATGAAGGAGGCGGAAGACTGCCATAAGCTTCGGGGAGCTGTCAATCAAGCTTTGATCCGGAGATGTCCGAATGGGGAAACCCGCATTGGAAAACCCAATGCATCTTTACTTGAATACATAGAGTAAAGAAGTGAACGACATGAACTGAAACATCTCAGTAGTGTCAGGAAGAGAAAACAAAGTGATTCCCTAAGTAGTGGTGAGCGAAATGGGAATAGTCTAAACGTATAGTACGTGATAGCCTGTGAGCGTTGTACTATGCGGGTAGTGGGATATAAACATTTAAAGATCACAGTCTTTAAGCTGTAGTTGAGCATGTTAGTTGAATTGCTTTGAGAAGGGCAGCCATAGAAAGTGACAGCCTTGTAAACTAAAGCATGCACAATGCAGTCGTTTGTTCTCCCAAGTACTACGGAGCACGTGAAATTTCGTAGGAATCAGCCCCGACCATGGGGTAAGACTAAATACTACTTGATGACCGATAGTGAACTAGTACCGCGAGGGAAAGGTGAAAAGAACCCCGGGAGGGGAGTGAAATAGAATCTGAAACCAAATGTTTATAATCGGTGGAAGCGATATATACGTATGCGCGACCACGTACCTTTTGCATAATGAGCCAACGAGTTATATCTACGCTGCAAGGTTAAGCTTAGAAAGAGCGGAGCCGTAGCGAAAGCGAGTCTGAATAGGGCGACTAGTAGCGTGGAATAGACCCGAAACCTAGCGAGCTACCCATGTCCAGGATGAAATCTCAGTAATATGAGATGGAGGTCCGAACCGGTGAAGGTTGAAAACTTCTCGGATGAGGTGTGGGTAGGAGTGAAAGGCTAATCAAGCTGGGAAATAGCTGGTTCTCCCCGAAATATATCTAGGTATAGCCTTGTTGAATTATTTATGGCGGTAAAGCACAGTTGAAGTTTTGGGGGCGTAAGCTTACCGGATTTTTACTAACTCTGAATGCCATAAGTTTTGAAGACAGGAGACAGACTGCGGGGGATAAGCTTCGTAGTCGAGAGGGAAACAGCCCAGACCATCAGTTAAGGTCCCTAAATATTTGTTAAGTGGTAAAAGAAGTGAAAATACACAGACAGCCAGGATGTTGGCTTAGAAGCAGCCATCATTTAAAGAAAGCGTAATAGCTCACTGGTCAAGTGTTTTTGCGCTGAAAAACGAACGGGGCTAAACAAATTACCGAAACTATGGCTTATAATAGATTCCGATTTATTATTTGGGTAGGGGAGCGTTCTTTGATAGATACACGCTTGACTGTAAAGACAAGTTCAGTTGATCAAAGAAGTGAGAATGTTGGTATAAGTAACGAAAAAATAGGTGAAATTCCTGTTCGCCGTAAGTCTAAGGTTTCCGTGAGATCGGTTTATCCACTCAGGGTTAGTCGATACCTAAGCCGAGGCCAATTGGAGTAGGTGATGGACAGCAGGCTAAATATTCCTGCACCATTTTTCAGCGTTTGAGCGAAGGGGTGACGCAGTAGGGTAAGTTGACTTGGATTATGGATTGCCAAGCTAAGCGTGTAGAGGTGTTCTGTAGGAAAATCCGCAGGACTATATTCCTTGAAGCGTTATGGATACATCAATTCTAGTAAGAGATGTGTTTGACTGATCCCACACTGACAAGAAAAACCTCTAGCAAGCTGTTTAAATGATCGTACCGCAAACCGACACAGGTAGACGAGCTGAGAATGCTAAGGCGTTGAGATAAGTATCATTAAGGAACTCGGCAAAATAGCTCCGTAACTTCGGGATAAGGAGTGCCTTCTCTGTAACTAAGACTAGTGTTTAGAAAGCAGAGCAAGGTTTCAACAAAGAGGCCCAATCGACTGTTTAACAAAAACACAGGGCAATGCAAACTCGAAAGAGGACGTATATTGTCTGACGCCTGCCCAGTGCTGGACGGTTAATAGGAGAGGTCAACACGAAAGTGTGAAGCTTTGATTTGAAGCCCCAGTAAACGGCGGCCGTAACTATAACGGTCCTAAGGTAGCGAAATCCCTTGTCAGGTAAGTTCTGACCCGCATGAATGGCGTAACGAGTTGGGCGCTGTCTTAATGATATACTCAGTGAATTTGTAGTGCAAGTGAAAATGCTTGCTTCCCGCGACTGGACGGAAAGACCCCGTGCACCTTTACTACAACTTGACGTTGATTTTTGGATTGATATGTGTAGGATAGGCGGGAGACTGTGAAGCTGAGGCGCTAGCCTTGGCTGAGTCGTCGTTGAAATACCGCCCTTATCCGTTTGAAAATCTAACTTTGTCCCGTAATCCGGGCAAAAGACAGTGTCTGGTGGGTAGTTTGACTGGGGTGGTCGCCTCCTAAAATGTAACGGAGGCGTTCAAAGGTTCCCTCATGACGAATAGAAATCGTCGGTAGAGCGTAAAGGCACAAGGGAGCTTGACTGTGAGACTTACAAGTCGAGCAGGTGCGAAAGCAGGACTTAGTGATCCAGTGGTTCCGAATGGAAGGGCCATTGCTAAACGGATAAAAGGTACGCCGGGGATAACAGGCTGATCTCCTCTGAGAGTCCTCATCGACGAGGAGGTTTGGCACCTCGATGTCGGATCATCGCATCCTGGGGCTGAAGAAGGTCCCAAGGGTTTGGCTGTTCGCCAATTAAAGCGGTACGTGATCTGGGTTCAGACCGTCGTAAGACAGGTCGGTCCTTATCCGTCGTGGGCGTAGGGTATTTGAGAGAGGCTGTCCCTAGTACGAGAGGACCGGGATGGGCAAACCTCTGGTGTTCCAATTGTTCAACAAGAGCAACGTTGGGTAGCTAAGTTTGTAAGAGATAACCGCTGAAAGCATCTAAGTGGGAAACTCGTCTCAAGATAAGATACCCCTTACTAACTTCGGTTAGTAAATAAGATCCCTTGAAGACTACAAGGTTGATAGGCTGGAAGTGTAAGCACAGTAATGTGTTCAGCTAACCAGTACTAATAGATCGAAAGTTTTAATCACTTTTAACTTTTCTATGACTGTTGCAGATCGGTAGAGAAACTATAAAACCTAACGCTTATATTACAAATATTTCTCGCAAGAAAAAATTTGAAAAATTTGATCAACGTGGTATCTTGAATAAGAACCTTGATCTAAAAATTTCCTGGTGGAAATAGCTGTGGGGAAACACCCGTTCCCATCCCGAATACGGCAGTTAAGTCTACGGCGCTGATGATACTTGTCTGGTAACGGACTGGAAAAGTAGGTACTGCCAGGTTTAAATTAAAGAGGCACTATTTAAAAATAGTGCCTCTTTTTTTCTTTTAAAACTTTTTTATTCCTCGTCTTTTGGTATTTTCAATTTTTCACTCACAATTTTATTCGTGATGTTTTTCATTTTTTGTTTATATCTTTTTTTATCATTCTCTGGGATCAAATCATGAGAATAGAACAATATATTGCTGCTTGGATTCAAAAGAAGTTGATCGGTAAAAAGTAATCGTGCTTGTACATTTTGAATACCTGGAATGGCAGCTGGTGTGTTGGTATATTTCTCTAATAATCTCGATAATCTAAATCTTCCTTTTTTAATATGTTTTATAATTTTTGCATAGAGCGGATCTTTTTCTTTATCTTTTTTGAATTGTTCTCTAATTTTTTTCAAAATCGGTTCTGTTCCGCCAGAGAAAGTAGGGGGTCTTGTTAATGATGAGCGTGCAAGATTATCAATCACGGCAACAAGTTCACGTTCATAAGGAATACCTTGTACCCATGCAACGTATCCTACATCATCAACAATGGATTTTGGGATAAAAATTTGTAACAATACTTGTTCGCGTGGTTCTCCATGTGCTGCGATTTCGGGAGAAAGATATTGTTCATTTAGCGCTAAAATATCATCAAGATATGTTTCTGGTGCATCATATATTTTGAGAATGCCTTTGATGATTTGCGCATCGACTTTGGCATGACTTTTGGGTTTTAAGAAATAATCAAAAGTACTTTCACCTTCAAAGCCCACATTACCAAATAGGGCGAGGTTGACTGATAGCAGCGAGGCTCTATGCCCAGGACTGTTATCGTTAATTAATCCTTCTGAACTAATTTCATTCATCAAAAAATCAGTTACATTTTGTTGCACAAATGCTTGCCAGCGTAAAAATCTAAATTTAGGCAAGGTTGTTGTAAGGGGACGTAATGCTTTGGTGAGTTCTAACATTAAATCTTGTGGAACGAGCCACGCCTTGCTAAAGGCATGATAAAAAACATAATGTGATTGCTTATATTTTTTTTCAAGTGCTAAGATTTTTGCAAGAAATTTTTTACCACGAGCTTCTTTTAAGATAGGATATTTTTTTTTAACGAGTTTTTTGATTGCAGGAATACTTAATAAGGCTTCCGTTTGGGTATATCTTTGTTGCAGAGGTGGGGGCAGTTTTTTAATGGCATCACTTAAAGCTGTAAGTTGCTTTGCAAGATGATTAAGTTCTCTATTTAAAACCTCATAAGGGTGGTTGACTTTGGGAGGTGCCATTTCTATTGATTGTGGCAAAAGTGGCAAGTGCCATATAATAAAAAGAATTAAAATTTTACTACATAATTTCATAGCGCTCCTTTTATGATTTGTAATTTATAATGAAAGTTTATATCCTTTAAATGCAATATTTTCGTAAGGACATAATTTCTAAGAAATAATGCGGTTCTTTTTTTTTGTGGTAGACTTTTTCTTAGATACAATATTAATCAAAACTTAAAAGGGATTTTTATGAATCTATTATTCAAAAAACTTTTGTGCGCGATGAGCTTTATGGTGTTACCTCTTTCAATGCGAGCGAATGAGCCAAAAGAGTTCACTTTGCAAGATCTATCATCTGAAGAACAGCAACAGTTATTTCAGGAAATGATGTTAAGAAAATTGGTTATGGAAGTATTAATAGATTTATTGAGAACAAACGTAACAACAATTGATTGGTTGTTAGAAAATTATTTAGTACATCCAGAAGAAAGTATCAAAAAGATTATGCATGTTGTACAGCTTCATAGCAAACATCGCTGGGAGAGTATTCTCAGCACGTTCGCTTCCGAGCTTGGCATTAAGAGTGAAGAAGATTATGCAAGTTTCATGAATGAAAGTGCTGTCTTCTTGCGCCAGGTAACTGCTTCTGAGCTGGAAAAATGGCTCTACTGTTCTGCACACGCCGGAATGATGCGTAAACAATAACAAAAGCTTAAATGCCCCAGGAAAAAATCCTGGGGCATTTTTTTTATAACAGGAAAAAATGCAATGATAAAAATTGGAGCTATTTACGAGCATTACAAAGGAAAGAAATATAAAATAATAGCCATTGCTCGTCATACTGAAACACTTGAAGAGTGTGTTGTGTACCAAGCGCTATATCATGATGACGCATTTGGAGATAACGCATTATGGATTCGTCCATTAAGTATGTTTATGGAATCAACTGAATATAATGGCATACTGCAATCGCGATTTAAATTGTGTTCTCTAGAAATATAAAGCTGAAGTGCTAGTTGCTTTTTAATATGCGTTCTCTAAAATAGGGAAAAACTAACGGCACCATCATAAAAAGGAGCAGCATGGTAATGAAAAAATTTATTTTCATCTTATTTATTCTTATCTTCAATGGCAGTTTTGCAGAAACATATTACAGCCAAATTGGCCAAGATGAATTTATGCACAAAAATTTTTTTCTTGATAAAACTGATGGCACTTTTGTCGATATCGGTGCGGGTGGTGTTAAGTTTAGCGATTCATTATTCTTCGAGCGTCGAGGGTGGCGGTGCGTGTGCATTGAACCACATCCGCGCGCGTTCAATGAGCTCGTAACAACCCGCGCGTGTTTATGTATTCAAGCGTGCGTTTCAGATGTCGAGGGCGTTGCTAAATTTTTAGAAATTAGGGGCGCGTGCGAAATGTTAAGCGGGTTAATTGATAAATATGACCCTCGCCATGTTAATCGTATTATTTTTGAAGTACAACAAAATCGCGATTCGTATCAAATAATTGATGTTCCCTGTGTCACATTGAATTCAGTGCTTGAAGAAGCTGGCATTTCACATATTGATATTCTCAAATTGGACACAGAAGGTGGAGAAAAAGATATCTTAAAATCCATTGATTTTGAGCGTTACACTATTGACGTAATTTGTGTTGAAGATAATTATAAAGATCCTGAATTTTTCGAAATTCTTGAGCCTAAAGGATTTGTTTTAGTTAAAGCACTGCAATTTGACCCGAATAGTACTGAGCGTGAACTTATTTTTAGAAATAAAAACTTTCTATCAAATTGATTGAAAAAATAAAAGGAGAGTCGATGTTTAAAAAGATAGTATCAAGATCATGTATTACATTTTTTTTGATCTTTATGACAAGTTCACTGTTTGGGTTAGAGCTTGAGCCGATCCCCTATATTGACTTTGATATATCAATGCAAAGATATCGTTTTGAAGATTTTTTGAAAACAGATGAGCGCCATATAGCAGTTTATAATCTTTTTAAATCTCTGTATCAAATTACAAGTCCGCTTATTTTTAAGCCAGGAAATTATGTACGAATTCCAAAAAAACTTCATTTTATTTGGCTTGGAAGGCCGTTGCCAGAAGAATATAAAAAGTATATATATTCTTGGCAGGAATTCCATCCAGATTGGGAATTTAAATTATGGACTGAAGCTGATCTGCCGACATTTAATTTTATCAATAGAGATATTTTTGATGAAGCAAATAATTATAGCCGAAAAGCAGACATTTGGTGTCTGGAAATTCTAGAACAATTTGGCGGTCTATATCTTAATATTGATTTTCAATGTCTCAAAAGAATGGATACGTTACACTATACCTATGATTTTTATATTGCGATGCAGCCCCTGGATACGAATATTGTACAAATAGGTACAGGGTTGATTGCTGCAATACCTAATCATCCAATCATACGTTTCATGAGAGAACAGATACGTGAAACGAGACATATAAAACAAATTATTGTCGCAACAGGTCCTGTTTTTTTTACGAGAAAGTATGTTGAGTATTATGTTGCTTGTGGTGGCAAATGTCTTGAACGTAATGTGGTATTTCCAGCAAGTTATTTTTACCCGTGTGGGTATACACAACGGACACAACCACTTGAAGAATGGTATAAAGATGAAGCTAAATTAGCATATGGCGTTCATTGGTGGGCAGGCAGCTGGCTCGGTAAAGAAGCCTTTGTTCCAGGAGCTTATCAATAAAATTGGAATGAATTATATTCCTTTTACCGCATTAACATTGAAAGAAATATGAATCATGAAGAAATTACAGAATCTGTTTATTATTACTCTATTGTGCGTTAGTAGCCATGCTGCACAACATGATATTCCGACGGTTGATTTTAGAACTTCAATGAAAATTGATGCATATCCTAATATATTAAAAAATGAGTACTATAAAAAATTGTTCACCTATTTAGAATTATTATATGGTTTGTTTGCACCTGAACATTGTATTCCTTTTGAAAAACCACTCATCCGTAATAAATTTCACTGGATTTGGCTAGGTGGACCGAATCCAGAACGGCATGAATTGCCTGAAAAGTATCGCGCGTATCAACAAACATGGTTAGATATGCATCCAGATTGGGAATTTTATGTTTGGACCGAAGCAGATATTGAAACATTTCGTTTTATTAATCGAAGCTTATTTGATAATGCGATGAATTACGGAGAGCAGTCTGATATTTGGCGCTATGAAATTTTATATCAAGAAGGTGGTGTGTATCTTGATATTGATGAAGAGTGTTTAAAGAGGATCGATGACTTTAATCATATGTATCATTTTTATATTGGTATCCAACCTCTTGATACCCATAATGTACAATTGGGTATTGGCATTATTGGTTCAATCGCGCGGCACCCGATTTTGAAGGAATGCATTGAGCAATTACCATTAACTCCAAAAACAAAAAAGACTGTCGCTGTAACTGGGCCTATTTTCTTTACTAAAATATTTACAAGAAAAGCTGGTCAAACTGGTTTACGTGATATTGCACTTCCTCCTTCCTATTTTTATCCATGCGATTATGAACAAAAAGGTATGCCGAGCGAACTATGGTGTAAGCCAGAATCATATGCAGTGCATCATTGGGCCGGGAGTTGGCTTGCCCCAGAAGCTCTGTGTCCATTAGCAAGGAGAGAAGGATTGTGAAAAAAATTTTCTTTAGTTTATTTTTATTTGCTCAATGTTTTTTACCCTCACTTCTAGCTCTTGAGGAACAAAAGATAGTAGTTGTTATACCTTCGTATAATAATAAGGAATGGGCAGAACGAAATATCGTATCATGTTTGTCTCAGAAGTATGACAATTATACTGTTTTGTATTATGTCGACTGTTCCGATGACGGTTCGTATGAATGTATCCAAGAACTTTTGGCACTCTATGACACAGATCATCGTGTAACTCTCATTCATAATGATATCCGTAAAGGGGCTTTAGCAAATCATTGGGATGCTGTTCATCGCTGTGATGATACTACGATAATTGTACATTGCGATGGTGATGATTGGTTGGCCCATAATGAAGTACTGCAACGTGTTAATGAGGTATATGCCGATCCTGAAGTATGGGTTACCTACGGACAATATAGAGAATATCCCGCAAATACCCTTGGCCATTGTAGAAGTTTACCATCGCGGGTAATAGAGCAGAATATCTGGCGTTATCTATCATTACCATTACCCACAACGCACCTTAGAACATTTAGAGCATGTCTGTTTAAACAAATTTTGTTACAAGATCTCATTCACAATGGGACATTCTTGCCAACAGCGGGTGATATTGCCTTCTTCTGGCCGATTTTGGAGATGGCAGGTAAACATGTCAGATTCATACATGAAGTTTTGTACGCTTATAATATTGATACTGATATTAATGATTTCAAAGTTCGCCTTGAACAACAACTTTTTTATTTCAATTTTTTACGCAAAAAAAAGTGCTACGAACCTTTAGCAGAGTTGCCACTAACAAAGAGTACGCAAAAAAATGCACAAGCAGATATTGTTATCTTTTCATATAATCGTCCCTTGCAACTCTATGCTTTTTTAGAATCACTTTTTTATTACGTAAAAAATATTGGTACTGTAACGATACTCTGTCGCGCAGATAATCAACAATATTCTGATGCCTATACTGAGGTTAGTAAAAACTTTCCTTCAGTTACGTTTGTTATGCAACCTGCACAATTTCCCCAACGTGATTTTAAGAAAAACCTCATGGATATCATTGAGAACAGTCCAAATGAATATATACTTTTTTCCGTTGATGATATTATTGTGAAAGATGTTTGTGATTTGCAAGAATGCATCGATGCACTGCAAAAAACTCACGCCTACGGCTTCTATCTTCGTCTTGGTAAAAATATTACTCAGTGCTATATGCTGAGACGTTCCCATGTGCTTCCATTACTCATGCCAATTTCTCAGAATATTTTTGCTTGGCAATTCAAGGATGGATCTTACGATTGGCGTTACCCAAACACTGTTGATATGACGGTATATAAAAAAGAAACCATTATCGATGCTTTGCGCAAGCTTGATTACACGAACCCAAGTAATCTTGAAGGAAATTGGTTTATTCCTGAATATGTTGACTACGAAAAGGTTGGTTTGTGTTACGAAACTTCAAAAATCGTCAATGTTCCTTTGAACGTTGTGCAAAAAGAACGCGCCAATGCGCACATGAATATTACGACGGAATATCTTTTACAGCTCTTTAACGAGGGTCTAAAAATTGATATAACACCTTTGCATACGTTTGCTAATCAATCTCCTCACGCAGAATATAATTTCTCATTGATCGCTCGGTAAATTTCATCATGAAAAAATTATTATGGTTCAGCGTAGGTTTTGTAGGATTATTGCAAGCGGCAAGCATTCAGCTTGTGCCGCTTTCAGGGAGTAATAATCCTGCTCACTTTTTTGATCGCAATGCACGCGATGATTGTATGAAAGCAGTATGTGATTTGAAAGTTGCTCTTTCCAAATTTGGCTATGAATTACAAGCAACCACATTGGAGCAAGCATTTCAAAATAAAGATAAGACCATAGTTTTTGATGCGCCGTGTACTTTTAGTGAAGGCCATGATCCTTCAAACTGGTTTTTATTTTTATGGGAGCCGCCAACAGTTATCATGCAAACGTATAATCCTTATTATCATAGTTATTTTTCAAAAGTATTTACCTTATTTGACAAATTATACACATCAAACCAAGTTAAATTTTATTTTCCTCAGCCTTCGTTGAAAATGATTGAAGAGTTAGTCCCCTTTAAACAAAAAAAGTTATGTACTCTTATTGCTTGCAATAAGTGTTCTCCACATCCTTGGGAATTGTATTCTCATCGTGCAGGGGTGATTAGTTATTTTGAATCGAATGCACCGGAAGAATTTGATTTTTATGGTATTGGATGGGATTCTCAAAAGTTTAAAACATACAAGGGCGCCGTTGATCATAAAGTTCCTTACTTAAAGAAATATAAGTTTTCTTTTTGTTACGAAAATATGCTCAACGATGCTGGCTACATTACGGAGAAAATTTTTGATTCATTTGTGGCAGGTTGTGTGCCCATTTATTTAGGAGCGGTGAATATTAGTTCATATATACCTGATAATTGTTTCATAGCACGCGAGAAATTTTCTAGCCTATCTCAGCTCCATGATTTTTTGAAAAACATGACTGAGGAAGATTATAACACCTATCTAGAAAATATTCGTATCTTTTTAAGCAGTAAAGAAGCGTTTCTTTTTTCCATTGAATTTTTTATTGATTTGGTGATCGAAATGCTTATTCCTGGCTATGATCAGTCAGTATTGTTTTCTCAAGAACAACGCGAAAAAATAAATCAAAGTAAAAAAATCTATGCAAAAAGGCATGACACCATTTCGGTGGCATGCCTTTAGATTTAATCTTGTTGATGTTGCACTAAAACGCGTGTCCAAAGAATCATCATAAGTATGATTAAAATAATGCCTAAAATCCCGCCAATGCGTGCACCATAGTATGCATTAAAAATTGCTTCTTGCGCGGTTGTTAGTATAAAGTAACTGCCAATAACAACTGGTAAAAGAACTTTATCGAATCGCAGTAGTAAGTCGTACGCACAATAAAATAATCCACCTAAAATAGTTCCTGCTATGAGACACTTTAAGAGTGTCGTTGATTCAATAGAATGTCCCATAGAGAGAATGCCGAATGTTAGGGAAAGCCCAATGAATAAGATCTTATTTCTTTTCCACCCGTTCGTTAAAACATCACTTGCTAATACGAGTGTCATAAAAGCAGTGGCAGCTTCAATATATGATGTTAGCACACTGAGTGCAGCACTTAAAAAAGGCAGAAAGGCACTCGCTGCTGCAAAATCTGCAACGCGCGGAATCAAAGATGGACTAAAATACGCGCCGAGTGCCGATAAACTTGCGGGTATAACACCAATGCTCAATGCTGTAAGAACGCGTGTAACAAAATTATTCTTAAATTGTGGAGAAATAGTGCAAATGTCGACAATGGATGCTACTAAGAGTGCAATAGCTGTTGATTGTGCGAGTGCAACGACAAACCATAAAAGAATAGTTTGCCAGAGTTGATGACTAAATGGCTCGATCGTTGTGAAATGTATAGCTAAGCTAGGCCACATATTTAAGACTTGGATGCCTGATTTGATAAAAAGAATGCCAAAGAATAGTAAAAACGTGCGCATCGAGAAATAACGAAAGTTATTGTAAAATCCAAGTAAAACGAGTGCACCAATAAGAAGGAGCGCAAGTAAGAAGTCGCATACCATTTTGATGATAGCTTTCTGTGTTCTTTCTTCTGTGTATGAGCGTTTCCAAGTTTCTGGGACAAAAATAGAACGGTAGGCATCACTGATGGTGTTGCCCGCTAAACTGATGGTAATGCGTTGTTGCCCACCTTCATGTAAATCAGCAATTAAAGGGACTTTAAAAATAAATGTCCAATCTGTTCTATGAGGAAGTTTTTTAGGTGAGGCTGAAATTTCAACCATATCTTTTGGATTGAGGGCAAATTCTTGCTGAAGAACTTCGTGAGCTTTTTTGCGAGCTTGTTGCAAGGTGAATGATGGCAGTGCTGCATCTTCTGCGAGGATATGCCTTTTTTCAAGAGCTGCTTGATCATTGTGTACTATGATTTGATATTCTTCAGCGCGCTGCGTTACATCACCATTGAAATGCACAAGACGCACAAACCAAGCAAAAGGTTTTAAGTATGATAATTTTAAAAGATCACGGTATACATCTTTGCCACTCGTTTTCCATATAAAATGATGCTGCAGTTTTTGTTCCTCTTCTTGTTTCTCTAGTTTGTCCATACTTTGAGGGAATGCTTGCATGACGCTCGCCAGAGTTTGCCATGCGCTCGTTTTTTGTTTTGTCATTGCGTACGCTTGCTCAATTGCGCGTGCTCTTGTTAAAGCGAGTGGCAATCCATCAAATTCAAAACGTAACGTCGCACACCATGCAATGCATGCAATCAACCCTGCACAACAGAAAGCATAGAGAAAATTTTTATTGCTGGAAATAAAAGTTGTTGCATGGGTAATATTCTTTGCATGTGCGTGCGCTTTTTGAGGCGTAGGTTTCCATGCATCATTATAACAAGAATCGGGTGCATTGGTGATTTTGTGTGCTGAAATGATGCGCCATAAGACGACCAAAATAGGAATAATGGCGCCAATAATAATAAGAACTTTACTGATAATAAGGGTAGGGGCCGATGCGATAAAAATTGGTAAAGAAAACCAAATCACATCGTATACATAATGAGAAACGATAGGCACAAGAAGGCCAAATTTAAGATACAAAAATCCAAAAACAAATGAAGGTATAATAAGTTCAATAACACGAACATAGGCAGGTTGTGCCGGGTAGTTTGCATGAGCGGCACCAAAAATGACTGCCTGAAGAATAAAGGCTCCAACCATCCACCATGTATGATTGCCATATTTTTTGCCTATAAGATGTGCACACGAAAGAGGTATTGCTCGAAAGAGGCATTCTTCAAGAAGTCCCGCGCTCAGTGAAAGAGCGAGTGGCGATAACCAGGGTAGATAATGGGCGAGAATGTTTGGATCATACAGTTGTTCTGCAGGAGACCACCAACCAAAATAGCGCAAGGCAAGATAATACAAGCCAATTGCAAAAGCAAAGTCAAAGCCTAAAATTAAATAACTTCCTATTGTTCGCCCAAGGACTTGCCGTGAGTGTCCTGCGGTTGCGCCCCATATGCGCCAAAATTGTAAATGATGGCCGAACGCTTTGCGTGTCAAACTTTCTGCAGTCATGATGATTAATGTGGCAAGACCGCTAAATACTACCATGATGACTAAAATACGTACGAAGATAAGAGAAAGAAAGCTATACCAAGAAAGTGAAGTAGGGTAGAATTTCATCAAAAGTGGTAATTCATTTACCATGACTGCACCTTGCAAAATGCCGATGAAGCTACCAAGAATCAATGGCATTTTCCAAAGAATGATACGTTGTCGCAAAAGAAAGAATAATGCAACTAATCCACCAAGTGCATAGAGAAATAGTGCCGCTATTAAGGCGATAAATGCGATAATATTGTTATCTGAGCGCATTTCTTTATAACGACGTATAAAAGCATCGGGAACTTTCAAAGAACGTTCTAATTTTGTGAATCTATCACCACTAACAACCAGTTGTAATCTATAGGGTGCTTCACCGACTTTTTTATCATTGCGCTCGTAAACGAAGGTATGATCGATGCGCCCGTTCGGACGAACTTCTTGCGAGGTTTCAGCTTCTATATAATGAGTAAAATTGATATGCCACTCGTTTGTTGCGTGTGCCAAAGCTATTGCGCGCGCTTGATCTGGCGCGAGTGCTGGACCTTGTTGATCTTCTGCAATTATTTCAACAAATCCATACGGTTTTCCAAGAGGGGTAAATTTGATTGTCGCTTCATTAACTTCATGTTCTTTGAAATGGCGCACTGACCATGTATAAGGCGAATAATCAGCATCATGAAGCATTTCTTTAAATTTTGCCAATCCGCCGCCTTCAAGTTCGATGAAATTTTTTGTTTGAGAATCAACATCAAAAGAAGCCGCTCGTTTATAGGCGTCTGGGCCCCAATGATTGCGGAGCATGAGATCTTGAGCGGTACTTAATGCATGCTGACGATCCATGGTAATTTTGAGATCAATAATAGGGAATGCCTTAGAAAAATAGTTGAATGAAAACCAACAACCGCCTGCAAATATTAAGAAAAAAAGTATCCAGAAGATTGGTTTTTTTGTCAATCCTTGAAAGTGATACATCATCTATCCTTATTTTTAAAAAAGAGTAAAAACATTCTCAACTTACAAGGATTTGTTATTTTGTCTATGATTGGAGATTTAAAGAATAAATGCTCGCAAATGTTAATGTTGCGAGCATCTGCATTAATTAATTATTTATTTTGTTCGTTAGGGGAGAATAAAGCGAGCGCTGCCACGTATGCGGGGACAGCATCTACGAGATTTGCAAAGTCAAGCTCTATAAATATCTTTGTATCAATGTCATAAACGGGAGTAAGCCGGCCTGAAGAGTCTTCTTTATAAAATAAAAGTTTTGGTTTATGTGTTGATGTACGCATGCGTTTACGCATTGGCTTCACTGGGGCATTCGGTTCTTTGCATGAGTCATCCAATTTGCTAGATGGTGTTGTAGTTCCATATTCCTGAAATAAACGGTGTGTGCGTTTATGTGTTGGTTTCTCTCTTCGTTGATGCTTTGATTTCATGGGTGATTTTATTGGTGCCCCTGGCTCTATGGGGATTAATTTGCAAGAGGACATTTTTCCGCGTTCCCGCATTGCATCTTCTTTAATATTTTCTTTATAAAGCTTATTCAGTTCTTTATCAACTTCATTAAATTCTTCATTGCAGCATAACAATGGGCTATCTGCCGTTTTTTCTTGCATCGCATATAGAAAAGAAAGTGAGGATGATAATAAAAAGGCCGTTACTAATGGTAGAAGTTTCATTGAATTCCTTTATAAGTTTTTATAGTTTTAAATAGAATTGTTGTAGCTCATTTCATGTTGTTTTAATTCATTCAAAACTCCTTCAAAAAAAATCGGTTGGTTAACATATTTTAACCAACCGATTTATAAAATCCAATGAAAAATAATTTGAAGTTTTATTTTGTCTTACTCAGGAATTCAAATTTAGCAGCATTTATTCTTTTGACTGGATCAGAACTATTTTTATGTTGAGCAACATAATTTTGTATTTCTGCATCAACAACTTCTTGCTCATTTTCTTCAAGCTCAGATCTGTTGAAGTGTGCATTCATTAGCCCAATTTCTGTAGCGCCAAAAGATGGATTTTGGTAAATTTCAGGTGCTAAGAGTGTATCCAATTCTGCTTCAATGGCATCTTTGTCTACGGGAGTGTTACCCCAAGGAAATGGTACCTGCATTGAAAATGTAGGCAAGATAACCATGCTTGATAAAATAAGCATTAAAAATTTACTGTTCATTTATGTCCCTTTGTTTATATGAAATTAAATATTATTTTGAATAATATACGATAGAGAGATTATCTCATAAAAAATTCTGATTGTCAATAAGTATTGCGGGTTTTGCTTAATTATTCAGAGAATAAGGTAAGAAGCTCGTAAACGCTGCCGAATTTGACGACTTTAGGGATGGACTTTTCTAGCTTCTGGTTTTGAGCGACAAAGAGGGTAGAAATGCCAAATTTTTGGGCTTCAAGGGCATGAATGCTTATTTGATTAATGGGTTTTATTTGCCCAGTTAAGCTGATTTCGCCAAGAGCAATTGATTTTTCAGGGAGCGGTTTTTGGAAGTAGCTTGAGAGCAACGCGAGCGCTATGCCAAGATCAATGCCATGTTCTTTAATCTTAAAGCCGCCGCTGATTTTAAAAAAAATATCATGGGCGCTGAATCTGATTTGCAGATATTTTTCTAGGATTGCTGCAATAATGATAACTTGCTTTTGATCAATGCCAGAAATCACCCGTTGTGGCATACCAAATTTTGAGCTGACAGTGAGTGCTTGTAATTCAATAAGTAAGGGTTTTGAACCCTCAATATAACTTATAAGCATGGAACCTGGCGCATAGGAAGCTTCATTAAGCAACTGCTGATTTATGTTGGCAACTTCTTGCAAACCATATTCTTTCATTTCAAAAAAACCAAGTTCATTAATGCCCCCGAACCGGTTTTTTACCGAGCGCAAAACGCGTGTCTGCCAACGATCTTCTCCTTGTAAATAAAAGACGGCATCGACCATATGTTCAAGAAGTTTTGGTCCTGCCATGGTGCCTTCTTTAGTGATATGGCCCGTTAAAATAACACTAATCATATGTTCTTTGGCAAGACGCATGACATGAAATGCTGCTTCGCGTAGTTGTCCTACCGTGCCTGGAATAGTCTGCGAAGTGGAAGTATAACAGTTTTGAATAGAATCAATAACAATAAGATCAGGTTTTTGTTGTTCTGCCATGCTCAAAATAGTTTCCAAATTGCCGTGATCTGAAAAAAGCAATTTAGTTTCTTTGCATTGCAAACGTTCAGCGCGTTGAGATACTTGCTCAAGTGATTCTTCTGATGAAAAATAAAATATAGTGTAATTGCGTGCAAGGTGATGGGCAACTTGCAAAAGTAATGTTGATTTTCCGATACCTGGATCGCCCGTTAAAATAAGTAATGATCCTGGCATAATACCGCCGCCCATAACTCTATCCCATTCATGGATACCCGAGAGCATGCGTTTATGATCAGTTTTAACAATTGTCGAGAGCGATGTTAACGTAGCTGGCTTGCCGCTAAAAGAAGAAGGGGCATGTTTTGTTTCTTGTTTTTCAGTAATGCTTCCCCAATCTTGACATTCTGGGCAACAGCCAAGCCATTTTGGCGGACGGTAATCGCAATTAGTACAATAATATTCAATTTTTTGTTTGCTCATGCGCTCATAATTTTTTTTGTGCAACAGACATCTCTTGTAAAAGAGTACGTTTTATATTAATTTTTGACAAATGGTTTTATGTGCATCATAGTGCATTACCTTAATAAAACTTTCTACATTAATGTTGGCATAGGATTTTTAATGAACATAAACCCTGATAATCAAGCAAGTACGCAGTACGGAACATCGAAACCAGTAACATTGCCGTGTGCGAGTGATGCGTCATTAAAACTTGAACAATCACTTGATCTTCGTGGCACGGTATCTTTAATTGGCGCAAAAAATGCAACGCTTGTTATTATGGCATCATTATTGCTTACAGAAGGTGTTTCAATTCTTACGAATGTTCCATGTTCTGATGATGTTTTGCAAATGATTGAGTTGTTGCGCGATCTTGGGGCAACCGTAATTTTTTATTCGGATAAAAATACGCTTGAAGTTGACACGCGTTTTGTTAATAACTATAAAGTTAATCCCGCAATTATGAAAAAAATGCGTGCGTCTGTGCTTGTTATGGGTCCTTTATTGGCACGATTCTCACGCGCAGATATTGCATTGCCCGGTGGTTGTGCCATTGGTGAACGGCCAATAGATTTTCATATTAAAAATTTTGAAAAAATGAATGTCGAGTGCGTCATTGATGGAGAATTTTTAATTGGAGCTACGACAAAATTAAAATCTGGAACGCTCGTTTTGGATTATCCAAGTGTTGGTGCCACTGAAAATTTAATGATGGCTGCGACGCTCACGCGGGGAACAACGCGTATTATTAACGCGTCTCTCGAACCGGAAGTATTAGATTTGATTGCAGTGTTACGTGCGATGGGCGCTCAAATTGAAATTGCGCCACCCGCTACCTTACTAATAACGGGTGTTTCTGAATTGTTACCCATTACGCATCATATTATGTACGATCGTCTTGAAGCAGGAGCGCTTTTATTAGCAGCGGCAATAACCGGCGGCAGTGTGACATTGCCTGATGCTGATGCGAATGTCATGGATGTTTTCTTGCTCAAATTACAAGAAATGGGCCATGCCGTGAAAGTTGGTAACAATGGTAAAGGCATCACCTTGCACGCGACCAAACAGCCGCGCGCTGTGTCATTTAGCACGGCTCCTTATCCAGGTTTTCCGACCGATTTGCAAGCGCCTATGATGGCTGCTCAATGTTTAGCGGCTGGAAAAAGCATAATCCATGAAACGGTGTTTGAAAATCGCTTTCTTCATGTGCGCGAGTTACAAAAAATGGGCGCACAAATTACTATTCAGGGTGATCGCGTGACGGTAACTGGCGTTGATGCTTTATATGGGGCTTCTGTTATTGCTCCTGATATACGTGCATCATGTGCGCTCGTATTGGCAGGACTTGCAGCAAAGGGTACAACATTTGTGACGGGCATACATCATTGGAAACGAGGGTATGAAGCGCTTGAAAAGAAATTATCATCACTTGGCGCGCGTATTATCCTAAAAAAAGCTGCCGGCTAAATCAGTAAGTTCGCGCGTAATTTTACTTTGACGTAATTTATTATAGTTCAATCGCATTTCTTCAAGTAACGTTGTTGCATTACGGGTAGAATTATCCATCGCAATGAAACGTGATGCTTGTTCAGCAATAAGTGATTGAAAAAGAAGATGATAAAGATTGGTATACAAAACATGCTCTACCAAGAAATCCATAATTTCTTCGGGTGATTGTTCCCAAGCATATTCGGATAGAATATCATTACCGTTTGTAACGGCATGCTGTTCAGCTAGGGGAATGATCATGGTTTGTTGGGGCCGTTGCGTGAAGAAAGTTTTTGAATAACTACTAAAAACGATCACTGATGTGTAAGGGATTGCACTCGTTTTTATGTGGGCAATAATACTTTGTGTGATACTTGGCAATGTATGCATAGTAAATTGATGAAATTCCTTCACAACATGAGATTTTTGTTGGAGATATTCAGCCATTTTTTTTCCAACAACTATGATGTCGTAATCATATGCGGTAGTTTTTGCTAGTTCGTCTAAAAAAAAAGTGCATACTTCTGTATTGAAACTACCACAAAGCCCTTTTTGAGAGCCAAGCACTATGAACAATGTTTTTTTGTGTGTTGTTTGGCTTTTTTTAAGAAGCGAGTGGTGCCATTTTTTGCTCGATGAGCTTAACAACGTGAACAGTGATGAAATTTCATGAGTATAGGCATCAAGCGCAGTTTTTTTTGCACGTAAACGCAGATGCGTTGACATGGCAATAAGGCGCATAGCGTGAGTTATTTTCTTGATCGTTTCTATCGCTTTTATGCGCTGTCGCATTTGAATGAGTTGTGCCATAGAGAAGCCTTACCGATGCACTAGGAACAGATTTTGTACATTAAAATTAAAATAACCAGTATTTCATTATTTTGCAATACATACTCAAAAATTTCGATTTGTAAAAATGTTTTCGAGGGATATGCTACAATTTTAGACAAAAATGTTTAGAAATATGGCTTAATGCTTTACGCTTGAAAGCGGAAGGTAATTAAGTGATATGTAACGTGCGGGGAATATGATACTTATTGTAGATGGTTATAACGTACTTAAAAAATCGGTTGGAAGCTCAGCGAGTGTGCGTGAACGAGATGCTTTCATTAAAGCAGTCACTCGCTATGCGCATGCAAAAAAACACATGATAGTACTTGTTTTTGATGGGGGTGCTTCTTCATGGCTCGAAACATTCGCCCCTTCTACCCATGTGAAAGTTATCTATGTTGGTCATGGCAAATCTGCCGATGATTTTATTAAAGAATACCTAGAAATGCACAAAAAAGAAGACATTGCACTCGTTTCAAGTGATCGAGAGCTCAATAGATTTGCAGATAAACGCTCGATTCCTTCTCTTGAAGCGCACGCGTTCATGGAACTTGTCGAGGGCGTTGTTGCAGGCAACGATAAAAACGAGCGCAAAGGAACGAGTGCTTTACATAAAGTTTCGTCAACGGAAAATGAAGCACTCGATGAACTAATGGCCGCATTAGAACCTGAAATGAAAAAAGAAGAAGGCGACAAAATGCCACCTTCAAAGAAAAATATGCCTTCAAAAAAAGAACGATTTTTGTTAAAGAAGGTAAAAAAATTATAAAAGTTACGGCCTAACTAGATGTATAAAAGCAAGATAAAGCAACGCAGCTTCCATGCCTAACGCCGTTAACTCGCGCCAACATTTTTCAGGAATTGCACTGAGCCCTTGTACCGTTGACCATGCCAATAGTTCATTATCTGTTAAAAGCTCTTGCTTATCATACTCTTTTAATTCATCGGCGTAGGTAACAGCTACTTTTTTGCAATGCAGGTAGCGGTGTCCACAATCTTTTAATATTTCTCCACCGAGCCATGTTGCCGTTACTAATGCTCCTGCTGCAATAGCTAAGTTGACTGGATCACGTGTAATTGGTGAAGTTTTTTGTGGGATAAGCAGCAAAAGTAAAGTTGCCAAAATAAATACTTTCATGGTCCACCTATAATAAAAAATGTAATAATTATTTAAAATCTTGAAAATTCTCGATCTTAAGCATCTTAATTGTATATAAGGAAAAGTAAAATTGGTATAGAGAGAATCAGCTGGCAAGTTATTATCTACAGGATACCCGCAGAACTTTCGTGATAAATAAAAGTATGGTGAAAAAGCAAAGGGAAAAAGAATGAAGATACTTATGGTGCTGACATCTCACGATCAACTCGGCAATACCGGCCGCAAGACCGGTTTCTGGCTCGAGGAGTTCGCAGCTCCTTATTATGTATTTAGGGATGCAGGTGTTGACTTAACGTTAGCCTCACCTAAAGGTGGACAACCGCCAATTGATCCCAAAAGCGATCTTCTAGATAATCAAACTCCCGCAATGACGCGGTTCAAACAAGATAAAGTAGCGCAACAAGCGCTTGCTCATACAGTTAAGCTCGCCGATATGAAGGCGAAAGATTTTGACGCTATATTCTATTCGGGTGGACATGGCCCTATGTGGGATCTTGTCGATAACCCCGATTCAATAGCTCTGATAGAGTCTTTCTACAACGCAGACAAGCCTGTTACCGCGGTCTGCCATGCGCCGGGAGTTCTTCATCGAGTGACTTATAAGGGAGCTCCAATTGTGAAGGGTAAGAAGGTGACGGGTTTTACTAATGGTGAAGAGGAAGATGTCCACCTCACCAAGGTTGTGCCATTTCTTGTCGAAGATGAGCTGAAGAGGCTGGGCGGTCTTTATGAGAAAGGGCCCGATTGGAAGAGCTTTGTGGTAGTTGATGGTCGACTTATTACCGGGCAGAATCCTGCATCATCGACTGCGGCAGCACGTGCACTTTTGGATTTATTGTCGCGCAAATCTGCGTAGTTGCTTGGTATTTTGCTAAAATTAATACTATCATGATAGAAATAGCTCATTTTGAAGGCAAAGTACATTAAAAAAGAGATGAAAAAAATAGCAGGCATTCAACACACGTATACTCTTGAGAACCTGGCAGCAATTGTTGACGAGCTTTATGGGCTTAAACAGAAATGTAAGATTTTTACGTTGACTGGTGATTTAGGGGCAGGTAAAACGACGTTAGTAAAAGCATTATTAAAAAGATTTGGCGTGCATGAGCCAGTAACAAGCCCGACCTTTAGCTATGTTAATACCTATACAAATGCTCAAAACGAAAAGCTACATCATTTTGATTTGTATCGTCTTTCAAATAGTGATGAATTTTTGCATGCAGGATTTGATGAGTTTTTGTATGAACCGCATAGTTGGGTGTTTATTGAATGGCCTGCAATTGTTGAGCCTTTATTGCAGCATAGTGTATGCAAAATTGTGCTAGACTATGATCCCCAAAATCATAAACAACGGATTATAACCTATCAGGTTATTGAATAAGGGCGAATGGGTCGAGACCTTTTGCCTTTTGTTAAAAGCCATAAAGGAAATGTATGACCTATCAGAGCCCCTTAGCATCAAAGCCAGATTATCTGGTATGTACCTGCATGGGGGTTATGTATTCTGAAATAGCTGCGGCAATAAAAAATGGGTCTGTTACCTATGAATCATTATCTGAACATCTTATGGTTGGTAGTGGCTGCAGCAGTTGTGTGCAAGAAGTGCATGATATCCTGCGTCAAGAGCTAGAATTATCATTAAAAGGTAAACAAAACTAAGAACATTCTTGTGAAAACGAGTATCAAATTTATTGAAATTTGATAAAATGATTGAAATCTTTGAGAAAAACAATATCATAAAATCCATTGGTGAGATTCCCGAGTGGCCAAAGGGGACGGACTGTAAATCCGTTGGTTTATACCTTCGCAGGTTCGAATCCTGCTCTCACCACCAATCTACGCCTGCATGGGGAAAAACTTCGATGTACTATTTGGCTACGATTGGCTGCGCCAGTTTCTTTAAGGGAGTGATGGCGTAGATTGCCCGTCGAAGCTCAATTTTGCTTCGAAGATATGCCAATGCAAGCGAAGACTGGGCGGCAGTAGCTCACCAGAGCGTAGTAGGGCTGGTTAGGTTTGCCCCTATTGACTATTATGGTAGTATTGAAATATGCGGGAATAGCTCAATTGGTAGAGCGACAGCCTTCCAAGCTGTAGGTTGCGGGTTCGAGCCCCGTTTCCCGCTCCAAAAAAGAGAATATACAACAAGGTAAGTAATGCTGGCGTAGCTCAGTTGGTAGAGCAGCTGATTTGTAATCAGCAGGTCGCTGGTTCAAGTCCAGTCGCCAGCTCCAAAAAAGCGGTAGGTAATTTGCAGCAGAACAATTTGTGTTTTTATTAATTTTTATTTATTCTATATCATAACTCATGCGTAATCGTGTGTTATTTTTGGCCCACGTAGCTCAGTCGGTAGAGCACTTCCTTGGTAAGGGAGAGGTCACCGGTTCAAATCCGGTCGCGGGCTCCATGAGAAAAATTCATCAATACATGTAGCGTTAATTGGTAAAAAAATGGCAAAAAATAGAGTAACTACCCATTTATCCTGTGAAGTGTGCAAAGAGCGCAACTATACACAGGTAGCGGGAAAAAGAACCGTCGGGTCATTAAAATTAAGTAAATATTGTTTTCGATGCCGAAAGCATAACCCTCATAAGGAAACAAAATAAATTTCTGGAGGCCAGTAGCTCGAATTGGTAGAGCGGCAGACTCCAAATCTGCGGGTTGGGGGTTCGAATCCCTCCTGGCCTGCCAAGAAAATTTGATAGGTAAACAAGTTGCAATGCTTTCTGGTGTGTAATGAAAAATGTTAATAACTTTTTAAGTGAAGTTAGAATTGAGCTTTCTAAGATTATTTGGCCAAAATTCGATGAACTGGTTGGCTCGATGATTATTGTGTTGCTAATCGTAACAGCATTTTCAATCTATCTTGGCATTATAGATTTCATATTTTATAAACTTGCTCAACAAATTTTCTAATAATTACAGCCTTAAGCACATGAATGCTATTGAACGGATAACTAAATGAAACGTTGGTATGTTGCACAAATATATGCAGGGTATGAAGAAGCGATAAAATCGGATCTCTTGCGTCGTGTGGCTGAAGAAGGGTTGAGTGACTTCTTCGGTGAGGTTTTAATACCAACGGCAAAACTAAAGCAGATGTTTGAATCGGCTGAGCAAAAAAATGATCATCAGCTCTTTCCTGGGTATTTGCTCATAGAGATGGAGCCTGTTCAGGAGGCGATTAGGTTGGTTACAACAACGCCGCGCATTATCCGTTTTTTAGGTGGCACAACGCCCGTTCCTCTTTCGCAGAAGGAAATTGATCGCATCATATCTCAAATGAAGGGTGAGGTTACGGTAGCTCCTAAAAAGAGCGACTTTATCACTGGTAGTGAAGTGGAAATTGCCGAAGGGCCATTTGCTGGTTTTGTTGGCATTATTGATAAAATTGAAGAAGAAAATGAAAAATTGGTTGTTATGGTCAGTATTTTTGGCAGAATGACGCCGGTAGAATTAGGTTTCGATCAAGTAAAACACTAAAATGTCTGTGAGTTTAAAGAATGGCAAAAGAAATTAAAGCAAAAGTTAAAGTTTTAATCGCCGGTGGTGCAGCAACGCCAGCGCCTCCAGTTGGTTCTGCGCTTGGACCTCATGGTATTAATATTATGGATTTTTGTAAGAAGTTTAACGCAGAAACAGCCAATAAAAAAGGCCAAACAGTTCCTGTTATTATTACTATTTATAAAGACAAATCTTTCGATTTTATTATCAAAACTCCTCCTACTTCAGAGTTAATCAAGAAGAAAATTAATATTGCTAAGGGGGCGTCAAAGCCAAGCACTGAAGAAGCGGGAAAAATTTCTTGGAAAGATATTGAAGATATAGCCAAGATTAAGATGCCTGATCTCAATTCTAATGATTTAGAAGAGGCTAAAAAAATTGTGGCTGGAACTGCTCGCAGTATGGGAATAAAGGTATTTTAATATTAATTTAGGGCTATAATATGGCAATGCATGGTAAAAAATATAGATCAGCCAAAGAAAAAATATCACCGGATAAAAATTATTCTTTAGCTGAAAGCTTAGCAAAAATAAAAGAATTAGCGTACGTAAAATTTGATGAGTCAGTTGATGTGCATGTCAATCTTGGTATTGATGCATCAAAGGGCGAACAAGTAGTACGTGGTTCTGTTTTATTGCCTCATGGTACCGGAAAAAAAGTACGAGTCATCGTTTTTGCAAAAGGTGACTATGCGGAACAAGCTTTAAAGGCTGGGGCTGATGCTGTTGGTACTGATGATTTGGTTGATAAGATTTCTGGGGGTTGGCTCGATTTTGATTTTGCTGTTGCAACGCCAGATTTAATGGGGATGGTTGGTAAACTTGCAAAAATTTTAGGGCCAAAGGGACTTTTACCAAACAAAAAAGTAGGCACAGTAACATTTGATGTTGCTGAAATTGTTCGCGATCTTAAAAAAGGTCGTGTCTTTTTCAAAAATGACAAAAATGGTATTGTGCATTTTTCATTTGGTAAACGGTCATTCGAAGTGCCTCAATTGCAAGATAACTTACAGTCTTTCGTGAGGGCACTTATCTCTGCCAAGCCTTCAACCTCAAAAGGTAAATATATTAAAAAAATAACCGTTACTTCGACCATGGGTGTTGGCATTCCTGTGGTAGCAGAAGATGTAATTAAAGTTTGATGTTGGATAGAAGGTACCAAAGATGAATCGTCAAGAAAAAGAACATATTATTGAGACATTAAAAAGTAGCTTTGCCGCAAATCAAACTTCTTTTCTGATAAATTACAAAGGAATGGATGTTGCTGAGGTTACCACATTACGTAAAGAATTACGTAATAAAGGGGGCTCATTTAAAGTTGCGAAAGTAACATTAATAAGACGTGCTGTGCATGATTTGCCTGCTATTGAGGGATACCTTCCTTTAATTAAGGATCAAGTAGGCATTGTTTTTGCTGAAAAAGAAGCGACTGCGGTTGCCAAAGTTCTTAATGAATTTTCAAAACAAAATCCAAAATTACATATTCTTGCTGGTCGCATGGAAGACACAATCCTAACTAAGGATTCTGTTGCTGTCCTTGCATCACTTCCTTCTAAAGAAATCTTGTTGGCAAAAGTTTGTGGTTCATTGAATGCTCCAATTGCCGGATTTGTAGGAACCTTGAACGCATTGTTAGTCAAATTGGTCTTAGTGTTAAGAGCAGTTGAAGAAAGTAAAAAATCAGCTTCGTAAAAGTAGTGACAAAGGATTGTCTACGTTTTTGAAGCACGTTTAGTTAGTAGTTAGTTTATTATTTTATCGGAGATCTCATGGCAAAGACATATGAGCAAATTATTGACCAAATTGGTGGCATGACCGTTTTAGAATTAGCTGAATTGGTCAAAGCTTTAGAATCAAAATTTGGTGTTACCGCAGCGGCTCCTGTTGCAGCATCATCAGCGGCAGCAGCTTCTTCATCAGAAGCACCAGCTCAAGCAGAAGCTAAATCAGAATACAAAGTTACCTTGAAAGATGGTGGCCCTGAAAAAATTAAAACAATAAAAGCATTGCGTCAAGTAACAACGCTTGGTTTGACAGAAGCTAAGAAAGCTGTCGAAGAAGCGCCAACCGTTATTGCTGAAGCAGCATCAAAAGATGATGCTAAAAAGATGAAAGAAGTTTTAGAAGCTGCTGGGGCAAAAGTCGAATTGGCATAGCTCAGAAACAGTAAGGACAGAGTAATTTAGTCGGGTTGATCGATGGGTTTGAAAAAGCGATTTTTGATATAGGGAGGAACAGTTTAATGTCGAGCCTTCAACTGGGCACTAATATTATTCGTAAATCTTTTGGGAAAATTAAAGACATAGTTCAGGTTCCGGATCTCATCGAGATACAATCTAAGTCTTTCAATGATTTCGTTCAATTGGATTATCTTCCAGGCGAGCGGCAACAAATTGGCCTAGAAAAGGTTTTGAGAGATATTTTCCCTATAGATTATAATGACAAGATGTCGTTAGAATTTGTCAGTTATGAACTGGGTCATTGGTCTTGTACCTGCGGAAAATTTACTGGCATCGTAAATCGCTACTCATGGAGCTGTTCTGCGTGCAAAAAATCTGACTGTTCGCGCTTAAGCGACAATCATGAGTGTCCATTTTGTAAAAAGCATACCGCACGGTATAAAACGTGTGCTAACTGTTTAGCGCGCGTTACTATGCAATTGCCTATGACGCTCGATGAATGTCGATCAAGCGGCCAAACATTTTCTATGCCACTTAAAATTAAAATTCAATTAATAGCATGGGATGTTTCGCCAACTGGTCAAAAAACAGTGCGTGATATTAAAGAACAGGATATCTTCTTTTCAGATCTTCCGGTCATGGTTGATGTATATGAAGAAGGTGGACGGTTCAAAGTAGGTAATCTAGGTACTTTTTTAATTAATGGCGTTGACAGGGTTGTTGTAAGTCAATTGCATCGATCCCCTGGCGTTGTTTTTTCACAAAGTAAAAAGATAAAAGATGCTCGCGGTCGTCCTTACTATTTAGCTCGCTTAATTCCGATGAGAGGATCGTGGCTTGATTTTGAATTTGATAGCAGTGATCTCTTATATGTGCGCATTGATAAAAAGAAAAAACTTCTTGTTACGACATTCTTGCAAGCATTAGGAATTCCTCGTACTCAAATTATTCCTTTATTCTATAATTTTGACCATGTGTATGGTGAAAACGGTGAATTTTATAGAAAAGTAAATGATGGTTTATTAGGACAACGCTTAGAAAAGGGTATGCTTGAAAAGGATAACTTCCCTTTCATTGGCAGTCGTATTAATAAGGAAGTTCTAGCGCAATTACGAGCAGCTGGTATTGATCAACTCCACATGAAAAAAGCACAGCTTCTCAATCGTGTCTTCGGTTCTGATGTTATTGACCCTGAAACAGGAGAAATTCTTGTAGAACAAGGTCAAATTGTCACTGAAGATGTATTACAAACTTTCAAAAAATTTAAAAATTTAGAATTTGATGTTATCGCATCATCTGGCTACGTTTTCCAACCAACCATTGCAATGACCCTTACACAGGATCGTTGTTATTCACAAGATGAAGCGCTTAAAGAGCTTCATTCAAAGATTTCTCCTGGTGATAACTCCTCATTAAAAGAAATTAAAGAGCGTTTTGAAAACATGCTCTTTAGTAGTCGTTTATATGATTTGACCAAAGTTGGTCGTATTCGTATGAATAGAAAATTAGGATTATCAGTTCCTGGAGATGTAGAAGTTCTTACTAGAGAAGATTTGATTGCCACCATCAAATACTTAGTAAATCTCCGTGAACTTGGCGAGGGCGAACTTGATGATATTGATCATTTGGGTAATCGTCGCGTGCGTTTAGTCGGCGAACTTCTTAACAATCAAGTGTATTTAGGATTCGTTCGTATTGAACGTATTGTACGCGAGCGTTTCAGAATGCAAGAAGCGCACGGTGCATTAATGCCACAAGATTTCTTGAATGTTAAACCGCTCAGTGCGGCATTACGTGAATTTTTTGGTACTGGTCAACTGTCTCAGTTTATGGATCAAACAAATCCATTATCTGAGATTGCGCACAAACGAAGATTATCAGCGCTCGGGCCTGGCGGCGTTATGAAAGATCGCGCAACTTATGAAATTCGTGACGTTCATACATCACACTATGGTCGAATTTGTCCGATCGAAACGCCGGAAGGTCAAACGGTTGGTCTGATTTCATCATTGGCAACGTATGCTATGGTAAACGATTTAGGATTTATTGAAACCGCATATCG
This sequence comes from Candidatus Babeliales bacterium, assembly GCA_963701665.1. Classification (GTDB taxonomy): domain Bacteria; phylum Babelota; class Babeliae; order Babelales; family JANWKD01; genus CAVXJH01. The sequence goes on from OY969622.1 coordinate 399,994, forward strand.
TCCTGTTGAAAATGGCAAAATTAAAGATGAGGTCGTATTCTTAGACGCGTTCCAAGAAGCTGATAAATTTATCGCACAAGCTGATACAGCAGGGATAAATGCACGTTTAACAGGTGATAAAGTATTAGCACGACATGAAGGTAACTTTATGTATGTTGATACTGATAAAGTTGATTACATTGATTTATCTCCTAAACAATTAGTGTCCGTTTCAACGGCTTTGATTCCGTTCTTAGAACATGATGACGCCAGCCGTGCCTTAATGGGCTCAAACATGCAACGTCAAGCGGTTCCTCTTATTCGATGCCAAGTGCCAATCGTTGGTACTGGTATGGAAAGTGAGATTTGTAAATCATCCGGCGCGGTTCATTGTTGCAAAACGAGCGGGCGTAGTTGAATACGTCAGTTCAGAAAAAATTATTATCTGTGCTGATGAATCAGGCTTTAAAAATGTTGAAGATTGGATTGGTCAAAGCATTGATACGTATTACTTAAGAAAATTTCAGCGCTCAAGTTATAGCACGTGGATACATCACACGCCTTATATAAAACGAGGCGATCGTGTTCAAGCGGGTGATATTTTAACGCACGGCCCAGCAATTTATAACGGTGAGCTTGCGCTCGGTTCTAACTTGCTCGTTGCGTTCATGCCTTGGCATGGCTACAACTTTGAGGACGCGGTTGTTTTAAGTAAACGACTCGTTGCAGATGACGCACTTTCTTCGGTGCATATTGATGAATATATTGTTGATGCGCGTGATACAAAACTTGGGCCTGAAGAAATTACCCGCGACATACCAAACGTAAGCGATGCTGCACTCGCATGTCTTGATGAAGATGGTATCGTGCGCATTGGTACGCGTGTCAGAGTTGGTGATATTCTTGTTGGTAAAGTTACGTTGAAGGGTGACATTCAATTTTCTCCTGAAGAAAAATTATTACGCGCGATCTTTGGCGAAAAATCTCGTGAAGTGCGTGATACATCATTAAAGGTACCACCTGGGATTGAAGGTACTGTTGTTGATGTAAAAGTGTTCTCACGAAGTGGTGTTCGTAAAGATAAGCGCTACAAAGATATTGTTGCAAAACAAATTGAAAAACTTGAAGCAGAACATCTTGTTCACCAAGAGTTTTTAAATGCCATGATTTTTGTCAAAGTAGTTTCTTTGTTTGATGGCACGGAGCCACAAGGTAAAGTTGCTAAGTTAGTCAAAAATGGTGTTTATGATAAACAAGCATTAGAAAAATTGACGCTTAACGAAATATTAGCTTTAAAGACTGAAGATAAAAAGGTTAATGAAGAGATTAAGCGCATCAAGGATGCTTGGGAAAACCAAATCCGTATTTTAGCAGGATTAAAAGAAGAACGAATCAATAAGTTCAAAAAAGGTGATCCATTACCATCAGGTGTTATTAAGATGGTAAAAGTATATATCGCAAGTAAACGCAGTGTTGCTGTGGGTGACAAAATTGCAGGTCGTCATGGTAACAAAGGTGTTGTGTCGATGATATTACCGCGTGAAGATATGCCATATCTTGATGATGGGACACCGGTTGATATCGTTTTAAACCCATTGGGTGTACCTTCTCGTATGAACGTGGGTCAAATTTTAGAAACCGCGCTTGGATTTGCTGGTAAACAGCTTGGGAAAAAACTTGAGAAAATGATTCAAGAAGAAAGTTCTAAAAAAGTTAAAGAATTCTTATTGAATACTTCGGCGCTGAATTAATCGGTGTGTACGAAAAAGAGTATGGATCAGAAGGTCTCCATGAGCTTGCTCAAAGAACCGCAAAGACTGGCGTTTGCTTTAAAACTCCTGTTTTTGATGGTGCAAATTACGAAGATGATATTAAACCTCTCCTTGAAGACTTATCATTACCAAATAATGGTGCTTTCAAACTTCGTGATGGTCGTACTGGCGACTATTTTGATCAACCAGTTACGGTGGGTACGATTTACATGATGAAATTGAACCACATGGTTGATGATAAATTACACGCTCGTTCTGTTGGGCCATACTCACTTAGTTACACAACAACCGTTGGGTGGTAAAGCGCAAATGGGTGGACAACGTTTTGGTGAAATGGAAGTATGGGCACTTGAAGCGTATGGTGCTGCCTATACCTTACAGGAAATGTTAACGTATAAATCTGATGACGTTAATGGTCGACCTAAGGTATATGATGCCATTGTTCGCGGTGAACATATTCCAGAACCAGGATTGCCTGAATCATTTAATGTATTGATAAAAGAACTTCAAAGTTTAGGCTTACAAGTCGATTTGTTCAAGAGTGGCAAGGAGGAAGTCAGTGAGTAATCAAATATTAGACCGTTTTAGAGAATATATTAGCGGTACGCAATTTAATGCTATGCGCATTAGGCTTAGCTTCACCGCAAAAAATACGTTCACTTTCCTATGGTGAAGTAAAAAAAATCGAAACGATTAACTATAGAACATTAAAACCCGAACGTGATGGCTTATTCTGCGCGCGCATTTTCGGTCCGGTAAAAGACTGGGAATGTAACTGTGGTAAATATAAGCGTATGAAACATCGCGGGGTAACCTGTGAAAAATGTGGTGTTGAAGTTATTCAATCACGCGTTCGCCGTGAACGAATGGGCCACATTGAACTGGTGGCACCCGTATGCCATATTTGGTACCTCAAAGGTATTCCAAGTTATCTTGGCCTTATTATGGATATGCCCGTTAAGGATTTAGAGCGCATTATCTATTTTGATTCTTACATTGTAATCCATCAAGGTAATTCGCCATACCCTCGCAAATCATTATTATCAAGTAATGATTACGAGCGTTATAAAGAAGCACATCCAGAGGACCTTGAGTTCATGGCTGAAAGCGGTGCAGAAGCGATTCGCCTGATTCTCTCATTCATAGATCTGAATCTTGAAATTGCTAAGCTTGAAGATGATTATCAGAAAATTACTTCTGTTGCTGCACGTCACAAAATCATGCGCCGTATCAAAATATTAACAGGATTGGCACACAGTAATTTAAACCCTGCATGGATGATCCTTGAAGTGTTGCCCGTGTTGCCGCCTGATTTAAGACCGTTGGTTCCTCTTGAAGGTGGTAGATTTGCAAGTTCAGATTTAAATGAACTCTATCGCCGCGTTTTAAACCGTAATATTCGTCTAGCGCGTTTATTAGAAATTGAAGCGCCCGCAGTTATTATTAAAAATGAAAAACGTATGTTGCAAGAATCAACCGATGCTTTAATGGATAATGGTCGTCGTGGTCAGCCTATTCGAGGGACCAACAGACGACCATTAAAATCATTAAGTGAATTGTTGCGTGGTAAGCAAGGCCGTTTCAGACAAAATCTTTTGGGTAAACGTGTTGATTATTCTGGCCGTTCAGTGATTGTTGTTGATCCTGAATTGCATATGGATCAATGTGGATTGCCAAAAATTATGGCACTCGAACTCTTTAAGCCGTTTGTTTTTGCAGGATTAATTGAGCGTGAATTAGCGCCAAACTTACGTATTGCAAAAAAGATGGTTGAAGATTTAGATCCAGAAGTGTGGGACGTTCTTGAAGAAGTGGTAAGAGATAGACCAGTTCTCTTGAACCGTGCGCCAACCTTGCACCGTCTTGGTATTCAATCGTTCTATCCTATTTTAGTTGATGGTAAAGCGATTAAAATTCATCCATTAGTTTGTCACGCATTCAACGCTGACTTCGATGGTGACCAAATGGCGGTTCACGTTCCATTAAGTGATAAATCGCTTCTTGAAGAACTAAAACATTAATATTATCAACGAACAATATTATTTCTGCTGCAAATGGAAGACCAGTTGCTGTTCCTGACCAAGACATGGTACTTGGTTTGCATTATATGACCAAGATGCGTTGTAATGCAAAAGGTGAAGGCATTGTCTTTTCAAATTTGAAAGAAGTGGTCAGTGCATTCCAATTCGATCAAGTTGCATTGCATGCAAAAATAAGAGTTCGCTTGGAAAAAGATAAAATCGTTGATACAACAGCTGGCCGTGTTCTTTTATATGATGCATTACCACTAGGTGCTGATTTTAACTGGGTTAACAAAGTTATGAAAAAAAGTGACTTAGTTAAGCTTGTTGAAAAAATCTACTACCGTTTTGGTAATGAATTAACCGTTATATGTCTTGATAAGATTAAGAAGTTAGGATTCTATTACTCAACAATGGGTGGTATTTCATTCTCTATTTCAAATCTTATTGTGCCAACTCATAAAGATGAAATTATTGCTAAAGCTGATAAAGAAGTTGCTAAAATTGAACAGCTCTACATGGATGGTGTTATCACCAACGGTGAGCGTCGCAATAAAGTAATTAGTATTTGGAGTCACGCGACTGCAGATGTTGCAAACGAGATGACCAAAGATCTAGAAGAGCAAAATCAGCAAGCATTCTTGAACGAAGATAAATCATTACAACCGTTCAATCCAATTTTCATGATGTTAGAATCAGGTGCGCGTGGATCAAAAGACCAAATCAAACAGTTGGTCGGTATGCGTGGTCTGATGTCAAAACCATCTGGTGAAATTATGGAAACACCGGTTAAGAGTAACTTCAAAGAAGGCCTGACCGTTTCTGAATACTTCATCTCTACACACGGTGCTCGTAAAGGTCAAGCGGATACAGCGCTGAAAACAGCGAACTCCGGTTATTTGACACGTCGTTTAGTTGACGTTGCGCAAGATGTGGTTGTTACGTTGGCAGATTGCAAAACGCTTGGTTATATTGAGTTAGATTTGCTTAAAGAATCGCGTGAAAGTTTACATTCACTTTCAAATAAAGCGTATGGCCGTGTTCTTGCAGCCGACGTTAAAGATCCTGTTTCAGGTCAATTGATTTTGAAACAAAGTGATATTATTGATCGTGATAACATTGACAAAATAATTGATTCTGCCGTTTCAAAAGTGCTAGTTCGCTCGGTATTAACATGCCAAGCAAAACGTGGCGTGTGCGCACAATGTTATGGCGTTGACCTTTCAAAGAGTGCGATCGTTGAAGTCGGTTCAACCGTTGGTATTATTGCAGCGCAATCGATTGGTGAACCCGGTACACAGCTCACCATGAGAACGTTCCACATCGGGTGGTACAGCGAGTGGCCTTGGTGATCAAGCATATTTCACGGCAAAACATAATGGTATTGTGCAGTTCAGAGATATGCGCATGGTTAAAAACCGTGAAGGGCAAATGGTTGTCCTCAGCCGTAAAGCACGTACCATAATTTTTTCTCCAGATGGCCGTGAATTGCAACGTAACGAAGTTGAATATGGTTCAACAGTACTCGTTGAGGAAGGTGCAGAAGTAAAAGCTGGCACCAAATTAGTTGAGTGGGATCCAAACATTCGCGTTATCTTAACTGAGCTTGAAGGTACGGTAAATTACCTTGATTTAGTAGAAAATGTTACGGTTCAAGATCGCTTTGATGAAGCTACAAAGAAATCGACAAAAATAATTCTTGATCATAAAGGCGATAAGTATCAGCCTTCTGTTAGCATCGTTGATGAGAATGGTGAAGAAGTTGCACAATACTATTTACCGACAGGTTCTTACTTAGTTGTTGCTGGAAATCAACGCGTAAAAGTTGGTGATATTTTGGTGAAAATGCCACGTGAAATATCAAAAACAAAAGATATCACCATCGGTGGATTACCACGTATTGCTGAATTGTTTGAAGCGCGCGTTCCGAAAGATCCTTCAATTATTTCTGATATTGATGGTGAAATAGTCTTTGGCGGATTACATCGCGGATTACGTAAAGTAAGTGTTGTTAATGGCGGTGAATCATATGATTATTTCATTCCGCGAGGCAAACAACTCAATGTGGTCAATAGTGATAAAGTAAGAGCCGGTGATCAACTAACGTCAGGCATGCCAGTATTACATGATATTTTACGAATATTAGGGCCTGAAACGTTACAGCGCTATTTGGTAAATCAAATTCAAGAAATTTACCTCTCACAGGGTATTAATATCAATGATCGTCACATTGAATTGATCGTACGCCAAATGTTGCGTAAGGTACGTATTGTTGATCAAGGCGATACTGATTTCTTGATCGGTGATAGAGTTGATCGAATTCACTTTAAATCAGTGAATGCTATACTACAAGCTGAAGGTAAAAAAGTAGCTGCCGCAAAACCAACCTTAATGGGTATCACCTTGGCATCGTTAGCAACAGAAAGCTTTATTTCAGCAGCATCGTTCCAGGAAACAACAAAGATTCTCTCAGAAGCAGCGGTGTCTGGCTCAGTTGATTACTTATATGGCTTAAAAGAAAACATTATTATTGGTAAACTAATACCTGCAGGTACTGGTATTAGGTCATTTAGGCTTAATTACCTTGGCAGTGATGAAACTGAATTAGAGCGCCGTGCTAAAGAAGAAGAAATGGCAATTAATGAATCTTGATAGTTAATCAGGGAAGGCGCGTAGCTCAGTTGGTAGAGCACTGCTTTGACGTAGCAGGGGTCAGCGGTTCGAGTCCGCTCGTGCCTACCAGTTTTTATAGAATATTACCCTTTTAATAGGATGAATACTACGATGATACGTAAAGAAGAAAAGAACAAAATCATTAATGATTTTAAACAACATGCAACTGACACGGGCTCAATTGAAGTCCAGGTTGCTCTTTTGACAAAAAAAATAGAGGATCTTAAACAACATTTCAAAGATAACCATAAGGATTTCGGTTCAAAGAGAGGCTTATTAAGTATTGTTAGCAAAAGAAAGAAATGTTTACAGTATCTTGAAAGAATAGATATACATAAATATAAAGATATAATTTCACGCTTGGGGCTTCGAAAATAACATGCAATTTTTTTTTCTCGTTAATAGGTTTTTATGGTAAAAAAGTTTTATTTAAAAGATTTTGATTATGAAGTAGAGATAGGTAAGTTTGCAGCTCAAGCTGATGGTGCTGTTTGGTTAAAGCAAGGAGGCACTGTTGTATTGGCAACTGTCGTTTCTGCTCCATCGTCAGAATTTCCTGGTTTTTTACCATTGACTGTCGATTATCGAGAGCAATTTGCCGCAGCCGGTAAAATACCGGGCGGTTATTTCAAACGTGAAGGTCGAGCGACTGACAAAGAAATTTTAACCGGTCGTTTAATTGACCGCGCGATTCGTCCCTTATTTCCCGTAAATTATTTTGATCAACTGCAGCTTCTTGTTACCGTGTATTCGGTGGATAAAGAACATCAGCCGCATACGAGTGCATTACTTGCTGCCTCCCTCGCTTTGACGATATCAAAAATCCCGTTCTTAGGGCCTGTTGGTATTGCTGAAGTAGGAAGATTGGATAACGAGTGGGTTATGACTCCAACGTATACGCAATCGATGCAATCTGATGTAAAAATTATTGCTGCTGGTACTGCCGATGGCCTTAACATGGTTGAAGGATGTACAAATGAAATCAGCGAAAAACAAATGGTTGACGCTTTTTTCAAAGCGCACGAGATAATCAAAAAGCTCGTTGCGTGGCAAGAAGAAATTCAAAACGAAGTTGGCGTGCAAAAAGAACCGATCAAAGAACATTTTGATTGGAAAGCATGGGAAAAGAAAGTTGATGATTTTCTTACGCACGATCGTGTTAAAACAACATTCGTGCAAGATAAATTAAAACGTGCGGCAGCCATTGATGCATTGACACAGGAATTTAAAGTAACGTACGCAAAAGAAATTGAAGAACAAGCATTCTCAGATAAAATGCTTGGCTATGTTATCGATAGCGTGCTCAAAGTAAAAATTACTGATCTAACATTCCAAATTGGCAAGCGTATTGATGGAAGAGCTTATGATGAAATACGCCACATCAGTACTGAAGTTGGCTTACTTCCTTTCACTCACGGTTCTGCACTGTTTAATCGTGGAAGAACACAAGCGCTCGTGACCGTTACACTCGGCGGTGGCCAAGATGAACAGAAAGTTGAAGATCTCATGGGCAATACGATTGAAAAATCGTTTATGCTTCATTATAATTTCCCCCCATTCTCAACGGGTGAAGTTCGTCCGATGCGCGGACCTGGCCGTCGAGAAATTGGTCATGGTTATTTAGCAACATCGGCACTCGAACATGTTATTCCCGATAAAGAAACATTCCCTTATACCATTCGTATTGTTGCTGACATGTTAGAATCTGATGGTTCAACTTCTATGGCGACCGTATGTGGTTCCACTATGGCATTAATGAATGGTGGTGTGCCTATTAAAAAAATGGTAAGCGGTATTGCTATGGGATTGTTAGGAAGTTCTGATGGAAAATTCCAAACAATTAGCGATATTTCTGGCATTGAAGATGCTTTTGGTTTGATGGATTTTAAAGTTGCTGGTACTGAACAAGGTATTACGGCAATTCAAATGGATATCAAATATAAAGGTGGCTTGCAACGTGCGGTTTTTGAATCTGCATTAGAGCAATCGCGCGGTGGCCGTGACTACATTTTAAAACAGATGCAAAAAGTTATGTCCAAACCTGCTGCGCAACTTTCTGAATTAGTACCACACATTGTTACCTTCAAAGTACCAACCGATAAAATTGGTGCAATCATTGGAACAGGTGGTAAAACGATTCGTGAAATTATTGAAAAGACCGGCACCACAATCGACATTGAAGGCGATGGCTTAGTTAAAATATTCGGTCACCCTGGTCCAAAAATGGATATGGCGATTGAATGGGTCAAAGTACTTGGTGGTAAGATTGAAGCGGGTACTATTTATCATGGAAAAGTTAAACGCGTTGCTGAATTTGGGTTATTTGTTGAATTAGTTCCTGGTGTTGATGGCCTTGTTCATATTTCTGCTATTCCAAAACAGAAACAGACAAATTTAGCAAAAGAATTCCCAATAAATGAACCCGTAACCGTTCAAGTGATGGAATACGATGAATCAAATGGTCGTATCCGTTTGAAACTTCTTTCAGATGCAGCTAAGTAAAGCGTATGGAAAATCACGTATCACGAGCTCACGGTCGCGCGTTTGATCAAATTCGGCCTATCAAAATATCGTATGATGTTTTTGAATATGCAGAATCATCAATATTTTTTGAGCTCGGTAGAACAAAAGTTTTGTGTGCGATTTCGGTGCAAAATAGTGTGCCACCTTTTTTAAAAGGGAAAAAGGTTGGCTGGTTGAGTGCCGAATACGCGATGCTCCCAACATCAACGCACACGCGCAAAGATCGTGAAACCTCGTTTAAACAAAATGGTCGCTCGATCGAGATCTCTCGTTTGATTGGGCGCGTGCTTCGTTCCGTAGTTTCTCTTGAATATTTTGGCGAGCGTACTATTGTTGTTGATTGTGATGTTGTGCAAGCTGATGGCGGCACGCGTACGGCATGTATTAGCGGCGCTTACCTTGCGCTCAAAATTGCTGTCGAGCGTTGGCTTGCATCAGGAAAAATTGCGCAAACAATCCTCAAAGACGATCTTGCAGCAATTTCTGTCGGCCTGAGGGATGATGAATTGCTTCTTGATTTAGATTTCGCAGAAGATAGTTGTGTTGATGCTGATTTTAATTTTGTGCTCGCACGTTCTGGCGATATTGTTGAACTGCAAGGATGTGCAGAACAGAAGCCAATTAGTTGGCATCATGTTGAGAAGATGCGTGCGTTAGCGCATAAAGGTGTGCAAGATATTTTCAAACAAACACTCGGTGCGCAGACAACGCCAAAAAAACAACCGTTTAACAGCATTCGGATGCGCCCAGAAGAAACAACGCTATAACCATCATGGATTTACTTTCTTTTCTTGAGAAAATTATTAATAAAACTGGCAGTAGTTCGCTACCGCCAGTTTTTTGTTTTGTAGGCAAAAAGTATCCTGCATTATTTTTTCAGCATCTGCACAAATTATATAAAAATAATAATCACGTCCTACAATTTCTCGATGCGCAGTCCTTGTTGGAAGATGCATCAGCGCGCTCAATGCTTGAGATGTCTTTCTTAGGATCAAAGATGCTGTATGTGCTGCAGGATTTTTCTGTGTTTGATCCTAAAAAACAAAATACCTTGTTGCAATACCTTACTGGGTATAAAGGCCCGCATACGATTCAATTTTTTTCCGAGCAACCAATTATGGTGAAAATTCCTACCGTTGTGTTGCCTCATGATATCGATCAACAGTTGTTTGTAACTCTATTTACGATGTTCTTTCCTGAACAGCAGCAAAAAACAAAGAGCAGCGTCATTCAAGCTTTTTTTAAAAAATATACCTTTTGTTCGCTTGAAAATGCATGTCTCTTAATGAACTATGTGTTAGTGCTGGGAGCAAAAAGCGAGCATGCAGTTGAAGAGCTTTTTGAACATCTCTTTGTGCCAGAAAAATCATTGTTTGTGCTCAGCACCTATTTTTTTTCGCGTCAGGAGAAAGAATTTTTTGGTTGGTGGCAGCTCATCAAACATGATTATTCAGATGTGTTTTGGACGACCTTCTGGTCAGAGCAGTTATTTCGTGCACACGCTTATAAAGAATTGATGCAGCAAAAAGATATATTCCAAGCAAAGAAATGTGCGTTCAGATTGCCATTTTCATTTGTGCAACGTGAGTGGAAGCAGGTGACATTCGAGCAACTCAAGAAAGCGCATGATACCATCACTACCATTGATTGGCACATCAAAAATGGTATTGCGCCACATTTTGAGCAATTCTTTCTAGGCTTCTTTAAAGTTTAAGTAGCTAATTTTTTTTCTCTGCCAATTGTTTTGCTAACGTATCGTAATCAAAAATATCCTTGAATTCTTCTTGAAAAGCTCCTGGTAAATGGCCAAAAAGATAGAGATAACGCCAATCAAGTGGTAATAGCTGTAGAGTGCCGTATTCTTTTTTATCAATTAGGTATTGTAGAAAGAATAGCGTTGCAAGGCTGAATTCTTTTTTTAAGTTATGAAACTTAGCAATTTTTATTTTTTTGCCGCCTGGGTTATCAATTGATGAAGTTGAAGCATGAACGCTGAAATCTGATGAATACATTTCGCAATTGCAGCCGTATTTTGATGATCCTTTCAATGTCTTCAAGCAGACTCCTGTATTAACATCCCATAACTTGAAGGTATTATCATAAGAAGAACCTGAAGCAAGAATTTTATTATCTGGAGAGAAGCAAAGAAAATGAACCGGAGAAGAATGTCCTTCTAATGCTTGTATCGATTTAACTGTCTTTATTTTGTCATGGTATCGGATATTATCACAGCTGTATTCAAATATTTTAAAATAGTGATCAGTTGCCTCTATTTTTCCTATTAAAGTCAGTGCATCATGCAAATTTTTTGTATGTAAGGTTAAATATTCAAGTTTATAAAGCATTGCTTGTATGGCGATATCATAAAGAGGCGAGCAATCTAAGTAATTTGCTGCATCAAGTAATTTAAAAAGATCTTCATCGGTATAATTATATATATGTTCAATTGATTTTTTAAATCTCAATGTTTGATTATGAGAGGACTTAATGGAATCTAGCACTGCTCTATCACGGTATGCTCTCTGTTGGCATAAAATTTTAATTGCTTGTAAAATTTTAGGGTTTGTATTATCTGATATTGATTGAGAAGATAAATGGAGGCAGCGAAATAATTCAAAAAGTTTTTGTTCAGAATGTTTTACTTCATTATGTGCTTCTTGAATTTTGCGCTCTTGTTCTAACTGTTCCATGGGACATGTTTTGAGAAAATCTAAAATAACGCTAAAAGTTTCAGCTGAAAGATTGCTAGATGGGATAGTGATAGTGTTATCGACTAGTGAAATGTTGTTGCAAAGTACAGAGCATGATTTGATAATGTTGTATGGTACTTTCATTGTACGTGCAACTCTATACATTACATCGCCATCAAGCTCAATTGTAGCTAAAGTATCGTCATATTCTTTTTCACTATTTCTTTTCTCAATATTGTGTGTGAATAGAATAGTAATTAAATCATCATCGTTAAATGCTTGAACGGTACTTTCTTGAGTTTCTTCTGTGATATTGACTTCCATAGCTTGAGTCATATGTTCTTGCGAATTTTCTAAGCCCCACGCTTCCATGGCCTGCATGCCTGAAAACCATACCCATGAACCTATAAAGAGTAAAAATAAGTTTTTGCTAAACATTGATTGAGTCCCCCCTGTTTTTATCAAATAATTGCAATATAGAATTATATCTATATTAAATTAGTTTAGATTAAATAAAAATAATTGCAATATAGAATTATATCTATATTAAATTAGTTTAGATTAAATAAAAATAATTGCAATAAGGAAATGAGATATGGCCGGGTTTGCCCTGAAATCTTTTCTATTTGTAACATTATTAGTGTATAATGAAGAAAGCGGGGATTAAGCTACATAAACATATTTTGGGGGGGATGAACTATGAGGGGATCAATCTTAATCACTATTGCTTATCTGGGCCTTGGCATCAATATACTGAAATCGATGGAGGATAGGCATGGAAAGAGGCCTTTATTTGGGCCGAATAACGGCGAGTGCCAGGCCACTGAAAAGTCACCTGATGATTTTGAATCATTTATCACATCACTTGCGCAACAGGAAGAGCTCGAATCAGCGTGTCCTTTCTTTACTAAATTATCTGGCTTATCGGTTTTATCTGAAGAATCGCTTTGTGATTACTTATCTGGCATGGAAAATGACGCAGCTGGAATAGCCAACAATGAATATAGATGTCCTAAATGTAAGGATGAGTTTGATTATTTAGCTGATAAGGAGGCACATGATCGATATCACCACCAAGCTGTTGTTTGGTACTGCGGTTGTATAATAACGCACAGTATCAGTATAGCGCATCAACTTTTTCATAATGTTACAGTTGCAGATAATTTAAAATGTAAACCTTGTAAAATGGGTTTTAGGGGTTCAGAAGCATTGAAGCGACATTTAAATGATGTTCATAAGGATGATCTTAGTTCTTAACTATATTGAAAATGGTATGACTACATAAGCCTTTTTTGTTAATATACTATCCATAATTAGTTGGCGGATTCAATTATAGGTTACACCCATGATAAAAGCTTCAAAAATAGTTATTATGTTGTTTTTCATTTCAATCAACGCTTTAACATCAATGGAGAATAGTAAGAAAGATATTTTAGGCGTTACTATTAAGATTGGAAAAAAAGGAAGACAAAGAAAACAATCAGTATTGCGTTTCAATGATCCAACAATTCCAGCTGCCCAGAAATGTTTTGAATGCAAGCTTGGCTTTAAAAGAGGTGGAAAACAGCACCACATGACGTCGATACATAATGCCCCTTCACGGATCTTTCAACAACAAAAGCAATCTAAAATTGTTTCTTGCGTGTGCGAGAAATGCGGTAAAGATTTTAGCAGGAAAGCAAAAGCCCATGCATTATTTCACGATGAAAACATTGCAGATGATCTCAAATGTTTTCCTTGTGAGCTGGGTTACCTGTATATGAGCGGAATGAAAATGCATAATGATTACCATCATGAGTCGAATTATTTTTGTGATTTGTGCGATCATAGAATGTTGGGAAATAGGGCTGATGCTCATAAACTTTTTCATGATGTAAGCATACCTGATGACCAAAAGTGTACAGAACACAGATTAGGATTTAGTACTAAAAATAGGTATAACAAGCATGTAAATGCACATGTCGTCGTTGCATTAGAGGAAGCAAACGCATTTGTAGCTGCGGTTTTAAATTAAGTATAGCTAAATATTAGGTGTTTACATCCGAAACGAGTGCTTTGTTTGCTGCATACATGAAAAGATCTCCAAAAATTTCCGAGGGCGAGACCATCAATGTTTTGATAGGTAAGGCGAGCGGTCTTCCTGAAGGGTCAACGAGCGCTTTGTTTTTAATAAGATCGGTGATTGAGGTTTCCTTAGTAAGAATAATGTCTTTACCGATTGTTTTTCCATTGAGCAACGTAACGCCATTGCCAGGAACAATAAAGTAACCATTTTTTGTTTTAACTATCTGATAATATTTTTCTTGAAAAGTAAGATTTGTTTTAACATAAGGGCCTTGCCAATGTTTGGGGAACTTTAAATTCATGGGCCCAACTTCAGATCCCTCAAATGAAATAACATTTAAAAAATCAATATTAATGCGATCGCCTTGAAAATCAACGATGCCGCACGTTTCATTAATTTTTTCAAAGATTGATGCTAAGGTGGCAATGTCATTTGACATTACTTGTGTAGGAAATAGGCGTGCTTGATACCAATACGCAAGTAGAGTAATCAGAAACATAAACCCTAATAGTGTTCCTGAAATAACGGTATATGAAGGCTTCATTACATTTTTCATGTATTTCCTTTTTTGCTAGGGTATCTTTTTTCAATGTAGCAAAGTCCCCTATAAAAAAGGAAGTAACTAAAGGGTTTTATGAAAAGTAATGGAGGTGCATAGCCGTTTTTACTTGTGCAAGTGTTTGCTCTGTTACTTGATCCGCTCGTTCGGTTCCCTTCTTTAACATATCAAGAACATACGCGCGGTCTTTTTCAAATTTTTTACGGCGTTCTTGGATAGGTTTTAAAAACGCATCCAATACTTCCGTCAATCTCTTTTTGAGAACCATGTCGCCAAGGCCCCCGCGTTGATACTGTTCTTTTAATGTTTCAACGGCTGCTTTATCGGGATCAAACGCATCTAAATATGAAAAGACTACATTGCCTTCTATGCTACCCGGATCGCTTACCTTTACATGAAGAGGATCGGTATACATCTGTTTGACTTTTTGCTGCACAATGTCGGGTGTATCGGATAAATATAATGCATTACCTAATGATTTGCTCATTTTTGCTTTACCATCGATTCCTGGTAAGCGTGCAATTTTTGGTACTACAGCTTTTGCTTCAACAAGAACATCAGTCTTATAAATGCGATTAAAGCTGCGTACTATTTCATTGGTTTGTTCGATCATAGGTATTTGATCTTCGCCAACGGGCACGATTGATGCTTTGAACGCGGTAATATCGGCAGCTTGGCTTACGGGATACATTAAAAAGCCTGCTGGTAAATGCTCTTCAAGACCTTTTTGATGAATTTCTGTTTTTACCGTTGGATTGCGGCGTAAACGATTTACCGTAACTAAGTTGAGATAATATAATGTTAATTCTGGTAATGCGGGTAACATTGATTGAATGAAAATCGTGCTTATTGTTGGATCAATACCAACGGCAAGATAATCAAGCGCAACTTGAAAGACGGCATCATGAATTTTCTCAGGATGTTCGTAATTATCAGTGAGTGCTTGCGCATCCGCGATCATAATGTATTGGATATGATCCTTTTGTAAGGCAACACGGTTAGCTAATGAGCCGACGTAATGGCCAAGATGGAGTGGGCCTGTTGGCCTGTCTCCCGTTAAAATAATTGGTTTTTGCATATTTTTTTTATTTCGTTCTAAACTTTTGAATACTTTTATAGAAGCTTATCCGAAAATTTTAAAATCATAAAATTAGTTATGAACTTTAATATATTCTTATTACTTTTTTCTTTGTACCTCTTCATTTTGACTTACGCAGTCGTGCGGTCCTCATGCCGGACAGGCACAAGGTATTTTGCGCGCCCAAAATACCTTGAACAAAAGGGCGCCAACGTTCCGTTGGATCTTTCTCCCGCGCGACAAGCTCAAAATCATGATGCGCAGCATCATGATTTTGAGCTTGTCGCGCTAGAGGACTATTATTTAATAGTTATTCTTGCATAACATTTGGACATTGCATCCAAGTTGTCATTGCGAGCCCTATTAAGGGCGTGGCAACCCAGATTATAAAATTAGTCCATTATAAGCACAACATGTTGGAGATCTTGTCACATGTTAGTGTGCAAGGTCGACTTGTTTGCGTTAGGGTGATAAATAAGAGGCTTGCCCTCTTATTTGCCCTTGTATCCAATGTATTGGGCACGCAATACATTGGCGTATCCTACGTAGCTTGCCAAGCCGGAAGGCGTGGATAAGCGTAGGAGGATGCTGCCCGCACAGGGCCGCATACCTTGCGAAAGGTCAAAAAATAGATTTTAGTAAGATGTAATGAGCGAAAACGTTAATGTGTAACTGATTGCTATTCAAAAGTAAAAACTTTTTCTAGAGTGGTGAATGAAAGAATTTTTCAAAAGGAGTAGAAAATGAATTTCGATCTTTCACCTATACTTTCATGCATGGGATTATTGCATTGGTATAATCTTATTGAAATAGGGTGTTATGCCGCAGGTGTGTACTGTATTTCCCGATGGCTTGCGCGTGATACTCAAAAAAATCTCGTGATGCCTTTTTATGTATATTGTCTTGCCCTATGCATTTCATATTCTCTTAATCTCCCCTCGGTATATTTTCTGTTATTGTATGCAACTCCGCTCGTTTGCATAGGATTTACACTTTTTCATCAAACGCTGTTACAAAAAAATTTTATTGGTATGACAAAACGCGTGCAAGCAGTGCCCATGATTAACGAAGATTGGATTGATAATTTGATGCGAGGGAGTCTTCACGCGATAAACACGAATAAAAAGTTTTCTGCACTCGTTGAACATTATGACGACATATTTCATTGTATTTCATCATCTTTTAAACTGAATGCGCCATTGGAAAATAATATACTCGAATTTTTGTTTGATAGCCCTCGCTATAACGATGATTGTTTTATTGTCGTTGATGTACATGGATATATAAAAGCGGTGAATGCACACTGGTTACATCGCGAAACTGATGGTGTTGTATCGCAGAATGATTCTGAATGGGTTTCATATTGTGTAGAATTGACCCAAAAAACAGACGCGATCATGATAACCATTTCACCCGAGCAACGACTTTTTACCGTGTATGTGCAGGGAAAAATCGTAGAAAATGTAACGGCCACTTCGCTCATTGCCTTATTGAAAAATTTCTCGCAGCCTTTGCTTAAAGCAGGAAAAAATAATCTGTCCCCAGTACAAGGAGCTTTTAATGAATCTTTCACTAAGAAAACTATTTTTAAGCAAACACGTCCTGAAAGTTAATGCATTAATTCTTGGTTATTGGTTGTGGTCCATCATCAGCACACAACAAGTTACGACGGTGGCATATACCGTCCCATTAAGTTTTTATGGTGACCAGGAGGTAGCGGTTGAAGCGCCTGAATATGTTACGTTAACCTTGCGTGGCTACAAAAAAGATTTATTATTAATCATGGCAGATGAATTAGCAGTGTATTGTAACACTGACACGTTGGCACGAGGAAAATTCCCTCTTGTGCTTACGCAAAAATCATTATTTTTGCCAGATTCAATCAAAATGATACACTATTCTCCCTCACCGCTTGTTATCACGGTCACAAATAATAAACAATCTGTTCTAGAAAATGAGTTGCACGCATGAGAAATCTTTTTGGTACTGATGGTATTCGTGGTTGTGTTGGTGATGCACCACTAACCATTGATGGCTTACATCGGTTAGGTAATGCAATTTCATTATGGGCACAAAAAAAATATGGCGCTCATCCTACATTTTTATTAGCACATGATACGCGCGTTTCATGCTCGCTCGTCAAATCATTATTAAAAAGTGGTCTCATGTTGCATCCCGTGCGCGTGTATGATGGCGATGTGCTGCCATCGCCCGCAGTTGTGCAGTTACTTTATCAACACCCGCAGTTTAATGCGGGTATTATTATTTCAGCTTCACATAATCCATATCATGACAATGGGATCAAGCTCGTTGATGGCGCACTCGGTAAGATTTCACTCGAGGATGAATTGTTGATCACGCATTATTTTGATGCACATCAGATTGAATGTGATTATGCATCGCTTGGCATGGAATTTGTTTGGTCCGAGGCAGAAAAAAAATATATCGATTATGTGGTAAAATTTTTTAAGCACAATTTTTTGCATGGCATCAAAATTGTGCTGGATTGTGCTAATGGTGCTGCATATCGTGTTGCCCCGTATCTTTTTCGTGCTTTAGGCGCGGATGTTATCATGTTACATGAACAGCCCAATGGTTTTAACATTAATAAAAATTGCGGTGCTGTTCATCCAGAATGCTTACAGAAGTGCGTTATTGAACAAGGTGCAGATATCGGTTTTGCATTTGATGGTGATGCTGATCGTGTTATTGCGATTAACCGTTATGGGCATATCAAAAATGGTGATGACATTTTGGCACTCCTCATGCAACATCCCTTGTATAAAAATACGCCCGCCATTGTTGGTACGAGTATGACTAATCAGGGTTTTGAAATGTTCCTGCACAAATTACACAAAAAATTGATTCGCACGGCCGTTGGTGATAAATATGTCGCACTCGCACTCGCAGAACAAAATCTATTATTAGGCGGAGAACCCTCGGGACATATAATTTTGCGGGATTATTTAAATACGGGGGATGGCATTTTTGTTGCATTGCGTTTGATTGAAACAGTAATGTTCTTAGATAATTGGGAAATGGACACCTTTCAAAAATTTCCCCAAATAATTATTAACGTGCCTATTGAGCATAAAAAAGATCTTACCTCAGAACCACTTGCGCAATTGATTAGCGCGAATCAACAGCTCCTGATTGAAGGAAGATTAATAGTACGCTATTCAGGTACGGAACATTTATTGCGCATCATGATAGAGGATTTAGATCATGATCGTGCGCAAGCGATTGGTGATCGACTTTCAAAACAGCTTTTTCAATTATTAAATTAACCTACGCAGGATTCAAGATCATGAAACGAAAATTCTTTTCTCATCTGTGGCATCAGATTCGAACTATTTTTTTGAGCGGTCTTTTTACCTTACTGCCTTTTACCTTAACCGTCGCCTTGTTTATTTTTTCTTTTCGCGTGATTAATGCATGGCTTGCACCGGTTTATCAATGGGAACCTGCAGTATTACGAGCTATTCCAGGATCACAAATTATTTTTATTCTTGTGGTGATTTTTGGATTTGGGGTACTTATTCGTTTGTTGTTTTTGGAGCCGCTTATTCATTTTCTTGAAAGAATATTTTTTAAAATTCCTTTAATGAAGCAAGTATATGGCGGTTTTAAGCAACTGGTGAAAGCATTTAGCGCGCAGAGCGAACTTGCTTTCAAAAAGGTAGTCATTGTACCGTTTCCTACCTCAGTTAGTTATAGCATTGGCTTTTTAACGAGCGAAATTCCACAACAAATTTTGCCTTTTGCACATGAAAAATTTTTTTATGTCTTCATTCCTACGACACCAAATCCAACGAGTGGTTTTTTAATTCAGATCGCTGAAAAAGATATCATCGTTATAGATTTAACACGCCAAGAAGCGATGTCATTAATTATTTCTGGCGGTATTATCCAACCCGATCGATTTAGGCATATGTAATGATCTTGCGTACCAGTTTCTGGTCAAGCTGGGATCGTATGCAATTAATTTTTCATTTTCGCCAATAGAAAATAATTCATGATCAACTGAAAGATGCATCATGCACTCATTATTAAAAGCGAATTTTTTTTTGCACGTAGGCATAGGGCAAGAAATTTGTTGTGTACGTTCATCGAAATGACATTTCTTTAGATGTGCGGAGAAGCCCCAGTATGAGCGTGCTTTGGTATCATTACGAGGACAAAAAGAGATGTATGTTTGGGGAGGAGAATTTCGGGGAGAATTATAAGGAATTGGAGGTACTCGGGTCCATTTAATGATTTTACTTGGAGTCGGTGATTCTGAACGGTGAAGAGTAATATCTTCTTGAACTATTTCTTCCTGATGCGACTTGTCTAAAAAGAATTCGAGAGCGTGATCATCTTTAAAATGACTAAAAAGTTCCGGTAATGAAGTACATATTTTTCCGCAATTTTCAAGTAAACAATAACATCTATCTAAGGGGTCTTCATGATAAGAATTTTCTGCATGTTGTCTATCACATTGAAAGTTCATGCTTACACAGTGAGATTGATATAATACAGGAGTAGCGTATAAAAAAATTTTTAGTAGTTGAAACTTTTTAATTGTCATAATAATTATTGATGTAAAGTCAAAGAAAACCTTTTAATTATTCAGATATCCTATGAATAGTTATACCTTCCATTTCGACTATTTCTTCTCCACACGGCGTTTCAGTAAAAAAATTCATATCATGCTCCCCGTTAAGATGGTTAAAGACTCCTTGAGCGGTAACAAATTTTTTACCACACTTTGCCATTAAACAAAAAATAATGGTTGGCAGTATTATAGGAGCTGATTTATTTTGTTTAGGGATGGGAGCTAATCGGGGGGCGTAGGGAACCAACGTGTCATTTGCTATTGAAAAAAGTTGGTGATCTGCAGAAAAATGTTGAACAACGTCCGCTTGATACGTGAATACTTGCAAACAAATATAACAATAATGTCGTTTTATTTCGTCTATGAAGTGATGCCTTCCAATATGATGTTCCAAGCCTGGTTTTGTTATAGCGGATGTTTGCTGACAAGGACAAAAAGAACGAGGTCGATACGGTGATGAAAACCCGAGCATTTCCAGTTCATTTGAATAGCGAATGGGATCCCGAGACGAAAAAATCTCTAATGATGAATCATTTTTTGCTTGGTCATGTTCTAAATATCCATTTAATAAGGCACATTGAAAATTCATGCCTACACAGTAAGGCTGATAGAATATAGCAATTGAGATTGAAAAAAAATTCAATAAATGAATTTTTCTAAGTTTTGCCATAGTTATACCATATGCTATTAATTTAAAAAATTACTCATTGTAGTATAACATAAAGATATATTTTTTAATATAATCTTAGCTTAAAAGAAGTGGCACTATTTAATCGTCAATTGAGGGGCGCAGGGAAATTCGCCTATTTTGCTGCTGTTTTTGGTTAAATTTAAATAATGAACGACCATCTCTATAAAAGAATTTATGAGTGCCTTCCAAATGATCGATGACAAGAAGAGCAGATTCAAATTCTTCCTTACATTCTGGACATTCATGTTTCCCCGTAATTTCATTGAAATGATGGCAGAAGATATGTTTAGCAAGCCCATGTGTGCTTGTTGCTTCAGTTTTTTTGCAGGGACAGAATGAACCTTCGAATATGTTGTTGCGAGGTCTTTTTTGTTTGGGCTTATTTTTAGTTTTTTTTATGCTAATTGTCAGCTTTGCAGGTTGCCTGTGATGTTTTTGGACATTTTTGATGGTATCCGGTTTTGAAGTAGTAGGTAAAGGCTCTGGTAATGAATTTTCAGATATGAGGTTCAGTTGTTCTTCATCGTAGATATTTTGAGTTTCCCGAAGGAAATCCTGTTCTGTATATTGTTGTATTTTTTTTAGCTCTCCTAGCATTGGTAAAAACCAACAATGATAATTCATACTAAAGCTAGAAGAACAATATATGATAGTTAAAACTAAAAATAGATGCAGCGTGTTAAACTGTATTGCCATAAGATTCCTTTTAGTATGTGTAAGTTTTCAAACGATCGTTTTTGGAACTTTTGCAAAATTATAGTAGCAGAGTAGCAATTTTTTTACAGATTTTTCTGCTTTTATCCATGAGTGATGCTTGCATTCATTTGTTTTGTGTGGTTAGACTACTTGCATATTAACATTAAACTTACTTATCAAAGGAAAGTATCATGGAAAAAGCAGATATTGGGATATCAGAAAAAAACTGTAGTAATGTTGCAGAAATCCTTAACAAATTATTAGCCAATGAATATGTGCTTTATACTAAAACATTAAATTACCATTGGAACGTTGTTGGGGAAGATTTTTATCCATTACACCTTTTTTTTGAAAAACAATATGAAGAAATGCTCGACATTGTCGATGATGTTGCAGAACGCGCGCGTGCTGTCGGCGGGAAAGCGATCGCATCATTAAAAGAATTCCTCAAATTAACGACGCTCGATGAGTCATTATTTGGCGATGGTAAAACCGCGCATGAAATGTTGCACCAACTGCTGGATGATCATGAAACAATCATCAAACAAATTCGTAAAGATATTGATATTACTTTGGATAAATATGATGATGCGGGTACGAGCAACTTCTTATCTGAATTGATCGAAAAACAAGAAAAAATGGCATGGATGCTTCGCGCCTTTGTCAGTAGACGCGTGGTGAAGTAATAAATAAAGTATATTTGATAGTAGCTGACAATTTTACAAAAACGTCATTCTGAGGAGCGAAGCGACGTAGGAATCCAGAACTTTAATAAGTTCCTTTATGAATTAATTTTATAGACTGGATTGCTACGCCCATCGTAGATGGGCTCACAATGACAGGGGTTTTAAGCCGGCTTTAAAAAGTCGGCTTTTATTTTCTTAAGACCTGCTTTGAATTGTACGGTGGCATAGGTCGTTGTATCATCTTTTTGTTCAAGATTTTTTATAATTCCTAAACCAAACTTTGTATGACGTACTGACTGTTTTTCGCGAAAAACGGTTTTTTTGTCCGTTGGATGTTCGATGCGTTCTTTCTGTGCAGCGCCAAACGTAATAACAGGCGATAATTTTTTTGTGACCTTTTCCCCAAACCACGAAGAAAAGAAAGCTACCAATTGATGAGTGTCCCAGCCTGAAACATCGTGCCTTGGTGCGAGTGCAGAAGGAATCTCATCCAAGAAACGCGAGCCAATTTGATCGTTCATGGTGCCAAAGGTGTAACGATAGCGCGCGTGTGAAAAAAGAATATATTCCTTTGCACGCGTTATGCCAACATAAAGAAGCCGGCGTTCTTCTTCAAGACGTGCGCTTTCATAAAGCGCGTGCATGCTTGGGAATAATCCTTCTTCTAATCCTGTCAGTGCAACAACATCAAACTCAAGTCCTTTTGCCGCGTGCAAGGTCATGAGCTGAACATGATCGTGCTGCTCTTTTGTTTGTGCGATTTTTTCTTGCATCAACGTAATTTCTTGTAATAACAAGCCGACTGATCTGATGCCTTGTTCTTCAAAATGACAAACTGCGCGCAACAGCTCTTTAATATTTTCAGTTTTTGCTTGCGCTTCCTCTGGTTCGAAGTTTTCTTTTAAATAGGTAAAATAGTGCGTATCAGCAAGAATGGTATTTATGCAGCCGAGTGGCTTAGCATCAAAAGAAAATGAGTGAATTAATGCGATGAACTGAGTAAGTTCCGTAGCTTTTTTTCCTGCAATGGCGCCCATTTTTATTAGCTGCTGTGCCACTTCACTAAAGGTAAGTAATGGTTCTTGCTGCCATTGTTGCTCAAAAAGTTCTTCAAATTTTTTGCCAAACCCTCGTTGCGGTACATTCACGATACGAAAGAATGAAATCCTATCAAACGGATTTGCAATGAGGCGTAAATAGGCAAAGATATCTTTTATTTCTTTGCGCTCGTAAAATTGAATGCCGCCAATTATTTTATAAGGAATCGAGTGGCGAATGAGCGCTTCTTCAATGATACGCGATTGATAATGCGCGCGATATAACACGGCGATCGAGTGATCTTTTTTTTCTTTTTTCATCCGATCGACTAGATGTGCACACGCTTCACCTTCTTGATAGCCAGAAAGGCAGGTAATAACGCGTGCGCGCTGCGTTGCTTCTTTTTCTGACCAAATCTTTTTTGGGTTACGATAGGTATTGTGCTCAATCACCTGATTGGCAATGTTCAAAATTGGTTGAACCGAGCGATAATTTTGTTCAATTTTGATGCGCGTGGTATTTGGAAAATCGTTGGTGAATTGCATGATGTTAGCCACCGTGGCCCCTCGCCAAGAATAAATCGATTGATCTTCATCGCCGACAACACACAAAGAATCAAGAACGAACGTATCATTGTTGAGTGCCATATGTTTGAGCAATGCATGTTGCACGTGATTGGTATCTTGATACTCATCAACAAGTACATGGCGTATGGTGGCTTGAAACTGCTCTTTGAACCATGTGTTGTTTGCAAATAATGCATTGACTTCAAGCAATAAATCATCAAAATCGATAACTTTGTTTACTTTTTTTTCTTTTTCATAGGTAGCATAGAGTTGCTCAAAGAGTTGTTCCTGCTGCGACGTTTCATGATCTCCTTGATAAGCTCCGCTATTTTTTTTGAGTGAAATTTGATAGCCCAATGTTTTAGCCGTAATTTTTTTTTCTGCATGAATTTGTTTGATCAATTTTTGTAACATGCTTTGTTGATCATCGGCATCAATAATGGAAAAAGGATCATGAGGAGCAAGTTGTGGATGCTTTCTTAAAAGATATAAGCAGTAGGAATGAAAGGTGCCGATAAATGGTTTTGGTCCACCGCCAAGCTGTGCAGTGATTCTTTCTTTCATCTCACTCGCAGCTTTGTTCGTGAACGTCAATGCGATAATTGCGTACGGTGGTACGCGCTCGTTTAAAATAAGATTGATAATGCGTGATGTGATAACGCGCGTTTTGCCCGATCCCGCACCCGCAATGATGAGTAGTGAACCCTTTTTTTGTGCAACCGCGTGTTGTTGTTCTTGATTAAGTTGTGTTGAAAAAAAATGATTGAATGATTCTTGCTGATTCATAATGATAAAAAGTTTTGGTGTATTTTTTTATTGCTTCAAGGGTAATTGATTTTGCATAGTTGCGCAAATATAAAAGGAGCTCATGTGAGCTCCTTTTATGCTATCAGTTTAATTATGTACCAAACAATTTATAGCCCGTCGGTGAATTAAAGTTTTTCATCTTACATTCAAGATTTGCAAGAAATGCTGATGCTTGATCTCGGTTGGCTTCCATTTCATTTTTTTGTGCTTGGAGTTTTTTCCGTGATTCAACATCTGATTCTTTAGATGCTTTTTTAGCTGCATTTTCAATTTCACCACTGATCTTGGTTATAGATTCTTTGGATGATCCAATGGTGTCAGATAACCCTTTTTGTCTGCGGTCAAGGTACTTTTTATGTTCTTTTCTATCATTTTCAACAATATCCAATGCTTGTCTTGCATGACGTACGTGAGCAATTTCTTGGGTAAGTTTAAGGTTAGTTTCTTGTTTTTTTTGTTTAAGTTGTTTAATTTGCTTTATAAGATCATCTTGTTCATTGCCTAAGTCGTTAATCGTTGCATCTGAACCAACAATTGCTTTTTCAATTGCAGGTTTTACATACGTAAGAATGTTCTTTGAATGACGATATACATCAAGGCCATCAGGTTGTAATCCTGCATCAATCATATCTTCTTCATCAGTTTCATAATCAGCAGCACCGTAAAGCAATTCTTTTACTTTTTTCTTATCGTCTTTGAATTTTTTTTTAAGCGATTTGTAAATAAGTTTGCAATGTTCAAATTCGATCGATTGTTTTCGTTGTTCAAAAGGCATTTTTGATGTTTTTAATTTTAAACTCAAATAAAGATTAACCAACTCTTCAGTGTCAGCCAATCGTTCATAATATGTTTTCAAACTCACTTCTTGAGGTGCAGTGATTTCTGCCAAGCTTCTACTTCCAACCATTTCGCGTTGCTTTGTAGCATCAGCAAGAAAAATTTCAATTATTTTTCGGACAGTCAACTTTGGTGCTTTCTGTTCTTTATCATTACTATAAAAAAATTCTTGAGCTTGATCTAAAGCTGCTTTATCTGGATTTTTTTCGATTGATATAAATTCTGCTATGTCTGATTGTAAATTACCAGAGATGCTAGATTTGATTGATTTGCGTAGTGAAGATGGTGAAAGTGGTGCATTATCTTCATCACTACCCTCACTACCGTCGCCTGTTTGCTCGTCATTTTTTGGAATTATATCTTCTTGGGATTGTCTTGCAGTACCAGGTTTTGGCTCTGGCATGATAACAATATGTTCTTCAACCAAGCTTGTAATATCTAATAACTGAACTGGTTGTTTCTCACCATTTTGATTGGATGTTTCTCTTTCCATGGCGATTGATTGAGGGGCTCTAAAGCCTTCGAGTGTTATGCCATTATTGTGTAATTCGGCGAGGCCCTCTGCGACAAGCGCAAGTTCAGAATCCTCCATACAGATGCTAATAGGCGCGTATATGAACAAAAAAAGAGCAAGACAAAAAAATCGTGCGTTCTTCATGATGATAATACTCCTTATTTTTTTTGAATATGAGTTAGTTGGTGAAGAAAACTGAGCCTACTATAATACACGAGTTGGTTTTTTGGAAGAGATAATGAGTAATTATGATGGGTGATTAAAAAAGAATGAAAAAGCCTATCAAAATGATAGGCTTTTTTAAATATTAGGGATGGATGTTGATTTTTACCAACCAAACCAACCTTTTTTAGGTGCTTCTAATTTTGCAATAACCGCTCCGATCTTATCCAACTGTTCTTGCAATTTCTTTTTTTCTTCTAAAAGACTGGATTCAATGTTTACTTGTTCATTGAAGGCCGCCGTAATACTTTCACTTACTTCAGCATTATCAAGGAGGGCGCTCGACTCTCCTCTGCTACGAGCAATATGATCATCTAATACTTTTATTTTGTGGGTTAATTCTCCTCTACGTGCTTGAAGTAATGCTATTTCTTGTGCTCTATGATCACTGAAAATGGTATCAACGGCCTTTAGAGTATCTTGAGTCGATTTTACTGTTTCTAATTTTTGTTTAATGGTTCCTTTTTTTATAATCAAGTCTTTAAGGGTAGCATTTGTTGCTTCTAATTCTTCTTCTAAATCTTTTATTACGCCATTGTTTGCATCCACATTGCTTTGATGTTTTATTGATCTGACGGCATCTAAAGCAATAATTTTTTGATATGTTTTATTTTCATCTTCAATTCCTTTTTCATAATATTCTTCATCGTCGCTGAAAGAATCTGCGAGTCCAAATAAGTCCGCTTTTGCTTTCTTTTTATCGCGTTTATGAATGGCGACATGGGCCTTATAGGCCGTATTTAAATCATCATATTCTTCTGATGAGTAAAGTACAAAACGGCTTATTTTTGATGCGGCAGCGGCTGCTTGCAAGAAATTTTGAACTGACTCTTCTCGTGAAGGTAATTCTGGACCGTTTGCCAATGCATTGTCTGTTTCAAGAACTACTGTAGGAGGATTATCGGTGCCAGCTTCTTCATCTGCTCTAAGAAGCTGATTCATGCAATGCGTAGCGGTGTGTGCCACCATCAAGCTCGCTAAACTAAGATAGATGAGTTTCTTCATAAGAACTCCCTTAAGAGTAAAAAAGGTTAGTATATGAAACCAATTTTACTCTAGTACATTGAAAAATATTTTGGAAGAAGTTTAATTGAAAAAAATATATGTATATACAAAGTATATACATTGTGGTAATCTAAAAAAGAAATATCAATATGCTTTGGATAGAACAGGAGAACTATGAATAAAAAGCTTACTAAACATGGAAATAGTTTAGCTTTGGTGCTGGATAAGCCTTTATTGCAGCTTTTAAAAATTAATGAAGAGACAATTCTAGAAATATCTATAAAAAACGGAAGTCTTATTATTTCTCCAGTTAAAAAAAGCAAAAAAAATAAGGGAGTTGAAGAAATAGCTGACCGTATTATGGATAAATATAGTGATGCTTTTAAAAAACTTTCTAAAACATGAGTGAAATTAATTTTTTGACGATTGAGGATGTTCTTTTATTACATAAAAAGGTTATGGAACGGTTTGGTAATAAAACATATGTTCTGAGAGATCGAGGATTATTAGAATCAGCAGTTTTTCAACCTCAGGCTTTAGCATTTGGCGAATATCTCCATAAAGATATTTATGAAATGGCTGCAGCATATTGTTATCACATTATAAAAAATCATCCGTTTATTGATGGCAATAAGCGTACGGGTATATTAACTGCGCTTACTTTTCTTGAAAAAAATGGAATATCGATTTCTGCAACTTCTGACGAAATATACATGTTTGCATTAGATGTGGCATCATCTAAAATTACTAAAGATGCAGCTTCAAAATTCTTTATGGCACATTCTGAAATCGACTAACTGATAACATCTTACAACAAAAAAGATACTTATGCTTTCCAATTTTCAATGTAATCAGTGAGTGGAGCGATGTTTTCTTTATGCTTTGCACTGATCAAAACATGTGGCATATATTTTTCTAATGAGTTTTCCAACGATGGCGTTACATTAATTTTGTCGGCTTTGTTCAATACATAAAGAATTGGTTTTTCAACGTTTAAATCATCAAGGATTTGTTCAACGACATGGATATGATTTTCCCAGTTAGGGTCAGAAACATCAACAACGTGCAACAATAGATCAGCGTATTGTAATTCCATAAGGGTGGATTTGAATGCTTCAATCAATTTTGGGGGAAGTAACTGGATGAAACCTACCGTATCGGAAATAACACCCTTTTTCTTGCCGCCAATAAAAAGTTGCCGTGTTGTTGTATCCAGCGTAGCAAATAAGCGATCTTCTGCTAACACATCACTTTTAGTTAATGTATTAAGGATGGTTGATTTTCCTGCATTGGTGTAACCAATTAAGCATATGAGCGGCACATCATGCGTTAACCGTTGTTTGCGTTGCGTTTCACGCGTTTGATGAATGCGTTCTAACTGTTTTTTGAGTTTGATAATTTCATCTTCAATGTGACGGCGCTCGCGCTCTTTTGCTGTTTCACCCGCGCCTGCCATGGTTCCCGCTGTACCGGATTGTTGCGCTAAATGAACACCTCTTCCTGAAAGTCGAGATTTTTTGTGCTGCAGCATAGCAATTTGTACTTGCGTTTTGCCTTCAGCTGAATGAGCAGATTTTTCAAAAATTTCTAATATGAGTTGCGTGCGATCAAACACTTTTCTGTGCAAGAAGTCTCGCAAATTCCGTTCTTGTTGTGGCGAGATGGGTTCTGAAAGAATTACTTCATCAATATCATGCTTTTCGCATAATTCAAGCAGTTGTTCCAATTTACCTTTTTGAATAAAAGTACCTGGATCGATATCACGTAACTTAAAAAAGATTATTTCATCAAATTTAATATTGTTCGATTTAACGAGATTAACAAATTCTTCAAAATAGGCATTGATATCGGGCGTATGGTTATAGGGAGCGTGGATGCCTACTACAAGGACTTTGGGGCGGTATGCAGAGAGTAATTGAGCTTTTTTTGTCATATGTTTTTATTATTTTCTTATTAAAGTTATCTTTTTTTTCTAATAGTATACTAAAGATGGTGACGAATGTCATTCTGAGGAGCGTAGCGACGTAGGAATCCAGTCTTTTGTATAAATCCTTTATAAAAACTCTGTTATTGTGACTTACGCAGTCATGCGGGCCTCATGTCGGCCAGGCACAAGGTATTTTGTGCGCCCAAAATACCTTGAACAAAAGGGCGCCAACGTTCCGTTGGATTACTCCCGCTCGGCATGAACCACTCCATCATTGATGCTTCGCATCAAGATTCCAGATTCATGAACTCGCTATCGGATCCTCATTTAACAGAATTGTCATTGCGAGCCCTGTTAAGGGCGTGGCAATCCAGATAATAAAATTAGTTCCTTGAAATAAGGTTATATTAAAATTTTGGATTCCTACGTCGCTTCGCTTCTCAGAATGACAATACTTATATTGTAAAAGTCATGTAGCGCGACAAGCTCAAAATCATGATGCGCAGCATCAATGTTTTTGAGTGCGCATTTCGCGCGGGAGAAAGGTCCAACAGAATGTTGGCGCCCTTTTGTTCAAGGTATTTTGGGCGCGCAAAATACCTTGTGTCTGGCCGACATGAGGCCCGCATAACTGCGTAAGTTAAAATTAAAAGCTTTTTCTAAAGAATCATAAATTGAGCAATCTCAATAATAATGATAGAATGGCATGGTCGATTAAATGTATAGGGAAGCCATGATGATTAAAAAATATATTTTTGTTGTTACTTTGCTCTGTATTGCACAACCAACACAAGCAATCATGCGAGAGGTTTTAGATATCGTCACTGCTGGAGTATTGGCAGGAGGTGCCGTCTACGCAGGAAATGAAGCAAAAAAAGAATTTAAAAAATTAGATTCAAATAAAATATTTAAAGAACAAAAAAAGCAACTAGCAAAAGATATCCAAGAAACGAATTTGAAGAAAATCGGAAATAGTACAAAAGGTATCATGTGTGAATCTGCAAAGCCTGTTTTATTGACCGCCTATGCGGCGTATACGGGTTTGTTAGCTCTTGTGTTCTTTATTGATGCAATTAGGTAAGGCACGTTAAAAAATGTTTGAATTTTTATCCAACAAATTCGCCCACGTCTTTTCTCGTCTTGCTGGCCAAACGCAGCTGACTGAAAAAAACATCCAAGAAACTATGCAAAAAGTGCGTGAGGCATTGTTGGGCGCTGATGTGCCGGATGCTGTTGTCGACACTTTTTTGCAGGAAATTTCACAAGAGGTCGTTGGACAAAAATTAATCACTGCATCGTTGAAACCTGGTGAGCAGTTTATAAAAATTGTTCACAGCAAATTATTGGCGTTTTTAGGTGGGCAAGATACTTCTTTATTTACCTTCCAAATTCCTTCTATCGTTATGATGATGGGTCTTCAAGGTTCAGGAAAAACAACAACGACCGCAAAACTTGCTCGTTTTATAAAAAAACAAGCTGAGCAACGTGGCAAAACGCGTGCGATCTTGGTAGCCTCGATCGACTTTTATAGGCCAGCAGCGATCGATCAGCTTGAGATTGTTGCTCGACAAAATGATATTTCCTTTTATAGATCTCCTTATACAGAACCTTTGAAGGCTGCGCTGGATATCCATGCATATTATAAACAGCATGGCTTTGAGATGTTGTTGCTTGATACTGCTGGTAGAATGCATGTTGATACTGCCATGATGCAAGAAATTCAACTTGTTGATCAGAAATTACAACCGAAATATAAATTTCTCGTGCTTGATGCTATGACAGGGCAAGAATCATTGCGTGTGGCACAATCTTTCCAAGATGCTGTCGGATTTCATGGCGCCATTCTTACAAAAATGGATAGTGAAACGCGCGCAGGATGTGCACTCGCCTTTCGGTATTGTTTGAAAAAACCGATTTTATTTGTCGGAACGGGCGAGAAAGCGAGTGATCTTGAACAATTTAGGCCTGAGCGTATTGCCGACCGCATGTTAGGCATGGGTGATATTCAAACACTCATTGAAAAAGCCGATGAAAAAATAAAAAAATCTGAACAAGAGGCATTGGCTTCTTCTTTACAAAAAGGCAAAATGACGCTACATGATTTTGCCAAACAGCTAGAAATGATGAACAAGATAGGCTCATTGTCTCAAATTATGAAATATATGCCGGGAGTACCCCTTGCTTCTGTATCTTCAGAAACGATAAACAAGGGCGAAGCTGAGCTTAAAAAGTTCAAAGCTATCATAAGTTCCATGACCATGAAAGAGCGATTGCTCCCTAATCTTCTTAACGCTTCACGCAAGCTGCGTGTTGCCAAGGGGGCTGGGGTGGTGGTCCACGATGTGAACATGTTATTAGATCGATTTGAAAAAAGTAAGGAAATTGTTAAACTTTTTAGTAAGTTTAAACGTTTCCCTGGATTTTAACTAAAATTATACCGCTAGGTTTAAAGAAAGGATTTTCTAGATGGCAGTAAAAATACGGCTGTCACGAATTGGTAAAAAGAATGCTCCTTTTTATCGTATCGTTGCCATTGATTCCCGTAAAAAAAGAGATGGAAAGTATATTGAAGATTTGGGTACCTATAACCCATTAACTGGTGAATTAATACAATTCCACCAAGCACG
The DNA here is from genome assembly GCA_963701665.1 of Candidatus Babeliales bacterium. GTDB lineage: Bacteria > Babelota > Babeliae > Babelales > JANWKD01 > CAVXJH01. The sequence goes on from OY969622.1 coordinate 431,567, forward strand.
CGTTGATGAATGGCTTAAAAAGGGTGCAATTCCTTCTGAAACCGTTGAACGTTTGCACCGGTTAGCTAAGCAACGAGCGGCATAGCACAGGAAGCCTACATGCTCAAACCATTATTAGAATTTGCAATTAAGCATCTTGTTGATCATCCAGATCAAGTCATACTCCATGAGACCCAGACAGAATCAAAAATCGTTATAGAAATTAATGTTTCTCCTCTCGATCTTAAACGAGTTATAGGAAAAGACGGCCGTATTGTACGAGCCCTGAGAACAATGGTAAATAATATCGATGGGGTTGGCCCTGTTGAGCTTATTGTAAAATAGCGTTGTTTCTCATGAATATTTCTCTTCTTACGGTCTTTCCTCAGCTTTATGATGTTTTTCTTAAGACCAGTCTGATGCAACGAGCGCAAGAAAAGAATATTGTTCGGTATGATGTCGATACCTTTTTTTCGTTCGTTCAGCCAAAAGAACGCATTGATGCGCCTACCTTTGGGCATGCCGCTGGCATGCTCATAAAGCCGGAGGTTGTGCAAAAAGCAGTTGAGGCTAAAGAGGCCGCTTATGGCAAAGCCTATAAAATTTTCTTTTCCCCCCAAGGCAAAAAGCTTACCCAAGATCTCCTGAAAACTATCATTGAAAAAGCACAAAAAACGGAGCATCTCATGCTCATCGCAGGACGTTATGAAGGCATGGATGCACGCGTTGAAGAAGTGTATGCTGATGAACTTATTTCAATGGGTGATTTTGTGCTCCTATCGGGAGATTTGCCAGCCATGATGATGCTTGAAGGATTAGTGCGCTTGCTTCCTGGCGTTGTTGGTAAACAAGAATCTGTTGAGCGCGAATCTTTTTCCGGTCCTTTCGTCGACCATCCGGAATATACCGTGCCGGTAACATGGCAAGGACTTGAAGTGCCGGAGATAATACGATCTGGCAATCATGCCGCGATTAAAAAATGGCAAGAAGAAGCCGCTGCTCAAAACACCGTAAAAGATCATTTTACGTGGCTTTCATCGTGTCTGCTTACGACATCACAAAAAAAATTAGCACGGAACTATATTCCGGCTCATTATTGTGCCCTCATGCATGATCAGGTTCTTTTACCACAAAATCAGGTAGGTACAACCTCAGTTACTTCCCTCGATATCCATGATATTGCGCGCTCAGCCTGCACCTTTGGTATTTTGAACTATTTTATTGTTACCCCATTGCTAGATCAACAACGCATTGTCGAGCGCCTGCTTGAATTTTGGAAGACAGGCGAGGGCGTTGATTATAATCATCATCGGCATCAGGCTGTAAGGAATGTAGAATTGGCTGACTCACTCGCTCAGGTTATTGCTGCTATTGAGGCAAAAGAAGGCAAAAAACCGCTTCTTGTTGCAACATCCGCGCGCTATCATGATGAGCAGTTTGGTAACAAAATAATTACCTATTTCCAGCAGGATCGTGTGTGGGAATCCGATCGGCCTGTATTGCTTTTGTTTGGAACGGGCCATGGCCTTGCGCCGGAAGTAGTCGAACGCTGCGACTTTTTATTGACCCCGCTAGAGGGATTCTCTGATTTTAACCATTTATCGGTACGCTCGGCGGTGGCAATAATTTTGGATCGCTGGCTCGGTATTAACCCACGAATAATTCAGAAACAATGAACATTGGCAGAGTAACATTTTTTTTGTATACTTGAGCGTATATACAGCCAAAATACAGGTTTTCTGCTTGAAAAATGAACTATAAGGAATACTTTTCATGAAAGCTAAAAAATTTACCAAAGAAACCATTCTATCATACGGTACCCAAGATCGTAAGTTTCCTGCATTAGCCATCGGCGATGTGGTTATTGTTGAACAAAAAATAAAAGAAGGCGATAAAGAACGTCTTCAAGCCTTTGAAGGTGCTATTATTGCGATGAATAACAATGGCGTTGCAAGCACTATCACGGTAAGAAAAATTGGGGCAAATGCCGTTGCAATTGAAAAAATATTCCCTTATTATTCCCCTCGTATCGCTTCTATCAAAATTGTCCGTTCTGGACGCGTGCGTCGTGCAAAATTATACTACTTGCGTGGGCGTGTTGGACGTGCAGCTCATGTCGAGCGCAAAAAATTATTAGGCGCAGCAGCAGAAGCTCAACAAGTTCGATAAGTTGTTTGCATACATGTGTGAAAAAAGATTTTTTTTCACCTTTGCGCTCGTTTTTTTTGTGCTTATTTTAGCAGGATGTAAAAGAACACAGCAGCATGATGTAGTAGAATCTTTGCCTGTTCTCAAACAAGAGTTTGTTGAAGCGCGTCTCCATGATGTGCCGCTTTTATTGCGCGCGACAAATCTTTGTATGTTACATAATCAGCAAGATGGTGATGCTATTATCCTGAAATATACGTCATATTTTTCTTTAGCTGATGCGGTGATCTTCTATGAAGAACATATGGAGCGTTTTGGCTGGCATAAATTAGCATGTTTTGAAAGTGGCCAAGAAGTTTTACTCAACTATGAAAAGCCTCAAAAGTATTGCTCTATCTCGTTGCGCATTCAGCAGAATGATGTGTGTGTTGTGATCTATTCGGCACCAAAAACATTAGACTATTCATAATCTTGATGATCTCATTGCAAGTATAGTACGTTAAATAGTAACTAACGCGAACGCAAGGATGTCATCCCGAGGCGTTAGCCGTGGGGATCCAAACTTTAATTAATTCCTTAAAGGAACTAATTTTATAATTGGATTGCCACGCATTCGCTCGCAATGACAACTTTTGTTTCCAATATCATTTCCTGCGGCATAGTAACATCGAAAAAAAGGGATTGTGATGAAAATTAAAAAAATGCTTCTAGTATCGTTTCTTTTTTATGCGCCACTTATTGCTATGCAACCACAACAAAAGCAGAAACAGATTTCAAACTACTATCAAAATGTGGAAGATTATTTTCATGGACTGCCAGGCAGCAGTAAGAATGCAAGCAAAACAACTAAAATATGTATTATAATAACTGAGTGTGATCAAAAATTAAAAGAATCAAAGAAGAAAAAGCCAGGTTCTTGAGCTTTTATTTTTTAGATTCAAGCTCTAATTTTTTTGCCTCAATTTCAAGCCTTTTAGCCTCGTTCTTTGCTTCTTGTTCACGCAATTCTAATTCACGCATTTTAATTTCAGTTGCTTTTTCTTGTTCGGCTGCTTGTGCGCTTTGACGAGTGCGTTGTTTTTTCATTGGTCTATATTCTTCTTCATAATCGCATTCTTGTCGTTTTCGCTTATTGCTGCGCGGTCTTTCTATATAGCGGGTTTCTGGTACTTTAATATAACGAACCTCCGAGGGTTGTTGATAAACGGGCTGTTGTCGAGGGGCAGTTAAGGCACTGCCAACAAGACTGCCCGTGAATCCTCCCGCAAAACTACCGCCAAAATTGCTGCCACCTGCGTATACGCTTGAAACCGCTAAAAAGCTTAGTATTAAAGCTATTTTTTGATACATCTTCATACCAAAAACTCCTTATTTGTCATGTTCTTCTAAATAATTTTTATGTAGTATAAGTTTATTAAAATTCAAATAGAAAAGTCAATAATGCTAAAAAATATACGAGAGCTGATTTTAAGCCTATTTGCGAGGTAATAATTGCAAATTAGTAAATAGTGATTATATAAAAATTCCATTAATTGAAAGATATGGTATAAATGCTATACTTTTTAATAAGTCACTTACTAAGCGAAATGGAAGGCAAGCTCGATGAATTTTAAAAAAATAACCTTTTTGAGTCTATTATTATTTCCGATCATTTCATTTGCAGGTTTTGAAGAAATTCATGGACAACTAATTTGTATTTCTTATGAAGGTCTTCGTAATGAGATTAATGATTTCAAAAGGGAAGTTGAAGGAAAGTTGCATTTAAGTCAAACAGTAGCATTGTTCCAAGCTTCAATGAGTAAAGATGATATTATGAAAAAATTGCCCTGCAATCGTACCTATACGATTTTACATTATTATAACGATATTAGGGATTATCAAGCTACAGCCGAACGAATAGTAACATTTTTAAAGAATGAGCGGGCTTTTCCAACTTTTACTATTAACATGGAGGAAACAGTTGAGAACCTGACGACTCTGGATGCTGCGATATGGAAACTTTTTTTTGAAGAACTTTGTGAATTAAATGAAAGAAAAATGAATGGAATTTAAAAAATTAATTTTAGCAATCTTAGTAATTTCAATGTCTGCACAGTCAGTTGCTTTTGCTTTTGATATTAAAACAGAAGCGCAGAAATGCTTGGATTATTTACCAAAAAGTCCAGAAGCCAAGGTTGGATGTGCGTTAGGTGCATTCGGATTGGCAGTCGGTAGCGCTATTAGCTATTGTATATACAAAGAGTGTCAAAAAAAGAAAGCAGAAAAAGATTTTTGGAATAAAAAATCTGACTCAAAAATTGTAAAATTAGCTGCAGTTTTTATGCAAGATGTTGAAGATCGTTTGGCATCGCAGTTAGAAAAGCTACGTGGCTCTTCCCCTTGCATTAAAGCTAATTTGGCGACGTTACAGTATGTGTGCGATCAGATTGAAACATGCCAAACTTGGCTAGAGCGTTTAACAAAAAGATCGCTTTTTGCGTGTGCCCAAAGAGTGAAAGATTTAGAATCTGATCTTAAACAATTGAGAAACGAGATGGATATTTTCGTGAATAATGATTTTATTAAGCAATTCGAAACTCTATCTAATAAAGTACGTAATCAGCCTCCTGTCATTATTGCGTTTCCACCGTATCCCTATGGATACAATTATTGCTACTAAGTTAGGAACATTTATGATCTTTAAAAAATTTTTCTTGTTGTTTTCAATCATGTCATGTGCAGTAGCATTTTCTAATAATGATGAAAAGCAGACTCGCTGGTATCACAAGAGTGATAAAGAAATTATTCAGATGCTTGAGGAAATTAACATAGCTCCCGAATTTAATCCGGCTATTTTATTAATGCGTATTAAAAATGCACAAAATAAAGAACAGGGGATCCGCGAAATACTTACTGAAATGAATTGTAACATTGGTGAATATAGACATTTTATAGCAGATTGTTTTTGGAATTGCTGCGAAATTTGGGAAGTATTAACTGATAAAAATCTTCTTAATACTGCTGCGGGGTCTAAAATAACAGAACTCATGAGAAATTTTTATACGTTAGAACATGAATTGAAAACGTATGAACATGAACAATAAAAAATACTTTATATTTGCGGTATTTCTTTTCTATGCTGTACCGATTTTCTCAAAAGTTACTTTTGAAAAGTCTGTATATGCAACTGCTGCTTATGATGATCACGAGGAATGGACTACTATCATCATCATATTAGATGATGATAGAATTGGGTATATTACCTATGCCATTGATCGGTATGATGTAGCTGGTAACATTATCCCGCGTGAACAGTATGCAAAAGCAACGAGTGCGCAGTGCACTGCATATATTAAATTCATTCTTATTGATGATAACTATCAAAAACAAGGTTTTGGAAAAAAATTGATCCTTGAAGCATTCAAAGATATGAAAAGTAAGAAATGCACCTTAGTAACGCTCTTATCAAAAGGTGCAGCAATAGGATTTTACAAAAAAATAGGATTTACTACTGACGCACAAGAGGTGAAGCTTTTTATGGAGCTCTTTCATAGAAATGATTATATGCCAATGCGGTATGCCTTCAAATAACAGTTTCTCGCCGCTATATAGTAATTAGAAAATAGCGATGCAAAAAATGCATCGCTATTTTTTTTGTTGCGTTAATACGTGCGCGCATTTATATACATTCCCAGCTCCTTGAAATAAGATCAAATCATCTGGTGCAACGATTGCATCAAGATTTCGTTTCAATAATGAAAAATGTTCTTCATAAGGAACATAGGTAACTGAAAACCGTGGATGCCGTTTTTGAATCGCTTTTGCTAAATTATGCGCGGTAATTTCTGGCAGCGGTGATTCACTCGCTGCATAAATATCAGTAATAATGAGATGATCAATGGGACTTTGAACGAGTGTATCGATAAAAAGATCCCACAAAGCGTACGTTCGCGTAAAGCGGTGAGGTTGAAAAACGACCGTAAGTTTTCCGGACGCGCGTTTGCGATGGAAGGCAACTTCGAGGGTATTCTTAATTTCTTCCGGATGATGCCCATAGTCGTTGAAAATCTCTGCACCTTTATAGATGCCATTAAAACTGAAACGGCGTTCAACACCTTTGAAATTTGCTAATGCTTGTTTGATATCGGCAAATGGAATTTCAAGTTCTAAGCATACTGCAAGCGCAGCAAGCGCATTCTGCACATTGTGATTACCCGGCATGGGAATCGTGAGCTTTCCGAGCATCTGTTGCTGATAATATACGCAGCAGGTGGATTGATGTGGCTCTAACACAACATTGTTTGCCCGTATATCGGCTGCTGCATCCAATCCGTATTTTACGATTTTTAAATGAGAGAGTGGTAATAGGGATCGTACATTTGCATTATCGATGCAGAGAAATGCTTTACCGTAAAAAGGAATGTTGTTGAGAAAGTGCTTAAAAGTATTTTTGATGTCATCGACATCACGATACACATCAAGATGTTCAGGGCTAATATTAGTAACCACGGCAAGTGTTGCTTGCAAATGTACTAATGATTTGTCACTCTCATCTGCTTCAGCAACTAAAAAATCACCTGAACCAAATTGTGCATTGGTTGAAATAGTTTTTAAATGTCCGCCAATAATAACGGTCGGATCTTTTTTAGTTTCGATAAGAATATGTGAGATAAGTGATGTGGTTGTTGTTTTACCATGGCTGCCAGCGATCGCAATGCTATATTTTGTGCGCATAAGTTCAGCTAACATCAATGCGCGCGGAATGGTAGGGATGGCACGCGCTTGTGCCGCACGTATTTCAGGGTTGTGCGCGTGAATGGCTGAAGAATATACCACAATATCGATGCTTTCATCATGGCAAGAAGGGGTATTGTTTCCTTCATAAATTGCGCATCCAAGATTTTTTAAATCATGAATACTTTTTTGATCGAGATCAATATCGCATCCTGAAATGGTATAGCCTTGATAGCGCAGAATTTTTGCAATGCCGCTCATGCCAATGCCGCCGATACCAACAAAATGAAGATGCACTTTTTTTCTATACATACATGATTCCCAATTTTTATTTACAGATTAGTTGTTATAAAATAACAAAAATGTTTCTGTTCTACAAACTGACAACAATACTATAGAGGTTGATTAGCTGAGAGAATCCATAGAAATATCCAGTGCGCATGGAAATATGCTTAGGGAAATGTTGTCATTCTGAGACAACGAAGTTGTCGTAGGAATCCAATCTGATAAGGATTTTCATTTTAAAGACTGGATCCCTACGTCGCTATGCTCCTTGTATGTTAAAACAAAAAGCATTTAAGAGTAAATTGTGATAATTTAAGAATGAAATATTGTTTAATATCGGTTGTTTGAGAAAAGCTGATAGATCTCGTCACGCTCCTGGTTTAGAAGAACCGTTCCTGAGTTTGAGACTATCAGCTTACACAAAATTACCTCGAACAATCACTAGAGACGTATTAGGTATACGATCTCGTATGTTTACAAGGCTGAGGTATTTATGAAAAACATAGCAGAAGTATATGTAGGTGTCGATATTTCAAAAAATAATCTCGATATTTATGTGTATCCTATAGGAAAATTCTTTAAAGTAGCTAACTCAGAAGTTGGCATACAGAACATAATCAAGGAATTAGCTCACTATCAAGTTACACAAATTGCCTGTGAAGCAACAGGTGGCTATGAACAATTACTTGCCCAATTACTCAAAAAGAACCGATATTCACTTTGGATCGTTGATCCACGAAGGATAAAAGCTTTTATTATAGCTACTGGCTGTAAAAGTAAAACCGATAAAATTGATGCTAAAAAAATTGCTGAATTCGCTTCTAAAAATTCTCCTAGTTACGAGATTGTTAACAAAAGTGAGAATCAGCATAAACTACAAGCTCTAGTTAACCGTAAAAATGATTTAGTAAAATTTTTAGCTGCTGAGAAAACACGACTTAAACATCCTTCTCACGTATTATATGTTCCTGATATAAAAAGATTTATTGCACTCTTAGAAAGTGAAATTAAATCAATTGAGTCTCGAATACAGGATTTAGTCAAAGATGATGAAGAGTTACATACAAAATCAAACATTTTGGAATCAATCCCAGGAATCGGTAAAGCTACAGCTGCAACATTACTTTCTTTTGTCCCTGAGCTTGGGCAGTTAAGCGACAAAAAAATATCCGCTCTAATTGGTGTCTGTCCTTATGACAATGAAAGCGGCAATTACAAAGGCAAAAAATTTATTAAGCATGGCAGGCATATTCCTCGTAAAGCACTTTATATGTGTGCATTGACCACGGTAAAGCACCATCTTCCTTTAAGGGAATTTTACCAGCGATTAATGGATGCTAAAAAACCTTTTAAAGTAGCTATCGTTGCTATTATGCATAAGCTCATTATAATTGCCAATGCTCTATTAAAAAGGGGCGAGTTATGTAGAGCTTGACTATAAAAATATTTGACTTTTAACACAATCACTCAGGATGACATCCACCAGTTTAAAATGTTACTTTGCTAATGCTTATGCTCACTATGGGCAGATACATTACTTACAGTAATTCGCGTATTTTTAATAATTTTTGTCGGAGTTCAATAAGTTGTTCAACGGATACTGAAAGCACGTTTGTTTGGTTTGACTCCATCGTAGTTTTTGAAGCGAACAAAGCGTGATTTTTTCCCAATTTTAATGCCTCTTTTGCACCCGCTATGGTAAACTTTTTTTCATAGAGAAGTTCTTTAATCTTACTGAACGTTTTTAGATCTTTTTCTTGATAGAAGCGCTGGCCACCTTCTGAGCGCGAAGAATGTACATTGAATTCTTTCTCCCAGAAGCGAATTACAAAGCGTTCAACGTTGAGGTGTTGTGCAAGTTCTCCAATACGAAATTGTCGTTTGTTCATTTTCATAAATACTCTTCCTTTTTTAAAAGACCTTGTTTTTTTATATAGCTCAAAATTTAAGTTTTGTATATAAAGATCATCCTTTTGCACTGGATCAAACAGGGAATCTTTGCTATTCTAACTATACTTTGTTTTTCATCCCCGCTATTTTCACTCATAAGGATTTATATGAATATTAGAGAATTGTTGATTGTGTTACCTTTGGCGATTTTGACGAGTTTGGGGATACAATACTTCTTTGGTATACGCAAGGAAGTCCCAACAATTCAGGAAGATCAAAGACCCCTCAATCTCAATGTTACGTTTGTTGAGAAAAAAAATCCTAAAAAACCGGTTATTACTGAGTTTGAAACAGAGCATGCGCGGTATAAATTCTCCACTGAAGGTGCATCACTTGAAAATGTAGAATTTAAGCGCAATTGGGGTGGTAAAGAAGGGTATCTGACAACTATCTTCCCGCCGGATGCTGAGAACAAGGCTGATCGAGCATTTTTTGTTGCATTGCCGGATGCTACGCCCTATTATTTCGATCTCGTTGATAAACAAGTATTTGATGATCGCATTGAAATTTCGTACAGCGCAGCATTTAATGATGGGATAATGCGCAAAAAGTTCGTCGTATACAAAAATCTTTTCAAAATAGATCTTATTATTTCTCTAGAGCCAAAAAACGCTAACGGCACTCAGTTACGCATGTTCTTACCTGCGCCTATTGTGCCGGAATTGAGAAGCAAAGATATTCTTAAAGGCCTAGCTGGCGATGCGAATGATACCATCACGAGTGTTGCAATCACCGATGCGAGTGCAAAATCGTGGCGTACGCCGACACTATTTGGCGCTCAAGATCGTTATTTTGTACATGCGTGTGTGGCTGATGAGAACAATTTTATTGATCGAGGGTATTTCAATGTTGTTGATGAGCACCATCTTTTTGCGATTTTAGAAAGTCCAGAAGTGCGTGAACCCTCAACATGGACACTTTCATTTTATGTAGGGCCTAAAGAAGATGAAGCACTCGTTGCTGTAGACCCTCGTTTAGAACAAACGCTCAACTACGGTTGGTTTGGGAGAATCTCTCGTCCTGTTTCAAAAATATTATTGCACATTTTAAAACGTATCTATGACTATTGTCATAATTATGGCATTGCCATTATTATTTTGACCTTCTTGATGAAAATTATATTGTTTCCTTTTACGTATAAAAGTGAGCAAGGCCTTAAGAAAGGCATGGAATATCAAAAGAAGATGGAGCATTTGCAGCACAAATACAAGCATGATAAAGAAGGGTTGCGCATTGCACAAGCAGAATTAATTCGAAAGCATGGTATCCCAGGTATTGGCAGTTGTTTGCCTATGCTGTTATTACAAATGCCGCTTTTTATAGCATTAGGCTGGGTTATTTCTAACTCGATTGAATTATTTATGGCACCGTTTTTATGGATCCACGATTTATCAACGCCTGATCCTTACTATATTTTGCCCGTATTGATTCTACTATCGATGATGTTTCATACACCAACTGCTGGTGCAGCGAACGATCCAAAGAAGCGCGTTTCAACATTTGCGACTGCATTACTTTTTGCCGCATTTGCGACTACCGTTTCTGCTGGGTTAGGTTTGTATCTTTTTACAAGCACAGCGTTGGGAGTAGCCCAAGCACAGCTAACAAAGAGATTCTTTTCATGATTGAACAGTTGCCGCCATTAGTACATCTGATAAAGCATCTTCAACAAGTTCCTTATTTGGCATCAAAAAATATTTTTCGTGTTGCTAACTACTTATTGTCAATGGATGCTGCCAAAGCTGAACAGTTTTGTAAAGCGATTTTAATGGCACAGCAAGAAATAGTGCGTTGTGACTTGTGTTGTACGTGGAAAGAGCGTTCAAAGAAATGTTTATTTTGTGCCTCACCAAAACGCGATCAAAGTGTGATCTGCGTGGTGGAAACATGGCAAGAATTAATGACGATTGAAAAGACGGGCGGCTATCAAGGCGTGTATCATGTTCTTGGTGGTGTGATTTCGCCACTCGACGGTATTGGCCCGGAAGATTTGACAGTTGATCATTTAGTACGACGTATTAATGATGATGTGAAAGAAGTTATTTTAGCAACGAATCAAACGCCGGAAGGTGAAGCGACAGCGGCGTATCTTGCAAGTAAGCTTAAGAAATTTTCTATTACGCTTTCATGTTTAGCGCGCGGTATTCCGGTTGGTTCTTCACTTGAATTTATGGATCGCTTGACGGTGTATAAAGCATTATCCGAGCGAAGACCTTTTTAGTGTCTTCCCGAGGAGCGAAGCGACGTGGGGATCCAGAACTTTAATAAATCCTTAAGGAATTAATTTTATAATCTGGGTTGCCACGCCACATACGTGGCTCGCAATGACAGTTTGTTAGCAATGTTATTTTGGTTTAGAGAAATTTTTGTGCTTCAAGTAAAGAAGGCGGTTTTTAAAACCGCCTTTTAACTTATTATGGAGTATATCCACATTCTTGACTCCCAAGGTCACCATGCACTTTACAGTTATTACAAGCTCTGCAGCATTCAGGGGTTATCCCCGTTTTTGAGTTACAACATTGTGCACAATCTATTTCAGTGAACGCGCAATTTCCATTGTTACAATTTTGTGATTTTCGTACATTTTTAGCATCAAGCGTAATAAACGTTGCACAGGTTAGCAAACCAAGGAGTAGTATATAACATTTCTTCATAGGTGCTCCTTTTTCAATATTGCGGTAATGTGCTCAGAGTTGGCACAAAACCACGTCTTGAGGGCCTTGCCTGGAAAAGGTAAGGCGCTCCTTACTATAAGTATATTCTATCTGAAATAATAAAAGCAATAGTTTAGGGGGATAGCTAAAATTGGGAAATTGTACTATTTTTATTGGTAGCAAAAAGAACATACCAGTGATAGGTTAAATCAAATAATAATCATGATTTTAAAAGGATTTTTTTAATGCCAGTACGTTATACTGCATCATCTGCAGCCTATAAAAATCGTCGTGAAGAATTACAAACTCTTGTCAAAAAAATGTACCCCGAAAAAAAAGGGCTCATTATGCTGTTTGCACAGTTCGAGCCACAAAGTGCCCCTTTTAAACAAGATCCCTCGTTTTATTATTATACCGGCGTGCATGAACCTGCGGCTGTACTTACACTCGATGTTGAATCGGGAAAATCAATACTATTTGTTCCTAACTTTGGTACTGAACGCGTGAAGTGGATTGCTGATGCACTCGTTCCTTCTGAAAAACGCGCGCATGAACTTGAGGTTGATGCACTCGAGTATTTGGGAGACATATGTGCCGGCTATACGATGTATCCTTTTTTTGAAAAACGTGAATATGCAAATGTTTTGGACCTTATAAAAAAATATTGCGATGAAGAACAAACTATTTTTGTATGCAATCCGTTTCGCTCGCACGCGTACGTTAATCAAAAATTTATGATCGATCGCATTACGCATTTTGTTCCCGAGCTTTCTGCTGCGAGCGCTGATATTTCTTCGTTAGTTGCCCTGATGCGCAGGAAAAAATCTCATGAAGAACTTGAACTTATGTATAAAGCAATCACCATAACGAGTGATGCGCAGGAAACCGCTGCACAGCTGATTAAACCCAATGTGATCGAATACGAAGTGCAAGCTGGTATTGAATATACGTTTATTGCATCCGGCGGTTCACTCGCCTTTCCAAGCATTGTTGGTGCGGGAATAAATTCTACTATTCTTCATTATCATGATAATAATGCCACCATGAAATCAGGTGATTTAGTAGTTGTCGATATTGGTGCACAATTTAATGCCTACTGTGCCGATCTGACGCGTACTTATCCTGTATCAGGAAGTTTCACCAAACGGCAACGTGAGATTTACGATCTCGTTCTTGACACGCAAGAGTATATAGCGAGTGTTGCAAAACCAGGCATGTGGCTTTCTCATAAAGATCATCCCGAGCAATCGCTCAATCATTTAGCAAAAAAATATTTACAGGAAAAAGGGTATGGGGACTATTTTCTCCATGGCATAGGCCATTTTCTAGGGTTAGATGTCCATGATGTCGGTGATTATACCATTCCATTGCAGACAGGGGACGTTATTACTATCGAACCGGGTATTTATATTGCCAAGGAGGCACTTGGCGTACGCATAGAAGATAACTATTGGGTAGTGGACGATGGAGTGGTCTGTTTGAGCGAAAATCTCCCCAAAACAGCTAATGAAATTGAAGCTATGATGAAAAACAGGGAACTATAGGGTTTTGCTAGGTATTGATGCCAAAATAGATTAAAACCGTCTTTTTATCCCCAAAAACAGGGTAATTTGACGGTTTCATCATTATATGATAAAATTCTAATAGAAAATCATTATCAATAAAATAAAATGAGAGGTTACATATAATGAAGAAAACTATACTCTTTTCCCTGTTTTTAGCTATTGTTGGTCTACAGACTGATTTATTAATGGCTATGAACAAAAGAACAAAAAATGATTCAGTTGAAAGCACCCAAGAATTGAAGGGAAACTCCCCTAAAAAGTTAGCAGTTATCTGTTTTGATAAAGTCCTCAATGCAGTTATCGATGAACAAATAGGCTTAACTGATGCGCTCAATGGCATGCCATTAACCGAAGAATTAGCAGAGCAACTAAGATTGAGATATGTAGAGTTAGTATCGCACATACAAACTGAAGCTGATTTGGATACAATACTTTCATATATTGATCCAAATGAGTCCGTTATCGATGGACAGCCTTTATTAACATATTTACTAGCTAATAAAAAGTTACAATTGGCTTATATACTTTTGTTTAAGCATTCAGATGCGTTGGAGTTAACGGTTGTTGATAGCTATGGACGTTCTGCGCTAATATATGCAATTCGCGCTCAATCATATGAAATGACCTATCATATATTGGATGTATTAGAATGTCGCAATCAGCTTTCTTCAATAAATAATGGGCAGTGGGACGCATTTCTTGCGGCATGTAAATATTTTCCTCACGCTATTGAATTGTTAATAGCTAAAGGTATTGATTGTGAAAATAGTGGTAATAAGGGATTGAAGGCATTTGTAAATAATATAGGTGAAAGAGCTGAGAGAGCTGCTTCTAAAACGATGTATCAATTTGGTTGCTTTAAAAAATTGGTTCATGCCACTGATTCAGCATTAATAAATGGATACGATCTTTTAACAGATACCATTCTTTATGGCAACGCGCAAATGCTTAAGAAGCTAGTTAAAAGGGGCATAGATCCCAATTACAGTAAAAAGCCTAAAGATATGCCTATTTATATTGCAATTGCAACTGGTGAGTTGGAAAAAGTAAAACTATTGGTTGAATGCGGTGCTGATCTATCACCAGTAAAAAAGATGAGTCCTTTAACATATGCTATAAAACGGTATAAAAGAGCAAGTGAAGATAGTTCTTATGCATATTTTCAGATAATAGAGTTTTTATCAAAAAATGGTTCGGTGATGAACAAAAATTTAAAACAAGCGCAAGATCATCCTGAATTATCTAAATTGTTACAATAATAGTAAGTCTTAGGGGGAGGAGGTTATAATGAATATATTCTTAAAAAATTTGATTATTATCGCAATTTTTGGATGTGCATTTAGTCCATTATGGAGCATGGAAAAGCGAAAACGTGAAGACACGCCACAGCACAATGCGGAGCTTGTTTTAACTGCATCGCCTGCAAAAGCACCAAAAATAGAACACTATAAAAAAATTAATGTAAAACCGTTAAGACTCAAAGAAAAGTTAGTAAAAAAAGCAGCCTATGCGATTATTCATGCTATTCTTGAAGGCAAAATTACCCTTAAAGATGCATTTGAAAAAATTCCTGTTGAGATGAGGGAATATATAGCGAATTTACCGTTAATTCTAAATCAAACATTGTTATATAAAGTTTCTTCGGCTGATGATGTCCAGTTGTTACTCGAAGCTGGCGCGCCTATAACAGCGAAGAATGAGGATAATCAAGATGTACCATTCATTGATAATGAATGGGTAGATCCTTTAGAGAATTTTCTAACTAGCAATAAAACTGACGCTGCTAATGAATTAATAAAATTTATACAAGAAAAATATGGTGAGAATAATAGTTTGACTTCTAGGGTGAGTGCATACCGGGAGGAAATTAAAACTATCACGTATGAAGAAGATTTAAATATGTTCATTATTCAAGGCAATCTCCAGGCAGCTACAGAATTGCTTATAAATGAAGGCTTATCGCTTAATTTTGCTAAAAAAGATCCCTCTTTTGGTAGAACTCCTTTGATGCATGCTATACGACAAGGATATGTTGAACTTGCCTCAGATATTTTGGATTATATGAAACAAAAAAATAATGAGGGATTATCCCTAGAGGATTTGGGTGGAAAAACGGCTTTATGGTTAGCATATGAATGTACCCCTGAATTGATTGAAAAATTAATTAATAGCGGTGTCGATATCAATGGATTGGGACCTTCAGGTAATTCCTTCTTAATGGCCGTAAGTGCATTTATTTTTCAAAATAAATTTCCACGGTTATTCGATTTGATCCTCGACAAGAAACCTACGGACTTAAATCATGAAAATCATAATGGCGAGACAATTTTATCACTTGCGATTAGTGAAAATTATGACGCTGAGAAGATAAAAAAATTAGTAGCGAATGGCGCAGACGTGAATTTTGCTAATGATTATGATGAAACTCCATTAATGTATTTAACGAGTGATTCTTTAGATGCCGTAAAAACACTTATTGAATTAGGTGCTGAGATTGATTATGCCAATGAAAAAGGTAAGTGTGCATTACGCATTGCCCTTGAACAATATATTTCGCAGTTTGATGAGATTGAACAAACTAATAATGATAAAGCTATTGCGATGCTTAAATTTTTACTTGGTAGCGATGCTACAGTTGAAAGAAAAGATATTAAAAATTTTGATAAATTAGTTACTGACCATGAAATCAAGCCGGCATTAGTAGCAGATGTGAGAAACATGTTAACTGATACGTGGGAAGCACAAACATAAGTTTAAATAATAAAGTAAAACACATGGAGTGGGGGAATTATATAATGAAAAATCTAGGGACACGACTAATTACTATTATTTTAGCTTTGTTATTTTTTCGTTCAGTATTCCCGATGAAACGCAACCATGAAGAAACGCCAAAACAAACTGCAGAGATGGCATTACTTTCTTCAGCTAAAAAACGTTCAAAGATAGACGAAATTAAAAAAATTAATGTAAAGCCGTTAATACTCAAAGAAAATTTAGTGCAGAAATCAGCCTATGCAGTTATTCATGCTATTCTTGAAGGCAAAATTTCCCTTAAAGGGACATTTGAAATAATTCCTGCTGAGATGCGGGGATATATAGCGGGATTACCTTTAATACTAAATCAAACATTGTTATATAAAGTTTCATCAGCTGATGATGTCCGATTGTTACTTGAAGCTGGGGCACCTTTAACAGTGAAAGAAGATAATCAAGATGTAGAATATGTGGATTATGATGGTATTACACCTCTTGGAGCTTTGCTTTTGGGAGGTAAAGAAGATGCTGCAGTAGCTCTCCTAAAGTTTCTTGACGGTAACCCTGATTTGCTCAGCATGCATCTCAATTCGCCTGGATCGGAAGTAATATCTATGACAAGAGAAAGAGGATTAAATGAAGTTTTTAAATGTCTAATGAGTCTCAAAAGTCTTAATGATGAGCATAAGGTCTCTAAAGGACAAAAGATATTACGTGATCAATTACCTAGGGAGGGAACGTTCGGGTTATCTGATGCTGAAATGCTTGCTCATGAGATGTCGGATGTTCTCGATTCATTCAGAAATGGGTTATACCGTCTTGTGCGCTATCCAATAAAAAAAATGTACTTGGAAAACATTTTTGAGCGTGCATTGGGTCGTCATAATTTTGGCAATATGCCGTATATAGTTTCTAATTTGGTAAAAATTAAAAACTATATACTACCTAAAGCTAAGCATGAAAAAGATAATTGCGATTTAAATAGGCTAATTCAAGAAGGTAATGTAGAAGCTGCATTGAATTTTGTTAATGATCTTGATGTTGATGTCGATCTTTCATATCAATATAACTATTTTTGGAGAACACCATTAATGGATGCAATCACTCATGGATATGTTGATGTAGCTTCAGCTATCATTGAGCGTGGAAAACAAAAAAATGATAAGACTTATATAAATAAACAAGATGGTCAGGGAAATACAGCTCTTAGATTAGCATTTAAAAATGCGCCAGGATTGCTAGGAAAATTAATTGAAAACGGTGCCGATGTTAATTATGGAAGAAATGATGATAATTGGTGTGTATTACGGCTAGCAATTTTACAATACTTTAAAGAATTCAATAATTTTGCAGAAATTAATGGTCAATTCATTAGGTTTTTACTTGATAATGGCGCAATAGTTTTAGCAAAAGATATTGCATATTTTGACACCTTAACTGGGAAGCATGGCATGAACCCAGAATTAGTAGCAGACGTGAGAACCATGTTGAGTGATAAGATGCAAGCTTAATCTTAATTGAATTCTATAAAAAACGAGCGGAAGTGATTCACTTCCGCTCGTTTCATTTTTTAACTCGCTCGTTCAACAGAAGCTTGATTTAAAAACTTTTGCAACTGAAATATTGCTTCTTGTGCTAAAACAATCGAAGCTCCGCCGCCCACCGTGCACGCTAATCCTAATATTGCGGTGCCTAATCCACCGATGCGCGCTAAAGCATCACTTACGATGCCAACTGGCTGATGATTTTCATCAGTTTGCCCGGCACTTTGGGATGCACGATAACTTCCCAAAAGGGTTACAACTGATCCCGTTGCAACAAGCACTGCCCCTACATATATTAAAGCTTTCACACGATGATCATCTAATGAAGGTCTCGTTACCGCATAATTGACCTTATTATTTACTGCATCTAGTGTATTGCCCAATGTTGTTAATGGATCCGGATAGAGAGTATTAATAAAAATGCCACTCAAAAGCGCGCAAAATAAAAGTTTTTTCATAGTCTCTTTCATAGTTAGGTTCATCTATTTTTGCCATGTCACAGTATAAATTAACGCAAGCTCGATGTCACTATGCTGCGGGAAATGCATATTGGAAAACAAAATTGTCATTGCGAGCGAATGCGTGGCAATCCAATTATAAAATTAGTTCCTTTAAGGGATTAATTAAAGTTTGGATCCCCACGGCTAAAGCCTCGGGATGACATTCTCGTGCTCGCGTTCGAGCACATCGAGATGTCATTTCTTCGTTTGATTAAGCACATACAATATACCAATACATAGACCGATGCCGATTGGTAAAGCGATCAAACTTAATTGTGTGTTATACATGCCAATGTATCCAGCAATCAGATATGCAACAGCACTTGCAATGAGGGCAGGTAATGCATAGATAAGTTGCGTGTACACATGATCAGTATGATAAGCGCCGCTGCTTGTTGAAGACATCACGGTTGTGCTAGAAATAGGCGAAATATGATCACCCGCAATTGCGCCGGCAAATGCTGCACCGAGTAGTGGAAATAATAAGAGTACTTGATCAGGTGTTGTTGGCGTTTGCATATGAAGCAATTGTATAAGCATCGGCGTTGCAAGAGGAATCATGACGGCGATAGTGCCCCATGATGAGCCAATTGCAATTGAGGTAATGCCGGAGACAATAAAAAAGATGCACGGAAGTAGCGGCAAAATGGGTGCGCCACCTAAAAGCGAGGCAAGATATACGCCACTTTTTAAATCATGAATGAGCAAGCTACTAAATGTCCAAGCAAAAAATAAAATAGCGACGGAAGGTCCCATGAGTTGAATGCCTTCACGGACCAATGATACAAAACTTGTTAGGGTAACTTTTCTTTTACTAACAAAATAAAAAAAGCTTGCACAGAGCGCGAACACAGTTCCTGTGCAGAGTGCAAAGAAAATATCAGTTCGTGCGAGTGCTTGTGTGAGAGAATAGGTGCCACCAAATACGTGGTAGCCTCCTGAGTATAAAATTGCTATAAAAACGGAAAGCAATAAAAGAACGATGGGTATAAAAAAATCATACAACGTGCCGTGATCAACAGGGCATATAGTTGCTTGTACATTTTTGTGCGGTTGTTTGCCGCCATAGAGATTGCCAGTTTGCTGCGCGATCATCTCCTGCCGTTTCATAGGCCCAAATGATATGCGCCAGCGTACGATATAAAATACTGAAGCGAGGGTGATGAACGAATAAAAAATATACGGAATAACATGAACATATAAAGAAAAAGGATCAGCTAAAATTAATGGTGCATCAGCATAATCTTGTGAAATGCCCGATTTATGCAACTGCATGGTCAGCGTGGCAATCCAACTTGAAACGGGAATAAGCACCACTAATGGTGCTGCCATGGAATCAATTAAATAGGCGAGTTTGACCCGCGGAATTTTAAAACGATCGGTAAGTGGCCGCATAATGCACCCGACGGTGATGCTGCTGAAAAAATCGTCAAACAGAAGAAGGCATGATAAAAGAACACTCGCTGATTCGGCGCTTCTAGCATCAGAAACTTTTTTTGCCATGATTGTGCTATATGCCGAGGTTCCTCCCGTGTGACTTAATAATGCAATGAGCGTGCCTAATGAAATGAGAAATATAAAGGTATATATATTATCAGCATTGAATATCTGTTTTTGTAAATTTTGTAATAACAAAACGAGCGTTTCATTAAATGAAAAACGCGCGACAATAAAGCACGCGCTTACAATTCCTAGGCAGAGCGAAAGAAGCACTCGTTTGGTGATAAAAGCGGTACTCAATACAACCAAAGGAGGAATGAGACTAACCCAAGAATACTGCATATAAAAGGCTCCTAAAAAATCGTGTGTTAATTACATTACTATTAGTATAAAATTAAAAATGATTCTTGCCTAGAATTGGGCATTTTTATTTGACCTATCTAATAAATTTCTTTACTATAAAGAACAAGTACCTGTTCGTTTTTAAGCACCATTTCCTGTCAGAAAGCACAATAAGGATTTTTTATGGATATGAATAAGGCGTTCTTTTTAAAAAAAGAAGATAGAAAGCCTAGCTGGAAAGTAATCGATGCAAAAGGAAAAATTTTGGGAAGATTGGCTACCCTGATAGCTGATACTTTGCAAGGCAAACTTAAACCAGAATTTACCCGTCACACTGATGCTGGCGATTACGTTGTTGTTATTAACGCAAAAGAAGTTGTTTTGAGTGGTAACAAAATGGCAAACAAGCAATATGACCGTTACACAGGGTATATCGGTGGTTTAAGATCAAGAACAGCACAAGAAATAATGGATAAAAACCCTGCAGAGCTTATTGAATTGGCAGTTAAGCGCATGCTACCTAAAACAAAGATGGGCAAAGCAATGCAAGATAAATTAAAAGTTTATCCTGGTGCTGAACACCCACATCAGGCACAAACCGGTGTGAAAGCTGCACCCGCTGCATAAGATCCTTCATTAAAAGATAAAAAAAAGACCCGCGAAAAACGCGGGTCTTTTTGCTTTAAAATTAGCGCAATTAACATTTCCAGAAAATTTTTGTGATGTCCTTAAAGGTAAGGTAGATTACGAGGAGTAAAACGAGCAACCAGCTTGCATAATGAACATATTCGCGCACGCGGTCTGGTAATGGACGTCGAATGAGTGCCTCAATGGTATAATACAATGCCTGGCCACCATCTAGAATAGGCAGTGGGAAGATGTTAATAAAGGCAAGGTTGATGCTAATAAATGCCAGAATTAATATGAGCATACTAAATCCTTGCTCAGCACCTTTAATTGTTTGATGAATAATCATAAAAGGGCCGCCAAGATTGTTAAATTTTCGTTCTACAAATATCCCTTTGAATGCCTTTGATACCTGATAAATAATGTAATGGGTTGCGCCTATGCTTTTTTTAATCGATGTGAAAAAATCATAGCGCGGTACAACAAAATCGATGCCTAAAAAACCAACGGAAGTGCCATTACATTCTTTTGAACCAATCATAACATCGAGGGTTTTTTGTTCATGGTTACGCTCGACAAGAAATTTTGCTTGCGCGTTTGGCAAAGTTTTGATCAGCTCTAATACATCTTGCGCATTGTGCACAGGGGTATTGTTAATTGAGATGATGGTATCAGAAGGAGCTAAAGAGGATTTTGCAGCAGGAGTATCGGGTAAAACGGTATCAACGGTTGTGGATGCGCTGTAGTGGTATAAAATGGGAGATTTTGGCATACCCCAAAAATACAGCATAGTGAGAGCAAAATAGGCAAAAATGAGATTAAAGAGGATACCCCCTGCCATAACCAGCATCTTTTGATAATAGGGCTTATTTGCAAATGAATACTTATCATTGCGATATGCTTCTTTTTGTTCCCCCTGGCCCATTTCTGCATTGCCTGCTATTTCCACGTAGCCGCCTACAGGAAACGCAGATAGAGAGAATTCTGTTTGCCCAATTTTTTTCTTGAAGATACGGGGCCCCATACCAATTGAAAATGAAGGAGTGCTGATCCCGAAGATCTTGCAAAACGTGAAATGGCCTAATTCATGAAAGCCGATAATAAACCCAATGCCTAAAAGCCCTATAACGATGAACAAGGCACTTTGTGCATAGGTAACCAAAAAAGAAATGAGATCAGGCATAAAAACTCCTTATGGCCTTATTAAATTCATAGATGTTACACGTGATTATTAAAGTATCAATAAGAACGCAATAAGTCTATGCTGCCGTATGAGTTTTCTTTGGTTTAGACTGGTTCACCGGCTTTTATAGGTAAGAGGGGGGGCGCCAGCTTCCCGCCTAGTCATTTTTATGGTAGGATTTCTCGCATTTGGCTCGTCAAAAAAAAAATATAATATGCAATATTTTTCTGATGAAAAAAATGATCATGATTTCTGTAATCAATTCCACTTGAAAAAATTAATAAAAAGGTTAAAATAAATGTATCCTTAACTACATGATTCGTCGAACGAAACTCAAGTAACAGGCAGTTAAAATAATGTTTTTCAAAATTTATCTTCTAAATTTTAGGATTGTATAATGCCTACCATAACACAGCTAGCTCATAAAGGGCGTACGAAAGTTAAATATAAATCAAAGAGTCCTGCGTTAAAAAATGCTCCTCAAGCACGCGGGGTCTGTTTGCGTGTTTCTACTATGACACCAAAAAAACCAAACTCAGCGCTTCGTAAAGTAGCCCGTGTTAAGCTTTCAACAGGTATAGAAGTAACTGCCTATATACCAGGCGAGGGGCATAACCTACAGGAGCACTCTGTTGTATTGGTTCGTGGCGGCAAAGTAAAAGATTTGCCAGGTGTTAAATATCATATCGTTCGTGGCACCTTAGACACTGCTGGGGTAGAGAACAGAAAGCAAAGCCGTTCATTGTATGGCGCAAAAATGCCTAAAGCTAAGGAAGGTAAATAATGTCACGACGTAAATCAGTAAATTATAAAAGAGAAATTGGCGTTGACGAACGCTTTGGCTCAGAAATCATTCAAAAGCTTATAAACGTAACTATGTGGCGTGGTAAGAAAAATGTTGCCCGTACTATTGTTTATGAAGCTATTGAAAAGTTCATTAAAAAAGCTGGTGGCGATCAAAATAAAGGTCTTACCATTTTCTTTAAGGCTTTTGATCAATTGGTGCCAGCCGTTGAGGTTAGACCACGCCGTGTGGGTGGTAGCGTTTATCAAATCCCTACTGAAGTAAGGCCTGATAGAGCGCGTGCTCTTGCAATACGTTGGTTATTGGGGGCAGCAAAATCACGCTCAGGGGAAACCATGGGCGCAAAATTAGCTGATGAGTTGCTTGAAGCGTATGAGGGTCGTGGAAATGCCATCAAGAAAAAAGTTGATGTGCATCGAATGGCAGAAGCAAACAGAGCGTTCTCTCATTATGCATGGTAGCGGTAGGGGTTACTCATGAGTTCTAAGTTAGAAAAATATAGAAATATAGGTATCGCCGCTCATATTGATGCAGGCAAAACTACAGTTACTGAACGTATTTTGTTTTATACCGGTATTACCCATAAAATTGGTGAAGTTCATGAAGGCGAAGCTATTATGGACTGGATGGAGCAAGAGCGTGAGCGTGGTATTACCATTACTTCCGCTGCAACAACATGTATATGGAAAGACTATAATATCAATATTATTGATACTCCAGGGCACGTTGATTTTACTATTGAAGTAGGTCGTTCATTGCGTGTTCTTGATGGCATGGTGGGCGTTTTTTGTGGTGTTGCAGGTGTTCAGCCTCAGTCTGAAACAGTATGGCGCCAAGCAAATCGATATAGGGTTCCTCGTATTATATTTGTTAATAAATTAGATCGTATTGGCGCGGATTATTTCAGAGTTGTTGATCGATATTAATGAAAAATTACGAGTGAATGCAGTTCCTATGCAAATGCCGGTTGGTGAATCTGAAAATTTTTCATGCAATTATTGATTTGTTCACACGTAAAATGGCGACTTTTCGAGGGCGATCAAGGATTAACGGTTTCTTGGCAGGAAGTTCCTGCAGAATATAAAGAAAGAGTTGAAGTATTTGAGAAATAAACTGATCGAAAAGTCATGTGATTTTGATGACGCTCTTGCAGAAAAATTTTTAAATGAAGAAGAGATTTCAATTGAAGAAGTAAAGGCTGCATTGCGCAAGGGAACTATTAAGCGTGAAATCGCACTAGCTTTTGCTGGAACTGCTTTTAAAAATAAAGGTGTTCAGCTCATGCTTGATGGCGTTGATTGATTATTTGCCATCTCCTTTAGATATTCCTCCGGTTAAAGGTATGAATCCTGATACGCAAAAAGAAGAAACAACGAAAAGCTGATGATAATGAGCCATTTCAGTGCTCTTGCATTTAAAATTATGACCGATCCTTTTGTTGGTATTTTAACGTTTATTCGTGTTTATTCTGGTGATCTTAAAGCAGGTTCATATGTATATAATGTAAGTACAGGCAATAAAGAACGCGTAAGTCGTTTCGTTAAAATGCATGCAAATAAGCGAGAAGAAATTGAATCAGTTGGAGCAGGTGATATTGCTGCTGTTGTTGGTATTAAGAGATGTAATAACAGGTGATACTTTGTGCTGAAGAAGACAATCCAATATTACTTGAAACAATTGATGTTCCACCTCCAGTTATTTCTACTTCAGTTGAGCCAAAAAATAAAGCTGATTATGAAAAGATGGTTCTTGCTTTGCGAAAGATGATGCAAGAAGATCCATCATTTAATTTTCTTATAATCAAGAAACTGGCCAGACGTTATTACAGGTATGGGTGAGTTGCATCTTGAAATTATTGTTGATCGTTTAAAACGTGAACATAAAGTTGAAGTTGTTCAAGGTAAATTCCAAGTTGCTTATAAAGAAACAATTCAAAAGCCTGTTGATGCTGAAGGTAAATACATCAAACAATCTGGTGGTAAAGGTCAATATGGTCACGTTTGGATTAATCTTGAGCCACTTGAGCGTGGTAAAGGTTATAATTTTGAAGATAAAGTTGTTGGTGGAACAATTCCAAGAGAATTTATTCCTGGTGTTGAAAAAGGGTTGCTTGAAGCACTCAACTACTGGTGTTCTGGGTGGATATCCTGTTGTTGATGTTAAAGTTGCACTTACTGATGGTTCATATCATGATGTTGACTCTTCTGAATTGGCATTTAAAATTGCTGCTTCGATGGCGTTTAAAAGTGGTATGACAAAAGCTTCTCCGGTACTTCTTGAACCTATTATGAAGGTTGAAGTTGAAACACCAGAAGAATACATGGGTGATGTGATGGGTGATTTAAATTCTCGTCGAGGAAGAATTTTAGGCATGGAAGCAAGGCAGGTGGATCACAGCTAATTACTGCTGAAGTTCCACTTGGAGAAATGTTTGGATATGCAACAAGTTGCGTTCCATGACCAAAGGTCGTGCGAGTTATTCAATGGAATTTGAATGTTATCGAGAAGTGCCAAAGAATGTACAAGAAAAAATTCTCGAAAAGAAATAGTATTGTTTAATAATTAGAGATGTCTGTTAGGAGAATTTACAATGGCAAAAGATATATTTGAACGAAAAAAGCCTCATGTAAACATTGGAACTATTGGTCACGTTGACCATGGTAAAACAACATTAACTGCTGCAATTACCACAGTGCAAGCAAAAAAAGGACTGCGCAACTCTAAAGCTTTGATCAAATCGATAATGCTCCAGAAGAAAAAGCACGTGGTATTACTATTGCAACATCACACGTTGAATATGAAACAGCAAAGCGTCACTATGCGCACGTTGACTGTCCTGGTCACGCTGACTATGTAAAAAACATGATCACTGGTGCTGCTCAAATGGATGGTGCAATTTTGGTAGTATCAGCAGCTGATGGTGCGATGCCTCAAACTCGTGAACATATTTTGCTTGCAAAAAACGTTGGTGTTCCTGCACTTGTTGTTTCTTGAATAAAGTTGACATGGTTGATGATCCTGAAATGATCGACATGGTTGAAGAAGAAATTCGAGATCTTTTGAAAAAATATGATTTCCCTGGCGATAAAATTCCTGTTATTCGTGGATCAGCATTAAAAGCATTGAGAGGTGATAAAGAGTGAACTTGGTGTTCAAGCTATTGAAAAATTGATGGATGCAGTTGATACTTATATTCCTGAACCAAATCGTGAAATTGATAAACCATTCTTAATGCCAGTTGAAGGTGTATTCTCAATTTCAGGTCGTGGTACTGTTGCAACAGGTAGAATTGAACGAGGAAAAGTTAAAGTTGGTGAAGAAGTTGAAATTGTTGGTTTTGGTAGCACAGTAAAAACAACCGTAACTGGTGTTGAAATGTTCAGAAAAGAACTTAAAGAAGGTCAAGCTGGTGATAACGTTGGATTACTTCTTCGTGGTGTTAAAAAAGAAGATATTGAACGTGGTATGGTTATTGCAAAACCAGGTTCAGTTAACCCTCATAAAAAATTCAAATGTAAAGTATATATTCTTAACTAAAGATGAAGGTGGTCGTCATAGCCCATTCTTTAATGGATATCGTCCGCAATTTTATTTCAGAACAACAGACGTTACTGGTATTGTGACATTGCCAGCAGGCCGTGAAATGGTTATGCCTGGTGATAACGTTGAATTGACAGTTGAATTGATTTCACCAATTGCAATGGAAAAAGATCTTACGTTTTGCAATTCGTGAAGGTGGCAGAACAGTTGGATCTGGTGTTGTAACTGAAATTTTAAAGTAAGTTGGGTTATTGAATGAAAAAACAAAAAATTCGTTTAACATTAAAATCATACGATCATCAATTATTCGATAAAGCGGTAAAGCAAATTGTTTTGACAGCTAAAAGAACAGGATCTCAAATTATGGGTCCTGTTCCTCTTCCTAATAAAAAGCGTTGTTTTACCGTGTTGCGTTCACCGCATGTTGATAAAAAATCACGAGAGCAATTTGAATTAACAACGCATAGACGTATTTTAGATATTGTTTCTCCATCTGATCAAACAATGGATGCTCTTATGAAGTTAAATATATCATCTGGTGTTGATGTTGAAATTAGATAAGATTAGAAAGGTCATTCAATGGTCAAAAAGTATTGTGGGTAAAAAAATAGGAATGACCCAGATTTTCTCTGATAAAGATAAAGTAGTTCCGGTTACTGCTATCGATGTAGCTAATTGGATTGTTACCGATATCAAAACTACAAGAACGTGATGGTTATAATGCTGTTCAGGTTGGATCATTAAGAAAAAAGTATATCGACAAACATTTTTCTAATAGTTGGCTAAAAAAGCCAGAAAAAATATTTTACGGTAATGAGTGAAGTTGATACCTGATGCACCTGAAAGATCTTGCAGTTGGGCAACAGGTTGATTTTTCAAACGTTTTTGCCAGTTGGCGATATGTCGATGTAATTGGGACAACAAAGGACGTCGGTTTTCAAGGTGTGGTAAAGCGACAGGTTTTACTGGGGGTCGAGCAAGTCACGGTCCGCGTTTTGGTAAGAATCCCTGGCTCTATAGGTTTTATGAGATCTCAGGGGCGTGTTATTAAAGGAAAAAATTACCTGGTCACTATGGGTAATGTTCAACGAGTTATGAAGAAACTTGAAATTATTAAAATTGAACCCGAAGCAAAAGTTGTTTTTGTTAAAGGATCGGTTCCTGGCAGTTCAGGTTCATTGGTATTTATGCAAAAGTATAGGTAAACAATGTCTGCTCAGAAAAAAAATGACAGTCTCCAGTCAATGACCGTGGAGCTAAAACAAGCGTAACGCTTGAGACATTGGGAATCGATGTCGAAAAAAATATAGCTGAACTCAGTAGGATTTTCTATATGGGTTCGTGCATTACTACAAAATTGGCGACAAGGAACTGTTGGTGTAAAAGGGCGATCCGAAGTTAGTTTCTCAAATAAGAAACCTTGGAAGCAAAAAGGTACTGGTAGAGCGCGTGCAGGATCTGCTCGTTCACCATTATGGCGTGGTGGTGGCGTAATCTTTGGACCTCGAGCCAAGAACACGTACGCTGAAAATTTCTAAGAAATTGAAAAAAGGTATTATGAATACGCTGTTTTGGCAGCACTTAGAAGCCGATAAGATTCATCTTATCGATTGGACAAATTACGGCGTCAAAACCTTCTAACAACGCAAGCGTATCAGCTTTTAAAAAACAACGGCATGTTAGATAAAAAAGTTTCTATCTTTGTCCCGATTAATGATATGTTGACCTATGCATCTTTTATCAACATTCCAAATGTACAAGTTTTATTTTTTGATGAAGCTAATGCATATGATTTGTTGCTGGAAATCATTGGGTTGTGTTTCAAAAAGATTTGGACTCTTTTAAAGAAATGGTTTCGAAATGGGATTAAAATTAACTGACTATGATATTATTCGTGGTCCTATAATCACTGAAAAAGCATCTAAATTGCTGAATAGCTTAAAAAAATTACATTTTTAGTTCATCCAGAAGCGAACAAGCCGATGATTGCGAAGCTCTTGAGAAACTTTTTAACGTAAAAGTTAAGAATGTGAGAACGAGTGTGCGTAAAGGAAAAGTACGTAGATTCAAAAGACTTGAAACGCGCGGAATCTTAACAAAACGCGCAATTGTCACATTGAAAGATTCTCAATCTTTTGATACACTTACTCAACAGGGTGTTGGGGGTGTAATGGCTGAACAAAGCTCGTCATTTGGCACGCACGAACAAACAAAAGAATGATGTATACTAAAGGTAAACTATAATGCCAATTATTAGAAGAAAGCCTCGAAGTGCGTCTCTCAGGTTTCAAACGTTCGTTGATACAAGTGAATTGACGAAAAAAGAGCCGGAAAAAGCTCTGGTATCTGGGCTAAGAAAAAGAGGCGGTAGAAACGCGTACGGCCGAATAACCACTCGCCACAGAGGTGGGGGCGCGGCTCGTAAATACCGTGAAATTGATTTCAAGCGTACGGATCGAAACATTCCTGGAAGGGTTGTTGCCGTTGAATACGATCCAAACGTAAGTGTTCATATTGCGCTCGTTATCTTTCAAAATGGTCAAAAAAATATGTTTTAATGCCAGATGGCTTCAAATCGGCGCTCAGATTTATGCGGGCGAAGATGCTGAAGCAAAGATTGGCAACTCTATGCCGATTCGCAATATTCCCGTTGGTTTTACTATTCACAACGTGGAAATTGTTCCTAAATCGGGTGGAAAATTTGCGCGAAGTGCAGGAACATCAATTCAGTTAGTTGCAAAAGGGGATGATTATGCAACACTGAAGATGCCTTCTGGAGAAATTCGCCTTGTTGGATTAGATTGTTGGGCGACCATTGGTTCGCTTAGGCAATGCTGATCATAAAAATATTGTTATTGGGTAAAGCGGGTCGCAAAAGGCACATGGGCATTAGACCTTCTGTGCGTGGTATGGCAATGAACCCTGTAGATCACCCACATGGTGGTGGTGAAGGTCGTTCTAAATCAGGTTCTCATCCACGAAGCCCATGGGGTAAGGGTGCTAAAGGAACAAGAACGCGTAAACGTAAAAATCCTTTAATTCTTAAAAGACGTAGATAATACCCTGAAGGATAAATACATGGCAAGATCAACTAAAAAAGGTCCTTTTGTAGCCGATTCACTCTTAGAAAAAGTTAATCGCCTTAAGACCAGTGGAAAAAGAGAAGCGATTAAAACATGGTCTCGAGGAAGCATGATTATTCCTGAATTCGTCGGACTAACTATTGCAGTACACAATGGGAAAAAATTTATTTCTGTGTTTATTACTGAAAATATGGTTGGTCATTATCTAGGTGAATTTGCGCCGACAAGAACGTTCAGATTGCATAGTGGTCAGCGAAAATCTGGGACAACTCCAGCGACACCATCATAATTTCTCGCGTGAATAAGGAACATTAAAATGCAATTTATCGCAAAAGCAAAATTCATTCAGTACTCGCCGTATAAACTTCGGCCAATTGTTGATGTTATACGAGGGAAAAGTGCGCGCTATGCCTTAGATTGGTTGGCAACATATCCAACGCAGCGCGTGAAGCCGCTTGAAAAGGTTGTTAAATCAGCTGTGGCAAATGCAAAAAGTATTAGTAATATTGATCCTATGAATCTCATTATTAAAGATATTCGCGTAGATCAAGGGCCAATATTTAGGTATTTCAAGCCTGGCGCAATGGGAAGACCGACCGTTTTAAGAAAACGATTTAGTCATATTACATGTGTTGTTTTAGAAAATAATCCTAGAGAGGCTTAGT
This sequence comes from Candidatus Babeliales bacterium, assembly GCA_963701665.1. Lineage (GTDB taxonomy): Bacteria > Babelota > Babeliae > Babelales > JANWKD01 > CAVXJH01. The sequence goes on from OY969622.1 coordinate 461,344, forward strand.
GTGGGACAAAAAGTTAATCCTATTGGATTTCGCTTAGGTGTTTATCGTGATTGGGATGCGCGATGGTTCGCACGTAAATCATATGGTGAACAAATACTTGAAGATTTGAAAATACGGAAGTACATTGAATCTTTTTTTGATGCAACTGAAATCGCTCGTATTGAAATTGAAAAAGCTGGTGACAATCTTCGCGTTGTACTTCATTCACCGCACCCGGGCAAGATAATTGGTAAAAAAGGCCAAGAAATTGATGCTTTACGAAAAGAATTGGCAAAATTAACCAAACGTAGCAATGTTGATGTTTCGGTTCAAGAAGTTAAAACCCCTGAATTAGATGCAACCTTAGTGGCAAAAAATATTGCTGTTCAACTTGAGAAGCGTGCCAGCTTTAAGAAAGCTATGAAAAGGGCCGCCGCAGCGAGTATTCGTGCTGGCGCTAAGGGTGTAAAGATTTGTTGTTCAGGCCGTTTAGGATGGAGCAGAAATTGCTCGTGCTGAATGGACGCGTGTCGGTTCTGTTCCACTTCACACGTTACGATCTGATATTGATTATGGCTTTGCTGAAGCAAAAACAACATACGGGATTATTGGTGTAAAGGTATGGATTTGTAAAGGCGAATTCCGCTTAGTTTGAAACTCTTTGATTGGAAGAAATAAATCATGTTAATGCCTAAAAAAACAAAATATCGAAAAGTTCAAAGAGGAACGATGAAGGGCTTGTCCAAAGGCGCACAAAACTCTTGCGTTTGGTGAATATGGATTGCAAGCGCTTGAGCCTGCGTGGATGACTGCACAACAAATTGAAGCTATTCGTGTTACGATGTCGCGAAAGCTAAAAAAAGTTGGAAAATTATTTTAAGAGTTTCCCCGATAAACCAGTTACCAAAAAACCTGCTGAAACACGTATGGGTAAAGGTAAAGGTAATCCAGAGTTATGGGTTGCGGTTGTAAAGCGTAATCGTATTATTTGTGAAATTGAAGGATTGCCAGAGCAAGAAGCGAAAGCTATTTTGCGTTCGGCTGCTTACAAACTACCTATGAAAACAAGATTTGTAAGAAAATTAGAAGAAACAACAGCACATGAATAAAGAAAAAGTTGAAATAAAAGAATTATCAGTTGAGCAACTTAAAGATAAACTTGAATCTTTCCGACGTGAATTGTTTAATTTAACGTTAAACTCTTCTACGGCGCATGTTAAGGATTATTCTCAATTTTCAAAATTAAGAAAAAATATTGCTCGTGCGCAAACATATTTGCGTCAAAAAATGCATGCTCAAGATGTCTCATAATTTAAAGGTAATCGATGGCTACTAAAGCAGAATTAAAAAAATCAAAAAAAATAATGATCGGAGAAGTTATTTCCGACAAGATGGATAAAACAGTTGTGGTAGTAACGGAAAGAACGTTCCAAGAACCTCGATTACATAAAGTTATGCGAACTTCAAAGAAATATAAAGTTCATGACGAAGAAGGCCGTGCTAAAGAGGGTGATATCGTAGAGTTCTATGAAGGACGTCCTCGATCTAAAGATAAATACATGTATTTATCGCGAATTATTAAGTCAAAGTCTAAAGAGTAAGGTACAGGATTATGGTTCAAAAACAATCATATTTAGTCGTTGCAGATAATTCTGGTGCCAAAGAGCTCATGGTAATTCATATTGTTGGTAGCACAAAGAAACGATACGCCTATTTAGGTGATTTAGTAGTTTGTTCTGTAAAAGAAGCAATACCGGGCGGTATGGTTAAGAAAAAGCAAATAGTACTTGTTCGTATTGTTCGAACTCGCAAGGAATTCCGTCGTGACGATGGTACGTACGTTCGTTTTGATGATAACGCGGGCGTTATCGTTAAAAAAGAAGACGGTGAACCAATGGGTACTCGTTTATTTGGCCCAGTGGCAAGGGAATTATTAACGTTTAATAAAAAATTTGGCTCTCTTGCCCAAGAAGTTGTTTAAGGAAACATCATATTATGATGACTGTAAGAAAAGATGATTTGGTAGCCGTTATTTCAGGCAAAGATAAGAATAAACAGGGAAGAGTCATTGATATTTTACCCAAAAAAGGTAAAGTAATGATTCAGGGTCTTGGTTTAGTGAAGCGGCATAGTAAAGCACGCAAACAGGGCGAAGTTTCTGCAATTAAAGAAAAAGAATGCTTTATTGATGCTGCAAAGGTCATGCCTGTATGTAAATCATGCAAAAAACCATCACGTGTTAATTTTGTTACCACGGCTGATAATAAGAACCGTGTGTGTAATCGTTGTAAAGAGATTTTTTGACTCGTTTAAGGATATTTAATGCCAAAGTCTCGTTTAAAAGAATTATATGATAAAAGTATACGCGCTAGTTTGAAAGAAAAACTAGGCCTTGCAAATATTATGCAAGTGCCTTCAATCTCTAAGATTGTTTTAAACGTAGGTGTAAAAGAAGCGGTAAATGATAGTAAAGTTTTAAAAACTGTCGTTGATACAATTGGACGCATTGCAGGTCAGGCTCCAGTGAAAACAAAGGCAAAAAAATCAATTGCTGGTTTTAAAATTCGTGAAGGTATGCCTATTGGTGTTATGGTAACGCTTAGGCAAGAAAATATGTATAATTTTCTTGATAAGCTTATTAATCTTGCGTTACCCAACGTTCGAGATTTTCAAGGATTGCCCCTTAAGTTTGATGGAAAAGGTAATTACAACATCGGCTTAAAAGAATGGACAATTTTTCCTGAAGCAGAAAAAGGTGTTAATGAAGCTATTTACGGGCTTAATGTTTCGATTCATACGACAGCGCGTAAAGATGAACATGCACTTGAGTTGCTAAGAGGATTTAATATGCCGTTTAAAAAAATAAAAAATAGTTAAGGGAAGCAATGGCAAGAAAAGCGCTGATTGAAAAGGCGAATAAGACGCCTAAATTCTGGGTAAGACATAGAAATAGATGCAAATTATGTGGTCGCCCTAGAGGGTACATTCGATTATTTATGATGTGTCGTCTTTGTTTTAGAAAATTCGCTCTCAAAGGGTTGCTTCCTGGTGTTAAGAAAACTAGTTGGTAAATGAGATAAAGGACTAATATGTCAATTGATGCTATCGGAGATTTTTTAACAATCATCAGAAATGGACTGATGGCGTCTAAACGCACAGTTGTTGCTCCGTATTCAAAAATAAAATTTGAAATCGTAAAAATTTTGAAAAATGAAGGTTTCATCAAAGACTTTGAACTTGTTGAAAGTCAATCTCCTAAAAAAGAAATTAAAATTTTCTTAAAATATGTTGATGGCGAATCGGTTATTCATGAATTGGTACGTGAAAGCAAGCCGAGCAGACGTATTTATGGAAAATCATCGCAATTGAAATTTGTTATCGGAAAGCTAGGAATTTCAATCGTAACAACTAATAAAGGCATAATGACAAACAAAGAAGCCAAACAATTAGCAGTTGGTGGCGAAGTTATTTGCTCAGTTTGGTAAGGATTGCATATGTCAAAGATTGGAAGAAGACCAATTAATACTAAAGATGTCCAAATTGATATTAAAGGACACGAGATACATTTCAAGGGAAAAAAAGCCTCTGGTGTATATGTTTTACCTCTTGAATTGAACGTATCAAAAACAGATGACAGTTTGGCTTTAACAAGTGATACTCGTTCATCAGATATGAATCGCATTTGGGGTTTACATCGTGCCTTATTAGCAAATAGTATTCTTGGCGCCCAACAAGGGTTTGATGAAAAAGTTATTATTAATGGTTTGGGTTTTAAAGCTACGCTCTCTGGCAATAAGTTGGTTTTCTCTTTGGGGTATAGTCACAAAATTGATCTAGAATTACCAAAAGGAATCACTGTTGAGATTGATAAAACCGGTCAAATCGTTACCGTTAAAGGTTCTGATAAAATGTTAGTTGGCCAGGTTTGTAGTTATATCAGAGCGTTGCGACCTCCAGAGCCGTATAAAGGAACTGGTATTAGACTTGAAGACGAAGTGATTCTTCGCAAAGCTGGTAAAACTAAAGCTGCTGCCTAAATAGGGGAAATTAGCCGTGTCATTACAAAGAAAAATTAAACAAAGAACATTACGAAGACAGCGCCGCGTCCGTGCTCGTTTAAATACACTGCACTTGCCTCGCATTTCAGTGTTTCGTAGTCTCAATAACATATATGCGCAACTTATTGATGATGCAAATAATGCAACGTTAGTCAGTTGCTCAACAGTTGAGCTAAAAGAGCTTTCAGGTGATAAAAAAACGAAGGCTAAAGCCGTTGGTCTTGAGTTCGCAAAGCGAGCTTTAGAAAAAGGTATTAAAGCAGCTGTTTTTGATCGGGGAAGCTATCTATTTCATGGCAGAGTAAAAAATTTTGCTGAGGGATTGAGAGACGGCGGTTTGCAAGTCTAATTCTAACATAGGAACTAATAATCATGGCAGAAGGTCATAAAGAAAAAGAATTTATGGATGCTGTAGTAAGTGTCAGAAGGGTTACCAAAGTAACAAAAGGTGGTAAAAGATTTTCTTTCTCCGTTTTTGTTATATCTGGGGATCAAAAGGGCAATATCGGATTAGCATTAGGAAAAAGCAAAGAAGTTTCTTCAGCGATTGCTAAAGCGACAGTAAAAGCACGCAAAAGTATGATTGCGGTACCATTGCGTAACACAACAATTCCTTACAACGTTGTAGGAAGACATGGTGCAAGCAAAGTAATAATCCGATCAGCATATCAAGGAACGGGTGTGATTGCGGGTGGCCCTGTTCGTTCTGTTATGGAAGCATTAGGGATTAAAGATGTTCTTGCAAAATCACTTGGCTCTTCAAATCAATTAAATGTGGTAAAAGCGACACTCAATGCTTTAGCAAAATTAAGAACTATTCAAGATATTGCAAGGTTTAGAGGGAAAACAATCGAACAAGTTATAAAGGGAAGCCATGTTTCAGCTCAATAACTTAACATCACTGGTAAAAAAACGTAAACGAATTGGACGTGGTGGAAGTAGAGGCGGCACATGTGGTCGCGGTCATAAAGGTCAAAAAGCTCGTAGCGGGCATTCAAAAGTGCGCGTTGGCTTTGAAGGCGGACAAATAACATTGATTCGACGCTTGCCTAAACGCGGTTTTAATAATAAAGAATTTAGCTCTCCCTTTGTCATCAAGAACTTAGCTGAATTAGAAAATGCTTTCCAAGCGGGAAGTGTAATCTCAAAAGATTCTTTGTTTGAGAGTGGCATGCTCAAAGGACCGAAAAATGTTTCTATAAAAATATTAGGAACTGGTTCTCTAACAAAAAAATTCATTGTACACGCGCATGCTTTTAGTAAAAGTGCTGCTGAACAGATTAAACGATGCGGTGGGGAAGTACACATAATTAAGGAGAGCTAAGAGTGGTACTTTTAAAAAATTTCAAAAATATGTTTATGATACCTGAGCTGAGGAAGAAGCTTTTTTTCACACTCGGTGTATTAATAGTTACCCGCTTAGGTTGTTATATTCCCGTTATTGGCGTGAATATTCCTCTGTTAGGCGAGTATATGAAGCAAGCAACAAGCTTAGGCGGGTTGCTTAGTTATCTTGATATCTTTTCAGGTGGATCTTTAGCGAGTTCCACCTTGTTTGCTTTGGGCATTTCTCCCTACATTACTGCTTCTATTATGATGCAAATGTTAGGTATGACAGTGCCGTATCTGGAGCAGCTGGTCAAAGAAGGCGACTACGGAAGAAAAATTATCAATCAGTATACGCGCTATCTTACGCTTGGCCTCAGTGTCATGTATAGTTTTCCTTATGCATTGTACTTAGAAACTCATAATTTAGCGTTAACACCTGGTTGGGGTTTTAGGATTCTTTTTGTTATTTCCTTGACCGTTGGCGCTATGTTTGTGATGTGGCTGGGTGAGCAAATTTCGCTCTTTGGTATTGGTAACGGTAGTTCTATGATCATTTTCTCGGGTATAGTCTCAAAATTCCCTGAATATATTATTAAGACTAAGGCGATGATTGATGCTGGAAGTATTAATATTTTCCAAGCGCTCCTTATTTTAGCAATCTTTCTTGCTATTACCGCGTGCATTGTATTTCTTGAAAAAGGCGAGCGCAAAATACCAGTTCAATACGCGCGCCGTGTCGTTGGTCAACGAGTGTATGGAGGACAAAGTACCTACATACCGTTCAGAATTAACAACGCGAGCATTATGCCGATTATTTTCACTTCTGCTGTTATTAATGCTCCGCTCGCTTTGGTAGGCCTTTTATCCCAGAAAATTGAATTTTTTAAGGGTTTTGTAGAATGGTTTAGCCAAATGGGCGTTGTTTACAACGCACTTCAATTTATTTTGATCATTTTCTTCTCATTTTTCTATACGGCGTTAATTTTTAACCCAGAAGAACTTGCGGAGAATATTAAAAAAAGTGGTGGCTTTATCCCAGGTATTCGCCCGGGTAAAAAAACAGCACTTTTTTTCAATTATATTTTAACTCGTATTGGTTTAGTTGGTGCAATTTATCTTGCATGTTTGGCCCTCGCCCCTAATATTTTGCATGCTTTCATGCGCATGCCATTTAACTTAAGCGGAACCTCGCTTTTGATTGTGGTGGGTGTTGCCTTAGAAACTTCTGCTCAAATCGAGTCATATTTAATTGAGCATCGGTATGAAGGGTTTTTGACAACAGGACGTTTGAAAGCTAGGACAGCACGTTGAAAGAGAAGAAAGTTTTTATTTTTATTGGGCCCCCGGGCGCAGGGAAAGGTTCGCTATCACAATACTGTACGGCCAAATTGGGTTGGAAACAGCTATCGACAGGTTCGCTCTGTAGGAAAAATATAGACGAGCAGACCGAGATAGGGAAACAAATAGATTTTGCTATAAAATCTGGTAAACTTATATCAGATGATTTAATCGTTAGCATGGTTGAAGAATGGTTGATTAATAACAGTTCTCATTTCCAAACGGCTATCTTGGATGGATTTCCAAGAACGGTTCAACAGGCTGAAGCGTTAAATGTCCTTCTTACGCAAAAAATTAAAAATTGTGATTTAAGGATTATTCGTTTATTCATCTCTGATGATACTATTATACATCGCTTATCAGGCCGTTTGATTTGTAGCAATAATAATTGTCAAGCAATTTATTCACTATTACCTTTGTCTGATCATGCTCCTGAGCGTGTGATGACATGCGATACGTGTCAAGATAAGTTAATGCGTAGAGCAGATGATGCAATGAATGCAGTTATTGAGCGCCTTAAGATTTATCATACTCATGAACAACAGTTATTGAATTACTATCGTGACTACGGTTTTGCTATCAGTGAAGTTAATGTTGAAAAGCCTTTAAAAGATGTTTTTGATGATTTTCAAAATTTATTGCAGATAATGAAATAGTGATGATTACCATTAAAAACAAAGAAGCAATTGAAAAAATGAAAACGGCGGGAACTTTGCTTGCTGAGATTATGGATGACATTCAGCCATTAATTAAGCCAGGTGTTAGTACCTTGTTTTTAGATTCTTGGATTGAAAAAGAGCTTTTAAAGAAAAATCTTGTTTCACAAACAAAAGGATATTGTGGATACAAGCATGTGAGCTGCATATCTCTTAATGATGTTGTAGTTCACGGAATACCGAGAGAAGATGTTCTTTTAAAAGAGGGTGATCTTCTTACCATTGACATATGTGCTGCATGGCAAGGATATTGTGCTGATTTAGCTCGCTGCTTTTTTGTTGGCAGCACGTCTGCTGATTGCAAAAAATTAGTGGACGTTGCTGAAAGTGCCTTAAAAAAAGGTCTTGAAAAAGCAAAAGTGGGCAATAGGCTTTCGGATATATCTGCTGCCATACAGAATGAAGTTGAAAAACATGGCTATGGCGTTGTGCGTGATTTTGCTGGTCATGGTATTGGTCAGCGCATGCATGAAGACCCAGAGATCTTGAATTATGGCAAACCGGGTCAAGGCCCTGTTTTGAAAGCTGGTATGACTTTTGCTATTGAGCCAATGATAACCATGGGAAAATTTGATGTGTATGTTGCTGCAGATGGTTGGACAGTAAAAACACGAGATAAAAGTTTGGCAGCTCATGTTGAGGATACTGTTGTGATTACAGAACAAGGTCCTCTTGTATTAACACGCATTAGCCAAGGAGCGCGATGAGTAATAAAAAAGAAGAAGTGATTAAAATTGATGGCATTGTGAAAGAAACATTGCCTAATGCTATGTTTCGTGTGCAGATTGAAGGTGGGCATACGGTTTTAGGGCATGTTTCAGGAAAAATGCGTATGAATTATATTCGAATTTTTCCTGGTGATAGAGTTGCACTTGAGCTCTCGCCCTATGATTTGACGCGCGGTCGAATTGTATTGAGATATAAAAATGAAAAAATGCAGTAAAAAAAATTAATGTGTATTGGGGAAACAATGAAAGTTAGAACATCGGTAAAGAAAATTTGTGAAAATTGTCGAGTTGTTAAACGTGCTGGTGTAGTTCGCATAATTTGTGATAGAAATCCACGACATAAGCAACGTCAAGGATAAATTTTTGGTGAAATGAACAAGGATTTTTTATGGCAAGAATCGAAGGTGTAAATCTTCCAGGCAGTAAAAGAGTTGAATACGGCTTAACCTATATTTTTGGTATTGGTCTTAAATCCGCACAGGATATTCTTTCAAGATTAAAGATCAACTTTGATAAACGCGTTAAAGATTTAAGCGATGAAGAAGTTGCTTCTATACAGAAAGAAATTACCGCTCATTATGATGTTGAAGGTAAGTTACGTATGGAAATCAGAAATAACATCAAAAGATTGCAGGAAATAGGGGCTTACCGAGGCTTGAGGCATAAAAAAGGACTTCCTGTTCGAGGGCAAAGAACCAAAACGAACGCTCGTACTCGTAAGGGTCCAAGAAAAGCGGGTGGTGCAGTTGCTCTAAAACGTAAAGTAACTAAAAAATAACAATATTACTGCGGTGTTGAGGATATTTAAAGAATGGCTTATAAGAAAAAAACCAAAAAAACTAAAAGACATATTGATTCAGTGGTGGCCCACGTTAAATCATCATTTAACAATACCATTGTTTCAATAACCACAGAAAGTGGTGATGTTTTGCTAACTGGTAGCGCAGGACGTGAAAATTTTAAGGGTGCCCGTAAAGGTACACCTTTTGCAGCGACGCAGGTCGGCTTGAAATTAGCAAAAGAAATCTCAGCATTTGGTGCTAGGAATGTTGAAGTTAATTTGCAAGGGCCTGGTTCAGGAAGAGATGCTGTCGTGCGAGCGTTGCAATCATCCGGGCTCAATATTACCATATTGCGTGATGTAACTCCGTTACCATTCAATGGGTGTCGTGCACCAAAAAAACGTAGAGTATAACGTATAATTTTTTTGTAGGATTTAAGATTGATATGAAAAAAAAGTCTACTCCAGTTGGATCTTCTCAAGAGCAAAAAACTGCTGCTCCAAAGCGTATGAAGAAATTGTCAGAATATGGAAAGCAGCTTGAAGAAAAACAAAAAGTAAAAAGTATGTATGGCATGCTTGAAAGGCAATTCAAGAGATTTTTTAAATTAGCAGCAAAGAGTCAGGAAGCAGCTGGTGAGCGTTTATTGAGCTTATTGGAGAGAAGACTTGATAATACGGTATACCGACTTAAACTTGCATCTACTCGTGCACAAGCTCGACAAATTATTGTGCATGGTCACATTTTAGTAAATGGACACAAGGTATATTCTCCTTCATATCTCGTCTCTGTTGATGAAGAAATTTCTTTAGCACCTAATGTTACGCAAAAAATAGAATTTTTGGAGAGAGTAATTGATAAACGGCTCAATATTGGTGTTAAGGTGCCAGAGTGGTTAGAGTTAAACAAAAAAGATCGAAAAGGTCGTGTTTTACGTCTACCAGTTCGTTCTGATATCCAAGTGCCAATTGAAGAGCATTTAATTGTTGAGTTATATTCCAAATAACGCAAGATAATTCTTGCACGTCGCTCAAGATTTCGTTGAGTCGACTTTTCAGGAGAACATATGGATAAGAAGGAGTATAAACCTTTAACAATTCCACTGCTTGGTTGGAATAAGAAAACCCTAAGTGAAACGTTCGGTGAACTTGTTGCGCAACCATTAGAGCCTGGTTTTGGAATCACATTAGGTAATGCATTACGTAGAGTTTTGCTAGGGGGAGTAGAAGGTTCTGCCGTTACATCCGTCATTATAAAAGGCGTGAATAACGAATTTTCATCATTGCCAGGTGTTATAGAAGATGCTATGCAAGTAATCCTTAATATTAAGGAAATAGTTGTACGTAATAAAGCATGGAAAACCTGGTAAAATGCAGCTTACCGTTAAGGGTGAATCAGTTGGTCGTGTTTCAGATATTGTGGCTGATGATCACTTAGAACTTATTAACAAGGATCATGTTATTGCGCATGTTGCTCCTAACGGCGTTCTTGAAATAGAATTTTTTGTTGAGCCTGGTCGCGGGTATCAACCTGCTCAATGGCCTGCTGGCAAACAATTGCAAGATGATGGACGCATTTATCTTGACTCTATGTTTTCTCCTGTTCGTAAAGTTACTTTTGATGTTGAAAAGACGCGTGTTGGCCGAGATATTGATTACGATAAATTAATTATCCGTATTGATACGGATGGTGCAGAGTCACCCCAAGAAGTCTTACACTATGCAGTTTCTGTATTGCGTACACAATTGGAACATTTTTTGTTGAATCCAGAAATTCCTTTTAATGATATTTCATCAGTACCTGAAGATGCTGCTAAGTATATTCAGCCAAAAGGCTCAACAGAGCAAGGGCTTAAAGGTATCCCTGTTGATTTGTTATTAAAGCCAATTAATGAATTAGAATTATCGGTTCGCGCTCACAACTGTTTGATTAATGCAGGCATTAAGCGAGTTGTTGATCTGGTTAATTATTCTGAAGATGAGGCACTAAAAATTAAGAATTTTGGTCGTAAATCATTAGATGAAGTTAAAGAAAGCCTTAAAGCATTCGGTCTTTCGTTCGGCATGAACATCAAAGAATCTGATTTGAAAAAATTAGCAAAAATTGCTGATGAAGAATAATGAATAACAAAAGGTAAGAACTCATGAATCATCAAAGTGGTAGAAAAAAATTAAATTTAAAAGGTCCTCATCGTCGAGCGATGTTACGTAATCAAGTTATTCATCTGATTACTTACGGGCATTTGGTTACTACAAAAGCAAATGCAAAAGAAGTAAAGAAATTAGCCGAAAAAGTTGTTACCATTGCGCGTGCTGGAAATTCATTCAACTCGTTCAGACGTGTTAACGCGTTGCTTCCTTATAAAAAAGAAGCAGTTAACAAACTTTTTAAAGAAATTGCGCCAACGTACGCAAATCGTCCCGGCGGATACACTCGCCTTATTTCGCTTGGTAAACGCGTCAGTGATACAGCACCGATTGCAAAATTGGAATGGGTATAACGTTAGCTGAACAAATTAAGCAAGCATTATATGCATTACGGCCAGCTCTTGAAAAAGATGGCGGTGATCTTGAGTTTGTATCATTTGATGGACAAACAGTGTTTATAAAATTAAAGGGTACCTGTACCAGGTGCCCTTTTTCATTTATTACCGTTCAGTTAGGTCTTTTTGAGGCGCTCAAACAACAGTTCTCCATGATTCAATCTATTGAAGTTCTGGAATAATCATTAGTTTTAAAGAATTTTTAAAAATATAGAGAAGTTATGAGCAATAAGAATATTAGAGTCGGATGTGAAATTTTTTTGATAAAAGATGGCGCTCTTTTATTAGGAAAAAGAAAGAATTGTTATGGAGAAGGAACGTGGGCGTTACCCGGTGGTCATTTAGAACAAGGGGAATTAATAAGTGATTGTGTAAGAAGAGAATTAAAAGAAGAATTAGGAATTGAAGCCTTAGAGTTTAATCTCATTAGCGTTGCTGAAAATATCGGTGACCATGGTCATTATATACATTTGTCTTTTTTGCTCAAAAGATTTTTGGGTGATATCAAAAACATGGAGCCTGACCGCTGTTACGAGTGAAAATTTTTTGCTCTATCAAATTTGCCGGAAGAATTATTCAGTCCTCATAGAAACATTCTCAAAAATTACTCTGAAAATGTTTTGTATTTAGAAAGAAAATAATTTTTCCTTATAGGAAATCATCCCTGTTCCATAACTTGCACCGTGCTACCCTGTGCGCCTTTCTCAATCATAAAATGTACCGGAAATTGATCTTTCATGGTAGGTAAGTGTGACACGATAATAATTTTGCAAAAATTATTTTGGATTTTATGAAGCGCGTCCATGATGTAAGACAGTCCTTCTTCATCTTGCGAGCCAAATCCCTCGTCAATGATGAGCGTTTGCAGCGAAGTTCCCGCGCGTCTTGCCAATAATTTTGAAATGGCAATGCGCAGTGCAAAATCAATTCTGAAAGCCTCGCCTCCAGAAAAAAGCTCGTAAGGCCTGATGCCTTGCGCGTCTGAAATTTTGATGTCGAGCGTTTCCTTCGTTCCGCCTTTTTGTAAATCGCGCAACGATTCAATCATAATGTGCGATTGATTGTTGGTGAGCTGCCCCAGCAATTCGTTTGCTTCCTGCTCAATTTCTGGCAATGCTTCTTCAATTAACAACGCTTGAATGCCATCTTTTCCTAATGTTGTTGCAAGAAGCTGGTAATCATCAATTTCTTCTTGTAACACGCGCAGTTCATGTTCTTGTAGCACGCGTTTTTTTTCAAGCAACTCGAGCGTCGCCTGCTCTTGCTCGAGTTTTCCTTTATCAACGAGCGTTTTCTCTTTGAGCGTTTGAAGCTCCCTCGTTTCATGGTCAAGAACGCGCGCATCATGATCAATGGCATCTTGTTCTTGTTCTAGATCATTAAAAAGAAGCATATCACGATCTAATTTTTGCAATGCTTTTTTAAGCTCCTTGAGCGTTTTGCACAGTGCATGTACATCATCTTTTCTTTTTTGTTGTTGTGCAATCTCTTGCAAGAAATGTGCCATCTCTTGTTTCTGACGCTCGATATCCTGAAGCGCGTGCACTATTTTTTGATGATTTTCTTGATGATACAATGAATTTTTTACCTGCTCATGAGCGCGTGCAAGTTGCTCGATCAAAGCTGTGTAGCGTTCGTTTGCAGTGAGGTAGAGATGCTCGCTTTTTTGATGCGCGTGCAGTTCTTCTTGAAGCATGCGTATATCATGTTCACGCGTTTCAACTTCTTTTTTGAGGATCACAAGCGCGTGCTCAATCTGTTGTTGCTGGGCGCTTGCTTCGTGCTCGTTTTTTTTCAGTTCTTCTACGTGCGCATTGAATTGTGAACGGAGAAGATTTTTATTTTTTGCGTCTTCAAGCAACGCATGTTGTTCAAGCAATAGTTGCTTTAATGACTTTGTGCAGGAGCTTAAACGCGCTAAACGATTCTTGTAAAATTTTTCTTCAAGAAGATATTTAGTTTTTAAAAATTTTTTGCGCGAGGCTGATAAATTTTGTTCACATAATGGGCAGCTTGTTGTGGTGTCGTCATGCTGCAAATGCATTTTTTGTTGAATGTTTAAAAGCTCTTTGGCAATCATATTGCCTTGCGCGCTCCATTGATGATAGATCGTTTTTCTTTTTTCAAACTGTTTTTCTTGTGCACTCGTATCATGCTCTCCGAGCGCGTGCAGTTCTTTTTCAAGCGCGCGCATCTTGTCTTGTGCGCGTGCACGAGCTTCATGAAATGCAGTAATTTGGGAGTGCAAAGCTTTTTCTTCTGCTTTTTTTGCAGCACCTTGTGCTTGATGCATAAAGAGTTTTGTTTGCACGTCATTCATTTTTTGCCTGAACTCATGATCGTGCGTATTTTTGATGAGCTGCTGCTCTTCCTGTATGCGCAAAATATCAGCTTTCAACTCAAGATTTTTTTGGAACTGTTGTTGAAAAAGAGAATTTTTTTCTAACAGCTCTTTGTGCTGCCTTTCAAGTGCTGCAGTATCAGGAAGCGATCGCTGCTGCCGATGAATATTTTTCCACGCATGATAGGTGCTCAAGAGCTTCTTGTGCAATTCTTGCTGCTCATGGCTGATTTGGTGGTGCTGTTGTATGAGTAGTTTTTTTTGTTCTTGTCTTTGTGCGCATCGTCGTTTGCGTGTTTCAAGCTCTTGATGCTGCGCATGCATCTTTTTTTCTTTGAGCGTAAGCTGTGCAAAGATATCGACAATGGCGGCAATATTATTTTTTAATGCATCCTTTTTTTCTAACTCTTGCTGAATAGTATGATGGAATGCTTGGAGTTGTTGAAGTTTATAGGCTGCTTCTTTCGTTTTATCCAACGCAAGTTTTTTCATGACCTCGTAATGCTTGAGCCCTAAAATCGTACTCAAAATTTCCTTGCGATCTTTTGGCGATTTTTTTGAAAACTCGTTGGATTGTCCTTGGCGTAGAAAGGCTGTATTTATAAATGAGTCAAAATCAAGGCCGAGGGTGGTTTCGATCGTGGTTTGCGTTTCTCGAATCGTTTTGCCCGTTAAAGCCGTTGATTGATGTCCTGTATCATCAAGTATCCCAAAATCGAGGGCGGCATAGGGTTTCCCGTACGTTTTTGCAAACTCGCGCCTGATGCGATACACATTGCCATTAAACATGAAATCCAAAATTACCATCATCTGTGTTTGCCCGAGGCGCAGTAGATGATTATCGGCTTTGGCAACGCCTGAAATTTTACGTGCTTGTCCCCAAATTGCCCACGTAATGGCATCCAAAAGAGCTGATTTGCCATGACCGTTTTTCCCGCTTAGGCATATAAGAGGATAGGGACCAAAATCGATGGTTTGGAGCGTGGGGCCATAGCTGAGGAAATTTTTGAGTTGTATTTTTAAGGGGATCATGGTACGTTTTATTAAATTTTTTAAAAAAATTCGAGGAACGTTTTATTTTACCACGCAGAGTAAGAGCCTACAAGGTATATAAAATAAACCTTTGGTTGCATTTTTTGCCAAAAAACAGTAAGTTAAAAACATTAAAACAAAGTATGGTGAGTGTAGCTCAGCTGGTAGAGCATCAGGTTGTGGCTCTGAGGGTCGTGGGTTCGATCCCCACCACTCACCCCAGTCATTTCCTTCGGAAATGCCTGGCAGGCCATCATACTTCGGTAGTATGGACGTGTCTTCGCTTATTTGGAGTTCTTTGTGGTCATTATAGATGGAAATTATTTCTTAGGTAGCCTCTTCATCTTATTAGGAGGTGCGCTTCTTCTAAAAGAAATATTTAAATGGGATATACCGATTTTTAAAATCGCGATCAGTATCTTTTTAATCTATTGGGGTTTGACATTACTGTTTCACATCGATACTTCGTTTGAAAAGAAAAGTGACCGTAAGAATCGTCATGTAAAAATTAATTTTCAGTATCCGAAAAATGATTCTGAAGAGTAAGCTTTCATAAGCACTATAACCTCAAAAAGTAGTTGCTTTTATTGATAAAAATCGTTACATTAACTTGTACAAAAATTGATTTATCTGTCGGGGCGTAGCGCAATTGGTAGCGCACTCGCTTTGGGAGCGAGGGGTTGCCAGTTCGAGTCTGGCCGCCCCGACCATTCTGTATAGACTAAATCTGGAGTCAATAATGAAAAAGACCGAACTATTGCGTTCAACAGGGCTTTTTTTGTAAACTTATACTATAGTAAATAATACTTTTCCGGTGGCTATCTTTTCCCCTCTCATTTGAAAGTTGTATATGAACAGGTTTATTGTATTTATACTTTTTTTTAACGTCTTCATAAATCTGGCTCACATTAAAGAAATAGTGATTTTGGAGCCTTCTACCAGCCCATTTTCAAAAATGGTTGAAAAACATGTAGCTCATCTTGCTACAAATTATTTTCAGCAGGTTTCATCACATGATATTCAGGTTTTGGTGAATGCGCTATTGGCTTCGTATCAGTATGCTAAAGCTGATTTGAAATACGATACGTTAGTTTCTAAAATTCTGGTAAATCTTTGGAAGCTTAAAACCGACCATAATAAAGAAGAAGCTATAACCAAATTTATTACTCTCTCAAAAAAGTTTATTCGAATCAATGAACAAAAAACATTAGCTGCTGCAGTGTGGCATGGAGTAACGGAATATCTTGATGCTCCAGAACAAGAAAATGCAGCGTATATTTTTGCCCAAATAGCGGAAGAAAGAATAAAAATTGTCCAAGAATATTTGGACAATAATAAAGAATTATTTTTTCAATCATGTATGCAGGCGCAAGAATACAATCAAAAAGCCGCACAAAGAATTCATAGCATTGCAAATGTTTTTAAAGCGGTATGTGAAATGCCTTTTGATGGATCGCCAGAAGAATATTCTTTAGCCGCATTAAATGCTGCATATAAGATGGCTCTTATGTTAGAAGAAGAGCAGCCAAAGCTTATGAATGCTTTAAAGCCTATTTTACACCATATAGAAGATGTTATCTTAATGAATATCATGCTTGATAGCTTATACTATGCAGAATGCTATAGTTTTTTGAAGAAACAACATAATGGTGAAGATACTATGATACTTTTTGATTATGATGGTTTTATACCGGAAGATAAAAGAGCTGATCATCTTCCCTATGTTGTTTATTGTAACGAAGGGTTACATTAAAAATTCGAAAAATTATTGGCATAAGCCGCATGGAGCGGCTTAACACCAAGTACCAAATGAAACCTCCATGTTCCCCTTGGATTTTATTTACTTTGTAAATTTATAAAATACTTTGAATTTCTGACGTAAAATCTTCTTGGCCACCCATGCGTTTATAGTTCTCAATCAATTCAAGAGCTTGTGGAGCATCATTATTGATGATGTTCTTTCTAATATCTTGTTCCATAGTGCTTAATTCTTCTGGTGTTGCTTTAACCTGGGCAACGTTCTGATTTTCAAGTAAAGAAATAATTGTATTGACACGTTCATCAGAAAGACGTGAACTATTGTTTGCTGAATCCATAACGATATAATCATGCTTGTTATCATGTTTATACAGTATTAATGCAAACCAATGGCCATGAGATGCTCCCGCGCGTCCTGCGGTGCATATAATGAAGATATGATAATAATCTGCTATTGTTTCATCATTAAGCGCATCGCGTGCTTCTTTAAGGGGATCTCCCATATCTCGCATAATTTCTGCATAAGTTGCTGGATCTATATTGCCTCCGTGGGTGTTGGTAAGATCATTGATGTCTTCAATGATAGTAAAGCCATGATTAAGGTTATGAACTAATCCTGCTCGTTTTTCTTGATGAAGATCAGGTGATTTTGCTTGTTCAAAGGTATGAAGCATTGCAATTTCTTCAACTTGTAACCAGTCTCCATCGCTATTGAGTGGACTTTGATTATTATCGTTATAATATTTGAATACACCCGGTGATGCATCGAGATTGAGTTCAAATTCTTTTATAGAGCCAATATCAAAATATTTTCCAAGAGTATCATTTCCAGTTAGGTAATCAGCCAGTAATTTGAATAGATGCATAAGATCTTCGCATATATAATCTGGCTTGCCTTCAAAATTTTCTAGTGGGCCCTCAAAAAAATCATCAGGATTTGTAATGAACCCTTCTTTGTTTACTTCATTGCGTATAAATTCAATGACATTTTCAGGAATTATAATTACGTTGGTAACTTCGCCTTGTGTTAAGGCTCGTGCTGCTTGTAAAGCAAAGTTATCAATAAGAGTTCCATAACGCGCATGAATTTTACTTTTTTTAAACGTATAGACCTTGCCTTCGATCTGTATTGTTGTTGATTCATTGATAGCATTAAGTTCTTTTAATCCAAGATTATGATAAATATAATTTTTGAACGCTCGTTCTGCACGCAATTGCATGATGATTGCGCGCCAAGTACCAACATCATCTTTTTCCAGTGGGCCGAATAATGTTTTTATTTTTGAGAAATTATTGAGAGTTTCTTGTAGCGTTGCATCATCATGAATAGCATGAAGCGCGCGTATAATAACAAATAAACTATTTTTTAATGCATGATAACCGCAACTTGCATAGCTGCCACCATTATAAGCAAACTGATTTGCAACATAGAACTGCATAAGATTACTATGTTCATTGAGGGTAACTTCTCTGCCTGCGAGTGATTCTCCTTTGTATTCTATCATTGGTGTGCTGAATAAGGCAGTAAAAAAAGATTTCTTTTTGACTTGTGTTTTAGCTTCTCCTGATGTGTTTTCCATCGCGATAGGTGTATTTGATACTGTTTTCTTGGGCCAGAATTTTTCGAAAAAAAGCTCGAGAAGAGAAATTTTTGGGTCATTTTCTGCTATCGCCACTATCGATTCAGGAACATCGGCCTCTTTACGGTCCAAAACCTCTGTTTCAGATATTTCTATTTGGCGTGTTTTAACATACGCGTAATCAAGTATCTTATAAATGAGCCCTTTTGATGAAGTTTTACGTGGAGGTTTGTTTTTAATTTTTGAGATAGTTGTGGAGGTTTTCTTTAGCCGGACTTCTTCAAGAACTTGTTTTAAACCTGATGATATTTTTGGATCGTTTTCCGCCAAAGGCAACATTGACTCGTCTATTTCTTTCTTGGTAAATATACGATCTAGTTTTGATTCTTCGGAGTTTTTTTGTTTAGGAAGTATTTCTTCTTGCTGACGTGATTTGGCATATGAATAGTGAGCCAACTTAGTAGCCAGACGAGAAATTTGTGCTAGCATTGCGGCGCTCTCGTGAACCTGTATCAAACCCAGACAGGTTACCAGGGTAACCAGGTATTGCTTGATTGACATTGCGTACACCTACCATTTTTAACCATATTAATAAAAAATAGTGTACCTTTAAAATTCAGTATTGTCAAATTGGCTATTTTTATAGGCAATAATCAGGATACATGACAAGTATCCAAAAATTAATTATAGTGACCAAGTATTCAATCTCTTATGTGGCCCTCATCATGATACTAGATCGTCGTTATCTTCGTTATTTTGATTGGATGAGCTTTATCTTAACCTGTATTTTAGCGCTTATAGGTCTGATGCTCATCTATTCGGCAACCTATAAGCCGGATCAGCCCTATTCAATTTTTTTTAAGAAACAGGCTTGGGGTATAGGTTCTGGGCTCCTTATTTATGCCGTTTTTTGCAGTTTTCACTACCGTACACTCTGTCGTTGGGGGTATTTTCTCTATTGGATAGTCGTCGGGCTTCTTTTCTTCACCCTCATTAAAGGAACGGTGGGTATGGGCGCGCAGCGATGGGTTAACCTCTTTTTCATCAGATTTCAGCCATCAGAACTCGCCAAGCTGTTTTTCCCTGCCTATTTGACCTACTATTTTTATACGCTAAAAAAATTTCCAGAAGTGGTTTTTAAAGACTTTATACCGCTTTTCATGATGCTTGGGGTAAGTTTTCTTTTTATATTGAAACAGCCAGATCTTGGGACGGCTCTGCTCATTCTATTTTCGGGTTTGTTATTAATGTGGTTTGTAGGTATGCCATCGCGGTTTTTCACCATACTTTTTTGTCTTCTTTTGTGCACAGCCCCACTCACGTGGCATCTGCTCAAGCCGTATCAACAAAAAAGAATCGCAGTCTTTTTAGGCGAAGGAGAAATGTATAAAGAGCGGTATCAAATTGAACAATCTAAAATTGCGATTGGATCAGGAGGATTATTTGGTAAAGGCTTTCTAAAAGGTACTCAAAATAAATTTATGTTTTTGCCGGAAAGCCGAACGGATTTTATTTTTTCTGTCGCATGTGAAGAATTTGGTTTTATCGGCGCGCTGTTTATAATACTTCTTTTTGTTGCTCTCTTTTGGCGCTCGTGTGTTGTCATTATGAGTATACAAAATATTAGTGCTCAACTGCTGGCGATTGGACTTTTATTGCACGTTGTGCTTTCGATGCTGATCAATAGTGCCATGGTGCTTGGCTTGTTGCCAATCGTGGGAATTCCGCTTCCCTTCATCAGTTATGGCATAACGAATTTATGGATTAATTTTGCAAGCCTTGGTTGGTTAAACGGAATCGCTATGCGCCGGTTTGATATGGGAACCGGGGTTTGAACAATAAAATTATTTCTCTCTTTAATTGTAATGTAGCATTTATTTTGATTGGATGAGGGCTCGCTATTGTGTATACCGGTTAAGTAAAGCAACGCAAGTAGAAACACTTGCAGAAGCTATTGGAACAAAGAAAGGAGCTCTTGAAGTATAGTTATCAAATATTAGGTGTAAAGTATCATCAGCATCTTTAGCATTGCTAGTTCTATCATCAGGCGTCTGGAAAAATCGATTACGACGAATTTTTTTTCCTAACGAAACGCCTAGCGTAGCAGCACTATGTTCAACTACGACGAATGCTTTTACTGCAACATCACTTGCTAGTAGTAAAATAAAGTCATTTTTACTGAGTTTAGGCCAAGACCCACATTGTGCGGCTGCGACAACTGGCAAGGCAAAAAGAGCACTAAATGCCATGCTTTTGTAGATGCTGCAACGTTTTTGCGGGTCGAAATATTTATTTATGGTATTGGTGGCAATGGCAAATGTTGCCCCTGATGCTGCGCTTGCTCCTATGATAAGAGCAGATGTAATTACTCTATCTTGTACTGTTGGACTTATTAATTCCATGCAATGTGTTTTGTTGATAAACAGAGTGAGTAATATTACATAAAGTGTTTTTTGATTCATAATGCATCTTTTGTCAAAAAAATAGAAATAATTTTACCTAATTTTAATGTGTTTATGCACAAAAATCTATTTTTGTGCAGCCGTAGACTTTATCACCAAAAAAAATTAGAGTGATGATACCAAAAAAAATTCTCTGTAAAACCCTTGATGAGCCAATTCTCCTATGGAAGAAATCACCGCAGTCAGTCTTTTAATGCAACAAGAAACTCCCGAAGAGCAACTGCATAATTTTGTGCCTAAAACATTTGATGACTATTTAGGGCAAGAAGAGCTTAAAAAAAAATTAGGCGTTTATACGCAAGCTGCTAAAATGCGCGGTGAAGCGCTCGATCATTTGTTGCTTTTTGGCCCTCCAGGATTAGGAAAAACAACACTCGCTCAAATTATGGCGCACGTTATGGGCGTGGGCATAAAAATTTGCAGTGGCCCGATGCTCGAGCGCACGGGTGATTTGGTCGCGCTTTTGACAAGTCTTGAACCGCGCGACATTTTTTTTGTTGATGAAATTCATCGCATGCCAACTAACGTGGAAGAAGTGCTCTATAGCGCCATGGAACATTTCCGCGTTGATGTCATTATTGGCCAAGGCGCTGGCGCAAAATCAATTAATTTACCCATTAATCCGTTTACCCTCGTTGGTGCAACAACCAAAAGTGGTATGCTTTCTGCCCCGTTGCGCAGCCGTTTTGGCATTATTGAGCGCTTAGATTTTTATACCGATGATGAATTACAAAAAATTGTGCTCCAAAACGCCGCGTTTTTAGAACTCTCGATTTCACCCGAAGCTGCGTTGCTTATTGCTAAGTCTTCGCGCGGCACGCCGAGAACGGCAAAAAAAATTGTGCGGCGCGTACGTGATTATGCCCAAGTCGCTCATCTAAAAAATGCGAGTGATGCGCTTGTGCTGCAGGCGTTAGAATTTCTTGGCATTAATGAAGAAGGGTTGAGTACCGTTGATATCATGATCCTGCGCAAGATCGTGGAAAATTTCAATGGTGGGCCCGTGGGTTTGGAAACCCTCGCTGCTTTGCTTGGCGAAGATAAAGAGACGCTCGAGGAAGTTTATGAGCCTTTTCTTATGCGCCAAGGCTATTTAGAAAAAACGGCTCGTGGTCGACAAATTCCCCATAAAATGTTACCTTTTTTAAAACAAAAGTTTTTTGGCCAAAAGACATTGTTAAACTTGTAGGAGACAAGAATGTCAGGACATTCCAAATGGGCGACGATTAAGAGAAAAAAAGCCGTACTCGATTCAAAGCGGGGAAAAGAATTTACTAAATTAATCAAAGAAATTACCGTAGCCGCTCGACTAGGTGGCGGAGATCCCGCGGCAAACCCTCGTTTGCGTTTATTGCTTGAAAAAGCGAGGGAGATCAACATGCCGCTCGACAACACAGCGCGTGCCATCAAACGTGGAACGGGTGAAATGCCTGGTATGCAGTATGAAGAGCAAAGCTATGAAGGGTATGGTCCTTTTGGTACTGCGGTTGTCGTTGATGCATTAACCGACAATAAAAATCGCACTGTTGCCGAGTTGCGCAGAATATTTACAAGTTCAGGCGGTTCGCTCGCTGAAACAGGATCAGTAAACTGGATGTTTGCACGTATGGGCGTCATTCAAGTGAGTGGGACCACATCGGAAGATTCGTTACTTGAGATGCTGCTTGATTATGATATTAAAGATATTTCCTATGATGGTGAAATGTTCAGCATTACCTGTGACCCTAAAATAGTTGATAAAATTAAAAACATTTTACAACAACATGGGCTTAAGGTAGTAAAAGCTGATGTTGAATGGGTTGCACAAAATACCGTTGCACTTTCGCCAGAACAAGAAGAAAAAGCCTACGAATTTCTAAGTTCGCTTGAAGATCATGAGGACGTGCAAAATGTTTACACCAATTTAGCTTGAAGGATACTGCGTGATACGAAGCATGACGGGGTTTGCTCATAAAGTTATTGAATTACCATTGCATGACGGCAACAAAGCATATTTATCGTTAATGCTCAAATCACTGAACTCTCGTTTTTTTGAGACTACCTGCAAAATTCCTTATGCATTACAGTCTATGGAAGTAGAATTCATTAGATTATTTAAAGAACTTCTCTTCCGCGGTAAAATCACTTTTACTATTGCGATGCAGAATCCTACCGTATTTAAAGGTCCCGTTGAACCAGCTACTCACATTGTTCAAAGTTATCTCACCGCAATAGATCATATTCAAAAAACGTTCTCGATTCCTGGTGAAGTGACCCTCGAAAATCTTATTACCTTGCCTAACGTATTTTCTGAAGGTGAAGTTAATATTGAAGAAGCAACACAAGAACAAATGCTTGATGTTGTGCGTGCCTTGACGCTTGAGTTGATAACAGCACAAGAAGAAGAGGGGGCATCGTTACAACGTGATATTGAAGCTCGGTGTGCCATTTTAGCAGAACAAATATTCAGTATTGAACAAACGTCTTCATCATTATTTGAGCAACGTAAAACCATGATTGCTACAAAGCTAGGTGAGCTTGATCAGCAGCAAACCGATGTTGTTGAATTGCGACGCACGCAACTTTATTATGATCTTGAACGTATGGATATTCATGAAGAAATCGTTCGTTTTAAAAGTCATCTTCAAGCGCTCAAAGCAATTATACATTCGCAGGATATTGAAAAAGGAAGGCGCGTCGATTTTACTCTGCAAGAACTGATGCGCGAAGTGAATACTATTGCCGCAAAATGTTCTGATGCAAGTATCAGCACACACGCTATTACGATAAAAATCGAATTAGAAAAAATTAGAGAGCAAGCACAAAATATTGTTTAAGAAGCTTTTGTTTGATTACACTTTAAAAGAAGTTGACTTAAGTTCGGTTATATTTGTGCCGCGCAGAGTAACATTGGAAACAAAATTGTCATTGCGAGCGCAAGCGTGGCAATCCAATTATAAAATTAGTTCCTTTAAGGATTAATTAAAGTTTGGATCCCCACGGCTAAAGCCTCGGGATGACATTTTGTTAGTCGTGAGTTTATATCGAACGCATGTAAATTTTTTAAGGGGGATATCATGCAAAAGAAACTAGCAATATCATTTTTTTTGTGCCTTTTTTCTATGCCACTCCGGGCAATTAAGGAATGTGATGAAGCTATAGATGAAATTGAGCAAAAGATAATTAACAATATCATCGAATATCAACGCTCGATTGCGCCTGAAGGAAGCGAGCAGCTCACAAGAAGTTGTCTTTTCCAAACACAGATTACTCAATTTAACATACCATTCGTGATTTCGACACCGGGGTATTATTGTGTTACACCCCAAACAATTTTGAGTGCGTTGCAGACAGGGCAAAATGCAACATCCTCGAGCATCAATTCGCAAAGCCTTAACCAAACTAATCCAGTCAACGTAGTGGGACAGAATGTATTCCTTCCTATAACCACAACCGGACAGAATACATTTCAAGTTGCTCAACCTTCTTTGCAAACGATTAACTATTCCACGGTGAATGGTCATCTGATAACGAATTATCAAAATTTGACCAATCAACAACAACAAGTATTAGCGCAACAGCAAATCAGTGGCCTTAATCTTACCGTGAATGATTTTCAAAAAGTAGCAATAACGGTAAACAGCAATGATGTCATTATTGATTTAAATGGTAATGAAATTATTGGTATTGGTAGTGTCAACACATCAGGGATTAACGTGAATGGGTTTGTTAATGTTTCTATTAGGAATGGTACGATTCGTAATATGATCAATAATGGTATCACGATCTTAAATAACAATACGACAGCCCAAAGTAATCGGAATATTATTATAAGAAATATAACGTTTTATAATAATACTCTTGGGCTATCGATGACGGGTGGCGTCGATGCTATTATATCTGCAAATGATGCTTATTTTAATAACGGTACCGGTTTTGTATTAAATAATAATACAAATGCCATTATTGATAACTGCACAAGCAGCAATAATCTCGGCGGAGGTTTTGTAACGACAAGTAATATTGGTATGCAATTTATAAATTGTACGGCGAATAATAATGGTGCTGGAGGTTTTGCAAATACATTTCTTATAGAAAGTGAATTTCAGAATTGTACAAGCAATGAAAATAATTTGAACGGGTTTAGTGTTATTCCTGGCACTTCGCAAAGTACCAATGTTAATTTTAGTAACAGCGTTGCGCATGATAATACTCTAAGCGGATTTTTGATTAACGGCAATGCAATTACGCTTGAGGATTGTAAAGCGAATCTTAACACAAATGGTTTTCAAATTTTTAGTACTAATAATGTGCTGCTTAATTGTATTGCTCAAGGCAATATAAGCAATGGCATTTTATTAAGCGCCGCAGCAGCGGGCAATCCAGTAAGTTCAAATTCCCAAGTACGGAGTAATACGGTAACGAATAATGGTAATGGCATTAACAATCAAGGCACTACAAATCATATTTACAGTAATTTTGCTAGTAACAACACAAATGATTATGTAAACGTGCCCAACGTTGCTATATCGCCAGTTCCTGCAGCACCTATTAATTTTACTACCAATATTGCTGAATGAGCCTTAATGAGAATTCGATACAAACCGCACAACCAGCAAGAATGTCTTCCCGAGGCTTTAGCCGTGGGGATCCAGAATTTTAGTAAATTCCTTAAAGGAACTAATCTTATAAACTGGGTTGCCACGCTTCGCTCGCAATGACAATTTTGTTTTTTTATGGTGAAATTTTGTATGCTGTATCTGTACAGAACGGGTACAATAGATTAGTGTTGTGAACGGCATGCAGGTGGTCAAAGCGGTATTTTTATGCATACTTGGTTTTTCCTTTTTAACGCAAACATTGGTATGCCACGCTTACGTAAAAAAACAAAAAAAACATCCGTGCACGTATGAGCAAAAAAGAGGTACTCCTATTTCAGATTTTGTTGGCGGCATCATTATAGATGCCGCATCTCTTTTGCGCAATCTTTTTTCAGTCAGCTCTGCAAAAGTGCTTACGGGTTTTACGCCGCTGTATGTATTGACTCGCATGCACGATGAAAGAGTTCAAAAGCATTTTTATGATGAATGCCATCACCATAATATTAATCAACTTCCCCAGCACTGTCATAACATTGCCCATTATGGCGTTGGCTTTCCTATGGTTGCACTTTCCAGTCTTGCAATTTTTGCCAATGATGAAGATTTACGCTTGACCGCGCGTATGTTTGCGATCGGGTTACCGTTCGTACATTCGGGAAAAGACATTATTAAAAAATTACGGTTTAAAGCATGCTTGCGTCCATGGCACGAGAATTATAGTCGCCATGCGCGATCTTCGGGAGGATTTCCCTCAGGTCATATGGCAAATGTAGTGTACATGGCGACATTATTTGGTATGCGTCATGGCCCTGCATGGGGAATTCCCTTAGGATTATTTGCAAGTTTTGTGTTTGCTGATTTTTTAAATTGCAATCGCCATTATCTTTCACAATTAGTCGCAGGAGCGGGACTCGGTGTGATTTTTGCAGTTGCTGCAAGCAAGGTTGTTGATAAAAAATTAGCAGAACGATATTCTTTTTCATGCGGTGTAGATTCCCAAGGGGCACCATGTGCACAATTTTGTTATAGATTTTGAAACTGCAAAGGATTATATGAAAGCTTTTTCTTTGGATGATCTTAAAAAATTAGTATTTATGATTGGCTTTGCCTTTATTATTCCTTTTTTAGTAATAAAAGGATTTTCTACTTTTTATGATAACGCCACGCTTGCTGAATATCGTCGTGCATGTTTTTATGCGGTAGGCACCATTGGCTTATTGTTTACTATTATGGGGATTGCATTACAAGTTAATTTTATAGGAGCAGGATTTATCTTAGGCGGCTTAATAACCTTATTGACCGGTATGCTCTATTCTTGGGCAGATTTTTCAAGCCTGGTGCAATTTATACTATTAATTGGATTATTTTTATTGCTGCTCGGTGGTTCTTACTTTGTGACTATAAAATCCAAAAAATGATGTTAAGAAAAAAATTATGAAGCGAGTATTGTTTTAGAGCAACCAAAAACGAGGAAGTAAGTAGTATGAAGAATATGTCCCTTAATGATCTTAAAAAAGTTGTATTGATGCTTGGTTTTGCAGTCATTCTTCCTTTTTTAGTTTCAATAGGATTTGAAAGTATTAAAGGAGGTCCACAAAATACTGATTATCAAAAAGCATATTTTTATACAACAACGGTATGCGGTATAATTTTTGCGTGTATTGGTATTTTTTTGCATATTAATTTTATTGGAGCAGGATTTATTTTAGGTGGCTTAATCACAATGATTTTCGGCATTATGCATACATGGAATGTGTTTTCAAGAACGATATCTTTTTTAATACTTCTAGGGGTGTTTTTGCTACTTCTTGCTGGCTCTTATTATGTTATTGTAAGATCAAGAAAGTAATTTTTGTTCGATCGAAAAATATAACCTGCTCTCTTTGGTTGGCATTTCTATTTGATACTTTTAGAAAATTCTTTAATATAGACATTGTATAAAAAAATTAACAATAAGATGTCAATGTGAAAAGAATTAAATGTACAATCTAATCAAAATCTCTTTTTTCGTGTGCTGTTTTATATCATCAACGCACTGCATGAAGCAAGAGAGTGTTAAAAGAATATTTGATCATAAACAACAACAATTTGTAAAAGTCCCATCCCTCGTTGATAGAGCAGCCGATGTGTATGTTGCATCGCAACTTGTGCCTGCCTGTAAACAGCTAAGTGGCGCGAATGTCGATACTTTAGGAAATGACATCATTCATCAAATTCCTTATGATCTAAGACCATTAATGATTGGCAAACTATTAACTCAAGCGCCCGAGCATGGATGGAAAATTGGTTTTAAAGACAAAAAACCAAAAGAAGAAAAACAGCCTAGACTCAAAAAAGAGAATATAACGGATCACGATATTCAACAAAATATTTTAGTGAAATTGAGCGGAATCTATCATAATAAAAAAACTTTAACTTTTTATGCACATATTGAAGCAGTTAATAATAATGATGCTGAAACTCCTTATTGGACGGCCCTTCAAAAGATAGAAGATCTACGAGATTGTGTTTTTTCTCTTGATAAACGGATATGTTTTACTTTGCAATCTGGCGGTAAAACAGTCAATGCCTATCAAAAAATGAATGGAACATATGAAGTTATCTCAATGATCCCCTTGGAAAGAGAAATGTTCCATTTATATTGCTTAGATCATGCTTTTTTAGTGGGAACGGGGCATGATGGTAAAGTTTTTGCTTGCGACATTAATACGGGCAAAACAATTGCATCATTTCAAGATTATCGAAATAAGTTCAATTATGCCTTTGATGTGCCTTATTCGTTAGTATTAGCATCAATTGCACGATCACATGATTATCAAAATCAAAGTCAAAAAAATCTTGAGAAGTTGCTTGCATCAAATTGCCTCAAGCTTGATGAAGATGAGCAGCTGAATGAATATAAAAAACAACTTATTGAAAAAACTAAAACTGCGATACGAAGAAGTGCAGTTGGTCTACGTTTCA
The DNA here is from genome assembly GCA_963701665.1 of Candidatus Babeliales bacterium. Lineage (GTDB taxonomy): Bacteria > Babelota > Babeliae > Babelales > JANWKD01 > CAVXJH01. Next base: position 489,533 of record OY969622.1, read on the forward strand.
GAAAATTTGTGCATGGGATTTCATGGAACTCTGGACTGGGTTTAGGTTTGCTTGGTTGGGGTACGAGTTCTCTTGTATTGTTTAAAATATTATCTCACGAGAATGCTGAAAAACCTTTTAATTATGCAGTTATGAGTGGCTTTTTGATGACTGGCGCTGTGGGATTTGCACTTACTCAAATTGCGGGTGTTGATAATTTTTCAGATCCAGATGAACGTTGGGTGCGAAAATCAAATTTCCCTGATAATTCTTGGCAGTAATGGATTGATACGCGTGACAAACTCATAGTTGATGGTATTGCAAGCGAGCGCCAACTCATCGGCTGTTATACCTTGGCGAGCGCCTAACAGCATTACTTCATTCCCGACACTCGCATCAATTTCAGAAATATCAACCATCATTAAATTCATAGCAATTCTACCAACAATGCGCGCGGGCTGATCTTTTATGAACACAATTCCTTTATTTGAAAGTTCGCGGTCATAGCCATCCCAATAGCCAACAGGGAGTGTTGCAATACGCGTTGTTTTTTGCGCAAAAAAGGTACGATCATAGCCAATAGAAGTTCCTGCATGAATTTCTTGTACATGCAGTATGGTTGTTTTCCATGTTAACACTGGTTTTAACGAAAATGCAGGAAAATTCTGTTCAGTCATTTCTTTATTTTCTACAGATGGCCACAGGCCATAAATGCCGATGCCTGTACGTGCCATCGTAAAATGGCTGTGAAGGGATGCAGTAATTGCCGCTGAGCACGATGCATGTTGCAAAGGAATGTGAATGCCTTGCTTCTTTAATGTTGCTTGTACTTCATTGAAACGCTCGATTTGAAGATTCGTGAATGTTTGATCAGCTTTTTCCGATTCTGCAAAATGCGTAAATATTCCCTCAACTTTCACGTGTGAGAGATGTTGTACGTTTTGTATAAATGCAACCGCGTGCGCTTTAGGTATGCCTAAACGCGTGAGGCCCGTATCAATTTTTATATGTACCTTAACTTTTTTGTTGTGCTTGCGCGCGCATTCTTGTAATGCGAGTGCTTGCTGCCAAGAAAAAATGACAACGTCGATAGCATAGAGGCACGCGTTTTCAAGCGCATCGTCCAAAATACTTAATACTAAAAGTGGTTTTGTGATGCCATGTTCGCGCAATGCGACAGCTTCCGACAAACTAACCGTACACAAATAATCAACGTGAGCATTATTTTGTGCTAACTGTGCAATTTGAAGCATGCCATGGCCGTACGCATTACTTTTTACGACGACAGCAAGCAAGGCAGGGTGCACCATTTCTTTATACTGCTGCACGTTATGATCGAATGCACGCGCATCAAGTTCAAGCCACGTGAGCGTTTGTTTTTCTGAGTGGGGAATTGTTATATGGTGTTGAGTTTTTTCAGTAACGGTGATCATGATGTCGATACATAGTTTAAAATAACAGTTTTATTTTACCGCCTTTCATGTAAGAAACAAGTACATTAGGAAACAATAATAGTTTTTTTATAAACCCTTTCTTGATTTTCAATTTCAAAATGTACTAAAATTAAAAACAAAAATTTCCCCATAATTATAAAATTAATTATTTTAGGGACCAAGGGCATTTTGAAAGCGGTTATGAACAGAATAGATAGATGGTTGTTGAGTGTTATGTTTTTTTCAGTTGCTTTTATGCATGCAATGGAAAAAAAGCAAAGCGTTTCCTTAGAAATCGATCCCGCATCAGCTACGCTCCCCGTTAAGAAAAAAAAAGTTCGTTCGTTGAAAAAAATATGTTGTGATGTTTTGATACAGAAAACGCCAGAAATTGCCAAGAGTGTTTTTGAGCAAAATGGTCTAGAAGGGCTGAAATATGCGCTCGCTTGCGAAGTTGCATGCGTTGGTTCTCATAACTTTATCTTATCAACTATGAATAGTGTGCCTGTTAATGCTATGCCTCATATGGTCTTGAATCTAGTAAGGGGAAAAAACAAGAATATGACCCAAGAAGAATCGCACGAGAGCCTGGAAGCATTGAACACTTGCTCAAAACAAGATTTTTATTCTCATCAGATCGTAGAAGAATTGAAAAGAATATATGATGCTTATAATAGTTCAGATACTCCTCCTAGTAAGTTAGATTTATTTTGTTTTTCACTAGGCTTTAATAGAAATTCTTGCGTTTTAAATAAATTTTTGTTTAAAAAATCGTATTCAAAAAAATATTTTATTGAACAAACGATCAATATTCCTCATGATGAAAAATATTTTTTGCATTTGGTAAATAAATATAAAAATGAGGTACTATCCGAAAATTATTTCCATAAATTGGCCATATTTGCAAATGAGGCTGGGGCTACTATTGAAACGGAATCGGATAAACAAAAAGTTGCAGGTATATTGGCGGTGGGTTTGATGTATCGGCATTTATTAACACAGTTACATAAATTACTCTATCTAGGCTTTATGCCGTCGCCAGGATATAGCTTTACTTCACGTGTTTTTAATGGTATTGATGCTGCTAATGAAATATTCCATTATAAAGAGCATACCACGTGTATTGATTACGCCATCCATAATGTAAAAAAATGTTTTAATAAAAAATGTAGGAGTTTGAACTATGCACGATTTAAATTATCATGGGGTGGAAATGGATATCGTGCTGAAAATCTGGAGCATATGGAGCGTGTGATGAGTTTTTATAGAAATTTCACAAAAGATACCGATTATTATGATTACCATGATAGGCATGAAAAAAATACTCCAAATTTTGCACTTGCTACTGTTTTGTTTAATTACGAAAAAAGTTTCTATATAAATATTTTGAAGCTTTTGCTTCCTTCGTGCAAAGAAGAATTCGCATCTAAAAAAACGCAATGCGCAAAAGCAATCGGCGTGCCTACAGAACGGCTTGAGGAATATATTTGCAAAAATAGTTTTTATGATGTTGCAATTCAAAAACAATGGACTGATCATGAAAACAGAAAAGGAGCGGCGGCTGATACTAGCAATAATTTCTTAATGAATTAATATTTCATGCTGTGTTACATCGACTATGATAGAGGATCTTCTAATGATATGGTGTTGGCTTCTTTTTTCATGGTGTGCATCTGGACTTTTGGCCATGGAGAATAAAAAACCAGTCAAGAAGCTGACTACGTTAAAAAAAACTTGTATACGAAGTCTAGTTAAAGAGAATTCTTTTTTGGCAAAAGAAATATTAAGTTCAGGAAAACTTCCTGCTGAAGTTCGATTGCTTTTAGGATGTAAGATGCTCAAGAAAGGCTCTTTTGAAAATGCAACGGAAGTTATGTCATTATTTGATTCTTGCTTTTTTCCACATTTATTCCTGAACGTATTGACAATAGGCAACACTGCTCGTCGCCAAGAGAAAACTTTATGGTATGGGATAGAAATGAGAAATATAGCGCAAGAGCGCGGTGATCGTCATCTTAAACTATATTTGGATGATATGTTCAATTTTGCTCGTCGTACAGAACATTTCATAAAAGCTGATCGTTCTATACCATCGATTATTATTCAGAGACAGTTATTATCGCGCGCGATTGTTGATATGGTCTCAATAGTTCCGGTTAGAATTTTATGTCAATATGAGACTCCTGATTTTTGGCTTGATGGTTATCTTGAACGGCCTATGAAATATGGCTATTTCAGCTCTTTCTTATCCACGTATAACGATAAGCTACGAGAAGAGGAGGTTTGCTCATATGCAAAGCGCTATAACCTTCCATATACTTCAGAAAAAGACAAAAAACAGGTGAAGAAGCTGGTAGCGCTATCAAAAAGAAATAAAGAAATTTTAGTAGGACTACATAAATTTATAGTCCTTGGTTTTGAGCCCTTATATAATAAGTATCCTACGATTTGTAGTGTTATTCGTTATTCTCTCAATAGAATGAGAGAAACGCTTGGTCGAAATAATTGGAGTTTTGATTGCGGCTATGCGCAATTTAAATTAGAACTCGATAGAAAAGAATATGAAGTTGAAAATAGAAAATACAAAAATGAAATGTGGGCATTTTATGCGTTGCATCCGCAGAGAAATAATATATCTTACATACAACAATTCATAAGTAATGAGAGATACTGTTACCATGTTCCCTTATTTAATCAGATGTTGAATGAAAAAGAAGGCTTTTATCGCAGTATTTTGAAATTGCTATGTATGTACAGAAAAGATGAATTTAATAGTTGGAAAAGAAATATTGCTGAGACATTGCAGATGCAAGAAGATGAAGTTGAACAAACCTTATTAAATGATACCTATTATAATAAAAGTACAGTCTTACATACTTTGTGGACAAAACGCGTGAACACTTTACGTATGCCTGGTGATTAGCATACCATGGTAGAAAATTAAATTGTTAAGGAGATTAGGTATGAAATATATTTGTTATACGATTATTTTTCTTATAAGTTCTTCATGTTTTGCGTTAGATCTTATCGATGCTGCACGTGATGCTGTTGAGGGTGCTGTGCAAACAACAGAGGATGCGTTATACGCGCCCAGTAATCCAGTAGAAGGTGCAGCTAATGTAACGAATGATGCATTAGAAACGACGGGCAATGTTGTGGAAGATCTTGTGGTGCCAAGAAACCGCAGAGGGGTTATTTCATATGAAGAAATGAATGAGCAAGAACTACCCTACATGCCTGAATATGATGAAGCGTATATGCCAGAGTAAACACGTCATCCCGAGGAACGAAGTGACGTGGGGATCCAGAATTTTAGTAAATTCCTTTAAAGGATTGATTTTACTATCTGGGTTCTACTTCGTTAAAACTTCGTAGAACAGGTTGCCAACTCCTTCGAAGCTCGTAGAGCGAAGTAGGTTTGTAATGACAATTTTGTTTTGTTAACCCATAAATGCTGAACATGCCTGTGCACATTTATTGCATGCTTCAATGCAGGCTAAACAATTATCAACACACTGTGAATCGCCCGCTCTGCATTTTTCGACACAACGTTTGCACGCATCAATACAATCCTGACATTTTTTGATACACCAATCAGCCTGTTTTTTGCACTGTTCTTCATGACATGTTGCTAAATGTTTGCGTGTGTGTTTAATGGCTTCTTGACATGCTTGTATGCACGCGCTGCATTCTTTTATACAGATGCCAATGTGTTCTGCGCACGCGACTTGATCCATTGCGCTGCACATATCAATAACTTGTTGGCATGCGTCAATGCATTTTTCGCAACACTCAATACATGAATTACTTGCTGCTTTATGTTCAGAAGAAATATGTTCCATTTAAACCCCTTTTTATAAACTTAGTTTTTGATAGCGTATCATACTCCATTTTATTACTTCAAGTATGCTTATAATGCGCATACTTCGCACTGTTTCTTGAGTAATTCAAGTGCTTGATTAACGTCATCCACTACGGCGATTAAACTAAAATCTTCTTTTGTTACAATATCATTTTTCAAAAGCGTGTTTTTAACCCAATCAAGAAATGGTTGCCAGTACATGCTGCCGAATAAAATTATTGGTACGCCCCTCAGGATGTTTATTTGTGCTAATGTTAGCACTTCACCCAGCTCATCGATTGTGCCAAATCCACCAGGAAAAACAACAAATGCGTTAGAATAATTTACCATGAGCCATTTGCGCACGAAAAAAGTATCAACGATTAATTTTTCTTGTGCACATGAATTGAGCGGTTGTACTTGTTCAAGCATTTTTACACTAATGCCAATAGATTGAGCTTGTGAATGACTTGTTTTTATCGCATGGGAAGCACCGCAATTTGCGGCTTCCATGATGCCAGGGCCGCCACCGGTAATGACTGATATGTTGTGTTCAATTAATAATGCAGCTAAATCATGCGCTTGCGTTTGATAGGGGCTTCTGTGCCAGCGTGAACCACCAAAAATCGTTACCACCGGACCTTTTAACATTCTTTTAATACGCCAGATGCCATGCATAAGTTGGTACGCAGCAACTATTACTGCTTTAAAATTTTCATAATAAAATTTGAATATCTTATTCATGCATTTTCTCCTTGTTCATCACTGGTAGTTTATTCTGTGGAGATTACAAAAATAAAGAAAATTGTTTTAAGACATATTTTTTATTTTTTGTAACTTTACGCTATGCTTAATAAAAAAAGTTTTGCATTTGGAAAATCTATGAGTTATTGGCAAGAAAACATACAAATCGGAAATCAATCATACCCGCGTTTTATTGGTGGGCCATTAGATGGCATCACCGATTCACCATTTCGAAAGCTCGTGCGCCACTTTTCGCAAAAAGAACTATTGTTTACGGAAATGCGCCATGTCGCGTGCGTTGCGCATGATAAATCAGGATTGCGCGCGCTTCATTTTTTTCAAAACGAGCGTCCCTTAAATTTTCAAATCGCAGCCTCAACTGAAAAAGATATTGAAAACGCGTGCGCAAAAATTATGGAAAAAGGTGTTGATCTTGTTGATCTGAATGTCGGGTGTCCTGCAAAAAATGTTATTAAATCCGGTTCTGGTTCAGCACTTATGGCGGATCTCCCTCGTTTAAAACAAGTGCTCACGCGCATGAAAGAAACGTTGCGCGTGCCATTTACCGTAAAAATCCGCGCGGGTTTCAAACAAAAAAACGCGTGCGATGTTGCCAAACTCATCGAAGATTGCGGTGCTGCAGCATTAACGATTCATCCCCGATTGCGTGATGAAATGTTTGCCGGTCGTCCTGATTATGCACTCGCTGCCGCAGTCAAAAAATCAATTTCTATTCCAGTAATTTTATCAGGAAATGTGATTAACTGGGCAACCGCAAAAATGGCCTATGAACAAACGGGCGTTGATGGCTTTTTAATTGGCCGTGGTTTGTGGAGCAAACCATGGAAATTGCATGAACTTTCGCTCCATTCTCAAGGATTACCATTTCAGGTCGATTCTAGTACAATATTTTCGTATGCGCGACAACATCTTGAACTGCTTGAAACATATTATGGATCTCATGGTTTATATTGTTTTCGAAAACATTTACCTTTCTACTTGCGCGGTGTGCCAGATGCTACTACAATTCGCAATAATTTAGTAATGTCTGATTCATCGGCATATGTTAAGGAACAGTTGGAGGCTCTCGGTGCTCAACGTTTTTAAAGGTAGCTTAACCTCTGGTGTACGCATTCTCATAGTGTGTGCGCTCTTTTTCTTCATGGCACATCGACTTTTCTTTTTTAAACCAGGCATTTTAGAAACAGTTTCATCGCTCGTTGTATATCCATTTGTGCGGCTTCAACAACGTATTACCGATCCCATTGCGCGTTTCATTGAAAATCGGCAAACACGTGCAACGCTAGAAAAAACTATTAAGACGCTGCAGCAAGAAAAAAAGAAACTTCTAGCCGATGTTGTTGCACTGCACTCGGCATTGTGGTACGAAAAGAAAACGCGCGCTGTACATACTTTTCTCGAGCGTTATAAGCTTGAACATTGCCCGTGCGTTCAGATTATTATGAAGCAAAGTAGCCCTTATGAACACTCGTTTTTAATTGATTACGGCTCCATGCATGGCGCAGAAGTTGATATGGTCGCTGTGTACAACAACTGCATTATCGGCAGAGTTGCTCATGTTTATCCTTATTACAGCAAAGTGATCAGCTGCGCAGATCCCTTATGCAAAATTCCGGTGCAATGCAATAAATCTCGTGCAAAAGGAATTTATGAAGGCACCGCATACGAATATGCAGGTGCGTTGCGCTTTGTGAGTCATTTAGAAAACTTAGTTAACGATGAACTAGTCATCTCAAGTGGCGAGGGCGTTATTTTCCCAGAAGGACTTGCCGTGGGAAATATAGCATGGTTCGAGCGTGAAGGATTGCAGTATAACGTGGGCGTTAAGCCGCTCGTTTCACTCAACGAGCTTGAATATTGTTATCTGGTAAAAAAAGGCGTTCAACGCAACTAGCTAAAGATCCCTTTTTGTGCGGCACGTGCTTCAAGTATGGTAACCACTTTGTTCACGATCACATCAAGCCACGTTGCTTCATCAACATCGGAAAGATAATCGGGCGGTGTTAAAAAGCTTAAAAACCCTCGCTTTTTTTCTGGTTGCACCCATTCAATCTCACCCTCGATCATAGCAAGCTCTTTTATTTTATTAACCACATCAGTTGGTGAGCCGATACGATCAATCAATCCGAGGGTTAATGCTTGGCGACCCGTGTAAACTTTTCCATTGCCCCATTTTTTTACCTGAGCTAAGTCGAGTGCAGGACGGCATTTTACCACATGTTCATTAAAATTTTGGCAAGAATCATCAACGATCGTTTGTAAATACGCATTTTGTTCGGGTGTTGTGTTAACAAATGGATCAGTGACAACTTTATAATCACCCGCTTTAATCATGTTATAATGAATATTATGTGATTCTAAAAAGTCTTTGAGCTTGAATTGATTAGGCAAATAGGTACCAATACCGCCGATGATGGTTGAAGGTGCGGCGAAAATAAAGGTCGGCGCAGCAATATAATAGGCGGCAGATGCGCAAATATCGCACGTGCGTGTGACAATTGGTTTTGGATTTTCAAGATGCAAGAGTTCGATTTCACGTGCAATCATTTCAGCAGCACCCGCTGAACCGCCGGGTGAATCAATCACGAGCAAGATTGCTTTTATTGAACTATCTTCAAAATGTTTTTTTAATGCAGAACAATAATAGGAAGCATCGGTGATGGTTCCTTTAATGGCGAGCGTACCAACTTTTGTTTTTGGCTCCAAATAATCACTGTACTGTTTTTTAATACTTTTGATCATGAATGGGGCAAATTGGAGTAATAAAAGTATGAAAAATATATTGCGAAGATAATCAGAAAAAGCTGCCATGCAGGTCCTTTGCGAAGATAAATGCTTTTATAATTTTGATGATCCTTCTAACCATAGCGCAATTGGCGCATTTTTATAACTATTTTTTTTAAAGTGATTTTGACTTTTACGAGCTTTTTCTTTAAAATCTCTTGTGTCCCAGTTTAAAGGGCGGTTAGCTCAGTTGGTAGAGCATCAGTCTTACAAACTGGGGGTCACTGGTTCGAGCCCAGTACCGCCCACCAGTCTTCGTTTATCCGGGCCTTCAGGCTCGGCAAACTACGCCTGGCTGCGCCATTTTCTTTAAATGAAAGTATGTATTAGAATTAGTACAACAAGGCCATGGGCAAGATCATATAACTGGGTCATCAGTTATAAAGTAATTTGAAATTGATTCCTCGGTAGCTCAGTTGGTAGAGCACACGACTGTTAATCGTTAGGTCGCTGGTTCGAGTCCAGCCCGAGGAGCCAGTCTTCGTTTATCCGGGTCTTCAGGACTCGGCAAACTACGTCCTGACCGGCGTAGCTGAAAGCGAAGAGGGTCTGGCTTCGCCATCTTCTTTAAGGATCAACTTATAAGAATTTGGTTTTTTCTTTTCTCCACTCTTGTTGGAGCTGTAGCTCAGCTGGTTAGAGCGTCCGCCTGTCACGCGGAAGGTCGTGGGTTCGAGTCCCATCAGCTCCGCCAGTCTTCGTTTATCCGGGCCTTCAGGCTCGGCAAACTACGCCTGGCTTCGCCATTTAGGTGAACAAAATTTGATACAAAAAACGAAGACTGCCCGGCAGAGCTTATACCAACGAAGAAGTTATTTTTTTCAAAGCAAATAGCGACGACGGGCTGGCACGGCCAGTTAAATGACTTTAAATGTAAGTTAATTTTGATTGGCCAATGCGAAGACTGTCCGGCATAGCTTCACGAACGAAGCGAATGGTAATATTCAAGCAACAGCGGCGACGGACTAACTCTATTCTAAAAGTAATCAAATTCTATGTATTATGTTTATATTCTCAAATCTATAAATTTTCCAACAAAATATATGTTGGCTATACCCTTAATATTGAATCAAGGTTAGAAACACACAATAATGGTGGTTCTGTTTATACAAAAGAGCATAAACCTTGGGAGTTAATGTTTTATTGTGGTTTTCAAGATAAATTAAAAGCGATGAATTTTGAAAAATATTTAAAATCACATTCTGGTAGAATTTTTTTACAAAAAAGATTATTATAATAATTAATGGACATACTTCGCGTAAAGCTTCATATGGCAAGCCAGTCTTTTTAATGGATTGATTAAAAAAAGAAAATTAACAGTTTTAATCTGAAATGCGAAGTTTGCTCTTAATAGCCTTGGCGGAGTAGGATAGTTCTTAACCTTAAAATTATATATTTGGAAGAATAAAGTTTATGAAAAAATATTTTCTTGTAGTGTTTTTTGCAATAATCCAACTGAATGCGATGGAAGTCACTGAGGATCAGAATGTTGATTCCTTTTTGCCACAAAATGAGCAGGATTTCGAAGAAAAAGAAAGAGCGCTTGCAGCGAGACAAAAAGCACTCAAAGAATTCTATTTAAGCGAAAAAGAAAAAATTGACCTAGAGCGACAAGTTACTAAAACAGTATTTGAAACAAGACGACGACAAGAAGATGATCGGTATCTTCGGGACAAGCAAAAGATTGATGAGCAAATTAAAGCCGTTAAAAAAGAAGCAGACGAAGCATTCAATGAAGTTATTGTAATGACTATGCATATGCATCATAACATCTTAAGGGCGAGACAAGTACCATTTCACCTCAGAAAAAAATTAGTGGTTGAACGTATCTTAGATAATATTGTCGAGTATCATTGCAAAGATTTGTAAATAGTATTTTGCAAATTAAAAATAAATAATTTTAGAACACAAATTCTATATAGTCATTTTTTTTAAGATTTATACTTATGAAAAACATTCTTCTTCCAATATTTTTAATTTTTACTTCTTCTAATGCTTTTTTTATAGAAGCTAGTTTCTTGCAATCCATAGAAAATTATAAAAACGCATATAATGAACTCGAAAAACATATGGATCAAATAAGTCCTGGCTTTATTTGGCATATATGTAAAACCAAAGCATCATATGATAGCTTAACGGTATATAAAGAGGCCCAAGGGGATTTTCGCAATGCTATTCTTATAAATGCTTTAGGAGATGGTTTTATTTTGGGTGGTTTAGCAGCATGTTGTAATAGAATATTAAATGGCAAAATACTGAATAAAAAAATAATTTTATCCACCATTGTATGTATCATCGGCATGGCTTATTATAAAAACTATAAAATTGGTGAAATTCCATATTTTGATAACGATTTAAAAAGACATGCGAATGAAGAAATTTTCTCGATTAATCTTGCACTACCGTTGTTTTCTTCTTTTGTAGGATATCTCGGAATGGAATATACTTTAATAAAAATTGCAGATATTTTGAAAAGTTCAAGCTTGTCCAAAAAACAAGATGAAAATGCCGTTTTATCTTGAAAAATTTTTATGTTCTATGTTTATTTACTCAAATTACTGATTAAATAGGATTCACTCATATGATTAGGCAAAAAACATTTGCAATATTTCTAGGTATTTTATTTTTTAATACAAGTATCTTGGGCAATTTTTTTTCAGATTTTTATAATTTTATGTTTTATGAAGGTATAGCTCTTAAACAAGATACTGAACCTAAGGAATGGAGTACTTTTAGAAGAGAAAAAAATTATAAACATCTGTGGGCGGCTTTTGACAATTTGATTTCTGCGAGAAAAGAGGAATTTAATAGGAAATATTTGAAAAATGAAAAGATTAAACGTATTGGTAAAAAGGTTAGGTTAATTAAAGCACCAACTAAGATATATCAAACGTTTAAAATATTGGAATATCGCTTGCCTCTCTATAAAAAGAGACAAAACATAAATGCAGAATTTATGCCTGACAAAGAGCATGGCGAAAATGAAAAATATAGTTTAGTATTCAAAGATTATACAACATCACATCATCTAATGGTAGGCGATGCTCTAATAATAGGCGCCGTAGCAGCAGCAGGATATTTTGCGTATAACGAGTTATTCAAACAATAAATATTAGTAATGCTTTCTAGCCAAATAAGGAGAGGCTCAAGAATGAAATTCAATAATCGTGATACTGCTGTTGTTATAATCGATCCACAAAATGATTTTCTAAGCGAGAAGGGCACGAGTTGGGGCTTGGTTGGTGCCAGCGTCATCCAGAACGGTATTATCGGGAACTTAGAGCGGCTTTTCAAGTCTGCGAAAGCGAATGACTATGAGGTGCTCATCTCACCCCATTATTTCTATCGCACCGATAATGGCTGGAAGATCAATGGCCCGCTCGAAGCTGTAGAGTTGTCAACGCATACCTTCGCGCGGATCGGTCCACTGGATTTGACGGGGTTTACGAATTCAGGCGCTGACTGGCTAGACCGTTTTAAGCCGTACATCCAAGATGGCAAGACGATTGTTGTTAGCCCACATAAAGTGTTTGGCCCACAGACCAATGATCTAGTTCTGCAGCTACGCAAGAGAGGGATTGGGAAGATCATTCTAGGCGGGATGTTGGCGAATATGTGCGTCGAGTCTCATCTGCGTGAGTTCCTTGAGCAAGGTTTTGAAATTGCCGTTGTAAAGGATGCGATCGCTGGGCCTATCCATCCGGAATGGGGCGATGGCTACAAGGCGGCGCTGATCAACTATCGATACCTGGCGCACGCGGTACTATCGACCGAAGAGGCAGTCGCGCGCATGGCATAATCTCCCTGTTGGCCACAATCTTACTATCATAGATCGTTCTCTTTTTTTATAGTATTCTATTAAAGATTACAATTTTCACTCATAAAACGCAGGTGCGTTATGAAAAGTTTCTGTTCTTTCTATCTAAATTATCAGGGTAATGCTGTTTAGCATTATCTTTGATGCCTTTTAACTCAATTATATAACCTTAGGGCAACATAGTGCCCAAAATTCCTAAAGGAATGCGCATGTTGCAGAACAAACGCATCATAGTATCTTTATATCTCTGCACCACTTTATTATTAAACGAGTGTGCAGAAAACAATGAAACTCATAGTGAAAGAACACTAACAATGAATGAAAATCAGAACGAAAACTCATCTCCATGGCTAACTGAATGTAGAAATTTAGTACCCTCAAAGGGAACTTTCTTAGTGCAGGATGATAATGGAAACGCCATCGAATTAGAATGGGAAAAAATTGATGGCAAATCATCCCGGCTTAATGAAAAAATAAAATCTTTGTGCTCTATTCTTGCAGAAATTTATACTGACGGAGAAATTAGATTTGCACGTACATTCCCAGATTTAGTACCACAAGAATATTTCTTGAAGACTTTAACACCATTTTTTGAAAATGGCGCTGAAAAAGTCGATTGGCAACATGCGGAAAAACAACTTAATGCATTTTTTGAGCGGTTTTTTACGACTACAGATTTCACACAATTTTCTGGCAACAATGATATGTATATCTTTGTGGTTGCAAAAGACAAAAATACTCAAAAAAATCTCGGGCTTATTCAATATATGATTACATCAGATTATGCTGAAGGTGAAATTAGAGTTGCTTATTTTGGTGTTTTACACGAAGCACAAAATCGTGCTATCGAGAAATTATTGATGTGTACAATTTTTAAACTTATTCCAAAGGTAAAGCGTATTTTTATGCATACTCGCTGTACCAATGAAGCTGCAATTAACTTATATCGTTCATGGGGATTTACTAAATTTCCCGGCGAACTGGTGCATTGGACTGATTTGGAGTATTTTTTTAATAGGTCGGATACCTTACAAAGAGCTTCTGAGCATATAAGAAGCAACTAACGATAAAAGAAAGAGAAGAACTGCATGTATGCAGTTCTTCTCTTTAAATGTTTTTTATAAGAAAGGTTATTATGTTTTTTATATTAATTTTGTTAATTTTGAATATTATAGCACCATTATGCGCTGATAATAATTTTTCTGTGCTGTCTGAACACAATCCATTTTCATATGATTTGGGTATTAAGATTATTCCAAGTGAAAATATGGCTCATAATCAGGTAACCATTTGTTGCCATGGGTATGGGCATAATAATAAAATTGTTGATAATGTTCATTCATATAAGAGTATCTCCGGAACTTTAATTGGGTTCAATTTTCCTGATTATAATATTACCCTCGACAGTGATCATCATAAGGCGGCATACGGTAGTATTGATGAGATTCTGCCACTTTTATACATCTTAAAATGCTGCATTATTGATTTGAATGTTCCGACAATAAATTTGTATGGATTTTCCGCAGGAGGTGGAGCTATTATTAACGCTCTCGCAACGCTCAATCAAACATATCATGATGAATCATTAGAGAAAATCAGTATTTTTAAAGAAACCAAAAAACAACTGCTCGATGTATTGGAAAAAGGGTTAATTATTCTTGATTGTCCGCTGAAGTCAATTGAAGAGATAATTGCGCTGCGTGGTAAAATCAGGGAGCTTGAAATCTTATCTGATCACTACACAAAAAATAACATGAACCCTATTGATGTATTGAATTTATTGGTTGGATTGAACCTCAACATATTGCTTCATTTTCAAAATTCAGATGAAATTCTGGGAAATCGGGATGATATGTTATTTGTTGAGCGTCTTAAACAAGCTAATAAAGGAACAACTACCGTGCTATTGGGCTTTGATGGCGGTCATAACACCTATCATGCATCCTTATGGAATGCATACAAAGAAATTTTGCCATAGCATCCAATATGGAGGTTGAAACTTCAGATGCTTGCATGGCAGGCTGATTCTGGCTGTTATGAATCCCATAAAGGTCTTATTTATTTTCTAATAGTCATGTTTTGACATTTTACCTAATCTATAATACGATTTATTCCATGTATTATTTATTCATTCTTGTTCAATGTATATTTTTAAAATAGAGTTCAAATGACTTCTTTAACGTGTAGTTCTAAACAAATAGAGCGAATAAGAGCAGTATGGCTCATTTCTTTTTTTGCTACCATAGTGTGGGGTTTATTTTATTCTTGTCTCAAAGTACATTCGCATTCTAATATAATGCTAGATGGGAAGCCCGCTCCACTTATAATTGATGTTATAGCTGTAATATTGGTACATCTATTATTTTATATACCATTCTATTATTTTGCTTATAAGAAACGAGGCACTCGTTTTCTAGGGGTGGTGATAATAATCACATTGCTTACCATAGCGTGTGACATTGGCAGTTTTTTTAAAGTTCCAATACCACATCTTCCAGAGATAAATAATTGGACCTTATTGGATATACTGTTTTTATTATATTTTTTTATCACTTCGTATCAGTTGTATCGAGCCAATAAAGAATATCATTTGAAAGCTTTGATTTGCGGAATGTTTCCTAGCATGAATGATTGCAATAGTAATACTGAAAATCCAATGGATACTTTAACGCAGGAACAATCAGAGCGAATAAGAAAAAGATGGCTTATTTCTTTTATAGTTCTTTGTGTGGTCAGTATTCTTGAGTTTTCTATTACGTTAATAACATTGGGCTGGCATTGGGTTGTTTTAGGATTACCATTAATTAAAATAGGTTCACCTTTATTTCTTTTATTTTTTGGTGCGCCTCTCTATTATTTTGCATATAAAAAACGAGGAGTATATTTTATAGGATTTGCAATAATAAAGATATTATTTGATATTATAAGAAAAATCTGGCATTTAAGCCCTTTTGAAACATATTCGCATTTGTACTTATTATTGAACATAGGGATACCAATATACTTTTTAATTACCTGTTATCAACTTTATTTATCAAATAAAGAATACAAAAATATTGAAATTTAATACGAAGATAAATTTTTTCGTTATCCTAATGAGCAATTATGCACATTCATGGTGTCACTGTTCGCGTGGCAATAGTTTCTTAATCTTAAAAATTTAAAGATTATCCAAGTACAGCAATTCTTTATCAAATAATGAATAATAAATAGTCCCCTGGAGAAATCCGGGGGGACTATTCGTTTTAATAGTATTTATAATAGAACTGCCCTTTTCAAAGCAAAATAGACTCTAAATGATGAAAAATATTTAAAATCACATTGTGGCGGGAATATTCTTGCAAAAGAGAAACAACAAATACATTACTAGTCATAAGATGAATTTATAAATATGAGAGTAGATGAAGTATGAAGATAACTTTTTTGGGCGCTGTAGAAGAAGTAACGGGGTCAAAATATCTTGTCGAAGCTAATGATGTAAAAATCTTAGTTGATTGCGGGCTTTTTCAAGGGGAGAAGCAGATTACGCAGCATAATTGGGATCCATTTCCCATAGCGGCTGAGAGCATTGATGCACTTGTATTAACGCACGCTCATATTGATCACACTGGTTATATACCTTTATTAATTAAAAATGGTTTTAAGGGCAACATATATTGTTCAAAAGCTACCCGTGAGTTGAGTGCTATCTTATTGCTTGATTGTGGATCTTTAATGGAAGAGGAAGTAAAACATAGAAATAAGAGACGAAAGCCACAGGATCCTGCCGCGGTGCCTTTATATACGAAACTTGATGCTGAGAATTCATTAAAATTTTTTCATGATGTTGATTATGATACTATGTTGAGTATCAAATCTTTAAAAGTTACGCTGATTCGATCGGGCCATATTCTTGGCTCTTCATTTGTTATCGTATCAGATGGCGCGCAAACATTATCCTTTTCAGGTGATCTTGGCCGTCCTGAACAATATATCCAGAAATCTCCACCACATTTGAAAAAAACCGATTTTTTAGTTCTTGAATCTACCTATGGCGATAGGCTGCATGAAAAAGGTGATCCTATAAAAGCTTTGGGGCAAATAGTAAATGAAGCAGTGAAAAAAGGAGGAGTTCTTTTGATACCTTCTTTTGTTGTAGAGCGGACACAAACAATGCTTTATTGTCTTTATCAATTAAAACAAAAACAAGCTATTCCCGATATTCCAATTTTTTTAGATAGCCCGATGGGTATAGGTGTTACTGATTTGTATTGTAAGTTTAGTGAAGAACTTAAATTGTCAGCATCGTTGTGTAAGCAAATATTTTCTATCGCTACCTACATACGCACGGTGGAAGAATCGAAGCGGCTTGATCAGCTATCATCTCCTGCCATAATTATCGCAGGCAGTGGTATGGCAGAAGGGGGACGCGTGATGTATCATTTACAACAATTGATTTCTGATCCTAAAAATACGGTAGCTTTTGTGGGCTATCAAGCACAAGGGACCCATGGACGACTTTTAGTCGATGGTGCAAAAGAAATAAGAATATATGGCATGTCATGTACCGTTCGTGCAGCAATAAAAATGATAGATGGACTTTCTGCCCATGCTGATTATAAAGAAATTATTGAGTGGCTCAGCTATTTTGAAAAGCCTCCTAAAAAAGTATTCCTTACTCATGGGCAACTAGAATCTGCTCAGTCGTTAAAAAATAAAATAGAGGAACGTTTTGGTTGGGTTGTAGTAATCCCAAAGTATTTAGAATCGTTTAATTTAGATTAAATTTTTTTTAATACAAATCTTAAAACGTTCGGATGCTTAAAATATGCTTCTCTATACGTAAAGATGCTCATTTTTTGTATTAATAACCGCTTATAAAAAATAAAAAATATTTTCATTTCTTATAATTTTTTTTAAATCGAAAAAATCCTTTAGAATACGCACTAGTTGGTTATTTTCGAGCAATTGGGCGATGGTTTCTTGTTGTTTTTTCTAATGCTAATGCTATAATACATTCAACATTAAAGGATTCTGTTAGTAATGAGCGGAAAAGCAGTGTTGTTCAACTAAAGTTCATACTACAAAAAGCCAAGGAGTCCTTTCATGAACATCCAATAATTTTACCTACATCATTTCGTATCTACATTTCTTATAATAGTATTTATTCAGAGGATGTATTATGAATAAGGTATTATTATATTCATCGTTTCTGTTTTTTTTAGCAAAAGCAACGGAGATTACTAAAAAAGAAAGTCTCTCTGCTTCTCAAAAACTTGATAATGAATATTTCAAAATTCATGATTATGATGTGAATCATGTTTTACATGCAATAAGCCATGATACTACCATTAAAAACTTTGAAACTTATGAAGGAATAAAAACACCTCAAATATCTCATGACGACTGCACGTTATCAGCTGAAGCTCACGCCAATAAAAACACCATGAAAAAAACAGCAGTTAGTTTCTGGCTCAGTAAACTTGCGGTTCATGTTATTGCACAAATTGTATATGCATTAGTCGCAGGAGCTACCTCACTTGTATATCCTCCAGCAGCACCTGTCGTCTATTGTTCGTTACAGTTAACCTTTGCTGCCCTCGTAGAATTTGCAAGTAATATGATCGCCTACGGCACACTGGTTGCATTTTAATACAATAGCGTTGTATTACTAGCTGAGAAGCTACTCTCTTTATAAAAGATTTTTATAAAGAGAGTAGCTTTTTAATTGCATTATTGTTGCTATCATAAAATTTTGAACAATAACTTCACAGGGAGCAAAATGGTGAGACGTACAATTTTTATATTGATAGTTCTTTTTTCTTTCGCAAATACGAGCACGCACTCATTTGATGCAATTATTAATTTAGGTGGCGACTGTCAGGTTGCTTACCAACTTTATATAACGGGATTGCGCAAATACGCACTTCCTTTTGATACCTTGATTACGCCGTACGCTTCTTTAAAAGCAATGCTCGAACGAGGTTTTGAAAATTTCATGCATCCTGATAATTTTGAACTGAGGGTTAACGAAAAGGGCGAGCAGTATATTTTGGATAAAACGTACGGCGCTCGTTTGCTGCATGATTTTAAATTAGAAGAAGATTTTTTAAAAAATTATGAAGAAATAGCGGCAAAATATTTGAGGCGAATTGCGCGATTGATGCATCTACTTCACACAAGTGAACATCCACTTTTTATTCGCAAGGGACTTTCAAAAGAACAAGCTGCAGAACTGAGTGTTATGTTGTTTACTATGCGCGAGGGAAAGCCATTTTTGCTCGTTGCATTAGATGACACGCAAGAGATTGCGCTCGATTGGCAGGTAAAACGAGTGCGTAATTATTTTTTAAGACAACCGGAACCTTATACGTGGAAAGGTGATGCGCAGGCGTGGAAAGAAATTTTTCAAAAATTAGATTTGGAAATGACCAATGCGGGTGATAGTTCAGACGAGCGTTAATCGTTAAAAAGATAACGAGCACCATACGTAGCGCTCGTTATCTTTTTACAAAGTCAAAAAATATTATGAATCTTGTGTTATTCGCTTCCAAAGAAAATAGCCAGGTATGGTAACCCCTGCAGTATATGCAGCCCATCCTGCAGCTTTTCTTGCGTAAAGAATACTGTTCATCCTTTTTTGAACAGGAGTATATGCCCGTTGATTATCTTCATCATCAGCCATGTAATGTTGACCTTGAGATTTTGGATCTATTGATCGTGGTGGTTTTATTGTGTAACCGTATGCACTGCCCATTATCGTTGCAAGAAGAACACTAGCAGTAGCTATACCAAAAGGTTTAATAAGTTCTGAGGAATCTAATTTTTGCCATGGGCCACTGCGCATGGCAAAGCCGGCTGCTGCTCCTGCACTCAAGAATTCTTTCCAGCGATTTCCAAAAAAAATTTTATGCATAAATGGAAATCTTTGGCCATTAGGTGGAGTAGGTAGTGCAGCATGTAAAAGGCGGCTATGAGCATAAGATCCCACGCCAACTGCTACTGTTGTACCTGCTATGATTATGCCAGTTTCTTTTATATCCATTGCATTGATTTGTTGAGCACTAAGAGTAAGCATCAATAAAGCATACAAGTATGATGTTCTTTTTATCATGAGACATCCTTAGATGAATGAGTTTGTTATGTGAATACTATTATTATAAGGATAAATTTTTTATTTCATATTGTAAATGGTTATTTATGTACTATCGTTCTTAGATCTTGCTTTTGCTATCAGCATATTTTTATTGTTATAAAAGATAGTTTTTTGTGGAGAGTAAGTAATGATACAAAGAATTTTCATAATTTTTTATTTGATTTCATTTTCTTTAAGTTTTTCAATGAATGAACCGCGTGAGATTAAATATGTGCCGCGCGGGATGATAATTTTATTGGATGAATCTGAGCAAGGTGCAGGCGCATTAACATCAGCTCTTTTTGTAGCACTTGCAGAAAAAGCTGGTCCTCTATTAGTATCAGCAACATTGCTTTCAAATGTTTTCTCAATATACGATCAAGCTCGCAACAATCAATATTCATTTAGTGAGCTTGTAAAGTTAGCTGACACCGATCAGAATATCCGTAGAATTGCCTATTTTATAGCCACGAAATTTGATAAAAATGAATGGATTTTTAAAAAAGTAAGTGAATACTTATATCTATTGCTACCAAAATCCTTATGGTCAACGCATGGTGGAATTCCTCATGAGCAGCTTGTGCGCTATGACCCGCGCAACATTTCGCGCGCTGAATTAAGATTGGGTCTTAAAGTTAATCATTTCAAAACAATACCATTTGAAGATATTCTTAAGCTTTCGGTCGCGCGCCAAAATGATACTAATTATTTTATTGATGCACTCGTTCCGAAAGCCAAGCAAGAATTCTCTTTGTTTTGCACCCGTTTAGATTATAGAAATCGTGGTGCCACCGAGATCCCGCTATGGTCTTTTTTTATTAATGGACATGGACAAATTCCTATTAGTGGTAAAGGAAATATTCTGTCCATAAGTTATGAAATTTTTAAAAAGGTACTTGATTTTTTTGATATCAATATTTCGACACAGCTTGTGGCATATTTGTCCTGTTTTGCGGCAGAAGAGGTTACAGAAAAGATTTTCTATGATATGACAAGTTTGCTACAAAGAACTTACTCATATGCCATTATGAGCGGAGCTCTTGTAGAATCACCAACAAAATCAAATACAAGATTGGAAGCAGTAGATGATATATCATTGAATTTAAGTTCTACTATTAATTTCAGTGCTTTCTTGGCGTTGATTCAGTCAACACAAGGTATTAATTATGCTCAGGTTGCACAAGCACTTTTTTCAAAGAATGTTACTGAGGGTATTTATTGGACAAATACGCCTCTTATAAAACTACCCGGACTAGAATGGTTTACGTTAGTTGAGAATATTAGAGATGTTAGTAAAGAGCTTCCTCCTAAAGAAGCTGCTAAGCAAGCCGCTGCTCTAGAGGCTACGAAAGAAATCGTCTCCATTGGTTCTATTTTGGCGCAAACGCGTGGTAATAGACCGCTTGATGTCGTACATTTTTTTAGGACAGACCCCAAAGCTATTTTGCTCTATGCTCCCTCGTTACCATTTGAACTTGTTCTTAATTCTCAAAATCTTCAAGCAATAATTTCTATGATTCCCGGTGATGCGTTGCATAGCATAAAGAAAATTAGCTCTAAGACAAAAAGTGCTGATGAGCTTTTAGATGCTTTTATGAAAATTGAGGAACTTGCACCCAAAAAAATATTTTTTATAGAACAATTAAATGACCTTAAGAACATCATTATTTATAATGAAAATGTTCCTATTAGATTGGAATTGGCGCCAGGTATCGTTGCAGAAATTGCACCTGGGACACAACATTGCTACGCCTTATATGAAATCAAAAATGTTTTATATAAGAAAATGTTGAAGCAACCCGCGGCTCGAGAATCTGATAGCGTGACTATAAAACTTTATCGTGCATTATTGAAAGATGCGCAGGCTGCTATAAATCTCAAAACAGGATCACCTTTGAGCAAACAGGATTTTGAACATATGGAAACATTGATTAGAAGAGCATTTGAAAAGAAGAAAACACAGCGAGCAGATTTAGAAGGGCCTTTAGCTCATTTGGCGCAAACATTGCAAAACTTATCTAAAGCATTGCAAAAAATAGAATATTAAAATCTGGGAGATCTATTTTTTTGCCAAAAGCATAATCATTGAGATGACACTAAGAAGTATTGCAAAAACAAAGCCACTGAGCGGCGAAATAAAGCTCCATAATCCGCCTACAATGCTGCTTGAAAGCAGATCTCCAATGCCGTCGATTGTTTGAAGGATACCAAAACCAGTACCGCGTACTTGTTCCGGCAAAAGAATAGCTGCGTGCGCTTTTTCTAAAGTTTTTACCGTACCTGCACTGACTCCTGCGAATACAAAAAGTATACCCCACCATATAATGGAACTTGTATGCATCATACAACCTAAGCAGGTGACGGCAA
Organism: Candidatus Babeliales bacterium; assembly: GCA_963701665.1. Taxonomy (GTDB): domain Bacteria; phylum Babelota; class Babeliae; order Babelales; family JANWKD01; genus CAVXJH01. Next base: position 511,633 of record OY969622.1, read on the forward strand.
ATAGCCCTAAACCAAACAATGCTAAAAGGTTTTTGCGATTATAATAATCGCTTAATGCTCCAATACCAAACTCACTAATGCCGCGGCTAATATTGAAGATACTGTAAAAAATAAGTACCCAACTTGTTGTTATAAATGAAGATGCGTGCGCGCCTATTATTTCTTGCGCGCGATATAATAAAAGGGCTTGATTAAAATTTCCTATACCAAAAATAAACATAACAAAAAGAAAATATTTAAATTGACGAGGGAGTTGCATCACACTTTGTACAAACGAGTGCGTAGGTTTTAAACGCGTGCGTTCTTTTTGTTCGCGCGTTAGAAAGATTATAGGAACGATCGAAAGAATACCCGGAATGAAGGCGAACAAAAAAATTGAGCGTACCGGCACAGCAAGATGTAAAAGGATAAACGCGCACAAGGGCCCACATAATGCGCCCAGCGTATCGCATGCGCGTTGGAATCCGAACGCGTGGCCAAGATATTGTCGCGGAATTATTTTTGCAATCCAAGTATCACGCAATGGCTCTCGCAATCCGCGTCCCATCCATGCAATAGTTTTATAGAGAAGAATGATCCACACAGATGTTGTAGTGCCAATAAAGGCTACAAAAACGGTCAATCCATAACCAATAATCAAAAATGGTTTGTAATAAGATACGCGATCTGCAAGATACCCAGAAACAAGTTTCATGATTGTTGATGCTGCATCGGATATGCCTTGAATAAGTCCTAATGCCGTTGGCGCATATATGCTTGCAACAAGTTCATTGATAAATCGTGGCAATAATGCTGTTACCATTTCATGACAAAAATCATTAAAAAAGCTTGCTAGACTAAAACCAACGATATTTTTGGTAAGCCATTTTTTCATGCAGAGTTCTCCTTTAAAGCATGATAAAAAAATGCAAAGAACATTAAAGGCCAAGTTGTCATCCCGAGGCTTTAGCCGTGGGGATCCAAAATTTAATTAATTCATTAAAGGATTTATTAAAATTTGGATTGCCACGCCAACTAAGTTGGCTCGCAATGACGATCTTGTTCATATCATTAGCCCTGCAATTACCGTTACTCCGATTTCTTTGTGAGCAGTTGATTGATTTTTTTAACAAGATCATCAAGGACGCTTAATAAGCTTTTTGCTTGCGCAAATATAATTATTGATGCTTTATCATTGGTTAATGATAGTTTCTTGAAATGAAACTCAGTAATCATATGCGGGTAGGCTGTCTGTAATCCTTCAATAATTTCTTTGCTTGCAGTAAGGATACGTGTACGTTCCCTGACAGAAATCGATTTTATCGCTTCATGCTCAAGTTGATATTGCATTTTTTTAAGTACATCGACGATTGCAGCAGCTTTTGAAACCTCATCATGATGCATAGTTTTTAAACATTTTGAATTAAAGACGTTAGTAATGGTAATGAAATATAAAAGCTCTTGCGTTGAAAGACGTTCTTTTTTGGCACTATTTTTTGCTTCATAATAACTGTTAAAGAACTCTTTATAACAAGGGAAAAGATCTTTAATGGACGGTGGGTTTTTGGTATACCATTCATCCGGTGTTGGCAGGCCTATATCGATTTTTTGTAATGCAACGCCGATAATGCTTTTCATTTTTTGTTCATGCGATGTAATTTCACGTTTAAGTTGATGAATATATTGATAATCAGAGGATGATAGGCCATTTTTAAATGCCGGCATAAGTGAACGCTTTTTTTCAAAGACTGATGCAAATTTTTTGTGTAAAGTACGCAAACTATTTTTTATAAAATCGTTTGTTTTGTCCATGTCTGTGCAGTATTGTTTATAGGATTCAAAAGTATGTTGATGATCAGCAAGATGAGTAATATAAAGATGATCGCATGCAAACATTGCATCCCAGGCGCGTATCTTTTCCGGATTAAGATTATTTTTGATAAGATCTTCGGTATCGAACGCGCTAATTTTTGCCGTGTCAATCATACCAAAGAGGCTGAATGGCGTTGCTTGTTCAATTTTGTTTTGCGTTTCACTATCACAGTCTCCACAAAACAAAGAGAGGTGTGCAAACGCAACAAGAAAGGTTATGACACTTTTATATGAATTATTCATAAAAAAATCCTTCCCTGAAAACATTTATCTAATTTTTTTCTATTTTATAATAGCAAATTAAGTTTTATGAAAGCAATGATTGGGAATGTGCGTAGTAAATAAAAAAGGCCAGAATGAACTGGCCTAATAAAAAAATTATTAAAGTAGTATTACTGAACTGAAAGCTTTTTGCCATCAAAGGTGACAGTATATTTTTTTTGAGTAGGATTTGTTATTTTTACAGGTTGAACGTTAGGAACATTCAATTCAATAACAAGAGTGTCAGTAGCAATAGTGTTATTGCTGTAGTAGGTCGTCCACTCTAATGGTGTTATTCCTCCAACAAGTACATCGTCACCTGGATTGAATATATTTGAGGATTTAGATGGTTTTAATGTGTACTGCAGGCCTAATTTAGGCATACAACCATGATAATCACAATCGCCTCCTTGGAGTTCGCATGGTTGATTAAGCGGAAGTTTTGTTAGCTTGCAATTGGGTACACTGTAATAAAGTGAAACCTTAATAGGATATTTCGTATTATTGACGATGGTACTTTTTGTCCAAGATGCAGGCTCAAAATAGGCAGCATTAGCGATATTTATTGAGTACAAGGCTACTATTAAAACATATTTTAACTTCATTATTTCTCCTATTTTAAAGGTGATTGGGTGACGGTAAGTTTTTTACCATCAAAATTGACGGTATATTTTTTTATTCCAGGATTATCAATTTGTACCGGTGCAACTGTTGAATTACCAGATAATTCAATAATGATTGCATCAGTGCCTCTTGCCCGACCTGCTATATCTATTTTACCCTCGATGACAGCATCGGAAGGACTCAAAACTGGATTGGCCATACTCGATGCTTTTAAAGTATATTGTTGAGATGAATTTGGGACACAAGGCGGAAATTGATTATAATCACATGTTCCCCCGCGTACTGAGCAAGGTTTTCCTGTTGTTACATCTACCAATGTGCAACCAGGTATACTATAATATAATGATACTTTTACAGGATATTTTGTGTTATTTACGATAGTACTTCTTGTCCAAGGTGCATAATAATCTTTAGCGTTAACCTTAATACTTATTAAGCATAAGGCTGCCGCTAAAACATATTTTAACTTCATTATTTCTCCTTGTTTTATTTATTGAACGGTCAGCTTTCCTTTTTTATCCATTGAAACTTGATAATGCTTTTTTTGTGGGTCAGTAATTTTTACTTGTTGTGTAGATGGCGGTGCTAGCATCTCAATAATTAAATTATTTCCTGACATAGAGACGGCAGAATTATTTCCAGGGATTGGGAATTTTGATATTGCATTATTAAATTCTTCTTGCTCTTTCGGTGTTGAGTCTGCAGTAAGAAGCAATATCGGTATAGTTTTGTTTGAATCTAAATAGTATTTTCGTCCTTCTCCATTATAAGTAACAGTTATAGCAAGTGTAAAAAAGGTATTGTTCGTGAGGCTACTTTTATAAAAAGATGTATCTTTTGATGCACCATTAATATGTATTATTAACAGTAAAGATAAAGCTGGATATATATATTTAACCCTCATAGGACTCCTTAAGGTTGATTTCAGGTAAAAACACCATTAAAGCCACTCTATAAAGGTACCATTAATTAAGGCATAAAATCGACAGATTTTTAAATAAAAGTTGACAAATTGAAAAAAATATCTATAATTAACCTATAAAAGCCTTGAAAAATGCTTTTTGAACTATACCCAACTCTATGCTATACTGAACGCTATATTTTTAGGGTAAAGAAACTATAAAATGAGGATTAATACTATGAAACGTTCAATTCATCCAGAAAATCATGAAATTACCGCTCGCTGCGCTTGTGGTAATTCATTTGATACCATGTCGACATTATCAGAAATCAGGGCAACAACCTGTTCTTCATGCCATCCATTTTTTACCGGTGAGCAAAAATTCTTAGATACAGCCGGTAGAATTGAGAAATTTGAAAAGCGTTATAAAAAAGGCAAAAAATAACAAGCGGGTGGTGGTCTTATGCAGATTAACTGGCCTGAACTAAAAGAACGCTCTGAGAACATAACGCAAAAATTACTTAATCCTTCCCTTGATGTACAACAACGTCAGGAACTTCAGCGTGAACACGCGCATGTAAGTACCTTATTAAAAATGAACGAGCGTATTGAAGAATTACAGCACGCGCTTACTGCTGCGCAACAAGAATTAGCCAAAAATCAGGAAACTGAAATGGCTGAGTTGTATCAAGAGGAAATTACTACGCTTACGCAAGAACTCGAAGAAAAGAATCAGGAATTGGAAGATACGTTGTTTCCACCCGATCCTCTTGACGATCGTTCTGTCTATCTAGAAATTCGAGCTGGTGCAGGTGGCCAAGAAGCGGCCTTATTTGCTGCTGACTTGGTCAAAATGTATACAAACTACGCACTTTCAAAAAAATGGCATGTAGAAGTTGCCGATTGCAGTACCACCGATCTTGGCGGTATTCGCGAAGCAATTTTGCACATTGAAGGAAAAGGTGTGTACGGCCATCTGCGCTATGAATCTGGCGTACATCGTGTGCAACGCGTGCCAAAAACTGAAACTGCAGGGCGAGTGCACACATCTACGGCCACCGTTGCTGTACTTCCAGAAGCAAAAGAAGTGGATGTTGTTATAAATCCTGCTGATTTGCGTATTGATACGTATCGCGCAAGTGGCGCAGGAGGTCAACACGTCAACAAAACCGATTCTGCAATCCGTATTACCCATATTCCCACCGGCATTGTTGTTGCATGCCAAGAAGATCGCTCGCAACATAAAAATAGAGCTAAAGCGCTCAAAATGTTACAAGCTCGTATTCTGGCGGTGCAACGAGAAAAACAAGAGCTTGAGCAGTCTCAAAAACGTAAAGAAATGGTTGGCGGCGCAATGCGTGCTGAAAAGGTACGTACCTATAACTTTCCTCAAAATAGAATTTCTGATCACCAAGTTGATTTGACATTAAAAAATCTTGATGTTGTGATTGAAGGTGCTTTGGATGATATTATTGAAGCGCTCATGAAAAAGGGTCGAGAAGATCGCAAAAAGATGTTATCGCCAACAGCGTAATACCATTTCAACGATCTGTTTCTGATGCGTTAGCATACTTACAAAGAATTTCACCCTCTTTTGTTACCTTAAATATACCCTTATCCTGTTCAATTAATAATGTATTATCGGGTAAAAGCTCTTGAAGGCTACCGAATAATGTTTTTCGCCGCAATGTGCTTCGTTCTAAAATGGTTATTTCCGGGTATCCTATAAGTCTATTTGGATGTTGAAGTGCTAAGAAATCTTTGGTGCCTTCGCAATGAAGAACGGGGAATAAGGTTCGTATTTGTTGGGCATGCAATCTATTACTCCACAAATTGTGCCATATATAATTGATGCCTGCTGCATCAGCAGTAAAAAAAATTTTTTCATCACTATATAATGCGGTTATTGCTACTAAATGTGGCGATCGTAAATGAGTGCTTAATTTTTTATTTTGAATATTCTGAAGAATCACATTTCCATTATTCAAGCCAACAAGAACGTAAGGCAATGTTTCGAGTGCGTTTAAAGCGGTAATTTCATCATCGAAGGTTATCTGCTTTACCTTGTTGTTCCCATGTATAGTGAGCGTCGCCTTGTCAGCATACATAGCGTATCGTTTTGAGCTTTTTTTTGGCTGATCATCGTCTTGATGGCTCATGGCAAAAAATGATACCGGTAAACAACAAAAGAATATAAAACAGGATAGTGTAAAAATTTTCATCGTATTTCAATCAAAAATAAAAAAATTTTCCAATATGATGAAATATAATACAAAAGAGTAAAGAAATAAAGACTAGGAAAATTAACTGTTTAAACAGAGGTGTCATCATGACCCTACTTCGCTCTGCGAGCTTCGAAGGGCTTCGGGGACCTGTTCTACGAAGCCTTGGCGAAGTAGAATCCAGTCTTTAAAATGAAAACCTTATCAGACTGGATTCCTACGACAACTTCGTTGTCTCAGAATGACATCATTTTTCTAGGAATATTTTCACCTGCGTTTGAATGTTTATCGAATTTGCGTTAACTATTTAATAAGATATGTTCTAACTGCCATAATGCCGAATATAATATGTCCAACGCAAAAATGAGCGTTTGATCATCTTGATATAGTTGTGGTTCCGGTCTGATGATAGGTTCTGCAGGAAACGTTGGCCTAAGTGGTTGTTGGCCCTTTTTAATATAATAGTTAACATCATGAGGCGTATATTCAGTTTGCGTAGCGCCACGCAGCTCATCACGCACGTGCATTAAAATTTGGCCAAGATGGTTTGTGCCTTGGTAATCTGCTCCTGCGCCAAAGAAGCTATCATTTCCGCCAGCATCTTCAACAAGCACAGCATCACCAGTTCCCAAAAGTAGATTTTTTAATGTAGTATCTTGAGTAAATTTTGCTCGAACTGCTTTGAGCATGTATTGTAAATTTACTTTTTGCCAATCTGGGCGCACCGAGTTTTTATTTTGTCGCGCAAAATTAAAGACTTCTCGTGCTGAACCCATTTTTCTAATTTGCTCTTGCAGGGTAGGGTTATTAAATTTCATTGCCTGATAATAATGCTCAGTTGTTGGCCATTTTTTGCCATCGATTTGTACAGGGTTTTGATAGAAATTAGTAAATTCATAGTAAGGGGCGTTACTATTATAAAATTTAATCGCACCAGGGATATTCCATGAATTTTCCGTAACAACTGGCGCTACTGGGTGCTGAATGGTTGGTTGTTCTTGTTGCATTATCTCTTGTATTTTATTGTACGATGTTTGCAGAATGCTGCGAGTTCTTGGATCGATAGTTATTATTCGATTACGCGATATTGGTATTTGTGTATTTTTTATAAGCTCGTCAAGCGGGATCCAAACAAAATCTTTGCTATAAGCAGTGCGGGCTTCTTTATAGAGCGTTGATCCAGGAATAAATTTTGGAAGAACATAAAAATGAATCCAGTGAGTTCCTTGTTGATCATCGAATTTAAGGTAATTGAAATTTTGTGAGGTAATGTTGATTGGACGGCCAATTTGATTGGGTAAGAAATGAACAGCGAATTGATTTGCTTTTGAATAGCCAGAATTGGTGCCATCTCTATGAAAATCTGTCCAAGTTCCGGCAGCATCTTGCCGCAAAAGGATTTTTATAATTCCTTGATCTTGCGCAATAATAATTACATGGGACCACCATGCTGCATTAAGATGGTAGGAAAAACAACAGAAAAATATCATTACTATTAGATTGATTTTCATGTATTTTCTTTTTTTACTAGCAGCCCAATAGCAGCATTATGAATTACCGGTAACCCTACAGCATAATATTCAAGTACTTTTGTTGGGCGTGAAATCCAATTAAGGATATGATCTTCACGAAAAATAATACCTGCATCACAAGCAGCAAGATAACGAAAAATGTTCGTATAATCGACTGAAATGATCTTATAGTGGTGTTGAGGCAATGATTGTTGTAATAATTTTTCGAAATTATGCACATCAGGTGTTAAAATTAATAAAAAACTATCGGGATTCTTTTTTAAAGTGTTTTGAAAAAATGCAATGATTTTTTCAGGGCACTGCCATGATTTGAGTGAGCCGTTATAACAATATACAAATTGTCGATCATCAAATCCTAACGTTGTTCGTGTCGCACCGCGCCATCTTTGTACTTGCTGTGATGAGAATGTAGATGGTATATCGTGCTGCGCGACGGCGAGATGTTCATGATCGATGCCAAATGTGTTGTGCGCATATTCTTTGAGCGCGTCACTTACAACTTGATACTGTATTGATGTATTTTTTACATAGGCATTGAATACTAATTTTTCTAGATTTTCATATAACCGCGCCCTACAAGCATGCACGCGTTTTTTGATCCATTGTTTTTCATGCCGATGCTCATAGCGATATTCTTCGGCCAACAACCCTCGAATTTGAATGATGAACGAGTGCACGTATTTTTTAGGCGCGTGCAAGCAAAGATAGCCGGCGAGCGGACCGCGTGCGACAATATCGTATTGCGCGTGCGTTGCTAAAAATTTCCTAAATTGGCGCACGGCAGGGTATAAGCTCCAGAGGCCTAAAAAGGGATATTTTTTTAATAGTACAACATCGATCTGTTCGAGTGGGATTCTTTTTTTTATTACATCCTGCGATAGCTGGTTTTTTTCAAAGCTAACAAGCACGAGGTGTTTCGTTGGCTCTCGTTTTTTTAGCTCTAGCAGAGGCGTCAGAACTTGCGACTCAAAAACAGAGTTCTCAATGCCATCGTATAACACGAAAATATGAGTTTTAGATTTGTTTTTTTCAATCATCTTCTACAGTAATGGTTCTTGCTAATTGTAAAGTATAGGTAAGTTGGCTCTGAACTTCTTCTAATGGTAATAAATCTTCTATGTTATTATCATACAATTTTACTTTGCGTAAATTAGGAAATTGTTCTTGGAGCTTGAGCAAAGTCTCACTCGTGATGTTTTGTAGATTATTTTTCTGTAAATATAAATAATGTAACTTTTTACTTTTAATTTGTAATAGCGGCTCAATATCATCAAGATGATTTTCGCTCAAATCTAATTTCTTACATTTTCTAATTGGAAGTTTTTTTATTCCTTTAATATCTCCCAAGGAACTATGGGCGAGAGTAATAGTATTTTTGTCAACAACTTTTGTGGTCGCTTTAAGAACTTGCTTTAGAGGAACTCCCTGAGATGGATATTGATCTTTGCCACAAAATAGATGGTTAGGCACTATAAAAATTAAGCAGAGCACGTTAACGCGATATAAGCCTAATCTTCTTCTTCTTCCGATGATTCCCATTCTTCTTCCTCTTCAGGCTCAGTTATTGATAGTGACTTTCTGTATTCTTCTACTTTCTGTTGTAGATTTTTGAATCCTTCTGCCGACATCGTTTTTCGCCGTTCTTCTTGCTCTCTTTCTATTTCTTTTGTTCTCTCTGTAGTTTCTTTTAAAGTTTGTGAAGAAATTTGGACTGATCTAGGACGTTCTTTTCCTGTCCTTTTAATAGGTAAAGGAGCATTGGAAATGAGTGAATCATAATACTGTTCAATCAAGCTTTTTGGTCGTAATTTTAATAGTTCACTATTCAGTGCTCTTTCAAAATTATGTAGGTTATCGACGAGTGCTTGTAATGGTATACGAACGTTCGCATCATATTCTTGCGCTTTAAGTTGTTTGTCTTTTAATGTATTGAAGGTTGCAATGTTGAACTTATTTTTATGAATTATAGGATTTAACTTAGAAACTTGCGTCGTTCCAAACTTGTCCATAAAGTCATTAACTTTTTCATTAAAATTTTCAACCAATTTAACGTATTTATGCAAGGTAGGCCTTAGGTATTGTTCATAAAAATTTTTGTTACTAACTTTATACATGTCCGTTTCATGCTGAAATATTGGATCAACAAAATGAATCAATGCTTTCATATATTCTTCATCATCTTGCATGGAAGTACCAAAAATAGAACCTTTTTGTTTTGCGCCCGGTTCTAATTGTCGTTCTCGTTGATAGTTGTTTTGAAAAATTTCTTGCAATTGTGCATAGCGTTTTTCCAGAACGTCAACATGTTTCCTGATATTATTTTCGAGATTTTGTTCGTAAGCATAGTTGCGACCATCGAGAATAACATATTCTTGTTGGATCTTCTCATTTGGATGCGGTGGATATTTCGTAATTTCCTTAGTTTGGTCGTCGATTGAGTTTAAAATTTTTATAAACGTCTGTGCGTCAGGAGTTTTTTGTAATTGTGGTCCAACCATAGCGAGACTATAAAGAGGATTTTTTGGATCAGTGCTAATATTTTTTAATCCAAAAGCAATATCGAGTTTACGACCATCTGGCGTTAGATAGGAATAATGTCGTGTGTTTGTGAGCTTAGATGCCTGCGTGGCAAGGGGTGGCGCTGGTGGCGGCGGTGGTAGTATCTGTTGTGGAATAGGCGGAAGAGGCCGCTCAGATTGTAATTTTTGATTAAGACTTTGTAAGAGTGTTGTTAAAGATTGTAGCTCATGTTGTAAACATACTGTCTGCGAAACAAAATTTACGGTACAAAAAACGGCTATAATTAAAAGATTTTTTTGCTTCATGCAACACCACTCCTCAATCCAATTTTTTTTCAGTATTGCACCGAGTGTAAATAATTTTATGATGTATCAGCAAGATTTTTAAAAAAGGGGAGGCCTTAAGCCTCCCCCTATAAGTTTAGCGATATGCTTCTTTTTCGTTTTGAACGCCCGCGTGTTCAGCTCCTGAAATTCGTTCTGAACGTTCTTCTTCTTGTTGTTTTCTACCACCGCATCCTGATAAGACACAAAGTGCTGCAAAAATAATCACAAAAAAACTTCTTTTTGTAGTCATAGGAGTAACTTTCGTTTAAGTGTAAAAATTTCTTTTATGAAGTATGTCATCATGAGAAACGAAACGAAGTGTAGTGACGTAGTGATCCAGTCTATAAAAATTATTTCATTTAAAAAGGAAATTTATTAGCTCTGGATTCCTACGTGCTCACTTTGTTCGCACTCAGAATGACGACCCCCGGCCATAGAAGTATACTTACTTTGTTCATTTTTTAAAGTGTTCACACTGGGCCTTTTAAAAAAACATCTGAAAATAATGAACAATAGAAAAAATAAAGGCAAGCGCAACAGGAATTTTTACCGGCGTAAACCCAAAAGTTTTATAAGCGATATTCAAAAAAGTAAGCGTGATCAAAACTGGGTATCCGATTTGTATGAATGGGCCCGAGTGATGTAAAATTGTTGATAACCCAAAATTTGAAATAATACCGGTTACTAATAAGGTCAAAATCAAAGCTTTTTGATAGGAGATTTTCCCCTTTAGGATTTTATGCTGCAAAAATTCTGCGACAACAACTGCTAAAGCAATGATCGTTGAATAACATGCCATTAAAACGGCAATGGCAATAATGATTGCGCCATAATCACCAAGAATTCTGAAGGAAATTGCACTGAAAAGTTCACCTTCATTAAGATGTTCTAATCCTTTTCCATGGAACACGCCTAAATAACTCATGCCGACATAAACAACAGCAAGTAATGAAACGCCTATGGTGCCAGCTTTAAGACCAAGCGCCGCAAGTTTATGTAATGAGTTCTGGCTTTGATTTGGCAACGATCGTTTAAGCAAGGTGATAACGATCGAAGAAAAGAAAATGGCACCTAGTAAATCGAGTGTATAATAGCCTCTAATTAAGCTTGAAATAAAAAGTTGTGGGCCAGTTTCATGTGCCACCGTCATAGCTTCACGCGATAAAAGCCCTTTGACAATAATAATGAGCAAGGAAATAACGAGTGCAGGGCTTATATAATTTCCCAATAAATTAATAATTTTACTTTCTTTATAAGTGCCTAAATAGGTGCAACCAAGAAAAAGAATGGTAAAAACAACGAGTGGAATATTAGCCAAAAATGGTGCAACCATGATGTGTGATAAGGTGACAATTCGAGGCATTGCAACAAACGGCCCTATGATAAGCATGCAGAATAATAAGAGAAAGAACCCGGGTTCTTTACCAATTCTATTAAAGAATGCATTATAGTCGCCATTAAAAAGAATGATGGCTATAAGTCCTAAAAGTGGCAAAATGACGCCCGTTACAATGAATCCACTGACTCCCCAAAGATTTAAATTTCCTGATTGAAGGCCAACATAAAGAGGAAAAATTAAATTTCCTGCGCCGAAGAACATCGAGAAAATAGCAAGTCCAACAGTGATACTTTTTGATTGGAATAAACGTTTCATAAAAAAGACCCTAACTATAAAAAGTACATGATAAAACGGTAATGCAAATGTACTTAAAACCTTATGACGTAGTCGAAACTACGTGAACATTAACAAAAAAAATTACGTTATATAAATGCAGCCCTTAGGCTGTAATAGAAGATACAGGGTGGCAGACCCCTACGCACATGGAGGTGACGCAAAGTAGTAGGCACGGCATGAGAAGTGAGGATGCTTTGGCAGCATAATGAGAGTGGTTATTGTGCGGGAAATAGGTTTTTTCGTGCCTATTCATTGAGACTCCTTGTGCTATAATGCTTTACGATAAAAAAAAATAAGAACAGCATTATTGATTCTTGGTCTTTCAGTATAAAAAATTCTTGTTGTCTTTGCAACAGGGCGAGGTAGATGGCTTATGGTAATTGGATCTGATGGTAAAAAACGATGTTTTGGCGGTCAAGTCGGTAAAGAGTTGCTTGGAAGGTATCATGATGCGTTCTGGGGAATTCCAAACCATAATGATAGAAAGTTATTTGAAATGCTTATCTTAGAAGGTGCTCAGGCGGGTCTTAGTTGGGAAACGGTTCTCAAAAAGCAAAAAGGATATCAAAAAGCATTTCATAATTTTGATCCTTCTAAAGTTGCAGCAATGCGCGATGCTGGGCTGCGGGCTTTATTGAACAATGAAGAAATAATCCGTAATAAATTGAAAATTTTTAGTGTTCGTCAAAATGCGAGAGTGTTTTTAAACATCCAAAAAGAATTTGGTTCATTTGATAAATATGTATGGAACTTTGTTAATGAAAAGCCAATCGTTGGCCATTGGAAAAAGATGACAGATATTCCCGCGACAACAAAGATAAGTGATGCTCTTGCAAAAGATCTCAAAAAACGAGGCATGACCTTTGTTGGTTCCACCATTATATATGCTTTTATGCAAGCAGTTGGTATGGTAAATGATCATGTTACTGGGTGTTGGAAATATATCTAGGAATCACTATGCCAAAGAAAAAAACAAACTATTGGGTTCATCGCGTGCAAGAAACCTCGAATGCGATGGATCTTCCCGAGGGAATATTTACTTGGTCGCCTCCAGCTATTGCACGAGGGTTAAAGAAAGCAGTGCTTGAAAGCACGCGCACAAAAGGGACTAAATTCCAATCGGCAATGTCGATGCTCAATTTTTACATCAATCGAGCGGGAACGAAGCTGCCTGCAAAAGATAAAGAGCGGCTTGAACAAGCGAAGATTGAACTGAGAAAAGTTTTTGGAAAAATTGATTAACGCGAATTCGATATAAATTATGTAATCAGCAAGAATGTCATCCCGAGGCATTAGCCGTGGGGATCCAAACTTTAATTAAATCCTTAAAGGAACTAATTTTATAATTGGATTGCCACGCTTCGCTCGCAATGACAATTTTGTTTTCAATGTTACCTTAGGCAGCAAAATTCAATGTATCGAATTTGCGTTAACGTATTTTAAGGCATGTAATATCCCTTGACGTTATATGGTTATTTTTCTTAGGTTAGAGGCAATTAAATAGGAGAGAAATAATCTATGAGAAAACAGGTAGTTATAGTAACGTTGCTTTGTTGCAGTGCTGGGTATTGGATTTATCAGCATTTTGTTCCCTGCACCGCGAGTATCGTTATGGAGATGCCCATGAAAATTACAAGTTCAGCATTTAATGATCAAGAAAAATTGCCGGTGGAATATACGTGTCATGGCAAAAACGTTCACCCGCCACTTTCGTTTCACAATGTTCCGGAAAATGCAAAAAGTTTAGTGCTCGTGATGTCAGATCCTGATGCTATGCAACCAAATCCATGGATTCATTGGGTCATTTTTAATATGCCGCCAACAACTCAAGCGCTCGATCGAGATTTGAGCGCGGTTCTCGCGCAAGCAAAACGGGGGGAAAATACCGCACAAACGCTCGACTATTATGGCGCATGTCCGCCGCGTGGCCATGGCGTGCATCATTATCATTTTATGTTGTATGCACTCGACATGATGTTGGATTTACCCGAAGGATCATCATATGATGCTATCAAGAATGCGATGTTAAACCATATTATTGTGCAAGCAGATTTAGTTGGTCTCTATGAACATCCGTAAACCCATGAACTACATAAAAAATATACGTGATATTACGCTGAATGATGTTGCCTTAGTTGGTGGCAAAACTGCTTCACTCGGCGAAATGATGCATGCTCTTTCATCAAAAAAATTCAAAGTGCCGCAAGGATTTGCCATAACAGCACAAGGATATTGGCATTTTGTGCAGGCCAATAAGCTTGAAAAAAAGATTGAAGCGATCATGCACATATTACCGCGCACGGCTCCCGAGCGCGCGGTAAAGATTGTGGGCAAAAAAATTCGTAGCTTATTTTTGCGCGCGCGACTTCCAGAAGATTTAGAAGATGAAATTATGCAAGCGTACGCTCAACTTTCAAAAGTGTATGGTAAGCACGTGCTTTCAGTTGCGGTGCGCTCGTCTGCAACAGCAGAAGATTTACCAGGGGCATCATTTGCCGGCCAACAAGAAAGTTATTTACATATTCAAGGAGCGCCAGCATTGTTGCAGGCATGTAAAGCCTGTTTTGCTTCGTTATTTACTGATCGCGCGATTGTCTATCGCTTAGAAAAAGGTTTTGATTATCGCAAAATTGCTTTAACGATCGCCGTGCAAAAAATGGTTAGATCTGATAAAGCATGTTCGGGCGTAGCTTTTTCGTTAGATACCGAAACTGGTTTTAATAATGTTGTTATTATTAATGCATCATATGGGCTTGGCGAATCGATTGTGCAAGGTATTGTAACGCCTGATGAATATACCTTATTCAAGCCTGCACTTAAAAACGGATTTGATGCGCTTATTTCAAAAAAAGTTGGCAGCAAAAAAGAAAAATTAGTGTACGGCACGCAACGCACAAAATCTACGGTATGGAAAAAAGTTCCCCAAAAACAACAAATCATATTTTGCTTATCAGATACGGAAATTATTGAATTAGGGAAATTAGTGCTGGAGATTGAGCATCATTATTCGACACGCAACAAAAAATGGACGCCCATGGACGTTGAGTGGGCAAAAGATGGTGATGACGGCACGTTGTATATTGTGCAAGCGCGCCCGGAAACTGTGCACGCTCAAGAGAATAACCGTGGGTTATTAACTGAATATATTCTTGCCGATAAAAATCCAAAAATTAGGTTAGAAGGTCAAAGTATTGGCCAAAAAATTGTATCAGGTCCTGTAAAGATTATTTCTTCGATCAAACACGCGTCATTATTTAAACGAGGGGATATTTTAGTGACCGAGCAAACAGATCCTGATTGGCTTCCCCTCCTTAAAATTGCGAGCGGTGTTATAACCGATAGCGGTGGACGTACGTGTCACGCAGCAATTGTGAGCCGCGAATTGGGCATTCCTGCTATCGTTGGGACAGGCAATGGTACAAAAACATTAAAAAATAATGAGCAGGTGACGCTGGATTGTAGCAAGGGAAGCAAGGGCTATGTATATGAGGGCAAACAAAATTTTACCATCAAAAAAATTAATAAAACCAAACTTGCGCAACCGCCAGTAGAACTTATGGTCAATATTGGTGATCCAGAACAAGCATTTGCGGTGGCACAATTGCCATCACTTTCGGGCGTTGGCTTGGCACGCTTAGAATTTATTATTGCCTCAACTATTAAAGTACACCCTTTAGCATGCCTAGAGCAGAAAATTCCTGATAAGCGAGTGCAAAAGCAACTCGACGCATTAGCTGCCGCATTTACATCAAAAAAAGATTTTTTTGTTGAACAATTAAGTTATGGCATTGCTACCATTGCTGCGGCTTTTTATCCTAAGCCGGTGATTGTACGTTTTTCAGATTTTAAAAGTAATGAATATCGCAACTTGCTGGGCGGTTCATTTTTTGAGCCCCACGAAGAAAATCCTATGTTGGGATTGCGCGGCGCTTCACGCTATTATAGCGATCTTTATAAAAATGCCTTTGCACTCGAGTGCGAAGCAATGAAAAAAGTCTATTTTGATAAAGGATTAAACAACATCATTATGATGATCCCTTTTGTCAGGACCGTGCAAGAAGCAGAGCGTGTGCTGAAACTTTTAGCTGATAATGGGTTGAAGAGACGTCATGGATTAAAAGTGTACATGATGGTTGAAGTTCCTTCAAACGTTATTCTTTTTGACGAGTTTTGTACATTATTTGATGGCTTTTCAATTGGATCCAATGATTTGACGCAATTTGTATTAGCCGTTGATAGGGATTCTGCACTCGTTGCACCACTTTTTGACGAGCGCAATGAGGCGGTAAAAAAAATGATGGCCTGGGCGATTGAAGGCGCACGCGCATGCAAGAAGCATATAGGCATTTGTGGCCAAGCACCCTCGGATTATCCTGAATTGGCCAAGTTCTTGATTAAAGAGGGCATTACCTCATTATCCTTAAATGCTGATGCCATAATTCCTTTCTTACTTTCTTGTGCATAAGCGAAATATTTGTGTATTTTATGTAATCTTTTATGCTTAATAAAAGAATTATGTTTTTTAACAGCGAAAGTATTGCAATGAAAACATCTCTTAAGAGTTTATGTCTTTTAATGATACTAAGTGCTGGGCTTCCTACACAGGCTAAGGCACATGATAATGCAGCGCCCATTGTTATTGGTGCAGCAGTTATAGGGGGTACCGCTGCGCTCTATGTTACGGGTCGTTGTAGCAGCGCATTGCTTTATGCAGTAGCAAAACGACGTTTTGAAGCTGAAATGGAACTTTTGCAACGAATGGCGTTTAAAGAGAGTGTGCTTGAGGAAGAATTAGTTCCTTACATTCTTGATTGCCATGAAAAAACAAATCAATCATTCTTCTTTACTAATGGTTCCTATAAAAATTATCCACTATTGCGCTATAAAAAAGATCTTGATTTTTATATTAATTATCTTTGGTGCTTACAGCTTTTTCGCTTTGGCACCGAAACGAAGCGAGAAATTAGCACTTTCCTTGATAAATTAAAGATGATTCGTCGCTATATAATTACCGATTATCGGTTTATAAGAGAACAGCGACAGTTTGACGAGCGATAACAATAAAAGAGGCATCGAGTTATCTCGATGCCTCTTTTTTGATGAACTATATATTCAACTTGATAAACTTGATGGCACAGTTGTCATTGCGAGCCCTTGTAAAGGGCGTGGCAACCCAGATAATAAAATTAATTCATTAAAGGAATTATTAAAGTTCTGGATCCCCACGTCGCTTCGCTCCTTGTATGTTAAAACAAAAAGCATTTAAGAGTAAATTGTGATAATTTAAGAATGAAATATTGTTTAATATCGGTTGTTTGAGAAAAGCTGATAGATCTCGTCACGCTCCTGGTTTAGAAGAACCGTTCCTGAGTTTGAGACTATCAGCTTACACAAAATTACCTCGAACAATCACTAGAGACGTATTAGGTATACGATCTCGTATGTTTACAAGGCTGAGGTATTTATGAAAAACATAGCAGAAGTATATGTAGGTGTCGATATTTCAAAAAATAATCTCGATATTTATGTGTATCCTATAGGAAAATTCTTTAAAGTAGCTAACTCAGAAGTTGGCATACAGAACATAATCAAGGAATTAGCTCACTATCAAGTTACACAAATTGCCTGTGAAGCAACAGGTGGCTATGAACAATTACTTGCCCAATTACTCAAAAAGAACCGATATTCACTTTGGATCGTTGATCCACGAAGGATAAAAGCTTTTATTATAGCTACTGGCTGTAAAAGTAAAACCGATAAAATTGATGCTAAAAAAATTGCTGAATTCGCTTCTAAAAATTCTCCTAGTTACGAGATTGTTAACAAAAGTGAGAATCAGCATAAACTACAAGCTCTAGTTAACCGTAAAAATGATTTAGTAAAATTTTTAGCTGCTGAGAAAACACGACTTAAACATCCTTCTCACGTATTATATGTTCCTGATATAAAAAGATTTATTGCACTCTTAGAAAGTGAAATTAAATCAATTGAGTCTCGAATACAGGATTTAGTCAAAGATGATGAAGAGTTACATACAAAATCAAACATTTTGGAATCAATCCCAGGAATCGGTAAAGCTACAGCTGCAACATTACTTTCTTTTGTCCCTGAGCTTGGGCAGTTAAGCGACAAAAAAATATCCGCTCTAATTGGTGTCTGTCCTTATGACAATGAAAGCGGCAATTACAAAGGCAAAAAATTTATTAAGCATGGCAGGCATATTCCTCGTAAAGCACTTTATATGTGTGCATTGACCACGGTAAAGCACCATCTTCCTTTAAGGGAATTTTACCAGCGATTAATGGATGCTAAAAAACCTTTTAAAGTAGCTATCGTTGCTATTATGCATAAGCTCATTATAATTGCCAATGCTCTATTAAAAAGGGGCGAGTTATGTAGAGCTTGACTATAAAAATATTTGACTTTTAACACAATCACTCGGGATGACATTCTTTTTTTCGATGCCTTTTTTTAGATAGCAACTATTTATTTGCGCAAAACTTGAACTAATTGAAATCTATTACCATCAGTGTCGGTAAAAGAAGCTAATTTAACTTCATTAGGGATTTCTTGAATGCCACCGAATTTTACGCCTTGAGCTTCTAACTCTTTTTTCTTTGCAAGAAGATCGTCAACTACCATGGTGACTACGGCACTGCTGCCAGCTTTTCCTGTTCCTGTTTCTGGTCCTTTTTGTTCTTGGCAAATACCTAAAATCATACCGCCATCATGCCCAATAACTTCAAGCCAATTATATTCTTTTGTATATTGCTTAACTTTTAAGCCGAGCACTTCGGTATAAAATTTTTTAGCTTTTTCCAAATCTGAAACGGTGATCCAGGAAAGTTCCATTTTTTTGATGCCGGACATAAAAATCCTTTTTGTTATAAAAAAAATATTTTAAAATACAAAGTATTTTTATTTTAAAGATTTGAGGGTAAATGTCAAAGCTGGATAGGCTTACTTTGTGTCATCGTGGTCGTTAAGTCAACATGGGCATCATGTTTAGGGTAAGGTTGATAGAATTCATCACTAAAAAAGGTGGGAGAAGTTTTAGTAACTTTACCGACGCAGGTGGGGCATGCAGAGAGGTTCAAACACGTACTAAGAAATAACAAGAAACATATGCTGCTTTTACCGAGGATAGTCATAATCAGTCCTTACATTTTTTCTGTTAAGATTTCAGCGTGCAAAGTTCTGATTATATAATATCATTATATGTTTTCTAATTGCAATATATATAAGGTATTTTAGCGTATTATTACGTGTATAAAAGAAGTTTTTAAAAACCTCGTTCAACAATTTTTGTTGGGTTATACATAAAGAGATCCATGAGCTCTTTATCCGCTAGGAATTTGCTTATATGTGGAGCATAGTAAGGATCCTGGAGTGCACAACCGATGGTTGCTTTTATCCAGCCGATAGGATTACCGATATCATAGCGGAGACCTTGTACTTTAAATGCAAACACTTTTTCATTATTGTGCATCATTTGTCCAATCGCATCAGTAAGCTGTAGTTCGCCTTTTGCATCAGTTTCGATCGAATCTAATGCGGAAAAGATTTTATGGGAAAGGATATAACGCCCAATAATGGCTAGATTTGAAGGGGCATCTTTTTGATCAGGTTTTTCGATGACATGGGATACTTGGAAAAGATTTGGGGTTATCTGTTTTTTTATGCCAATAATGCCATACGATGAAGTGTTATCAAGGGGAACTTCTTGAACGGCGATAACACTCGCTTTTTCTTGGCGCGCGATCTTTATAAGTTGTGCCATTGCTGATTGCTTGCTGATAATAATTTCATCAGGAAGTTGAACGCCAAAGTATTCTTTTGTTATGCAATGGCGGGCTAGCCAAACAGCATGGCCAAGACCAAGTGGTTCAGGTTGACGGATATAACTGAAATGTGCTTCTCGATTTATTTTCTTGAGTGTATTCAAAGAATCACCAAGGCCACGTTCTTTGAGTAATAGTTCAAGTTCCATGTCAAAATCGAAATGATTTACAAGAGATTCTTTATGCTTATTAAGGATAAAGAAGCAGTTAGTAATATTTGCTTCAAGAGCTTCTTCAACAATGTATTGCACTGCAGGTTTGTTGAGTAAAGGGATCATTTCTTTGGGTAATGCTTTAGTGAAGGGAAGAAAACGTGTCCCCAATCCTGCTGCAGGAATAATTGTTTTGATAATATCCACCTAAAACTCCTTTTTCAAAAAATAAGTAGCTAAAATTGTTTCAAAAATTCTAATTTTGCTGATGTGAATAACCGAATATCGGTTATGCGGTAATAAAGCATTGTTAATCGATCGAGGCCGAACCCAAATGCGCAACCTGAATACTTTTCGGTGTCAATATTACAGCATCTTAAAACATCAGGATGTACAAGTCCAGCGCCGCCGATTTCAATCCATTTGGTCTTTTTGCATACAGAACAACCTTCTGTGCAGAAAGGGCATGAAATATCGACTTCAATTCCTGGCTCAACAAAAGGAAAATAACTTGAACGAACGCGAATTTCTAAATTTTCTTTTTCAAAAAATTTTCTAAAAAAAACTTTAATAGTACCAAGCAATTGTGCCATAGAAATGTTTTGATCAATAATAAGGAGCTCTAGCTGATTAAACATAAAATCATGGGTGGCATCAGTTGCTTCATGACGATATGCTCTTCCTGGCGCAATAACTGCTAAGGGCAATTCTCTTTCTTTCATTGCGTGAATTTGCACAGGAGAGGTATGCGTGCGCAAAAGTAATCCGGGAATATCAAGCCATAGTGTATCCCATTCATCGCGAGCAGGGTGATCGGCAGGAATATTGAGTGCTTCAAAATTATAATATTCTGTTTCTGCTTCTGGGCCGTAAGCGATAGAGTAGCCCATGGAAATAAAGATATCTTGAACTTTTTTATAGATATGTGAAAGCGGATGCAAAGTTCCTCGTTGTGCATGCGGTTGATAGGCGGTAACATCGAAGAATTTTTCTTTTTGGAGCTGTTGTGTAAGAACGCCTTTTTGTAGTTCAGTAAGACGTTGGTCAAATGCCTGTTGTACATCTTGTTTTAACTCATTTATGGCAGGGCCGACAGCTTTTTTTTCTTCCAAGGAAAGTTCTTTTAAGCGCGGCATTAACTGTGCAATAGTGCCCTGACGACCAAGGGTAGTAATGCGAAACTGCTCTAACTCCTCAAGGGTGTTAATGGTCTTGAGCATTGAA
This sequence comes from Candidatus Babeliales bacterium, assembly GCA_963701665.1. Taxonomy (GTDB): domain Bacteria; phylum Babelota; class Babeliae; order Babelales; family JANWKD01; genus CAVXJH01. Next base: position 532,762 of record OY969622.1, read on the forward strand.
AGGCTATTATTTTTGAGCTGTTGTATTTCCTCTAAAAGCGATGGCATAAAAAGGCACCTAACATGTTAAAAAAGATTATAGAAAGCAGCCTAACAAACCTGGATATGTTTGGCAATCTGCAAAGCGATGAAGAGTTGACAAAAAATGCGAGATCGTTAGGCTACTAACAATACATTTCAATAAGGTTGGCCCTTACTTTTCTCAAGCCGAGGTAGCTCAGTGGTAGAGCATGTGCCTGAAGAGCACAGTGTCGGTGGTTCGATTCCGCTCCTCGGCACCAATCTACGCCTTCATGGGGAAAAACTTCGATGTGTTATTTGGCTACGATTGGTTACGCCAGTCTTCGTTTATCCGCGCCTTCCGGCTCGGCAAACTACGCCTGGCTTCGCCCTGCATGAAGATTAACAATAATAAAAAACGAAGACTGTCCGGCATAGCTTCTTTAACGTAGAAATTGATATTCTCAAAACAAAAGCGACGACGGACCATCTTTCGTTCATTTCCTCAATAGATCTTTCTACAATAAACCAGTATTTTTTTTTACTATACAAGTAAAAACATTTTGTTGAATTTGTATATTTTTTTTTAATACAATAATTGTTGCAGTATGATACGAAGAAATGGTGTTAAAATAAAAAATTATTTAAGGAGCAAGATGGATAAAAGGTTATTTTTTTTTATCATCATTGTACCTATGATAAGTTTAGGTGGTGTAGGGCAACTTAGAAGAGCTGATAGTGCGCCCACTACTGTTTCAGAGTATAGAAAGTATAAAAAGGAATCTAGCCCACCATTGCAAGCCAGAAAAGAGCTTTCAAAAAGCATGACACCTCAGCCAGAAATGATAAGGATTCCTAAAGAAACAAAGCAGATAGCAAAATGGTTATTGGTTCGCAAAAAAAACTATCATAGAGATGGTGAATTAACTGATGCAGCAAATGTGCTTTATACAATGTCGAAAGAAGTAAATAAACATGATTTGCTTATACATACGGATGAAATATTATTTATAAGTCTAATGGCAAAAGCCCACATCACAAAGGAAGTGAAAGAATAAAAATGATAAGAGCTTGTCGGCATAAGAATGTAATGTTACCTTACTAAAAAAAGAGCAGTGAAGCCCAAAAATAAAAAAAGGATTTTGAAATGAGGCAGCTTCCAGCAGATAAGTATAATGTAGCGTGGTTTAAGTTAGCAGAATTTGTCGTGCGCGGTGAAAAAGAACGAGCGTTAGGACTTTATAGACTCCTCGTTCATTCTTTTGACGATGCTGCTTTAGCCTATCAGCTCGAGGGCGATCTTTTATTATCATTTCATGATGGTGCTGCTGCAAAAGAGAAATATGAGTATGCAGCTCAAAAATATGCCCAAGCACATCGTTTTATTGAATCAGCAGCAGTCTATGAACATCTTATTTCTTTAGCATCTGATTGTCAGGATTATCACGAACAACTTCTTTTGTTATATAAAAAATTAAACTACGATGCGCGCCTCCTTGTTGTACTTAAACAAGTAGGTGAACTTTTAGTCAAAAAAGGGCGCACTGAGGATCTTATAACGACGCTTGAACAGTATGAATCATGTCTAAATCCTCAACAACGAGCGGACATCTACGGATTTTTCACGTTGTTACTCGTAGAACATAAAAACCAACAAGCTACCATTGAACTCTATTTAGAAAAGACTGCAGAACTGCTGCTTGCTAGTGATGATACACAACAAATACCAGCATTTTTAATGAAATTAGATGCGCTTAATACGAAGTATTATCAAAAAGTTGTTCATTATTTAAAAGACTGACAAATACACATCTCCTTACTAAAATCTATTTTTTACCTTACGCAGTTATGCGGCCCTATGCGGGCAGCACCAATGTATTGCGTGCCCAATACATTGGATACAAGGGCACCAACATTCTGTTGGATCGAACTTCCCGCGCGAAATGCGCACTCAAAAACATTGATGCTGCGCATCATGATTTTGAGCTTGTCGCGCTTGTATGTTAAAAAAAGAAATAGTTTCCATACCAGATCTGTATTTACTAAGTTTTTTAATGGAAGTGTTTGCTAAAAAAGCTGATAGATCTCGTTGTCGCGCTTGGCCCTGAGAGACCGCCCGGTAGTTTGAGACTATCAGCTTTCAAATAGATTATCTCGAACAATCACTAGAGACATAGTGATATGATCTCGAATGTTTACAAGCAAGAGGAATGTATGAAAAACATAGCAAAAGTATATATCGGTGTCGATATTTCAAAAGATGAACTTGATATTTCTGTGTATCCAACAGGAAAATCTTTTAAAATTCCAAATGATAAACCTGGGATAAAAAAAATTATCAGATTTCTTACTAAGCATGATGTTGCACAAATTGCCTGCGAAGCAACTGGCGGCTATGAAAAATTGCTTGCACAATTGCTACAAAAAAGCTCTTATCCTTTATGGATAGTGGATCCAAGAAGGATCAAAGGCTTTATCATTGCTAGTGGCTGTAGGAGTAAAACTGATAAAAATGATGCAAAGAAAATTGCTGAATTCGCTGCTAAGAATTCACCCGACTTTGAAGTAATCAACAAAAGTGAATATCACGATTCACTCGTAGCTTTGATTAATCGCAAAAATGATTTGATAAAATTTCGTGCATCCGAGAAAACCAGATTAAAACATCCTATACACATGTTGCATCATGCAAATATAGAAAAATTCATCAAAACATTAGAAAAGGAAATTAAATCAATTACGTTACAAATACAAAGTCTTGTGCAACAGGATGAAGCTTTACATGCAAAGTCAAAAATTCTAGAAACTATCCCAGGTATTGGCGAATCTTCTGCCATACTCTTATTGTCGTTTGTTCCTGAACTCGGGCACATAAGTAATAGCAAAATATCAGCACTCATTGGCGTTTGTCCTTATGAAAATGAAAGTGGAAAATATAAGGGTAAAAAGTTTATTAGAGGCGGTAGAACGATTCCAAGGAAAGCTCTTTACATGTGTGCTTTGGCAACAATTAAATATTACCCACCTTTAAAAGCATTTTACAATCGACTAATCACAGCTAAAAAACCTTTCAAAGTCGCTCTTGTTGCCGTAATGCATAAACTTATTATTATTGCTAATTCACTCTTAAGAAAAGGTGAAGTATGTGTAACTTTTAATTGACTTTTAACACAATCACTACAGGACTTTAATAAATTCCTTAATGAGTAATTTTATATAGGAATTTTCGCATCAAAGAGTCTTTTATTATTTTTTAAAAAATAAATCCTTATTTTTTTGGATAATTACTACCGATGTTAAAAGCAAAATTAGCCATAAAATAAACCATGTCAATGGTGTAATGTGAAAAAAGTTAAGACAAACATCATAAATACTATGAAAGATTATAGTAATTAAAATACTGCGATTGTTTTTTGCATATAACCAATTTGTTACGATTGTTATTAAGAATAGACCAGTAAAGTAAATAAAGACCTGAGGTATTCCCTTATCCCATATTTCTTTTTGTAAGCCGCCATTCTTAATGAAGAATAAAGGGACATGCCATAAGCCCCAAATTGCACTAAAAATTAAAGATGTTTTTATTAAATTAAATTTTTCTCTTAAGCTATCAATGCTGTAGCCATGCCAACCTATTTCTTCGAAAGGACCAATAAGAAATAAAACTAATAGTATGATTAAAAAAGCTTTTCCTTGTAACAATAGATCCGAGGATTGTGAAATCAAGGAAAATTGACTTATGGGCTCACCAAAAAATAAAGACAAAGTTATAGCAAGCAAAATAGAACATGGAAATAAGAATAAAACAATGGGAATAAACTCTCTTTTGATGCTAGTGAGACGTAATCGTTGAAAAAAATCATGCCATAATTCTTTATTCCTTGATTTAATCAACATTATTATTGTACCAATCGCCGGTCCGCTTAAACCAAAAAGAACTAAAGGCAATAAAAGGTGTTGGAGCGAAGGTTGTCTACTTGCATAAATTGCGATAAACCAAGGTATCCAGCTAATAAAAAAAGTTATTAAAAAAAAGTTTAACGGTTCATATTTATATGTTCTTAACATTAATGTTCCTTTAATTTGTTTAAAAACTGAAAAGAGCCTGCAGGCGCTTTTAATTGCCGTTCTATTAAGCTAGGAAATGCATGTATCCTCCGCTCTAAATCTTGTCGTGACCATGGGTAAATTCCTCGATCAGTTAAGAATTGAGCGCCTGAAAGAATAAATTCTGCACTTTCCAAGGGAGTTTGTGTATGAAAAATTCCTTCATCGCAGCCCTGTTTAATAAGTTCTCCATACAACGGTGCTAGCTTTATTAATGTTAAAGCTAAAAGGCGGGTATGCATTACTTCATTACTTGGTTGGTGAAGGCTTTCCAAAATGTTTGTATAATTAACAGCGATGTTGCTTGCTCCAATGAGAACTTGCATTTTTTTTAAAGCATTACCCTTTGTTTTATGAATACGATCCTGCATTAGTTCAATATGGGTATCGACGATATTTTCAACTACTGCCTCGAGTAATGCTTCTTTGGAAGGGAAATAATGATAGATGGTCCCTTTGGCAATATCTAGATAGTTTATTATATCTTGCATAGTAGTTTTCTCATATTCCTTGGTTTGGAATAAGTGTTTAGCCGCTTCTATAATATCGAGCTTGCGCTCTGTAGGTTTTTTTATACTTTTTAACACGATATTAACCCCTTAACTTAAGTTTCTTATCTAATTATAGCAACCGACCGACCGTCGGTCAAGGGGGGGGGCTAATTAATACTTTAGAGACTTATAACTCTGTTACAATGATATTTTTACGCCAACCGAACGTTCTTTCAGTGCGGTAAGTGCTTGCGCAGTAAGTAACACATTTTTCTCGGTTGCAATTTGCAACGTTTTATCATTATCAAAAAAGCGCATTAATAAACGAGTGTTTCCTTTTGCTAGATTCTGTCGCACCGTATTTAATAGTGCAGTATCGACTGTTTTGGGTAATGAAAGTATTACTGACTCAGCTTGGTGAAGGTGCTCAAAAATGAGTTCAACTGGCACAAAAAATGATGCTTTAATTTTGCATTTTTGTCCTGAGGTTAGATCAAGATTTCCTTTAACAATAAAAACATTGTACGTAGTTAACCATTCTTCTACTACAGCGAATAATTTTGGAAAAACAACTATCTCAGCTGATGAATCATTATCTTCAAGCGTAACAAATGCCATTTTGTCACCTTTTTTGGTAATAATCGTTTTGCTGTTTTTCAAAAGCCCACAGCACATGACAATTGGTTCTTGTGTTTGTCCTGCAAAGGTGGTTTTAATGAGTGCTTGTGCAAATGTTTGCAACTCAAGTAACGATAAGGTTGCTTTGTACGTATCAAGAGGATGAGCGCTGATGAAAAAACCAACTACTTCTTGTTCTTTCTCTAACTTGGTTTTATTATCCCATTCTGAACGTGGCGAGAAGCTGTAAAGCTCTGGGGCATCTTTTACTTCTTGAGCCATGCCAAAAAGATCCATTTGCCCGGTTAGCAATGCTTTTTTCTTAGCCGTTGCATAGTCTAAAATTTTTGGTAACTCTTCAAATTTTTGCGCGCGCAATCCGGGTAACGTGTCAAATGCGCCCGCGCAAATTAAATTTTCAATCACGCGTTTATTAGACGTACGCAAATCGATGCGCGTGCAAAAATCAAGAAGATCGGCAAATGGTTTTTTGCTGCGCTCGCTGATGATATTTTCAAGCGAAATCATGCCAATATTTTTTATACCCTTTAGCCCAAAGCGCAACGAGTGATTATCAACGACCATAAAATCAATGGCTGAATACATAATATCAGGAGGTAATATAGTTAAATTCATATCTTTTGCTTCTTGCAGGTAAAAAGACATGCTTTCAGCGTTCGCTGCTTCAAGAGATATTAAACATGCCATGAATTCGGCAGGGAAATTTGCTTTTAAATATGCCGTGTGATAAGCGATGAGGGCATAAGCAGCCGAGTGGGATTTATTAAAACCGTAGCCGGCAAAATATGCCATCAAATCAAATAACTCGCCCGCTTTTTTTGCATCAAAATTGCGCGCAATTGATTTTTCTAAGAATATGGCACGTTGCTCGGCCATAACTTCAGCTTTTTTCTTGCCCATGGCACGGCGCAAGATATCTGCTTCGCCCAAACTATACCCGCCAATGACCGAAGCAATTTTTATTACCTGTTCTTGATAGACAATAACGCCGTATGTTTCTTGTAAAATCGGTGCTAATTCGGGAAACAAATAGACAATTTGCTGTCGGCCGTGTTTGCGTTCAATAAAGTCTTCAACCATGCCTGAACCAAGAGGCCCAGGACGATATAATGCATTTACGGCAATAATATCTTCGAATTTTTCTGGATGCAGCTTGCGCAAAACTTCTTTTAATCCTTCAGATTCTAACTGGAACACACCCGATGTTTGTCCTTTACACAGTAAAGCGAACGTTTTTGGATCATCGAGTGATAATTTATCTAAATTAATAGCGATGCCATGGTTGTCCTGAATAAGTTTGAGTGCGCGATCAATGAGCGTAAGGTTTTTAAGCCCAAGCAAATCGATTTTTAAGAATCCGAGCGCTTCAAGTTCTGTCATAGCATATTGCGTGACAAGTTCCGTGCTTTTTGGCGGAACGTAGACAGGTAATACTTCATCAATAGGTTCAGGAGAAATTACAATACCTGCAGCATGTTTTGAAGCATGGCGGGTTAATCCTTCCAAGCGAAATGCTATATCAAACAGTTTTGCAACTTTTGGATTATTTTCAGCAAGCTCTTTTAATTTTGGTTCTTGGTTGAGTGCTTCATGCAACGTTATTTTTAATTGATCTGGAACGAGTGCTGATAATGCATTAGAATCTTCAAAGGGCATACCTAGAACGCGCGCAACATCTTTGAGCACACCTTTTGCCATCATGGTACCAAAGGTAATGATTTGCCCCACTTTTTCATGCCCATATTTTTCACGAACATAATTAATAACTGCTTCGCGTCCTTCAATACAAAAATCGATATCGATATCAGGCATACTGACACGTTCAGGATTTAAAAAACGCTCAAAAAGGAGATTGTATTTGAGGGGATCAATGTTGGTGATCTGTAATGCCCACGCGACTAAAGAACCTGCAGCAGAACCACGTCCTGGCCCAACAGGAATGCCATTTTTTTTAGCCCATTGAATGAAATCACTAACGACTAAAAAGTAGCCGACAAAACCCATTTTAATAATAAGATCGATTTCTAACGTCAGCCGTTCCCAATACGTAGATGCCTGTGCTGGATCAATGATCTCATCTTTAATGAGGCTCTCAAGACCTTGTTTGCACAATGCGGTAAAAAATGTTTCAGCTGTATGCTCAGCAGGAATTTCAAATTTTGGGAAAAAAAGGTTGCCTGAAGGGAAATCGAAATTGCACATATCAGCAATTTTACCGCTATTCCAAATTGCTTCAGGATGTTCTGGAAACAACGTAAGCATTTGTTCTGCAGTTCTTACGTGCACACGACAATCACCAAACGTAAAGCGATCCGGATCAGTTATTTTATGCTGTGTTTGAATAGAAAGCATAACTTCATGCGCTTCTCGATCTTCTGCTAATAAATAATGGCAATCGCCAGCGGCGACTAAATTAACTTTTTTGCGTTCAGCCCACGTATATAATTTATTATTTAATATGCTTTGTTCTCGTTGATCTTCAGGTTGTATTTCAAAGTAAAAACGATCTTGACCAAACTGGTTTAAAAACCAATCAATACGTTTATCGGCTTCTTCATAATTATCTTGCATAAGCAACGTAGGAATATGACCGCCTAAACATGCGGAGGTGACAATCAGCCCTTCGCTGTGCTGCGCAAGAGTGGCATAATCAATACGTGGTTTGAAATAGAACCCTTTTTGATAGGCAAATGAGATGAGTTTGCATAAATTTTTGTAGCCAACCTCATTTTGTACCAGCAGAATAAGATGATAATATTTTTTGTCGGCAGCTTTAATAGCAGCATCTTCTGTGAAATATGCTTCCATACCTAATACTGGTTTAATGCCTGACTTTTTGCATTTCTGAAAGAATTTTACTGCACCAAAGATATTGCCATGATCAGTCATAGCGAGTGCTTTGAACTTTTGTTCTTTAGCAAAGTTGACTAATTTATCGATTTGGATGGCGCCATCGAGCAATGAAAACTCAGTATGCAGATGTAAATGCGTAAAGTGCTGTGACATACAATAAAAAATACCGGTATTGATGTGGAAAATTAGAGATTCTTACGTAAGTGTACAAGAAAATAAGAAAAGCTGAACTAGAAAGATCTAATTCAGCTTTTTGTAGCGATGTCGAGGAACTTAATAAACTCTTTTTATACTTGATGGAGGTTCAGCTGGGATATATTTTTGTTTAAGTATTTCTAGTTCCCTTATGCATACATCCCTGAAAGATATCAATGCTCCAGCCGTTTGATTTTTTTTAGATATAGTCAAAATATGGCGATCCAGGATAGAGTGGGCCTGTTTAAAATTATTTTTATCATAAAAATAGCTCGCTAACCGATATATATTGGTATCTATCAAATGTTTTAAAATTTTTTTGTATATAGGGTCTTTAATATGTGCTTTGGTCTTTAAATAGGTAGCATTAGTCTGAATTACCAATTTAGTTATTTTTTTTTGAGATATACGTGGGTTTGGATGATCAAATATATCATTGAGCGTTTTTTGAAGTTCTAATGTTGCATATTGTTGTTTTTTTATTTCTTCTCGATAGAAATCAACTGCTTTCAATAACCCTTCTTGCTCATAGATATTTTTTGCTTGGGGATGAGAAAGGATCGAGTAGGCTAATGTGGGTAGAGTATAGTTATCACGCTCACTAGGAACTTGATTCTTCTTGAGGCATTTATAAGCCTTTTTGATTTCTTGCTCAGAAGCTTCGTTATTGATACCAAGTATTGCATGGCATGATAGCTCGTGTTCCATGGCAGATAGTTGAAAGAAATAGAACGTGGCGATTAAGATTATTACTTTTTTCATTGTTACAAATTGATATTTAATTTTTAAAACAGTGCTAACTATAAATATTTTTTAATTAATGTTTTATAGTATAATCGATACACTAAAATAGTGGAGAATTTTATGGATTGTTTTGTGAATTAAGTAGAAATATTGTTTTCGAAGCTGAATTTGCAAAACAAATTGCCAAATTACTCATCCTAAGAGAAAATCATTAAGTATATAAAATAGCATATACTGAAAGGAACATCATTGATTGCAGATACTGTTTTTAAGCAATATGATCTTCGTGGCATCATTGGCACCGATTTTCCTCTTGAAGATGTGTATGATCTTGGCAAAGCGATCGCGGTTTATTTTATAACGCGTGCGCAAGGTGTTAAAACGATCGCGATCGGCGCTGATGGCAGAATCCACTCGCCCATGATTAAAGAAAAATTATGTGCCGCGCTGCAAGATGCTGGGTTAAATGTAGTATTCATTGGCGTTTGTCCAACGCCCGTTCTTTATTTTTCTCTTTTTATGCAACCGGTGCAAGCAGGGTTAATGATCACCGCGTCTCATAATGGTAAAGAATATAACGGCATAAAAATCTGTTTGCATAAAGAGTCAGTTTGGGGCGAAGCAATACAAGATATCAAAAAGCTCTATGTTGATCGCATTGCTATAACGGCGCCAAAACGCGGCGACTATAAAGAACACCTGCTTATTCCTGAATACATTCAATGGCTTAGTGATCATTTTACTCATTTGAAAGGCATGAATATTTCCGCAGTGATTGATTGTGGCAATGGTGCAGCTGGCACCGTGCTTCCAGAATTAATTAAAGTTATGCAGTGGCCGCGGGTGCAATTATTATATGCTGAAGTTGATGGCACCTATCCACATCATGAAGCTGATCCTACCGTTCCTGAAAATATGCAGGATGTTAAACATATTCTTGCGACAACGGAGGTGCAACTTGGCATTGGGCTTGATGGCGATTGCGATAGAATGGCGCCCATGACAAAAGCAGGGAAGTTAATACAAGGCGATGTGCTCTTGGCGTTATTTGCGCGTGAAATGCTCAAAAAGCATCCTCATGCGCCAATAGTATTTGATATAAAATGTTCCTCAGGTTTGCAGGAGCTTCTTGAACAATGGGATGCGCAACCAATTATGTCGCCCTCGGGGCATTCTATTATTAAAAATCAAATGAAGGAACATCATGCACTTCTTGCCGGGGAATTAAGTTGTCATTTCTTTTTTAAAGATCGTTATTTTGGCTATGATGATGGCATCTATGCGCTGTTACGTCTTTTTGAGCTTTTGCTTGCGTCTGGTAAAAGCCTCGATGAGCTTGTAAAGTTATTCCCTCAACGCTATAGTACGCCAGAAATCCGTCTGGCATGTTCCCAAAACACAAAAGAGCTCATGATGCCGGCTTTAGAAAAAAGTTTTTCAAAAATACCCGGTGCAGATGTAATGACGATCGATGGTGTTCGTGTTACAATGAAGCATGGATGGGGTATGGTGCGCGCCTCCAACACGCAACCAGTTATGTGTTTTCGTTTTGAGGCAGACTCGCCAGAAGCACTCTCTTCCATAAAAAAAATGTTTATTGATCAAGTATCACCTTATTTTGACGAGCAAGCGTTAAAAGTGCTTTCTACTGCATGAAAAAAATTGGATTACATTTACGCCAACTGACTACCGTTGTTGATATTATTCATCAAGCCTTTCGGCTTAAAATACCTTTTTTTCAATGTTTTTTATCGCAACCAAAGCTGAAAAGTAATAGTGTTTTTGAATCCTTAAAAAAAGAGCAACTCAAGCAATGCAACCTTTTAATGCATGAGTACGGATTAAAAGGGTATGTGCATGCATCGTATGCGATTAATCTTGCAAGTGGCGTAAGCGATGCCAGTGAGTTTTATTTAAAAAAGGAACTTTATCTTGCGCGTCAAGCAGGTTTTTCAGAAATAATTTTGCATCCTGGGTCTGCAACGGGATGCCAAGAGCGTGTGCAAGGTATTGATAACGTGGTTAGGCGATTAAATATGCTGCTCAAAAAAGAGCATACTATAAAAGTCGTATTAGAAAATGCTGCTTTTGGTGCTCACACAATTGGCGGTGATCTATTAGATTTTCAGATGATTCGCCAAAAGCTGGATCATCCTGAAAAAGTAGGCTTTTGCATCGATACTGCGCATGCGTTTGTCTACGGTTACAACATCGCAGACGCTGACGAACAACAAAAATTTATTGCGTTGATTGAACAAACGATAGGATTTGATGCGCTCTCGTTGATTCATTTAAATGATACGAGCGAGTGTTTAAGTAGCAAACGTGATCGCCATGATATTATTGGCGAGGGCAATATTGGTGCGCGTGCGCTGCAATCATTTATTAATCATGCAACAATAAAATCGGTGCCTATTGTGCTGGAATTGCCTGTTTTGCCTGAAGAAGAACAAAAAGCTATACTGCATACCATTAATTCATGGTAGTTTATTAACACTATTTTTATAAAGGTGGCGGCGAATTGCCACAACGTCATCCCGAGGCGCGAAACGCCGTGGGGATCCAGAATTTAATAAATCCTTAGGGAATAATTTTAATTATTGGATTGCCACGCCAACATAGTTGGCTCGCAATGACGATTTTTGCTTTTTAAGTAATGTTAGAATTTCGTATACATTTTTTATTGTTTTGATGAGGGTTGAAATGCGTATAGCAATTAATGGCTTTGGGCGAATTGGTAAAAACTTTTTACGCACTATCTTGCAAGATGCTCAGGCGAAAAAAAAAATTACTGTTGTTGCGATTAATATAGGTCCTTCAGATAAAACATTAGTTGCTCATCAATTTAAATACGACACGCTCATGGGAACGTATCAGGGAAATGTTTCTATGCAAGGCGATAATTTGGTAATCGATTCATTAAAAATTCCTATTTTAGCGCAAGCGCAAGCGCAAGATCTCCCTTGGAAAGCCATGAATATTGATTGGGTTGTTGATTGTTCGGGACATTATACAAAGCGAGAAAAAGCTGAACAGCATATCAAAGCTGGAGCAAAAAAAGTACTTATTTCAGCACCAGCACATGGCGATGATGTTACCATTATTCCTGGCGTCAATAACGAGGCGTATGATGCAGCAAAACATGTTATAGTTTCTTTGGGCAGTTGCACCACTAATGCTTTTTTACCCATGTTGAGTGTTCTAGATAAAAATTTTAATCTAAAAAAAATCTTTATGGTGACAACGCACGCGTATACTAATACGCAAGCATTGCTCGATGTTGATACCGGAGACGCGCGTCGATCGCGCGCAGCCGCGCTCAATATTGTGCCCTCGACAACGGGTGCAACCTCAACCGTAGGCAAAGTTCTCCCTCGTTTAGGGCCGCTCGTTCAGGGAATTTCCATTCGCGTGCCAGTGGCAAAAGTCTCATTACTTGATATTACTTTTGAAGCCGGTAAAGAAGTTTCGATTGATGCGCTCAACAATGCTTTTGAACAAGCAGCAAAAACTGAGCCATTGCGCGGGATTTTAACAACAACAAAAGAGGAATTAGTTTCATCAGATTTTAATAACAATCCTCATTCGGTGATTGTTGATGAGACGTTGACGCAAGCAATGGGAACTATGGGCAAAGTTTTTGGCTGGTATGATAACGAGTGGGGTTATAGCGAGCGTTTAAAAGATTTTTTAATGACGATATAAGTTTACTTGTTTTTTCGCTTTTATTTCTGATAATTACTTGTTTAAATTATGAGATCATTATTGGAAGGTGAGTATGAAAATTCTGAAGCTACTGTTTTTTCTTATTATTTGGTACTTTCCTAATTTATTAGGGGTAAATGTACATATAATACCGATATTTTATGATAAACAAGCGCAAAAAACGTATGGTTTATTTGTTCATAAGATGGAAGAGCCAGCTGAAGATTGGTCTTCTATTAAAATTATTTCGAGAATGACGGCTGGATATAGTGATATACAAAACAGATTGCATGAAATCCTGGGGAATCTCTATGATCAGTTTCAGTTTGATTATCAATTTCATATTGAGTTTGCCCTTAGGGATCAACAGGCATATTTTATTCCTGCTAAGAAATTTATTTCAGCAACAGCATTAAATGCTTTACCCAAAAAAGAAATTGATGGATTTATATGGTTAGATTTGGACGAATTGGCTAGACAGGATAAAGATTCACCAAAAACATTTATGTTTGGTGGAAAGCAATACTTTATTAATAAGGAAGACTCAGGATTTAGTTATCATTTTGTGTTGAAATGGAAATATGATGAGTTTGCGAAGTCTGAACTACAAAAATACATCGATTTTATGAAAACCCAGCCTGCACAAAAAGTAACATCGCAAGGTGCAGGAGGGATACCTCAAGATGTTCAACCGGAACCGTATCAACCTCAGATTCCTTCCCAACGTGAGGTTCTTTATCCCAAGGATGTTAGACCAGAAGATAAATTTTATTATGACGCTGTAAGTAATGCTCCGAGTAAATTATTGCAAAATATAAAAATCGCTAAAGAACGCGGGACGTTGAATAATTTTATTGGCGGCGCTTATGGCGTACGCCAAACGGCATTGACAAAGAGTTTGATTGATCATGGTAACCCCATAATTATTAAAATTTTATTAGAAAATGGCGCTAATTCTAATCTGGCTGATGCTGCAGGAAATTCGCCAATCTATTGGGCGATATTTAGAAATCGCCCTAAAGAGACTATCGCATTATTATTACAACATGGTGCAAATCCAAATGTGAAAATTGAGACTCAAGATGCTTCTGGTCAAGTTTCACGAAAACCATTAATCGATATTGTTCAAGATGAAAACGTTAAAAAATTATTAGAATACTATATAAATAATCCTGTTAAGCCTTCTATAGTTCCAACTGCACCTATTGCCAATGACGTGATCAGGACATTGCAGCAATTAATATTTTCCCTACGCCAACTACAACAAAAAATTAACGAATTACCTCAATCGCAGAAAGAACCTGAAGCGTTAGGAAAAGTTGTAGGTGGAGAAACACCGTATCAAATATTAGGTATATCACCGCAAGCAACGCCGCAAGAAATTAAAAAAGCGTATTTTAAGGCTGCTCAAAAATGGCATCCCGATAAATGGGCTAAGGCTTCTCCAGCTGAACAGGAGCAAGCTGGAATAATGTTTGATAAAATCAAGAATGCTTATGAAGAGCTTACAAACCCGCAAAAAATTAGTTCTTCCGTAAAAAAGGGAGAATATACTTCGCAAGCTGAAGAATTAGTTGAAAAAACTCTCGCGAGTCAAGAAGAAGCACTCGGCATAAGGATTGTAGTATTGAACAAATACACTACGCCTATTTTGGGTGATTTAAATCTGGGTATTCAAGGTTCATTGTCTGAATTTAAAAAAGCAGCAAAGAAAAATGATCAAAGTGCTATGAATCGAACATTTAAAGTTATACAAGAGCAACTAACTTCAGTTAATGATTTTATGCGTCAAGTTAATGATTATATTGTAAAACAATATCCAGCAAGCAAAACATTAAGATCAGATGTATTTGCTGATGCATTTAAAGAGTTTATAGCGGTCCTTGTGAAGAATGGATTAAGAAAAAAGTTCATTAATAAAAATAAAGCTGCCGCAATGAAATTGGCGGGATTATTTAAGAATTTTTTTGAAAATAATAGTTTTTTTGATACCGATTTTATGCAAAGAAGGTACACTAATAAAATTATGAAAACTCTGAATGCTTGATGCCTAAAAGATCTTTGATAGGGGGATATAAAAATAGCCGCTTTAAAAGCGGCTATTTTTCATCTTAAAAAGCTGTAAACTTGAAGAATGCTCTTCACATATTTCGTTTTTTGCCGTACGCTAAGAATCGTGATTTTTTTGAATTTCCTTTCTTTTTTCTATCAAAAAAATCGTGGGCCCATAGCTCAGTCGGTTAGAGCAGTCGGCTCATAACCGAAAGGTCCCAGGTTCGAGTCCTGGTGGGCCCACCAGCGGATAGTTTTGCAATAGTAAGGCTTTTCATGAGCGAGTTTCCCTTTCAGAAGTTTATTAAGCTTGTTGAGTTTGACCAAGGCATTCGATTACTTGATCAACAAAAAGCAACCGTGCAATCTGAAATTGCGGACCATGAATCACATCTCAAAAAACTTTCTGATGAACTTGATGTTGCAAAGCGGCATCAAGATGCAATGCAACGAGAAGTTACTCGGTATGAGCAAGAGATGGCAGATTTGGTTGCAAAACAGCGGGAAAAGGAGCAGCTCCTCGATCGTACGACCAACGCTCGTGAAAGTCGTTCAGTTTACCAAGAAATAGAAACAGTGAAAGTGAAACAGTTTCAGCTTGAAGAGCAGGTTTTATCTGCCTGGAATAAGCTTGAAAATAGTCAGCGCGATTACCAGCAGCTTAAACAGAAGATTGATGAAAAAATTACGGCTGAGCAAAGCGCTCTTGATCAAGCACAGCAAAAACTGCAAACACTTATTTCTACTATTGAGCAGGATTTAAAAAAGAGTACGGAAATGCAAGAGGGCATTCCCGTTGAATGGCTCGAAAAATATGAGATCATGCGGCGTACTGTTTCAAATCCTGTTGTCCCCGTTAAAAACAATAGTTGCAGTGCTTGCTTTTATCCCATCATTGCGCAAGATTTGGCACGGCTTAGGCATCACGCCTTACTTCAATGCAAAGATTGTTATCGTTTTCTTTATATGGAAACTCTATGAAGCAGTTAAGTTTTTTATCACTTCCTGTCGAGAGCGAACCGGCACAAACTCCTCACGATACTACATCATACGTATGGAAATTATATATTGATGGTGCATCACGTAAAAATCCTGGCACTGCCGGTGCAGGTATATATTTGCTCAAAGATGATTTAGCCGTGGTAAAAAAAGGGTTTTTTTTAGGAAATAAGACGAATAATCAAGCAGAATATCTGGCTTTGCTGCTGGGTGTTTTTTATGCAAAAAAATATGTACAACATAACGATACACTGCATATCTTTTCAGATTCTGAATTGCTCGTGAATCATATGAAAGCTGAATATAAAATCAGAAATGCTGATTTGAAAATGCTCTATGATTTGGCTTTTGTGCTTTTACATGGCATGCGCTATTCATTTTGCCATATTTTACGCGAGTATAATGTTCATGCAGATTATTTAGCAAATGTAGGTATCGATAAAAAAGTTAAAGTTCCTCACGAATTTTTAGCTCTACTGCACAACCATGGCATCCAGATTTAAGTTCATTTTTTCAATTCTTCTTCTGTTTGGGTATTGTTTTCATATTACAGCCAAACAATCATTTTTTAAAAGAATTTTTTCAAGAAACAAAACAGAGATCATACCCGAAGTAACAGTGACCGAGTTAAAAAATTCAGTTGCTGTATCTGAACCCAAGATATCTGAAGAGAAGCTTATCGATCATACCATTCGCGTGCTTCTTATAGAAACACAGGACGAATCTTCGTGGCAACTGTCTGCATCACAGGGTTTTGTTATTACCGATGGCTTTACGCATAAAAAAAAACGAACCCCACAAACGGTCATAGAGCTTGGATACAAAGATTCTACGTTGATGTTGAATGGCAGACGTATTAAAGAAACATACCTCAAAATTGATGCACAAAAAGGGCATATAATTTCATTTAATGGAAAAGAATATCAAGGTTCTTTGATCGTGATGATTATTGAAAATAAATGCCTTATTATTAATCAACTTAATTTTGAGGATTATATTTATTGTGTGTTGCGATCGGAAAGTTGGCCTGGATGGCCGGTTGAGGTGAACAAAGCTTTTGCTATTGCCTCTCGCAGTTATGCGATGGTTAAATATCTTGAAAATATTAAAAAAAAGAAACCATACCACATAAAAAACTCAAATGTTCATCAGACCTATAATGGTTTTCATACCAATGCAAATTTGAAAAAAGCGGTCGATGAAACATCGGGTGTTATTTTAACGCATAATAAAAAACCGATTATTGCAATGTTTGATTGTTGTTGTGGTGATATAATTCCCGCGCATTTAACGACGATCGATCTTGAAAAGGCTCCGTATTTGGCGCGCAAAGTTCCCTGTACATTTTGTAAATCGAGCAAAATATATCAATGGCAGTTAGAATTCGAAGTGCAAGAATTAAAAGATATCTTAAATAATTCAGGTTTTAATATTATCGCTATTCATGATATGTATGTATCAAAAAAAGATAAAGCCGGTGCCGTTGAAGAAATTACCGTCAAAGATCATGGCACCCATCATTATATTACTGGCAAGCAGCTCTATGCGATGTTAAGTAAGGTCAAAAGTTTTTGCTATTCGATACGTAAACGAGGGAAAAAAATTACGCTCGCAGGTAAAGGATATGGCCACCATTTAGGCATGTGCCAGTGGGGCGCGCGTAATATGATCAATTATGGGTGGAATTATCAATCAATTTTGCAATTCTATTACCCAGGCACAACATTCATGAGATTGGCATATGCATAGCGCGAATTTGATAAATTAAATTTGGCCGTGCGAAGAAACATTGAAAACAAAATTGTCATTGCGAACCTACGAAGCCTTGGCGAAGTAGGTGTGGCAACCCAGCTTATAAAATTAGTTCCTTTAAGGAATTATTAAAGTTCTGGGTCCCCACGGCTAAAGCCTCGGGATGACATTCTCGCTGACTTATGTCACTTTATACGAAATTGCGTTAAATAATCGAAAGGTACAAAGGACATGCCAAGTTATAAGGGGCATCTAATAGGTGGTTTTTTTGTATTCCTAGCAGTACTTTGGGTTGTATGTTTATATATGAAACCCTCGCTTTTTACCTGCTTTGAATGGGGTATGTGCTGCTTACTTGGTTCGTTATTTCCTGATATTGATATTAAGAGTAAGGGGCAGAAAATCTTTTATAGGGTTCTTTGCCTAGCCCTTATCGTTTTAATTATTCAAAAAAAGGTGAAAATAGCTCTTTTTCTCTGTCTAATCTCATTTATACCTCTTCTGGTAAGGCATAGAGGCCTATGCCATAATATCCTCTTTATACTAGGGGTTCCCCTGGCATTCTTCCTAGGTATACGCTCGTTTGCCCCTGCTTTGGCAGGTATTTTAGTCGGAGACCTCTTATTTTTTACCCTGGGGGCAATTTCCCACCTATGGCTTGATAAGGGCTTTATGGCCATTTTCAGGGTACGGTAGGGTCAAAAAGACTGAATAATAGCTGTTTTTACCATATAATTATTCTAATAGAATTTGATATATTTTAAAATTCATGATAAAATTCCTATATATGTATATTAATAAAGGAATGAGTATGAAAAAACAAAATATCTTATTTATAGGCCTTTTCATGGCCCTAGCGTCCCTTATACCTGTCTATGGTATGGAGGATAGAAAAAGGTCTTACGAGGAATTTAAAGATAAAGGCAAAGATAAAGTTAAGGAAAATGAGCCTAAAAAAAGAGGTAAGGCTGACGATTCTCAAGGGTTACATGAGCCAATAATTGTTATCAATTCCAATGACGAGGATGCTGATTATATTATGCCTCAAAGGATTGCTTCAGAATCTCCCTTGTTGCAAGCAATTATTATGAGTCAAGCGGGAGTCCCAGTTATTCGTTTTGACTTACTAGCGAACGGTATGCAAGGGTATACCTATGGCACATGTCGTATTTTGGATGATATTCTGAGCTTGTTATACCAATCAAAACACGATGAGCCTTTAAATCAATCCTATATCAAATCAATAAGAGAAATTGAGCCGAGTGAAGAATTCGAAAAATTTTTGAATGGTTTTGGAATCAAAGATGCCTTTTATAATCTTTTGGTACGAATTAATTATCCTGGCCATCGGCAAGGCAATATTGAATCAGAAGAAAGCATGCCTGCAAGCTTTGAACAGATTGGTCATCAGCCACAAGGTGCTCAATTACAGCAAAAACCTGAAACCCAGCTCTATTTTAGAGGGGTTGATTCAATTGAGGTTTCTCTTTCTACTGAATTTATGTATTTGTTACCTTATTTTAAACAATTAAGTACTTCAGGATTTGCTGAAGCTCAAAGCAATATTATTAAAACAGACTTAGAAGAAGATGATTTTAAATTCCTTTTTACCATTCTTAGTTTTAAACCGGTAGGGGAGCACATTAAAAAAATTTATGATCTACAAAATAAAATTAATGATTTGCAAGATAAGATTAATGGCGCCCAGGGTTCTCCCAATTTTTCAGAAGAAATCTTGGAAATGCAGAACGAAATTATACGAAAAAATGACGAAATTATAAACAGTGAAGCTGAAATTATAAACAATGTAGAGGCTTTGATTCAATCACTATATGATCAAAACAAACATGATATTCTTAAAATGGCTGTACAAGCGCGCGTTTGGGGATTAATATTTGTTGAAAAAGCTTTTCTAAGATTTATTATTCAGACGTTAGATTATAAAGATCTTGCATACACTATTATACGAGATGCGACACCAGATTTACTTTCTGATTTCTTATTGCCCAATGTTACCGATGAAAATAATTATGCAAAGATGCTAGAGTGCTTTTTACTTTTATTCAATGAAGCATTAGGACAAGCGGATACCCGGAATCGAGATACTGAAATAAGCATTGCTTTTGCTCAAGCCCATAAATTTTTCGAATGTTTTGTACGATGCATAAAGGCAAATCCTGAAACAATGCATACGTTAGGCAAACCTTCTTACGATATGCTTAACAGTATGATTTTTAGCTATGAGCTTATTGCTGGAAAAGTTGCCAGGGTTAATAAAGATGCTATTCCTCTTTTTGAATCATTTTTACAGGAATGTTGCGATGCATATTTTCCAAAAAATGTTATTCATTTAGGTTATTATAAACTTTTGGGATTTATAGATGAAACAAGAATGATTGCAAGTATATTTGATTCCAGGGCGAGAGAATATGTTTGTGTTATGGATTATATAACTAAAAACGTTGTGCCTCTCGAGAGAGATCCTATGTTTGTACATAAAATCTTTGGTGATGGCGATAGTATTTTTGAAATAACCATTAAAGATTGTCGTGAGTATGATGCAAATACAGGAAAATTTATTCAAATAATTAATCTCAGTGATACCCCTAGCAAACTCGTTGAAGTAACACGAGATCGAGCGCTTACTATAAACGATCAGACAGAGGTCATTGATGCACGAGTGGAAAGTATAAAAAAAATATATAAAAAGAAGATAAAAAATTTATACAAAGGGTTTTTTCTTAACGATCATACAATTATTGTTACTACTAACATAGACCATCTAAACGACGTATCTTCCTGGATGGTAAAAATAAATTTACTCAATGATGCAATTACGCCATTGACTGCAGTTCCAACAAATGAGGTAATCGAATATTGTCAGCGGTTGAATGATCATCAATTTATAATTCGCTATCGAAGTGGTAAAATTTTATTAGGTGATGATGAAAAAAGTTTTACAGAATTAAAAATCGTTCCGAGCATGTTATTTAACTTAACTATGTTTCCTATGCAGAACGGAAGGAAAGTTTTATTCTATCCTGATTTTTCCGAACATGATGGTAAACATAGAATAGAAGTTTTAGATATTGAAAATAGAACTGATGCGGGATGTTTTACCCCTTTAATAACGCAAAAATTAGTTGGTGCTCGTGCCGGTAGACTTTTCTTTTACGATAAAGCGGCCCAAAGTCTTTATCACTTTTTTGTGCCAACTTTGGCAACTATAAATGAAATACAAGCTTATATGTATATGGCTAACATTAGATTTGGGCAATTAGTTTAAAAATTTTAAGTACCGTTTTTGTTGTACTTGAAGCAATAGTATCAAGATCTACATTGCGCAATTCAGCGATGAATTGCGCAATCGTTTTTATTTGTGCAGGATTATTTTGTTTACCTCTTATTGCTTGAGGTGGCAAAAATGGAGCATCCGTCTCTAAAATAAACGCGTCTAAGGGCAATGTTGCAACAAGAGAACGTACGATTTCATTTTTTGGATAGGTTACCGTACCGCCAATTCCAAGCACCATGCCCAATTTTAATGCTTCATCTGCAAAAGATTTATCTTCCGAAAAGCAATGAATAACGCCCCGTAATTTTTCTTTTCTAAATTCATCCAGGCTATAGAGGGTCTCTTCGGGCGCGTTGCGGCTATGAACACTCAAGGGTAGATCAAATTCGAGTGCTAATTCAATCTGCGCTTTGAAGGCATCTTTCTGGCGTTGCAAATTATAATCAGGATAATGACGATCTATACCACATTCACCAATGCCAACTATTTTCACGTTGTTATAAGTTTCTTGCCCCTTGGCAAACCACAATTTTCTCATCTCTTTTAAGTCATCATGCCAGGTTGCTGTGCAATCATTAGGATGGATGCCAACCGTTGCATAACATCCAGGATATGCTATGGCGAGTGCGACACAATTTTTACTTTCAACAAGACTAGTACCTACATTAATAATTTTAGTGACATCTTCATTGTACGCACGTTGAATAATTGCTTGAGCGAGTGTGATCTGTGAGGGTTGTAGAAGTGTATCAAATTCTTTTTTCACCATCATATTAATATGACAATGAGTATCAATGAGCATTGCACGCACCTTTTATTTTATTCGCAATGATTTTAACATTACTATGTTTTTTCAAGAAAAGATATTTTTTCTTCACCCTGTCATTCAATTGAGCAATTAAGGACGCAAAAAATTGCGTAAAAGTTGACAAATTTTTAAATCAATTTACGATATTGTACAAACATCACAGTCTAAAAAAGTGAAGTTTTAATGAAGAAGCAGTGTTTTAACCATTCAACTATAGGAGCTACCTATGAACAAGAGTGAATTAATCAATTCGCTCAGCGAAGAGACAACTTTTGCAAAAAAAGATGTTTCACGAGTGTTAGACAGTTTAGCAAGAATTGTACAACGTACCTTAAAAAAAGGTGACAAACTGCAATGGGCAGGTTTTGGTACATGGTGGGTTTCACGTAGACCTGCTCGTAAAGGTATCAATCCCGCAACCAAAGAACGCATTAATCTTCCCGCAATTAATGTACCACGCTTTAAGCCTGGTAAAAATTTAAAAGAGGTTGTTAGATCAGTTTAGTGGTATTTTTGACTACGAAACAAAGCTTTTACTTGTACAAAGGACCGTTTAAACGGTCCTTTTTCTTTTCAAAGTAGTTTTTTTACGCTATCCTTTTTGTTTGTATCATATACATGCACAGTAAAACGATGCGTGGCCCTATAGCTGCAAAAAAATTTATTTATAAGGTCGTGACTTAATGATTGATCTAAATTTTTTACGTGAAAACCCTGCTGAAGGTAAAGCGCTCCTCAAAAAAAAAGATCCCTCTTTCGATGTTGATCTGTTAATCGAGCTCGATCAAACGGTACGCTCACTTACCCTTGAGATTGAAGGCTTACGTCACAAGAAAAATGAATTTGCAAAACTAGGAAAAGCAGGTAACACGGAGGCGATTCGTGCTGAAGCACAAGCGCTTTCTCAACGTCTTAAAACGTGTGAAGAAAAGCTACAGCATGAACAAAAGAAATTTAACGATCTTTATTTGCGTTGCCCTAATCTTCCTTTGAGCGAATTGCCAGAAGGTGGCAAAGAAGCAAATAGGGTCATCAAAGAATGGGGAAAAAAACCGACTTTTGATTTTCAAATAAAACATCATTTAGAACTTGGCGCAGAACTGGGCTGGTTTGATTTTCAGACTGCAGCAATCATGTCGGGCAATAACTTCGTTTTCTATAAAGGCGAGGGAGTCAAGTTAATCTACGCGCTTCAAATGTTTATGCTTAAACATAATGAATCGCATGGTTATTCATATGCGTTACCCCCTTATTTAGTCAATGAAAAAAGTCTTGAAATAGGCGGCAATTTCCCAAAATTTAGGGAAGATGTGTATGCCACCGATGATGCCCTCTATTTAATTCCAACTGCTGAAGTTAATTTAGCAAATATGTATCGCGATCATATTTTTTCTGTTGAACAACTTCCCATTCGTTTAACAGCTGCTACCAGTTGTTTTAGACGAGAAGCGGGCGGCTATGGCGCAAACGAGCGAGGGTTATTGCGCATTCATCAATTTGAAAAATGTGAACTATTTACCTACTGTACGCCTGAAGAATCAGAAGCTGAACTCGAGCGTATGGTAAGCTGTGCAGAAGGAATTCTGCGCGCGTTAGGATTGCATTATCGCGTGAGTTTATTAGCCGCGCAAGATTGTTCATTTCCCTCGGCCAAAACCTATGACATTGAAGTCTGGCTTCCGGGACAAAATCGGTATATGGAAGTTTCTTCATGCAGTATGTGTACAACGTTTCAAGCACGTCGTGGCGGTGTGCGTTATCGACCTCAAGCAGGAAGCAAAACCCACTATGTGCATACATTAAATGGTTCTTCATTAGCGCAACCGCGCTTAATTGCTGCGCTTATGGAAACCTATCAAAAATCTGATGGAACAATAGAATTACCAAAGGTGTTATACGATTATGGCGTCTACTAAGCATTTTAGTCAGTATATTTCACCTGAAATTCACGCAAAAATTAAACAGCTGCAGTTGATATCAAAACGTAAAATGAACAGCCTTTTTGTGGGTGATTATCGCACGCGCCAAAAAGGATATGGCATTGATTTTGATCAGTTGCGTGAGTATAATCTTGGCGATGACACGCGTTTTATTGATTGGAAAAGCAGCGCGCGCAGCAATAAAATGTTGGTCAAACAATATGTTCATGAACAATCAAAAACTATTATTCTCATGATCGATGTTTCTCGATCGATGTTTTTTGGTTCATCTGAAAATTTGAAACGGCATACGGTGGCACAAATTGGTACCATTTTATCAGTAGCCGCGCGTTATGATAACGCTCGTTTAGGCCTGCTGCTGTATTCAGAAGATGTTGAATATTATGTGCCGCCCAAATCGGGAGGCAATCATTGCAACTTTATCATTGATAGATTGTGGCATTTTAACCCGGAAAAAAAGGGCACCAATCTTACCAAAGCATGTTCATTTCTTACAAAGCATGCATCTTCTGATGCGTTAGTATGTTTGATTTCCGATTTTATAGGTTCCTATGATGAATCTGCGCTTTCGCTTGTTGCAAAAAAATTTGATACGGTTGCTATCCGTTGTCTTGATGCACATGAGAAAAAAATGCCCTCGGTTGGTTTTTTGAATCTTACTGATAGCGAGACGGGAGATACTTTTTTTGTCGATGCTCGAACGCGCAATACTGCGCTCAATGATGTTTATCACTCAAGATTGGAAAAACAAAAAAATGCCTTTGCAAAAATCGGTATAGCATTTTGCGATGTCGAAACACCTTTAACGGGTATTGATTCACTCATTACTTTTTTTGCATATCGACTTTCCTAGGGTGATGTATGAATCAGATAGAAATTTTTGATATTTATGATCTTTGGTATGTTCCTGCATGGTGGGAAAAAAAATCAACCTGGTTACTTGCAGGAAGCTGCGTAGCGATCTTATTGTTGATCGCATTGTGCTACTATCTCTGGAAGAAAAAAAATAGCATACGTGAAACGAGTGCACAAAAAGCATTAAAAACGCTCGCATTGCTTGAATTGCAAAAAAATTTGCTCACGCATCAAGAGCTTTATTTAAAAATTACAGCACTTTTGAAAGAAATTTTCTATGTTCGCTACGGCTTTTTTTTCAAAGGCAACACTGATACGGAATTTCTTGTCAAAGCACAAGAGCTTCCTATCAGCCAGGATATTCACGTGGCCCTTAACGATATATTGAAGGGCGTTGAATTGATAAAGTTTGCTCATCAAAAAATGGTGATAGCAAAACGCGATGAAGACCTTATTCGCTGTAAGTATATCATTGAAAAAATATACCAAAAAGAATCTCTAAATGGCGATTGAATCGATGTTTTGGGTGGTTTTTGCGCATAAGAGGTCTTGACATGGCTGGTACACTAAATACACAGTTGGGTTAAGGCACTTTTTAGAGAGGCAAAAATGTTTTAGTAATCGTCTTTTTTTTTAAAAAAGGGGCAAAGGGGAAAAAAGAGTAAGGATGTTCTAATGAAGCACTTAATTTAGTAACACTAATTTCTTTTTTTAAAATTAAGGAACCATAATGGCCAAACATGTCGGTGTGAAACTTCCAGATGATTTAATTGCGGTTTTAAAAAAAGCGCCCGTCTGCGTTTTAGCAACCTTCTCTGAAAAAGGGTTACCTCATACAACTCCCATCCACTGTGTGTACCCAAAGGGGTTAGAAAGTATTTTAATTTCAATTCATAAAGAGCATACCGGATACCACAATATGGTTTGGCAAAAAAAAGTTATGCTCTGTTTCCTTGAAGAAAATAATATTGCCTATAGTATTTTAGGCCGAGCTGGCGTTGTTCGCGCTCCTTCACTCGTGCATCCCCTGATGAACGTGGTCAGAATTGATATTATTGATATCAAAAGCGACCGATCAATATTAACGCGCGTTGATAAAGGAGTTCAGTGGTCATATACCTCTTCTGAAGCTGAAGAATTGTCAAAGAATTTGCTCCTAGAATTAAAGGAATTATCAAAAAGTTTATAATCATTTGCAAAAATAAGGATGTACGAGATGAATCATATAGTTTTATTGAGCGTATTCTTTTTGGTAGTTGCTGACGCTCTTTATGCTCAAGATGTACAAAAAGCAGCCGAAGCAGTTGTTGCGGCACAGGGGAAAATCGCCGCAGAAACCAAAACTGGACAAGAAGCAGCAAAAAAAGCTGAAGAGCAGAAAAAAAGTAGCGCTGAAGTAGAAAAGAAAGATGCGCAGCAGAAGGCAGAACAAGCTACTGCGCAAGCTAAAAGTGAAGAAGAAAAAAAGAAAGCTGAACAAGCAGCCGAGGAAGCTAAGAAGAAGGCCGAAGAGGAAAAGCTGGAACAAGCAAAAAAAGCAGCCCTAGAGAAAGCACGACAAGAAAAAGAACGCGAAGAAAAACTTGCACAAGAAAAAAAGCTTGCAGAGCAAAAAGCAGCAGCTGCAGCTAAAAAGCCGGGCGCAACACAAGAAGGGATCGACACGCTTGAACTCGAGGGCGGCAACTGGCTGTTAAAAAGACAAGCACTCGAAAAAACAGTCGATTTAATCGAACAAATTAACGGTTATTTTACCAAAATTTTAGAAGCGCGCATCGACTTTTTAGTCAAACGTAATAAAACCGATCATGATTTTGATCTGTTTATTAATAAGATTGGCTTTGAAATTGGTGATCTCTCTCGTCTGTTACACGATTTAGTGCAAAAGATGGAAGATGAACGGAAAGCGTTAGGTGATCTCACAGAAGATGAACGCGCGGTTTTACAAGAATTAGATCAAAAAATAAAAGAAATTAAAGCATTACAAGAAGAAACCAATAACGCTGTCAAGCTTACGAGTTCTCTTGATGATGTTATCATGCAACTTGAACAAGAAGTTACCATCGCAAATTCATATCAAACAAATGCATGGAAAAATTTCCAGGCAATTAAAAAAGTATTAAATGATGAAAAAGCGGAAGAGCTCTATTTAGAGACGCAGGGGCTTCTTAAAAACATACAAGCTGTTGATGCGTATCTTAAAGGTAAACTACTTGATTATTTTAATGCGACCGTCCGTAATATCACGCAATCAACAAAAAAAATAGAAGACACTTTCCAAGCACTTTCAGATAAGGGTGTAAATTTCAAAGATGAAATTGAAAGATTTATAGAATCTGATAAAAAAAGAGAAACTGTCGATAAAACGCTCGAGCAGCAGATAGCCAAAGAGGCACAGAAAAAAGCAGCTGCGCGTGCAAAAAAAGCTGAACAAGGCTGGGGTGCTTGGTTTATGGGAATTCTCTACTATCCGATCGAACTTGTGCAAGATATGATGCGCTCAATTATGTCACTTTTTTCTGGGGGAAATGAAGTAGTAGTTGCACGAAGAAAAACGAGTGCGCCACAAGAGGCAACTACGGCATCTCCTCAAGCAGTAACTAAGAAGTAAAGTTTGATAATCTCGGTTAAATACGGTACAGTAAGAGCATTAAAACTTTATTAGAAATTTTGACATCGCGGAAGTGGTGAAATTGGCAGACACGCAGCTTTGAGGGGGCTGTGGGAGAAATCCTGTAGGGGTTCGAGTCCCCTCTTCCGCACCAATCTACGCCCGCATGGGGAAAAACTTCGATGTGATATTTGGCTACGATTGGCTTCGCCAGTTTTCTTTAAGGAAATGATGGCGTAGATTGCCCGTCGACAAAGTCCGACGAAGCTTGCCAAGCCGGAAGGCGTGGATAAGCGTAGGCGGAAGCTTAATTTCTCTTCGAAGATATTCCATTGCAAGCGAAGACTGGGCGGCCTTTGCCACCATCTTTGCATTAAGGAAATGTAAAAAGTAGAGTAAAAATCCAGTGTCCAAAGGAATTATATGAATGTATCATCATTAACACGTTCAAGTTTTATTGCGTGGGTAGCATTATTTATTGCAGGTTTCTTTTATTTATTTACTTTTGAAGGTTTTAAACCGCATTTACGTAAGGATCGTATAAAATTTGGTATCGATTTAGTTGGTGGTACCTATATTACTTTGGGCGTACAAGTTGATAAAGCACTTGAAATCGATTTAAATGATCGCGTGCAAATTCTTAACAAAACGCTTATTAAAGAACATCTAGCAATTCCTTTATCTCATGCCATCGAAGGCAATAACGCAACCTTGAATTTTGAAACCTATGAACAAGCAAAAGTTGCTGAAGAGATTTTAAAACGTGATCAAGAATTAGTCCCTTCGATTAATGGCACAAAAGTTTTAGTACATTTCCGTGATGCATACGCTAAAAAAATTAAAGAAGCAGCTGTTGCGGGTAATATCGAAGTATTACGCACGCGTTTAGACGGTTTAGGAGTTGGTGAAATTCCTATTGCTGCACAAGGTGATAAAAGCATTATCGTCGAACTTCCTAATGTTGATGATCCAGAAAAAGCAAAAGCAATGATCGGAAAACCCGCACTTTTGGAAATAAAACTGATTGAGCGTATCGGCAATAGCGCAGAAGAAATTTTGGATGCTTACGATGGTGAGTTGCCAGATGGTATGATTATTATTCCTGGCAAAGCGCGCACGTTAGAAGGGGCAAAACGATTTTATTTAGTTCCTGCGTTTACAGATTTGACCGGACGTTTACTCAAAAATGCTTATGCAGGTTTTGGCGGCTCAATGAATTCAGAACCGGTTGTTCATTTTGAATTTAATCCTGAAGGTGGCGAAAAATTCAATGAATTAACAAGAAAAAATTATGGCCGGCAGCTTGCGGTGATTATTGATGGAATCGTTATTTCTGATCCTCGCGTTAATGAGCCTATTGGCGCTCAAGGGATTATTCATGGTAACTTTACTCTCGAATCAGCGTCAGAATTGTCATCGTTGCTTAAATCTGGAGCTTTTGTGGCACCAGTAACCTTTGAGGAAGAACGTCAAATTGGACCTTCTTTGGGGCAAGAATCTATTCGGCAGGGCCTAACGGCGTGCTTAGTAGGCCTTCTGTTGTTGGTCATTTTTAGTGTTCTCATGTATAAAATAGCGGGCCTTTTTGCGGTATTGGCACTCGTTTTCAATCTTCTTTTCATCCTGATTATTTTAGGCGCTTTACAGGCTACATTGACCTTACCAGGCATAGCGGGTATGGTGCTTACCATCGGTATGGCGATCGATGCTTCAATTTTAATTTATGAAAAAATGCGTGAAGAATTAAAAGCGGGTGTGACGCTCGGCAAAGCAATACAATCGAGTTTCTCAGATGCAATGGAAGTTATTTTAGATTCTAACATAACGACGTTCATTGTGGGTATCGTGTTATATAAATTTGGTGCGGGTCCTATTCAAGGATTTGCATTGACACTTATGATTGGTATTGTTGCGACACTGATTACGGGATTGTTCTTTTTGCGTTCCATTTTTTCCTTTTTTGTATATACTTTAGGTATGCAAAAGTTAAGAATTTAAATTACATTACAGGCGACGTAGCTCAGCTGGTTAGAGCGGCAGAATCATAATCTGTAGGTCCGGGGTTCGAGTCCCTGCGTCGCCACCAATCTACGCCTGCATGGGGAAAAACTTCGATGTTAAATTTGGCTACGATTGGCTCCGCCAGTTTCTTTAAGGAAATGATAGCGTAGATTGCCCGTCGAAGCTTGCCGAGCCGGAAGGCCCGGATAAGCGAAGACTGGGCTGGCTAACACCAGACTTCGCAGTCTTGAATAGAAAAAATATATGAATATGGAAATTTTAAACATCCCTACATTATTAACGTTATTTCGCCTCCTCGTTTCACCATTGTGTTTACCATTTTTAATGGTATACGGGTTGCCTTATAACAATATATATCTCACCCATGCAATTGCGGTGTTCTTTGCAATCTTGGGATTTACTGATTTTTTAGATGGATATCTGGCACGAAAATTTGAACAGGTCACTCTACTAGGAAAAGCGTTGGATCCTATTGCTGATAAGTTTCTTCTCTTTTCTGCACTCATCAGTCTTATCGTTTTACAAAAGCTATACTTTTATTGGGCAATTATTTTAATTGGACGCGAATTTTTTATTATGGGATTGCGCATTGTTGCGCTTGAAAATAATCTCAATGTAGATGTTTCATGGTTAGGAAAATTCAAAACAATCGCACAACTTTTTTATATAACATTTGCTATTATTGATTCACCGTATACAACACCATGTTTGGCTATAGCAGTTATTTTATCAGTTGTTTCAGCCTATTTTTATTATCGATCGTTTATGCAAGAATTTGCACAGAAAAAATTTCTTAGTGTTTTATAAAAGAAATAGGTTCCTATTTATTCAATAGGAACCTATTTCTTTTGATATGTATTTTTTTATTTAAGTTCAGATTCTTTGCTGCTAAACATTTTTTCAAGAGTATTAGCTTTTGCACATAATTTTTGGTACATCATTGAGTTTGCAAGATAATCACATTGTTTCTTAAAACCAAAACTCCCTAATGCACTACCAATAACTCCTAATCCAATTAATGCAGGAGCCTGTGCTGTAGCAACGAGCGTTGCTGAGGCTGGTAAAATCCACCAGAAATTAGATCTTAGAGTACTGAATGAATCATTAACTAATTCTTCATTTACGGTATGTATCTCTTCAACTAATGAATTTCGTAAATCTTTTTTTTCTTGTGCGCTGAAAGAGAAGCGCTTAAACATACCTTCATGCATTCTATATCTCTTGTAGGCAGCATCAAGATTGCCACTACCTATTTGGTCTAAGATTTGATTTTTTACAGCACTGTAAGGGCGTATACGCTTCATACCGTATACTGATTGGCTTCCTAGTATTAAAACAAGAAAAGCCATAAATAGTTGCTTCATGTAGTTTTCCTTCATTTAAAAAGTCCCTAAAATAACATACCATTAAGCAATGGGTCTATATCTGTAATTATAAATAAAGTAAAAAATAAGTCAACAATAGTTACAACCTGCAATTATCGCCTTAGAATTTACCCTCATTTGACCTTAAAAACAGGGTAGAGGGTGGTAAATAGTGGGGAAATCGAGCTTTTCTGGGGCTAGGTATTGATGATATGGCCTCGGCGTGGGCTTCTTAGGTACGCCCTAAGATTAACGGCATTTTGTTTGTCTATGCCACAATAAAAGGCGGCCGAATAGAGGTCATCGGAAAGCCAGAAAATACCTAATAAAGGATGCCTTCTTTTCTTTGTGCTGACATATACGGCTATTTCACGGATATCATGTAACACGAGGCCATGTTTTTGGCAAAGTGCCTGTAATTTCTTAGCCAGTTCTTCTTTATCATAAGGATATTGTCTGCCGATCATTCCCATACGGCCGAAACTATGTTCAAGCTGAAGATATTCAGTTCCTGCTGGCGTTACAATCTTAATGTGATCAAGCCGGTTTCTTTGTTCTTTTAATTCCTGTGCCTTCTTTTGTTTTTCAGGTTTTTTGCTGTTTTCAAGTCTCTCAATAGTTTTGACTTTTTGCTCTTCAACAGCTTTTCTGAGATTCTCAAGGAAGATGGATTCTTTAGAAGGAGGTGCCTTTTTGAGGGATTTTATACCGTGAAGGGGCAAACTGATGCCAATGAGTACCGAAATTGTGAAAAGCTTATGATTTTTAAATTTCATGTCAACCCTGTTAATAAACGAATAATTGTTAATAATATAGCACATAATACCAAAAAATATAATATGTCTTCGGGAAGATTTTCCTAATAGAAATTACGATGAGGCTAAACAGTTTGTTGCAAATACTGAGGCTGTTTAAGTTGAGAAAAATTAATAATATTATATACTATTAACAAATCATTTAAAAAATAAAATTTTGTTAAAGGTATTATATGAATATCAAAAATTCTACTATGAAGTATCTGCTTTTGGGGTATTTAGTTTTTATCAATTCTCATATTTCTCTCTGCAAAAAAACGATAACTGATTATAATTCTGCAAATGTTTTGATGACTAATTTGGATAGAAGATTACAAAGGGCTGCCCGTGAAGGTAAACTCAAAAAAGTAGAAACCCTTATAAATCGCGGTGCCAATGTTAACTCACAAGATGGTGTAAATTTTTCTCCCTTACATTTAGCAGTGATGTATGATAAAAAAGAAGTTGTTGAACTATTATTGAAACATAATGCACAAGTGAATATAAAAAATGATTATGATGAAACTCCTGTGATATTTGCTGCTGAGAATGGTAATAGGTATATTATTGATTTATTACTTCGATATGGTGCAGATGTAACCATACAAAGCACAAGGGGTGAAACTGTATTGCATAAAGCAAGCAAGCATGGCAATGTTGAAAATTTAAAATTGTTGTTTGAAAAAGGTGCAGGCAAATATATTAATAAATGTTCTACATCACATTTATCCCCGCTCCATCATGCTGCTATAGAAGGTAATGAAGAAGCAATATTAGCATTATTGAATGAAGGTGCAGATCCTTCAAATGAATGTAATAATGATTTTATAGCCGCATCTCCTGTAGAAATAGCATTAGTGCACAAAAAATTTAATGCCGCGCGATTGTTGAAACAACATTTAAAAAATCGTGAGGTTAAGGATATTTTCAATATAAGAATAAACATAAAGTAGCTAAATTAATGTTATTATTTGCTTTATGTGCCTATCTCATTGGCGCTATTCCGACCGGCTTCATCATTGCACGCGTTTGGGGAATAGACGACATAACGCAGCATGGTTCGGGTAACATCGGTGCAACCAATGTTGCACGCGTTTTGGGCAAAAAATTTTTCTTACTCGTTTTTTTCATCGATGCTGCAAAAGCATATTGTTATCTTTGGTTACTTACCTCTCTTACGCCGTTAATTTACCTACACTACATTTGTGCTGCACTCCTTTTAATGGGCAACAGTTTTTCGATTTTTTTGCAAGGAAAAGGTGGCAAAGGCGTGGCTACTGCTGTTGGGATTCTGGCATTTTTTGATCCGATACTCCTCGGTTTACTTTTTATCCTATGGCTTGGTGGTTTTGCGCTTACAAGAACGGTTGGCCTAGCATCGGTGCTTGCATACGGCGCGTTTCCGTTTCTTGTATTATTATTGAGAATGCATGATACACTATTTCTGCTGCTCAGTATTTTCATTTCATGGTGGGGAATATGGCGTCATGCCAAAAATATTAAACAGTTTGTCGCGACTTTACAGACAAAAGTATAAGTTGTTCCTTACATGGATTCTAATGGGAGGTCTTTTTTTGCACAGTTCAATAACTCATGATATGGTTACACCAAATAACCAACCTTTTGAAAGTAGTAATGAGGAATCAATGAATTTCAACGTGGTGGCGAACGTTTTTAATGCTATCAATGCTGTCAGCGCTCGTTTACAAATTACCGAACTCCTTGCCGCGCTTTTAAAAAAAGCATCGCCAGCCGAAGCACGCGTTATTTGTAACCTTTCACTCGGCATGTTGCGAGCGCCATACGAGGGAACACAATTTAACATCGCTGAAAAAAGCATGATAAAAATTATTGCAACATTGACGAATCATTCTGTTGAAGATGTGCAAAAAGAATTCAAAAAAGTTGGTGACTTGGGTCTTGTTGTTGCAGATTTTTATAAAAATCGTACTGAATCAACCATGAGTGTTACGAAAGTATTCAAGAAACTTGAAGAAATAGAAGCAATCAGTGGTATTGGTTCTCAAGAAGAACGTCAGCATATGATTGTTGAACTTTTGCAAGAATTGGATCCTGTTTGCGCGCACTACGTTGTTGCAATCATTGTTGGCACCCTCAGACTTGGTTTTTCTGATATGACCATCATTGATGCATTGTCATGGATGGTGACGGGTGATAAAACGCTGAGAGTTTTCTTAGAAGCTGCTTATAACCGTTGTGCCGATATTGGTTTGATCGCGCAAGTATTGAAAGAAGGTGGGTTAGATGCGATCAAGAAAATGCACACGCACGTTGGCATTCCAATCAGACTTGCTGCTGCCGAGCGTTTACCGGATGCCAAAGAAATTTTTGCAAAAATTGGTCCGTGTGTTGCGCAACCGAAACTTGATGGGTTCCGTTTGCAAGTGCATGTTGATAAAACCCAGAAAAAACCGCTCATTAAATTTTTCTCGCGCAATTTAATTGATATGTCCGCTATGTTTCCCGAATTAGTGCACGCTTTTGAGAATCTCAACGTCACCACCTTAATTGTCGAAGGCGAAGCGATTGCCTATGAACCGGAAACAGGACATTTTGTGCCATTTCAAGAGACCGTGAAACGTAAGCGTAAACATGGTATTGAACAAGCTGCTCAAGACTACCCACTTAGACTTTTTCTTTTTGATATTTTGTATCTCAATGGAGAAGAACTTATTAATGAGCCGCACGCTATTCGTCGCAACAAATTAGAAGCACTGCTTGAAAAAAATGCTGATCCTGCGCTCAAGCTTATTCCTGAAATTTCTATTGCATCAGCAAAAGAATTAGAAAATTATTTTTATCAAAACGTTTCTGCCGGTCTTGAAGGCATCATGGTTAAAAAGGATGATGCAGAATATCAAGCAGGTAAAAGAAATTTCAATTGGATAAAACTCAAACGCATTGCACAAAGTCATTTAGAAGATACGATTGATACCGTTATTCTTGGCTACTACGCGGGAGAAGGCAAACGCGTGCATTTTGGCATTGGCGCATTTCTTGTAGGGGTATATAACAAAACGAGTGACTCGTATCAAACCGTGGCAAAAATTGGCACTGGATTAAAAGATGACGAGTGGAAAGAGTTGCGCGCAAAGTGTGATGCGCTTCAGGTTGCCAAAAAACCGATCAATGTCGAGTGCGCAAAAGAGCTGTATCCAGACGTGTGGGTCTATCCTAAACTTGTGTGCGTTGTGCGCGCGGATGAAATTAGTTTGTCACCACTGCACACGGCAGGAAAAACAGGCGATGCACTCGGATTTGCATTGCGATTCCCTCGTTTCATTGGTTATAGAACTGATAAAAATCCGGATCAAACAACCTCGCCGCATGAATTAGCAGAGCTCTATCGCGATCAAACTAAAAAATAACGTACACAAATCTTGTATTACACAAACTTTTTTACCTAAAGTAAGTTCAAACTATTACTTCTATTGTCAGGAGAGTTTCAGTGAAAAGTGTAATCCAAAATATATATTTAGTTTTAAGTTTATTCGTAACATCTTCCATAATGGCAGCTGATTGTGCGGTCAAGTTTCGTGATTGTGCCGGTAAAACATGTGTTGAGGGTCAAAATGGCGGTGATTTAACCGATTCATATCAAACGGCGCTAACCTTGCTTACCTGTATGCAACAAGAGATTGCAAATCTTCCTCAAAAAAATCAAACAGATTTGCTTAATCAGGTTAGAACAGCACAAGCAGCGGTTAAGAAGGCATATGACGCAAATAAAAAGATTGTCGATTCATATCAAAACGGCTCATATTCTGATGTGACCAAAAAACGTATGATCAATATTTATGTGCTCAGTGGCAAACAGGCTATCGAAAATCCTGTGCAGAAATTGCGGCAAGCGCTCGATGCAGTTGAGGCTGCGATCGGTTATAATAAACAATCAGAAGAATCAAAAAAAGAACGCGTGAAGCAAGCGCAAGCTGCTGCAGCATACTATGCATCGCTGATGAAATTGTTCAGAGCATTAAAACCGGTGATTGCATTATTCAATAGCGCAGCTGACAAAAATTATAGCATTCTTGTAGATCTTTCAAAAGCAAAGACCGTCGATGCATCATTAATGAAACGTGTTGAAAGCGTGACAACCGATTGGCAAAATATTATTGCTCAATTTAATACTATTTATACGCAAAATAACCAGCCGGTAACAAGTGATGACTCAACTAATTACGTTGTATTAAGTATCAGATCACTTATCTATTTTTATTGTAATTTTATTGAAGCACAATTGAATAAAATTAATCGCATTAAGAAAGAAGAGTCTTATCCTTTGCTGGCCAACCTCGCGCAGCAAATTGTAGGTACTGGCAATGGAACCAACGTACAAGGATTAGGCTATACTGGCATCATTACGAATATAATTAATACGTACTTTAAAGAGAATCAGGCCTATCTACAAAAAGTATATGGGCAGGGGATTGTTAATCTTACGTATAATCGTTACAAATCTCTTTTATTATCATTCGCTGGTACAAAGAATATATCTGATCAAATGCTTTCGTATGCGCAGCAATGGTATGCACTTTTGATGAGTTCAATCAAATCATTTGCTTCCAATCAACAACCGGCTGAAATCAAAGAGGTGGCGACGGGGTTAGCATTGATCTATGTTATCAGTGCCCAGCAACAACTCAAAAGCATGGTCATTGGTAAAGACACGACATCTTTCCAACAAAAAGCGATTGATTATTATACCAAAGCAGCTGATTGTTATAAGCAAGCGGGCGATGCGGTGAATCAAGCAAGTTGTGCAGCTATGGCTTCAAATTTGACGCAAGCACAATCACTGATTTCACAAGCAAAAAGTGCTTTACAGAAAAATGATTTAGAATCAGCAACATCGCTGTACTTACAAGCGCAAATGGCTTTTCAGAATGGTGGTGATGCTGTTGATGCAGCAGCCACCGGCATTGCACTTGCAGATGTGCAATCGAAATATATATTGTCACAAGCAAATAATATAAGTAGCTCATTGAAAAAGAAAGCCGATGATTTTACGGCAGCAATTATGTATTGCAGTTCTCCAACAATCTCGCAAGATCAACGCGATGCTTTTATGACGGTGCTTTCAAGCATTAATGATTCGTATAAATCCTTATTTCAACTTTATGTTTCTGGGATTAACGTCTACCAAACAGTTGCTGAACAGGATTCAAGTAAAACGCCATCGCAAGAGTTGGTGCAAAAAATTTCTGCACTTAATAGTGCTGCGGCAATACTAGGAAAAATTATTCAAGGAAACACCATTCTCTTACAGGCGCAGGATATGATTACAGCATCATCGTATAGCGCTGCGCAGGAATTGTTTAAATCTGCTCTTATTATCTACCAAGCTGCTGACCAGCAATATGCAAAAGATGCGCATGCGGCTGATTATGTGCCCTTATATCCTGCAACACTATCGACAAATAAAAATGAGTCATGGACCTATGCCCTGATTGCCCAACGCTTTATTGCAAAAAAATCTATTGAACTTGCTACATTAAAAAATGATCCAGTTTCATTATTTCAATGGTATGCCTATGCACAATTGCGCAACTATGATTTGACATCTGAAATGCAAAAATTTTTAGATGATCAAATAAAGAAATTAATTGCTGATCAAGATGTTCTTAAAGAGCTCGTGCAAGCTGCGCAAACAGCAGAACAGCAAGCATCGGCACTTACTTCTGATGCTTGGAAAGCAAATATTAATATCGGTTATTCTTCTACTGCTGACACGGCATGGGAAAATGTTTTGCGCTATTACAGTGCCTTATATAAAAATGGCGATCAAGCATTGCGCGCGGCATATCTGAAAGCGATCGACGAATATGCGACGGCGTACGCATCGCATGTGCCCGATCAATTTTACCCGCAATTAGGAACCGCGCTCATTCGTTACCATGCGTACGTTTTGAGTGCGATTGAAAATAATGAGCAAGAGATGCAAACAGAACTCAAAACGCTCGAAGATCTTTTGCTGCCATTTTTCTCAACGGCCCAATCGCTCATTGCTGCGGTTGATTCAAGTTCACTCATACAATCTTCATCGAGCAATCAAATGAAAGTATTGGCATGGCAGGATCGTTTTGATCAAGCGCTGATACAGCAAGATGATGTATTGCATGAATTGGCATCGGAATCGCTTTCAGTCGAGCAACAAAAAGCATTATATCTGCTTGAAAAAAAAGTAGATGATCAAGGTACCATTCAAGATACTTTCGTACCAACAAATAAGACGGTGACCTTGCCAAATCCTGCATTGAAATTAGCAGACATAACAAAACAGCTCGGTGATTATTATTACCAAAAAAATGATTATATTACCGCGTACATCTGTTACAATGATGCACTCAATCAATATAAAAACGGTAATAGATTTGACAAAGTTACGACGTTGCAACATCAATTTGATATAGCAAAAACTTTGTATTACGGTACTTTGTATCAGCAAAGTGTTATGCCACAGGGTTCTGCAGCATTTGGGCCTTTTACGCCACCGTTATCATTTGATTTGAAATATTTTAAGCAATCAGTGCCTAAATTAATCTCAGATAAATTTCCTGAGGCTTCGGAGCTCCAAAAATATTCGCCAGAACAAGTGTCACAATTTACTGTCGCTGTTATGGTTGATCTTTATCTCTATTGGTGGATAAAAACGGCATTTGGTGAATCGCAACTTGCTGCATTGCATCCAGCAATGAAAGCCGCACTAAAAAAAAGCAAAGATCAAATCAGTTCAGCGTTGCAATCTCTTGTTGATGAAGATTCTCTAGATGATGCTGTTGCCATTGTGCTCAACGGGCAAACATTTCAAAAAATGCTGACTGAACGAGTGGCACAAAAGAAAACCTCGTTTGCCTTGCAGCAAGAACGTACGTCAGATGGAACGCGCGCGTATTCGTTGGCAGAAATTCAAATTCCTATTCCACCATTTCAAGTAATTAACGTTGATACGCAACAGCTTTACTATAAAGGATATCCGTATGCTTATGTGTATTATCGTTGGGCATCAGAATTATTTGCCCCGGGGCAAGATCGTGTTGTGGTGAATGGCATTTCATTTTTGCCAGGAAATCGTGCAGATCTCAATGGACAAATGCAGAACGATATTTTAAATACCTATTTTTCAAAAGCAGTAAGCTATCAAACTGATAGCGCTGCAATAAAAGATACTGCTGCCTATAAAAAAATTCTTACCGTTGACAAAAATGATATAAAAGCAACTATCGCTGATTATCTTGATCAATATAATGGCATCAAAAAAGATTACACATCGATGATACTTAATACAGATAACGCGCTTAATGAAGATTTTGTTGATCGCTCGAGTGGGACGGGAAAAAAAATTAATGATTTAGTTGGCTCATTGTGTCAAAAGATGGGCAATGAGTTGAGTGTGTTTTTGATTGGTGATCCACGATCAAAATATTACCATGCTACGGTATTGAGTGATATTTCATCTACTTTTATTAATGCCATCATTAACTATGGTGTAGATCCAAATATTTACCAAAAATACGCACAGTGGTGTGAAAAGGGTGGTGATATTCTTGTGGCTCAGGGTATGTATTATGTGTCATCTCGCTTATATGTACTTGGTGAAAAAGCATATCGCAGCATTACACCTCAAACTACGCAAATAACGGCGCTCGCTGATGCCGTCGCACTCAAACGGTTACAAAACGTGTGCAAAGCTGCAACTATTAATATTGCCAATTATCTTGATGCGCGCGTGAATGGTATTTCAGTAAAAGCAGATGATGGTACCATGCAAAAGTTGCCGCTCGATCAGGTTATTGAGCAATATAATGCAACGTTGGGTCAACATGGCGGTGCGGAAGATGTTAAAGGTCTTGATTCTGATTCAAAAAAACGCGTTGATGATTTAAAAGCAGGATTGCTTGATGCACTTATTTTTTATTCTGGTTGCGCACAAGGATCAACAGCCCCATACGTTGCAGGATTTGGGTTACTTGCTTCATCACAAGTGTCTAAGGCGGATGATGCGTTGACTAAAAATGCACAACAAATGCTTACTGATTTCATGCAAAAAAACTCTTTTGTCATGCAAAATGCAATTTCTGTTGATGCAGTGACAACGATTACCTTGGCATTGCCAAAAATAAACATAGCTCAAGTGATTCAGCAGGGATTTGATACGTTTGCACAGAATGCGGCGAACAGTTCTGCGGGTGTACAAAAAGCAACCGTTTATTTAGCACTTTCAACATGGTGCACATCGCTCTATACGAATTTTGCTTCACTCTATATCAATGACTTTTTGGGAGGTATGCCATCAAATCCGCAAGACTTAGTGAGCGCTGTCAATAATTTACAAGTGAATATCGATACAGAATCGAATGCGATGAACAGCGCAACATGGCAGTATTTTGATGATCAAAGCTCATAGAACTTAATCTTTGTTTGGTACGAAGAAATCTGGTGTGCACGCGTCATGGTAGAACTTAATTTCTTCAAGAGGATTTGCTGCATCAATAATTGATTTACCAATAATGATGCCATCGGGTTTGATTTCAAGAATTTTGGGCAAGATTGCGCGGGTTATTTTGCCCGAAACAAAGACGGGTAGTTGCGTGTTGCCACGAACTATATCCCATTTATCAAGGAATATGAGTGATGCTTCTTCATCATGGGGTTTGTGGAATAAGAGTGCATCAGCGCCATACCCTTTTGCTTCCAATGCTGATTGCCCCAGCGATGCGGCATCAAGAAGATCAAGCATAACTTTGCAATTAAGTTCGTGCGCAGCTGTACAGGCAGCATGAAGAACGGGTGTGCTTGTGCCTGCCATGACGGTTACCCAATCAGCGCCCGCTTTTGCGAGCGTGGCTACCGCTTCTTGCGCGCGATCTAAAATTTTTGCATCGACTAAGATTGTTTTGTTAGGGAACGCTTTTCTAAATCGTTCAACTGATTGTATGCCATATCTATAGAGTAATAATGAGCCTACCTCAAGAATACTGACGTAGGGGGAAACCTGGGCCGCAATATCGAGCGCCTTATCTAAATCAGTAAGATCAAAAGAAACTTGTAATTTCATAGCATTCCCTTAATGAAAATGTTGAACACATACGTTCTTAGTATAACAATATTTGTAAATTTGGCACACATGGTCATTATGGTGTGCTAATTTGTGTGGCATAATCCGTGTCAGTTACTTTTTTACGCACAACGATGATAGGTCCAAAAAACTGACGAACCCTGAGGGCTGCAAGCGCGGGTTCGACACTATTCATTGTTTTTTTCACATAGATATTGGGTAAAATCCATTGTTGATCATTGGTTGATGGCGTTATACCACTTGGAATTACAATATTTCTAGGTTTTGCCAAAATGACCATGGTATTGAGGGGTATAATCCTATTTTCAGGTAAAGAAATTTCTTCGTACTGCCAATAGGCAAGTTTAGTTTCTGGATCTTCCTTGCGTTCTAAGGAATACATCTGTGCCGGTACATCGGGCACAATTTCCCAATGATGTACCGTATTACCGATCATCATTACCGGATTAATTTTTTCGGTAACCAGAACTTTTAAAGAAGGTTGCTGTGTCATACGGGGTAGCGTAATTTGCCCAAGCAAAGATGTAGCCACGAGGTATCCTTGATACGTTACCAATACCCCTGTTTTAATGTCAGGGAATGCCGCTTTGGCAATTTTATAGGTAAGTTTACCGGGCATTGCTAAATTTTGTTGTAGTTTGTCGGCAGCTTCTTTTGGATGTAATTGGGGTGTTTCTTCCTCGACCGGGTATGATCGAATGAAGAATGTAATGATATGATCAATGGAATTTACTGCGAAAACATTCATGAATATGATCAAGAAAAGTATTAGAAAAACGCATTTTTTTTGCATGTTTCTTCCCAATGGTATACACTATCGACTATATCAATAACCCTATCAGAAAAAAACCGTAAAAATCTATGGTTATGTTTTATTCAAAGGAAATCTTTGATTGCCGCAGATTCAAAAGAATTTACCTATTTAATTGATACCTTTCAGCTTTCCCCCCAACAATGTGAGCAGTTTATTCAATATGCACAGCTTCTTAAAGATGCCAGCAAAGAGTTTAATCTCACCACCATAACTGATGATGCTTCAATTATTCAGTATCATTTTATTGATTCTCTTATGGTTTCTAACTATATCGACATGAAGACTATTAAACAGTGTGCCGATGTTGGTACCGGCGGTGGATTTCCTGGTATTCCCCTCAAAATTCTCTATCCTCATCTTTCAATGGTTCTTATTGAAGTAACCGAAAAGAAAATTCGTTTTTTAGAAGATGTTATTCAACAATTAGGATTATCATCAGTTG
This sequence comes from Candidatus Babeliales bacterium, assembly GCA_963701665.1. GTDB lineage: Bacteria > Babelota > Babeliae > Babelales > JANWKD01 > CAVXJH01. The sequence goes on from OY969622.1 coordinate 574,343, forward strand.
AGATTGTTAATCTTGATTGGCGTACGTTTTTGCGAACTACCTCATATCCTATTGAACTTTTTGTTGCACGCGCTTCGTTACACTCTGATGAACTGTTAAAAATGTTCAAGCCTGCGTGCGTTTACCAACAGGCGACACTCGTTTACTGGGCTTCTGCTTCTTGGAACGCTCAACCGGAAGAAAAAAAGTTTATTAAAGAAGAGCGTTCCTATCGCGTTGGTACCAAAGAACGCCGCTTAATTTTTTTTACCAATCCTATTGGCTCTTGACTTCACAAAATTTCACAGGATAAAGTTATTCTGAAGTTTTATCAATCTTTTATAAAAAAGGAGATCTATGAAAAGATTGTGTATGGAATTTTTGGGGACATTCTTTTTCATCCTCTGTATTGCAATGAGTTTTAATCCTATTGCAATTGCCTCAATGCTCATGGTGTGGGTATATATTGGTGCGTATGTTTCAGGTGCGCATTATAACCCTCTCGTTTCTCTTGCCATGGCATTCCGTGGTCACTTATCTTGCCGCGAATTGCTTTGCTATTGGCTTGCACAAATTCTTGGTGGCATTGTTGCATTTTTAGTGGCTATGCATTATCACGGCCATGCGATGCTGGTTGCTCCTGCTTCACATATGTCATTATTGCAAGCATTTGTGATGGAAGTATTACTTTCGTTTGTCTTTGCACTCATCATCCTGGTGATTGGTACTGCTGAAAAATATCGTGGCAACCAAATTTTTGGTTTTGCGATTGGTTATTCAATTCCTGCGCTTACCGGTGTTGGCGGTAGCATTTCAGGCGGCGTCTTTAACCCAGCAATTGCTATTGGTGCAGCAATTGTAGGATTTATCGCAGGTGTTCCATTTGAATGGTCACATCTTTGTATGTATATAATTAGCTCTTTCGTAGGTGCAATATTAGCAGCTATGGCATATCGTCATTTTATTGCTGAAAGACATGACGAAATAATGATTGTTGAGTTTTTCAAACGATAAAAAATAACTTTTAAGTTGTTAATGAGCTCTCAAGGTGCGAAACATCTTGAGAGCTCATTTTTTTGTTTAACTTTTATTAAAAATATAGCGATGAGAGATAATACGTCATTTACTTTTGTTTAAATGTGAGTACCATTGTAACAATTTAACAAATGAAGGAATGGCTAGGAGCTACTAATGCGATACAGATCTCTTTTTTTTATAACAATACTATCACATTTATTGACTTTATCTTTTGAAACGCTCGCTATGAATCCTGAGGGAGAGCAATTTCCCGTGGGATCATTTAGAAAAGCAGCCCAAGATCAAGATAGCTTTCCAAGAGAACAAAATAATTTTGATGATGAGGAAAAACTGACACGTTTTGCGCAAGCAATTGTTCGCGCTACATTAGATGGCATATTTAATCCGTCGCAACAAGAGAGTGGTAGAAAAGAGGATGACAGAAAATCCGAAGGTGATTTTAAAGAGGTTTTTGATGATGAAGGATCTGAATATGAAGAATTGGATCCTTATTTGATGCATTCATTAATTGAGAATGCACCTGAAAAATTGAAGTTTATGATAAAACTTTATGCTAATCGCAGGTCGTTTGCCTTATTATCAAAAAATAGTTGCTTTAAAAATAAATTTTTGCTCTACGGCCCTCCAGGAGCAGGTAAAGGTTCCCTGGCAAAAGCATTTGCGGATTATTGTGGATTGCCACGGCAATTTATCGTCGGTGCTTCATTGTTAAATCAATACCAACATTCAGGACAGCAGAATTTGCGCCTTCTTTTTGGACGATTGTTGCGGAAAAAGAATAAAAATCCACACGTTGTTATTTTTGATGAATTTTCAGCAATAGCTAGCCAGGATGATAAAAAAGAAAAAAATAATGAAGAACAAATGCTTTCCGTTTTATTAAATATTATTGACCAATTTGAAGAACATAAAAATATACTTTTTATTGCAACAACAAACAACATCAAAGATATGCCTGCTCCAATAAAAGATCGCTTTTCAGGATCGGTTTTCAAAATTTCATTTCCGACTCTTGAGCAAAATTTGGATTACATCGAAAATGATTTGGATGATAAAAAATATGATGATGATTATGACAGTGAACATCCATCAGATGAATCTATACAAGAATTTGATGGAAAATTAGAATTTAAAGCTAACCTAGACAAAAATACCAAAAAAACTTTAGCAAAAAAGATGTCTAATTTTAGCTGCAGAGATCGTAATGAAATGCGAGATAACTCAAGATTATTAGCATTGAGAAAATTTGTTGATGAAAATTTTGACATAACTCAACTAGCTATTCCAGTAACTAAGGAAAATTTATTTGACGCAATAAAGGAAATTGAACTACATAAAAAAGAATTTGCGCCTAGTACTTGGAAATACTATAAAGAGATTTTCAAAGATTATTACCCATTGGTTTCAACAACTGTTCAGGTTGCTGCTAGCATTGGCTTGCAATGGTACAGTATAAGGCAACAGGCTGCTTTTACAAGATCATCCCATGAAAGTCAACTCTCATTGATGGAAGCTTTCCAAAACAGTCAAATGGCGTTCAGTGAAAGAGTTCATCAAAATCAGATGGATTTTCAAACTAGAGTTCATGCAGAACAAATGGTATTTCAGAAAGAGGCAGCTCGAGACCAATTAGGTCAAAATGTAAAGGCGGCTGATGATCAATTAGCTGCTCAAAAAAGTGCTGCAGGGTGGCAATTGGGTACGCAATGGTTTTTTGGCCTTGCTAGCTGGGTAGGGCCGATCATCCTAAAAGGTACGGCTGGACAATAATCTAAATAACCGCAAAGTACTATATACTATGTTATTCCTTATTTTAATATGCGTATATTTCAATTTACCTTTTACTTCAAACGGGATGGAGGAAGGTAATAATAATCTTCCAATCATAATTGTAAACTCCCACACTAATTCAATATCTAGATTTGATCCGCATTCACAAAGGTTTGCCAAGCATGATGCATTAACAAAAAACTTATCGCATCTTACTAGACAAGAACTAGGACAAATGTATCGGCAAGCATGTGAAATACGTGATCAAAAGATTGCTATCAATAAAGAAATAATTTTAGATGTTCATGCATATAATGCAAGCTTAAATTATGAGCCGCTTGATAAGGTTTTCACACTTTATAACTATCACCTAGCAACACCAGATAAGAACTTGATTTCGACAGTTGATAAGTTAATTCCTATTTTTTATACCCCTCAAGGATATTCTAACTTAACAGTAAATGCTTATGAAAGAACTATCGTTGCTCGTATTGTTGCAGACGCATTAAAAGTTAAACTACCTTATGCAATATATGTGGAAACTATCACAGCGTACGCCGCTCAGTATTCAGAATTTAAAGAAATTGTTGCACAGGAGACTCGATGGTTTCCTTGGGCCAAAGAAAAAGTTACTGAGTGGTGCGGATTAATTAAAGGTCATTTTTATGCAAAGCACCCACTGATAAATATCGATGTGCTGAAAAAGAATATTTTAGCACATGGGTTTAAGCAGAGTTTATTGAAAATCAGTGATTCTCGTTTAAATACTTTCCCTGCCACGAATATGAAAAAAGTCGATGCTCAATGTTGTTCTGATGTAGCGCATGCGCTTGGATGGCTACAAAAGAATAAAGAATTGATCAATAAGGACATTCTATCATGTAAAAGTCTTGATGCTGTTCAAGATTATCTGAGCGGTACTCCTGTTGAGCGTAGGCTCGTGCCTTTAACAGCAAATTTACTGAATGAAATACAACACGGTATTGAATCTAAAGCTGAGCAGTCTCATCTTATGTGGTTGCAAGAATCACTCCTGCAGTTAGATACATGTGCAGGAAAAGTATGCGCTGAAAGTTCATATGAATCAAAAGCGGCCTTAATTGGTTTGATTTCTGAAATCGAAACTCAATTAGGTGTATTAACACGCCCAGAATTACGTAGATCGCCTTCAATGGAAAAACTTTTTGCTCCACAGACAGATTTGCTTTTTACCAGTAAAGATGTAGGAGCAATATCCTTAGCTGAGCTAAAAAAATTTTCTGGGACTCCTGAACAGAATGCTTTGAACCTGAAAATGATAGATCATGTTGAAAAAATTCATTCATGCTATGAAAGCATAGTTGATAATGACGCTAAGCAAATTATTGAAACATATAATGCCCTCATTTCACAAGCTCATGAATTAACCAAAGATAGTTATATTACTGCCGCTGAAGGCGTTTTTACTGTTGCAAAAGACTTAGTTGAAATTGCGCTAATTGATCCTCCAGTTAATGAGATTTGTGATTATCTCGAGCAAACAGTCTCAAATCCCCAAGATTATGTTCTCAAAACAGTCGAAGGATATAAATCAGTTGCGGGTGCTATTTTAAATGCATGTAAGTATACTTTGGAGAGACCATCGGCGGCTCCTGAGCAAAATTTTCAATTTGCATTGAATCAAAATAAAGCGATTCACGCATTCTTTGACGGGTGGGAAAAGCTCGAAGTTCAACAGAAAAAAGAATTTTTAGCACAAATTGTAGTTGATACGGCAATTAATAAAGTTGCTTATTCGCTGCCAAAATTAATTTTGAAAATAGGCGGCGGTTCCTCTGCAATCAGTTCTGCGATACAAAAAGCGGGGTCTGCTTTTGATAAAATTGATCCAGGTGCTTCAGGAGTTGTTGCAGTTGCTGTTCCTGCTAACATTGCAGAAAGCGTCGTTGGAGCCATAGAGCATGTTGCCGAAGTTGTGGGATCAATACCTGTTGCGGTTGCTACAGCAGGGATACAAGATACCGTTATGTTGTCAGAAGCGATGCAGGGTGGTGGAAATAATGTGCCTAATAAAACGTATGAATGCCCTGCTTCATGTCATTTTTTTGACAAAGAAGATAAAGTATTACGCATTATTGATAATGAAGTTATAAAGAATATTAGAAGTGGAAGTGCTTTAAAATTAGATGCGCATCATGCATTTAATAATATGATTGATAATTATGTGGAATATGCTCAAAAATTCGAGCTCGTGGGCGATGATGGTATTAGTAGACCTTTATTCCAAATTAAAGGATCTCTAAATGGTGTCGAAGGAATCTTTGAATGGATTGTAGATCCGAATTCTTTAAATGGAGTTACACATAGATTATTCATTAAAAATGGGATTATTACTGGTAAACCAAGCATTTTTCCATCTATGAAAAAATAAACAAAATGAAAATTGAAAACATTTTTTTAAAAATTTTTAAGGAAAATAATATACCGATCTCCTGGAAAACAATTATTATAGGAAGAAAATTAGGACTTGCGGATTCTAAGCTTATAGATGAATATGCAACCCAATATCTTCTTGATAACTATAAAATTGAAAATCCGTATATTATTGCATTAGCAAGTGGGGTAAATGATAATGAAATCGACTCTATTTTAGATAATCTTACACGATTATTAAATTTAGAAGCAACGTTAAATGCTGAACTTGAAATTAGAAAATGGAGATATGCACAATTAAAAAAACTTTTATTGAAAAAATACAAAAATAATGAATTATTATACAAAATAGAAGAAATTTATGCTGATTTCTCTTATCCTGAAGATATGCGGCATTTAATATATTATATTCCCAGTGGCAACTTTGATACATCAAAACACACTAAAGAAGAATGTCAACAACGTTTGATTAATCTCTTTTATGCATTTTTACAAAAAGAGCAATCAGAATTATCAAATCAATGTTAACAAATTTTGATGATGTATTCCCGCTCTTTAGATAAAATTCAAAAATTAGGAAAAAATTATGGGGTAATGATCGATTGGCAAAATAAAATATTATTAGATTGTTCAAATTCCATTTTTTCTGGTTTATACGAGGACATCTTAAATGTTATTTATGAGCAAAAATTATCATTTAATAACGAATGTAAAAAAACCTAATGCATAGTTATGTTCACTATCTTTTCAAGCAACTGGATTATCATGTATCGAAAATCTTTAATCTATAAGACAATAGTTATTCTTCTAATTATGAACCATCTTTCACTGATAGGTAACACCTCTTATCAAGAGTTTCCTCCTGAATTACTTCAAGTTGCTTCTGATGAAATTTCTCGTTTATTAGCAGAAAAAGAAGAAACGTTTAAGAAAAAAAATACAGAAATATGCCTTTCAAAAAAGGACATTATTCTTGATTCAGCACTCATTACTCAATTGATTTCGCAATGTCCAGAAAGATTGAATGATATTATTAGTGCATTAATAATGCGGAATCAATTTAATGATGATATCTATCAAGAATTTATTCCGCATCATATTGTTCTTGTTGGGCCGCTTGGTGTTGGCAAAAGTAGTTTGGCCAGAGCTATTGCACAAGCAGCTTGCGTTTCTTATACCTTTATCAAATCAATGGCATTAGCTAATGAATATATTAATTCAGGGCCAAGTAATCTTATGAGGATTTTTGATCCTATATTAGAAACAGATGAACCGTACATTGTTATTATTGATGAATTACAAACAATCATTAGAAGAAAAGATAACAATGAATTTGATATGGCAACGGCAGAAGTACTATGGATGTTGCTTGATGAATGTAAGGCAAAAAATAACATTATGATAATTGCAACTGCTAATGATATTTCTGATTTGCCCGAACAGCTAAAAAGCCGTTTTGCAAAAAGTGTCTATGAAATAAAATTGCCAGGTTTATTAGCGCGTGAACGCATTATTAGTCATTATATAGAAAACAGTAAGGCAGATAGCAGCAATATTACTCATGCAGTTATTAAAAATTTAGCGCAAAAAACAAGAGGTTTTTCACCGCGTAATTTAGAAGATCTTATTGAAATAGCTTTTTCACGAGCATTTTTTAGAGCTAAACGAGAAAATGACTTTGTCATATCTCTTACTAAAAAAGATTTAGACATAGGATTTGCTCATATTAAAAAACAGAAAGGAAGCTCGTACGGTATACCAACATGGTGTAAAAATTTCGTAAAATTATTGGGTCCTGTGGCTACTATTTCATTGGGACTTACTGTGCTTCAGATAACGATACAATGTTTTCTGCAATATTATGATCATCAGCGATATTTATCTTTGATACAGCAACATCATAATGATTTTGTACGCATTAATGGACAGCATAACAAAGCAATATTACAGCAGAATGAAAGATTTCATCAAGCAAAAATGTAATAATTTTTCAATCATAAAAAGGATTTTCTTATGCAAAAGAGAATGCCATTGAGCTTTTTCATAATTATTATGATTAGTTTTAAGCTCTGTGCCTGGGCAAAAGATAATGGTAAAAAAGATGCAGATTTTATAAAGAGGTTTGGAGAAGAATATTTTAAGGTACCTGTTGAGAAGGATGATAATAACGATCTATATATTAATGCATGTGAATTAATAAATCTTTTCCAAACAATTGTCTTTGAAACAATGAATGATATATTTGCTGAAATAACAGATGAAAGGCTTGAAGGATTTCAGATTGAGCAATCCCCTACTAAGCAACCTGAAAAGGTGACTCTATATACAAGTGTAGCAGAGCAAAATAATAAAACGGGGCATGAAAAAATTGTACAATTAATTTCTACTATTTTAATGCAAAAAAGTTTAAAGGAAACAGTCAATTTTGTTAAACAAATATCGCCAGAAACAAAAAAGGTCATTAAAGAAATAATTAATACTCCTGATAAACATTGGAGTAATACATTTTTACACAAAGCTTCAACCGCTTTGGAAGTAGAGCAACTTTTGTTACTTGGAGCAGATCCTGAAATAAAAAATGAGTTAGGGCGAACACCATTAATGGCGTTACTTTTTGATGGTAAATGTGAAGCAGCCAAGATGCTTATTTCGAAATTACCTTCATTTGATTTTTCTATGGTAGATAATGAAGGTGCAAATTTAACACTATGTGCTGTTCGCAGTGGTGATACTAAAATTGTAGATTTATTCTTGAAAAAAGGTGGGAGTTTAAATAGCGAAGTAGGCGGAGTAACACCTTTACTGATAGCCGTAGGTGCAAGAAATATACCAATGGTTAGGTATTTATTAAAGTTAGGAGTTGATGTTAATCAGGCGATTACCGCTACAGATTTTTCGGATTCTAATCGGGAAAATCTGCCTGATACCTCTGATATTATAGGGGTAACGCCGCTTATGATGGCAGCCTCAAATGACGATGGTGAGATGGTAAGATTATTATTAAAAGCAGGAGCGAATGTTAATGCAATGTGCCTAGATGGTTCAACAGCATTGATAAAATCTTTGGCAGGATCAAATGTGTTTAAGATCCTAATTGATGCTGGTGCAAATGTTAATGTAACAACACATAATGGGTTTACGGCTTTATTAGCTGCAACAATAATACAGCCAAATGCTATTATGCCATTATTGAAAGCTGGGGCGTTGGCTAATAGTGAAATTTCTAAGGACTATTTTATTCCCGATATGCCTTCTGTTAATTTGCAAGGGTTAACGCCATTATTAATGGCGATAAAAAATGCACCAGATACTGTACTGTTTCTTATTGATGCTGGTGCAAATATCAACCACAGAACAGATGAAGGACTTACACCTCTCATGATGGCGGTCATTTCAAACAACATTGATTTAATTTCTCAGTTACTTGAAAAAGGAGCGCAAGTAAATTGTGCAATGATATGTGACAGTCCGTATCTAAAAGTGCTGTTGCAAGATTGTTTATCATCAAAATTTGATGCAGACACAACAGGATTAACGCCACTTATGATAGCAACAATTTTAGATGAAGCGCCTACCGTTACTATTTTGCTAAAGCATGGTGCTGATAGAAATGTAAAAAATGCAAAGGGACTTACTGCTTTGAATATGGCAATCATGAAAAATATTGCAGAGATATTATCAGTTTAAAGTTGTTCAAAAGGATGAATGTGCAACATTCATCCTCTAATGAAATTAAATAACTAACTCATCAACTAACTTTTTAATTGTCTCAAGATGTGCATGATATGATGTTGGATTTATTTTATAGACATCATGAATCATGTAGTTTTTAATATAAGGGACGCCCATAAATCTAAATGTGTCAGTTATTTGCCGTTGTGCTGGATGTTCAATGAAAAAAGCATACCAGGGTCTTTTAGCGATTGCGGAGTTTACAGAAAGAACTTTAGTAATATGATGCAGTGGTTCTGCATGTACACCGCTCTTATATGCCCACGCATAGTTTGTTATAAGATCGATCCATGCTTTAACAATTGCGGGTGTTGAATACCAATACACAGGAAAAAAGAGGATAACTCTATCAGCTTGCAAAATTAATTCTCTATTCTGTTTAAAGAAATGGGATTCTTCTAGAAATTCAGGATCATGGCGATAAAAAGGGATTTCTGCGGCATAATCGTAAAGATCTAAATTGAGTAGCTCAACCGTATGTTTTGTCGCTAAATAGTCAGAAATTGCATCATAGAGCGAATAGGTTAATGATTGCTTAATGTCATGGGCAACGACGAGCAGAACTTTGACTCGTCCCGCGTGTGCATGTTCGAGCGATAGTGCATATGCACTCGTTTGGTAGCCAAAAAAGCTAAACAAAATAATAAAAATAATATTTTTCAAAACCATGCAAATATCCTTTCTTGGGGTGATTCATTACTGATGCGTCAACCATAAAAATTATATCTTTTTAAAGTAGCAAAAACGTATCATGAACTTGCAAAAAAGACAATGATACTGCGCTATGTTTTTTGGTTTTTAAAAATCGCTTTTAAAACTATTTAATCAATCGGAAAATATATTGGCAGATAAACCGGATCGTAAACAATCGGGGTTTCAATAGGCATTGTGTACATAGGTATACGTCGTTGTTAAAGGAGTTATATAAAAATTATTATTCGAATCAAAAGTTTTAATAGAACCACTGGAAGACCCCATAGTCTTTGGTTTACAGGATCCAAGAATTATTGAAAGCACCATTAATAGTGCTGCCGCTACTTGAAAATGAAGCGAAGAAGAATCCAGGTTCAAAATATGCCCTGTTCCTGCAAGTGTTGACGACAACGCAGGCTGCATATTTTCATATAATCCGCGTATCTTCTTATCAATATTCAAAGACTGGCAGTATGACTGTGTCCCAACGAATAACGAAAGTACTAATAGAATTTTTTTCATTTTTCTATAATTAATAGTGGTTTTTAGTTAAAAGTACCACCTCTATGAATGCATGTAAAGCACTTTTTTGAAGAATTTTATTGGTAACCTGAGCCGTGGCTATAATGGGCATCCACGGCGGAGAATTAGTCGTTTTTGGGGGATTTTGGTTTTGAAACCACTACTATTCTCATTTTCGAGCGTGATGTTTGAGGGCTGTCCGATTCTTCAAAAACAGGGGGTTCCTCGCCTGGGTTCCAGGGCTTTCTGGACGTTTGGGGAGACGAAGGGTTGCTTTGAGGTGAATGCGGACTTTTTGGGGAGCCTTTTTTGTGAAAAACGGGAGGATTAGAAGGGACATCTAGCCTATCATGATCAGGCATGAGACGTTCAAAAATCTCCTGAATAAGTTTTTCTTCGCGACTTGGTGTTGCTTCTGGTGCATCGTCTTCCATTGCATGCGCAGCATGGATGAAAATAAGTGTTGCGCAGTAAGCCTTCAAAAGGAATGCCATCTTTGTGACAGTGTTCATTGAGTTGTCCCCCCTACAATGTGACTGATAAATTATAATTGAAAATATTATGCAATATTTTAATGAGCTGTTCTTAATAGTATCATTATTTTTAGAATATTCCCAGAGTTATGCTTTCTGGCAGTTGTTTGCCAAATTAGGTTATTTTAACTACACTCATCGAAAATACCCAATGGAAACGCGTTTTCCATCATAGGTTTTTTTAATACGTTCGCAAGAAGGACACTTATGAAAAAAAAATTAGTGACAAGTTATATTGCTGGAGTTTTTGATCAAGCCCATGGTGAAAGTTATTGGAATATTTTAACCTATTTTGTTCCCGAGTTCATTTCTTCATTAGTCCTTTTATTATTGTTGATAGATGCACAATGGGTATCCATGCTCAAATCAACGTCTATGTATGCCACCGTAGGTACCACTAATACGCTGTTGCATGTAATTACCAAATTAGCAGAAGGTTTTTGCGTTGGTACTATTATTATGACGGGTCATTTTAATGGTCTTGAAGATTATAAGCAAGCAGGTAGAACACTCGTTGATGCCTTCTGGGTTACCTTTATATGTGGAGCCCTCGTTGCGGGATTTCTTTTTTTTGGTGCTTATTGGATTTTTTATTATTATGGTGTACCAACAAAAATGATTGCCTTAGGAGTGCCATATTTACGTCTCAAAGCGCTCAGTATTTTTTTCATGTTTATATATTTTGGTGTGATCGGTTTTTTACGAGGCATCAAAAAGCCTCGCGTGCTCATGCAGATTTTCATGCTTGGTGCTGCTCTTTATTTGTTTTTTGATTATGTGTTGATTTTTGGCAAATTAGGCTTTCCCGAAATGCAATTACAAGGATCGGCAATTGCTTCGGTGATTCAATATGCTGTTATGCTTCTTGCATCATTTCTCTTTATCTTTTTTGATCGAGAAAATCGCAAATATGGCATTGCACTTTTTTCACCGTTGCAAGATTTGGGCCGTATTAAAGAACTATTCATCCTCATGCTGCCTGTAATGATTGATAAAGCAACGTTAGCGGCAGCCTATATGTGGCTTGGTTACATGATCAATCCAATGGGTATTAGCGCGATTGCAAGTTTGACGGCAATCAAAGACCTCGAACGGTTTGCTATTTTGCCGGCAGCTGCTTTTGCGAATGTAATCACTTTTTTGGTAAGCAATGCCTACGGACGTCATGATTGGGATGGCATAAAATGCAATATTAAAAAAACGGTGTTCCTTTCTGCGCTCTTTGTCTTTTCAATTTTGCTTATCTTTTCCTTATGGCCATCCTACTTTATTGGCATATTCGATTCAAAAAATAAATTTACCGCATTTTCGGCACGTATTTTCCCGATGCTGAGTGTACTTGTGTTTTTTGATTTGTTACAATTGATTTTATCTGGAGCCTTACGAGGCGCTGCAAATGTCAATGCCGTTATGTGGGTGCGATTGGCAGTCTGTGTATTTTATTTTATGCCTGTATCATGGATTATAGCGCATATGCCTCTTGAACGTTTGACCCTTAAATTTCTATTAGTCTACAGTTCCTTCTACATCGGCAGCGCTTTAATGAGTGTTATTTATGTTTATAGATTTCGTGGCGAGCGTTGGCAAAAAAAGAGTATTTAACATTTGATGAGGATAGTCATGCAAACCATTTCTAAAGAAGAACTTCTGCATCTTGCTCGTTTATCGCGATTAGAGTTAGATGAGCATGAAATTACGTCATTAATAAAACAAATTGAATCAGTGTTGCAGTATGCAAAACGCGTGCAAGAAATTGCTCATGGTGATAGCCTTCCGCTTGAGCTGAAAAAAAATAGTAATGTCATGCGTGAAGATGTAGTCATACCTACCAATTCTGCCACTATTTTAGGACAAGCTCCTGAATGTGAGCAAAACTACTTTGTTGTCCCGGTCATCTTAGAAAATAATTAGGAAATTTAGCTGCTATGAATACGCTTGCTTTTGCTACTATACAACAATTGCGTGATCAACTTGCGACCAAACAACTATCGCACGGTGAGATGCTTGATTTTTTTCTAGAAAGATTTGCCCGTTATGATAAAAAATTAGGTTCCGCGCTTGAAATTTTTTCACGCGAGTCAATTCTTGCCGATTATGTTCCCCATGGCATCTTACAAGGGATCCCTGGTCTTATTAAAGATAATATTTGTCAGCAACAACGTATTACCTCCTGTGCTTCTAAAATGCTTGAGAATTTCAAATCGACGTACGATGCAACGGCAATTGAGCGTTTAAAGATAGAAGGTGCTTTGTGCATTGGCCGTGCAAATATGGATGAGTTTGCCATGGGCAGCTCAACAGAAACATCTGCTTTTCAAAAAACAGTAAACCCGTGGAATAGCGCGTGCGTTCCTGGCGGTTCGAGTGGCGGTTCAATTGCTGCTGTTGCCGCGGGACTCATTCCGTGGGCGCTCGGTTCTGAAACGGGTGGGTCGGTACGCCAGCCGGCGGCATTTTGCGGGATTGTCGGTTTAAAACCGACGTACGGTCTTATTTCACGGTACGGATTAGTTGCGTACGCATCATCATTTGATCAAATTGGCATTGCAACGCGCACGGCATATGATAATGCACTCGTTTTGAGTGCTATTGCGGGTGTTGATCCTAAAGATTCAACCACGATCATGGTGGAGAAAAAAGATTATACCCAAGCACTGAAAGGTGGTATGCCCGAGGGTTTGAGAGTGGGGGTTATTGATAATGCCCTCAATGCTGAAGGCGTTGATGCGCAAGTTCATAAAGCTATTTCTACTGCGATCACCTATTTTGAAAAAAAGGGTGCTTCTGTTCAAAAAGTTTCAATTCCCAGCATGGATTATGGTGCTGCTATTTATTTTATTTTAAGTCGCGCGGAAGCTGCATCAAATTTAGCGCGGTTTGATGGCGTACGTTATGGATTGCGCGATAAAAAAGCGCACACATTACTTCAACTTTACGAAAAATCACGAAAAGCTGGTTTTGGTAAGGAAGTGAAAGCGCGTATTATGATTGGCAATTATGTGCTTTCAGTAGGACACGCTGCAGAATTCTATACCAATGCAAAAATTGCACAACATCGCATGCGCCAAGAATTTGAAGAAATTTTCAGGCACGTCGATATTCTCGTTTGCCCAACCACGCCGACAACGGCATTCAAATTTGGTGCCTTCGATGACAATAAATTACAAATGGATTTACAAGACTACTTTACATGTTCTATGAATATTACTGGTATTCCTGCATTGTCCATTCCTTGTGGTTTTTCAACGGATAACATGCCAATTGGTTTCCAGCTTGTTGGCCCGCATTTAAGTGAAGAAATGTTGTTACGTGTTGCACATGCCTATGAAATGGACCATGAATGGCATTTGCAGCATCCTAAAGGTTTTTAAAAAAGATTGAGGTGAAATATGATTGCTTTTTCTTTTTTGTGTCTTGTTCTTTTTGTGAATGTGGTGAGTATTTGTCATTCTATGGATAGCATTCAAAAAAGAGTTAGTACTTGGTGTTACAAAGGCCCCGAATTTACCATTGAGGTAAAAACAATGGGGAAAGTGCATAGTTTAACAAGGCAAGATGAAAACAAGATTTTACGTTGGCTAAAAGAGAAAAATATTGATGAGGAACAAGAAGAATTTATAAGAGCGAGTCTCTTCGTTTTTATAAATGCACAAATTCAGGAAAAACCTGAAGTTATAGATGCTATTGATCGACGGCATAACAATTATCTATTTCGCTTATTTAATATTCGTAAAAATGATGTGATATATAAGGCTACGATACATCATTGTGCACAGGTTGCTTCGTGGTTAAAGCGCCGTGGCATGCAAAAACATTGTGGTGAAAAAGAACGTATAAAAATTGTAAATCATGGCCCATACATTTCTTTACGCGCAAAAAACATAGGACGTTATAAAGAAGTTGTACCTAACAATACGTATAGACAAGCACTTTTAGAAAGAAATAAATTTATTGCTTTGCTCAGTACGACTGTGGCAGGTGAAGATATTACGAGTGAAGCATTATCACAAGCGACGCTTCAATTTCATTTTGAACGCCATATCAAAAATAATTAACAGTTTGTTAATTTATCAAAAATCGTTGCCTCAAACTTTTCTATAATTATATACTGAGTGTCTAGGGGATAGACACGTTACCTTTCATTCATGAAAGGTGGGTATATGATTTGGGGACGATATTTACTCATTTTTTTTGTGATAATGATGCCATTCTGTGGTTATGCATATCGAAATTGCCACAAAAAACATTATGTACATGCGCATTGCAAAAGATTTAAGCAGAAACAAAAGAAGAAAAGGCTGCCATATAGAATTGTGAATGGCATCGGTACGCTTGTGCAGGAAGCAATTTTATTGAATAGAAATTTGTTTAGTATTGATACGGTAAAGGTATTTACTGCTTTTACACCGCTCTACATTACAACACGTATGGCAGATGAATCGCTCCATGGGAAGTTTTATGATGCTGAGCATCATAAAAATAAATATCAAATGCCGCATACGTTTATTAAAGTTATTAATAATTTTGGTGATGTTGGTATCATTACCTTGACGAGTCTAGCATTTTTCGCATCAGATGAGCAATTACGGTTAACCGCGCGCATATTTGGTATTGGTGCAGTATCAGCACTCGCTGCAAAAGATATTGTAAAAAAAATGCGCGTGAAAGCTTGTATTAGGCCTTATAGCGAAAAATTTGAACCCACGCCAGCGTATGGAGGTTTTCCTTCGGGACATATGATCGAAGTAGCCTACATGGCAACATTATGGGGACTACAATACGGCTTAAAAGCAGGAATACCATTGGGGATTTTGGCAGCATTGTCATTTGGCGTTCTTGTTGGTAGTAATCGCCATTTTATTTCTCAGGTTGTTGCTGGTACTGGGTTTGGTGTTATCTATGCATTAGCTGCTAATACGCTCATTAATACAAAAATTGCTGAAACAATAACGTTTGGTTGTACCCTTAATAATAACGCTCTTCCGACATTTTCTCTTGCGTACAATTTTTAATTACAGCCTACTTCCCAGAAAAATGAGTAACTTAATAACTGTTTTAAGCACAAATGCTTTGACTATGATCTCAACTGAATCAAGAAAAAAGCTTGTATGTTTTGGTGCATTAATAATATTGCTTGGAATATAGGTAAGGATAGTTTCCTTCAATCCTCCCTTGTTAAGTGGCATATTTTCTGTGCCATAAATTTCTCCGTGCTTTTCATAAATTTTATACGAGCAATAAGTAAACATCCCCAAATTTAATCCATAACTTGAAAGAAATTTACTCATTTTTCTAAATCGTTTTTTTAATGTCGTAGTTGTGGGCTTTTCATATTCACGTTCAGAAAGAAAATGTTGTAAATAGGGCTTTTCAAAATAAAGTTGAGCGGCATGCTGCTCGATACTTTTTTCTGGGCAAGATGCAGGGAAAAGAGTAAAAGGGATGATTAATATAATCACCCCTTGCACAAACTGTGTTATGTTCATTCAGCCATCATAGATGTGGAGCCGGAGTCGGTTTCTTGAATTCCTTCAGCCTGTATGCGACTTAAACGGGGTACAAATTTATCATGAATAATCTCGGTGCTATAATCATTAATCCACGCGTGCAGAACATCTTTGAAAAAAACGAGTCGTTTGATTTTTACTTTTGCTGTCGCGATTTCTTTTTCGTAGCCTGGGAAGAGATATGATAATTTTGTGTAGGAAAGCCACTCATGCAATTGCAAAAATTTATTTAACTTATTTAATTCGCGATCAACGGCATTATTGAATTTTACCATAGGCGTCATCATATCAGTGTTATTCGCAGGAAGATAAGTTGATTTTATGGTATTGAAAAGTTCTTCAGCTACTTCCTGATGGGGAACTTCTATCATTACTTCTAAAGGTATATGTTCTTTCCACGTTGACCATGTATTTCTTTTGAGTGCGTAGTGAGATAAATTATACATTTTAATTTGATAAACAGCATAGACTGCCAGTAGGGCTCCGATAGTTATAGTGACGGGATTAATCGTGGAAAAAGTATTTTTAATAAATGTCGAAATATTACTAAATGAAGGGGCGTTCGAACGGTATGATGGTGTTGCTTCTTGTTGAGGTGTTACAAAATATACAGGCGATTGAACATTGCCATCTTGTGTAGGTAGTTCAAAGTTTGTTGCTGGTTGTTGCAATGTATGTAAGGGTATTGCCAAATATGTGGGGGGTTGCTTGCCAGTGCGATGTGGTTGCTGGTAGTGGCCACGTGATTGTTCGATGCCATTAGAGCTCTTGCTATAACTTGAACTTTTAGTTGAGATATGAACGGTGAAATTTTTGCCCGGTTGAATTTTTTCATCTTCGGCGATCAAGCTGTTGAAGGCAAGAAGTGAACATAAGAGTGTATGCTTCATGTACATCCTTTTTTTAAATGGTACTTAAGAAAATTTTTCTTCGATATATTTTTTATATTCTTGTTCTTCCTTTTCAAGTGCATTGCGAGCGTTTTTGTGACAATCAAAGCTAACCATAATGCCATAGGCGAGTGGAAGGGGTAAAAAAACTAAATCAAAAATGGCATCTTTAACAGCATTTTTATAATAATCAGCATCCCCATTTTCTTTGATCAAGAGAAGCTTATTAAATTGTTCTTTAATGCTTTGGGGCCAACGTTGTTGTTCAGATTCACTAAGATGAACAAGTAAATCATGCCATTCTTGTTCGGTGAATAATGAAAGGAACTCTTCATATTCAGTTCGATTTAAGTTTTTTATAAAAGTGCTACGATGTTGTTTTGATAATTTTTGTAATAATTTTTTTCTTTTTTTATTAGTTGTTGCTTGCAAACAGTCTTTGAGTGCCGTGCCACTTTTGCATTCGGCGCAGCGCATTTTTTTAGGCGGTGGAGGAAAGATCACACTGCTATTTGCTTCTTGTTTATTTTCAACAATGAGATTGATGATCGTGTTGTCAGATTCATTTGGTGCTTTTTGTTCACCGTGCACACGCATGCCCGTACTTATTAAAAGAATACAGAGCCATTTTTTTTGCATAATTCCCCTTCTTGTCCCTAGCGTCACCTATTTTTACTCGGTTATAGCCAAAATAGTGGCTAAAATACAATATTTGGCCAAATATTGGTGAATAATGGATGGTTATTGTCGCTTTCATTTATTTATGGTAAAATAAAGATATTTCATAAATAAAATTTAATCTTATTTGAATAAGTAAATATGAATAAAAAAGAGGATTAGCCGCATGAAAAACCAGGCAAAAGACAAAAAATTTACTAGCTGGATTTCCATTATGGGGGCGAGGGAACACAATTTAAAAAATATTGATGTTACCATCCCCAAAGGCGCGTTTACTGTTATAACAGGCCCCTCGGGTTCTGGTAAGAGTACCCTCGCTTTGGACATATTATATACCGAGGGAAAGCGGCGCTATATGGAATCGCTTTCTTCCTACGCGCGTCAATTTCTTGGTATTGCCAAAAAACCTGATTTTGACCGAATTGAAGGATTGTGCCCCTCGATAGCCATAGAGCAAAGAACTGTGGGCAACAACCCTAGGTCCACTGTAGGAACGATCACTGAGATCTATGATTATTTGCGTGTGCTTTTTGCACGTATTGGGCGAGCGCATTGTCCTAAATGTTTGCTTCCTATTCAAGCTGAGTCGCCAGAAAATATAACCGAGATGGTGCTTAAAAAATTTAATGAAAAAACCATCACCATAGCGGCACCCGTTGTTATTGAGAAAAAAGGTGAATTTCATAACCAGCTAGAACAGCTTTTTGGCCAGGGGTATTATCGGTTTGTCATCGATGAAAAAAAATACAAATTTCAAAACGTCGATGAAATAAAACGGTTAAAGCTTGGAAAAACCTATAAACACTCCATAGACGTGCTTTTAGACATCATTGATGTATTGCCCGCAGAACGTTCACGATTACAAGAAGGGGTCGAGCGTGCATTTTCATTAGCACAAGGGTTTTGCAAGCTTATCGTTGGTAATCAAAAACATATGTATTCTTCTAGCCGCATTTGCTTAAAATGTGCCACCTCATTTCCTGAGCTTGAACCACGTCTATTTTCATTCAATTCACCATTCGGGGCATGTAATCAATGTCATGGCTTAGGGGTAATGCATGTCATACCTTGGATGAAAGAAACGCCACACGAGTGGAAAGAAGGATACGAGCATTTTTACTCAATGTATGGGAATCCGCTTTGTAAGCAATGCAGAGGTAAAAGACTCAATACTCATGCCTTATCAGTTACAATCCAAGATAAAACAATTTATGATATTGCAGATCTTTCGGTAAAACATGCGCTTGAATTTTTTAACAAACTTACCATAACAGACACTGAAAAATTAATTGCGCAAGCATTGTTAAAAGAAATTATTACGCGTCTTACCTTCCTACAAAATGTAGGTCTTTCCTATCTTTCCCTGATGCGCACCGCGCGTACCTTATCGGGCGGCGAAGGTCAGCGTATCAGATTAGCAACACAAATTGGATCAGCATTAACGGGCGTTCTCTATATTCTTGATGAACCAAGTATTGGCTTGCATCAACGAGATAACGATCGTTTGCTCGATACCCTCAAAAAGTTGCGCGATCAAGGTAACACTGTCGTTGTTGTTGAACACGATCTTGATACTATTTCCCAAGCAGATTATCTCATTGATATGGGCCCTGCAGCAGGAATTTTAGGTGGCCAAGTGACGGCTGTGGGTAATCCTAAAGAGCTTGCACGAAATCCAGCTTCGCTTACGGGAGCATTTTTAGCCGGTAAGCGTACCATTGCAATGCCTGATCATATTCGAAAAGCGCAAGGCTATTTAACGTTGCAGCATGCGCAAAAAAATAATTTAAAAGATTTGAACGTGAAATTTCCTCTTGGGGTAATGTGTTGTGTGTCAGGCGTATCGGGATCAGGTAAAAGTACCCTCGTTCTTGATGAATTAGTGCCTGCCATTGAACGCGCGCTTGCAAGTCGAGGGAAATCTAAAACGATCATGCAAACAGATGACAATTTGACCGGTGCTGATGCACTCGAGTCATTAGTGGTGATCGATCAATCGCCGATCGGTAAAACGCCGCGCTCAAATCCAGCAACCTATTTAGGTATTTTTGATGAAATTCGCGCGCTTTTTGCATCATTGCCTGAAAGTAACGCGCGCGGTTATAAAGTAGGTCGTTTCAGCTTTAACGTGGAAGAAGGGCGTTGCTTTGAATGCCGTGGAGAAGGTACACTCACCGTTGCAATGCAATTTTTAGCAGATGTCATCATAACGTGTAAAGTCTGTAGCGGGAAACGCTATAATAAAGAAACGTTAGATATTCAGTATAAGCAAAAAACAATCGCTGATGTGTTAGCATTATCTGCACGTGAGGCAGTCAACTTTTTTGCATCACATAAATCAATCGCAAAGCGATTACAGCTTCTGTGTGATGTTGGCCTTGATTATTTAACCTTGGGCCAACCTTCAACAACACTCTCAGGTGGTGAAGCACAGCGCATTAAATTAGTTAATGAGCTTGCAAAGCGTG
Source organism: Candidatus Babeliales bacterium (assembly GCA_963701665.1). Classification (GTDB taxonomy): domain Bacteria; phylum Babelota; class Babeliae; order Babelales; family JANWKD01; genus CAVXJH01. The sequence goes on from OY969622.1 coordinate 594,565, forward strand.
GCAGCAAAACGCTCTATATTCTTGATGAACCTACAACAGGATTACATTCAAGTGATATCGATAAGCTGATTCAAGTACTCAATAATCTCATTAATAAAGGTAACTCAATGGTGATCATTGAACATAACCTTGATGTGCTCAAAATTGCCGACCATATTATCGATTTAGGCCCTGAAGGTGGTGATGAAGGTGGTACAATTGTTGCGCAAGGTACGCCACAAGAAATAGCACGATCAGCTAAAAGTCACACCGGTAAATATTTGAAGAAGCTACTTTAGCTTGAACTCGATTTGACTGTGCCGCAGGTAATGCATATTGGAAAACAGAATCGTCATTGCGAGCGAATGCGTGGCAATCCAATTATAAAATTAGTTCATTAAAGGAATTAATTAAAGTTTGGATCCCCACGGCTAAAGCCTCGGGATGACATTCTTGTGTTTATCAAGTTCACGTTATTTAACCTTAAGATGCTTTTTTCTAGCATTATCGCGTCTACGATTATCAGCTTTGATTGCTCTATACCAATTTTTATCATTAGATGATTGTGCTTGTCGCTTCAAAAAGGTCTTTGAAGGACCTTTGTTCATTGCTAATGTAGGTACTGATTGAGGTTTATTATTATCAAAATAATAATTATATCCCACTGCTGCAATAGTACCGGCAACAATTTGAGTTCCAATAAAAGCAGCATATCCTTCAGAAATTGGATCTGGATGGTGATGTTCTTGTGCGATACTACTTATTCGCGCATAGGCATAAGTCGATAAACCGGTAGCACCTGTAAAAAATGAAAAGATATAGAGTGCTTTTGACAAAGTTTCATGTGAGCAGTTACATGCGTTTACAGCATTTTCTTCTTCGTCCATGGAAAAACTGAACATAGGGCATAGCATGCATAAAACTACAAAAGACCAATTAAGAAGTTTTTTCATGATGAACCCTTTCTGTAAAAGTTTTTCTATAAGAATAAAATATAATTTTTTTTTATTCTTGTAAATCACAATCTTTTTTTGATGTTTCTAATAATTTACCGTTTTCTTTACATTTTTTATGAGCTATTTTATCATTATCATCGATTACTAAAGGCTTTTTTATTTAATTTTGTTTTCTATTAGGATATTCACTCATAGTATATAAAGGTTTACGCATTTGAAGATAAACAAGACAACGCTATCATTATTGCTAGTAAGTACAGCGCTTTACGGAACCGAGCAGGCTATTACGTTTGCATCAATTGATGAATCGGTCATCCACAACTATGTACAAAAAATCACCTCAGAATTTAAAACCAATAATGTACAAAAAAAAGTTATTTACGGGGCAGCGTTATTAGGACTTGGCTATGTTACCTATCAATGTTTCTATGGCGGCCAAACGCCAACACCAATTCCTGTTAAAACTGATGTCCCCGTGCCATTGATTGCTTCCGAAGAAATTGCTCAACCAAGGAAGCTTGAACTTTCTCCTGCTGCTATTGCTCAGTTAAATAAGGAGGCGTTAGACAGAGCAGTAAAAGATAACCTTTCATTTATACCGGCAATGTACCATTGGACAAAAGAAAATTTTTCCATACTTGCACAACAAACACTCGTTCTTGCAATATTCACTGGCCTTAATAATTCACTCGGGCCAATTGCAAAATACATTTCCGTTCTTGATGGTGCACTCGACAAAGTATTAACGCGTGTTTTCCATGAATGGGATATTTCATGGTTTCTGAAACAGCACACGCAATTGCCTATTTTGTTCTCGACACTCGAATATCATGCTAAGGAACTTGCTCAAGATGCGACGCAAGAATTTCACCTGCTGCAGTTGCAACGCACATGGAATATCATGATACATCAATTTGAATATGCTTTTGCATTTATGCACTATTCAACGATAAGCAAACCATGGTATTCGCTCGCAATATTACAAGTACAAGCATTGCAAGATACAATGAAAACTGAGTTGCATAAGGTTGCTCACAACCTTGAAGTTCAACTTGACGAGCTTGTTAATCAAAAAAATAACACCAATGCTGAATCAATAGTGAATACGATACAAGAGCTGCGCAAAATCCTCTTTCAAGATTTTGATGCATTTAAAGATCTTGAAAAATTGAAACCGTATTAAAAAGATTAAAAAAAAGGAGTACCAAATTTGGTACTCCTTTTTTTTATTAATTCATTATGAGAAGGCAAATCCACCTTTGATCCACACAGCCCATTGACTGAGTGCGAAGTTCTTACGCCCACAAAATTCTACTTCGCCGCCAATACCGAGGAATGGACTATAATCACAATCATCCCACGTATAGCTGATGTTAGCAAAAACTTTATGCGACATTGCTGTTGGGTTGACAGCCGAATCGATAGAAAGACTGTTATTACTGATGTATACATTATCCGCATTTGAAGTTCCATCAAAAGCACCTGCATTTGCACCACTGATGGTTGTCATGCTTGCGGTTCTATTAACATCAGCACTTCCAGCCGTTCCAGAGTCACCAGCTACGCCGTATGTATTAGCAGGAATTTGTTGAGTGACGACAATTTTATCTTTCGTTCTCGCCCAAAATTCATAACCAATATCAATATAAAATCCACAGCGTGAGTAATCAAAGAGTGCAATGACGTTTGCTTGTACAGTATTGCTCACTTTGCATTGAAGCGCTAGGACGTTCGGGCCAAATAAAACTTCACCGGCGTATACGTTATTTGCGTATTTTTTTATAAGCAAGCGGCTGCTACCAACATTTTGTGTGCCATCTGCATTGAGTAAATCAAAAATTCTGCGTTGTTTTGCTTTAAAAAAGTGATACACAGCACCTTGGAGCCATCCACTAAATGAAGAATCACAGCAATTGTTCCAGAATTCATAGTGTGCATTTACGCTACCGCCAATTGCCCAATGCCTACCATTACCAGCAATTGGTTCAAAAAGAAATTTTGATTCAGGTCTGTTGCCGGTCGGAAATACACCGCGGACATCAACACCGAGATGATACATTTCACAACACAAGAAATTATAACCGGCGACTAGCTCAACATCTGCTACACTGACTTTCGATTTTCTGCCGCTGGCTGTATCATCGTCAACACGACCGAACTGCAATGTCTCCGATAAATCAGGAAAATCAGCACTTAAAGTTTGACCGTTATAAGCGGTTATAATATCACCGATTGGGGAACTGAGAGCGGCTGTATTACCAAGTTGGTCTGCAGCAATACTTTGCCCTGTTGAATTTACCGTTTGATCAAATGACATAGCCCAACGTGTCCAATTTATTGGCACATAGAGTTCTGCATAAATTCCTGTTACCCATTCATCAAAATTGACGCGCACTTGAAAATCTAAAACAAAATTTTCAACTTTTGGAAGCGCGGTTATCACGCCGTTGAACTGATCATTGAGGAAGAAGTTACGTGCGAATACATCGATGCCCGGCGTATCTTCGGTACCAAAGGTCATAGTATTGGTGCCATTATAGAAGAAATAGGTGCCAATACGATCACGATCAAATGAACGCATATAGGATGGTACGACACCAAAATAACCATTTAAACAATCGGTATCGCAGGGAACAAGAAATTGTGGCGTTACACCAACTAATCTTTTAGCAAAATCGTTCCCTTGAGAATGTTGTGAAAGAAATGTGTGTCCGAAATCAAGAGCATCACCGTACGCAGACGTGCATACTAATAATGATAGAATCGATATATTGAATATTTTTTTTCTCATAAATGGCTCCTTTTTGCTGGATAATTTTTTGTTCTCTAGATCAAAAAACGCTAGTATATTTCGCATTATTCGTCAACTAGTTTTTGCCGACAGATCGACGCGTAAGATAAAATCATCTATACTTCGTGCATAGCTGATCGATCTTTTGTGCATAAGGATATTCATGCTTGATGTAGCTCTTTTTATCGAAACATTATCTTTATTATTAGAACCTTTTCCTATCAGCAGTTCAGGTCACGCACACTTGGTACGTACGCTGGTTGTTTGTTTTACCAATCTTGATGTGCAAACGTCGCCTTCTTACTACGCATATCTTATGCATGGACCCACAGCACTTGTGCTGTTGCTCTTTTTTTGGTCTCCATGGCTTAATGTAATCAAAAATAAAAACGTGCATTTCATTATGCATCTTATGGAAGCAGGAATTGTTGCTGAAAGTATGACGGCACTGCTGTATGGTATTTTTTCCTATACATCAACATCGTTTTTTCCCCTATGGTTAGGATTTTTCATATCAGCATGTGCATTGTGGTCATTGAAAAAATGTCCAACGCGTGCGATTAATAATCCTTTTTCATATTCTACTGCGGCAGTATTGGGATTAGTGCAAGGCATTGCATTATTGCCTGGCATATCACGTTTTGGCGCAACATTTGTAGCTGCACGATGGTTGAAATTTTCTTCGCGTGATGCCTTTATATATTCCTTTTTGATCGAATTCCCGATTAGTGTTGCCGGTTTTTTAAAAGGTGTTTACAAAATGCAGGGAGCGCACGTGAATATGATGGAAATATTGAATCCACCTCTATGCTTCAGTATTCTTATAGCAATGGGGGGCGCATATGCAGGATTTTATGCGGTGCAAAAAATAGTCAATCAACAATCTTTGTGGGTTTTTAGCATCTATTTGTGCGTGCTTTCATGGTTGAGCATAGTGATAACTGCAGTTTGTTAAAGGAGTGGTATATGTTTAAAATTCTGAAATTGAGCGTTTTTGCACAAGCATTGCCGCCACTTACCATGCGTTTGTTATATGCTGGTTTTATAGCATTTTTTTCTTGCTGGTTAGCAGGGGCATTATGGTCTTTTGATAAAAATGATGCATCATTTCTTTTTTTAACATCACATGCAGTAAGCTGTACAAACTACTGCGGCATATGGGGAGCTCATGTTGCGGCATTGCTCTTTTTTTTATGCGGAACTGCTGCGTTTATTATCGTTCCATTTCTTTTTTTTACGGCTCATTCGATTTTTAAAAAACGAAGTTTACGCTATACCTGGGATGCTTGGTTAGCTTATAACACTGCATTTCTTGCAATGGCCGGATTATGTAACGGATGTTTAGGCGATCTCTACAATGCTGCAGTGCCTGGCGGTGTTATGGGATACATTATTTTTACAACGTTAACCTTATGTGCTGATACTTTTTTAATCACCTTGTTTCTGTCACTCGTTTTGTGCGCAAGCATAGTGCTTGTGACGAGGATCTCTTTTGTTGTTGTTGGTATGTATGCAGTGTCGTGCATGCGCATGCTGTATCAAACTTTTGCTTGGATACATCCATGGCTATGGTATGGAGCCGCGTGTGTTAAGAAATTGATAAAGGCGATATATAAACTGTTGAATGGTACAGAAGTGCAAGAGAGTTCGTCATCTATCGTTGATTTTGAATTGGGCAATGATGGCGACGATGATGCGGCAAAAGCACTTGAAGAATTTTGGGCACAACGATTTGCACGTACCATTGAACAACCAAAACCTTCATGGGTGATGCATGATGAACAGGAGCCATATGTTTCCTTTGAAAATACCGTGATCCCAAAAAAAGAAATTATATATACCGTGCCATCGGTAGGATTATTTTCAGCAACTGATACGCAGAACCATCTTCAAGATAACCTGAAAAATAATCAATTACTTGCAAGGGTGCTCGAAGAAAAATTAGCGCGCTTTGGTATTCAAGGTACGGTGGTTTCTATCAAAGTTGGTCCGGTTATTACCCTTTTTGAATACCAACCACATATCGATACAAAAATTAGTAAGATTATTGCACTCGAAGATGATTTAGCGCTCGCTTTGCAAGCAGTAAGCATACGCATTATTGCACCAATCCCCGGTAAATCCGTCGTTGGTTTTGAAGTTGCAAATAAATATCGGCGCAATGTGTTGCTTGGCAAAGTGCTGCAGTCAGATGAATTTAAAAATTCTTCGCATTACATACCGCTGGTGCTTGGTGAAGATAGTATTGGCTCAACGGTGATCGTTGATTTAGCAACAATGCCACATTTATTAGTTGCCGGTTCAACCGGTTCGGGTAAATCAGTTGCGCTTAATGCAATGTTAATCAGTTTGTTGTGCAAATTTTCTCCGGAAAAATTAAAATTAATTCTCGTCGATCCAAAAAGACTTGAATTTGCGGCGTATGCTGATATTCCTCATTTATTGGTGCCTATCGTGACCGATCCGCGCAAAGCGTCGCCAGTATTGCGATGGGTTGTAACGCTGATGGAAGAGCGATATGCACACATGGAGCAATGGAAAGTGCGTAACATTTTTGATTATCATCTATTGAGTCAGCACAATCCTGAATTAGAACCAATGCCATTTTTAGTTATTGTTATTGATGAATTATCTGATTTAATGATGACTGCTGCAAAAGATACAGAAGATTTAATCGCGCGCATAACACAGATGGCGCGTGCAGCAGGTATTCATATGATTGTGGCGACGCAACGACCTTCAGTGGATGTCATAACAGGGCTTATAAAAGTTAATTTCCCAAGCAGAATTTCTTTTAGAGTGACGTCTAAAATTGATTCACGCACTATTTTAGATTGTGGCGGCGCAGATAAGTTGCTCGGTAAGGGCGATATGTTATTCCTTGATTCAGCATCACGCATTTCGCGCGCGCATGGCGCTTTTGTTTCGGACATTGAACGCGCGCATTGCATCGATTTTATTAAATCACAAGGCACACCAGACTACGTTGATATTGCCGATAAAATTTCATCAGGCACCACTGATATTTTTCAAGAAGACGAGCAATTGTATAAAGACATTATAGAATTCATCGGATCTGTTGATGAGATATCAATTTCGTTGCTACAACGCAAATTTAGAATTGGATATAACCGTTCTGCACGCCTTATTGAGCGTCTACAAGCAGAAGGAATTATATTACAAGAACCAGGCGGCAAAACGCGCAAAGTTTTGAAGTAACATGAATTCAATAAATAACATATTTTTGTCTAGGAAATTGAACACTGAAAACAAATCGTCATTGCGAGCGAAGCGTGGCAATCCAATTATAAAATTATTTCATTAAAGGAATTAATTAAAGTTTGGATTCCCACGGCACAAGGTGCCTCGGAATGACAATTTTGTGTTTATTAAATAACGTTCATGCGACATATAATTCTATTCTTTTATAATTATTTTTTTATATTACTTGACAACTGATCAAAAAATAGCCATTTTGTCCTCAAGTAAAAGTTCTTTGCACACATGTTTAAAAAAATAAAAAAGCGGAGATTTATCGATGCGTTTGAGCGAGCATTTTCTAAAAAATGCATTACCGGAAATTTCATTTGTATCTGAAATTTTTCCAGATTTTGCAAATTTTTCAACAGATACACGAACATTGCAGCAGGGTGATGTTTTCATAGCGCTAGAAGGTCCTCATTTTGACGGACACACTTTTCTTGAGGAAGCACTAGCAAAGGGTGCCATTGGTTTTTTCATTGCAGAAGCAAAAAAAGATTATTTAAAGAAACTTAATCAAACTATTCTTAAAAAATTATGCATTGCGCTCGTTCCAAATACAAGAACCGCGCTTATCAAATTAGCCACCGCATGGCGCGCGCAATTTACGTATCCCGTTGTTGGTATAACTGGTTCAGTGGGAAAAACATCAACACGCGAGCGTCTAACAACAATCTTAGATCATAATAAAACAAACTATGTTGCAACGGTCGGCAATCAAAATAATATTATCGGCGTTGCACTCAGCGTCCTCAGGATGCGTCCTGAACATGAGCTTGCAGTGTTTGAGCTCGGTATTAATAAACGTGGGGAAATGGCGCAACTCGTGTCGATTGTAAAACCGACAACAGCGCTCATTACCTGCATCGGCCATGCTCATATGGAAGGGCTTGGTTCTATCGTTGATATTGCGGCAGAAAAAAGAGACATTTTCTCGCTATTCAAAGAAGATAATATTGGCATTATTAATGGTGATCAATTATTACTTTCCACCATTGCTTATCGGCATCCTGTCATAAAATTTGGTTCAAAAACAACGAACCAGGTGCAAGCACGCAAGATACGTATTACAAGTGATCATACATCATTCATTTTAAAATTGTATCATGAAAAATATAAGGTTGATTTACAATCAAGTCATTCAGGTGCTGTTTTCAATGCGCTCGCTGCTATAACTATTGCACACCATTTAAGAATACCAACGCCAATTATTTTGGAAGCAATACAAAAGAAATTCGTTGTTGAGCGTCGTTTTGAACAATTGCCATTGAAAGCTGGCAGAGGTGTTGTGATCGACGATTGTTATAATGCAAGTCCAGAAAGTATGAAGGCAGCATTATTAGCATTACAAAAATTAGAAACAAAAGCGCAAAAAGTTGCCGTTCTAGGTGATATGCTTGAGCTTGGTGTTAACAGTCCATTTTGGCATCGTCAACTTGGAAGATTTTTGCGTAAAGTTCCTACACTTAAAAAAGTATATTTAGTTGGCAATTTAGTTGAGTGGACAAAAAAGACGGTGCCCGTTGGCCTCGCTGTTGAACATGCTGCAACGTGGCAAGATGCGCTGAATATGGTAAAATCTGATTTGAAGGATGAGTCAGTTGTGTTAGTAAAAGGATCAAATGGTGTTGGCCTAGGTAATTTAGTGCAAGCAATGACACAGGAAAAAGTAAACTTGAAAGATGATACTGCGTTAGTAAATGGTTTTGGTCTTGGCAATGTAATGCACGCAACACAGGAATCCGCATAATTCATGATCTATCATAAATCAGTTTTAGTGCATGAAGTCCTTGAATATTTAGGGCCTAAACCTCAAGGGGTTTATGTTGATGCTACTTTTGGAGGTGGCGGCCATACGCGCGCTATTTTAAAAGCAGAGCCAACGTGTAGTGTGATTGCATTTGATTGGGATGCCGTTGCACTTGAAAAGAATGGCTATCCATTACAAGAAGAATTTCCAGGGCGGTTAACGCTGCTCTGGTCAAATTTTGCTCAGATTGACAAAAAGTTAAAGAAAGAAGGTATTGAACATGTTGATGGGATACTTGCTGACTTTGGAACATCCCAATACCAATTAACGGAACGAGCAGGATTTTCTTTTTATCAAGATTCGCCGCTCGATATGCGCATGTCGCCATCGCATCAAAAGGTAACGGCGCAAGAGTTAATAAACAAAGGTTCAGAAGAAAAGCTGTATGAGATTTTTGCTTATTTAGGTGAAGAACGCCGTGCACGTTTTTTTGCACGATTGATTATAGAAGAGCGTACCAAGAAACCAATTCAAACTACACGTCAATTAGCAGTGCTTATTGAACGCGCGGCAGGCTCTTCCGCTCGCCAAAAAAAGATTCATCCTGCTACTAAAATTTTTCAAGGTCTGCGCATTTATGTTAATAAAGAACTTGAAAATATTCGCTCATTTTTAGTGGCAAGCGCTCGGCTTTTAAATCCTGAGGGTCGCTTGGTTTGTATTAGTTTTCATTCGTTAGAAGATCGTCTTGTAAAAGAGTTTTTTAAGAATGAATCGAGTCTGACGATACTTACCCCAAAAGTGGTCATTGCAAGCCCACAAGAACTTCAGCTGAATCCCTCGGCCCGATCGGCAAAATTGCGCGCAGCGCAAATGAAAAACGACGGTACTAAATAAGTTGACAAAAGCCAATGGGATGATACATTAGCTTTAGTTGCCATTGCAAGCAACAAAAAGTGAGATAGTAACGAACCTTTGTAAGGGCATGCAGATGAAAATAACCGAGGTAAAAGTTTATCCAGCTAAAGAGAATGGGAGACTTAAGGCATATGCAACAGTGGTCTTTGATGACTGTTTTATCGTAAGAGATTTGAAAGTTATCGAAGGAGAAAAAGGATTGTTCATTTCAATGCCTTCGCGTCGAAGAAAAGATGGCTCATTTCGGGATATAGTTCATCCTCTCAATGCCGACACTCGCAAGATGATTGAAGATGCAATTATCAAAGAGTTTAACAAAGCGGTCGAGTCTGGTTTCAGTACTGAAGCTGAAGAGTAAAAAACAATACTCATCATTTCTTATAGTTGTGATTTTCTTACTTGGGGCGTCGCCAAGTGGTAAGGCACCGGGTTTTGGTCCCGGCATTCGGAGGTTCGAATCCTTCCGCCCCAGCCATATTATTAACATGCTTTTGCATGTATCTTTTTTTTAAATATTTTTTAGTAAGGGGGATTTGAAAAAAAGCTATTCTATACTTTTTATATATATCGCAATCTTTGATTTTTAGCTCAAAATTAAACTGGGACAACTATATGAAAATATTAAAAAATCTACAAAAAAATTACCCATTTTTGTGCTTGATATTTTATTCATTTTTTACAAACGCGATGAAAGATAATTCATTAATCAATAACTCTTTGCAGACAAAAGGTTATTGTGAACTAGAGAATAGAACTTTTTTGAAAGCTAATTATTATGGTTTATATAATAAATACGATGCTTTTATTGATCTAATGACAAATGATAACGATTTTTTCAACGCTATGGCAGATTCAGAGAAAACATTTAACTTAGTTGAAGAGCAAAGCGATCGTTATTGTTCTGTGCCCCCAAGTTTCAGAGATCCAAGAATACATACAAAAAACATACATAACAGAATTTATTTTCAATTTATCGAAGATCACTATACTCTATTAAAAGAAAAATACGCTGAACTTCTATGTAGTTATCCAAAAGTAAAAGATTTTTTTGATGATCTACTTAAAATTGATCAAATGGCAAAAGAGTACTTTACCTCAATCCTTGAAGTATTGGAAAAAGATCATCCAGGTATTACAAAAATTTTTTACGGAAAACATAATCAATTAACGGTTGCAACGAGAATTGTACGTTATAAAAAAGAAGATACTTGGGATGAAGAAAAACCGCATTTCGATAAATGTGGCTTGACTTTGATTTGGGATAATGATGACGACTATGATAGTTTAACATTTTGTGAAGATATCATTAATCCAACTCGGGAAGGTTTAAAATTGCCGCAATTACTATACGCACACCAGCCTGAAGTAACTTCTACCATACTTATTGGTGGTTTATGTTTAAGTGCAGCCGGTATTGATATTAAACCAACGCTACACTACGTTGGGCCTATAAAAAATCAATATAGACATTCCATAATTTCATTTTTGTTAGTTCCGAATACAGATACAACAAAAATGCAAAATCATCTCAAGGAAGATAGTTAGAATTGCTCGATTAGGCGTCAGAAAGTATAGAACTGATAAAAAATGAAGGCTTTTAATATGCTTTACTGACTTTACTGACATTAGAAAAAATACAAACCCTTATTGATACTTATCAACCAAAATAAAACATCAAAAGATTTTATCCAGTCTTTTCTAGCAATTTTAAAACTGAGTACTATAATAAGCTCAATCTATGATTTAGCTTTTTTTACCTGCTTAAAGGAGCATGTATGGTTAAGATTCAATCTTATGGTATACAATCGGGTATACTTCTTTTGCTTATCTTTGCATATCAACCCCGTATCTTTTCTATGGAAGAAAAAAAGCGAAAATTTGGGCATGGCGACGAAAAAATTGAGAATGATGCTGTATTGCCGCGCGCAATTTTTAATCAAGCAAGCAAAACATTAAAATTACATTGTTTAAAAAGACTGAAAGATCAATCTTTGCGTGATCAAGTTATGCAAGAAACAAATAGTAAGGGGGACACCCTTTTGCATACATTTGCATATTTAGGTCGATTGGGAAAAGTGAAATATCTTGCAGACAGCGGTGCAAATCTAAAAAAGAACAATAACAATGGTGAAAAGCCAATTATATCAGCTGCTCAAGGCGGGCATATCGATGTAGTGGAGTTTCTTTTTCAAGAGGGTGGTTATGATAAGATGTTTGATGAGAGAAAATTTCTTGTGCCTTTGGTCAAAATTGCTGATAAAAGAGCAGTAGTGTTTTTTAAAAAACATTTCTCTCACGTGATATGGCCGACATTGATAGTAGTTCATGCCGTTAAGGGCGGTGGGGATCTTGATTTTCTAGAATTATTTTTAGAACAACCGAGAAGCATACCAGGTATTAGATGGATGTCGGAACGCCAAAAGAAGAAAGCAATATTGACTGCTTGTAAAAATGGTCACGCTGATCATTTAAAAAAATTAATTAGGCACAACTTTAACATTCATGTAACTAATAGGGCACATTTTTCTCCGCTTTGGTTTGCAGCATATAATGGACATATTCCATGTATAGAAGTTTTGATGAAGGCAGGTGCATCATTAAATAATGAAATGAGTGATAGGGGCAATGTCCCTGAAATTGATTTGCCCTTACATGGTGCGTTACTCAATCAACAACATGCAACAGTGCGATTTTTAGTTGAGCATGGAGCTGACGTTAATGCTGAAGATGAGAGTGGTCATAATCCACTTTCGTATACAGCATCAAGCGGAGATTTAGAAATGTTCAATTTTTTGATCGGTAAAGGTGCTTCAACTAAAGAACAAGGATTTATTTTGTTAGAAGATTCTTTAAGTAATAGAAATTTTAGCTTTGCTGAGTTTTTACTTGAGAATAAAATAAGCTCCGTGAATGATGTTGATAGCGATGACCCAAGTTTGGGAGAAATTCCACAGTCTATCTTAGCCCGCGCAACAAAAGATAATCTTCTTCATGTGGTAGAATTTTTACTTGAGCATGGGGCAGATGTACATCATCCAAGTGTTAGATTAGACAATGATACAAAACCTGAGATAATTGAGCTCATTCAAAATAAAAAAGAGTTAATATAGTTAGCTATTAAGGAAGAATTAGTATGACTTTCAGATATGCTGCCCAAGTTCGGGCTAATAATATAAAATCAAGTGTATTTTTTTTACTTGCCTTGGCATATATGCCATTTCTCTTATCAATGCATGACATTAAAAGAAAAAAAATTGAGAATCCTGGCATTGAGAATAATGCTGTATTGCCGCGTGCAATTTTTAATCAAACAAACAAAACATTAAATTTTCGTTGTTTAAAGAAGCTAGATGATCAGTCTTTGCGTAATGAAGTCGTGCGACAAACAGATAAGATGGGTAATTCACTTGTGCATACGTGCGCTCTTTTAGGCCGATTAAAGAAAGTGCAATATCTTGCTGGCATTGGCGCAGATCTAAAGAAGAAAAATAATAAGGGGGAAAAACCAATTATACTTGCCGCTCAAGGTGGGCATATGAATGTTGTAGAATTTCTTGCTGGACAAGGTTTTGATCAAAATTTTGATGGGTTAAAGCTTATTAGATTTCTAGTGCAAATTCCGGATGAAGGGGCTGTAAAATTCTTTAAAGCTAATTTTCATAACGATTTATTATGGCCAGGAGCGTTGTTTGATACCGTTGAAGGGGGTGGGCATATTGAGTTTCTAGAAATTCTTTGGCAGCAGGAGCATAAGCTAGGTGAAATGGAATTTGATGAAGGATTGGTACCAATCGCAGCTGAAAATGGTCACGCACTACATTTAAAAAAACTAATTGAATACGGATCTGATTGTGAAGATGCTGATAGAAGTGGTTATCCTCCGCTTTGGTTAGCAGCATATAATGGACATATCCCTTGTATGGAGATTTTAATAGATTCTAAAGTGTCACCAAACGATGCAATAGATAGCTACGAAAATTCACCATTGCATGCGGCAGTATCTAATGGAAAGCGCGACGCAGTAGCATTTTTGATTGAAAAAGGAGCTGATGTTAATAAAAGAAATGCCAGTGGTGAGACACCTATTGTATACACAGCAGCAAGAGGAGATTTGCAAATGCTCGAATTATTGCTCGATAATAAGGCTTCAACTGAATCTCAAGGCCTTATAATGTTATTGGGATCTTTAGAAAAAGGCCATCGTCAATTTGCAGAATTTTTACTTGAGAAAAAAATAAGTTCCGCAAATGATGTTGGTTTTTTAGATGAAACATCACAATCGGTATTATCAGGCGCGATGCACTGCGGTTTGATCGATGCAGTACAATTTTTACTTGAACATGGTGCAGATGCGAATGATCCAAGTATTAGATTTGATGAAGATACTGACCCAAAAATAATCGAGCTTATTGAAGAGGCAAAAGCAAAAAAACTGTCATGAAAAAATTATTTGTAGTTTTGTGTATATGTATGATGTTTTTTCTGCATCTTGTTGGTATGAATCATGATAAAAAACAACGATGTAAAAAAGTTTTTGTAAAAGAAGAATTTAAGCCTACTATTCTTTTCCAGCCAAAGAGACTTGCAGTGTTGGTTGGTGAAAAAATTTATAATAAGCATTATAGAAATAAGTCTTCTTGCTCGCTTGATCTATTACGTACGTTGCCAGATGGGGCTGCATTATATATCGCAAATAACTCAAATGATCAAAAGGATACGTTACTGCATGTCATGGCAAGAGAAGGAAATGAGGCTGAGGTTGAGTACCTGTTAAAAATCAGTGTTGATCCAAAAGAAGACAATATACATCATGAAACACCACTTTTTTTAGCGGGAAAACATAGACATCTTGGAATTTTTAAGACTCTTTTTAGCGCAGGTGGGTATAGGTTTAAATATTTTGCTGCTCGAAATGATCCCATTAATTTTTTAGTATCTATGCCGAATAGAGAGGCTTTTCTATTTTTTAAATATGAAATCGCCGAAAAAGCGATGAAGGAACCATCCTTTCAAGAAAATGAATATCAAGATGATATCGAATTAAAATTTCCTTATACGTGGATTCGAAAAGCAGTGCGACGAAGAGGGCATTTTAATTTTCTCAAATACCTTTTTAATAAAAGGGATGAAGAGATGAATCAAGGATTTCTTTTACATAAAGCAGCTAAGCAAGGGTTAGAAGATCACTTGGCATTTTTAATAAAAAAGAATTTTTTTGTTATTAACGCAGAAAACTATATGGGGAGACCAGCAATTAATTCCGCGGTTAGGGGTGGTAGTATTAATTGTATCGCACTTCTTTTATCACATGGTGCATTGTTGCAATCCAACAATATGGCGCATCCTCCTTTAACGGTTGCAGCGAGATCAGCCCAGCTTGGTATAGTTAAATATCTACTTGCCCATGGTGCTGATGTTAATGTTGAAGATGAATTAGGAAATGTGTCACTGTATTACGCTGTCCAAAAAAATGACGTTGAAATGGTTAAAGAGTTATTTAGTTCACCGGTATTAGATATTACTCACTCTTCGATAGAATATGATGACGATACAGATCAAGAAATTATCAAACTCATTAAGCAGAAAAAGAAAAAAATTAAGTCAAAATAGTTTGCATTAATAAGGTTGTTTATCAAAAAGATTATTATGAAAAATATCTTATTGTTGGCATCAAAATCAGCCTCGCGTCAAAAAATTCTTCAAGAAGTAAGTATTGTTTTTGTTCAAATTGTTATTAAGGAAAGAATATAAAACAATGACTCATATTAGCAAAAAAAATATGGATGCCGATGAAGTTATTTCTGTATTAAAGCTATTTGAGAAACATAATATAACTGTTTTTATTGATGGTGGATGGGGCGTAGATGCTTTACTTGGGGAACAAACACGGTTGCACAGTGACTTAGATATTGCATTAGAACATAAAGATGTTCCAAAACTTCGTCAATTGCTCAGTGAAAGAGGATATAGCGAAATATTGCGAGATGATACTCGCGAATGCAATTTCGTCTTGTGCGACAAAAGGGGCCATGAAATAGATATCCATTCTTATACTTTTGATGCCTCTGGTAATATAATTTTTGGCGTTCCATATCCATTTGATTCACTATCGGGAACAGGAAAGATAAATAATTATACTGTAAAATGCATATCGGCTGAATGGATGGTAAAATTTCATACGGGTTATGAATTAGATGAAAATGATTATCATGATGTGCTTGCCCTTTGTAATAAGTTTAACATTGAAATTCCCCAAGAGTATAATAAATTTAGATCTAAATAGCGTTAAATTTGGTGAAGATACAGACTCAAAAATAATCAAATTGATTAACGAAGAAAAAGCAAAAAAACTGTCATGAAAAATATCTTATTGTTGGCATCAAAATCAGCATCGCGTCAAAAAATTCTTCAAGAAGCCGACATTCCTTTCAAAGTAATTGAACAAGATGCTGATGAAGAGCAATGTGATCGGACGCTTCCTTTTGCACAACTGCTGGCGGCAATCGCCGTGCACAAAATGAATCACGCGCGTGTTTCACCGGCAAGCGAGGGCGAACACTGTTTTGTACTCACCGTCGATACCATGGTGCTGACACACGAGGGAACTGTTTTAGGAAAACCGCGCGACAAAGAAACAGCGCGTGCCATGATACAAGCTTCCAGGCGAGGGGGCATCGTAGCGAGTGCATTTTGTTTAGATAAAAAAATCTTTAAAAATAACGCGTGGATTCTTGAAACGCGCAAACAACGATGCGTGCGCGCTTCATTTGAACTTGATATGCCTGACGCGTGGATTGAGCATTATTTGGATGTGCAAGATGATTACACAACCATTGCGGGCGGTCTTAGCATTGAAGGCTATGGCATGCAATTCTTAACAACTGTTCATGGTTCTTATTCAACGGCACTCGGATTGCCGATCTATGAATTACGTGAAGATCTTGAATCACTCGGTTTTTTTGAATGAATCCCATAAAAATTTCATGCGCACGACGGCATGATCCGAGAAATACTTATCGTTGGTAGGGTTTACGTGACGCAGCAATTTTTTGTAATCTTCGGGATATATAGAGAGTTTTTGTGGTGTAAGCTGGCGACTATCAAAAAAAATGAAGTCATTCAAATTAAAATTTTTTTCGCCGCTTGTTGATGTTGGTTGTACATGATAATCAGCATTACTTTTCATGCCTCTAAAATAGTGCTTCAGGGTGTGGTAACGATCTTTATCGAGAACCGATGTTCCTTTAAGCACGGTGTAATTGAAATCCCCACAGATGACCCACGTATAACTTTTTGAGTAACATTTCATTTTTGCATGTATAATCTCAAATGCTTCAGGCATTTCTTGCGATCGTTTGAAGGGTATGTGTGCATTAATAACACCAAGATGTTTTTTTCCTCCTTTATAGGAAATAAGGGTAGTGAGTATTTTCTTGTTGGGCGTCAAGGTATAAAATTCATACGATTCGAGCGTAAATTTATTTTTATTAATGAGCGTTAAAACGCCATCTTTTTGTGCACAACTATCCATGACATAGTAATAATCGGCGGGAGGAAAAGCTCTCTTTAATGCCGTCATAAAAGATCGTGGTTGTATGGTTGCCGTGTCTTCAAAATACTCTTTTTTGGTTATGGCAGCATTATCGATGATGAGCTTATCCATTTCAAATTGAGATCGTAATATGCCTGGATGATAGGGCCATTCTTGAAAGCAGAGAATGTCAGCATCAAGAAGCGCTGCCTGATCCCGCAATGCTTTTCTAAAATAGGTACAACGTTCTTTAACGGCAATGGGGTTTGAAGTGACGTATTGAATATAATAGGCTTGGTATAAAACGTTACATGTTGCGATAGAGAAACTAATAAAATCTGATTTCATTAAAATCCTTATCAGCGCTTTTGGGTTAAAATTATAATTTATTGTATACTACTCTTAAAACAACCTTATTTTCTAGATTGTATATAATGAATAATATTTTATTGCTTGCATCCAAATCTAAGTCACGCCGTTTTTTGCTCTCTCAAGCAGAAATTCCTTATGTGTTACTCGATCAAGAAGCTGATGAAAAACAGTGTGACTGGGGTATGCATTTACAAAAATTGGTTGAATCGATTGCGTTGCATAAAATGGCACAAATTGCCATGCCGCATGCAACGGATGAAAAGCAGTTATTTGTGTTAACGGCAGATACCTTAACACAAAACTCGCGCGGTGATTTATTAGGAAAACCTCAATCGCGTGATGATGCTATGGCAATGTTACGTTCATTACGCGAAGGCCCTGCGCGCGTGGGAACCGCGTTTTGTCTTGATAAGAAAGTATTTAAATACGATCAATGGCAAACGAGTGCACGCAACGTTGTATTCGTTGACGCTCGCTGCGATTTTAAGGTTCCCGAACATTGGGTCGAGCGTTATCTCAATAATTCGCACGCATTGAACTGTTCTGGCTCAATGGCAATTGATGATTATGGTGCGCAATTCTTGCATACCATTCAAGGTTCTTATACCACCATTCTTGGCTTGCCGATGAGCCAACTCCGGAATGCATTAGAAGAGATGGGATTCTTTTAATACTCTCTCTGGTCAGTTTGCAATACTATTGCCTTGATTATTCTACTTGAATTATACTTTTAATTGAGCTTTATAAATAAGTATTTTTAAAAAGTATAGGTGATGTATGAATATCAAAAAATCTCTTAGCTTTTTGGGTGTTCTTTTAGCGATAGCTTTTTGTATCTTTGGTGAATCAATCAAAGAGCGATTGTTTGGAAAATCAGCTCCTAAACAAGAAGCAGTAATGGAATGTATGTGCTATTGCTCAGAAATTTGTGCTCCTCGTGTTCCCGATAAACCAGGCGATAACCCTTTCGTTGATCCAGAAACAGGTATTTGTTTTTGCCAAGAGCGCGATAGGGTAAATTATGAAAATAATAGTTGCTATACACAAAATAATGCAAAAATATTTAATAGCTGCTGTGATCAGATGAAAAATCAACCAATTAACATACAACCCGTAAAATAATAACCGAATGGAATGATCAAAAAAAGGAGTCCCAATGGCAAGATACGGTAAGGCATCTCAAAAATCGGTAAAACGAGCAGTGCGTAAATATAAAAAAGGTACATTAGAAAGTGGCAGAAGCGGCAAAAAAGTTAAAAGCAGAAAACAAGCTATTGCAATAGGACTTGCAGAAGCGCGCGCAAAAGGTGTGAAAGTGCCAAAAAAAGCAATAAAGGCCACAAAAAAAAGAAAAACTACAAAAAGATCTAAAAAATCTAAGAAATAATGCTAAATTTTTTTAAGAGCGTTTTAAAGCCGCCCTTTTTAGAGAATCTCACAGTTTATTCTTAATAGAGCAATTCATTGACCACACATAAGGCTCATGGTACCATGCAATAAAATTTATTTTTATAAAAGAGGCGTGTTGGTATGAAAAATATAAAAAGTTTTGTGATAATATTTTCATTGTTCTTGGTTGAGTGTTCTTATATGAATGCTATGGATTATGAAACACAAAAAATTATGGTGCTTCTTACTCCTTGGATAGAGAGAAAAGAACTTGCATTACAATACATGGATGAGGCAATACAATCAAACAGCGTCAAAAAAGTTGAAGAAACTATTCAAAAAATCAAAGTAATAACAATCTTTAATCCTGAAACAAAAATTATAGATCTTCAAGTTGGTCAATTATCTGATAGTATAGAATATTCATTATTTATGAGATGGCTTGATTTAGCAAATAATACTGAAGAACCGCAAAAAAAAGCTGATTCAATAGCAAAAAATTCATCGAGCTGGTGGTGTTCTTTGCAATAAATTTAATTCAAGTAATTATGGTAGAGCTCTTTTTTCAAAGAGCTCTTTTTTTCTTTAATTCAAAACACTTTTTTTATCAGGTTTCCACTGTTTTAAAATTTCTTTTAAAAGCGCATCTTGCAAAGATTCTTTTGATGAATCTTCATCAAGTTTTGAACTTGCTTTTACAAGACTTGATTCAACCATTTCATTGGTACAAATGGTGGCATCGAGATGATTAAGCGCCGGAATTAAATTTCTTTCTACAGTCTTTTTTACCCCAAGCTCATTTGTTGTTTCATGAAGAAGTATATCAAGCAAACTTAAAAAATCAGCGATGCTATTTTGAATATGTGCATCTGAAGTTTGTAATTCGATAGTGTCATCAGTTTTTTCAATTGAATCACGAAACCCTTGGCGTACGGCACGTGCAATAATTTTCTTTAAGGCTTCAGCTTCATGATCAACAAGCCATTGGAGCAAATACAAAAGCTCATAGGAGAGTACAAATTGTCCGTTATTAGTATTAAATGAATCAGGCATGCTTTACCTCCTTAATAGTGTTTGTTTAACATTTTTCGTAATCGTTCAACACGCTGTTGTACCGGTGGATGTGTGGAAAATAAATTACTCCACTGCATTGTGGTAAATGGATTGACGATAAATAATGAAGCAGTAGCAGCTTTAGCTGGTTCTTTTTGTGCATCAAAATGCTCACGTTGTACGTTGGTCTGTAATTTTTCTAGTGCTGATGCGAGCGCAAGGGGTTCGCGCGAATAATGTGCACCCGATTCGTCAGCCATAAACTCTCGGGACCTAGAGATGGCAAATTGAATGAGTGCAGCAGCAATAGGCATAAGCACGGCAACAATAATCATAACGATCGGATTGCTCCCTCTTTTATTTGAGCGAGAGTTGCTGAGGGTACCCCAAAATGCTGCGTGTTGCATCATATTTGCTAAATAGCCAATAGCAGTTGCCATGGTTGCAGCAATAGTGCTGATCAGAACATCTCTATTTTTAATATGCGATAATTCGTGTGATAAAACACCGCGCAATTCATCTTCATTTAAGATGCCCAAAATTCCTGTGGTGAGCGCAACAGAAGCATGGCTAGGGTTTCTACCTGTTGCAAATGCATTGGCAACGGGAGTAGGTACAAGCCATAATTTAGGCATTGGGATGTTCATGGTATGGGTGAGTTCTTGTACCATCGCATAAATATAGGAATATTTCGTAGCATCAAGCGGCTGCGCGCGATACATTGATAACACAATTTTTTCTGAAAAAAAATAGGTTATAAAATTCATAATAAGCGAGAGAACGAGTGCAATTTTCAATCCTTGAGCACCGCCGAATAAGCTGCCGAGTGCAAGGAGGATGCCGCTCATTAAAGCAAGCAACATAACTGTTTTAAAGGTATTGAGTATCATAGGCAACCTCTTAAGTAACTATTCATCATAATCTATTTTCCATTGAACAAGATCAACAGTTTCGTCCAATGGCGTATTTGTTTCTTGGTTTCTTGCATGTATTTTTTGTAACATTGGTGTTTGTTTCATATACATTAATTTTTTAGCATTTTCTTGTGCATTTATTTTGCAAACCATGCTTTCTTTAGTAAGTGCATCATTAACATCGTCAAATACAAGGTTCATCTGTTTTTGCAATTTTTGTACTTTTTTTTGTAATTTTAATATCATTTCCACTCCTGCCAAGTTAATGCCAAGTTGATGGGTTAAGTAGATAATTTCTTCCAGTCTATTAACATCCTCTTCAGAAAAAAGACGTGTATTACCCTCAGATCGTTTTGGGGTAATAAGACCTTCTTTTTCATAGAGCCGAATAGTCTGTTGGTGTACTGAAAACATTTCAGCAACAGCCGATATTGAAAAATATCCTTTTTTTCTTTTCATAGGTTTTTCCCGTTATGAACAAGTATCTACCTTTATTGGTAGTATGCGCATAAAGCTACTCTATTTTACCACAATTTTTTAAAGAAAGCATTGCATTCGTATGGCCTATCATCAATATTTATTCCATAAAATTTCAATCTGAAATTTTGAGGGTTGGTTTTTAATTTTTCAATATTCTTGTATTTAAAGAATACTGTTTGATAAGAAATAAAATAGCCAATGTATGCTCTACCTTCATTGACTATTTGTATGAAATAATAGGTTCACAAGGATAAGGAAAGTCTCATGAACATAAGAATGATAGGTGTTTTCCTGGTATGGCTTTTACCTTGCTTTGGTATGGTACATAATTCAGAAATCAAAAAAGATCTGGCTGTTCTTACCCAGAAATTACAAGCTTTGGGCCTCAATAAAGAAGAAAGAAAAGGAACTGTCAGATTTACTTCTGAGACCTTGGCAAGTTTAAAAGATTTTGCTCAACGACATGGCATTAGCGACCTTAATGAGGCATTAAGATTAGCCCTATCAGGGGCGGGTGAAGCGACCGGAGGCCCAGGACCTATACCGAGCTTTCAACCTGTGCCAACCCTAGGCCCTGTGATGCCACCTCCGCCTCCTCCGCCAGCTCCTCCTGTAGCAGAAGTTAAAACTGGGCCCCCAGTGCTTTCGGCTATAGAAGAAATTGTTGCCGGTGGCAAGAAGCTTAGTCATGTTGGTGGTGAGAAAAAAGAGTATTCCAAAGAAGAAAAACTAATTTCTGATACAGAATTTTTGAAAGCATTTGATGCCAACACATTTGAAGAGCTCCTGGATAATATAAGGAATCTACGGGCTGATCCAAAGTATTTAAAAAAAGAGTCGATTAAAGAACCAATAAGGCTAGACCAACCGATAAATCTTGATTTAAATGAGATGCTGACGATGAGCAGAACTCTTTTAGCTCTGCTTGAAAAAAAAAATAAAGTTTCCCTTAAACAGATTAATCATGGCTATCTAAAGAGTTATATGTTTGATCCTTCATTGTTTGACGAAGGGTATTTTGAAAAACTGAATAATTTGGTTGGTGCTGAATCCGTCAGCCCAAAAAAAACGGAAGTTGCTTATAGTGCGTTTAAAGAAATTATGCGTGAACTTATTAATGAAGCGCCTAATCTAGATTATCTTTTAGATGTCATTAAAAATCTGCCTTCTAATCAGAAAAGGATTGTTGTACCCCTTGAAAAAGCTAAATTTTTGACATTGGAGGGAAAGGATTTTAATACTTTTGAAGCTTTGAAAAATTATAGCAATGCTGGGCGAGATGAAAACTTTGTTAAGGAACTAAAAAAGATTGTAAAAGGGTATGAACAAGAAGAAGAAAAAATAGATACACTTTTAGCCAATTATTTAGTCTATGTTAAGTTTGATAGTGCTGTTATGAATATCTTTAGAGATAAAGGAATAACGTCAAGTCGCGAAGTTTACGATGCGCTTCAGGAACTGAATGTTGATGAAAAATATGATAAAGCGGTTATACAACCTTTACTAAAAAAACTTACGGCATTGAAACGTACTCCTCAAAAAATTTATCTTCTGTTAAAACAACGTATAAAACATTCACATCTTGTTGAAAATATAGAACAGGATATTAGAAAAAAAATAGAACCATATGGATTATTAGTAATGTTGCTGAAATTTTTCAATAAATATTTTGCAAACAATAATGATCCTCAATTTCGTCTGATATGTGTAAAAGCGCTGAAAACAGCACTTTCAGATTTACATGAGCATGGTAGCTTTATTAACGTAATTAAAAAAATGAAAAAGAAATTAAATAAAGGGAATGAGACTCTCAATAGGAATATTATTGCGATGAGTGATGATTTTCAGAAATTTCTAAAAAAGACATCGGGTAATAAAGAGAGCTATAAAAAAGGGACTATTAATCCAATGTTAAATTATTTGATTCCTGAAGCTCTTAATGCACTTAATGAAGCTAAATCAGATGCTTTTACTAACGCCGTCGGTGGTTTTATTGCCAACGCTAAAATGCCTGGATTGCTGGAAAAATATAATGCTTTTGCTGCACTATTTGATAAGAATTTAGCAAAGGCGTTTGCATAAGGGAGAACCGGGTATTTTACACATTAAACTTGATGTTGATGATATCGCCATCCTGAACAATGTATTCTTGGCCTTCAGTTTTCATTTTGCCTTTTTCTTTTACCTTAGCTTCACTGCCTAAAGCAAAAAGATCTGCGCAATTAAAAACATCAGCACAGATAAACCCTCGTTCAAGATCCGAGTGAATTTCGCCGCCCGCTTGGCGTACTGTTTTCCCTCGCGTGAATGGCCACGCGTGTATTTCTTTTGGCCCGCACGTAAAGAAGGTTATGAGCCCGAGGTTGCTGTATGTTTTTTTAATAATTTCATCAAGGCCGCGCGCTTTAATGCCCATAAAACCCATCATTTGTTCAGCTTCATCATCGGGTAATTGCGAAAGTTCGTATTCCAATTTTGCACTGATTGGAATTACTTTCTCTGGTCCAAATTTTTTCACCAAAGATTGGTAATATGTATTTGATTCATAACCGCCTTGTTCAGCTTCGTGCTCAGCAATATTGGCAACGATCAGGAAATTTTTTGTAGTAAGTAGTGGTACTGTGGCCACCGCATGCTGTTTTATGGTGGCTTGAACAGATTCTAACGTTCCTTGATTGAGCTCTTTCATCAAAGCTTCTAAAAGTTGTAACTCTGCCGTAAGTTCTTTAAATTCAGCAGGCTTATTTTTTGCTGATTTTAAAAGATGCTGTACTTTTTCGATGCGTTTGCTGACTGACTCAATATCTTTGAGCATAAGTTCGGCATTAATAATATCGAAATCGTTAAGTGGATCTATATCAGCACTCGTGTGAATAATATTAGGATCAGAAAAACAACGTACGACATGAATAATGAGATCAACTTCACGAATATGACTAAGAAATTGATTGCCAAGCCCCTCGCCTGAAGCTGCCCCTTTAACAAGGCCTGCAATGTCAACAAAACTAACCGTGGCAGGGATCTGTTTTTGGCTGTTATAGATTTTTTGAAGTTTTGTAAGACGCTCATCTGGCACATTGGTTATGGCAACATGAGGATCAATGGTGCAAAAAGGATAATTTTCTGCGGGTACCGCAGATTTTGTCAATGCATTAAAAAGGGTTGATTTTCCAACATTGGGTAATCCAACAAGGCCAGCGCGTATACTCATGGGAAATAATATCCTTAGCAAATAAAACAATATCACTTCTAGTCTGCTTTAAAAAACAAATTTTATCAAATAACGCATCATAGTAATTTTATAAATTGAAATTATTGATTTTAAATTAATGTCTTTTGTATTCTATTAATAACTATAAAGGGCAGAGTAATTTTTGAGGAACAGTATGATAAAAAAGCGGTATATTCTTGGGCTTTTGTTGAGTGTTATTTGTATTACCGTATTAGAAACCATGGTTGCAGGTGAACGTGTTGTTGAAGAAAAACCATGGAAACCTGCTGAAGAGCCGAAATCTGTTGAGGAAGCGAAAAGGCTTCAAGAAATAGCTCGTAAAGAAGAATTGGCGGCAGAAAAGAAGCTTGAAGAAGCAAAAAAGGCAAAAGACACCGAGGAGATGCGTAAACAACAGGCTCTTGTGGATAAAGCACAATTTGATTGGAATACTGCTGATGCAGTTATAACTAATTTAGGTGTACTGCAAGATCCTGCTCAATCTAAAGAAATGAAAAAATCCGCACAGGAAACATTGGAGAATCGAAAAATTGAGATAACCCAAAAGATTAGAGAATATGAAAAAGCATTAGCAGGAACTGGTACATCTACAGGAACGGGCACTCAAAATGCCGTTAAGAGCTATCAAGAAAAAGTTGCAACTGAATTACAAGGACTCTCAGAGAAACAAATCTTGGGAGAATTAAAAGCAGAGATTGATGCTCTTGTATCAGGTGGTTATTCATCTACAGCAAAAAAACAGGGAAGAGATATTCCCTATAGTGAGCGTAAGGCTATGCTTGAGTTCCTAGAAAATACACTCAATGCACGAGTAAAAACGCAAAGTCCCGAAGTTGCTGCATTGAAAAACAGTATTGTTGATACGATTGAGAATATTGATAATCTCGGTAAACAAAAACCTATTGCTAATAATGCCATAGATAAAAAGTTTGATCTTTCAGAAAAGATCACGGCAGATCAGATTAGGCTTTTAAGAAAGCAATTAGTGAAAGATGTTTTTGAAAAAGATTTTAAAACACCTGCAGAACGATTAAAAGCGTTGAATGAAATGCAAAAAATTGTTGATACCTATGATATTTACGATGATAAGATTCAGCCCGTGATGGATAAAATTGCCCATCAACCTGATATTGTTGAAGCAAAATTAAAAGAGATTGAGATTGCTAAAACTATTGCAGCAAAATTTAATGACGCTTTTGTGACATTAAATGATATGTATGAAAGAATTAAATCGTTAAAATATAACGAGCAAGCGACAATGTTAAAGGATTTCCAAAATATGTACAATAAATTTCTTCAAGCCAATGAGAAATCTCCAACATTGGATGCCCAGCAACAATCTGCGCTTAAACAAAAATACGATGACGTTGTGCGACATGCACAAGAAGTCGATGCATTCTTAAAAAATCCAAAGCAGACAAATCAAACGGCCCTAGAAAAAGATTTAAAATTAGCGGAAAAAATCCCTTCTGATCAAATTAAAGCCATCATGGATCGTATAGAACTCTTTGGTTATACTAATGCAAGGGAATTAACAGCAAAAGATATTGCTACGTTGAAGGATATACGAGACGCTATGGATCATTTCAAATTACAAAAAGAGTACTCTGATGAATATGGGTTCATTGATGATCTTATTAAAGATGCCACAAAATCTGTTATTTCTCTGCCAGAAGGTCTTACCAAAGAAGATGTTGCATCGACATCCATATTGGGTGAAATTGGTGAAAAAATTACGAGTGGTGTGCAAAACATTAAAGATTTTTTTGTTAAAGATGGTGCCATAATCGTTAAAAATGCCGCTGAGATTGTAGTATATCCAGCGAAAAAAATTGCAGAAGGCTTTAGTTATATAATTCGCGAGACAGGGAAGTTTTTACAAAAAACATTCACGGCACCTGAGTTTGTTAATAAAATGGCGGATGCCCCAGAGATGCTTGATGAT
The DNA here is from genome assembly GCA_963701665.1 of Candidatus Babeliales bacterium. Classification (GTDB taxonomy): domain Bacteria; phylum Babelota; class Babeliae; order Babelales; family JANWKD01; genus CAVXJH01. The sequence continues at coordinate 621,136 of OY969622.1, forward strand.
GTATTAACGAGCATAGCTAATCTTGATACCGCAGGTGGCGGTGTTGTTAAAGGAGTGCTCCGAGCTGATATTGGCATACAACAAGTTTTATTAACCGTTGTTGGACAACAAGATGTAGCTGATGCATTAGGTGAATTTGCTAAGATTTCTTATAAAGAGCATGTCAATGATCCTATGGTGCAAAAAATTAAAAGATATGTTGATAAAGTTGGCACTGTTGGCAAAACGCTTAAATCAATCATGGAATTCCCTAAATATATCGGTGAAAAATTAGAGCAAAGTGTAAGAACCAAAAAAGAAACAGCGTCGTTGAGAGAAATAGATGAAACGCAGCGACTGATTGAAGAAGAACGTGCGAATATTACATTAGCAAAAGGAGAAGCTAATAAAGAGATTCCAGGTATTAAGCAGTTAGGCGATTTACTATTCAAACTGTCGAACTATGTCAGTGATCGTGTATATAACACTAATAAAAGTATTGAAACGGCACAACAAGACTATGAACAAGCGCGCAAAGACTACTTCGTGGCATTGGGAGTTGATTATAGTGCAAACTTAACACCACAACAGATTGCCGGGAGAATTGAACAAATGAAATTAAGTAGAAATGATAATTTCATTCAAGCAACAAATAAATTGGCTGACGCGGTTGATCAGTTGGCTTTTGCCTACGAAGTATTGGTTAATAAATTAACGAGTGTTGAGACTAATTTGAAATTCGTTGTTGATGCATGGGATATGATTATTATATCCCCCGATGGGCAAAATACAGAGCTTCCGGTAATAATAAAAAGTATTTTTACGCTCCGCGACCTTAAATTAGCTTATTTAGAGGCAACGAGAAATGGCGTTTTACAAATGCAATCTGACGTTGCTAAATTTAAAGATTCTCCATCAGGATTATTGGCTGATGATGCAGTAACGCGCTATAGAAGAGTTGTTGATGATAAAATATTTGAGACAATTCAAGAATATGCAAATGCCATGAATCAAATTGATAGAGCAATTGCAGGGCAAAAAGAATTTATTGAATCAAAGTTACCAAAAGTAGTGGATGAAACATCAGGCTCAAGCAGTACTGGCACAGGAAACGTACCACCACCAGATACCGGTGGCGGTGGATGGGATTAATCTTAAAACCAAAACTATTGCATATTCAGGCAGTTTATGCAATCATATTTTTTGTTGTTATATAACTGTCATCATAAGAAAGGAGATGATATGCATTCACCAATGAAATTTGTTTATTATTTAATTGTTTTTCTTGCAGCATTAGGTTCAATTCATCTTGGATTACTTGCATCAGGCTATGATATTCTCGCTATGGCAAATATTTCACACTTATCAAAAGCGTTGTACACAACGTTTGGTGTTTGTGGAGTTTTAACCGTTATTATGTTGTTCATGCATTGCAGTGGCCATTGCCATGCAGGGTCATGCAACAGCTCATGCGGATGCAAATAAAACTGCAAGTTTTAAAAATAATGAAAGAGGTCTGTTACTGTTTACAGGCCTCTTTTTTTTGAACTCTATGGCCGATTGATTGTCCCATTTTAATAGGTGTTTCTTTACCTTGTTGTGAATGGTGCACATATTCCTGGCAAAGCTTTATACTTCCCTTTTTGAATACTAACACGATAGTTGAGCCCCCAAAGCAAAAATATCCCGCTTCATCACCTTTATTATAGTTTTTTTCAGCGACATATGTTTCTTTAATAGCACCGACAAATAATGCACCAACGCTTACCATGCATACTGGATCGCGGGAATTAGTTTTTAAGAATATGATATGACGCTCGTTTTGTGTGAGCGGCTGTATGCCACATAGATATGCTATTGGATTTACGGATTCATAGATACCTTTTATTCGCTGCGCTTTTGATGGTATGCATGAAATAGGAAAATGAAATCGATGATAATCCCACGGCGCCAATCTCAAGAGAACGAGTGTTCCGCCTTCATAGTCGTGTGCCAAGCGCGCGTTTGCCAAAAATGTTGCCAGATTAAAATGACATTCTTTTACAGGAAAACCCATAGTTTGTGAGATATTTTCAAAGACAAAAATAGTGCCATCTGCAGGAGAAATGATGACATCAGGATTTTTATCAATAGGGCGTGCGCTAGATTTGAGCTTGCGAATAAAAAATTCATTAAACGTTTTATACGTTGCAAGAGGTTCTTGTGCTTCATGCATATTAATATGATAGCTTTTGACAAACGAGGGTATCCACCACGAACTTAGTTTGCGATCGCAAAACCATCCAGCGAGTGAGCTTGCCCATGATTTGATCAAACATGAGCGCATTATTTTACCAATGCTATTGGTATATAAAAAGGAAAGCATAGAAGGTGTTTTTTCAGTGCTCACCGTTGTGCTCATGTTTTTTTTATCTAAAAAAGTTTTTTTATGTATGCTTTTGCTATGCATTAAAAAGCAGGCGATAAACAGTATAAAAGCTACTAATTTTTTTTTATTTTTATAACTTTTTTGTGTCATCCTCACCCGGCCGCTGATGTGTTTTAGTTCTGCGGTTCTTGCTTTAAAATAGTTTTGATTTTCTAGATTCTTGCTGTAATTTTTTTTGAAACTCAAGCATGTCTAGCTTATTTACACTTCTTGATGTGGCGTCTTCTATTTGTGACGATATTTTATGTATGGTATCTGATATCGTATTTAAATCTTGTTCCAATAAAGCTATAGATTCAATTATGTGTGAATCATTATTGAATTTCTTGCATGTTTTAAATGTAGCATAAAGAGCTTTTTGTTTTTCTATTATTTTCGGTAATGTTGTTAACTCATTTAAGGTCATACCTTTTTGAGCACCTTTTTTAAATACACTATTTGCATCTGCAAAAAATGAAATATAAAATATTGGATTAATAGGATATAAATGTTCCATTTTAAAAACTCTTTGACAAAGTTTAACTTGTTTTTTGGAAGATTGAGCAGCGCAAAATTTAGAGATGAATTGGCCAAATTTTAACTCAGCTGCGCAGCGTAATTTAGCAAGTTCATTGTTCGACAAAAAGATTTTTTTGGCTATCACAATTTTTGGATTTTGTTCTTTATTACAATCAATGCCAGATAAAGCTTTTTTAAGTTTATCTTGTGATGCATAGGGATCTACATGGAGAACACTATATGGCGATTCATCAGGATAACAAGTAAGCCATAGTTGTGAGAAAGAAATTGCCTCTCTTTTTTTATTATTATTATCATAATCAATGCTAATTGGCTGCTCCCCCATTGGATACAATAATGCCTTAAGGTACAAAGCAAGATCTGCATAAAAGGCAAGCAATAATGGTGAGAAAGATAATGATGATGCAAAACGTATATTATAACATTTATTTAATTGTGACGTTACTTCATTGTAGAATGCAGCGCCTTCATTATTCGACGAAAGGATTTTTTTGGCTACCAGAATTTTTGAATTTTGCTCGTTATTACAATCGATTTCAGATAAAGCTTTTTTAAGTTCTTCTTCTGGCGCATGGGTATCTATGTTGAGAGCACTGTACGGTGATTCATTGGGATAACAAGTAAGCCATAGACGTGAGAAAGAAGGTCCCGCTATTTTATTATCCCTGTTAGTTTTTGGTTCATTTAAGACTTTGAGTGTAGCATGAAGAATGTTTAAAAGACTTATCTCTTTTTTATCATCACATCTACGGTTTTGCTTCTCATCCATTGGATATAATAATGCATTAAAGAAAATAATTGTGGTAAGAACAACATACTTCTGAGATCTTATTTTTATCATAAAAATGCCTCGCAATACATGAATCATATTTTATTATCTGGATTGCCACGCCAACTGCGTTGGCTCGCAATGACATCCCTGCATTCTATTATCTACTGTTACTTTTATTATACCATTTATACTTCGTGACGCCTAAAAAGATTTCTATTACACTAAACAAATCACTGCTCTACAAGCTCTAGTTATTTAAAAAGGTACTTTTTTGTATGTCATTGGATTTTGCGTCAACACAAGCACTCACACCTTTAATGCAACAGTATTTTGAAATAAAAAATCAGTATGTCGATGCTTTGGTGCTCTTTCAAGTCGGTGATTTTTATGAACTGTTTTATGATGACGCAAAAAAAGCTGCAGCATGTCTTGCCATTGCGCTCACCGCGCGTGGAAAAAATAATGGCGAACCAATTCCTTTGTGTGGCGTGCCTGTGCATGCCATTAATCATTATCTAGCTAAATTGGTTTGCGCGGGCTTTAAGGTTGTGCTCTGTAATCAGCTTGAACCTGCAACGCCAGGAAAAGTTGTCGCACGCGGCGTGACGCAAGTTTTTTCGCCAGGTACGCTGACTGATGCAGCACTTCTCGATGAAAAAAAACCTTCCTATTTATTTTCTTTTTTTCCCGGAAATACGGCACATGCATTACTTTTTGGCGAATTGCTGACAGCACAATTATGGGCGACCACGATTGCTGCGAATAATACGTATCACGTTGAAACAGAGCTGCAGCGGTTTATGCCCGATGAAGTGTTGCTGCCCTCGATGAAAGAATCGAAAGAATTTGAAGCTTTTTTTAAAAAATTAGGATATTACACGACAATCATTACACGCGATGATGAAGCGTATGCGCGCGCTACGCAGTGGATTTCGCCACTGCTTTCAAAAAAAAATGTGAATGGTCATCATGACATTCTATATAATGCGCTCGCACAATTTCACTCGTATATAAAAACTTCGCACGCGGCATCGCTCGATCAATTTCAAACACTCGAGTTATATTCACCACAAGAATTTTTAAGTATTGATAGTGCAACGCAAAGAAATCTTGAACTGGTAAAAAATATGCATGACGGCACGGTAAAAAATTCGTTATTTCACGTGATGGATGGTGCTGTAACGGCGATGGGTTCCAGGACTATAAAAAAATGGATCGCGCGTCCGCTTATTGATCGCGAAGCCATTGTGCAACGTCAAGATGCGGTGGAACATTTTGTGTATCACGTTAGCTTTTTGCAAAAAATCCGCACGCTTTTACAACGCGTGGGAGATGCCGAGCGCATTATTGGGCGCATCATCGTCATGCGAGGGACTATTCATGATTATCGTTCGTTACTTTCTATCTTGGAAACATTGCCCTCGTTTGCTGCCGGTTTGTCAGATGCATCATTGCCGCTCTTATTGCGCATGATTGGTGCTCTGCTGCAACAAGCTGATTCGCTCGCGCACTATTTAGCCCAAGCACTTTCAATTGACAGTACGCAAGAATGGCTTATTGCGCCAAAGTTTGATGCACAGCTTGATGCGTATCGTTTGCTTGTTGAAAAAAGTACCCAGGTATTACTTGAATTTGAAAAACGTGAACAAGAGAAAACAAGAATCTCTTCACTCAAAGTTCGGTTTAATTCTGTGCATGGCTATTATATTGAAATTACGCATGCGAACGCTCATTTAGTTCCTACTGATTATATGCGCACACAAACGCTCGTTGGCAAAGAACGATACACAACACTCGAATTGAAAAAACTTGAAATCCAGGTGAATGAAGCGCGTGCCAACATTGATCAATTAGAAAAGAATATTTTCGCGCGTCTCAAAGCAGAAGTGCACGCGCATGCACCCACACTGCGTCGCATTGCGCGCGCGTTATCGCAGCTTGATGCATTATTTGGTTTGGCATATATCAGTTATGCACATGGTTTTATACGGCCGACTTTTAATGACACGGCGAATGTGAGCATCAAACAAGGTAAACATCCGGTGGTAAGTGCGCACGTGAAGACACATTTTATTCCTAATGATACGGCGCTTGATGATGAACACTCTCTGTGGATTATTACTGGTCCTAACATGGGTGGCAAATCAACCTACTTACGGCAGGTAGCATTAATTAGCGTTATGGCACAATGTGGCTCATTCGTTCCCGCTGCTCATGCGGAGTTGCCGATTTTTGATAAAATTTTTTCACGCATAGGCGCAGGCGATAATGTTGCTGCAGGAAAAAGTACCTTCTTAATGGAAATGGAAGAAACTGCATTTATCTGTGCACACGCAACGAACAAAAGTCTTGTAATTTTTGATGAAATTGGGCGAGGGACGAGTACCTTTGATGGGCTTGCACTCGCGCAGGCTGTCCTTGAATATGTGCATACGGTGATACGCGCGCGGTGCCTTTTTGCAACCCATTATCATGAATTAACGGCGTTGGCACATCAGTTGAAGGGTATTGTATGTTACCATGCTGCAAGTAAAAAAACGGCAACAGGTATCTCATTGCTTTATTCAATTTTGCCAGGTTCTGCTGATGGCAGTTTTGGCATTGAAGTGGCAAAAATTGCTCACGTACCTGATATGATTATTCAGCGTGCGCAAGAACTTGTAACGCAATTAGGCATGCACGTGCCTACTGCATCGAGGGAACATGAAGCGAGTGCCGTAAAAGTGGATGCGCGTGCATCTGAGCTTTGCGCACTCGTTGAAAAAATAGATTATAATAATTTGTCGCCTAAACACGCGTTTGATATTCTGTGGGCGATGAAAGAAATGGTTGAAAAAAAATGAAGAGCGAAGGTTACTTCGCTCTTTCATCAATGTTTCTTGCTTATGAATTTACTGGGTATAGGGGTAATGCTGGCGTAGTTTGGGTTGGATTTTGCTCTCTGGGTGTATTTACTGGAATTTGCAGGTTATATTTGTAAATAATTAATTGACCCAGCGCATACGATATAAATTGTTGCTTTTTACTAGGTTCTGTTGGAGTTATAACGCCACCAACACCAATTTGTGCGGGAATATCAGTTAAAAGCAAGTCTGATTTAACCCATGAATGTGCTTGTTCTATAAAATCGCCGGCGTCTGAAATAAATTTGAAAGTTTTTCCAACAATACCTTCATCAAAGCCTAAACCTTGACCTCTTTTAATACCTGCATACGTTTGGCCATTGTATAACCATGTTAACAATGTAATAAGCTTATCAACATCGTTTGAAGTTAAACGAACGATATTATTTACTGAAGGAATTCCTGCAAGTATATTTTCTAATTGTTGCACGGCTATCGTGTGAAGGCTCTTTAAACGAACGATCGCAATTTGCGCGTTCTGCAACTTAATGAGTGATGCAGATTTAATAGATTTTTCGATTTTGTCTAAGGCATCAATATAGGGTTGGTCACTGACTCCTTTTTGTGGCCCAGGAACCGGCTTCTGTTTAAAGATATCCCTTATAATTTTTTCTATATCAAGGGGCTTGTTTGGATTGCTGATAGGAGATGTTGGGATCTTATCAACGGTATAATTTGTAGGCGCTTCACCACCCTGAGCAAAAAGTGAATTTGCCATACAGAATGCCATTATGGCAGTTAAAGCTAGTAATTGATTCTTCATTATAAATCCTTTTTTTTCTTAAATTTAAATACAAAATAATTTTTTTTTCAAATAAGCATATGTTCAACGGTAGAAAGAATGAAGAGAGCGAGGGTTGGCTCGCTCTTTCATAAGAATACCGATTGATGGAGGAATATTTTATTTTCTTTGTGCGGCAGCTTTTGCTCTATCTTTAGCTTCTTGCATTTTTTTCTGTGCTGTCTTTTCTGAAATTGTTGGAAGATTGTTTTTGTAAATCTCTAACTTACCAATAGCAAATGCTATAAAGTGTTTCATTTTCTCTTCAGATGGCATTAAAACACCACCACCGTGAGCAGCAATACCATCAGCTGGTAATAATGGTTTCAAGTGAGTGTGTAAGCTTTGCATAATATTTCCAGCGTTAGCGATGAATACAAAAAGTTTACCAACTTTACTTGTGTCTAATCCGGCAAGACTATAAAGAAGTGCATTAGCAGTTTCACCATTATATAATCTTGTTAATAATTTAGTAAGTTGATCAACTTCTCTGTCATCTAATTGAGCTTTATCAATTTGAGCATCTAATTGATTCATTGTACCCATAAATGATTCTTTTAATGTTGATCCTGCGATTGCTTCATTCTTGAGGTTGGTTAATGACGCAGATTTGATACCACTTACAATTTTCTCAATATCACCAGCATTTACAGGCGGATTATAAACACCTGTTTTTCCTGGGATAAGGGTTTGATTCCAAATTTGTTTAACATCTTGTGTAAGTTGCTTAGCTTCAAGAAGTTTGTTTGAGTCAAGTGGCTGTAAATTGAGCATAGCAACTGAGTTCGATGCAAATAATGCTAATAAAGCGGTTAAAACTAATAATTGTTTTTTCATAGTAAATCCTTTTTTAATATACAGAATAAATTTTTTAAATAAGCATATGTTCAATGCTAGAAAGAATGAGGAGCGAAGGATTACCTCGCTCCTCATTAAGAAATACTGTTATTGATGAATAGTTTCTCCTGCAGCAGCTTTTGCTTTGTCTTTAGCTGCTTGCATTTCTTTCATTTGATCGATCATTGACTTTTCTGAAGCGGGCAGTTCGCTTTGTGCCTTTTCATAAGCCTTAGGTAAGCCTTTGTAAATAATTAATTTACCAATTACATAGGCAATATACTGTTGCATTTTGTTTTCCAAGGGGAAGGCGCGGGATGTTGGGGTCATAACGCCACCACCGTGAGCAGCAATACCATCAGCTGGTAATAATGGTTCTAAGTGAGTATGTAAGGTTTGAATAACGTTTGCACTATTAGCAATGAATGCAAAAAGTCTACCAACGGGACCTTCTTTAAATCCGGGCAATGGCTTGCCTCCTGGCATTGGATTGTTCATGATTGTATTAGCGCTATCGCCAAAATATAATCTTGTTAATGCAGCAGTAAGTAGATCAACTTCTTTTGCATTTAAATTCGCTTTGTCAATTTGAGCATCTAATTGATCAATGGTAGACATATATAATTCTTTTAATGTTGATGACGCTATTGCCTCGTTCTTCAGGTTGATTAATGACGCAGATTTGATACCACTTACAAATTTCTCAATATCACCAGCATTTACAGGCGGATTATAAACACCTGTTTTTCCTGGGATAAGGGTTTGATTCCAAATTTGTTTAACATCTTGTGTAAGTTGCTTAGCTTCAAGAAGTTTGTTTGAGTCAAGTGGCTGTAAATTGAGCATAGCAACTGAGTTCGATGCAAATAATGCTAATAAAGCGGTTAAAACTAATAATTGTTTCTTCATAGTAAATCCTTTCTAATACATAAAATTTTTAATGGGCTATGAAACCCACAAAATAACGTTAAAAACAGCGTTTTTTGTCTATTAAGGGCAGAGTAGGCATTTTTTGGATAACCAAAGCAATCCAGTATCCCTATAAATCCTTCTTTAGAGGGCTTATAGTTATTATAAGGATAACTTAAAAAAGACCGTATTTTCAAGGGTTTTTAGGGATTTGCCCCCTATCATAAACAATACTATGAAGGCAAGGTTTATTTCTGTTTTTGTTGGATAAATGGGGGTTTTTGAAGGGATTTCTTAGCGTTATTTTTATAGGACGCTAATGTATCAATTGCATGCTTTATAACATCTTTTTTAGGATTATCGTTAATGACACGAGGTTGTAAACTATAATTTCCTGCGGCAGCAATTAATGTAAAAAGTATGCCAACGTTACTTTCTCTGAACCCGAAGCTTTGCTTGTTAATAATAGATGAGTAGCTTGCACCGTTATATAACATTTTTAACACTTCGGTAAGCTTATCAATTTCATTTGAATTTAACATAGCGTGGCTAATTGCATTATCCATTTGCTCAGTAGCTTGAGCAACCACTGAATTAGCTGCAAATAATGTTAATAAAACAAGTAAGCCCAAGAGTAGTCTTTTCATGGTGAATCCTTTTTCTAAATAATTATTTATTCAAATTGAATTTTAGGGTTTTTGTTTTTATTATAAGGATAGCTGAAAAAGAGCCCTATTTTCAAGGGTTTTAGGGATTTATACCTACCATAAAACCCAGCCTATAAGGGCAATGGATAGAGAGGGGTGATTTTATGGGCCTCCAGGCTTATTTTAAAAAGAAAAAGGGCCGCCCTTAAGGCGACCCCTTATTAGATTGTTATGGTAGGCTTATTCATCTTGAAACACAGAATTGTGTAACTCTTGATTGGTGTTGTTACAATCTTTTGTGCAAACCGAGAAAAATGGTGACATATGATGCGGTGTTCCAGTGTTGCGAAGGAAACTATGTGCCGCGCTATTTATACCAAGAGCGCCTAATGCTGTTGAAATATAGGGTAGAATACCTAATCCTTTATGATTTTGGGTTAATCGTTTAAACATAGAAAAACCGCAAATATTAACAAAGGCTGAAGAAAGGAAAGGGTGAGAATAACAGAATTGTGCAAATGCAGTTTTGCCAGGGTGTTTATCCGCATATGACTGCTGAAAAGATATATTTCTTATTGTACGATTCAATACCTTACCTGCAGAGGTGGTCGCTTGATAGCAACTGTCCTTTAATTCTTGCCAAGATTCAGGTAATTTACCCTGTAAAGCAGAGAAGCTCATGGTGAAAAATAAACTGCTTATAATTATTTTTTTTGCTATAGCCATACATCCTCCATTGATTATTGCTATTTTAAAATAAGTGATTCAAGAATAAGGTATCATTTTTGACTAATAGTGTCAAATTGGCATAAATAATAAGATTATATAAAAGTATATATATTTCTATAAGAATTTTTCAGGGATAGACATGACACCTGTTAGACTCTGGCTTTTTTGAATATATATCTGGTATAATTATTACAAATAGAATGATTTTTAAGTTTCTTATATCTTAAAGGATTGTTATGAAAACTATAAAAACAATTGCTTTTACCATGCTACTTTCTGCTATAAGCAGTAATGTATATTGTGCTGCTTATACTGTTACTAATAATGCAAATGAGCCTATAAAAATGTATTTTTTCATATTAAGAGCCTATCTGAAAACTCTAAGTACTTGAAAAAATAAATAAAAAAAATAAAATCCCTCTTGAAGTTATCACACAAACAAAAAGGGATTTTTTCATATGAAGCATTTAAATTACAAAGAAATGATACCATCAAAATATGTCATAATTTAAATTACAAAGAAATGATACCATCAAAATATGTCATATCTGACGAACTTTTACAAGAATTTCATAACGTTATATCAACAAATATTCCACCAAGTAAAATAGGCCGGCCACGTTCTGATGATGGCCCATTAATTGCTGGGATATATTATTTGCTTAGAACAGGATGCCAATGGGATGCGCTTCCCAAGTGCTTTGGCCCCGCAAAGACTGTTTATCATAGATTTAGAGAATTGGTCAAAGCTAATGCTTTTCAAAAAATTTGGAAATCGGTTTTAACGCACTATGATCGAACCAAAGGACTTTGTCTTGAAAATCAATCTATGGATTCATGTCATAAAAAGGCTCCGCTTGGAGGAGATAAAACAGGGATCAGCCCGGTTGATAGAAGAAAATTAGGTTCAAAATTAAATCTTGTTGTAGAAGAATATGGACTACCTCTTGGTGCTACACTTGCAAGTGGAAATCGACATGACACGCAATTATTTGTTTCCCTTGTCGATAATTTACAGCATCAAATTCCACAATCAAGAAATCATTATCTTCGAACCGATAAGGGCTTTGTTTCTAAAAAAAATAAGGCAGAAGCTATTAAAAGAAACTTCACGCCTATCATGCCATTAAAAAAACCAAAAAATAAACCTCGAGTTACGCAAAAAAAAGATCCAATACGATGGGTCGTTGAAAGAACATTTTCTTGGATGAATCGATTCAGGCGTGTTTTTATTCGTTATGACAAGCTATCTAAAAATTTTCTTGGATTAGTTCAATTCGCTTGTCTAGTCATTGTTTTCAGAAAAATTTAGTTTTCAGACAGGCTCTAAGTGTAAATTCGTTAGGATTTGTTACTGGAACAAGTACTGTGAGTGCTGAAGTTCAACCTGGAGAAACTACTAACAAAGGTTTAAATGTAGGCGGAGGGAAATATGTCGACTTTGTTTATCTTGCAAAGCCAAATGGACAAAATCTTGAACAGATAGCTTATAAACCTGGGATGTATATTGGTGATAATAAATTCTGGCCACGCTTTAAGCCTAGCAATGGTGATTATACATTTGTTCTTACTAAGAATGATGGCAAATGGAGCATCGAAACCCGTCGTTCTAAATAAGGATTGTTATGAAAACTATAAAAATAATTGCTTTTACCGTACTATTTTCTGCTATAAGCGGTAATGTATATTGTGCTTTATATACTGTGACTAATAATGGAACAGAAGCTGTGACAGTAAATCTTGATATAGTAAGTAAAGCTGGGTTTGGAACTATTCGACATGAAAAACCCTTAACTGTGGGACTTAATCCGGGAGATTCTACCAAGTTAAATGCATATGGAGGGAAATATTGCTACTCGATTTCCCTTACAAAATCTGGTGAAAAAAATCTTTTGCCCTTAAATGTTAAGAGTATTGGATCAGGTGGGACTCTTAAAGATAATATATTATTTCCAAAATTTAGCCCTACTAATGCTGATTTTACAATTATTCTTACCAATAAGAAGAGCTCGTGGACTATTGAAACCCATCGTTCTAAATAGATTTACGATGGCGTTAGAAAATTATAAGTGCCATACATACGGTGAATAACGGCCCTTTTCTGTTCAATAGTTAAAGCAGCCTTCAAGAGATCATCAAGATCTTCCATGAATGAACATTGATCATGTTTTGGTAGATTGGTGACTTGCTTTTTCAATTCACTGATCCAAAATACTACAAAGCCAAGATCCATTGGCAATATCTCATCTGCATTAGTATATTTATTCAACGTGCGATGAATTAGCCGTGTGCAGTTTTTTAACGGTAGAATATTTCTCTTGTTGATATAATGAAGTGTTTCCTTACTAGCATTGTATACTAATTTGCCAATAATGAACGTCGGAACGAGGGCAAATAATTCTATAATAAGCTGGTTTGAGCGCAGATTTTTTACCATAAGATTATATGTCTTAATACCGTTGTTTACCAGCTCTGTTACCTGTGTTTTAGCATGCAAGACTTCAATTTCTAGTGTTTGTGGTAATTCTCCGTACAGCGTATTCTTAATAGGATTCTTCATATATTCATTTCTGTCATGTATAACCTGTGGAATATGCCCGTTATTTGCGTCTTCGATTTCTTTTTCTATATCGTATTCACTGACGGTTCCAGAAATATGGTTTCTTGTAAAAAGATAGTCACGCATTTTCCTGAGATAATACCATGTACCTCCCCAAATGCCCTTTGCTTCTTCGTTTTGATTGAGGTGTTTTCTATATGCTCTTATGCGGTCATTTCTTGCTTCACGCTCAATTTCTACCGTTTGGTCATCAACGGGGCTGCTCTCCATATATTGCGAATTATCAGTGAGTATGTCTACAGAATTAGCAATAGGATCGTGAACATGGCTGTGCCAATAATTATCTAAAGCGGTCGTTGCTTTTGCATACCATTCTTTAATATTTTTTTGGTTGCGAAAAGCATAGACAGCCAAGGCCACCGTGCTAGCGGTTAGCGCGGAATAGGCAAGCCAATTTCGTCTGAAATGATTTGGTTTTTTGTATCCTTGGTAGGCGTCGCACATACGATAATAAAATGTGTTCAGATTTTTTTGATTGCTGACAAGCAACTGAGACCATTGTTGTTGTGACGTTTCTTGGTACGGTAAAACAATATCATATGGTTGCGCGTGTTCTGGCGAAACGCAGCTGTGAACGAGTGAGAGTAGTTCACGCATATATTTTTCAATATCATACGCGCTTTCTGCATGATAATTTTTTATTAAATAATAATGGATTCGCCCGAGATAATAGGCATTTTTTTCAAGTGCCTTTTTTAAAAAAACTATTTTTTCATAAAGTTCCTGCTCTTGGGCCTTATCGGTGAACCATGCGGCCGGGCCCTTAGAAATAAAATAGCTAAAGGTGGTTAACTGCTGAAGATTCCAATAATCCATGTCTTCTGAGAGTTCATGAAGCAGTCTCTGGAGAATTTCTTTAAGTTCTTCTGCTTGATTGCAGCACTGATGAACAAATTCAAAATTGACCTGGTTAGCCAGAGTTATAGTGAGTAGGGGGGCTGGGGCTTCAAGGGTGTAGGTCATAGAGGGGGATAATAGGAGGACGGCAATGAGTGATTGTTTCAATAAAGTAATCATAAAAACCCTTTTTACTTATTCCAATAGGGTAAAATAGAAGCTCTAAATCCTACTATATCATAAAATGACCATTATTTCTAAAGGGTATTGCTCTGGTATTCTAGACAGAACGCGCTAATATGATAAACTTACTATAAAATTGATCATATATTTAAAGTAATTCCAAAAGGAAATTTGATGGCAACAGATAAAGCTGATAAGAAAAAATCAGAAAAAACAGCATCGTTGTTTCCTCGTTATGCTATTTTTCAAACGGGCGGTAAACAGTATCAAGCAATTGAAGGAAAAACAATTGCGATAGAAAAAATTGAAGGCGATGCAGGTTCAACTATAGAATTTAGCGACGTACTTTTAAGAAAAACAGGCGATAGCGACATTCAAGTAGGGCAACCATTCCTCAAAGCCCCTATCAAAGCTTCCATCGTAAAACAGATGCGCGGGCCAAAAGTCGTGATTTTCAAGTTTAAACGCCGTAAAAAGTCACGCGTTAAAAAGGGTCATCGCCAGTCAATTACCGTGATCCGCATCGAAGCTATCTAACGCTGGGTACAAAGTAACATAAACAAGAATGTCATTGCGATCCTACTTCGCTCTACGAGCTACGAAGGAGCTGGCAACCTGTTCTACGAAGTTTTAACGAAGTAGAACCCAGCTTATAAAATGAGTTCATTAAAGGATTTATTAAAGTTCTGGATCCCCACGTCGCTGCGCTCCTCGGGAAGACATTTTCTTGTAGGTAAAATTAAAGCCTCCTAATAGGAGGCTTTTTTATTTTGATGGTAACTTAGCGAGTGCTATAAGTTTTTCTATTGGGCCAGCAAACACGAGTTGCTCATCCTCATTGATCAAATAATCGACATCGATAGGGACGATACGATCGTTTTTTCTGACAGCTATACAATGAACCGAATATTTATCAAAAAGTCGTAATTCGCCCACTGTTTTGCCGACAAATTTAGAAGGGGTTGTTATTTGGCTAAAGCCGAAATCGGGTGTGATACGCGTGATGTGCGCGTGTGGATAACTGAGGGTATCGGCGAGTTTACGGCCAATTTCTTGCTCGGGTAAGACGACTTGGTCTGCGCCGATAAGTTTTAAAATATCTTTATGAATTTCGCTGACAGCGCGCGTTATGACATGGCGCACTGAAAGCCTTTTTTTAAGTAACGCGGTTACCAAGATTGATTCTGCAAAATTTTCGCCCATGGCGACAATAACGGTGTCCATGTCTTCAACGCCAATTGAGCGCAAGGAATCTTCATCATGTACTTTGAGGCATACAGCTTGTGTGATGTGATCACGAATGGAAGCAACAATCGATTCATTACTATCAATACCAAGAACTTCCATACCATTTTCAGCTAATGTCGTAGCGACACGAAAACCAAATCTACCAAGCCCAATAACACAAAATTTCATACGATGAAGACCTTCTTTTATATATTTAACCTAATATAATTCTTTCTTCTGGATAAGAATATTCTGGGTTTTCGTGCTTTCTTAGAAACACAAGAACAATTCCTAAGGCGCCTATGCGTCCAATAATCATGCTCATTATGATAAAAAATTTTCCGATAGGGGAAAGATAAGGAGTAATGCCTGTTGAAAGCCCGAGTGTGGCAAATGCCGATACTGATTCAAAAAGGATATCCAAAAATGAAGCTCCTTCTTCTGTTATGAGCAAGCAAAATGTGGTGAATAGAATCCACATGCAGCCAAGAAGAATAATGGCAATTGATTTAAATATTTGATCAAGTGCTATACTTCGGCCCATAATTCTTACCAACGTGTGTCCTTTAATGGCAGATTTAATGGTATTTATCAAAATAGTGAATGTTGTTACTTTGATACCGCTACCCGTTGATCCTGGTGAAGAGCCGATAAAAGCCATAACCATGATGAGCAATAGTGTCGCTAGTTGCAGTTGATCGACGGGAATAGTTGTAAATCCTGTTCCACGCAATGCAATGCCATTAAAAAGTGCATTAACAAATCCTTGCGGCAATGCAAATGAAAGCAGCGTATTATGGCGTTCAAGAATCCAATATATCAAGGTTGAAGATGTAATTAAAATGAAGGTCATTAACAGTACGATTTTACTGTGTAATGAAAGATGATAACGTTTGTTTTGTTTCCATGCGCGTATATATTTTACAATATCAAACCATGTTATGAAACCCAAACTTGAAATCGTCATGATACCAGATGCGGTGAGCAATAAACCCATATTATATTTGTGGCTTATAAAGCCAAAAGGAAAGAGTGAAAGGCCTGCATCACAAAATGAAGAGACGGCATGAAACAATGATAAAAATAAAGCTTTTGAAGTAGGATAGTCTTTGTAAAGACTTGCAAACATTAAGAGCGTACCTATAGTTTCTATGAATATTGTGCCAATGATAATGAACACAAGCATACTTTTTATATTTTTTGCATGTTCGACATCAAGAAGTTGTCCTGCCATAAGCTGTGTTTTAAAACCGAATTGAACGAAGCATGACATTAAAAATAATGTTAACGTTATGAGGCCAAGGCCACCAATTTGCACAAGAATGAGCACCATACAATGACCAAAGGTAGTGAAATTACCCAAATGTACGGTCAATAAACCACACGTGCATAGAGCTGAGGTCGCGGTAAAAATGGTATCGAGCAGAGGAATCGGCACGCGCTGACTCCATGGTAATGCAAGTAAAAATGAGCCTACGACAATTGCCGTCACGATAGAAATGAGAATAACGCGCGCGGGAGAAAAATGTGCCATACTCCGAGGAGACATGCGTACAATTCCTTATTTATTATACGTTTATCGTAACCATAAAAGGGTAACGATTACTAACGCTGTAAATAAGAGTACAAGAAGATTAAAGTATCGGTCAATACATTCTTTGATCTGCCGTCCCCAAATCATAATGATGCCAGCAACAAGAAAAAAGCGTGCGCCGCGAGAAATCAATGAATAGAGCACAAAAGGAACAAAGGGCAGTTTGCAAAACCCTGCCGTAAGAGTAACCACTTTATAAGGCAGCGGCGTGAACCCAGCAATCAGTACAGCCCATGATTCATACTTTGTGTAATTTTCAAGCGCGTGTTCAAATTGTTGCGGTGTAAAAAGAAGATGCACAAGCCATGAACCAATTGATTCCCAAATAGCAAATCCAATGTAATAGGCTGCAATACCGCCTGCTACTGAGGCAGCAGTTGCCAACGTGGCATAGTACAGTGACTTGGTACGATCTTCAATGCAATAGAGGATCAAAAGTGGATCAACGGGAATAAAAAAGATTGCCTCAATAAAAAATAAAAAAACTAATAACGGTGTGGCGTATGGCGTGTGTACTTGTTTGCCAAACCAATCATAGAGCCGTTTTAATGATAATGTTGCAATCATACTATTCCTTTCATGACTTTTTTTATTATAAAGAAAGCATCGCTTTCAAATATTCTTTTACAGAATTGATGGGTAACCGTTCTTGGGTAGTTGAATCGCGATGACGAATAGTTACACAATGATCTTGCTCAGAATCAAAATCATACGTAAAACAAACGGGTGTGCCAATTTCATCATGTCTTCTATAACGTTTGCCGATAGACCCTGAATCATCAAAATCAATGGTAATGCCCAATTTTTTTATATCATTATATAACGCAAGCATAGGTTCTGAGAGTTTTTTTGTTAAAGGCAAAAAGGCTGCTTTAATGGGAGCAATAGTTGGTTTAAATCTGAGAACAACGCGCGTTTCTCCTTCAACAACATCTTCATAATACGCATCAAAGAGCAAGGTAAGAAAGAGACGATCGACACCAACGGAGGTTTCTACAACATGCGGCATGTAGGAGGCTTTCGCTTCTTCGTCAAACACTGCTAAATCTTTGCCAGAGAATTTGGAATGTTGCGATAAATCAAAATCGCCTCGATGTGCAATTCCCTCAATTTCTTTCCAGCCAAAAGGAAAATGATATTCAACATCGGATGTGCCTTTTGAATAGTGGGATAATTCAGTTTTTTCATGCGAGCGCAAGCGAACTTTTGTTGCATCTAAGCCAAAAAAACGAGCGTATGATTCAAGACGAGATTTTGTCCAAACATCAAAAAAATAATCCGAGGTTTCAGGTTTACAAAACCATTCCATTTCCATTTGTTCAAATTCGCGCATACGGAATAAAAACTGCTTTGGCGTGATTTCATTTCTGAATGCTTTACCAATTTGCGCAACGCCAAAAGGTATTTTTACTCGCGATGAACTCATAATGTTTTTGAAATTAATAAAAATCGATTGAGCTGTTTCGGGACGTAAATACGCAACAGAAGCATGTTCAACGGATGCGCCAAGCTGTGTTGAGAACATCATGTTAAATTGGCGCACGTCTGTCCATGCTGTTTTACCACAATGAGGGCATGCTTTTTTCAGATCAATGTCATCGGCACGATAGCGGTGTTTACAGTTTAAACAATCAACTAATGGATCATTAAAATTTTCGATATGTCCTGAAGCTTTCCATACCATTTCGGGTCCAAGAATGGCGCCTTCAAAAAGAACGATATCTTCTTGAGTAGCTTGTAATGACTGCAGCCATGCTTTTCTAATATTTTGTTTGAGTAGGGTTCCTAGCGGGCCAACATCATAAATGCCATTGAGCCCACCATAAATTTCGGCAGATGGATAAACAAAGCCTCTTCTTTTGCACAAAGCTACTAACTTTTCAAGGGTAACAACTGATTCTGCTGGTTTCATAGCACTAAATATTCCTTTCGTAATGGTAGTGTGCTTTGGCTTTTGTCCTTGTTATATTTTTATTTTTGTTTTATGTTGTTGTACTAAATTTATACTATTGTAGCGTACCATTATTTGGAAGAAATGGAATCATCATGACTATTACTGAATCTATTCGTGCATTATGTTTATACATCTTATGTGTAGGTGCCGTAGCAGGCATCTATATTCTTTATAGAAAACAGGAATCATTTTCACTAGCTTTAGAGGAACTGCACCGAAAAGAATATGAAGTAACGCCGATACCACCATTACCTCCATTGCCTCCCAGAGAAACGGCTATCGTAGAGAAACTTGTCTCACGCCAACAATCCTGGAGTGATTTGCAAATAATGGTGAAAGATACGGTGGTACAAATTTTTGCGCAAAAAGCGGTACCAGATATTTTGCAGCCCTATAGAACACCAACGCCATGCCAATCAACGGGTAGTGGTTTTTTTATCAATGAAGATGGCGAGATTGTTACCAATGCTCATGTCGTTGATCAAGCAAAATCAGTGTGGATTCAAATTCCTTCACTTGGTAAACAGCAGATCGATGTTACTATCGTTGGCGTGAGTCCTGATCGTGATTTAGCATTATTAAAGGTGAAGCCAGAAGGTTTAGAAACCATAAAACAAGATATTGGAGAGATTAAATTTTTGAATTTGGGGGACTCTGATTATGTACACCGCGCGGATGAAATTATGGCGCTCGGCTATCCGTTGGGGCAACAAAGTTTAAAAAGTACGACGGGTGTTGTGAGTGGCCGCGAGCAACATTTAATTCAAATTAGTGCGCCAATAAATCCCGGAAATTCTGGCGGGCCATCTTTAAATATTCGTGGAGAAGTTATCGGTATTAACACTTCATATGTTCCCGATGCACAGAGTGTAGGTTACATAATACCGATTAATGAACTTAAGATAGTACTTGATGATTTGCGTAAAATTAAGTTGTTAAAAAGACCATTTTTGGGGGTGTTATTTAATAATGCCAGTGAAGCATTAACGCAATTCTTAGGAAATCCACTTCCCGGTGGTTTATATGTTGTTGATATTTATAAAGATAGCCCATTGCACAGAGCAGGTGTGCAAAAGCGCGATATGATTTATGAAATTAATGGGCACAAAATAGATCTGTATGGAGAACTTTTGTGGCATGAAGATAAGATTTCCATTGTTGATTATGTTGCTCAAATGAAGTTGGGCCAAGAAGTCAAATTGGTAGTCTATCGTCAAGGCGTACGCAAAGAATTTATTTTTGCCTTTGATCAATCTGAATTTTTACCAATTCACAAAATATATCCCGGCTATGAAGAAATAGAGTATGAGATTGTTGCGGGCATGGTTGTGCAACCATTAACCACAAATCATTTGCCGATCTTGGTAAGTATTGCGCCTGGATTAACGCGTTATGCAGAAATGAAATCTCAAATGGAACCCGCATTGGTTATTACTCATATTTTCCCTGATTCACAAGCGCAACGTTCACGTTCATTAATGCCCGGAGGCATTTTAAGTGAGGTCAATGGGATTCGCGTAAAAACATTAGAAGATTTGCGCCAAGCTTTATTCAAAAGTTTTGATACTGGCGTGGTTACTATTGAAACAACTGAGTCGGTTTTTGTTGTTGTGCCATTCAAAAAAATTATTGAAGATGAGCAACGGCTTTCAAAAGATTATTTCTATCCTTTAACACAGGGTGTGCAAGCAATCATTGAAAAGTTTGAAAAAGACAATGGCAATCAGGAGCAAAAAGCTTCTGATGTTTCATCAAAATAGATACGGTGTGATTGCTGAGTATTGTAAAATTGGTAAAGGCGTCATCCCGAGGCGCTAGCCGTGGGGATCCAAACTTTAATAAATTCCTTTAATGAGCTAATTTTATAATTGGATTGCCACGCTTCGCTCGCAATGACACCTTTGTTTTCAGTGTTGTCTTGCACAGTCAAGTTTGATTGTATCAAATTTGAGTTAAATCTAGGCTTGCTCATCAATGAGCTTGCATAATGTTATTGCGGCTTCTACTATTTCGAAATTATTATTCTGCTGCGCATCATTTTGCGCAGCGAGTAATGCTGAATAATAAATGGTCTGGAAATTGCCGAGGGGAAAGGTGTAATACGCCTTTGTTCCTTGGCTTTCTTCACAATTGATAGCAAGAAACCAAAGCCCATAATCATGCCAAGCGTGCGTTGTTAAAAACTGATCTTCTTGTGCTTCTGTAGGTTTTTCTTTTTCCCAGATTTTTTTATTTTTAGTAAATTTTCCTTGTTTAATCAGTTCCTGTGCGAATGCAAATGCATCCTTGTTGAGACGAAGATTTAAAGTAGCCATCGTGTTTTTTCCT
This sequence comes from Candidatus Babeliales bacterium, assembly GCA_963701665.1. Classification (GTDB taxonomy): domain Bacteria; phylum Babelota; class Babeliae; order Babelales; family JANWKD01; genus CAVXJH01. The sequence goes on from OY969622.1 coordinate 642,383, forward strand.
TGAGGATAGTATGCTATATTTGAAATGGTTTTTTGTTGAGCGTACCGAGTGAATAAAAGAAAAATCAAGAGATGAAACAAAAAAAACGCCTTGATCAACTTGTTCAAGAACGTAATCCTTCCTTGAGTAAAACATATATACAAAGTTTAATTATGCAAGGGAATGTTTTGGTGGATGGCAAAGTGTGCACCAAATCAGGCACGCAAGTGGCCGATGAGGTGGTTATTACCCTCGTTCAAAATGAACAAAAATTTGTTTCGCGCGCGGGTTATAAATTAGAAAAAGCACTCGACTTCTTCAAGGTAAACGCTCAAGACAGCATTGTTTTAGATGCGGGGCTATCCACGGGGGGATTTGCGGATTGTTTATTGCAACATGGTGCCAAAAAAATTTACGGCATTGATGTTGGCTACGGCCAAGCGCATGAAAAAATTCGCCGCGATCCGCGCGTTGTGGTGATGGAAAAAACAAATCTGCGCCATCTTGATGAGCTTCCCGAGCTTGTTGATCTCGTTACGCTCGATCTTTCATTTATTTCCGTTCTTAAAGTTATCCCTACTATAAAAAAACTTATGAAGCCCGAAGCGCATCTTATTGTACTCATAAAGCCACAATTTGAGGCCCGCCGTGAGCAGGTGGGTAAGGGTGGTATTATTAAAGACCCCAAGGTTCATGAAGAGGTAATTCATAACATTGTTCGAGGAATTACCCAAGAAGGCTTTTCATATCTTGGTGTTACTGATTCACCCATTACCGGTACTGATGGGAATAAAGAGTTTCTAGCCTATTTTAAAAAGAATATTGTTTAGCAATTATTCTTTATGTGATTAATTCTTTGAGTTACGGTGGTTGCTATTTTTTGTAGGGTAGCATCATAATGAAAACGATCAGGATGGAATTTTAATACTTTTTGCATACATGCTTGCTTAATGTCATTTTTTTGAGCAAACCGTGATATTTCTAAAAATTCTTCTCGTGATGTTTGCTTGATTATTTTATTGTACAATTCGCAAAGTTCTTGTTCTATCGGATTTTGGTATTTAGAAGAATCGATGAGTTTGCCATTATATTGATCTTTGTTTGTGGCATTATAGGTAGTATTGTTACTTTTTCTGTTTGTCTGGTCATTGTTATAATTATATGAATAGGATTTACTTGAATTTGAATACTCTTTTTTCCCATGAAGTGCATTATAAAATTCTTCGCATGAAGATGTAGTGAATGTTTCTTTGAATTCTGCTGTTTTAAATCTATCAAGAGGCATAGATGAATTTCTTGTATAGGTAGCTTCCTTACAAGGACGCTTCAAGATTAAGAAAATCTTTTGATATAATTCAAGGCGTGCTTTGCTTTTTTTATCAAGGTTTTGATAATTTTGCATCATCTGATCAATGTGAGTTTTGGCTTCAACATAAAATGTGTAAAGATGCATTGGTTCAAAATGAGGCTGTAGCATTGCGAGTGCGCCAACATTTAAAGTTCTCACTGAAAGTAACAATGCATAGCCATCAATGTGGGCTCCATATTTAATGAATAATTCAATGATTTTTTCTTGATCTTTTTCTGGGAGATTTTGTGTTATTTTTATCGCAAAGCAGAGTGCATTTAATGATGTATATTTTGACTCATAATTGATGAAACCTGTTTTTTGCATGTCTGCAAGAAGTTCTTCAAGGGTTAAGTAACTAAAAAGAGTAGATTTGCCATTTTTTATTTTTTCTTCGATAGCACCAAGCATACTGTGATAATAATTTGATTTGTAGTAGCTGATTTTATCTTGATAGGCTTCGTAAAATTTTTTAAAGCTATCGGCAAACCAAAATTGTGATGGTGAAGATGAGAATGTTCTATTTTTTAAAGAATGATGGTTGTATAAACTTGATGTTCGCCCTTCCAACGCAAAAGTGCTGCTTATATATTTTGATAAAGTCGATAGAGAGCGTTCTCTTAGATGATATTTAGGCAATTTTGACATGCCAAAAAGAGATGAAGAACTAAATAATATAAGAATGAAAAAAAAGCTTTTAACCTGCATTTTTAACCCCATTTTTTTTATCAATATAAACATATATAAAATTAACTTATTAAAAAAATTATCATTTGTCAAATTTATGCCCGAATTTAACTAAATTATCCTATATATTTACATACTGAAATGACCATGATGTGGTCTTATTGACAGCCTGTAACATTCGCTGTTTTAGGGGTCATGATGCTGTATTTTAAATTATTGTCATAAAAGTGCATGATACGGTATGGTAAAGACAGAAGAAAAGATCATTTTCAAAGGGAGTGTGTATGAAGCTTTATATATTCTTACTATTCTTTTGTTTGCATATAATTCATCAAAATTCTTTTTGTATGGAAGCCAAGTTAAACCATGAAGTTCCGAAATCGATGCTCAAACCGTGGAATGCAAGAGCTGCAAGACCAGGTTGTTTGGTCGCTTATAAAGATGGAGAAATATTTCGTAGTGCTCAATTACATGGGAAAGAAGGCAAGGATGATATGTATTCTATAATTGTGGCGCTTGATAAGAAGAACAATGGAGTAATAACATCGCAAGGCAAAGCCGTTTCGGAAAGTCGTTTAAGACTCATTGATCAGAATCGATAATTTTTTTCCAAAATTCAACATTCAGATTAGCTTTTTTCTTTTTTTTTGATATTTCTAGAGAATATACTATGCGCCTGTAGCTCAATTGGATAGAGCAACGGACTTCGAATCCGTAGGTTGCAGGTTCGACTCCTGCCGGGCGCACCAATCTACGCCTGCATGGGGAAAAACTTCGATGTTACATTTGGCTACGATCGGCTTTGCCAGCTTCTTTAAGGAAATGATGGCGTAGATTGCCCGTCGAAGCTCAATTTTGCTTCGAAGATATTCCATTGCAAGCGAAGACTGGGCAGCTGAGCTAAAATAATTTTATTATGTTTTACGTATATTTTCTTAAATCATTAAAAAACACTAACCAATCATATATCGGGTATACAACTGATATACATCAACGTTTAGAAGCACATAATGCTGGCAAATCACCCTATACAGCAAAGTATAAGCCCTGGGAATTGCTTTTCTATGTTGCTTTTAAAAATATGGAAGAAGCCAAAAACTTTGAATTATATTTAAAAGCACCTTCAGGTAAAGCATTTATTAAAAAAAGGCTCATATTTTTACGAAAAGGTAAGTGGGTATGAATCAAGGTGTTTTAGAGATTCTATATCAACATCAATATCTAATGCAGGCCAATGAAGATGTTTGTTATGAAATAATTCTAAATTATATATTTGCTCTACTGTGGCCTTTAAAAACCATGGAAATTCCGAAAAAGGCATAAAGAATTCTTTTTCATTTACTAATAACCAAATCCCATGATTTGAAATAGTTTGAATTTCAGCTTTAGCTAAAATGTTTTTTCCAGGCTTTTTCAATTTCTTTGGCATGTGTTTCAACCACCTTGACAAGTTCTCTTAATTGACGATCTGAAAAACCACTAAAATCAGCAAGAGCAACAACAGGTTCTATCCAGAATTTTGCTTCTCCTTCAGGCGATAAAACATGAATATGCATTCTCGATTCTTCGCGCGAGAAGAAAAAAAATCTATAATTTTTATATCTAAATACCGTTGGGCTCATTAAATATACTTATTTTAATAATTAATGCTTAATGACTTATTTGAGTTTCTTTAATCAGCATAATTAGAATAGATAAAAAATTCTATAATTAGAATAAATTCATCATAATTATACCTGTTTGATTATATAAAATGGCTTTAAAATCGCCTTTTTTTATTTTTTAGTATACATTTTATTCGCAGGCGCCCGTAGCTCAGATGGATAGAGCGACAGATTCCTAATCTGTAGGTCACCGGTTCAAATCCAGTCGGGCGCACCAGTTTCCAGTTTTTACCGTGTTCATAATCTCATTGAACACGGGTTTCATCTCTACATCGAACTTTTCATCTTTGTATGAGCAGTTCAAAACTAAAAGGTCAATCAATCGTCGTTTTTGTTTGGTATTTTGATTTTTAAACAGCCCAGCGGCTTTTTTGGAGAGTTCTAAGATAAGATTGGCATTTTCTAGGTAATGAGAATCAGCCCGTTGAGTAGCAAGCAATTTTACCGTTAATTGTTCTTTTTCTTCGATCCATTCCTTGGTATGCTGCTGCCAAAATTCTTCACCAATCTTGTTATCAAGCTTGTCTAAATATGCTTGATCAATGCGATTTTGCAGGACTTTAATATGTTTTTCCAATTGAAGCACTAAGTTATTATGATATTCTATCTTTTCTTTATGACTTTCGCGTAGCCCTTGCAAAATTTTTTCTTGAATTTCATCAGAAACTTGAATATCGTTCAAGAGGTCTTGAAAAGTATTTTCTATTAATTCTTGCCTTAGGTAATTTTGCTTGCAATTACCCTTATACCCCGTGCAATGATAGTAAATATATTTTTCTTTCTGAATCTGTGCACTTAGAGAACAACTGCAAACTCCACATCGAATAAGATTAGAATAGGTAAAAAGGCCCTTTTTTGACTTGTTTTTATAAGGGTTTTTGAGAATTTTTTGTACTCTTTGGAACAAATCTTTACTTATTATTGGCGTATGTGAAGCACCTTCATATTTCTTACCTTTCCAGAAGAAGACACCGGTATAAAATTCATTTTTTAATATGATATCTAAAATGCTGGAATAGAAATTTTTTCCATTTCGATAGATCATGCCATCAGCAATCATTTTTTTTCTAAGTGACTGTAATGAGTATGAACCTGTGGCATATAGCTCAAACATTGTTTTTACATATGGTGCTGTATTTGGGTCGAGTTTTATGATGCTTTTACCATTTTCTTTAACATTTATATATCCAAAGGGTGCCCATGATGGATATATACCCTGAGCAGCTTTTTCTGACATGCCTTTTTTAACTTCTTCGGAAAGATTATCTACATAGTTTTTGGCCATTAATGCTTTGATACCGAAAATAAATTTTTCATTAGAGCGTGAATCTTTACTAAGAATTACATTTTCTTTGACAAGATGAACTTTGATATCAGAATATTCAATTACTCGATCAAGCAAAGCATAATCTGCTATATTTCTTAAGAGTCGATCAGTTTTTTCAACTAAGAAATGTTTAACATTTTTATTTTCTTCCAAGAAACTTAGCAGTTTATTGAATTGAGTTCGGCCTGCTTTTTTTGCTGTTTCGACATCAGTAAATTCTTCTACAATTCTAAAGTTATTTTTGGATGCATATTCTTTTAACAATTTGAGTTGCGCGGGGATGGAAAATCCTTCATTTTCTTGTTCTTTTGAGGAAACTCGGGCATAAATTATGGCTTTATTCAAATGAGACCTAATATTTTAAAAATGTTGTTCCATTCATCTTTTGATGAGAAATTTTGAATATAAAAATTCTTTATGCGATCTATTTGCCAGTCTGTTTTATAATCTTCATTAGTATCAATAGCTACTAAAATAAAGTTACATTTAGGGAATTTAGCTGATAAAATGTTTCTCAATTTTATTATTTCATCCCTAGTTTGTGGGTTGAGATCTAAATTCCAAGGTCTTGTACCTGCGCTAAGTCTGAAAAAATATACCGTTTTTCCAGAATTTAGTACGTTATAAAGTCGTTCGATTCTTCTATTATATTTTTCTGCTACATCTTCAATAAAGTCTAAATAATTTTCTTTTATGTACTCGACTCTACCTTCTGTTCGCTCTGCAGGAAAATCATGATGGAAAGCAATTGTATATTTTTTGTTAAGAATAAAAGTTTTTTCAAAGGTCAAATATTGTGGATTTAAAAAATCTGAAAAATCATCCTCAAATAAATCACATACACCATTAAAAGAACTACGAACCCAATCAAATGGAAAAGCAGTGCATCGAATATTATTGGTTCTGAGCATATCTGCTGGCGTGCAACTAAATCCAAGACTTATAGTAATAGGATCGGGAAAGCTATCAAGGCTATTTTGTTCAAAGGCTATAGTTTTACAAACTATAAAAAAAATTAAAATTAAAGTCTTTTTCATTTTTCTTCTTTATTGTTTAAAAAATATAGTCCCTTATAAGAGAGATAGAAACTCTTATAAGGGACTATTTTAAATTTAGCTATTCTTTTCTGGAAAAATACCATTTAACGCTTGAAATATTTCTTGATTAAAAGACAACGTATTTGTTGATTGTTTGTTTCTAAAGCAAAACATTTTTGCATAAGCATCAGGAGTAAACTCTTTTTTTGATAAGACATCATCTTCTGCATTTAGACTTACAACTATATCATCAAAGTTATTTGGAGCAGCTCTAGGAGTTTCTGTTATAATTTCTCCATCCTGTCTACTTAATAAATATTTTTCGATAAATGGAATACTCGGCTCTTTTTCTGCGCGCTTATCGTTGAAGGGTGGTGTTTCGATAATAACCGTATCACCTAATTCAAAAATAACATCAGTAATTTCTTTCCAAGGACTCATATGGTGCAGGACATTTAATGCCAAGACAACATCAAAATGCTCATGTTTAGCTAATAATTGAAGATCTTCAAGAGAAAGAGCTCGTTTGAGGTAAATAAGATTTCGCACTTCTGTATTGAATTTGCAAATATTAGCTAATCTATCTGATAAATCGGCCATTACACAAGTTGCTTTAAAATCTTTTGCTAGCCTCAAGCTAAAGTAACCATTACTTGCACCAATATCAAGAATCTTTATTGGTCTTTTATATTCAGCTAATGCCGCTTTTATTGCTTCATAACGTGAAGGACAGTCAGGACCAACTCCTTTAAAAATAACTTCATTATTTATCATAATATCTTGATAAGGAAAATATCTTTCACATGAAAGTTTTTCTAGAATTTCTTCTTTGCTCATTACATCGCAAGCATATGAAGTACCGCTTGCTAGGATTAAAACCCCATAAATAAAAAATAATTTAGTTTTCATATTAATTTTTCCCATGGTTACTATTGTGACTAAAATTGAAAGATTCATTTAACTTTTTAATTACAGAATCAAAGTCCTTAACTACATTTCCCATTTTTACTTCTACAGGAAATCCATCCTCACCTTGCATAACTATATGGCTTTCACCATTTGGAAATACATGAAAATATCGTCCAAAGGAATTTTGAAAAGGTTGCGATTCAATAGCAAATTCTGGATTTAGTAATTTTGTTTTTTGTACTATTTCGTTAAATTGGTTTGTAGTAATTAACCAATCACCATTTAAAATATCATCTTTTCTTGGACCAACAGGACTAACCTGATATATTTTCCAGCGCATTTTTTTTGGCTCAATACCCGCTTCTAACATAGTTTTACCAATATATGGTACAGAATCTATATTAGGAGCAGCGGCGACAGTTCTTACTGTAAGATTGGTTTTTTCAAAGTTTGTTTGTATAAACTTTATTGCTTCTAACACCTTAGAAAAATGCAAAATCGTTCCAATACGCATAATCGCATTTATTTCTACGGTATGCCCATCCAAGGGTAATCCTACATCATTTATAAATGGTAATATCGATGCACCTCTTTTAATCATGAGTAGGCCGTTGCTTGATAAGGTAGTGCGTAATCCTAATTCCGTTTTAGTATAACGTGCTAATTCAGGAAGTTCCTTTTTTAATAAAGTTTCTCCTCCCGTAAATACAACGTTTTTTGTGCCTAATCGCTTTAATTCATATGCTAAGTTTTTCCATTCATTTAAAGTTACGTCTTCTTTTGCATTATGAACAGGCCCCCAACACCATTTACAATTTAGATTACAAACACCGTTAATGTTCATATCAACTGTTTCAGGAGCACGGTAATACATTGAACTTAAAGTTGTTAACTTTTTTTGTTGCATTAAAGGGAAAATTGTAGATAAAAGTTGTGTTGATTTTTTAGTTTTTAACACATTTGAACAAACTTCTTGTCCCTTACATGCAAAACAAAATAGCAATAGTATAGAAAGTCTATGTAGATGCATTTATTGTTTTCTTTCGAGATACAAAACATTTTCAAAATAGTTTTTGAGAATGTTCTTGTGAGGATTAAATAGTTCTTCTGGTAAATTCGTGAGAGAAAAAAACTTCCACTCATAACAAAGGTCGGGCTCCATATTTTTGATTTCACCCAAAAATTTTTCAAGCAAAAAAGATATATGAATATAATGACCACGCTCATCAATACAATCCGCTACACTAATTAATCTAAACTCCAAGCCTTCAATATCTATTTCTTCTTTTAATTCTCTTCTAACGCACTCTCTTATTGATTCGCCTTGTTCTAAATGACCACCTGGCAACCCCCACATTCCTTCGCCGTAACAATTCTTTCTTTTTCCTAATAAAATGGCATCATTTTTTATTAAAAAAATCTCACATCCAACTTTAATATTTTTGTTGCTCATGACTTACCTTTATATATATTTCTAAATTTTTTCTCTAAGAATCATACGTTAAAACGCTTAAAAGGTAAAGGCTGCTAGTCGGTTTAATGGTTTGACTTTTTCTCAGATAATGACACTCTTAATTTTAAAATTAACCTTTTAGGAGAAATGATTACACATGAAAAATACTGAATCTAAAAAATCAAAAACTACAATTTACATGTCTGAAGAAGATGAGACACTTCTTGATGAAGTCTTTATAAAGCGCATTAGAGATCGCAAAAAAACAGATCGATCAACACTTCTTTGCGAAGGCATTAGACTTCTGTATAAAAAAGAAATAGACCCAAACTAAAATTTCTCCATAAAAAGCTAACTCTTGTTTAAGAGATATTTAATGAATTTTATATATGCGCCTGGTCGTTCATCTTATTTTAAAGATGGATCTTTAAAGACAAAAAAAAGAGAGTCTTGTCTCTTTTGCGAAAAGATTGCACAAGAAAATGACCGTGAAAATTTAATTTTAAAACGGACTAAAAATTCGGTTATTATGTTGAATTTATATCCATATAATGCGGGTCATATTTTGGTATTGCCTTATATGCATACTGCTGAATTATCAATTTTATCACAAGAAGATCGTTCTCAGTTAATGGATGATATTAATCATTCTGTTTTGAAACTAGAAGCAGTTCTTTCTTGTGAAGGCATTAATATAGGGATTAATAAAGGCAAGGTATCAGGTGGAAGTGTCGCTGATCATTTACATGTTCATGTTGTTCCTCGTTATAGTAACGATACAAATTTTATGATGGTTTGTGATGCTACTAAAGTTGTAGGAATGTCACCATTGCATATGTATGATATTTTAAAAAAACATTTCGATGAATGATATTAATCATAGGTTGTAATGCTTAATTGTTTGGCTTATTTACTTCCATGCCTAAAATTTATCTATTTTAGAAAAGATAACATTTGATTAATTCAAATAGTTAGTTTTTATCTGATTGAGCAAAATCACAATATTCACAAATTCGATTAGTAATTTGATCTTTTGATATTATGGGCGGCTTTGATTGATTTAAACAACTTCTCATATTTTTAATTGTATTTTGAACCCATGAATCATCTATCTCATAACTTGATATTGATACATAGCACTTTAAATTTTTATCAAATGGCATAAATGAGTATTGGTTTTCTCCTACATTTATATAAAAGAAATAAGCTTTTGTAGAAACTGCGTATCCATTTTTTTTAAATAACCATGTATAATATGCAACCTGACGTCTATAATTTTCATACCAAGCATCACTTGTTATGCATATATTTACTCCTTTTGCAGTTGTTTTATATTCAACAATTATTAGTTCATTTTGATTATTTATCCAAACATCATCAACACTACCAAACAAATCAAAATTTGTTTGGTAATCATAAAATCTGATTCCTCCATCATAGACATCAATATTATTTTTTTTTCGTTTAGTAGTTTGCCATTTCTTTATAGAATTATACTTATCATTATATGGAACCGCATCAATTCCATGATTAGCCATAAATTGAGGATGAGCCTTCCATTTTCGAAAAAAATTCATTTCATTTTTTACTAATTCATCAATTTTTGTAGTTATTTTAAAAGACTCAGGATCAATACCAGGTCGTTTTTTCCCTCGTTTCAATTCCCTATAAAAACATCTTTGACATTGCAAAAAAAGACTTATTTGCTTCCAACTTATTTCTCGCAATCCATCCTGCAAAATAAGTTTCTCTCGCCATTTGAGTTTTGGTATGGCAATACCTGTCATTACAATATATGATTTCATTTTCAAATAAATAAAATGGTGGCTATTAATATCAATATTAAAACCAATCAGCTCACTAATTTCAATCCATTGATTTGAACTTCTGTGCAATAAAATTGTGCTTAAAATTTGCATTCCATTTTCATCAATACGTAAACCCTGAAAAATTGATAAGCCATTCTCCTCCAGAAAAGGTCTTGTTGCTATTATAATACATCGAAAGTCTTCAATTATACTTTTATAATTACGTAAACCTAATTGCATTTTGATACGAGCTTTAAATAAAGCCGTAGTTAATTCATCAATATTATCAGATTGATAATAAGCGGAAAATTCGCCTTGCAGGTCTTCAATATGAGATTCAAGATAGACCATAATCTATTTAACAACTAAGCCAATAATAGAAATGTAAGATTGCATTCGTAAGAATGTTAAATATTTTATGGGATCTTTTTCTTCCCATTCTGAATCACCAAATAATTCGTATGCCGAAACCCATTGTCCAGATTTATGCAGAAGTATTGTTCGTAGTATTTTATGTCCTACATCATCTCTTTGAATTAATTGCGTAACCGCAAGACCATTTTTGACTAATGCAAATCTAGAAGCTTTTATTACGTCCCCAAAATCCTCCAAAATATCAGGAAAACAATTTTTTAAAATAGGTGTACCTATTTCTGCTTGAGCAATTGATAATGCGCTCCCCAGTTCATTTAATTCAGCAGAACAATGAATATCATTTGAAAAATTTTTATTAAATATTTCATTAGAAAATTCATTATGTTCAAATCCAATAGCATCAATCAATATATCATTCATGTATAAAACCCCTAAAAAGAAATAATAATTTTTATTATTTTACACAGATAGAAAATATATGCAAATTTATCAATTAAATTAAGGGTTTTTTTATATTTATATATATACAACAAGATATGTAAATGCTTTTTCAGAATGATTTGTGTAATATTAAAAATATTATTATCTATATATTTCGATAAAGGAGAAAGTTTTGACTCATTGGGGTTGGTACTGGAGGATAAAGCAAAAACACATAGCAAGGGCTCTATGCTCTAAATTACCCACGATTGATTCATTTAAGTTGGCGCAGCATATTAAGGCTATGGTTGGATTTACCGTGCAACCTTTAGGGGTTAAAGCTATAATTCAAGACAATATTTTGAAGGTTATCTATAGAAAGCGCAAAGATTGTTCTTATATTATCCTTATCGATAAGCAGCCCTGCAACTACGGCGGATTCCGTTACTTCTTCAGATGTCCCTTATGCCAGAGACGAATGCGGATACTCTATTTTGCAGAGCAAAGTATTTTTCTTTGCCGTAAATGCTTAAACCTAAGCTATGAAACCCAACATTTAAGGCCAACTAAGCGCTATGACTATATGAGTAAAAAAGTTAAAGATGGTATAAAAGACAAACAAGGCGATCTAGAACTTTCCAAAAAACCACCTCGAATGCATGAAGATAAATATCAAAAACTTAAAGATAAGCAATTTTATTACGAATGCAAATCAAATCAGGCGTTTAACAACGAACTAAGAGAATGGTATGGTGCAAAAATTGAGCCTTATATCGATTGCTATTTTGATTATGTGGATGAAAGTAAGGGTTGGCAGAAAAATTACCGTGCATTGAATAAATAGTTTTTTTGTCATGATTGCTCTTTCATTTTATATCGTTATTTCAATGATCTTTCTCATCAATCTTAAGCCTTGTTGTAGTTCACCAGTTTGAGCTCGAGGTGAATTTAGGCCTACATTGATTTCTTGCTCAAGTTTATCATAAGCATATCGCGTAATTGTTCGTTCGCTAATGTAATGCAGTATCCAATTAACCAGCTCCTGATCTTCTTGATTCCATAAAAGTTTTATTAAGTTTAAGTCACGTTGCATTTGAGTTGATAACTTTTCTATAATCCAAGATCTAACATCAAAGCCTTGCTGTATAGCTTCTCCAATGTCTTTACCAATTGTAGTCGGATAACTTTGTGCATGAGAGTAAAGTGCTTTCCATTTATCGAACATAATGCTTCCAGCACTGTCGTTATCATGGCAAATCAGTAAAACAGTTTTATGTTTGGCAAGATAATCAGTTGTAGGATCTGGATTTTTTGTACAACCACCAATAGCTATAATAACGGCGAAATCACCTACTGCATGATGCAATGCATATGCGTCTAATTCAGACTCAACAACGATCATGATAGGGTTCTTCTTATTGCCAATTATATTAAGGCCTTTCATGCTTCCCGATATTGCAATATATTTAGGCCATTCATCATCTATTTTCCAATTCTTCCGTCGGATCTTTAATCTTATGACATTTTCATTTTTTTCTATGGCAGGTATAAGTATTCCTGCTGGAAACCAGATTGTTTCTTTGTCTAATCCCCAAGCAGCTCCTTCAAAATTTTTGTCCTCTGAAAGCCAACTTATTTTATAATTTTTAATTGCCTCAATGGGCAGGCCTCGCTTATCTAGAATTTGCAAAATATCTTTTTGTAATAGCACGCAATCATGCGCTTCTTGAACAAGTTTGTTTGCTTGTTGAATCCAAAGAATAGATGGTTTATCAAGGAGCATAACGGAATTTTTACTTTTTGTGTTTGCAAAAATAGTTGGCATTTTATCAGCAAGTTTTGCTTCAACATATTTTTCAGCTTCTTTGAAGTTGGTAAAACCAAGATAATCTAAACAAAATTGAATAGAATCACCGCGAGCATTACATTGTCGACAAAAATAATAACCTGTACAATTTTTCATTTGTTTGTTGGGTTGTATAACAAATCTATCTGATCCGCCACACACTGGACATGGTGAATGATATTCACCGCCCTGGGTATTAGCTGCTCGTTTGGCAATAAGCCCTTTTTCGTGAACAAGATCTAGGAGATCCATTTTTCATTCCTTTATTTGATCATTGTGATAATAATCACGTGGTATTGGTGGATTTCGTGGCTTTGATTTATATCTTTCATAAAAAACAACAATAAATATTCAGACAAGTTTTTAGGAACAAACAAAAACAAATCCACCATATCAACCAATACCACGGTTTTAATATCAAATCTTTCTAATGCGCCACAAAGATGTCCCTTGATGTATGCCATTTTGTTCTAAGCGTAAGCCGCCCTCTATACGATTTTTGTAGAGCGCTAATTTTTTTGCCAAACTCCGTTGATTAATGGCGCCATTCTTATCGCCAGCTAGCTCAAGTAGTGATTCTTGAAAAGTTTCTTTTATTTCATCATTATCATCATCATCGATAGCATTATTAACTTGTATAGAATTCATATTCTTAAGTTCTTTTAACTTAATAGATCGATCGCCAAAAATTTTATACCAAGTCATGAACAATGAATTTAACATGATTCTTATAGGGTCATTATTCTGTATATCTTTTCGAGTTTCATATGGATCGGCCATGCCGAGCCAAACAATTGCAGATCGAATCCAACGGTTCCATTCTTCAAATCTTCCAAATTGCTCAATATTCTGGACTGGACTTCCGGCAACATGATAAGCACGAAGAATAATTAAACCCGCCAGAACAAGTTTATTACGATTTTCAGGAATATATTTTCGTAGGTCTATTGCAAAAGATCGTTCTTCAGGATGTTCAACTTGAGGATCAAGTTTGCATAATAATGCTCTTGTGGAAATATCGCCCATAAAAATTAGATTGTTTCCCGTTACAAGAAAAGTTGCAGTGGTGAGTACTGTTCTTGTTTCATTTCCTCCCAAGAGACGATCTTTGTATTCTTGTTGAGTTAAAATAGAACATAAAGCAGCGCTCTTGAACGGTTTTTCTACGTTGTCATAACAAACAATAGGATCGCCCTCAATTAAAACTGCCATGATACGTTTTTTTTCTTCAGTTTCGTTTTCTGCTTGAGCAATTACACTATTGGGTTTTCCTGTAGCAATAAGTGAAACAACATCCGCCAAAAGACTTTTTCCGCTGGCCATTTTAGGCGCTGTAAAACCGAATAATGGTGCCGTTGTAATAGATCTTCTAACAAGAGCGGTAAGAATTGCAGCAAGTGTAACTGATTTACTTGCGGCATTTTCGAAAGGAAACTCTTCTAAGATTTTCAGCAGTTCATCTTTAGCTCTTTGAGCATCTTCCAATGTAGGCTCTGTTGGAATTTTACCAAATGTATAATTACCCGGAAAAAACAAAAGGCCTGAAGCATCATCATAACCAGGTTCATCTAAAATGGAGCAATCTGCACGCAGTGTAGGAGCATTAATGATTCCTGTTAGCACGGGTATATTCCATTGTTGTTTTGCAAGCAAATATTTAGAAATTCTTTCTGGGCAATCAATTTTTTTAAACTTTCCTGTACGAGTATCAAAATTTAAAAAATTTCCACGTTTAGTCAGATGTACTGTTAAAAACGCTTGGTCAATTTCTTTAATAATTACGGCATCATGTGATCTTTTTATCAGTATTCTTTTATTGATTGGAGAGTGTAAAATTTTTGCGATATGAACCAATTTTCCAGATCTTTGATAGATATGATCTTCCCGCGATAGGAGCAATTTTTCTGCATCTTCTACAACTTCTGGCAACTTTGAGGGCTCAAGATATATTGTACTTTGAAATGAATGTTTTTTTGTTTGATATGTTTTATAAGATTCTTGTAAACTAAGAACTTGTGATGCTTCGGCCTGACCTAAATCTTCAATTGATAATACGAATAAATTTTCCCATGATGTATCGCCATAACCAAACTCTGCTTTTTTTGTATTAAGATCATTCTCTTCATTTATTAATTCATCGTATTCGGAATTACGAATCTCTTGGTAAAATGATGTTACGCTGTTAGTTTTTTGCTCTTTTTTGATATTTTTGCTATCATTACTCATATGAAATCCTTAAATTTATAAGCCATCAATCAGCATTGATGGCTTTGCTTTTTTTACTGATGTGTCACTTCTTCAAGTTTTACTATGATTGCCTCTTCTATATGTTTTGCTATTGATTTATTAATGGGATGAAAGATATTGAGATTTCCGCTTGAACTTTTGCGTGTTGGGTATGTTATTCTGTATCCTCCGGCGGGCCGAGTATAAATTCCTATGCCTCCTAGATAAAAACTGTTATCAAAAACAATACTTGCAAATCCAACAAGGCCATCTATAGGTTTAATAGGAGTTATCTGAATTTCGCTGATTTTGTTTTTCATTCGTATACCCTTTCGATACGTTTTCATTTTGGTCCCATTCCATAAGCAATGAAAAAAAATCAACAACTGGCTTATACTCGTCGATTAGCCAAGGTTGAGTTTCTTTTTGGGATGCATAAATGTGCGTGATAATATTTTTTTTCTTTTTCATACCCCTTACTATTGCAAAAAGTGTGGTATGAGAAGCGCTGAGCGTACGCCCGGCGTAAGTATTGAGAAGATTGTTAGCAAGAGGGGATATGCTACAGACTTTGTTCTTATAGAGGTTTATTTATAGAAATATTCAGAATTCCAAAGTATATATGCGACGTGCGGCTGATGTTTTTTAGCTTTTTTATTGGTCAACAGATTTTCTATTTCGTTTATTTCTTCTTTTACTTTTTTATTTATTCTATCACGAGCCTTATAAATTTTATCTTTGTTGGATTTTGCTGTTTTTGATTTATCGATCATTGAATCAGGAATTCCGTTGATGATTTCATCGAGTGGTATAGGGTCTCGGCAGGGTTTTCCTCCTGGTGTCATTTGGAAAAGTAAGGCACCTTCAATACTCGCCGGATCAAAAATGATTTTTTGTCCATTAATTATCATTTCTCCTGTTTCGCCATCATAATCGATATCTAATTTGTCGAAGATATTTTTTTTTGCAGTTAAAAGATTTTTTCTAATATAGCCATAGGTTTTTTGAATTGCATTTTGGTATAAAAACACATCGAAATTATTCTCATAAAGCTTATTGTCTTTTCCTGGGGTTATAGAGTTATCTAATGCATTGGATCTAATTTCAAGAACATAAGCATTATGGGCTTGTTTTGCTTTGATGAGTTCATTTTTTTGGTTCTCATAAATTTCTGGGTTATATATGAGATTAAAGCCAAAGATAAGTTGGAAGCTACTCCAGATACGTATTGGTCCAATTCGATTGAGATACTCTAAATTTTTTATAAAGTCATTATAATGTGAAAAAAACTTTGTTTTAGTGATTTGATTTTTATTATCTAAAATTACTAATTGCGCTACAAATGACAGGTGCTTATTGCTTGAATCATTTAGTAGTGCTGATATGAAACGTTTTATTGCACAATATTTCTGCAAAATAGATGCTGCATCAAGTCCCATCTCATGTTGAAGCCATGTTATATCTGAGGTAAGCGCATTTTGATCAGACATGTTATTGTTTTTTATATAAGCTGATATTTTCTCGCTAGCTTCATTAATTCCATTAATGGCCATTTTGGCGAGGTTATAATATGGTTCATGATCGGCATTGCATTGATCGCGAACAGATTTTAATATTGGGTCTAGGGAAGGTTCATTTAATACTGTTTCAGCATATTCGGCTATAATGGGCGCAAGGGAAATAATGTTATTAGCTTTTATGGCATGTTCACACAAAAGTGAAAGATCATCGAGTAACAGTTGTTCTTGAGAGTTCATGTTTATTACCTTTTCATTACTTTTTTACATAAGTAGTTATTCCTTATTATTATACATTTGTCTTAGGCAAAAAGCAGTTGTTGTATATCCAATAACCTGATATTTTCGAACGTGAAAGTTATAAAATAATCCAATAGCGTGCACCAGTCTTCGCTTATCCACGCCTTCCGGCTTGGCAAGCTACGCCTGGCTTCGCCATCTTTTTAAATGATTTTTTTTTGTAAACAAACGAAGACTGTCCGGCATAGCTTCTATAACGCAGAAGTTGATATTCTCAAAGTAAAAGCGACGACGGACTGGTATGGCCGTATACTCTACTCGATTGCTTAAACGATATTTAGTTAATTACTCTACTTCCTAGATCTGGATCGGTTAACATGTAGTTAACATAAAACATCATTTGTTTTATTTCACGTGGATCTTGATAACCATGTTGGTTAGCAAACGTTGCACTCTTTAATTTATCTAAAAATTCTTGTCCTGATAGATTTTTTTGGCCACCTTGAGGTGCATTACTTTTAAAATTGAAATCGGTATAAAATTTATATTCAGGTAATTCTAATAATTCATATACGAATGCAGGGTCATGCCATTGGAAGGCCTTTATAATGGGATCGTTATATTGTGTTTGAGTCCTGTCCGCATATTTAATTAAACGTGGCAATAGCTTTTTTGTATTTTTTTTATAGGTATCATAATCATTTTGAGAGTTTAATGTTGTTAACCCTACGTTATTAAATTCTCTTTCAATTTTTTGCTGGTGTTGTTTATGTTTTCGGTCTGCTGCTTGTCTTTTTAGCTCATAATATTGTTTTTGTTGTGCTTTTTCTTTTTGGAGAGCCGTTTGTAAGTATTCCATCCCTTGTGAAGATGTCATAGCTGGTTGCTCTTTTTCAATGACAGGTGCTTGTGCACCGGGTTTTATGAAACGCCTTTTCATGGGGATCTGAGTTGGTTTTTTGACAGCTGAAGGTTGAGGGGCTTCTTGTTGCATTATCTGATAAATGTCTCCACCAAAAAGGTATGTACATGAAAGGAGTGAAACACAACATACTATACTTTTTATGTTCATAAAATGATTCCTTCGTTAATAAATAAAAGACCCAAGCTATAGTATAATTTTATAATAATAATTTCCATTTATCAATAATATACATTATTGGACGAATTATATTTTCAAAGTTTGTGTTTGGGCGAAGGATTTTATCAGAGCTTTTCATGGTTCCATAAATATTTTTTTAAAAAGTTAATGTTTCTGTTTAATTTTTTTGAGGCGATCTAGGCATCTAAAAGAAGTTATGCAAAGTATTTGACTTTTATGGTTACATATTTTACATTGTACATACATTGTACAACATTAATAATCGTAAGGGACCAAAATGCTCAAAAAACTCGTGAAATATGGCAACAGCAATGCTCTAGTGCTTGATAAGGCATTACTTGAGTTGCTCAATATTACCGAAGGATCGGTCGTCAAAATAAAAACTGATGGGACGTCACTTATAGTTACTCCCCAAAATAACGGAGGCCAACAAGGAACTATTATGCCCACTATAACCCCTCAAGATGCATTGAATAATGCTGTTGAACAAAATATGGCACAGTATTATAAAAACCCTGAAGAGTATATGAGCGAAGTTAAAAAGCTGTATGCTCGCTATGATGAAAGTATAAAAAAATTGAATTCGCCGGAATATAAAGAGGCGGTTTTGGAAATTGATCGACAGTTTAAGGGAAACCGATTTGATCTTGAATATGTCAAAGCAATAGCGGCACTAAATAAGAAATATGCACCCGAACTTGCGCAGATGGATCAAGAAATGCAGATTCTTACTAAGAAATATGCAAAAGAAGTAGAAAAGCCCCAACAATCACCGAGCGAGTTTAGAGCTTATGTGGAAAAGTTTAAACATGTTCATGAAAAATATCGCTATGTTCAAGAACTTGTTATGAAGCTTAATGATAATCCTGATTATATTAATGAATCAGTCATGTTGGCTGAAAAATATCAGGTGACTAAAGACTCTCCTGAATATCTCAAAGAACATGCCCAACTGATTGCAAAATATGTTCCTGATTATGCGCAATATCAGGAAGAATTAAAAACCGTTGCTGAAACTGTTAAGTAGCTCTATACGCATCGTAAAATACGGCCTGCAAAATTTTCTTGCAGGCCGTATTTTTTAGCAAAAATTTTCTAATCTTTGCGTGCTACTAAAAGAGTGGTATACTCTCTCTTTTAGTTTTCTTTTAATATAAAAAACCTCATGAAAAAAAAGCACATCATTATCGGCACGTCGGCAGCGGGGATCGGGGCTGCTCAAAAGCTACGTCAAGTTGATCAAGAATCTGATATAGTTTGTATTTCCGATGAGCCGGATTTTCCTTATAACAAATGTTTTTTTGCCGATTATTTAGCCGGACGCAAACAACAACAAGAGTTATATACAAGAAAAAGCGATTTTTTTGAAAAAAACCGCATTCAACTTTTGCTGAACGCGCGCGTGACAAAGATTGACGTTGAACATAAAACGCTCGTTTTGCATGATAATTCGCGCGTTTCATACGACACACTTTTCCTGGGATTAGGAA
Organism: Candidatus Babeliales bacterium; assembly: GCA_963701665.1. Classification (GTDB taxonomy): domain Bacteria; phylum Babelota; class Babeliae; order Babelales; family JANWKD01; genus CAVXJH01. Next base: position 661,811 of record OY969622.1, read on the forward strand.
GGAAATTACCTTCTTTTGTGCAAGAATTTCAGAACTTGAACGGTTTCTTTACGTTTAATTCACTCGCCTCAGTATTGAACCTAGAAAAATATATTCTTAAAGAGAACGTACGTTCAGTTGTCATTATTGGCGCAGGATTAACGGGTGTCGAGTGTGCCGATGCGCTCGCGCGGTTTCACGTCGATATTCATATCATCGATGCGAGTGCACACATATTAAGCTTACTTTGTACGAGTGCGGGTGCTGATTTTATTGCAGCAGCAATGCAGCAAGCGCGCGTTACGCTTCATCAAAAAAAAATGATGCGTACGCTTATCAGTGATCGAGGGTGCGTTCGGGGAATCATTTTGAATGATGGGACGGAAATTGAAGCGCAGATGGTTATTTCTGCTGTTTCAGGGCCTATCAATAGCGATTTGGCAGTTGATGCGGGCATTACGTGCGACGAGCGCACAAAGGCTATTATTACCAATGAATACCTGCAAACGAGTGCCCAAGGTATCTATGCGGGTGGGGATGCTATCCTGATCTATGACCAACTTTTGCAAAAGAGGGTACCGAGCTGTTTATGGGCAGATGCTATGCTCCAGGGAGCTATCGCAGCTCAGAATATGGCTGGGTTTCAAAAGTCCTATCCCGGGGCAGTCGTAGTGGCCAGTTCTTCATTTTTTGGTCTCAATTTTGCCAGTTGCGGGCCAATTATCCAGGGATCTATGGTATTTGAGCATCGGATCAAGAGAACAGAAGAATTGTTCGCTCATTATCTCATTGCCGAAAATAAGCTCAAAGGGTTTATGCTTATAGGTAAACAGTTCAATCTGTCACTTTTAAGGCGTTTGGTCCTAACACAAGAGCCTATAACGCAGGTATCCCTCTACTAAAAAATTACAATAAGAAACAATATATAAAATATAAAAAACTATCATATTGCTCTTTTTTTTCTATCTGCTACACTAATATAAAATGGTATATAAAGAGGTTATATTCATGAAACATTTCTCTAAAAAGATCTTTCTTTGTTTGAGTTTACTTTGTGTGGGCCAAACATTCCCTAATATTTTTAACGGTTTGAGCTTACTTTGGGTTGGCCAAGCGTTCCCTAATATTTTTAACGATGGCGCGCAATGGGCAACAAATTTGTATTGTTCCTCGCTTTCCAACGTTGAGCACAAGATGGGAGTTCCTCAGAAGTCCTTACAAGTTGGATTGCCTACGACAGCATGTTTGGGGTTGCTCGGCTATTTAGCGTGTCCCGAAGAAAATCTTCAACAAATTCGTACGTATGCAAAATGGATCGCTTTAGGAAGTGCAACAGTATGTAGTGCCTATGGTCTGCAATGGGCAAAACGTTGGTGGGATTTTTATCGTTTAAGTAATACGTTACGTGATGCATCATTTGTTGACACAGCACACGGTGACAAATTCAGATACGCGACATGGAAGAAAGATAGATGGCCATTAGCATCGGATTTATTGAACGACAAAAAAGCCGTTAAAAAGCAATTAAAACATGATGTTATCGCATGTTCAGATCAAGCCTATGATGATGGGGGCGAAGTTATTGCTTCTAAAGACATTACTTCTAAAGATGTTAAAGGCTGGATTAATAATGAACTTAAAAAATTAAAAGATGATTTACAAGCTCTTGGTTTATGTACTGATACTAATAAAGTTATTATTAAATATTTAAAAGAGAATGAACGAAGCATATCAAATACAGTACCTGCTTTTACGAATATCATTGAAAATATGAACTATTTAGGTGGCCTAAATCAAACAGATTTAAATGAACTTATAACCTGTATAAAAAATCATTGCAGAAAACATTATGCTAAACAATCCCTGTTTGCAAAGATGGTGCATTTTCCTGACAACCACCAATTTTGGCGTTATCAATGGTATCCGGATCATCCACGAGTTGCACCACATTATCTACATGCAGCAGAGCTTTACTGTGAATTGTTACGCCATTGTATTCGTTTATCAGCATTAAAAACTGTTGCTGATGAAATGAACTGGAAGCCTAAGCCAAAACCACTAGCTCATATTGATGTGACAACAAAAAAAGAAAAAACTGAAAAAGAAGACTAACAACGGCAAATCTTTTGAGGAATGTAAGATAATGCTATACTAAGCATGTGATTACCTTACGTTTACCTAAAAAAATCAGGGGTTGTTATGGCGATTACTTTAAGAACGGTGGCTCAACTGAGCTCAAAGCGGTGTAAAAAATCGCTTTTTCTTATTCCCTTCTGTTTTACCTTTGCAAATGCATTTTTTGGATTCCTCTCTGTTATCGAAGCCCTGCGTGGCGATCTTATTTTATCCGCTTTATGTATTGGATTTGCCGCGTGCGCTGATGCCCTCGATGGCAGATTAGCGCGTGCATTAGGTTCATCAAGTTATCTTGGTGCAGAACTTGATGCATTGTGCGATGCTATCTCTTTTTGTTGCGCACCCACCATTCTTATTTATAGTGTTTTTCAAGATAGCATGTCATGGGTTGGCGTTGCTGTGCTTGGCCTTTATCTGTGTGCTGGGTTATTTAGGCTGGCTAAATTTAATGTGACGCAAAGTTCATGTTCTGCTTATTTTTCAGGCCTTTCCACGCCGGTTTCTGCATTTTTTTTAGCAACCTTAGTTCTCTATTTTGATTGGTTTATTCAATCGCCCTTGTGGTTCTTAGTTGATGCATGGGGTATTACTTTTGTTGCTGGCATTCTTGCACTTCTTATGATTTCAACAATTCCTTTTCCATCATTTAAAAAAACCCGTTTTTCCTTTTCTTATGCGTATTGCAGTTTGGCAGGCATAATTACAAGTGTTTGTGTTTCCTTTTGGACGCATATTCCACTTCTTTTTTTATTGCAAGCGGCATATCTCTGTTCAGCTTTAGCCATGTATGCGATAGGAATGTTGAGAACATTATCAAATTCTAAGCGCAATAACCTAATTTAACTCAAATTTGATGAGTGACTATGCTGCAAGAAATGCATATTAGACAGAATCGTCATTGCGAGCGAAGCGTGGCAATCCAATTATAAAATTAGTTTCTTTAAGGATTAATTAAAGTTTGGATTCTACTTCGTTAAAACTTCGTAGAACAGGTCCCCACGGTTCTGAACCCTGCGAAGCTTCAGCGAAGAAGGGCTAAAGCCTCGGGATGACATCCTTGTGTTTACGGGTGTAAGTTTCATAGAGTTTACGTTCATTTAACATTCCATAAACTTCGTAGCGAAAGAATTTTACACTGAAAAATATCTTGTGCGATGGCGCCATCTTTGGCGAGTCGCTTAAGCGGTGTATTTGAACTACATTTTGAGAGCAGTTGTGCCAATGTATGAATGTTGTGAAAAATATGGTTGATGGGCGCTTCATGAATTTTGCCCCATCCATGTTCATAAGAACGTGCTTCAATGATAAGATTTTTGTTAACATCACTGATAACCATAATGTGCCCGGGAATCCAGATAATGTCGCCATTATGAACGGAACCTGAAGATGAGACTGGCTGCAAATGTTTAAGAATGGTAGTGCTGTTTTTAAAATAATACGGAAGACCGGCAATTTGTGCTGCGCGTGTCAGTAAACCCGTACAATCAAAACCGGTTTTGGGAATATGAGAATAATGGGGACGTACAAACGTTAATTCAGTTGAATGCCCTGATACTTTCTTTTTTATAAAATCGCCATCATGATCAAGAGCTGTAAAACTGCTTCCGCCCCACACATAAGGAATACAGCCATGGTGTTGATGTGCCCATTGGTGCAAAATTGCAAGGAATGTCGTTATTTGTTGTTCGCGAGTACGCGCGTCGGACGTAGCAACAACGAGGTTACGCGGTAGTTGAAGAACGTTAAGTTCTGTTCCGGATGGCGAGAGTGCATACCCTGAAAACGAGTGTTCATCATGTCCTTTGACGACAAAGCGAGTGCCCGCTGAAAGCGTACGTTTTGAATGATGATCAAAAAAAGGCATAATCAACGTTACAACATGTTGTGCGCGCGTTTTTTTTGTTTGATTATAGGCAACCGGTTCAGGAAGCAGCGAAATATCGATGCCGTTTTTTTCTAGTTGGGAAATAGGTATAAAATTTTTTTTGAGCGCCCAATAGGCGCTATTTTTTTTGGTGTCGTTCTGGGTTTCAAAGAAAACTGAAGGTATACTAATGTATACTTCGTCCTTTTTTTCTTCTAGGACGGTGACAATTTCATGAAAAAGTAGCTGGTGTATGCGTGAGCAGTGCGGCGCTTTTTGGATGCAAAGTGGCAATTGATGGTAACATGATGCCACATTTTTGTTCGAACTTATTTTTTGTGCAGATTCGCCAAGTAAATCTGCAACGGGTACTCGCGTAATAGCAAGATAAGGTGTTGCAACAGACCATAGGGAAAAATAGACCAAAAAGGGTAACAACAATAACAAGGTAAGCATAGATCTCATAGGAGCGTCCCTCGTGGTTTGTTTTTTTATCTTATAACAGTACCTAACGCGAACTCGATGAAACTAAGCACAGGGATGTCATCCCGAGGCGTTAGCCGTGGGGATCCAAACTTTAATTAACTCCTTAAAGGAACTAATTTTATAATTGGATTGCCACGCTTGCGCTCGCAATGACAATTTTGTTTTCAATATGCCTTTGCTGTAGCATAGTAAATCATCGAATTTACGTTACTTAGTATTGACTGTTGAGCATAAAAAACGCAAGAGATCGTGCGCATTTGAATATATTTGAGAAATTAAAAACAAATAATAAAATAAATTCATTGATTACTAGAAATAAAATGATATACACTTGTGATGATTATGAAATTACATTACGGTGAAAGAAAAATTATGAAGAAAAAATTATTACGTGCAGTGTTGTGTGGTTCTGTCATCATACCATTGCATGCGGCTAGTCAGAAGACGAACGAATGGACGTGGTCTTTTAAGAAAGAGTTTTCAGCAACAGAAATTCTAGAAAATACAAAGCGTAAGCAGCTTGTGTTTTGCAAAAATGTGCCCCACTTTTCACAGCTTATTTTTTATTGGAATGCATTTCGGCCTGAAAAAGGGTATTTCTCATTTCATGCACAGGTGCAAGATGAAAAAAATAAATGGCATGATTGGCATCATATGTTTGAATGGGGCAAAGACGTTCAAAAATCATTTTTTAATATGAGTGCGTCGGGAACAAAATATTGCCACGTGCGTTTAGAAATGCCACACACGCGCTTGGCAAAAAGCGTACGCATCAAAGTTATTGCACACGAGGGCGCTAATTTATCCTCATTGCGCGCGCTCGGTTTAAACGTAGCTAATTTGCACGCGTTCAATGACGAGTTTGATCAAGCAATAAACATGCTTCCTTCCGTTATGATTTCGGGAGTTCCGCAACAATCGCAACGAGTGCTTGATCATCCTCAATCGGATGTGATGTGTTCTGCCGTGTCATGTAGTATGCTTATGGGATATTTGAAAAAAAGTGTTCTCAATCCGGTTGATTTTGCCGCGGGCGTGTATGATAACGGCTTGCAAGCATATGGCAGTTGGCCATTTAATGTTGCGCACGCGTTTGAACATGGCGAGGGTGAACTTTTTTTCAAAGTTATACGATTGCCCTCGTTTCTTGAATTGCATGGTATGTTACAAAAATCATTACCGGTCGTTGTGAGTGTTCGAGGGATGCTTGATGGAGCCCCAAAAGAATATAATAACGGACATTTATTAGTGGTGGTTGGATGGAATCAAGAAAAACAAAAAGTTATATGCCACGATCCTGCCTTTGAAACTAACGAGAAGGTATATGCTGAATATGATATCAAATCATTTTGCTCAGCATGGGGACGTTCGCGTCATTTAGCATATGTTGCTGAGCCTAATTATTAACAGCCGAACCATCTTCAGCCATTAGGCTATCTTCTTCGTTCGGTTTGTCATCGCTTTGGCTTGTTTCTTGTTCATCATCAAAATCTTGTGGTGGGGCAACAGTTATAATCTGTTGTATGATAGTGCATGATTGTATGACATCATCTTCAAAATTTTCACATCGATCAGTACACCATTCTGTTTTCTCATGAACTATATGAGTATTCATAAGGTATTGATGACATACCCTGAATATTACCGGCCAGCCAAGAAAAGTACTGAGCAGAAAGCCGCTATTTAAAATATCGCAGGTAGGATGTTTTTTAGCCAAAAGATTATAGGTCATGCAGATCATGGTACTCATCAAAGCCGAACATATAAAAGGATTTGAGAAACCAACGTGTGCAAGTGCAGCTGCCGATGGATTTTGCTCTTCAAATGATACGTCAGGCATTTTTGGATTGGGATCACCATCGTGAGCAGTTGTGTAAACGGGGGCAAAAAATACCAGAGAACACATCAGTACGAGACTTTTTCTTATGAAATTGATCATAATATGCTTCCTTATTTTGTAAACGCAGTAACAACTTCTATGTCTAGTAGTATTGTTTTCCTTCATTGTTTTGTCAAACAGATCTGATATTTTCCTCGAATTAGCTTAAGATAAACAAAAAATAATTAAAAAATTCAATTCGTTGACTAATTGAATTAAAAGCTGTTACCTTATCTTTGAATACTTGCTTGAAAAAAATAGTTATGAGGGGGAAGAAATGATCTATTTTTTAATTATTTTACTACTGCCCACAATGCTTTTTGGCACACAGCAGCAGAATGAAATGACTAAAGTGTTTTATCACCAAAGTCCGATGAGCGATAAGTTAGTCTGTTATTTTACCCAAGATCCGGTATGTAACCGAGTGCCTTCAAAATCAAAAGAGGGTTCAGAGGTAAAGGCTACCATGCAATTTTTTATGCCCATGACGGCAGAAACAACTGAAGCAAAGACGATGATAAAAAAAATACAGGCTCAAAAAAAGCCTCATTATTCAATCACCTTTAATGAAGTGAACAAACCAATTAATGGTGTTGCTTTAACGATTCACTATAATCCGCAAAAGATTGTCTGCAATTATGAATCATTTGATGCGATTAATACCCATAAAGGTCTTATATTTTCCTTTCACAACAAAGAGGCATTACAAACATTAAAGTTAAAAACAGACGGTTTATTGCAATACGCTTGTGTACCTTCATCAAAAAAGCACCGTATAATTCTTGATTGCGGGCATGGAGGTTTAGATACTGGTAAAGTGAGCTGTTTTGGTAATGTAAAAGAAAAAGATGTTACCTTAGCAGTTGGTCAAAAAGTAGGCAAAATTTTACGACAAAAAGGATACGAAGTTTTAGCGACACGCACTAAGGATGACTTTGTTCCTCTTGATGAACGTACTAATTTTGCTAACAAAAAAAAAGCTGATGTTTTTATTTCTATTCATGCGAATTCTGCCGTCAGGTCTGATATTCAAGGCATCGAAACCTATTGGATGAATTATGATTTATTTAAATCATGTATGAGTTTAACGGATACATGTATTGCTGAAACATTAAAGGCATTGAAACATCACCATAGCGTTGCAAGCCAATCGCTTGCCAAATGCATTCATGAACATGCCCTGAAAGAAACACAAAAGGAGCACGCTGTTATTGATAGAAAAGTACGACAGTCAGTTGCGCAAGTCTTACTAGGCACTACAATACCCGCGGTGATTATTGAAATGGGCTATCTATCAAATCCATACGAAACAAAACTATTAACAAATCACAACTATCAGCATAAGATCGCGCAAGGCATAGCTGCGGGTATAATTGCGTTTTTAAATGTGCGCAATCAAGCTTAAAAAAAAACAATTTTTTCAAAATTCTAGACTTCCGCTCTCAAGAGTGATCTGCTAAAGTAGTAAGAATAAAAATTAAAAAAGTCCGCTATCTTACATGCCTAAATTAAAAAAAGTGTAATACGATACCAGTGATAAAAACTATTTGGGAAGAATTTTTAAAAATTGTCGCTCAAGAAGCTGGAAGCCATGTGGTACAAACCTGGCTTAATGCTGTTACGCTTACCGATTGGGATGCTCATGAGAAAATGGTATATATACGAGCGCCTAATATTTTTGTTAAAGAATGGATAAAAAGTCATTATTTATCTTTATTTCAATTGCATCTTCGCCGTTTACTCAATGTTGATACCATTAAAATTGTTTTTCTTGATAATGATTTTGCTTTGCAACCTGTTGTTACGCATCTTGCTGAATCGGCCACGCATGGTTCAACAATTATTCCTGCAATTGCACTTCCTGAATCAGCGATTGAAAAAGGGAATAATCTTATAGTCAAGAAAAATAATGGCTCTAAGTACCGCAATTCGATAAATAAAAATTACCAATTCAACACGTTCGTTGTTGGTCCAAGCAATCAATTAGCCTATGCTGCAGCTCACGCGGTGACTGAAAAGTTAGGAAAACTGTATAATCCTTTGTTTATTTACGGTGACTCTGGTCTAGGCAAAACCCATTTGCTGCATGCAATTGGCAATAGCATTAAAAATAATAATAAGCGTTTAGAAACGATGTATCAGACGGCGGATCATTTTGTGAATGAATTTATAAATGCTATTCGGTTTGATAAAGTGCATCAGTTCAAAGAAAAATATAAAGAAATAGATGTACTTCTCATTGATGATGTACAATTTATTTCAAACAAAGAACAAACCCAGGAAGCATTTTTCCATATTTTTAATATGCTCTACGAATCGCACAAGCAAATTGTGTTTTCAAGTGACTCGGATCCGGCAGGCATTAACGGATTGGCTGAGCGGTTACGTTCACGTTTTGAATGGGGTCTCGTGACTGACATTCAAATTCCGACCACGGAAACGAAAATGGCCATTCTAAAACGAAAAGCTGAATTGAGTAATCAAAAAATTGGTGATGATGTTATCGAGTTTGTTGCTTCACGCGTTGTTTCCAATATTCGTGAACTCGAGGGAGCTCTTATTCGTATAACCGCGTTCGCTGCATTTACTGAGCAACAGATAACGCTCGACTTGGCCAAAAAGATCCTCAACAATGGACGCGCGTCAAAACCGCACGCGCTTGATTTTACGGCGATCGTCAAGGTACTTCAAAAAGAATATGCTTACACCCTCGCGCAATTACGCTCGCAAAGTCGTGATAAAGAACTATCCTTTGTACGCCAATTGGCAATGTATTTAATGAAGAAGCATACCGATAAATCTTTGCATGAAGTAGGGCACTTTTTGGGGCGCAAAGATCACACGACTGTAATCCATGCTGTGCAAAAAATTGAAAAATGGTTGGAAAAAGATGTATCCTTAGCTCATAAGATGGAGGAGATTGAAAAAAATCTAGGTGGGTAATCGTGAAAGGGATAATTAATGAAACACTATTTTTTACTAGTCACTGCGTTCTTAGCGCTTTCTTTTTGGTATCAAGCACACGCTACTACATTATCATTTTTGGCGCCTGATTATTTTATGACTATGGTGCCGCGAGAAGATCAAGAAGCTTTTAAACATTTTTACAAAAATTTTATGGGCAGTCTTAAAACAATGAAGCCAACACAAAAAGCAAAAGCTTTAGAAGAAGTACGTGAATTTGCGTGTAATAATTTGGCAGTTAAGCATCCATTGTGGGCCCAAGAATTAAAGCCCTTCAACTATTTTGAGCGCAGCAATAAAAAAATGTTGAATTCAGAACAGTGTGTACAAGTTCGTTCATTTTTAACACGCTATGGCGTTTATGAAACATACCTCAAAGATAAAGCGCAACTGCACGCAAGTCTTTGGGCCAAGGTTAAATCATATACCAAAAACATTAAGAACCAACTTGCTCATATTACCAATTCCATCAAAAGAACATTCTGGGCATAAGACGAGCAGAATTTAAGTTGTGGGCGTAAGTAACGCTAAAACTTCTTGCGCCCTCTCAAGTGAGCCTTTTTTGGCTTGCAGTGTGAGGTTATTTTCTTCGCACGCAATAGCTTTGTGAATTTCATCGTAGACTTCTTGTGCTCTAAGTGTATCATTGTTTTCATATGAAATACCGAGATTGAGCAATGTTTTAATAGTCTGAGGGCTACTATGCTCTATAGCTGTTGATAGTAATGTTTTATTCTCTTGATTTGGTATATTGAATGAAAACCCTTTTTTGCTTAATAACTTAATAGTCTTGCAGAGTGCTTTTGTTCTAGCAAGAGCCTTTTGTTGCATCGCTCCGTAGCGTACGAGCATGTCGCCAGATGTGCACCAATTATTATTATTTAACCAAGTTTCCATTGCTACTGTTTGTTGTATGATGAGACGTTGCATAATACCAATAACTTTTTGTGGATTCAGTGTGGCACCTCTTTCTAATAAGTATTTTGCATCTCGAATATACTGCCATTCTAGCGCAATTTGAAGTGCATTTTTTCCTTTATTATTTTCTGCATTAATATCAACACCTGGTTGTTGTAACAGGAGATCTATTTTTTCTTTACAATCTTGCGCGTCAGATGATTTTACAAGAACTAACAATGGTGTTTTCCCTGCGCTTGTTTTATCGTTCATGAGGCTTTCTATGCTAGTTGGGCATGTGCGTTGTATAAAACTAAGAAGATATTGTAAATTTTCAAAAGACCCTAAGACTGCATAATGTAAACCAGTACGGTTATTGTTATCTTTTAAAGTTACATCGGCTCCTGAATTTAAAAGAAATTCTACGCCCTCATGAAATTCTTCTCGCAAACAAAGCATTAATGGTGTTTCGCCCAGATCATTCTGATAATTAATGTTATTCTTTCCGCTATCTTTATTGGTTGACGTGACTATTTTTTTGAAAATTGGAAAATTTTTCTCCTGCATTGCAACAGTTAACCCATCGTTACCCTCCTCATTTCGTTGGAAGATATCTAGATCATCTATTTCAAGAAGATCTAATGCGAATTCTGGAAATCGTATTATTGCTTTGATTAGGAAGCTATTTTCATACTTATCAAGAGCGTTGATATCTAATTCTTCCTGCGATAACAAAAGCGAACAAAGTTGAAGATTTTTCTGATTGATTGCTGCGAATAATGCTTCTTCAAGATCTTTGCGATAATAGATACGATCTATCATAGGATCCATTTCTACGTCTTCATCAGTTTCACCTCTACGATAATCTAATAAAAAGCGAACTGCACCAATATTATTGTGTTCAGCGGCTGTTTCCATAAACTCTCGGGGATTTTCATCTAAGTACTCGATCATTTCTTGGGTAAATACATCTCTGAGTAGGTTGTTAAAACCAAATTTAATACAATAATCAATAACAAGAGGTTTTCCTTTTTTATCGGCCAATTTTGTTGTAGCGCCTGCTTTAATCAAAGCCTGAGCACATTCTGGCCTATTTTCTTTGAGATGGTATAAGAGCGCAGTGTCGCCCCAAATATCTTGATGATCTATGGGATAATTTTCGCTGACTAATTGATTTATTTCATCCGGTGTTTGGGCATAAAACAATGCTGTTCTTTGGGTAAGATGCCATGGCTGTAGAGTACCTTGCACATAGGCACTCGATTGATATTTTTTGAGGATTTTTAAAAGATCTATAATTTTGTTTATGAGATTTTGATAACCATTTGTTTCTAAATTTTCCCATAGCAATAACTTTTCGCATTCTTCTTTATCAGATGCATGCATAACTTTCGCATTACGCTCAACGATTCTCTTAATTTTTTCTCTATGCAACGGAGTGAGCGAACGTAAACAATAATAAGCAAAGTCTTTTTCTGAGGTTTGCGTCTTTGCAACACCAAGGGCAGCTAATGTATCGAGTGCAGCATCACAGTTACCTTCTTCAATAAAATATTGCATAGGGCATATCTTTAATGTATCCCAAACACCTATTTCAGCGCCGTAACGAATAAGTGGAGCAATGGCATTAGGAATGTTACTGGTAAAATAAATAGGCCTTCTTCCACGTTTATCAATCGGTTTATTAATGTACTCATCAATCAATTCTCTTGGTGTTGCTTCAAAGCAAGCATCAATATTTGGTTGTTGGGGTAGAAGCTTGAACGCTACTTGCGCGGCTCTATCACGTAGTGATTTTGGCTGGTAAATTTCTTGCGCTTTTTTATCTACATGCTTTGTATCTTTCATGCCATGTAGAGTATGCAAAAAGAGAACGGTACTAAGTGATAAAAATACCTTAAATTTCATGTCTACCTACTCCCTAAAAATTCAATTTGAAATCTATATAATATAGTATTATTTTAATATATTGGGCAAAAATGTCAAATTGAAACAATTGGGGTAGGGAGGAGTATTGAACCTGAAAACAGGTTAAGATAAGGGTAGATTACCAGCCGTTATAGGCCTGGTATTGGGCTTGGCGGCGATCAAATTTATTGCGGAACATCAAGGAGGTAAATGCTTTTTGGGATAAATAGAGATACCAATCAAAATAGCCTGAAAAATAGGTTCGATCCATGCCTACAGCAAGGGGGAAACGCTCGAAATCAATAGGCACAATGATATCTTTTTGCCCTTGTTCAAAGCCGAAATTATTGATATGGGAATCAATGTGGTGCTCAAGGAAATTGCTCAGTGCCATGACAAGGTCTCGTTGTTGAGGGCTTTGTAGCGTAAAAGCCTCTTTCCAAACTATTTCATCACAAATAAGGGCGTACGTGCCGGGTATAACTGAACGAATATGTTTTTGTGGCCCGATATTATACCCATCTAATTGGATCCAGCGAGGGTTTTTTGGGAGCCAAAACCATTTGCGAGGGAAGTCAACTTTGGTGTTCCAATAAGGATCTGCCTGAACGAGTGCTTTTATTTCATTAAGATTTTTAATGCGCGTGAATCCTAAAAGGTGTCTGCTGATGCCACCCGCCATATGAAAAAAACAACTTGGCTCTAGCCCTTTTGCTAAGGGATCAACGAAACTCTCAGGGGTTTCAATAAAAAGCTTTAAGATAAAAGGGTAATCTTTAAACCGCAATATATAAAGTCCGGTATAATCAGAATTTTCTGTGTTTTGATCTTTGATTATAACAAAATGTTTAAAATTTATTTTTTTCTGGTTTTTAGGCAAATATTGTAGTTCTATAATGAGCTCTTCTATGAGCATACTCAAGGTTTTACCGAGTACAGATTTGTTTGGTTCATAGCGAAAGCTGATTGCATCATAAGGGAGCAGATTGTCATAAAAATGTTTTTTATCAAATATCTTAAAAATTACTTCTTCTAAATGAGAATTTTTTAATGTATATAATGCTGTATCATTAACAAAACGGGCATGCAAAGTTGGCATATGTCTGTCCGCAGGTCTATGTGGACTTCTGATGGCATAGCAAGAAATAGTTAGTAAAAAGAAGAGCGAGCGAAGGAGTGCCCGCCTATATATTGTTTTTTTTTTCACAAAACTTTTTTTACTCCAATATTGAAGCTCGAAACTATATGGGGGGGACATTGGAAGCCCCTTTCTTTGCCTTAGTGTACACAATTTATGCCATAAAAGTAATGAAAGGCAATGGTAATCAATATATTCTAAAGAAATGTTGATTTTATAATGATCAAAAATGTACGGTATTTCTTAGGTAAAATTATGCTTAAAAAATTTGTGTTGATCAAGGATCGATCCCATAGTAGCTTGAAGTATGGAAGAGGATAAGTAGTATCACAACCTTAAAAAAAGGTGAGGCATATGAAGAACAAAGAGACGCAAAAACATTATGAGCTTCTTCAATTTTTATCAAACATACCGGGTAAGATTGTTGGGTTGCATGGACTTGAAAATATAACTGAATTCGTGTTGCATGATTTATCAAGCAAGGATTGTTTTAATTTTATGAAAGTTGGGTATTTTGTTGATAATCCCGATTTTAATTGTTTCAAAGGCGTTACCGGGTATCATAGTAATCAACAATTTTCTCCCCATAATGTCATTTGGGATGATCCAGATATTTTTACTTCTCATATGCAAAAAGTTGATTTTAATAAACAAGTGAGAAATCTACAAACAAGTAGCCCGAAAAAATCATCAGTATGCGAAAAATCATTTGTCGATGAAGTAGCTGAGGAGTTAAATTTTGACAATCCCTCATATTATTGTTGGCGTATGAGGCATAATAATCACGGGTTAGTTATTTTCGAACATGTAAATGGTCATGATCATTGGGATGAACGTGATCTGGCACAAGCCATGCATCTTTTGAGTTTGTGCCCAATTTTTTAACTATTTCATCACCCATAAAGAGCGACTAAGCCAGGTAACGGTTCATGTGCCAAATAAGCGAGTGTTGATCCGCCACCTGTTGAAAGAAAATTCATATCATCTTGAAGCTTGCACTGCTTTACTGCAAGTACTGAATCTCCTCCTCCAACTACCTTATATGTGCTTGATTGCGCAATAAGTCTTAGCAATTCATAAGTTTGTTGTTGTGTTTCTTTATTATCGGCAAATCCCATCGCAGCATTAAAAAAAATTGTTTTAGCATTCTTAATAAAGTGTGCAAAATGTTCAACCGTTTTTGGCCCAATAGAAACTCCCATTCCTGTTGGCGGCATATCATGTGCAGATACGGTTATTAATTTTTTTCTGTCGTTGTTGAGAAAAATTCGATAATCATCCGGAAAAACTATTTCAGTATTTTTTTCAGTAGCTTCTTTGAGAATATTTAATGATGATGCGAGTGCGTCGTTATCAACAAGCGAAGTTCCTACGGCGTACGCTTGCGCTTTGAGGAATGTAAAAACGAGTGCAGGGCATAATAATATCGTATTAACAATGCCAAGAAGATTTTTGATCATGGGTAATTTTGTGCTTACTTTGCCGCCACCCAGCATTATTAAAAAAGGATGGTTGGGATGCAGGAGCTTTTCGAGCGCATTCAACTCCCGCTCAACAAGAAGGCCAATCGTGCGATGCTCGGCATTAAAAAATTGAGGCACTAACGTGAGTGAGCTATCAGCACGGTGTAAGGTGCCAAACGCGTCGTTAACATAAAATTGCGCAAGAGATGCTAACGTTGCTGCGAATTTTTTATCATGCGTTTGTTCGCCGGGAAAAAAACGCAAATTTTCAAGCAAAATAAGTGGTGCATCTGATCGTGCTGCATCATCTAGAGTTGTGCAAAAAGTAACTGCATACCCTTTTTTTTCAAACCACGGCATTAAAATTTTTGTTGATAATGATGCGTCAACGATGCCTTGCGGTCGGCCAAGATGTGTTGCAATGATGACTTTCGCGCCCTTTTGTATAAGAAGATTTAATGTAGGCTGTACCGCTGTCAAACGGAAATCATCCAAAATTGTGCCGTTTGACAGTGGTACATTCAAATCTGCGCGCAAGAATACTGTTTTTTGCTTAAGATTCCAATTTGGCAATAATGAGGTATATTTTTTTTTCATGCTTTGCATGTATGCCGTCTCCGAGCGTCATTTTTTATTTATCTTAGTGTTATCTACTACCATACCATGTTTTTATAGAAATGCTGAATATGTAATAATTTATGAAAATAATTTGAAAAAAAATAAAGAATCTATATCATGACAACCAGTTATTGACATCTTTTGTTTGGATCTATAATGAAAGGATTATAATAGTATATACTTTTGGAAATAAATAATTTTCGAAAGCAAAAACTATGGATTTTTTTTTGATAATGTGACTACAGTAAACGTGTATATACACACTTTTAAACAAAGAGGAAGACATTATGATATTACACAATAAATCCTTATATGCATTCTTAGGAATGATGGTTATGAGTCTATCATTGCAAGCCGCAGGACCTGATGCTGTTAAACCTGATGTACTCAAAGAACTTTTAAAAAGACCTGCAGGTACTAAGCTTACATTTGATAAAAATGGTAATGTGCAAGCTGTTGACCGAACAAAAATGGACAAAGCTAAAGCTGTTACAAAAACAGGGTTTTATGCAGTTGCAGTAGGCTTGCTAGCTCATGCGGCAGCACACAATGTTGCGCCACAAGGGTATGAAGAAATGGCATCTATACTTACTGGATTGGTAACAAATCTATACTTAAATCGTGATGTAGTTGATACCGTATTAAAAGATCGTTCTAAGTTGAAAGATCCTGAAACGTTGGCAACTTTAGCAGCACTTGTTGGCGGTAGTGTTGAAGGCAATTATGTTGGTGACCATATGTATCGTGGTACACAATGGGTTAAGGCAAAAATGAAACCCAGTAAAGGAAATGGCGGTTCAAGCACAGGCGGTACCATTTAATCATCTTTAAGTATCTTGAAATAAATAAAAGCGCGTGCATTTTCTAAAAGTGCACGCGCTTTATGTTTTTAAACTTGCTGCAATAGTCATCTCATTAAGTTTGCGCAACGAAAGTAGAGTTGCGCCACAACTTAATAGCATAACGACACAAAATACCATCAAAAAATAAAAGCCTTCTAAGGTAACGGGAAGGTGAGAAGCAAAATAAGCATCGGGTAGCTGGATTGAAATAAAATTTTTCAATATAAAACCAACACAGAAAGCAATCAAAAGTCCACAGATGCATGCACAGCACGATAAGCCTGCGCCTATAATAAAAAAGATTTTTTTTATCTCGCGGAATGGCGCGCCTAATGTTTGTAAGATGGCGATGTCATGTTTCTTTTGCATAATCTGCATGAATAACAATGAAATAATACTCATGCTTGCAACTAACATAAGTAACGTGAGGACCAAAAAACTTGCATATTTTTCTAATGCCATTGCAGCAAGAAGTGCAGGGTAAAGCTCTTGCCATGCATAACAATCAAGATTAAAACGATGCCGCAACTGCTGAGCATATTTTTTTTCATCGATATTTTTTGCTAATTTTAGTTGAATAGCAGTTGGTTCAGCATTACCAAAAAGTTCTTCCATGAGTTCAAATGAGCCGACAATGAGTGATGCATCAAACTCTTCGATGCCCGTCTTAAAAATACCACCGACCATTAAGTTTGTTGTGTCAAGATGAATGGTGGGCGACCATTCTTCAGAGTCATGAGCAAAATGTATCTGAAATTGATTTCCCTCACTCACCTGCAATCTGTGGGCTAATTTGTAGCCAACTGCAACAGAGTTGTTGCTTATAATTTCTTCTAATGATTTTTTTGTGATCAGTTTAGTGGCAAGCGAGGTTGTTTCCTTTTCAGCGTGCGGATCGATGCCTTTGAGCGTTACTAAATCACGTAAATTGCCACGATCATCTTGAATGAGTGCATAATTATGATACGAGGGACTTATGCCAACGACGTCAGGAAATTCCTTATGCAAAACGTGCGAGATAGCCTCAACATCTAAGGGCTGTTGCGTATATGATTGCATGATGACGTGCGCGTGTATACCTTGCAAATGATCGTGCGTTGCTTGTTCAAAACCGCGCATGATGGCAAGTACGAGTGCTAAGCTGAACGTGCCGAGCGCAATACCAATAAAACATATTTTTATCATGGTATCGATCGAGCGTTCTTGTTTTGTTTTCATGATATAACGCCAGGCAAGCAGGAATGGAAGCGAGTTCATGGAAGGCCTTATTAAGCTTGTCAATTTTTTTTGTTTTAATTAGGATACTAGTAACATGTTTTGATTGCAAAATAAAAGGTCATGTATGAAGCATATTTTCAGAGCAGCGTTGCTTATCCTTGCGATACTCTCGTTCTCTAGTTGCTCGCGCTACATTTCGTGGGGAAAGGAAGTATTTAATCAAGGGAAAAAAGTTGAAACATATGCTGACATTGTGCAACCTTATATTCGTTCTGATCGCGTGTACGACCAATTTACAACGCTCGGCAGCTTTGATGCGATGTGGCTTGCTGATCCTGTAAGACGCGCGTATGCCCGTTCGCACGCGCGCAAGCATGGATTCTCGGGCGAGCAATATAGCAAGTTTTTGGAGAATCAACTTGAGCAAAATGATGCAACAATCTCGTTTTACTTGTTAGCAGTTGTTGGCGGCCCGGGTGTCGTCGATTTAACTGATAAAAATGCAGTATGGACGGTGCAGCTCAAAATTGGTGATGATTATTTTAATCCTGTCAAAATTCAAACGATTGAACAATTGCCGCCAGAATATCAATACTTTTTTGGCAAAAAATGGACAGTTTTCAAAGCGATGTACTTAATTTCATTCAATGCGGTTGATGAAAATGATGATCGCTTGTTAGAATCATCACTTACCTCAATTTCTTTAGTCTTTCGTCGTGTTGGTCATCGTTCGGAATTAGTATGGCCACTCGATGGTAATACGCACATTATACCGCGTTGCGGATTGAACCAAGATGTGCTTGCCTATGATCTTTATGATAATATTTAGCGGTGTCTTATGGTAGCTCAAAAAAAAATATCTGTAGTCATCGGTGCCGATCATCGAGGGTTTGAACTCAAAAACTTTTTAATCAAAACCTCGTTCAAAGATATTGATATCGCGTGGATTGATGTCGGCGCATTTAATGCAGAACGCTCGGATTATCCAGAATTTTCCATTACTGCAGCTCAGGTAATGCTAGCAAAAAAAGCTGATCAGGGCATTTTGATCTGTGCATCGGGCGTCGGCATGGCGATTGCTGCTAATCGCTTTCACGGCATTTATGCGGGCGTCGCGTGGAATGAAAAAATCGCCACAGAATCAAAAGAAGACGATGGATGCAATGTCCTCGTTCTGCCTTCAGATTTTGTGAATCAAGAACAAGCATTGCGCATCGTTGAAGCATGGTTACATGCTGAATTCAAAGAAGGGCGCTATCAAAAGCGTCTTGATATGATTGATGCAATAAAGTGATACATAATCATTTAATATAAGTAATGCGAATTCCGCGGAATATATGCCAGAAATGTCTTCCCGAGGAGCGAAGCGACGTGGGGATCCAGAACTTTAATTAGTTCCTTAAAAATGAACTATTTTATAAGCTGGGTTGCCACGCTTACGCTCGCAATGACATTTTTGTTTTTTAATGTTATTTTTGCATAGCAGAATGTGATTTAAAGTATGAGAGACGATCAAGAAATAATTCTTGATCGCCTCTTTTTACTTGGTAGCTAGTATGTTATGCAATTGCTGGCGCAGGAACTTCTTCTTTCGTTGTTTGATCAACGGATGATGTAGGTTCTACGGCATCATTCTGTGCTTCTTTATTTTTTTCTGTTTCAATAAAGTGCATGATTTGCATAATTTGCTCGGCAGTTAACAGCTCTTCTTTTACAAGAAGGAGTGCTACAAATGCAAGTTCTTCTTTGTATTTTTCAAGCAGCGCGTAAGCAAGTTCTTTATGTTTTTCAATTAACGCATGTGCTTCTGCTAATTTGCGTTGACGCACTTCTTTAGGCATATCTTTTTCACGAATACCTTCAAGGACAATACGTTTTGCAAGAGTCATTGCTTGATCATTATCTTCAGTGTGGTAGGTATAACTTGTATTACCATATAACAACTTCTCGGCTGCGTGACCCGCAAGGCAAATGGTTAACTCATCAAGAAGATCTTCATACGAATCAAATTTGAAGCGATGCGGTTTGTGCATGGTAAATGTGTTACCATATATAACCGTGGTACGCGCTCGTTTTTGTTCCTCATCTTTTTCTTCTTTATCTTTCCAACCATTGAACAAGAGATCCTCTTCAGCAATCTTCACGCCAGTAGGACGCGTTGTTACTTTGGTTAACTGTAAGCTTGCATCAAGTAAAATGCGGGCAAGGGCGTGGCCACTTTGGTGCACGGCAACAAGTTCTTGTTCGCCTTTTGGTAATGGATTTTTATCTGCAAGAATCAGATTGATATCCTCAGCAAATGCATTTTGGAAATCTTGCGCTGTTGGTAACTTACCTTGGATTTTGCCATCCATTAATGCCGTACGCAACATCTCACTGAGTGCATCAAAAGGAGCGCCTTCACTTTCACGTGCAAGTTGATCAATAGTTTCTTCTTCAAGGAAGATCGCGCGTTTTTCAAGCTCTTTCTTCAAGAAGAGTTTGCGCTCGTCAAGGGTCGGATAGACAAAGTGTAAATGTTTACCAAAGCGTCCGGAAGCACGCAATGAATCATCAAGTTGTTCAGGTTTATTTGTTGCAGCCATGATGATAACTTTATTCTTGTTCTTTCTATTGAGCATACTCATTGCGGTGAGCATTTCGCCAAAGCGTTTACTATCGCGAAGACGATGAAGGTTCATGGTATCCAATTCATCAATGAAGATAATAATAGGCGCGTGTTTCTGTGCTTCTTCAAAGAAGACTGATATACCAATTTCAATAAGTTCTGCGGCTTTAATTTCAACATAATGTAAGATATCATGTTTGCCCATTTGCTTATCAATTTGTTGAATAGTACCAGCAGTTGCTTCAGCAAGGAAACTCTTACCAGTTCGCGTCGGACCTTCAAGTAAAATACCGGTTGGTGGCACAATACCAGGACGATCGAAATATTCATTATTAGTTACATAGGCAACAACTCTGAGCATTTCTTGTTTTGCATGTTCGTTACCAATAACATCATCAAGCGTAATATTTACTTCTTTTTCAAAATCACTAATGATGCCTACTTTTTTCACAGGTCCGCCCGCTAAGTAATCATCTGCTTGGCGTAAATTGCCTCGTGATAAGTTAGCAAAGTATTTTGCAAATTCTTTAAGTTGTGGCGCAATGTAATCAGTAAAGATCGGAATACCTGGCGTAGCAAAGCTTATAAGCCCAACGCCGGCAGTGCCCAAAATCGCTTCAGCAAGAGTGAACCAACCTCGTGTAGCAACTGGCATGCCATTATAACGATCTGATAATATACTTTTTGACATAGTAGACTCGGGGATAGGAAAACCAACCCATGTTTTTGCAGCTATGGTCATTCGTTGTAGCCAGGTAGCATTGTTTGAATATTCATTAATTGAAAAGAAATTGGAATATTTTTTTAGTGCTGTTTCAAGTATAGAGGAATTCTTTGGTAAAGAGAAATTGGGGTCTGCTTGTATTTTTTCTAGTAATGCTTTTTCCAGATTTTCATTATTACTATCAAGATACGTTCCTAATGGAAATCTAAAAAGTACCCATGCAGCCAACACGCCTATTCCTGCAGCAGTAGCAGTTCTACTCATAATTTTATAATCATGATTTAGTTTGCGTAATTTTCTATACACAATATTAAAGGTGGATAACCCGACGTTGGGCGCTTTTTGTCCAAGGGTAACAAGACGAGTGTTATGTGCTTGTAATTGTTGTGCAAGCTGCTCAACATCGAGTGGATCAGTTGATTGAGCGCGCGTTGTTAGATCAAATTCCGTATGGGGAAATTTTTTCAAACCAGTTTTGATGGCACTTGCGAGGTTATCGTGAACGGTGCCAATAAGTTTAATCAGTGCTGGAAAATTTTCTTTTTGTGCAAGTAGGAATGCGCTATAACGCATTTTACCAATCATGGTCCCCAAGCTTGCAAGTTCAGTACGAGCAGTTGATTTTTCCATCTGAGTTAAGCGAACCTGATTGTTATTTAATATTTGAGCAACATCACTCGTGATTTCAGCAAGGACATCTAATTGTCTTGAGATTTCTTGTGAAATCATTTCAACGTGTTGCGTTGATGCAGCTTGAGCTATCACGTCATTAATGTTTTGTAGCGGATGTGCATCTGAGGATGCATCAGATGGCTCTGAACTTGGTTCAGGATCTAAAAGGTCAAGTTGAGGCAATTCAAATGGAGTTGATGCCGAGTGAGCTTGTATATCAGGCGTTGAAGTAGCAAGCGGGTCATGTGCCTGTATCGTAGTGTTGATCCCAAGACTGAGTAACACTACTAATACGTGTTTAAAATAGTTAAAATTCATGTATCTATTCCTCCAATAAATTATGAGCGGTATTTTTTGTTTTCATACTATATTCGGTAAAAGTTAATTCATGTCAAAAATTCAGTTTAGCATTATTTTTTTTAGAGAAAAAAATTAGAAAAAACCCGGCGCAAATGACCGGGTTTTTTCTAACTATGATTTTTCTATAGTTGTACACTAAGCAACTACCTCAGCATTAGTTTTTTGTTCATAACCAAGATAGCTAAGCATTTTGTAGGTAAATTTGTTTACGCCTTGGTCAAATTTATCACGGTAGTATTCATAAAATGGTTTGGTATGATCTTTAAATGGTTCAGTGATAATCCATGTCAATGCACTTAATTTGAGACCTTCGCTTATTGCGTCGCTCAAGCCTTTATCTGCTTTTAAAGCGGCTTCTTTAAAATTACCAAATTGGTAGCACCACAAAATAAATAATGGGAAGCGAATGCCGAGTGAAACGAGCACAGCAGGAGTAATTTCCGGTAATTTTTTAGAAGTTTTTTTATCTTTTGCTTCATTGATTAACGATTGTAATGTAGCAATAAGCTGTTCACGTTCTTTGGATGATAAAGTGACCGCTTGTGCACGTGAGTCTTCGTCTTCCGTTTTCAGGGGTATACCTTCTACTTCAGCTTCGGGTAATAAGTCACGCGGATGCGTACGTGGTTTATCTAGTTGTACGCTATCAAGGCCAAAATCTGGCATTGATAATGCGGATAAATCTTCTTGTGCAAAAGAAATTATTTCAGGATCTTGTGCCAAAAGAGGCGATATCGTAATACTTATTAAAAGCAATAATGCTGAAAGTTGTGTTGTAGGTATGCATCGTGAAGCGGCCATGAATTTTTACCTTTTTGTGGTTGAGGTTATACTAAAAACACGAATATCTTGCTTACAGTATTATTTTTTTAAAACTTTTTGTCAATTAGGAACCTAGAGAATGAAGCTTCTGATCAATTCTATTGTTGTATTTTTTAGACTAAAGGATAAAACGCTATATGCAAATATATAATAAATGGCTAGTGCTGCTGGCACTTGGTCTTGTCATACTAGGGGCTGCTGTTTTTTCGCTTATGAAATATTCGCATCTTGAAAACTATATTCCCCTCAAAGGTCCCATAAAAATCGATATGGCGAGGGCTCTCGAAAAAGATAATTGTATACCTTTATTAGTTATCGGCTCAGGATGTGCTGGCTATAGTGCTGCTATTTACGGCGCTCGTGGCAAGGTAAAAACGGTTCTTTTTGTCGGTAATAAGCCGGGAGGTCAACTAAGTGGTACCTCAACGGTTGAGAATTGGCCGGGCCTATTCCAGGAACTTGGGCCTGACATTATGCAAAAATTAAAAAAACAAGCTGAAAATTTTGGGGTTCAGGTAGTTAACGATACAATAAGTACTCTTGATACGTCCGTTTGGCCATTTGCCGTTACAACGGAAGATGGTAAAAAACTACACGCGTTAACCATAATAATAGCGACGGGGGCTACGCCGGTCATGCTCAATGTTCCTGGTGAGCAAGAATATTTTGGTAAAGGGGTGACAACGTGTGCCGTGTGCGATGCCCCATTCCATAAAGATAAAGATGTTATTATTGTGGGTGGGGGTGATTCTGCTGCCGAAGAGGCATTACAGTTATCAGCGTACGCCAAATCCGTAACGCTCGCCGTACGCCGCAATGAAATGCGCGCGTCACCTTCTATGCAAGAGCGCGTTGCGAACGTCGACAAAATACATATTGCCTATAACACTGAAGTAAAATCGATCGTTGGGGATGAACATGCCGTAACCGGCGTTCAACTCTATAATAATGGTACCCAACAAACAGAGTATAAAGTTGTCACTGGGGTATTTTTGGCAATAGGGCATACCCCAAACAGTGCGTTGGTAAAAAATCAACTTGAAACTGATAAAGATGGCTACATTATTGTACAAGGCCGCTCGCAACAAACTTCGGTGCCAGGTATTTTTGCTGCAGGGGATGTTGAAGATAAGGTCTATCGCCAGGCGGGTGTGGCATCAGGCAGTGGTATCCGTGCGGCATTAGATGCATTGAATTTCTTACAAAATAATGGCTTTAATGCCGCAATTGCTAAGAAAATGAAGCCACATTATTATAAACCGGAAGCTCAACGTGCTTCATCAGTTATTAAATTAACAACGATGGCTGAATTTGATGAAATACGCAAAACAAAGAGAATCTTTGTTCTCGATTTCTATACCAATTTCTGTCCTAGCTGCATGCAAATGATGCCAGCGCTGGAAGCAGTTGCTTATAAGCTTGTTGATCGCGTGGCATTCTGTAAGGTTGATGCAAGTCAATTGCTTGAATTGGCGCAGACCTATCATGTTGTTGCAGTACCAGCCATTTTAGTCTTTAAAGATGGTTCATTAGTTGGACGGTATAATCAAGCTATGAACAAAAAACAGTTATACGAATTTGTGGAGAGATTTCTTTAAGAAAATGAGTTAAATAGAGCGCCCATAGAGAAGGCAACATTAATTTTTTAAAAAGTTACAAATATTGCTTTCTCTGTGGGCGCTTTGCTACACTTAGGCTAAGAACTGGATTGCCCTATTTTACAGGGGAAATACAGGGAAAAAAGAGGGACACAAAATGAGAAAAACAATTTCTTTGATGGCCTTAATTTTAACCGGTTTTATGTTTTCAGGTACTACGGTGAAACATCATATAGAAACTACAAAAAAACCATTAAACAGCGTTATTGCTAATAAAAAGGGATAATTTTCTATTTTTGTTTCCTTGAAATAAGGAGCACTACCATGAAATTTAATAAACGTTACGGATATCTGTTATTAGGATCTCTTGCGCTTATTAGTATCATTGCTCTGTCATGCATGCTTTTTAAAAAAAGCTCCCAAAAAATTTCTATTGAAACGTTACGCACTAAAAAGAATATTGCACCCGTTGTAGTTATTGGTTCCGGACCTGCTGGGTTGAGTGCCGCTCTTTTTACAGCGCGTGCTAATTTTCCAACGTTCGTCATTACTGGTCAACAAGAAGGTGGTCAGCTTATGGAAGCTGCCTATGTTGAGAACTGGCCGACAAAACAAAAAGCATCAGGAAGCCAAATGATGCAAGATTTAAAAGAACAAGCGCAACATTTTGGTGTTCGTATTGTGCCAACCTATGTGGAGTATGTCGATGTTTCACAACATCCTTTCATCGTTCATCTTAATAATGGTGATGAACTATTTGCACTTTCCCTTATTGTTGCAACGGGCGGATCACAAAGAACCTTGCCGGTGCCCGGTGTAAAAGAATATTGGGCAAAGGGTATTGGTATTTGTACTATTTGCGATGCTCCATTTGATAAAGATAAAGAGGTGGCCGTTATTGGCGGTGGCGATGCTGCCTGCGATAAAGCATTGCAGCTTGCAGCTTTTGCAAAGCATGTCACCATCCTTGTTCGCGATAAAGAAATGCGCGCTGCGGCTGTCGTACAGAATTATGTAAAAGATACACCAAATATTTCTATTCGTTATAACTGTGCTATTGAAAAAATTGATGGCGATGGCAATCGAGCGTCAGCTGTTGAAGTAAAGGATTCAAAAACGAGCGTTCAAGAAACTCTCCCGATTTATACGGTATATTTTGCACTCGGATTCACGCCAAATTCACAATTATTTAAAGGGAAACTCGAGCTTGATAAAGATGGGTATATTGTACGCAAGCCTGGAACGCAAAAAACCTCAGTTGAGGGGGTATTTGCTGCGGGGAACATAGAAGATGCCGTCTATCAAAAAGCAAGTATTGCCTCGGGAGCCGGTGCACGCGCTGGGATAGATGCGATTCAATTCTTACAAGACAAGGGCTTTACGCCAGTGGCAGTACAAGAATTAGCATCAGTACTGTATCAGCCGCAAGAAGGGAAACAATCCATAACACAGCTTTCAAATGATGAAGGATTAGAAAAAGCAATTACTAATAATAAGATTATCATCATCGAGTTTTATGCAAAAACATGCCCTATTTGCAAAATGGTAGGTCCCTATTTTGGTCAAGCATCCGCAAAATTCAATGGTGAGGTTGTTTTTGCTAATGCCGATGTGCAGGCAGTGGAAAAAAGTGCTCAATACTATTCTCTGGATACAACGCCGCTCTTTATTCTTTTTAGTAATGGTAAAGAACAAGCTCGTTCAAATAGTCTCAGAACGCAACAGGACATTGTTGATTTTATCAATAAAAACAAAAAATAAAATTAAAAATATTGCAATCTGAAAGCAAAAATTGCTACACTCATGACAGATTAATGGTTAAAAACGCAAATTCGATGAGTGACTATGTTGCAGGAAATGCATATTGGAAACAAAAGTCGTCATTGCGAGCGAAGCGTGGCAATCCAATTATAAAACCAGTTCCTTTAAGGAATTAATTAAAGTTTGGATTCTACTTCGTTAAAACTTCGTAGAACAGGTCCCCACGGTTTTGAACCCTGCGAAGCTTCAGCGAAGAAGGGCTAAAGCCTCGGGATGACATCCTTGTTTTATTATGTTTCATCGAGTTCGCGTTAAAAGAGATAAGAATGCTTGAGAGGAACTGTTGTGAGTAATAGATATGCATTGCTATTTACTCTCATTTTCGTAACGGGTGTGGTTTGCTTTTTTTACAACTATCATCACCATGATTCTGGTGCAGATACGTATATCGCTTCAGCTAAGAAAAAGGACTTCATTAACCGAGAAGTGGTATATTCATATTATAAAAAAACTGCACAAGATGATCACAAATACTTAGTAAAAAGCCACTTAGAACCAGTTTCATTCACGTCTCATTCCCCTTGTTATGATGAACATGGACTTGTTACTATTATGCGCAAAGGCTTTTTGCTCAAAAAACCCCAGGCGCGCGCTACAGTGTTAGTGTGCCATGGATTTATGTGCGATAAGTTTGATGCGGCATTCCTCCGTATGATTTTCCCCATGTGTTGTAATGTTATGACCTTCGATTTTCGAGCGCATGGAGAAAATGTTACCCAGCAACAATATTGTACCTTTGGCCGTGATGAGGCGCACGATGTTATAGCCGCGGTTAATTATCTAAAATCTCGTTCTGATATTGGGCATCTTCCTATTATCGCCTACGGTTTTTCAATGGGCGCTGTTGCATCTATTCAAGCGCAAGCAGCATATCCAAATCTTTTTACGGCCATGATTCTTGATTGTCCGTATGATCACAGCAAGAATGTTATCAAACAAGGTTTAGAAAACTTAAAATTTTCTTTTTTTGGCTATCAATTTTCATTGCCAGGCAAAGAGTTATTAGAAAAATATGCTTTTCACCCCTATGTGCAATCATTATTAAAAGCAGTCCTCAAAACGGTTGCCAATATGGATGCTACTGCGACCAATACTTACATTTACCCAGTTAGTCCAATGGATTCAATAAAAAATGTCACGGTGCCATGTTTCTTTATTCATTGCAAATATGATGAAAAAGTATTGGTAAGCGCTGCGATGAATATCTATGAAGGTGCGCGAGGTTATAAACGACTATGGCTTACTGATGGTCGCCGACATTTTGATTCTTTTTTTTATAATCCAGAGAAATATGTATACAAAATAAATCGTTTTATCCAACAAGTTCTTGAAAATGCACTTGAAGGTAAATCGCTTGCAAAAATTAAAGAAGATAAAACAGTTCCCTTACAACCGATATAAAGATTCTGTGCGCATACAAAGATAAGCATTAACATATTTATTGAACTCTGATTTTGTTTTTATATACGCTAAAACTATTATAACGAGAATTTTATGAACAATGGGAGATTTCTATAAGCAAAATTAGTAATTTAATCCCCCATGTCATCATGAGGAGCGAAGCGACGTAGTGATCCAGTCTTTAAAATGAAAATCATAATTAGCCTGGATTCCTACGGCACAAGGTGTCTCAGAATGACAAGCGGCGGATTTATTGTTACTTCAAGCATATTTTTTATAGAATTCACATTATTATAAAAATTTCAGCGCTGGAAAAAATGAAGTTACTGTTCTAAGGGAGTAGTTGTATGAAACTGTTTTCAAGATCGTTGAGTGCCATACTATTTATGTCATTACTATGGGTAGTACCATATATTTTCATACAACATAGTTACGCAATGGAAGCTGTAATAATAGAAGAAGGCATTAGTAGGTTGGGACTAGGACTTGAAGAAACTGCAGCAAGGGGGATGGCTGAAGCTGCAGAAGAAGCATTTGGAAGAGTTACTGGTGCCGAGTTAGAATCTGCAGGTGCAGGTATTAGAGGAGCGTTGGATACAAGTCTTGAAAAAGGACTAGCTAATCTTAAAGAAGAGATTGGGGCACTGAAAGCTGCTGGTAAAGAATTGACGCCGGAAAACTTGAAAAGTGCAGCGGCTAAAGCATTCGGCGATCAAAAATCCGTTTTTAGCAAAGATGTTGAGGGTATTTTCAAAGAACAAGGTGGATTTAGTCCTGCTGACAAAGCAGCGCTTAAAAGTGTTTTGCCTGAAAGTGCTTTTAGAGGCGAACCTATTCCTAATGTTTTAGCTCAAGGAAAAGTGCTTTCTGTCGACATAAAAACATTACCAGCAGTAGATCAGGCTACAAGCAAAAGTCTAGTTGCTTTTGATGAGGTTGAAGCTTCCGGTAAAAACTTGGAAGCTTTAAAAGAAGGTGGCGGAACAGAAGCGGAAATAAAGGGTGCCGAGGGTGAACTAAAAACTGCAAAAAGTGATTTAGCAACAGATCAACAAGCCAGAGCTACTCAAAGTGATACAGAAGTTAGTGCAGCCCAAAAAAAAGTTAACGCAGCGCAAGAAAAATTTGATAAAGCTACAACGATAGAAGGAAAAAGGGCGGCAGGTGAAGAATTATCGCAAGCGAAGAATGAGTTAAATGAAGCGGGCAAAGTAAAAGCTGCCGATAATAATGTAACCTACAAGCAGAAATGGCAAGAAGCAAGAAATGAGCGCATGGATAAACTTAGTGCAAATAAGCAGGCAGAGAAAGAATTAGGGGATGCTAAAACTGCTCGAAAAGCCCTTGATAACGATCCTAATGCGACGGCTGAACAAAAAGCTGCTGCGGATAAAACTGTTACTGAAAAGCAAGGTGCGGCTGAAAAAGCCGGAAAAGAATTAAAAGCCGCTGATGAGGCAGTCGTTAAACAAGAAAATGAGTTGATGGAAAACTCTAGTATGTGGGGCGATCCCCGTAAAGGGCCCTTAGTTAACCGGGAGCACATAGAAATCACAGGTTCACGTATGGGGCGAAGTTCATGGGATGCATTAACGGGTACTCCAAAATGGATTGGTTCAAAATTATGGGGCGGTATTACTGGCGCCATTGATCAAATGCTTATTGCCCTGTGGTTCACCGTGCCAAATATGGTAATCGAGGCATATAACACGGCTCAGGCAAAGAAAAAATTATTAGAGACGCAAAAAAAATATCAACAATGGGGTGGCATGTGGCTGAAAATTCCTGATTTCTTTATCAATGAAAATGAGCCTGCGAATTCTCTCCATATTTATGTCGGTGTCCCTAATGACGGCTTTCCAATCACTGAAGAGTTTTTAAAAACTGCAAATTATTTTGTCGTGAAATCGGATTATGCGCCATGGGGCAGTTCATCTATCTTTGATAGTGTTTCTGCTATGGTGCATTTAAATACGGGTTATGTTTTTGTCAGTGATGGGCAACCTGCTGATCCAGATGAACCTACTATGCCTTTTGGAGAAATGGCAAAAGATCAAGCAGGCTTAATTGGACATCTAGATGATTTATCAGGAAAGGCAGGTACAGGGTTAAAAACTGAAGGTGTTCAATACTATGTTGATAGTTATGAAGCAGGATATAAAGGCAGTCATCTTGTTGCTACATTATTCAAATCGAAGGGGGAGCCAGGGTCTGAACAAGAGCTAACACTTGAAATGATGCCACCGATTCTTGTGCCAACCTTTAATGCCTTAAAAGGTGGTACCAATTTTGGTACTGATAATGCAGGAAAGCCGCTGTATTTAGTCGAAGCTTTTAAAGGGTTCAATAAATCCGATCAAGATAACGGTAAGCAACTTATGGAAGCGCTTACCGGAGCGCCACTTGATGATCCTTCTAATGAAGCTGCAGATGATGATAATTATGTTTTGCAAGGTGTGTATATTTATCAGACAAAAGATACACCCATTGTTGATCTGGTCAAAAAACAAATTTCAGCCAATGATCCGCAAGGGCAAATGCTCCGTGACGCTGTTACTGATTATGTGGTAATGCTTAATAGAGATAATAAGGTTGTGCCGCTTATGACGCCGCAGCCGATGGTGTTGCCTCCCGGTTCAAAAGATTCTGCTTTTGTACATTATGCGCTTAATCCAAGAGCCGATAAAATGAAAAGTTTAATTGATGGCGGTAGTAAAGCATATGATGCACATGGTAGCACTGAAGATGCGTCTATTCCAGATAAGCTTTCTGCTCCTGAAAGAATTGCTACTCAAATTAAAGCAATGCAAACATTCTTTGATACAAAAATTAAATATGGGCCGTTTACCTTTGGTGGTACAACGCTTACTATTGATAAACCTCTCGCTGACGCAAATGTTTTTGTATATAAAGCTGCTGGATTCTTGGAAGGTGGTTTTGATGATTATTTGATTGCTGTTGAAGCAGTAAAAGATGAAAAAACCGGAAAAACAGTATTGGCAGTTACTTCTTTACCATCTAATGGGATTGCATGGTTTGTTAGTTTAGTTACTTCACGGTTCTACGATAAAAATTTACAACCATTTGCGCCACCAATTGCACCAGAAAAAGATTATTACATTACGAAAGATAACACAGTTGCTACGGGCAAACCATCTGATGGTTCATTACCACAAGCACAAGCACCACTTTATACTTTATTTGTGCAAGGTGA
Organism: Candidatus Babeliales bacterium; assembly: GCA_963701665.1. GTDB lineage: Bacteria > Babelota > Babeliae > Babelales > JANWKD01 > CAVXJH01. The sequence continues at coordinate 692,423 of OY969622.1, forward strand.
ATATAATCCAAGTCCTAAACCAGCAGGCTATATTAATAAAGCTAATAAAAGTTGTAGTACATGTTTACCTATTGGTGCATATTGGGCACTTGATGACACATCGCTTTTCTCATTACAAGGAATTTCGCCAATCAAGGATGCTCTTGCACAGTTAAAACAAGCAAGTTTAGATGGGACTATTAGAAAAAATCACGAGAGTTGGACTGCTGTGCTTGATGTAAATGATCCCGGTGCGCTATCTAAAAAAATGGGGCCATTTGATTTTGTTACTGCCGGTGTTGAGCCAATTCGTTTACGTGCCTATAAACCTTCGGCAATTCAATTAGGCTATTATGTATATACGTCAAGCAGGTATCCTGATGAATTCTTAGTGCTTTCAAAAAATGCTGATGGCACAGATCGCTTTGAAGAATTTAGTGGCCAACAATATGCTATTAGCTTATCAAATGGCAATGTCTATGATGCGCAAGCAAATGGTAATGCCATTAAGCCAATTAATAATCCTGTTGTGCTTACGCAAAAACTTGGCTTAACGAATACTGGCGTTGACGCGCAGATAGCAAATGAGCAGAAAATTTTAGATGCTGCAAAAAAATCAGCAAAAGGTGATAGTAAAAAAATTGCTTCGCTTGATGCACAAATTGCTGCATTACCAAGTGTAAAAAATGCGGTTTACCAAGTTGTTGCTGATATTGGGCAATCGCAAACTGCGTTCAATAATGCTTTAAAAAATAAATTATATAGTGATGATCTCATATTTGCAGGACGTCAATTATATCTGTCGAAAGACTCGTATCTTGCAGGACAATATATTTATGCGGATGTTACCGGCCTTGGTGATCCTCTTGATGGTAAAGGAAATGAAGTACCGAGTGTTGTTAATCAGATTAAAGATTATTACGTTACTTATGAAAAAGAAATAGACGCAAAAACGGGAGAAACATTCGATACCTTTGCCAATCCGATCAGTAAGAACACTTTGCAAATTGTGAGTCTTGTTTCCGGAGCAGCCCTTGATCGAGGCGGTTCGTATGCAACCTCATATCAAGCTATAAAAATAGACAAAGCGAGTTATGATGATCTGAATAATTTTGTTAACGCTATTTATGCTATTATTTCAACTCGCATGAGCTCAGAAGGGCGTTCTACAACAATTGTATTACAACCTAAAATTCAACCACTTCTTGACGCTGCCTATGAAGCAATTAAAAGAGAATTAAAAGCCATTGCGGATGCTAAAAAAGGTTCACTCGCTGAATATTCCGAAAAAGGAAGTCTCGCAACAGATCTTTTTGCAGAATCAGCTGCATACGTTGCTCAAAGTCCGGCATTATTACCTCGTTACTTAAAACAACCTGTCCAAGGTGGTAAATATTTCCTCGTTACACCTGCTGCACCAATTGAATTAGGATCAGAAGAAGCAGCGACATATGATGCACAAAGAACCTTCATTGATTATGATATTAATGATCAAGATCACGTAGGGGCTAACGCAAAAGGCATGGTCTATGATCGCAATGGTAAACCACTACAGTTGGTAACCGGCTGGCAATTGTTAGCGATGCGTGCGTATGCAGGAATTTTAGTTGATGCATCAGGTAAACAAACATTAGGTATTGGTGTTGATCATCCTGCATTGCCCTTAACCGTTACCTTCAAAGATAAGACAACACAAAAAGATATAACACAGAATGTAATGATTGATACGCAGTTCGATATTCCAAAAGATGGCCCGGCAAGTTTCAAATTCTTCTATAACACACAAATTGATAGTTATCTCGTGCAAATTACGACACAACAATCTAATTACTTTATAGATTTAGTATCAGGCTATGGCTACAACGTAGATGGTACACCACGCTACAGTGAATCTCCCGTATTTACCGATGATAAAGGTGAAGTACTACTAGTTGGTACTGATAGTTATGGCCTTAAAAAAGTTGCCTTTAAAAAACAAGGTGCAACTAAATATCTTATTTATAATCAAATGGTAAGTTTCGGTGATTTTGGAACCTATTCCACCGTTAATGAGAATGGCCAGACGGTTACCAGAAAATTACAGGCATCGGGAAGTGTGACTTTCTCCGAATATGGCGATGCACAAGGATCGTATTTTACTTTACTGAGCGATACTTTTGGAGATCCATTAAGTGCGCCTTCATTGTTAGAAGGTGAAACGCCTTCGCTGCAGGAATTGCGTCTTGCGTATGCATTCCTTGATAAATATGGCAATCTTTTACCTGCACCATTCTATGTGGTATGGGAGCAGATACAAAGTCCGAACCCAAGCTTTAATAAAGATGCAGCAGAAGGGCCAGATAATCCAAAATATCTCATGAAAAATACGCTGGTAGGTAAATTTACTCCTGAGCCGGCATTGAAGTTCTCATTATTAAACTATGTGCAAACTCGTCAATCAGCATCATCACTTTCTGGAACCTACCAAGCTGATGATTTATATAATTATCCTCGTGGAGCATGTGCCCCTAACGATACATCATGTATCAAAACGCCAAAAGTTGTTGGCTTGATTTATTCTGTTGCAGGTAACAAACAAACTATGAAAGAAATTTTCTATCAAAATCAGCGTTGTAAATTGACTGCACCAGGAAAAGATATTTATAAAGCAAGCTACAAAGATGAAAAAGGTTCAACAAAAACTGTTAATATTAAATTTGAAAGCTCACAATCTAAAGATTCCCCATTAACAGCACATTGGGTGAGCGTAACTGATGATACGAAAAAGATTCTAGATTTTGTACAGGAATCATTAGTGTGGGATACGCTACCATTAGCTACAGGCATCATTGATATAACAAATCTTAATTATAGAAAACGTAACACATGGAAATTGAACGTTACTAATTTTGTTACGAATGCTGGATTGACAAAGGATTTCCCAGGAACTCATCTTAATGCCTTGGCAACAAATTTAAATGCCAATAAATCAGTCCAAGTGGGAGATCTTAAACAATGTACTGGCATTGCTGCAAGTATCAAAGATCAAATCAGTCTAGGTCTTGGGTCAATTAAATTAGATGATGCCGGACAGCTTTATTTACCACATGCACCAAGCAAACAAGATAAAGGAGCGCCGGTTATTAAACGCTTTATATACAAATTTGGCACAAATGCCCTTGAAGCATCGCAGCTTTCGTTCTATGATCCTGCTCTTAAAGATTGGTCGGTCGATCTAAATAACGGTATTCTCTACGAACCAAAATCTACATTTGGGGCGTATCCTATCGGCATGGCACTACAGCCATCTGCGCTTGCTGAACTTCTTGGCAAATTCTTACAACTTTATGTTGATCGTGATGAACAAGGAAATCCAAAAGGGTTGGGCATTATTCAATGTACGTTGCCTGAGCAAAAGGCAACTCCCGCACCGATGAAAGCTACTTCAAAGCGTTAGAACAGAGTGGGGAACGTGAATTTTATTCATGTTCCCCACAAATTCTCAGTTTTTTTTGCATGTGGTTTGCGCTATACTCATAGTATTACATATAATCTGTGTGTAATTAGTTAAGCAGAAATAACATTGAATACATGAATGTCATTGCGAGCCAACATAGTTGGCGTGGCAACCCAGCTTATAAAATTAGTTCCTTAAAGGATATATTAAAATTCTGGATCCCCACGTCGCTACGCTCCTCGGGAAGACATTCGGTCGAATAATTTCCTGTAAATGAGAAAAGGATATTCATGGTAACCATACAACCTTCTGGTTCATCTTTGCTAACAACAAAGATGCCAGCAACAATTCTTTTTGTGCAAAAAGATTTTTCTCCCCAAGCATTAGAAAAAATAGCACAGCAGTATTTTCCTGCGTTAACAGCCTACTTAAAGGAAGTAGATTTTTCTGGCGCTGCAAAAGATATCATCGCTATTCCATGCGGACAAAAAAACACAATTCACACGCTCATTATTGCGGGATTAGGTTCACCAACTGATCATCATTATGATATTGAAATGTACCGCCGCTCATTAGGGCGCGCGATAAAGTTGATGCAAAGTAAACATATTGATAAAGCAGTGGTTGCGCTGCCTGAAGCAAAATTGTTTAAGGTTTCTGATGAATATCTTGCGCGTGAGACAGCAATCATTGCAAATATGGCAGCATATCGTTTTGATGAATATATTACCGATGAACATCGGCGCGTGAATCAAAACTTAACGCTCGACTTAGTTGGTGAAGCTCATGATGCGCGTGCGCTTGAAAAAGGATTTAAAACCGGCATGATTGTTGCGCGTGCGGTGAATCGCGCGCGTCATTGGGTAGATTTGCCGCCTGTTGCGCTGCCGCCAATGGCGCTCGCTGATAAAGCGAATGCGATCGCTAAAGAGCATGGATTAAAAATTACCATTTTTAATGAACCGGAAATTATAAAAATGGGCATGGGCGGTTTGGCAGCGGTGTCAGCCGGTTCAGAACAAGATTGTAAATTAGTGATCATGGAATATAAAGCATCGAAAAAAGATGCGCCAACAATTGCATTTGTTGGAAAAGGTATCACCTTCGATTCAGGTGGCTTAAGTTTAAAACCGGCTGCTTCCATGGAAACCATGAAAGAAGATATGTCCGGTGCAGCGGCGGTAATTGCAGCGATGGAAGCATTAGCGCAACTTAAACCTGAGGTGAATATCATTGCATTAACGCCGTTATCTGAAAACTTACCGAGCGGCAAAGCAACAAAACCGGGTGACATTATTCGTTTTTATAATGGAAAAACTGCAGAAGTGCGCAACACCGATGCTGAAGGGCGTTTGATTTTGGCTGATGCACTTTCTTATGCGGTGAAACATTATAAACCTGATGCTATGATCGATCTTGCGACTTTAACTGGCGCGTGTGCCTATGCGCTCGGGCCATTTTATAGTGGCTTGATGTCGCAACATGAAGATTTTTCAGATGCTGTAAAAAGCGCTGCGGATAGTTCTGGCGATCGCGTGTGGGCATTGCCATTCACTAATGATTATAAGGCGGCGATTATTTCTGATGTTGCTGATATTTGCAATATTGGCAGTTCAAAATATAAAGCGGGTGCCATTACGGCAGGATTCTTTTTGCAAAATTTTGTCGATAAAACTCCATGGGTGCATTTAGATATTGCTGGAACCGCGTTTGATGTTCCTGACATTTCTTATTATTCAAAAGGTGCTACCGGGGTAGGCGTTCGTTTATTGGTGGATCTAGCGCTAAACTGGAAATAAATACTAATAATTTGATTCAAAAAAAGAGGGGACATTCAACATACATAGGATGTCCCCTCTTTTTATTGTTACAATCTTATTGCAAAATTTGTTTAACAGCTGGTGAATATACTTTTGGCGCCATAGGATTGTCGAGAGTGAATTGATCTTCTGAACGTTGCTCTTTGATCATATTCAGATAACACATTGCTAACGCATCTTGTGCCAGTGCTTTTGGATACTGTTTTTTCTCATGCATTAGCGTATGGCTAAATAGAGTACCGCTATCGGAGAGAACAGAATAATCACCCGCAACATGCAATTTTTTTCCATCTTGAGAATAACAACATGCTGCGACGCGCAATGAATTCAAATAACTTAAATCAAATAAATCTCTTCTTTCAAGTGCGATTTCTTGATCATTTAAATAATAAATTTGTGCATTGCCATTTTTAAATCTTGTAAAAAATTGTTGTCCTTCTGGAGAAATACGGCTTTCTAGAGGAGTACGATATTTTAGAAAAGAATATAAATTATACTCATAAATAGGCTTTTTATTTTTATCATCAATAAAGACTATTGCTTCATTGGTTGTAACAAGATGCGCATAATTAGAAGGGGTATGAGAAACTGTGTTCGTTGGAGCATCGTAAATAGTTTCATCTATCATAACATGTGTTCGTGTATCATAGTGCTGTACCTTTTTACCAGTACAAAGACGAAATGCGTGATGATCGGGGGAGCATTCAACATCAGTTATCGGTTCTGGTAGACTAATTTTTTGCTTTGACGTGTGTGTAGTAAGATCCCATAGGTAAACTGAATTATCTTTAGCTGAAAAGAAACTAGAGTCTCCGCTTGCTGATAAGAGCGTATTATCATCAAGAAAAGAAACAGCATTAACATGGCTATTATGGCCAGATAAAGGAATTGGTTTAGGCTTTGCAGAACCGATATCGAAAATTCTAAGATATGGAGCTTGCGTTGATCCTGCGGCAATTGTATTGCCTAGAGCACGAAGTATAGTTATTTTTCCTGCGGGCGTGATATTATCATTATATATACATCCATGTGGCATTAATGCTGTTACCGTTTTACTTATATGACGAATAGCGCCATCAGAATACCCAAGCACTATTTTATTATTATTTGATAAAGCAGCCATCGCAGTGATGAATCCTCGGTCCTCATACCTCCAAATAGTTTCCGATATATTTTGCGGCTTTTCAGTAAGATTTTTTCTAAATATAATTTTCGCAACTTTTTCTGAAAATTCGGGGGATAAATTGAGTGATTCTAACCATTCGTATGCTTGTGCACATTTAGCAGCTAAATATGGGCCAACAAAATCAGTCTTTTCCTTATTAAAAATATCGTGTAGCTTGTAATATGGATATTCCGTCGAAACTCGATCTAATTCAGCCTTTGACAATGCTTTATTTGCGACAAAACGAGCACATGCTTTGACAAAAAATTTTACTAATTTTTTGTCATATTTTTTATCATAAGTTCCATCGTGTAAATGCATAGCCTCAGTTGCATATTTATTCATGTAATGGCAGGCGATGCCCTCGACTTCGTAATTTTTATATACGTCCGGTAAGGCAAGATAACGAGAGATATTATTAGAAATATCATCGTATATAAAATTTTTCATTGCAGGATGGGCATTGATGTGATGTTGCTCAAGATGTTTTGCTATACTATTAAACAGCTTATACAATCCGTAGCTCGTGGTATTTTTTTCTTGACCCTTATCCTCTTCTTCTTTTTCTTTATCTTTAGTTTGCTTATTATGGGCGACATTATTGTTGTTATTTAGATGAGCTAATGTTTCTTTCAGTAAGCTACCAATGTTTCGTGTTTTCTCTAAGCCAGTATTTTCTAATGTACATGCTATTTCATATATGGTATCAAGTGACACTTTTTGTCGAGATATATATTCAAGGACAGCTTGTTGATGATTCTCGCCTTGATTATCGTTAAGGAGTCTTTCGATGTCCTGTACAATTTTAAAAGTTCTACTCGCAACTTCAAGCTGAGAGGGAATGTCTCTTTCTTTTTCTTTCTCTTTTTCCATGCTTAATAGTTCGATGCTAAAAAACAAACTAGCTAGAAGGAAAAAATATTTTTGCATGATGTTCCTTTAAGAATTAGTTAAAAATCTAGTCAATAAAATAACTTTTCTACATTTTTTGTCAAACACAATGTGAAATTTTTTGTTTTTTAAAGTACTTAAATTAATTGATTATTATTTTCAATTGTTAACAAGAAACACTAAATGGATTGGCAACAGTTTTTATTGACGTATAAAAAATTTTTGCAATAATATTAAGAAAAATAAATATTTAAAAAAATAACTTTTTTATACAAAAGGTATAAGATGTATTCTAAGTCGTTAACAACAAAAACAAAATTATTATTAGTGTTGTTCGCATTTTCTTTTAAAGTTCAGGCAATGGATCAACTCAAAGAGAATCATTTTACCAAGGTTCCGAGAGAAGTTAAGACAGCGGTATTTTTTGATCTTATTTGTTCATCAGAAACCATTCAAGAAGCTAGTAAAAATTGGCATGTACTTGAATCGGTTGATCGGGAGTTTAATTGTGTACTGAATGATCCTATAGTGATTAAAGATATAGTAAAAACTTTGCATAAAAAATTTAAACACCGAAAACTATTTGTACGCTATGCCCTTCACACTAAAGAAACTCAACAGAAATTAAAAGAAAGAATGAAGATCATCGGTCAATATGCCTTTTTACATCACAATGAAATAGTTTATGAACAACAGAAAGATGGAGAGTCAACATCATCTCTATTAGAACGAACTTGCAATATCTTACACGCAAAAAGAAAAGATAACGCAGCGTTTTGGAAAAATACTCAAAATATAACAGATGATTACAAGAAAATGACGCTACCGAGCCGTATTAGAGTGAATGTAGGCGCCTATAAATATATATTTGATGGCGAGTTGATCGCGCGATCTCTTTTCTATTTAGTAGAAAATATTTCCGGCAATAGGACTTTTTCTATTGGTCCCCGTTATTCAAACGAAGTTCCTGAAATTTTTGAAAATCCAAAACTGAAGGAAATGCTCGATGAAAGTCACAAATTTAGAGGGGAAAAAACCCTATTTAAAATGGTATGTTCTGAAATTTTTAATGATTTTTATCCAGGAGTATATGTAAACAGTGTTATGCATGATAGGATAAAAGAACGCATCGAGTGGTACGTTGGAGAATAATCCTGTACTATCACAAATATACCTGGCATAAAATTATAAGGCATGGTGAAAATACCATGCCTTTTTTTATAGTGTTGATTTTTTATGGGCCGACTTTTTATAGTTACTTCTGGGTGAAGTAATGGATAAAAAATCTTGTGTTGTAATAAGTATCATTCTTATTGCGAGTCTTATTGGGGTTATCAGTATGGCGCCGAAAAAAAGTAAATTATCTACCTATAAAAAAAAGCGTGATTTTAGTGTCACGCCTGAGCCATCTGGCGGTCGTAAGAAAAAAACAAAAAAACCCATTTTTGTGGTACAAAAACACGCTGCTTCGCATTTGCATTATGATTTTCGATTAGAAATTGACGGCGTGCTTGTTTCCTGGGCAATTCCTAAAGGACCATCAACCGATCCTAATGTAAAACATTTAGCGGTTATGACAGAAGATCATCCAATGGAGTATGCAAAGTTTGAAGGCATTATTCCCAAAGGACAATATGGTGGCGGGACGGTGATGGTATGGGATATTGGTACGTATGAAAATCTTAAAACCCCGTACGATGTTTCAATGAAACAGGCGCTCAAAGATGGCAAAATTGAAATTGAACTTCATGGTAAAAAGCTGCAAGGTTCATTTGCACTGATTCGTACCAAATTACACAATGATGAACGCAATTGGTTATTTTTTAAAATCAAAGATGGTAAAAAGAAGGTCGCAATAAAAAATAAAGAACGTTCAGCGCTTACTAATCGCACTATGAAGCAGATTGAACAGGATGAAAAAGAGTAATGGAAAAAACGTTATCCCAAAAAATAAAAGTTGGATCGTATACCATTTCAATTAGTAATCAAGATAAAGTGCTCTTTCCTGATGATGGCATTACCAAAGCTGATCTCATCAATTATTACTATTCCATTGCGCCGCTTATGTTGTTATACGTAAAAAACCGGCCTATTACGATGCATCGTTATCCTATGGGTATTAATCATGAAGGCTTTTATCAAAAAAACGCGGAAGATTATTTTCCTTCTTGGGTGAAACGTATACCCATTAAAACTGAAGAGCATAAAACAGTAAATTATGTTGTTATTGATAAGGTTGCGACATTCGTCTATTTAGCAAATCTGGGATGCATCACGCCGCATATTTGGTTGAGCACATTGCGCGCGCTTGATAATCCCGATCGTTTAATTTTTGATCTGGATCCTTCAGGAAAAAATTTCGATTTTTCATTGATTAAAAAAACCGCATTGAGTTTCAAAAAACTATTAGAAGATTTGGATTTAGTGCCGTTCGTTATGACGACGGGTTCACGCGGACTGCATGTTGTGGTGCCTTTAAAGGGTACTATGAGTTATGATGTTGTGCGTCCCTTTGCTCGTTCGCTCGCACAACAATTAGTGCAACAAGATCCTGAGCATTTGACCGTTGATGTGAGCAAAAAAAAGCGCGGCAAAAAAATTTTTATAGATTATTTACGCAACTCGTTTAGTGCAACGGGCGTTGCTCCATACGCTGTGCGTGCAAGAAACCACGCGCCCATAGCAACACCGCTCGCCTGGGATGAACTTTCTGATCTGCGCTCGTCTGATATGTATACCATGAAAACAATTTTTAAACGTTTAGAAAAACATGGTGATCCTTGGCATGATATTGATAAGCATGCAAGAACGTTAACGTACGCATTGAAAATGATGAAATCTTAATAAATACCGATTGACCCACTCCGCTTTAAGAGCTAATAAATATTTTTTTTGTCCCGGAAAAGCTTTTAAATTTTTACTTGACCACATTCCCACATTTGTGGTATGCTATAATAAGCTAAAATTGATAAAAATACCTAAGGAGTGAAATATGGCAAAGGAAAATATGTCTCGTATTTCTATTGATGTCACAAAGGAACAGCATAAGATGCTTAAAGCCCGGGCTGCTTTGAGCGGTAAAACATTACAACAACTTATTTTAGATTCTGTTGGAGAAATTCCGGAACAAGAACTTTGGTTATATGATCCTGCAAACAAAGACCTAGTAGAGCGCCTTAAAAATAGCTTTAAAAAAGAGGCAACGATAGATTGGAATTCTATAAAACATAAGTTCGAATAATGACAAAGCTTAAGTTAAATGACGATGCTCTTAAAGACCTTGAAATTTTAAAAAAAGATAAATCAAAATCTAGAATATTAAAAGATGTCGTTAAAGCATTAACCCTTATGCAAGAAAATTTACGCCATCCATCATTAAATACTCATGAATATAAAGGAATAAAAGGCCCAAATGGAGAAAAGATTTTTGAAGCCTATGCCCAACAGAAAACATCAGGAGCTTATAGAATTTTTTGGCATTATGGACCTGGGCAGACTACCATAACTGTAATTGCCATAGTGCCTCATCCTTAAAGTAAGAAATATAAATTCTTTTTTTTATAACTATCTAATTCCTAGAGAACCTCTGACATGAAAATTATATCCACACGGTACAATAAATTATTAGTTTTAATTGTGATTCTCTTTGGTTTTGCAAACTATCTCAATGCAATAGAGTGTCCTTTTAGTGAACAAGATGCTCAAGTTCAAGCTTATGATTTATTCAAAAAGTTTGGTTTAATGAATACCCCTTTTATTATAGAAAAGAATCTTTTAAATATAGTAGCTCAGTACATATTTGAAATAAATGAGAAAGGTGTACAAAACTCCGTTATTGTTAACCGCAAAGCTTGGAAAATGCTTAATGAAACTGAGCGTGAATTTGTATTATGTCATGAAATTAGTCATATTAAGAGGAAACATTATATTGTAGCGTCGCTTTCTTACTTATTAAGAAATATAGCAATCACTTTAGCTCCTCTTCTGACAATGCATCATCTGGATAAGCACAATTATAAAGTAGCGTCTGGTTTGATGACCAAAATATCTATATCTATTTTAAGTACAGCGATAATAAAATTTTGCTCTTTAGCTTTAGAAGCTAAAATAGCTCGTGAAACAGAATATCAAGCAGATAAAGATGCATTATGTATGACCAAAAATTTACAAGCTGCAATAGATGCCCTTAAAAAAAGGAATCTTATCATAAAAAGTGATGAAACAGACTTTTGGGGATCTCTTTTTGCAGATCACCCTAGCACTGATGAGAGAATTAAAAAACTTGATCAGTTTGCCTCAAAAGTAATACAAAAGAATCAATCCAACTAATTTTCAATTTCTTAAAGCCTTTAGCACGATAATTTGCTAAAGGCTTTTTTAATAAGTATCCAAGTTAATATTCAGCTCTCGAAACACTGTCTGGATGTGCTGTAACGTAAAATTAATAGTCAAAATATCGTTCCTGAATGAATCCACTATATGATGCTCAGAATGACATTATATTAATAATCATCATGAACAATATTCATGATCAATCCGACCATAAACATGCAACAAATCAATGATGATTTTCCATAGCTGACAAAGGGAAGGCCAATTCCTTTGGTGGGCGCAAGTCCAGTAGTTACCGCTAAATTTATGATGGTTTGTAATGAGATGAGGGTGATGAATCCTGTGCACACTAAGATGCCAAAAGGATTTTTTAATTGCCATGCAATACGCATGCCGCAATATAAAAAAAGTAAATAAAGGGTGATTAAGAGTAGTGAACCGACAAAGCCGGTTTCTTCGGCAATAATTGAGAAGATAAAATCAGTATGTTGCATGGGCAGATAGAAGAATTTTTGTTTGGAATGAGAAACGCCGATGCCAAGCCAACTTCCTGATCCGATTGCAATAAGTGATTGAATAATTTGAAACCCGGCGCCCTGCGGATCATTCCATGGATTTAAGAAGGTTATGACTCGTTTCCAACGATAGGGCCGTAAATAAATCAGCATTGCCAAGGTAGGTAACAAAGTAAGTAACGTTATGAAAAGATATTTGACGCTAAATTGTACTAGAAAATACATGATGCATGCTGTAATGACAACCGTAACGGTCATGCCAAAATCGGGTTGTTTTAATAGTACCCATGCGACAAGGCACATGATACCGACAAAAGGCAAAAATTTATTTTTGAATTTCAGCGAAGTTTCTTTGGTAAGCCAATAAGAAAGATATAAAATTAATGAAATTTTTAAAAGCTCGCTCGGTTGAAAGGTCAGGCCAAAGAGTGTGAGCCAACGGCTTGAACCATGAATGTGTTCTGCCAAGGTAGGAATTAACGTGAGGGCAGTTAGTGCAAGCGAGGCACAAAAAAAATAGGGGCTGGTAATTTTCAAAAATTCGAGCGGTACTAAACGGCCAATAATAAGAGCACATACACCAAGCAAAATACCAATAATCTGTTTTTTTACAAAAAAGGTGGCCGAGCCAAATTTTTCGAGTGCAAATACGGAACTTGATGAGTAAATAAATAATAGGCCAATGATGGTGAGCGCACCAATCACGGCCAAGAAAATTTTTAAATCAGTGTTTAATCGTTTCTGGTGACTATACATGCATCAAACTTTGTAATGTGGTGTATTGGTTGTACGTTCAAATTACTATGATGCATGTACCGTGTCAATTGAATTGAGGCAATCAGTAAACTAAGGTATTAACATAAGAAGTTATATATTATTGCTCACCTTTTTCGCCGCTAATTGCGCTTGAAAGTTTTGAAAGATATTCTTTAGATTCGGCTTGAAGAGCTAATAAAGTCTCTTTAATTATTACCAAATCCTCTTTAATTGAAGATATATCACAATCATTCTTAAGTTCTATCTTAAATTTTAGGTGTTCTATTTTAGTAGATAATAATTTCAACATACTATCATAATGTCTAATTTCTTCAGCAAAAGGATATTGTTTCGTATCTTCTTTGTTATCGTTGATATTTGTCTGAAGAAGTTCTAAATCAACCTTAATTTGTTTTAAAGTATTCTGCTCAGCAACTCTTTTTGCGAAGTTAAAACAAAGAAGACTCCCGATACCAAGTGCAACTGGAATGACTAACGCTTTTCCGGTTTCAAGAGCTGGATGAGAAGAAATCGTGTTTTGATAAGCAATTGCAGCGCCACTACCAATACTTGCTAGCAAACACGCGCTTCCTGCAATTGACCATGCATTTTTAACTAAAGAATGTGCTGTTGATGAAACTTTTTCTTTTATAGATCTAAAAGAAAATTCTGCATGTGCAACAGGCGCTAAGCCAAAAAGCAGTACGCTTGAGAATAAAACTAATTTTTTCATATAACCTCCAAATAATAGCGTGGCTCTATAAATACCACGTATTATAAAAAATAGCAGAAATTATAGAAAAATCAAATTCAATCTGTAAAATAAGTCTTTTAAAACAGGGCAAATCCAGGTTCAAATGTCGCATAATCCTTAATTATGACAATTCCCTATAAAAGCGAGGTTTCTTGGAGCTTTTCAACGAGTTTTTTAAAGTAGTTTCCTCGTTCTTCATAGTGGGAAAACAGGTCAAAACTAGCTCCGCTCGGGGAAAAAAGGATCTGCTCGCCGGGTTGCGCGTGCGCCACAGCCGTGTGGAATGCCTCGTCTAGGGAAGAAAACGCGTGGCAGGGAATGTGAGCGGCAGCGGCACCTTGCCCGAGGGAATTGGCTTCGGCGCCGAAACAATATACGGTTTTAACGAGGTTTTTTAGCTCTTTGAACGCGTGCGAACGGTCAACACCCTTGCTTATACCACCCATAAAAAGAAGGATAGGTTTTCCTTGCAGTTTTTTGACGGCTGCCAGGGTGGCTTCAATGACCGTCCCTTTGGAATCATTAAAGAAATCGACCCCTTTAATTGAGGCAATTTTTTCAACCCGATGCGAGGGCAATGTAATAGTTGCAGCAGTTTTTAAAGCAGTTTGTGGGATACCAAGCAATGAAAGGCTGGCAGAAATTGTAAGCCAATTTTGTGCAAAAGTAAGCGAGGGTAGTTCTGTTATGTTAACGAGTGCATGTTGTGTTGAGGGGGTTGCCTGTATAACATGATTATCTTCAATCCAGAAATAGTGAGCGTTCGGAAATTCTTGGTGATACAGTTCACGCGGTTTTTGTTCACTAAAAAAATGAATATTGTTGCGAGGGTTTGCAAACGCGCGTTTGAGCTGTGGAGCGAGGGCAATAGGAACGAGCGCGTGTTGATGCGGCTGTTGGCGGGCAAGAATCATATATTTTGCATTAAAATAGCTCTCAATTGTTTCGTGCCTATCAAGATGATTGGGATAAAAATTTGTCCAAATTGCTAAATCCGGTGCAAAGGCGTTGCAATATTCTAACTGGAAACTGGAAACTTCTAGTAACGCGCCATCAGCGGCATCTTTTTGATCAAGCAATGAAAGCATGCCAGTGCCGATATTGCCGCCCGTGAGCATTTTTTTGTGTGGCGCTAAAATTGATGAAAGAAGATGCGTGACACTCGTTTTGCCTACAGTGCCTGTGATCGCGATGATTGGTTTTTTAAATTCTTGAAAAAACAGATCGAGTTCAGTGATAAATTTATGTCTATAGATGGCAAAAGGGTGAAGATCAATGCCAGGACTTGCCAAAATATAATCATGATTATGCAAAAACGATTCATAATCTTTTTGTAGGACAAAGGTGCTGTGATATTTTTCAAGGAGGTGTGCATTTTCAGAGGATACGGGTTTTGCATCCATGATCGAGGTTGTATAGCCGCGTTGTGCAAAATAGTGCAATGCAGTTTTGCCCACAATGCCAAAGCCCCAAATGCCAATTTTCTTTGTATTCATAAAGGTTTTTATTGAAAAATTTTTTATAGGGTGTACCATTTTTAAGAGAAAACAAGTATACCAAGTATATTTTTACATCAAAAGGTTTTTATGAAGTTGTTTTTTAACGTACTTCTTTTGCTAGGCTTTTTCTGTGCATTACAAGGTATGGAAAAAAAAGAAGGTACGCTGAGGCGAAAAAAATCTGAAGATGGATCAATTGCCTATATCCAGCGGACGAGCGATGAAATAACTTTCGCAGAAAAAAAAGGAAAAAAAGGTAAAGAAACCTTTGAGGGTTATAAACGTCCAATCAAAGAAACTCAAGACAAGAGTAATTCTTTAAGCGAGGAAGAAAAAGCAAAGCTTTGGCATGAATTGCATGCAAAATATGAAAAAAATCTGCAACATTAAAAAAAATAACAGCAAAAGGGTTTTCATGAAATTGTTTTTTCGAGTAGTTCTTTTACTTGGTTCTTTTTCATTAAGGGGAATGTCGAATGAAGCAACTATTGAACGATTGATGTCACCAAGCGGCACTTGTGTAGCGTATTGTGGCAAAATCGATTCAAAAAAAACTTATATACAAAAAGTTCAGGAAGGTGCCAACGAGCGTTTTGTGGGTTATATAGAAGCTAGCGATGGTACAAGAAATATTTATCGTAACAACATGAGAACAAAAGAACTATGGCATACGTTCGATTCTCTTTATGAAATATTACATCACATTGACTTGCTAGATCGTACATTAAAGAAGTAGGGTGGTTATCAAATTAAAAGGAGTATAAATGAAGTTTTTAAAGGGGATTGTCATTGCGATGTTGATGTCAGCTGAACTATCTGCAATGGACAGCAACCAATGCGGAACGATAGGAAAAAATCCTGATCGGGGTGATGGTGTTGTAACGTATAATAGAATAACTATGTTAGGCAAAAGGATTGTCGTCTCGCGTAAAGAAAAAGATGGGGAAGAATATTTTGGAGGATATTCAAATAATATTTTTGGAGGGCGGACTGAACCATTATCTTATAATCGTGCTAAAACAAAATGGTATAAATTGCGTGATGAATGTGAAGGATTGATCAAAATGAATGAGGATGTCAAAAATCTCATGAAAAATTCACGAAGCAATGCTCAAGAAAAATAATAAAATCTGATTATGTAGAGATAATGGCTATTTGTAAAAAGCTTGCAAAGCATTAAAATATCGGGCAAAATTGAACTTAGTGTGTATTTTTAATGTAAGGATTGGCGCATGTCTTTTGACCTAAAATCATGTTTTCAACTGCAAATGATGCATCAAAAATCTATCCCTATTTTCTCTTCCTTTATTATTGTGCGCTAAGCACAATAATATTCTCTTTTTCATTTTTTTATACAATTTCTGATATTCTTATAGTTCTTCTTACTTGAACTTATTGCGAATTATACGCTAAGGAAAAAAAATGGCTGAAAAAAACACTGAGCAAGAAACGGGTGCCGTAAATTTTAAAGATACCTTAAATTTGCCTCGCACTGATTTTCCTATTCGTCCTGATGCCAAGCATGATGATAAAGCATTGCTTGAGCGTTGGGAACGAGAAAATCTTTTTTTTAAATCATTTATGCAGAACGAGGGAGCACAAAAATTTATTCTCCATGATGGTCCCCCCTATGCCAATGGCAATATTCATTTAGGGACCGCCTATAATAAAATTATCAAAGATATTATTGGCAAATCGCAGCGCATGAAAGGTATGCACGCACCAATTACGCCTGGATGGGATTGCCATGGATTGCCGATCGAATTAAAAGTTACTAAAGAATTTTCTGAGTTGAAAGCGCAAGATTTAAAAAAAGCATGTCGTGAGTACGCAAAAAAATGGATTGATATACAAAAGGCTCAATTTAAAGGGCTTGGCGTTCTCATGGATTGGGATCGGCCGTATTTGACCATGAATTATGGCTACGAAGCATCAGTGTTACGAGCTTTTGCAGATCTTGTGCAAAAGGGATATATCGAAAAAAAGAAAAAAACCGTGGCTTGGTGTTTTAATGATCAAACAGTACTTGCATCTGCTGAAATTGATTATAAAGAACGTAAGGATCCTTCAATCTATGTTGCTTTTCGGCTTGCCTCGGATGCTGTTGCGCAATTAGTGCCATCGCTTAAAAATAAACCAGTCAACCTACTAGTGTGGACAACAACACCATGGACATTGCCGCTCAATCGTGCGGTGCTTGTCAAACCAGAAACAGAATATAGCGTATTAGAAATCAATGATCACTATTATTGTGTTGCTTGCGCGCGCGCTGAAGCTGTATGCACGCTTTTGAATGTCCCTAAAAAAGTTGTGGCGACTATTAATTCCGCGGATTTTGTTAATGCGCGCGTGCATCATCCATTTATTGATGATTTGATGGTGCCTGTGTTGCTTGATAATTCTGTTTCAACGGACGATGGTACAGCCGTAGTGCATTGTGCGCCAGGGTGTGGGCCCATCGATTATGATGTTGCGCTTAAAAATAACCTTGAAATATTTTCACCAATTAGCCCTGATGGCAAATACACGCTTGGCATTGAACCGGCTGAATTAGTTGGTATGCCGGTAATGGACGGGCAAATTTGGGTGCTCAAAAAATTGACCGAAAAAAATGCACTCGTTTATAAAACCTCAATTCGGCACTCGTATCCTCATTGTTGGCGATGTGGCGAGGGGCTCATCTTCCGCGCGACTAACCAGTGGTTTTGTGATTTAGAACATGACAATTTAAAAGAACGCTCGCTCGATGCGATTGAAAAAATTACGTTCTTACCACCAAAAGCAATTAACTATTTAAAAGCAACGGTTGGCGGGCGTTTGGAATGGTGCCTTTCTCGCCAGCGCGTGTGGGGTGTGCCAATTCCCGCGTTATTGTGCAAACATTGTGATTATGTATATACAAATGTTGATTTGATACGCGCGGTTGCTGATGGTGTTGAGCAACATGGCATTGAATATTGGGATACCGTTTCGCTCCATGACCTTGGTCATAAGCTTGATCATTGTCCGAACTGTAGCTCGCCAGATATAGTTAAAGAAAAAGATATTCTTGATGTGTGGTTTGATTCGGGTGTAAGCCATTATGCGGTGCTTGAACAAAATCCCCATTTAGCATTTCCTGCCGACATGTATTGTGAAGGGGTTGATCAACATCGTGGTTGGTTTCAAAGTTCACTATTAACCAGTATGGTTATAGAAAATAAAGCCTGCACAAAAGCATTTTTGACGCACGGATTCATTGTTGATGAGCGTGGACAAAAGATGTCCAAATCGTTAGGCAATGTTGTACTGCCAGAAGAGATTATTGAACAACTTGGCGTTGACGGTTTGCGCTTATGGGCTTCAAGTATTGATTATGGTGGTGATATTGTGGTGTCAAAAGTTGTACTCCAGAATGTTGCGCAAGTATACCGTAAAATCCGCAACACCTGCAGATTCTTACTTTCAAACTTGTATGACTTTTCCTATGAAAATGATGCACTTTCAGTGCATGAGCTTTCAGTGCTCGATCTTTTTGCATTGCAGGAATTGCATGAAGTTAATGCCGCGATTTTAGAAAAATATGCTGTCCATGATTTTACGGCGGTGTTTCATATGCTCAATGATTATTGTTCGGTGAACTTGAGTGCTCTGTATCTTGATGTGCTTAAAGATCGCTTGTATACGGAAAAAGCCCATGGTAAAGAACGTCGCGGTGCGCAAACATTGTGTTGGTTAATTTTAGATTCAATTACCAAGGCCATGGCGCCAATTTTGTCATTTACGGCGGAACATGTTTCAGATTTTTATCAAAAAGATAAAGAGAGCTCAATCCATTTACAAAATTTTAATAACGTGCCATCAAGTTGGTTGTTGCTTCTAGAAGAAAGTAAAAAAGAACAATCATCATCAATTCCATTACATTATCAGCCTTTTGCACAAAAAATTCAGCAAAAAGGACATGAGCTTGAACTACTTGCCATGCGCAAAAAGCAATGGGAATTTTTGCTCTCGATTCGATCAGCGCTGTTAAAAGCTATTGAACTACAGCGAGAGAAGGGACTTATCAAACACTCGTTAGAAGCTCATTTGCGCGTTTATTGTAATTTTAGTGATGAACAAAAAGAATTATTTAATGATTTTGTGAAATTGCTTGGAAAAAAGAATCAAACGCTTGAAGCTTTCTTGAAAGAATTTCTCATTGTTTCTCAAGTTACGATAGAACAACATGATCAAGGATTGATGTCATCTGAAATGCCAGGGCTTTCAGTGCTCGTTGAACATGCAAAAGGGAAGAAATGCCCTCGCTGCTGGAACTGGGATGAACACTATGATGCTGATGGTTTGTGCCAACGGTGCCAACGAGTATTGAAGTAAATTGATTTACTTGTGAGTCTTGGAGCCATTCTTTTTTTGTTCTTCCAAGTAACACAATGCGCGGAAATGATTTTGTTGAAAGGTACAAACATTAGGTGGTCTTAAAGGATGTGGTTGTACATATTGTTCTGAATTTTCTTTCATTTGCTCACGTGTCGGTTCATGTTCTTCCTGCATGCATGCAAGGAAAGATACATTACAACAAATAGTGAGTACTGCTACAGAATAAAAGAAATTCATATGATCCCCTTTGTAATTATTTTGGTACAAAATACTACAAAGGGGATTTATATTGTAAGAGTATGGTATTATTTAATCTTCTGCTTTTTCTGTAGGTGCTTTATACGTATCTTTGAGCTGTTTAATGGCATTAGTGCGTACTGAAATTTTCTTAGGCAACCCTGTTATTGGATCAATTTCTTTCGTTTCTTCTTCTTTCAAAGGATTAATTTGATTTAATTTTGCTGCTTCAAGATCAGTAGAATCATTGAGATTGAGGCCAGCCTGAGTACCCGGTAAAAAGTCTCCAGTGAGCGCAAAAACAGCAACAGGATCAAGCGGTTGAATTCCAGCATCAACTTTTGGTTGCAATTGTTTTGTTGCATCAAATTTAAGTACTGGCTCGATGAGCTCATACGCTGTTAATTCTTGAGGCTTTTCAGGATCACGTTTCTTTTTTTCAAAATCTTTAAATTCTTGTACAACTGCTTTTTTATACGCAGCAAGATCAGCTTTGTTATCTTTAAATTCTTTTTTGAAAGCATCTCTCATTATTTTATTTGGAATATCGGTAAGAATGTTTGTTATCTTAACGATTGCTGCTTTGGTATCACTAATTTTCTTTAATGCTTCTTCAGAATATGGTTTTGCTACTGGCGTTGTCATAAGCTCTTTGAACTTCCACCCAAAAAGATCTTTATTGTCAGTAATTTCACTGCTGAAATCTTTGAGCTTTCGCTTAATGATACCAACTTGTTCAGAAACTTTTGATGATAGTTCTGCTTGTGCTTTTTTGTCGCCTGCCTTGGTTGTTTCTTCCCCTTTCTTTTTTTCCTCTTCTTTTTTCTTTTTTTTGTCTTTCTTTTTCTTCTTCTTCTCTTCTTTAGCTTTTTTTTCTCCAGCAGAACCTTCGCCACCACGAGGTTTGATGCCGGCAGATGCGGGTGGTGCGAGTGGTGCATTAGCATTAAAACTTTCATAAGGTGCTGGGAAACCGAACTCTCCGCCGGGAAGCGGGGGTTCATAGCCACCGAGTGGTGGTTGAGGCGGTGGCATAGAAAATACCATGCGACCTGGGAGCGCGCGTTTTTTAAGTGCTTCTTCTTGTGCTTTACGCGCTTCAGCTTCTAATTTTTCGCGCTCTTGTTGTGCTTTCAATGCTTCAGGGTCATGTTTTTTGAATAATTTTTTTATATCTTCAAGGATTATGCGTTCATCAGTTGCTTTTGACAAAGCATAAAGAATTTGATCAAAAATATATCGTGATTCTTCTTGATTACGTATTTCTGCATATGAGCCATTGATAAGCGTAAATTTATTTTTTGCTTCGCTAAGTGCTTTATCAATTTCGTCTTTGGTTTTTCCTTGCCGAATAAGCTTGACTTCAAGTAATTGTGGATTGGTGTCTGCAACGAGTTTTTGATACGATGTTACAATTTCATCTTGTGTAGCAGTGCGTGCAACATTGAGAACTTCGTAAGGATTTTTCCCTTCGAGACTGAATTCTTCAATGGTCAGCTGAGGTTCAAGAGAGCTTAAGCTTGTATGTAATTCTTTCAGATTCGTTAATAATGGCTCAAATTCTTTATCTGAAAGAAATTTTATGAGCTTTTCACTCGTGAGCAAGTTTAAATAATAAACTAAATCATCTAAACGATATTTAAAGGGGATGAGATCGTTAGAAAAATCTTTATTATTTGCAGCCTTTTGGCGAATATCACCAATTAAACGAATAAGATCTTTTAACATTTGAACATGAGAAAGATCAACAACAGGGGCTTTTTTTTCTGGTTCGGCTGGTTTTGTAGGTGCGGGTTTCTCCGGAGCTGCAGCAGCTTCTTTTTCAAAATCTTCTTGCAGCTGAGCTTGAAGTTCAATGTAGTCAAATGGGTCTATGCCAAGTTCATCGGCTTCTTTAATAATTTCTTCGCCGATAGCAGTAAGTGCATCGATGGTTTCCTGATCCAAGCTTGAGATAAAATCTTCAAACATTTTCATATCTTGTTCAGATAGTTCGGGCATGCCAGCAGGAGGTGCAGCAACAGGGGGTTTTGAAGGTCCTGCTGATGCATATATCGTACTATATGAAGCACTTATCAAAGAAAGAAAAAGAAAAATAATTGATTTGATTTTCATAAAATTCTCATACTGTGTAATGTACTATTAGTACAAAGAAAAACATGTACCTTCAGATGATGATTTTAGTGGTATGGCTATGCGAAGTCAATTAAAGCGCTCATTACAAAGATCTGGTTTTATGATTATTGAATTACTAGTAACCATTTTAATTCTCTCAGTTTTTACTTTTATTATTGCTTGTTATCAGAGCATGAGCATTAGAGCAAGTTATGAAGCGATCGAGCGATGGAAAGCGGTCAATGCCGTACATACATTTTTGGTTAAAGCATCATGCGATCGTTCATTATTAACCAAAACAACTATACAAGAAGATTCATACAATATTACGTGCGCTCGATTATCATTAGCACTCGAGGGGCCTGCTCAATTTACCAATGCCAAGAAACATTCTTTCTATGAGGTTGCTGCTTCATGGAAAGGATATCACAAACAATGTACGTACTCATGCGTTGCTGGAGTCATGTCATGAAAAGTAAGAGCGACGGTTTTTTGATGATTGAATTTTTGGTCTACTTTTTTTTGGGGACGTGTCTATCCTACTGCGTTGTTCATTTTATCGTTGCATCATCACTTCATATGTGCCGAGAACATAAAAAAATAGGGGCAATTACTGAATTGCTTACAGCACTGGATTATTGTGGCTACACGCTTGAAAATGCTCCATGCGATAAAAAACTTTGGAAAAAAATGGAGCCTAAGCTTCTCATATGGCATGATGCGCACGATACTATTGATATTGGATTACGTTTGGCACACGATAAATTAGTACGGATTAAAGGAACCTATTCATTATTTAAAAAATCGTGGATCTCAAAAAAGAAAGCGATACTTGCTCGAAATATCAAGGATGTTGAGTTTACGTGGTATGAAGATTCTGTCGCTTCTAAAAAAAATATTCGCTATATTTCTTGTCAATTAAAAAGGGTGTTGCCTGATAAAGATGATGATTATTCAGTATGCAAATCCGTCGCATTAGAAAATAGAATTTTAGTATGAAGCTACATAATGAAGGATCGATGTTACTGACTTTTTTTCTCGTGCTAAGCTCGTTGACCCTCGCATGTTCAATTGTATGGCTTGCTGCTACCTTATTTTTTGATGCAGCCATACAAAAACAAAATTATGAGTCGTCATACCAACAAACGGCGGGTATGCTCAAGTATGGTATTTCATTATGTACCCATAATTTTGATAACGTACGTACTTATTTAAAAAATAACAAAGTTCTTACGTTGAGTGGGCCATTCGACACCATGAGCAAAAAAAATTACCGTGCAACAATGCGTATGACCTTGCGTGATGAACAATGCGTACTACTCAATGCCCGTGTGCACGACCATGAAAAGACCATTTTTGAAAGTTCTTGTGAATTAATTAAGTCTGTAGAGTCGACATCGAATGATAAAGTATCAGAATATTTTGCTATAAACGCATGGAAAAAAAACAGTTCTTGATGTTTGAGTAAAATGGTTTCTTCTAGGAAAAATGAACGTTAAAAACAGTAGTGTCATTGCGAGCCCTCAGAGAGGGCGTGGCAACCCAGCTAATAAAATCAAATCCTATTATGGATCTATTAAAGTTCTGGATCCCCACGTCGCTTTGCTCCTCGGGAAGACATTCCTGGGTTCTTTTCAAAGTTTCTATCGAAAGCACTTTCTCCTAATCAGTTTGAGCGTATCAGCTCTTGCGGGCGTATTACCGTATATTTTCCCTTACCTATGTGCAGAATTAGTATTTGTTTTCTTAGTACCACTCTTCATCCTCATAGGAAACTCCGTGCGTCTTGGCTTTCGGGCAGGATTTTTCTGGGGCATTTTATTTTATAACATTTATTTTTTGGGTTTGGGCGATATCATTTTTCGGCATGGTGCCGGACCTTTACGATTATGTGCCTACAGCGCGCTCGTTTTCTACGGAGCATTTTTTTCTGCTGTATGGTTTTATGTAAGTGCAACATGTATGCGATGGCTGCACCGTACAAATTCTGAATGCAAAATTTTCTGCTGCGCGGGTATAACAATGGGTTATATGTGGTGGCACGATCGATTATTTTTTTGGATATTCGGTCAGATGGAAGGGGATACATTACATTCTTTTGTTGTGCCGCTTGCAGCGCGTCCTGCATGGTTGCTCATAAGTTCCTATGCAACTCATCTTGGGTGTTTATTTTTGATAATATTCTTTGCCGCGTGTTTGGCATCTTTTTTTACCGCGCGCAATTCATTTTTGTCTCTAACGGGTGCCTTCGTATGTTTTATCCCTTTTGCAAGCGGGTGGCTGTTTCATGGACAAACGCGTGCAAAGCCTGGTTTTTTAGAAAAAAGCGTGTGCCTTATACCGCGCGTGGAGCATGATGACCCTTGGCAATGTCATGAGCAGATATGTGAACTTTTAGAAACGTGTGCGAAACATGCTGATTATATAGTGCTGCCGGAATCATCATTGCCATTTATTTTATCTGAATATCAACGGTGCATTACGAGTTGGTACGATATCATACAGAATGATAATGCCTATATTATTATGGGTTCGCACCGAAAAGAAGATAATAATCTCTATAATTCTTTTTTTATTTTGCACCGACGTCGCATAATTCATCATTATGACAAAACTCATCTCATGTTCTTTACTGAACGAGTGCCTTCCCATTTAAAAGGTTTGAAAAACTTATTTTTAAAAAGCAAAACCCCGTTTTCTCAAGGCAAAATGACGCGCGCGCCAATTCATTTACCTGAGCTCGGAGCTCTGGTGCCGTACGTATGTTCAGAGTTATTTTTTGAGCCACTCGCCTACTGGTCGTATGGTGATCGTACTGAGCAACTTTTTTGTTTGGTGAATGATAGTTGGTTTTTCTTCTCATACGTACCTGAACTTATGTTTTTATATGCGGTAAATAAAGCTATTTTCGAGCGTAAAACTATCCTCTATGTAAGCCATAGAAAAGGGGTGTGCATTATGCCCGATGGCACCTTGTTCCATCTGACTAGGGCAGGTTCTTCCTAGCATTTCAGAGCCGGGAAACATATTGGTTTCCAGATGGCTACTTTTTTTGTATACTAAAGAAAAAAATAACCTCTCATACCACAAAGGTATCTTCATGAAAGTATTCTTAACCAAAAACGTTGAAAAAATAGGCCTCGCTGGAGAAATTTTAAAAGTTGCTGATGGGTTTGCTCAAAACTTCCTTTTTCCCCGAAAATTAGCAGTGCAAGTTACCGCTGAAAATGAATCTTTCTATACGGCTAAAATTAAAAAAGTTGAACAAAGAAAAGAAGTCATTGCTTCTTCGACTTCGATGCTCGCTGAGAGAATCAAATCAATCTCTATTACTATAAAAAGAAAAATACATGATGACGGCAAATTGTATGCTGCCGTTTCCCCTCAGGAAATTGTTGACGCCTTGGCATTGATTCCCGATAAGGTTTCAATCAGAAAGAGCCAAGTAGAATTTGATAAGCCTATCAAAGCAAAAGGTACCTACGAAAATATAGTTACTATTACACTTTCTTCTACATTAAAACCAAAATTAAAACAGCTCAAAGTAGTGCCTGCACCTGAATAAAGTTCGCTCTATGCGCAAAGAATTTTCTGGTGTAATGACTCTTGATGGAGCACAAAAAAGCAAACAAGCAGAGCATATTTTAGGGCAACGATTGCCCTATAGCGAACAAGCAGAACGTGCTGTTCTAAGTGCTTTATTGCTTAATGATCAACAGATTCATGAAGTTGCTGAATTGTTGTTTGCCCAAGATTTTTATCAGCCAGCTCATAAAGTTATTTTCCAAACATTGCTTGATCTGACGCAACAGTTAAAGCGTATTGATATGGTTATGCTACAAGATGAGCTTGAAAAAAAGGATCAGCTTATTGCTGTTGGTGGCGTCGTCAATCTTATTGCTTTGCAAGAAGATATTCCGGCGGTTGGGATGCTTCTCCATCATGCTCGTATCATTAAAGAAAAAGCAGTGTTGCGTGATCTGATTAGTTCTGCAACGGATATCATTACCAATTGTTATTCGCAGAATGATCAAGATATTGATGCAGTTCTTGATGAGGCTGAAAAAACGATTTTTACTATAGCCAACAAACGCTCGCAACAAAGTTTTGTGCAGCTCAATATTTGGTTGAAGAAGACATTCCAGCATCTTTCTGATATCAAAGGACACAGCAAAGGTATTACGGGCGTTGCGAGTGGTTATAAAAAATTGGATCAATATACCTCTGGCTTTCAAAAAAGTGATCTGATTGTGCTCGCTGCACGTCCTTCGATGGGTAAAACAGCCTTTGCGCTGAATATTGCTATTAATGCTGCCAACAATGGGCAAGTTGTTGGCTTTTTTTCATTAGAAATGTCTGCTGAACAATTAACGTTGCGCCTTCTTTCAATGCAATCTGGTATTGCGCACCATAATATACGTAATGCAACAATCACCTCAGACGAGTGGCTTGAATTAACGCGCGTTGCAGGTCATTTAGCAAATTTAAAGTTCTTCATTGATGATACTGCTATGGTAAGCATCATGGATTTGCGCGCTAAGGCACGAAAACTAAAAGCTGAACATAACGTGCAATTTATTGTTATCGATTATCTACAACTGTTGCATAGCAGCAAAAAACATGAAAATCGCCATCAAGAAGTTTCTGATATTTCCCGTTCTTTAAAAGCATTAGCAAAAGAATTGGGCATTCCTATTATTGCACTTTCCCAATTATCACGCGCCGTGGATAGTCGTACCGATAAACGCCCCATGCTTTCAGATTTGCGCGAATCCGGTGCTATTGAACAGGATGCGGATGTTATTATGTTCTTATATCGTGATATCGTGTATAACCAAGATACCGAGCATCCCTTACTCGCCGAACTTATTATTGGCAAACAAAGAAACGGGCCAACGGGTACCGTTTTTCTCAATTTCTTGCGCGAATATGCTTGCTTTGAAGACGCTGAATTTGAAGAGTAGACTATTAATTCAGTTAAACTTTTTTAGATTTTGTTTTATTTGTTGATGTCTTTTTAGGGGATAAAGAAATTTTCATCGAATAACCCAAGGCATCGGCAACCTGAGCTAATTTTCCAACAGACGTTGTAGTGTACCCACCCTTTTCTAGTCGTGCAATAGCAGGTTGTTGAAGATGAAGACGCTTAGCAAGTTCTGATTGAGAATAACGCGCTTTTTTTCTTGCCCTTATAAACTTTTCAAGTAATGCAAATTCTGGTTCCAATAAGTCATACGCAGCTTTAAGTTCTTCATTTTCTAAAGATCTTTTTTTATATGCTGCAAAGCTTGGTCTCTTATTCTTCATTTTTTACCTCTTTCATGCGCCGTATTGCTATTTCCATTTCCCTTGGCGGAGTTTTTTGTGTTTTCTTTATAAATTCGCTCAGTACTATTACAATTTTCCCCTTTATAGTACAAAAAGGAGCACGGGCGATGCCCTCAGGTCCCTTTACTCTAATCTCAAAAAGTCCTTTTTTTAAAGGCTTAATATGTGGCATTCCTAATTCATCAGGACCCATCTTTTCAATCAGTTCAGCTATTTTTAAAAATTTAGCTCTTAAATGTACTGGCCATTCATCAATACCATCTTGAACCTTACTATTATAAAACTCTATTTTCCAGCCCATATAAATCTCGCTTTTTTAATAAAAACACCTTAAAATTATAACAAATATATTATATTTTAGCAATATAAATTAGCAATAATTCAAGAAAGCCAGAAGGAATGACATTAAGCAAAAATAATTTTGATAGGTAAAGGAATAAGCAAGATGCTGACTTAATCAATATAATGTTTTGAGTGATATTAATTTTGTGTTTTTTTATTTTTAACAGAGTAGCAAAATGATTATTTTAGGTATCGATCCAGGATTTAGTTTTACCGGTTTTGGTATATTAAAAAAAGAAGGGCAGAAATCATATCTGCTTGATTGTGGTTATTTGAAAATGTCATCAACAAAGACGTTATCTCAACGTGTTGGCATTTTCCATCAATTTTTTATCGAAAAAATTACAGCGCACAATGTTACTATCATTGCACTCGAAACACCATTCTTAGGGAAAAATGCACAAAATTTTTTAAAACTTGGTTATTTGCGCGGCATTGTTTATTTATTAGCTGATACACATCATCTCACGTTACATGAATTTGCTCCGCGCGAAGTGAAACTATCAGTGACCGGTTTTGGCGGCGCTGATAAAGAACAGGTTGCGCGCGTTATTTTGCGCCTTTTTCCAATGCTTACTGCCCCAGATAAGGCTGATGTTACCGATGCACTCGCCGTTACCTTGTGTTGTTTGTGGCAAAATACTAAACTAACGCAGAAAATGTCATAACTACACGAAGGAGCAATATGAAAATAGTGATTTTTGTAAGTATTTTTTTAGTGATAACTGTTAGAGCAATGG
The DNA here is from genome assembly GCA_963701665.1 of Candidatus Babeliales bacterium. Classification (GTDB taxonomy): domain Bacteria; phylum Babelota; class Babeliae; order Babelales; family JANWKD01; genus CAVXJH01. The sequence continues at coordinate 720,691 of OY969622.1, forward strand.
ATAAAGAGGGAGAAATCCTTTTTTATAGAAAGTTTAATGGAACTGAAAAAGTTAGAAAATTTAAGCAGTCAACCGAAGGCAAGCGATACATAGTTTCAAGAATAGAAGATGCGTCTACGAAAAAAGTGATATGGAAAGGTAAAGTGGTTAACGAGGTGTCACCATTTAAAAAAACTCCAAAGCCAATGTTACTTGAAGCATCTAGCGCAAAAGAGAAATACGATAAATTATTCCTGGAATTCAAAGAAACAGTATTAATACCTGCACAGATCTTAGAATATTACCAATAAGGAAATTCTCTCCTCAAAAGAGGGGATTTTTTTAATAAAAATTTTACGTCTGATAATATATATTATGTTAAAATAATAGCTAAATAAATGGATTAAAAAGAAGAAAAAGAACTCAATGGATTCAGAACAGAATTAAGTCGTTGCTGAATCCATTGAGAATTAGAAGAAAAAAGTAGCGGTAATAAGGAGAACTTATCAGACTGTACCTGCACAAACATCTTCTCAACAATATACTCAACACCATCGGAAAGAGATTCAAAACAAGGAACTACATCAGAACTCATAAAATTTATTAATAAGGTATTAATCATTATTAATAAACGATCAAAATCCCTATCAAAATCACATAAAAACCTCGATTCTAACATCATTCTTTCCCTAAAACGACACAGGGCATGCATTATAAACAGTGCACAACGCATATCTATCGTGCCCAATAAGGTTTTTGTAACCCACTCCTGCGTTGGCTCAAGCCGTACCGTTGCTTGATAACAGATCTTCAAAATTTGTTCCCGAGTCAAACGCGTGCCAAATTCACCCAACACTAAAGCCATGAATCCTGTTATCATAGCAGCTGCACATGATGTCCCATGAAAAAAAGCATACTCCTTCTTGAAATTATCAGTGACTAAAGTAGTTATGATGTCACATCCTGGTGCGACTATTTTTGGCCCTTGATAGCGTTCGTACTGTGAAAATGGCGCTATGCAATAATGCTGAGTATCATCAAGCTTAAAAGCCCCGACATCAAAAGCGATATGCGCTAAACGAGCGGGATACGCTTCATGCGCCATACCTACCCCATTGCCAGAAGATGCGACAACATAGGCAATACTCCTCATTACGCGCGCAATTTCATTATCAAGAATTTCATCGCGCGCACTTCCTTCATCAATTTTCAAACTAATATTAACTAAGGGAATGTTGAGCTCCTGAACTTTTTTAACTGATTGGAGCAGTATTTTTTTAGTACTGTTACCATAATCATCACACGCGCGAATGATAATAACATCAGCATTTGGCGCAATGCCTATTGGCCCTAAGAGCGGATGCTCTTTGCCTGCTATAATGCCGCACAATGCCGTGCCATGTTGAGCGCGCATATCATTAGTGGTAGTGATGGGCAGCAATTCACGCACATACCAATTTTTGTCTGTGCCGATTCTACACAAATCAAAACAATGTTTTTTATGCGCATCATCTATTAGTTCTTTACAATCCAAAGGAAAAGTAACATCACGAGAATTATAATACGCGTGTATCATTTCCACTGGCGTACGTTCAGGCATTGGATGCACGCGTTGGGCAATATCAAGAACGAGTGCATAAGCATCTTGGTTGGCAAAATTTAAGAAGTCACTCGTTCCTAAGGAAATATGCGGCAAGGCAGAATGTAAGGCATAACGGTTATCATTCGTTTTGCGCACACAAATACCGGTATCGATAACCGCGATCTTGACACCCGCGCCTTTTTTTGGTGCGAGTTGCCACAAACTGAAAGTATGAGCGAGTGGACTATTTTTTGACGCGCGCGTTGCGCGTAAACCGACCGTCGGCACGCGATGATGCCAAAAAAGACATTGTTGTGCACGCGTTTGACTTGTAGAGGTGCGTATGGCATCAAGTTCATGGGCGGTAAATGAATGCCCTTGTAGATGGCTTACCGTTATACACATGAGTATCAGCTTTTTTGCGCGCTGCATGAACGTACCTCCTCAAGAAACTGCCCGCATTCATCATACAAATAGCACATCACTAGACACAAGATTCGCGTGGGAATCGCAATTTTATTGCGCGCTGTAATTTCTATTTGTTAATATTTGTATGAAGTTCAAGAGAGGTGAAAGGAGTTATATGATAAAGAGACCATTGTTAAGTACTTTGCTAGCGTTAGTGATACTGCCCCAATGTTACAATGTACCATCATCATTGAAAGAGGAAATCAATGAATTGTATGGGGCTATTTCAGGATTTGGCATATCCAATGAAGATACTAATCTCATAGAATCACATGGATGTGCTTCCACCTACGGCGAGATTACCTTTGAAGGCGTTGAAACGCTGCTTAAACTCCTCAAATTAAAAGATACCGACGTTTTTTATGATTTGGGGTGTGGCGTAGGCAAGATGGTTGTTCAAGTATATTTAGATTCGCCCGTAAAAAAGAGCGCTGGCATAGAACTTTCTAGCGAACGTGCCGAAAGTGCCCTCAAGATCAAACAGCAATTACAGGTAGATAATAAGATAAAAGCGGGAAGAACCTTAGTGTTTTATAAAGAAAGCTTCTTGGATGTAGACTTATCGGATGCAACCGTTATCTACTTAGCCTCAACGTGCTTTTCCGATGATATTATGAAAAAAGTTACCGATAGACTAGCAACACTCAAAAAAGGACTGCGCGTTGCAACGCTCAAAAAATTGGCTGAAAATGATAAATTTGCCTTGCTTGATCAGTTTATTTTACCAATGACCTGGTCTGATAGTACCCCCGTCTACCTCTATGAATTACAGTAAAAAAAAACCACCGCATTGATCGAAATCAATGCGGTGGAAAAAAGGAGAGTAGTAATGAAGCCTAATTAAAATCAGTATAATTGTTACTGATGGTTAAAGTATGAAGTTTATTATAATAATGTCAAATTTTATAGAAAAAAAACTATGTTATTATTGCTATAAAAACTTTACTTATTACTAGTAGGTTATAGTCTTTTTTATTACCTGTCAATAGGCCACAAAATGAAAAGTATCACCAGGAGCCAAACATTTCACATTGTCAATTTTATATGCTGCGTATCACGCGATAGGAGAAATTCTTCAAAGGCACCGTCTGTCGATGGAGAGGTAAAAAACAGTTGATTGTTCATTGTTTGTAATATGCCAAGGAGAATTTTACTGCGGATGGGATCAAAATCTGTCATAAAATCGTCGAGTAAAAAAATCGCAGAACCTTTATGAGCAAGAATAAGTTTCATCTGCGCTATTTTTAGCAATATAAGAATCAATTTTTGTTGCCCGCGCGAGGCAAATGATCGCGATGTTTTATGACAAAATTCAATAGCAATGTCATCTAAATGAATACCAAAAAGTGATCTTTTAAACCGTTGCTCTTGCAAAAAAAGATCGTTATGCCCCTGCATAAATTGGTCAAACGTATCATAAAGATTTTTTTTGGGTTGGTAGGTCAAACGAATCGTAATTGTATCATCAAACCATGTATGGAGCAATTCATTAGTTTGGCATTGTAATTGATGCAAAAAAATAGTTCGTTGTTCTTGAATGCGTTTTGAATATTCCCATACTTGCTGAGTCCACAAGGTAAACATATCCCGATGATGATACCCTTTTAAGATAAGTGCGTTGCGATTATCTAAAACATGTCTATATTTTTTCAACTCGGTAAGATATTCAGGAAATGCTAGTGCCACTGCTTGATCAATGAATAATCTTCTTTGTTCTGGTCCGCCTTTTATAATATAAAGATCATCTTCGGTAATGGTAATAATACGGTATTGTTGTGCAAGATCTTTATACGAGGTAATAACTTTTTCATCGATTTTAACGAGTCGCTTTGTTCCCGAGCAGCCAACATGCAGTGTGTATGGCACTAAATCTTGATCGATAGCCATTTTAATAAAAAAATTTGTTGCATCAAACTGTATCAGTTCGCGCGGCAGATGGGTACGAAACGAGCGCAGATAACACGCGTAATGGATCGCTTCTAATAATGATGATTTACCAGATCCATTTTGACCAGTCACCAGAACGAGTGGCTTTTCAATAGTAAACGAGCTGTCTTGAAAGCAGCGAAAATTTTTGAGAACTATATGATATATGCGCACAATACTACTGCAACAATTATTAGGTCGTCGTTGGGGAAACGGGCATGACCAAATAGGTCATCGTATAAGAATCGTGCACTGCTTCAAAAATAATAGGCTTTGAAGAGCTCTTTAAATAAAATTTGATTTGTGCATCTGAAAATGCTTGCAACCCATTTAATAAATAGGGCGCATAAAAGCGAATGTCCAACGCAGAACCTAAAAAGCCGTGGAGGGGCAAACTTTCTTGCAATTTACCAACTTCCTTATTTTGCATGGCAACTTCAAGAAGTTCTTTATCAAAAGCAAATTTAGTTGCTAAAAACTGTCCTGATAATAAACAGGCTGAACGGCGCAATGTTTTAATAAAATGGGAGCGATCAACAACAGCAGGCGTAAACTCATTTTTCTGCAAAATAGCTTGATAATGGGGAAATTGATCAACAAGTAACTTGGTAAAAAAGTTAAATGATTCACCAGAAAAAACAAGCTGATTGCCACAAATGCCAACAAAAATCATTTTTGTCGTATTATTTTCAAGCACTTTTTTAATTTCAAAAATAGCTCGGCGTGGGAGTAACCATTTTTTTTCTTCATGTAAGGTAACTGTTGCTGTATGCACTTGTGCAAGACAATGACCATCGGTAGTTGTCATAGTTAAACCTTGTGGCGAAATTTCTAATAAGAGCCCATTGAGTGCCGGGTTAGCATTATTTTGTGGAATTAAAAAAGCAACTTTTTCAAGCATATCAACAAAGAACTGTGCATCTAAATGCATAAGATTTTCGATGCGCTCAGGAAATGGTGGAAATGTTTCTGCATCTTTAATATGTAATGAAAGTTGCACCTGGCCTGATTGTAAAGAAAGCTGGTTATCTTCGAAGGTAAATACAATTTGATCGTACAGTTCTTTTACAAGATCAAAAATACGTTTGCCTGATACTAAAAATGATTGCGAATCATCAATATCACTGCTCTCAAGCATACAGTTTGATTGTAAACTTATTTCTAAATCAGTTGATTTAAGAATTAATTCTCGATGGCCTATTTGGAACAATATTGATGCAGTCGTATCAAGGGTAGTTCGCTTTGTGCAAATTGGTTGCATAGAAGAAAGCATCCCCAGCATCGTTTTTTGATCAATAGTAAACGTATGAGCCATGAAAATTGTTCCTTGAAAATGAAATTCTGAAATACAAAGAGCAGCTAGAGTAACATGATGTATGTAAGTATACTATACTACTCTTTTGTGTGCAAAATTATATCAAGAAACGGTGACATTAAAGGCGCGCAATATACCCAAAATTTCTTTCACACCAATACCAGCTTTATGTACTAATAAATATGACGGAACTATGGTAGGAGCAAACTTTTGCCAATATTGTTTTCGTTTATAAAGTTTCAGTATTTTTTTCGTAAGATTAAAACAGTATGGAGCGAGAAATGTTGCGCATCTTCCTAATCCTTCGATCGTGCGCAATTGCGCAACAGGTAGCGTACCAAAAGAAAAATAATTGCATCCTTCCGCGCGTAACACGGCGAGCGTTTGTAACAATATATATTCAGATGTGTATTTTGGCGCATCGGGTGCATAAAAGAGTGCGTTTATCGTCCATCCGTTAAAGATATCAAGTCTATTTAAAATAAGGGCACCAATAAAATTATCATTATTTTTCACATAAAAAAATCGCTTATTAGCGCGATGAGAAAAAATATTAACATTCATCAGTGATGTTTGAGGGCCTTTGCGTTCTTGCAACCAACTTTGGCCTAACGCTTCCATGGAATGTTCAAGTTGATTATCAATGCCACGATACTCGTGAAATTGTAGATTATGTTTTTGGAGAATGCTTGCGATATTGCGCAAAGAAGAAGCATGCTTGCCACGCAAAGAAAGTGGGTCAACTTGGGGATTAACAATAATCTCATCGCCCATACTCAATGCCGTTTTTATGTAACCGTGCTCAGATGCCCACTTTTTAAAATGGTCAGAAGCTAATAAATACATAATACTTTTTTTCTGAGCAAGGAAATGAGCATGAAATTTTGCTACCAATAAAGGCATATTGTGCGGATCACAAAGAGGGTCACCAAAAACCAATACACAACCAGCTTCATCTTTATAGCCCATAATACCATCAATACCAGGAGCCTGGAAAATTTTCATGGTACTATCAAAAATAGCTATTGAGGGCGCTCTGCCCCATTTCTGTATGTAAGGTAAGACGAGGTGTTCTTCTTGCAGTGTAGCAAAGGTATTTTGATTCATTAAAGCCCCCAATTTTATTCCATATTAGTATACCAAAGAGGATAAAAAAAGATAGGGGACAAAAAATAGCTTTTACCTAAATTCCCTGATATTCTGAGTACATAAAAACCTTCTTATTTTTCTTTAAAGACTATGAAAATCAATACTATATTCTTAACCTCTCCTCATTATATTCCCGCATAGGGTATAAATTTACTATTTTTCACTAGAGATGAGTTACTTGGTTAAAGAATTAAAGGATTTTCATGTATATTCAATTTATCATTTCATTTGCCGTTTATCTGACTATTGTTTTAGCAATAGGCCTTGTTGCTGCACGCGCTGCTGCTAGCAAAAATAAACACTCGCCTGACTTTTTATTGGGTGGACGCTCGACTCACTGGTTTTTAACCGCGCTTTCAGCGCACGCTGCTGACATGAGCGATTGGCTTTTTATGGGGTTACCTGCCGCAATATATCTTCAAGGCGGTTATCAAATATGGATTCCTATCGGATTATTAGTAGGTATGTTTTGCGTGTGGCACTTTATTGCAAAGCGATTACGCATTTCCTCAGCCTACTATCGAGGCGTCACTCTCGCTTCCTATTTTCAAGAACGATTTAACGATAGATCAGGTATTATAATTGTCATATGTGCCTTAATTTCATGTTTCTTTTTTTCTATCTATCTTTCCGTAGGATTAAAAGGAATTGGGTATGTATTAAAATCAGCATTTAACCTTGATTATCATCTTGGTACGTTGTTTGCTGTGCTGGTTGTTTTGACGTATACCGTTCTAGGTGGGTTTATCTCCGTTGCATGGATTGATCTCTTTCAAGGAATTTTTTTATTAATAATGCTTATGATTGTACCTATTGTCGGTTTTTTTTCTGTAGGCGGCTTTTCAGCAATTTTCAATGCTGCACAGCAAAAAGCGATTTCATTATCCCTTATTCCTGATTTTTCATTGCATACAATGCTCTCAATTCTTTTGAACCCTTTTGCATGGTGTCTGGGCTATTTTGGCATGCCGCATGTATTAACAAAGTTCATGGGCACTGAAAATGCAGAGGATCTTCATAAAGCAAAATATGTTGGCATAACATGGCAACTATTAGCAACATCCGCTGCTGTAGGTGTCGGGTTAGTTGGTATCGCATATTTTATGCAGGGCGTACCTGGCAAACCAGAATTCATTTTCATTGAAATGACAAAGCAGTTATTTAATCCATGGTTTGCTGGCATTGTATTGTGCGCAATTTTGGCAGCAACTATTTCTACCGTGGATTCACAACTTTTAGTACTCGCCAGCATTATTGCCCACGATTTTTATAAAAATATTTTTTGCAAACGCGCGACTCAAAAACAGGTTATGTGGGTCTACCGCGCGTCATTAATTGTTACCGCGTGTATAGGCTATGCAATCGCGTGGGATGAACATAGCACCATCATGTCATTAGTGAAATATGCCTGGTCTGGCCTTGGCGCCTCGTTCGGACCCCTTATGATTCTTTCACTCTATTCAACGAGTATTAATAAATACGGTGCCATTGCAGGCATTCTTGCAGGCGCTTTTGTGGCTGCAACATGGGATTTGATAAATCCTTATGTTACGAGCATGCCTGTTTACTCAATCGTTCCAGGGTTTATTATAGGTCTCATAACTATTTATACCGTGTCATTGGCAACAAAAGAGTAAATTCTTAGCCCACAACACAAAAATATAGGTTGACACTCTTTTGCTTTATTTTATAATAGTAAATATATAGCAACTGCTAGTATGGGTATATTGTGGTATAAAATTAGGGGACAATTCTATATGAAAATAGGTAAATTTCTAATGCTTTCTGTTGCCTTTCTCTCTTTTTTAAGCTGTTTTGGCATGCAAGAAAAAAAAGAAATAACCGTTCCGGGAATTTCTAAAAATATATCTTGCATGAAGGCTACTGATTATTTTAGTTCAAAAAGGAGCAGCTCAAGGGCTTTAGATCTTATAGAAAAGAAATCATATTGGGATAAGCTGCAAGATGCCGCTGTATCGTCTATGGGATTTGGCGTACTTCTTGCAGGAATATATGCTATTGCCATTCCATTAGAACGAAGACATCTTATATCATTTGAACAGCTTAAACATACTGATGGAGATCTTGCCAAACATATCGAAAAAGTTGCTAAGGCAGTTAATATTGATCCATCTTGCATAGAATATAATCTTTCTGGTAGAGAATTTGCTGCCGTGAGTCCAACAATTTATCCTAAAATTTTGAATCTTGACCCTGCAGGACTTAAAAAGATAACCAATGACATGGCGTCATTTTGTATCGCGCACGAGTTAATACATATTAAAAAATATCATATCGCTAAAAATCTTATATTTTGCTTGATGGCGCCGGTTACGGATTTACATCTTGAACTTGCAGGTAAATACTATTCAAAATTTGTTGACCGATCTATATTTTCTCTTCAAAAAAAATTTGGTTATGAAAATAATTGGTTAATCAATCACTTTCGCAGTTTTCATAATTCAGTTGCAACTTCACAAATTACCCATTTCTTAATTCAAGCTTATATATGGAAAAAAATGATGACATCTTTTGAAAAAGAAGCGGATATTGAAGCGGCGATAGCATTAAAAAGCGCCAAAGGTGGAATGGATTTATTTGCTTCAATAGTACGTACCCCTTCAAACTTTTTTATGGGATTCTATAATAAATTTATTGACCCTCACCCTGCAAATTACGATAGATATATGTATCTACTTCGACTTCAAAAACAATTCGATGTACAAAAATAAAATTTATAAAATTGTTTAATTACGATCGAGGGTGTTTTTTATCATACACATGCCGCAAATAACTAACCTCAACATGCGTATAAATTTGTACGGTAGAAATATTCTCATGACCCAAAAGCATTTGAAGCGAGCGCAAATGGGCACCATTTTTAAGCAAATGGGTAGCTAAAGAATGGCGAAGCGTGTGCGGGGAAATTGCTTTTTGAATGGTTGTCTTTTTGCAAAGATCTTTTAAAACTTGCCAAAATGATTGGCGCGTGATTGGTTTAATTGCACTCGCATATAACGTGGGAAACAGATAATCGGTTTGCCCGTGCGCTTCAATAAATTTTTTATGCACCGATTCCAAATACGCGCGTATCATATCAAGCGTAGGAGTAGGAAGTGGAATCACTCGTCCTTTTCCGCCTTTACCATGCACTTCGAGAATGCCTGTGTCAAAGTGAATATTTGAAATAATCAATGAAACCAATTCTGTAATGCGCAAACCCGTAACATATAAAAGATACAGCATAACTTTATTGCGAATGCCAATATCAGAAGTATCGCCATCAGCAGCTTGCAACAATTCCTGTATTTCGTGTTCAGTAAGAAAATTGGGTAATTTTTTTTCCAATTTAGGGAAAGTAAGGTCTTGTGCGTGATCTGGCCATTGTAAGGTGGTATGCGCCCACGAGAAAAAATTTTTTATTGCCGATATTTTGCGCGACATGCTAGTCGCTGATATTTTTTGCTTTTTAAGCATTGCTAAAAATGATATAAGCATATCGTGTGTAGCAGTTTGTAATATCCGTTGTTCTTGATGCAAAAACTGCTCTAATTGCCGCATATCATTCATATAGGCTTGGGATGTATTGCGCGCAACACAACGCTCGGTGAGTAAATATGCTTGATAGTGAGAAAGTATTTTATCCATATAATGCTCGTAAGAATTGTTATCTAACGTAGCTATATTACCATAAAACTATACATAAAAAGCAAGCTCATGAAACTTGCCAAAGAAAGAGGAATGAAGTAGAAATTGAATACAATCTTATTCACTTTAAAAAAAAGGATTTTTCATGAAAAAATCGCTCGTCTTTTATACACTTTTCTTAGTTATTGGCTCATCATATGGCATGGGAAAAAATCATTCAGGCACCATGAGTTTATCAGCAAATGCACGTTCAATCTGTAATGGTATAGATGAAGTTTGTCCTAGACCTCTAGAGTCAATTCTCTGTGCCTGGGGATGGAATGATGTTACTTCCAATCATGGTCTTTTTAATGCATCAAGTTTAAGAGATCCTCAAGTAACCGGTGCCATAGTTGGAGGTATGATTGGTTCAGCAATCCGTGCAACAATTACTGATGCATCATTGGATAAGACGTCACCTCTTATCAGACCAATTGTTAATGTAGCAGCGAAACATCCATTTTTAGTGGCTTACACAGGACTTCATGCATGGTACCGTTGGAATGAAATAAAAAGTAACCCTTGGCCATTTATAGGAGAAACTAGCCTTATAGCGCTCCATTTATATAATGAAAGTAATTATTAACATACTGATAATACAAAAGCCGCAGTAACCTGCGGCTTTCATTTTTTAATATGCTTTTGCAATAAGAATATCTGATTGAGAAGTATCATCACAATTAAAGCAGTGTGCAAAAGTAACTTCATCGAGTAAACAACGAATAGTTGCTTTGAACTGTTTTACTTTTTCTTCACAAGAAGCTTTGCGGCACCAACCGGTTTGATAAAAACCACCATGTTCTTCTAATGTTGGCCCAAATTCTTGTAGCTTTGCACCCGAGTGCCATTGTTTCTTAAGTCTTTCTTCTGCCCGTTTATACATTTCAGTATGCAAAAGTTGTAGCCGTCCCTGAACAACTTCGATGATATTTGCTAGAGGAACCATTTCTTTTGCAAGCCCTAATCGATCTGCAACAACCACCGTGCCATTCGCAACATCACGAGGCCCTATTTCAATACGTACAGGAACCCCTCTTAATTCCCAGTGAAAGAATTTTTCTCCGGGGCGTTTATGTTCATCTTCGTCAACAACAACGCGAGCAACCGTTTTTAATCGTTGTGCAACATTTTGTACCGTAGCAAGCAACGTTTTTTTATCTTCATCAGTTTTGAAAATAGGTATAATAACTACTTGAATAGGCGCAACTTTTGGTGGCAGCACCAAGCCTTTTTGATCACCATGAACCATAACGAGTGCGCCAATGGAACGCGTGGTGAAACCCCAGCTGGTTAAATACGGATGATCAAGGCCTCCGTCGCGCGTTTGAAACGTAATGCCGAACGCTTTTGAAAACGAGCGGGAAATAATGTGAGACGTACACATTTGCAATGCTTTACCGTCTTGCATTAATGCTTCTATGGTCAAGGTGACATCAGCACCCGCAAATTTTTCACTTTCTGATTTTTTGCCCGCAATAGCAGGAATGGCAAGATAATTCTTAATAACATCCAAATATTCACTGAGCATTAAACGCGCTTCATCTTCAGCTTCTTGTTCAGTTTCATGGGCAGTATGACCTTCTTGCCATAAAAACTCTGTCGTACGCAAAAATGGACGCGTACGCATTTCCCAGCGCACAACATTGCCCCATTGATTTATTTTCAATGGTAAATCTCGCCACGAGGTAATCCACTTAGCAAACATATAATGGATAATGGTTTCAGAAGTAGGTCGTACAACGAGTGGCTCTTCTAATTCCTTGCCCCCACCGAAGGTAACGATCGCTAATTCTGGCGAAAAACCCTCGACATGCTTTTTTTCTTTTTCAAGGAATGATTTTGGAATAAAAATGGGAAAATAAGCATTTTGATGGCCGGTATCTTTTATTTTTTTATCAAGAATATCACGGATATTTTCCCATAAGGCATACCCGTAAGGGCAAATAACCATGCAGCCACGCACGGGAGATTGATCCGCTAATTGTGCTTCATACACAACATCTTGATACCATTCAGGAAATTGGGTAGTAATATCAGAAAGTTTTTTGTTCATCGCTCGAGCATTTTTAATGATTTGTTACGCTATCGTATTAAAAATAGCGTATATTTTTGATATTGTAAAAAATGCTTTAAGCTATGTCACACCGCTTTTCAACTTTTTTACTGGCCGTTTCATAATAAAACCGCTCTTCGGCTAGTTCTTCGGGGGTCTTAGTAGATGTGGCTTCTGGGACAACATCAACAAACTGCTTAGCAGATAATGGTGTTAAAGGTTTTTTTTCTTCGCCTGATGAAATATCAATTGCATCACCATCTTCTGTTACAAAATAATCATCTGAAAATTCTCCGGAATCTTTAGCTGCTTTAGCGGCTTTTCCCTTTTTTAAATCTAACAATTCCTGACAAGAATTTGATTTGTTAAGTCTTGTTGTTTTTGGTGTTCTTATCAATGAACCTGGCGCACTCCAAGAAGGTATCGAGGGTTTACTCTTTTTTTTTGTTGAATATTTTCTCAAAGGCGATGGCAACCTTGATGCATTGCGAGGGGTCTCCCGCGTACCATTATCATCAAATAAATCTTGCCTATCTTTTTCTTCACTTACATCAAACGCTCGTTTGCCCCCTTCAAAACCTCGTTTGTTATCTAAACTGTGCGGGGTATTTGTGGCGGACGTTCGCGCTGAAGAGTCGTCTGGCGTTGTCGCTGACGTACGCGTGCTGGCAGTAAGACTCTCCATATCCGAAGAACTTGATGAAGAATCTTCTTCTGAAGTTTCAGTTGAATCTGAGTTGTGTCTTGTAGGTCTTGTAGTTGTTCGTTCATGTAATCTTTGTAATGTCGCCTGTCCAGGTATTTTAATCCCAGCATTTATTCGAGCCCGTTTATTACGAATTGGCGAAGCTGCTTCTGTTTCATCAGGGAGCCAGATACGCGGAACAATAGAAGGTCGTACAGGTACTGATGCCCTCTTGTATGGCTGAGATATTTTTCCAATCTGTTTTAGTTTTGTATTAACCTGTTGGGATTTAACAGCAGCACTTATAGCAAGCCTTTGACATACAGCAGTGTCCTTTTTTATTTCTATATGTTCCTTCTGCATTTCATCTAAAGACAAATTAATCTTTTTTAAAACAGAATATATTTGCTTCATTTGACGGCTCTCGGCCATTCTATCTTCTGAGTTTTCTTCTTCATCCTGATTTCGGGCTTGCCATGATGCAAGACGCTCGTTAATCTGTCGAATATCCACTCGCATTGCAGTTACTTCTTGAGAGACAGGTTCGGAGGATCGAGAAGATTTCCTAAATAGAAAATTCCATGTGCCTTTAGTAATTGAAATACATTTATCGAAAGCGGCAATGCCGACGAGCACACAAACTGTTTTTTTCCAAACATCAAGATCGTTAAATTGTGCAGCATATTCTTTACATGAAGCGACGCATGAATCAACAAGCCATGAAAAAGAATACCCTTGAGCATTGTGGTTATGAGATAATAGTAGTAAAGATAACATTATAAGATTAAATCTTTTCATTGCGTATGCTCCACATAAGATTTGTTAACGTCTGCTTACGAGCCTAGTCAATTTATTCCATACGGCGCAATATTATGAATCAAAAATCATTTTTTTACAGAACGTGAACGCGTTACTTTTTTAGTACGAGCAAGGCTTGCGTGCAACGATTCAACGAGTGAACCGTGCGCTTTTTTCTTAACAGTTTTAGGAGAAACGAGCTTTTTTCTGCCATGTTTGCTCAAAAATGTTTTAAGCCGCAGTGCAAATGTATCTTTGAATTGTTTCATATCAAATGTTTTTTTTGTAAGTCGATCAATAAGTTCAATCGCTAATGATACTTCTTGTGTAGTTATTTTTGGTATGTCGTCTAAAGTTTCAATATTGTTAATATCATTGATTTCATACGAATAGTTCAATGTGGTTAATAACAATGCATGTTTGTAGGGAGAAATAATACATACATGTTCTTTATCTTTCATCACAAATGTACCAACCGCCGCTTTCTGCGTCTTATTAAGAGCCGCTGCAAACAGAAAATATGCTTTTTCTTTGTGCTTTTTTGGCGCAATATAATAATGTTTTTCAAAATAAATGGGATTTATGAGAGCAACATCAACGAACTCGATGATTGTTAATGCTTCTGTTGTTAACGGTTTTAAGGCTTTTAAATTTTCTTGCGTCAATACAAAATAGGTATCGCCTTTAAGTTTAAGCCCTTTAACAACATTCTCCCACGCAACTTCTTTTTTGCAATGATTACACCACCGTTTATAGGAAATGGGAGTGTTGCAAGTACTACATAATAAGGTAAAACCTAATGGATGCGCTTTAACAGCTGTATAAAGTGCAATAGGAATATTAACTAATCCAAAAGAAATGGAACCTTGCCACACTGCTTTCATGATACTCCTCTGTTATCTTATAAAAGATGTATCACGAACTAATCATGTAAGGCAAGAATACGTTATTCGTACCGTTCTAAGCGCGCAAGGCCACTGCGTTTGCTTTTTTCAAAGCAATAATAAAAAAAAGCAAGCGACAAGCCAAAATAAATAATGCTCAGAAAAAAACCTTTCATGAGCAAATGTGTTGGCATGATTCCTGTTTCAATATATGCTCTAATACCGTCAAATAAATAAGGTTGTGGTAAACAATAAGCAATTCTCTGCGCATAAGTCGGCAATACAGAAATAGGAAAGAAAATACCGCTTAATGGCACAAATCCCCAAACGACAACCCACATTAAACCTTCTACGTGTTGACCCCAGCTTATAATACATGATGCTGTCAAAAACCCAACGCTCCAACCAACAACAATAATCAACAATAAGAACGGTATCAAATGCCATCCGAGTGATATAATCTGCAATGCATATAAAAGCCAAATACAGAAAGCTCCAAAAGCAAAGGTAAAGAAGGATTTCAGAAAACCGATCCCAATAACGGCAAGCATCCATTCGGGTAACGTAAGTGGTGTAGAAAATACATTACAAAAATTATTGGACCGTAACTCATCAAGTAAGCTGTAACATACTTCCATATTGGCGCGGAATAAAATTTGCCATAATAATAATGCTGTCAAAAGCATGAACGTGACTTTTGGGGATTCAGACTGCTGATGCCAAAGACTATTGCAACCCCATAAAATTATATTCAACAAGGGCCAATATACAATATCAATTGTTCTATGCAAAACACGGAATGTTAACATCAAATGGCGTAACATAATTGCATGAACACGGTATAATTTCATAAATTCCTTATTTTTTACTATGAACTAAAATTTTATGCCAACCTCTTATTGTTATTTTTAGCAATATAGAGGAAATAATCTTCTAAGGTAGGTTTATCGATAGAAATTTGCGTATAATCGACCCCGATTTTAGCAAGTCCTATTAATAAAGCTGCAACATCAACTTCATCAACATGAATCTCGAGAAAATTCTCTTTGATTTCACTACGCCATGAACGATCTTTGATGAAAGCTTGCGCTTTCGCGATGTCTTCAGGTGCCATAATAAGATTTACGCGGGTTTTGGAAATACTTGCTGCAATTTCATGGGGCTTATTATCTGCGATAATGTGCCCATTTTTTAAAATAAGAACGCGGTCACAAACTTGCTCAACCTCCGTCATATTATGAGAGGTAAATAGTACTGAAATATTACGCTCTCGTTGTTGTTGCACAATAAACTTTCTGACATCTTCTGCAACATCAGGGTCAAGCGACGCCGTTGGTTCATCAAGGAGAACAATTTTAGGTTCAGTCATAAAAGCTTTTGCAAGCATAACGCGTGTAATTTGGCCAGCAGACAAGGGCCCAACGGGTTTGTCCCTCAATTCCCATATACCAAATAACCGTAAATATTCTTCTATTTTTTGCGCGCGTTCTTTGCCAGATAAACCATATAAACGGCCATAAATATCGAGATTTTCATAAATGGTTAAACGGCCTGGCAACTTTGTATAGGCACTCGCAAAAGAAACATATTGCAAAATGTTTGAACGATTGGTAAAAAAATTTAATCCAAAATAATTAATAATTCCCGAGGTTGGGGTCATAAGTCCTAAAAGCATTTGAATGGTTGTGGTTTTTCCTGCACCATTAGGCCCTAAAAACCCAAGTATTTCTCCCTCGTGTAAATTAAATGAAATATTATCAACGGCAACAAAAGTTTTATGAGTGGATCGTAACAATTTTTTTTGGGTAAAGATCTTGGTAAGACCTTGCACATTAAGAACTATTTTTTTTGCGTGTGACATGTTTTTTTACCTTGTATAAATTTTTTATAGTCTAACATTATACGTTGTTAACTGCAATACATGACTGTTGGCAATTAAAAATTAGTATAAGAAGGCCTTGCATTTTGACATCTGAAATTGCTACTCTTGATGATAAGGCATAGAAAACTATCGCCTTAAATTAGGGGAAAAAATGAATAGTAGTAGTATGATGCTTAATACATTATTGTTGCCGTCTATGTTACTTGGTACTGAACCAAATTTCATGATACATTTACCTCCCCCTGATTCTATGACGTCGATCGTTTATTTATATGCGCACGGTCTTGGTGCTACACAACAACAAGCACAAGCACTACTCCCTCATAATAAACATTGGATTCTGAATAGACCTTTAGCGGCCTTTGATTTTCCTGATTCTAAACCTGCATATATGGAATATGATCCCAAACATGTAAACTTGGGCCAGCAGGTCGATATTGATCGTTTGCGCTATGCTTACTGGAGAACAAGGCAAGAATTGCCTAATCATATGCAGGTTATAGCGGCAGTATCGCGTGGCGCAGTAACCGCTTTTAATTGTATGGCTTTACACCAACTCGACCATGTTAAAGCGTTAGTGTTGGAATCTCCTTTTGATACCTTTGCAAACGTTGTAAAACATTTACTCAGAAGATTCCATATTGGATGGATTCCCTTTTCAAGAAAATTGGCAATTCGTTATGTCAAAAAAACATTCCCATCATTTGATATAAATGGCGTCTTTCCACTCACCGTTGCGCATATGATTCCTCATGATCTTCCTATTATAATTATTCATGGAAAACGTGATAAAACAATTCCTATAAAAAGCTCACGACTCATTTATTGTGCACTTCTTGAAAATGGCCATAAAGATGTTTATCTACTTGAACTCGATGAAGGGGATCATGGAAAATTGATCGCTGGCCCCAACGGAGAAATATATCAAAATGTTGTACACGCATTTTATAGACGATACGATTTACCGCATGACCCTCTCCTTGCACAACGCGGTGAAGCCATTTTAAATCAATGCCAACCGTCTCTTGATTCAATGAGACGCTATGTAAAAAAATTGAAAAAAATAAGAAAGAAAATGAGAAGAGATCTACTCGAAGCAGCAGAAGAAGCTTAAGATACACGCGATGTAATCACAACGCAAAATATCAAGCTGAAAAAATTAGCTATAATAAAATTATATTTATCTGCAGAAAAAATTATTTTCAGTTATTTTTCTTCAAATCAAAATATCCTTGCCTCATTTCTTCATGATATACGATAAACAATCCACTTAAAAGAAAAACTGAAGAAACGATGAAAGACACCGAAATTGATTCGCCTAAGAAAAACCATCCAAAAAGTGCTGCAAATGCAGGCGTCATAAGCTCCCCAAAGGTAACAAGAGTCGCCGTAAAACGTTGCAACAAGAACCCATACAAAAGATAACAGATGATGTTACCAAACAAAATCAAAAGAACAGAATAGCCAAGGAATGGTATCAGTTCTGTCACCGGGAACCACTCTGAAAGTAATGGTTGTGTAAGACATCCACCATTTTCAATAAAGTATGAAGTAATCAATGCTGCGATACCACCACATAACATACCAACGCCATTTATAAAGATAATGGGAAGCGCGTGCTTTTTAATACCTTTTCTAATGACAACCCATCCATAAGAAAAAGAAACAATAGCCGCAAATATTGCAAGTTCAGGTAATGAGACAGCAACGAGGTTACATCCATCATAAGAACCCGATGCAAAGATAACGGGAAGTGAACCGATTAAACTGAGCGCAAGCCCGCACGCTTTTTTAACCGTCATTTTTTCATGGAATATATAATAGGAGAATAAAGCTGCAATAGCGGGAGAAAGGCTATAAAGAAATGCCGTTTTTGCCGACGACATGTATTGTAATGACCAGAACTCCATTATATAAGCAAAGTAAAAACAGAAAAATGATACTTGTATAAAGAGGAAGTAATCAGATCGAATAAGTTTTGGAAATTTTCTGTTGGTACACCAATAAGCAACTAAAAAAGCAACGCCTGAAACAATAAGACGAAAACTAATTAAAAAGATAGGGGGAGAATAGCCAAGGAGAATTTTACCAAGCGTATAAGTACTAGCAGAGAAAGCGGAAAGTAACATTAAAAGAAACATGCGCATCCTTTATATATGAAGGCCTTACTTAGATTTGACGATGATATTTTTTATTCTTTTTCATCATGTGCAACATGAATTTCATCATCAACTACTCTAACACGTTCAATATGTGTTGCTTTTCCTGTTGTGGTATCAATCTCAACCCAAACTCCTGATAATACAAAAGGACCTTGAATATCGACTTCAAATTTTTGCGGCATCTGCGTTAAATAATTTTTTATAATTGATTCTTTTTTCATCCCTATCATAGAATTGAGTGAACCTGCCATACCAAGATCCGTTATATAGGCTGTACCGTTGGGTAAAATTCTTTCATCCGCAGTTTGTACATGCGTGTGAGTTCCGACCAAAGCACTCACGCGACCATCAAGATAATAAGCAAGTCCTAATTTTTCCGATGTTGTTTCAGCATGAAAATCTACAAGGATAATATTTGTTCGTGATCTTAAAAAGGTAAGTGCCGAGTCTGCCGTGCGGAATGGATCATTGACATACTCACGCATAAAAACTCTTCCTTGCAAGTTCAACACACCAATTGAATATTCTTTGCATGAATATATACCAACACCGGTGCCAGGACAATCGGTTGGAAAATTTTCTGGTCTTAAAAGATCCTTATTTTCAGACAGATAAGAATAAATTTCTTTATTATGCCAAATATGATTACCCGATGTAACAACGTCAACGCCAGCGTGTCTAAAAAAACGGACGATGCGTGAGGTAATGCCTTTACCTTGACAACTATTTTCTCCGTTTACAACCACGAAATCAATTGAAAATTTACTTTTCAAAGAATTTATGTGCTTTTGGAAAATTATTCTTCCTGGAAATCCTACAATATCGCCTAAAAGTAAAACTCGTAAAGATTTACTCATTTTTTACCTTGCGTACTCGATTGAGCGTTTTTCTCGGATTACATTTATCTTAATTTGACCAGGAAATGTCATTTCTAATTCCACCTTTTTTGCAATATCACGCGCTAACATTGCTGCTTTTTCATCATCTAAGAAATCTTCTTCAACAATCACGCGCACTTCTCTACCTGCTTGAAGTGCGTACGCTTTCTTTATACCTTCAAAGGATAGCGCCAATTCTTCAAGTTTTTCAAGACGTTTGATATAAGCAGATAATGTTTCACGACGAGCGCCCGGACGGGATGCCGAAATAGTATCTGCAATCATAACGATCGGACCATATAATGATGTGAACGGCACTTCCTCGTGATGAGCTGCAATGGCATTAACAACCATTGGATCTTCGCCACAACGTTTTGCAATATCACCACCGATAAGTGCGTGCGGGCCTTCAACTTCAGCTGTAACTGCTTTACCAATATCATGTAATAAGCCGCAACGCAATGCCATTGCACCATCTAATCCAAGTTCTTCAGCAATCATTCTGGCAAAAATACCAACTTCCTTGCAATGTTCAAGAACATTTTGTGAAAAGCTTGTTCTAAAATGGAGTTTGCCAAGCAACGTTACAATTTCTGGATGTACGCCCTGCAAGTTAAACTCAAGCACAACTTCTTTACCGTATTCTTCAACAATTTCATCAATGTCTTTTTCACATTGTGCGACGGTTTCTTCAATACGTGATGGATTAATACGTCCATCGGCAATTAATTTTTCTAGCGCTCGTTTTGCAACTTCACGTCGAATAGGGTTAAATCCAGAGATGGTAATGATTTCCGGCGCATCACCAATGACAAATTCCATGCCGGTTGCCATTTCGAGTGATTTAATATTACGCCCTTCTTTACCAATAATTCTTCCCTTCATTTCCTCGTTGGGTAAATGTACCACACCAGATGAATGAGGGGCTACCTGATCAGCAGTATATCGCTGCATAGCGCTTACAACAAGCTGAATCGAGCGATCCTTAGCAGTCGTTCGCACATCCTCTTCAACTTTTTGCAACCATTTTTCACTCGTTAAACGAACTTCGGCTTGTAACGTATCAAATAAGCTTTGACGAGCTTCATCCCTCGTCATGCCACTAATGTTTTCTAATTTTGCGATTAAATCAGTATATAATGATTTAATTTTAGTTTCATCGAGACGCAAGCGATCACTCAAGCGAGATAAGTTACGTTCTTTTTGCTGCAGCTCTTGGCTTAAATCATCAAGGCGTTGTTCTTTTTTTTCAATATTTTCATATTTACTTGTGATTTTAGCTTGAAAACGTTCGAGTTCGAGTTTTTCTCGCCTCATTTCAAATTCAAATTCATTTTTCCTTTTATGAAGTTCATCTTTCAACTTTAATGATGCTTCTCGCCGCTCAACTTCGATGTCTCGTTTAACATGTTTCCATTTTTCCTGTGCTTCGTTGAAAATCAATGAAGCTTTATCCATTTTTCTTTTTGCTAAAAATAGGAGCACAATGGCAATGCCAATGCTCACTATACTTATAAAACCTAACAAACCAAGTGTCATAAATTCCATATCTGAATAATCCTACAATAGAGTCCATAAAAAAGACTATCTCAATTTTTTTTAAACTATCATAAAATAGCTTTAAAATTGAGTAGCTTCATTTTTTTTAATTAATCAAGAGAGATACTATGATCCTAAACCGGATGCAGAAAGTTAAGGGAACAGCTACAAAAGAGCGCACTTATAAGGAAGGCATTGCTTGAATAAGATTCTTAATTGCAGCTTTTGTTTCGTCATGCTCTAGGCAAGTAGCCTGCATTTGTAAAGCGATTTTCAACGCTGCCAAAATAGCAACTTTTTGACTTGGCATATCAGAAGCTTTTGAAGCAATTTCTTTCATGAGCTGATCAACGTACAAAGCAGCAGTTAAAACACATTCTTCTGATTCGTCACTAACAACGGTATAAGAGTCACCAAAAACAGTAATAGTGTATTTTTTTACTTCAGGCTTCATCATTTTCGATCGTGATCGCCTATAAGTGAATCAATATTTTTAATCAGATCATCCACAGCACTACGTGTCAACGCTTTTTCTTCTTCGAAGTTTTCTTTCCCACGAAGCATGGACGTTTCAAGAGCATCAATTTTTTTAAGCAAAGCGGCATTTTCTGCTTGCAACGCTCTAATCCGCTCTATGAGCTGTGCAATTTTTAACTCTAAAATTTGCAGTGTTTCCATTAACTCTCCTTTTTACCTTAGCTCATGTATAGTTTTTTTTAATGGCTATACATTAATTCTAAGAAGCTGCACTCGTACTTGTCAAGATTATTTCTTTATTAACGTAACAATACGAGTAAAAGCCATAGGATCATAAATCGCAATTTGGCTTAACATTTTTCTGTTCAAAGAAATATTAGCCTGCTTTAATCCGTGCATTAATTTATTGTATGACAGTCCATTAAGCTTAGATGCAGCACCAATACGAGTAATAAAAAGTGCTCTCATATCACGCTTTTTAAGCTTTCGCCCTTTATAGGCAAATGCCATGGCACGCAACAACGTTTCTTTCGCACGCTTAATGATATTCTTTCTTTGTCCCCAATATCCTTTAGTGCTTTTTAATAAACGTTTATGTCTTCTCTTGGTATTAAGACCTCTTTTAACTCTTGTCATGTATCAAATCCTTGTTAATAAACAATAACGTGTTACCGTCATTTTACGTACGGTAATAATGGTGCAATAGTGCGATAATCAGCAGCATTAACATATGCTGATTGACGCATAGTTCTTTTTTTGCGGGATGATTTTTTTGTTAAAAGGTGGCGTCTGCCAGCTTTTGTAAATTTAATCAAACCGCTTTTTAATTTTTTAAAACGCTTGCTTGCGCCAGAATGAGTTTTCTTTTTTGGCATAGTAAAATCCTCTAACTTTTCCCTGATTTCATATAATAGGTTCTTGACCATAGTTGACCAATTTTTGCATCTTTTTCCTGCATAAGGTTGGTTAGACCACTGTCTTTTAAGTACGAATCAATTTTTTCAAACAGTTGAGAACCGCGCTCTTCTTTATTCATAATTTCACGGCCACGAAATGCTACGGTAATCTTCAAATGTTTCCCATCATGAAGAAATTGAACGCCTTGGTTCATTTTTGTTTTGAAATCATGTTCACCAATTTTAGGACGAACCTTAATTTCTTTAACTTGTATTGTCTTTTGGTGCTTTTTAGCCTCAGTGAGCTTTTTCTTTTTCGCGTACTGCGCTTTACCAAAATCCATGATTTTAGTAAGAGGAAACCCATCACTGCCACTTTCAGCGATCAGTACCAAATCAAGACCTGCCAGGTGAGCTTGCCTAAGAGCTTCATCACGCGAAACAACACCAATATTCTGACCCTCATGAGTTATCAGTTGAACTTTGGGAAAACGGATATTCTCATTGACGGGATGTATATTTTTTTCTGGTTTTGTACTCATGGTCAGTTATATTAATCCTTTACTAATCTGCCGAGGCAAGGCTCATATCAGCCTCTTGAAATTCAGTTACTTTTGCCTGCTCTGGCATGGCTAAAATCTTTTTTACTTCAGTTAAAACGGCTTGCGCAAAATCATGCTTTTCTCTTATATAGATAAGCGCTTGTTCTCTTCCTTGAGCAAATTTTTCTCCCTTAAAGGAAAGCCATGAACCCGATTGCTGCACTACCCCATAGATAAGTGCCGCATCTAAAAGATCAAGCTCTTTACTAATTCCTTCACT
Organism: Candidatus Babeliales bacterium; assembly: GCA_963701665.1. Classification (GTDB taxonomy): domain Bacteria; phylum Babelota; class Babeliae; order Babelales; family JANWKD01; genus CAVXJH01. Next base: position 743,873 of record OY969622.1, read on the forward strand.
AAAGAGCAAATCTAACTCTACCTTCTTAAAAGGAGGAGCCATTTTATTTTTTACTACTTTAATAACAACTCTGTTACCAAAATGGTTATCATTCTTTTTTAATGAACCTATTTTTCTTACTTCCAAACGAAGTGATGCATAGAACTTTAGTGCGTTACCGCCAGTTGTGGTTTCTTTATTGGCAAAAGGCATAGAGTTCATAGTATGACGAATCTGGTTAATAAAAATTAAGACCGTCTTTGATTTATGAACAACGGGTGTTAATTTTCGTAATGCTTGCGACATCAAACGTGCCTGTAGACCCATATGAACATCGCCCATGTCACCTTCTAATTCTGCTTTTGGTACGAGCGCTGCTACTGAGTCAATGACTATAATGTCAACGGCACCAGAACGAATAAGCATTTCAGCGATATCGAGTGCTTGTTCACCGTAATCAGGCTGAGAAATGATAAGTTCATCGATATTAATGCCTAAATTAGAGGCATATTTCGGGTCGAGGGCATGTTCGGCATCTATAAACGCGCAAATCCCACCCTTTTTTTGCGATTGTGCAATTGCTTGCATTGCCAAGGTTGTTTTTCCTGAAGCTTCAGGACCGTATATTTCAACGATGCGCCCACGTGGCAATCCGCCAATACCAATCGCATGATCAATCAAGATAGAGCCAGTTGAAATTGCATCGATCGTACCATGAGGCGTTTGCCCAAGGAGCATCACGGAACCCTTACCATACTCTTTATCAATTTGAGAGAAGGTAACCTCTAAAGCTTTTCTTTTTGCGTCTTTTTGCTCATTTTCATGAGTATTAGGCGCTGTTTTATCAACTTTTGCTGGTTTAATCATATGGTAGATTTTCTTCTTGAGTGTTAAGCGATGGTTCTATAAATTGTAGTGTAGCAGTTCTATATAAAGAAGCAACAAAGCCACGTTCAATAAAGGATTTTTCATCGGCGTATAACGCTTGGGTAACCTTACTCTTTTGCGCATCAAATTCAGCTTGTACAAACGGTTCTCTGCTTTCAAAATAAATCAGGAAATCCCTCGCATGCCCCCCAGAATTTATTGAAGTACCTTCAAGCTGGGAAAGTGCGAGCATTTCCTCAACGGGAACGCCTTGCTTGATAAGGTCCTTTATTTTCTCTTTGTCATCTTTTTTTAGGGGGCCATATTGTTTCTCAAGTCCGCCGAGTTTTTTTATCTCATCAAATTTATGCTCGCGCGCCAAGTTTGCTGCCTGCTTGAGCGTTTCTTCTTGTAGTTCACGCGCTTTTTGTAAAAAATAATCCGAGCGCACTTTTTCCTTAGCCTGTTCAAGCTCTGGCTTATGGGCTTTTTCGATCGATTTGAGCTGTAAGGCATACCCTTTATCACCTTCTACAAAAAATGCCCAATCACCAACTTTGAGTTTAAAAAGCTTACTTACAATACGCGACTCGTCATTTCTTTCTTGATTATCAAGCGTTTTTGCCACTGCTTTTTTGTCTTGTGCAAAGGTTTTTAATAATTCTTGGGTGGTTGACCGGTTCATAAACTTGGTCATATCTTCATTAAAGAGAGTTTTAAATTTTTGTAGCCTTAATGTTGCAAGAATATCAGGAGTTACTTCAGTGAGGGTTTTATAGGTAACAGGTTTTCTTGCCACACGCTGTAAAATCTCAAAGCCTTGATCAGTTACAACCATATCGGAAATATCACCATCATGTTGTAAGCGGAATGCAGCACGCTCAAATTCAGGATTTTTTTCACCTTTTTTGAAAAACTCAAGTAATCCACCTTTACTTGCCGATGCTTTATCATCAGAATATTTCTGAGCGAGTGCATCGAAATCGCTTGGGTTAGCAGAGAGTTCAGATTTAATCTTTTGAGCTTTTTCTTCGGTTGCTTTCACAGCTTCATTATCGGCAGTGTCAGCAACGCCAATCAAAATTCTTTTTACCTGTACTTGTGCAGGCGTTTCAATATATTTTTTTGTTTTTTGTGCTGCATAGTATGCTTCAATTTCACCGGCAGATACTGATACATTGTAGGTATCTGGAGAAAATTCCCAGTAAAAACCTGATCTTTTTTCTGGCACAAGGTAATTTTTGCTATATTTTTCAAAGAATGCAGCAAGCTGCTCATCAGACACTGATCCTTCATGAGCTTTTTTTAAAAACGCATTTAAGGAAAACTCAAAAACACGGAAGCTTTTACCCAAATAATTTTCTATGTAATAATTTTTAATGGTTGTTGGGGAAAGATACAGTGCGGTTGTAACCATAGAACGCAATACCGATCTTTTTATTGCATCTTCAATTGTTTTTTCAAAATCACTAAGATTGAGTTTATAACGATGCAAATATTGATTTAACCGTTGGGTATTGATCGTCGTTTTTTGTTCATCAAAAAGATAATACGGTATCACATCACCCAATTCTTTTGAAAACCCTGCAGGATTTTGTAAAAGTTGGACAACATAATCAGGCGAAATACGAAGCGGTATAGCCCCAGCAGCCTGATTTAAAAGTTCATCTTGGATAAGAGACTGTAAAGCCATACTTCTAGGGTTATTTAATCCTAATTGTTGCAAAAAGTCTTCGGCTTGCGCGCCAAATTGTTCCCTGAAAAAATGTATACGTTCTGTTTCTTGTGCTACTTTTCTTTCATAAGGTAATGTCTCAATAGGCTCATTATTTACCGTAACAACAGCTGAACGCATACTGCTTTGCCGTCGAAAAAGTGCCGGAGAAAAGAGAAGCGCCATAGCAAGCAAAGTAATCCAAAGAACTACCTTGAATCCTTGTCCTTTTAATTGATTACGAATTTCAATTATCATGCATTACCTTTCTTATCCGATCGCAGCGAAATTATTTCAACATTTTTTAATTTTTCAAGATCAGTGATGGTAGTAACCACCGCCATTAAATCATCTTTATTACTATAAGGAGTAGTTACTGCTTGATACCAATGTCTCGTTTTTCCTTTAGCGGTTTTACCTACACGCTCACGAACTTCGACAGTAATACCACGATTTTGTAACCGATGGGCAAATTCTGTAACTGCCTTTTTAGTACCACCAAATAACAATGCACGATGCTGCAAACCTTTATCAACAGCAGTGGCAACAACAGCTGGAGCACAAATAGCTTTATCTGCTTCCACTGTTTGAATTTTTTGATTATCAACTCCTTGTTCTTGCGGCATAGCTTGAGCGAGCGCTTCGTGATCAGGAGAAGCATTAAGCGCAAAAGAAACATGATCAGCAAAAGCAGTGCGTTCGGTATCCAGCATAGCTTCTTGTGCTAATGACCGCTTACCCATAAAATAACCGGCTGCAAACACAAAAAATGAAACAAGCAAGAGAACTGCAAGAATCCTGCTAGCCGAATATCTATCAACAATTAAGGTGGCAGGGTCTCCGCAATGACAATTTTTTTCAAAGTTTTTCACGGTAATCAACCTTTTTTTGCATAAATGGCATCAAAAATGACAGCTGTTTAATATATAAATCAAGGTCCAATAATGTCAAGTCCACCGTTGAAATCTGCGGCAACGCTATAGGTGCATCATTTTGATGCATAACAATTTTTTTTACCAACCCACGCCAAAATGTTTCCTGCCGCTTTGCATAGTTGCGTGTTTTTTGTGCAATAATCTCTGAAAGATGGCCAAGATCTTGATTGCAATCCATAAGATACTGCAAACAATCGTCATACCCTATAATCTTTTTTCCCATAAGGAAATCAACCCACGCGGTTCCTTGTAATGCACGCGTTTCATTGAGCAAACCCTCGTTCATCATGAGATCCACGCGTTTATTAATGCGCTCGTATAAATCTTTACGAGTGCGTGTGCATTGTATAAGCAAATAAGGCGCTAGGGGATTATAGACCGGTTGTTGAGTCGAGGGCAGTTTTCCCGTTTCTTGCCATAAAGAAAGCGCGCGTTCAATACGATACGTATCATTTTTATGAATCTGAGACGCGCGCACCGGATCAACGCGTGAAAGCAATTCCCACGCATCGCCAGAATAACGCTCGTTTTCTTGATTCTGCTCCACGTGCCCATGCTCGCGCGGCGGAAATAATAATGATTGGATATAAAAGAAAGAGCCGCCAACAAAAAATGGAATCGCGTTTCGCGCCCAACATTCTTTAATCAACGAGTGTGCCAAGGTTCTATACTGAATCACCGTCATTGATCGAGGTTCATCAAGAATATCAAACAAATGATGTGGCACGTGTTCACGACGCCAATCAGGCTTTGCTGTTCCAATATTCAACGGCGCATAAAATTGTCCAACATCTGCATTAATGATCTCAATAGGCAGATGATCAGCTAATTTTAATACGAAATCTGTTTTACCAACGCCAGTTGGCCCAGTAATAATCCCAATAAAATTCATACATTAAAAAATGTGCTGGAAAACAGAGTTTCCAGCACCGACCTTTTTGTTTTTTTTATAAAAAGAATGTCACAATGAGTTTTGTCTATTTGAATGAGAACTTTTTTCAACATAGCCAAATACTGAGCGCAAATGCTCAATTGCTTTTTGCGGCTCAAGCTTTTTTACAATCGAAATCTCTTCTGCAATTAATGCTTCTGTCTGATGTAAGAGATTCTTCTCTCCAAACGAAAGCTCTTTTTGTTGCGCTATATGCTTCAAATCACGATATATTTCAGATATTTTTTGCAAATCTCCTGTTCTTAATTTAAGCTGGTACTCTTTATTTTTTTTATTCCAGTTCGTAGCACTCAGCTCATAAGAATTAATTTTTTTTGCAGGCTCAGCCAACATTTTAACGATATCATTTATCTCATCTTGGGAACTTAACGGTCTGATGCCAATACTCTCTGTATTTTGTGTCGGAATAAGAATGGTCATTTCTTTGTTAAGAAAGGTAAGTTCATAAAATAACGTGCGATTACCGCCGATGTTTTTTTCAACAATTTGGTTTATTTTTGCAACACCATGGCCAGGATAAACAACCTTATCATTTAAGCGAAACATAGGGAATCCCTCTTTTTTTAAGAAAACTCCCGACTACGCTTATATACGCAGCTTTTACCTGTACCGTAACATCATAGCACAAATCTATTTTTTTAGAAACATAATAAAGGAGAATACTCAAGAATTTTGTCAAAAAATTCTTGCGCAAAAAAAGGGGCGCGCTCTTTCCCTTTTTAAGGAAAAAAGAAGCTATAAAGTATACGTCAACTTTCTAAGAAAGAATTTGCTCTGATGTTTTTATCACCACTACAAAAAAACAAATAAAAATCTACAGAACTATCATCTTTTCATCTTTATTTTCGTTCTTGCGTATAAGCGCTATTTTTAAACAACTGGCGTTAATTGGTTCAATTACTAGATTACTCCATTTTTTAGGATAGCACCCTATATAATCACCCTTCTTAATATAATCACCCTTCTTATTTATCTATGTTATTAATTACTATTAATTTGCTAAATGGAAGTTAGGCATGTCCGCGCATAGGTATCTAGTAAGTATCTAATAAGTACTCCTCTATAAGTATATAAACATATGGCATAGAGACATGAGATATGATAGTCGGATACCCCCGGATAACCAACGTAGGTATAAACGGAGTCAAGAGCCCGGCAGCCCGTTAATTCTTCAACGGAAAGCTGCCGGGCTCGAAGACGGAGTGCCCGGTCCGCGCCCGGGGATTGGCGATAGCTCAATAGCATTTGGCTGATTCATCTCGATAAAAGCTCAACAAACAGAGCGATGTCATCCCGAGGCGTTAGCCGTGGGGATCCAAACTTTAATTAATCCTTATAGAACAAAACATGACATAAGGGGAGAATTATGCGACGTAATAGGCTTGCCCTGCAGTCATCTGGCGCCCCCTCCCCTAAGAAAGTTGAGTCACTTACACTAATATATTCTTACAAAAAAAATTGACATTTCCTCATAAAGAGATTATATAATCTTAAGTGAAAATGCTTTTGAAATCGAACGAATATCAACTTATAAAAGGATATAAAATGGGAAAAATTATAGGAATAGATTTAGGAACAACCAACTCTGTCGTAGCATTCATGGAAGGCGGAAAGCCTAAAGTAATACCAAGCAGTGAAGGTTCAAATATTATACCATCTGTCGTAGCTTTTACAAAAGACGGCAAAAGGCTCGTAGGAACCTTGGCAAAACGACAAGCGATAACCAACCCAGAGAATACTATTTACTCAGCAAAGAGATTTATTGGCCGCAAATACGATGAAATGCGTGATGAGTTCAAGAATATCCCCTACAAAGTAATCAAAAGATCAAATGGCGACATTGGCATCATGGCACAAGGCAAAGAATATACGCCAGAAGAAATAGCAGCGTCAGTGCTAAGTCTTATCAAGCAAACGGCTGAAGAATATCTTGGGCAAAAAGTAACAGAAGCGGTAATCACTGTACCTGCTTATTTTAATGACTCACAAAGACAAGCAACAAAAGATGCAGGTAGAATTGCTGGCTTGGATGTTAAAAGAATCATCAACGAGCCAACAGCTGCTGCACTCGCCTATGGTGAAGATAAGAAAAAGAATGGAACGGTGGCCGTATTTGACTTTGGTGGTGGCACCTTTGATATTTCAGTTTTAGAAATTAATGACGGTGTTATTGAAGTTAAATCAACCAATGGCGACACACACTTAGGTGGTGATGACATTGATCAACGCCTGATTAACTATCTGGTTGAAGAATTTAAAAAAGAGCAAGGCATCGATTTAAGAAATGATAAGCTTGCTTTGCAACGACTCAAAGAAGCTGCAGAAAAAGCAAAGATCGAGCTTTCTACCGTAGCAGAAACAGAAATCAATCTTCCTTACATTACTGCTGATGCATCAGGCCCAAAACATCTTAATATAAAAATCACACGAGCAAAATTAGAATCACTGTGCTCAGACTTGTTCACACGTTTACTTGAGCCATGCAAAAAAGCAATCGCTGATGCAAAAATATCACGCGATGCAATCGACGAAGTAATTTTGGTTGGTGGTTCAACACGTATGCCAAAAGTACAACAATTAGTAAAAGAATTTTTTGGCAAAGAGCCGAACAAATCAGTTAACCCAGATGAAGTTGTTGCATTAGGTGCGGCAATACAAGGTGGCGTACTCGCAGGCGAAGTCACCGATGTGCTGCTACTAGACGTTACTCCCCTCTCATTGGGTATTGAAACACTCGGCGGCGTTTCAACAAAATTAATTGAACGCAATACAACGATCCCAACAAAAAAATCACAAGTCTTCTCTACCGCTGAAGATAATCAAACAGCAGTGGACATTCGAGTGGTACAAGGCGAACGCGAATTAGCAAAAGATAATAAATTCCTTGGTCAATTCAGACTCGATGGAATTCCAACAGCCCCACGCGGCGTACCGCAAATTGAAGTAACTTTTGACATCGATGCAAATGGTATTGTGCATGTTTCTGCAAAAGACAAAGCAACAAACAAGGAACAAAAAATCACTATCACAAGCAGCAGTGGATTAAGCAAAGAAGAAATCGAAAAGATGGTGCAAGATGCTAAATCCCATGAAGCGCAAGACAAAAAGACACGCGAAGCAATCGATAAGAAAAACCGTCTTGATGGATTAGTGCTGGATATCGAGAAAACACTCAAAGAAAATAAAGAAAAATTGAGTGAAGATGATATCACAAAAACAGAAGATGCTCTTGCAAAAGCTCGTACAGCATTAACAGAACACGCGCAAGATCCTGAAGCATTGCAAAAAGCAACTGATGATCTTATTCAAGCATCGCACAAAGTAGCCGAACTGCTTTATAAACAAACACAAGAAGCAGGTAAACATCCTGAAGAAAAAGAGATTGAGCCTGAAAACCAAGGTCCAATCGATACTGACATCAGCTAATTAATAATATGGTAGGGAGAAGAGCAGCAACATTAACCGCTCTCTCCTGCCACACCAGCTTTCGCTAAAATTACAGCTCGCGACCAGTTCTTTAAATGAATTTGAACTTTTAAGGTATGGGATAAAATATTGGATAGATTTACATTAATACAAATGTTACAGAACTATTTTCCAGTTTCAGAAGAAGAAATCAAATTCAAGAAGGAAATGATTAATTTTATCAAGAAAAATCCTGACTGCTTTGAGAGATCCTTAGAAATTGGGCATATCACCGCATCATCATGGTTGCTCAACAAAGATCACTCAAGAGCCCTTCTCATGCATCATACAAAATTAGATAAATGGTTCCAGCTTGGAGGACATTGCGATGGAAATCCTGATGTTTTAGCTGTAGCAATTAAAGAAGCTCAAGAAGAATCTGGTATCAAAGGAATAGCCCCTGTGTATAAAGAAATTTTTGATATTGATATTCACCTCATACCCGGAAATACGCGGGAAAAAGAACATTATCATTATGATGTTAGATTTTTATTACAAGTTACCAGTGATGAACAAATAGTACAAAATCGTGAATCAAAGGAATTGCGGTGGATAGAGAAAAAATTGACCTCATTACCAACACAGGATCCATCAGTAATTCGCATGTTCAATAAATGGATAAATAATTAACACTTAATATATTTTTAAAATTCTTATGGGGGAATCAATATTATGAATACTAAACAACTTATCTTTTTTTGCTCGTTCATTACTAACCCACTATGTGACGCTCACATACAACCGAGTATTTCGAGATTCATAGCCGGTAATGCTTTGATCAGCAAGCTTTAAATTCAATTCCTAAACTATCTTTAAGGCAATTCAATTTTGCGATAGAGAAGTTTTGATACTATGCTATCCTCACAGGATATACAAACTTATTATACAAAACTCGCTGTAATGAGGTACGCACATGACATCACTTCTCATAACACTCTTTCTCACCTTTATTTTTTCTTGTCTTTCAACGGCAATCTTAAGTTACATCTCAATGGCAGTCATGCTTGGGCCTTGGATTGATTCGACCATTGTCCTTGCTTCAAGTATGATTCTTGCGCTTTTTGCACAAAAAATATCGCTTTCTAGCCGACAAAATTCAATCGCATTGATAACTATTGGCGGCTCAGTTGGCGGTATTGTGGCCACCGCATGCGGATTTGCATTTCCAACACTCTATTTTTTAGACAAAGAACTTTTTAATTCTTGGCTTTCACAACCACTCTATTTTGTTGTGATAATGGGCATTTTGGTTGCATGTGCCGGCGCATTTGGTTTATTACTTGCTAATCTTTTTGAACATCATTTTATAGCCATCGAACAACTCCCCTTTCCTATCGGTGAACTCTCCTACAAAATGATTTCTGCGCAAGAAAGTAGCAAAAAATCACGCGAACTTTCTTTTGGATTTATAGTGAGCGCGTTATATAGTATCGCAGTCAAATATATTCCAGGCATTCCAAGAATGATTACTGCATTGCCTGCGTTTCATTATCGCTGGTTCAATCTACCGACACTAAAAATTTCCCTTCTTGAACTTCCTATGCTCTGGGCAATTGGATTCATCGCAGGGCACACCATCGCAATTCCCCTTGGTATTGGCATTTTGGCAAAGAACCTCATTTGTGGACCGGCACATCTTGCCTGTTTTACACATCTTCCTTTTGGCGATTTTTTAGTCGCTTTTGCAGGTGGCATGGTGGCATATGGGGCTCTTATAAGTTTTTTAACGCTGCCTTCTGCATTTAAAGGTTCCAAAAGAAAACAAAAAACCAATACTGTAACATTAAAACAAATCGCATCGCTCGTATCAATCAAAGATAGGGTTCAATGGCTCATTTTTCTCATCTGTACAGGAATATTTTTACATTATTTCAACTTTAGCATTATCTCTCAGCTTTATTTGCTTATCACCATAATCGCTTGTACCTATCAATTAATTATTATTGGGGGAAAAATGGGAATTGCACCATTTCCGCGGTATGCAACATTTGTTATGATTCCTGGCATAATGCTTTTTGGCTATGACGCCATACAAATTACATTAGTCTCTACGTTTGTTGAAATTTGCGGAGGCGTTGCTGTTGAAATATTATTTGGTCGTAAAGTTGCCCAGTTAAGTGAGCTGCCATCACACAAGGTACGATTATTTCAATGGTTAGGATTGGCAATAAGCGCTTTAGCAATTGGCATTTGTTTTTGGATTTTAATTACGAATCTTGGTCTTGGATCAGCACAGCTCATTGCACAACGCAGTCAAAATCGCGCATTATTAGTTATGGTACAATCATTTGATTTTTTCGCACTTATCTTAGGAGCATTATTTGCTTCCATTCTTAAAGAATTGAAAATTAATGCAATCATGGTACTTGGTGGCATTTTAATGCCTACAGAGTTAGCATTACCATTAGTATTTGGCGGTCTATCAAGCTTGGCGGTTAAGAACAACGAATCCCAGTATCCATTTTGGTCAGGTATTTTTGCCGCCAATTCACTCTGGATGTTCATTAAAATATTGTTGTAATTCTATGATAAGATATATTTTTATTATTCTATTGTTCTCCTTATTGACTAAAAAAATATTATGATTATTACTGTCATTAAAAATTCAAACTTAAGGAGAAACATGTACAAAAATACATCACTAATTTTATTATTTTGCCTAACAACATTAAAACTAGGTTGCGCAAATACAGAATTAATTATTAGTAATGCAATGTCATTCAATATGAACTCTATTGTCGACCGTTACAAAAAAGAATTCCAAGTTACTGATGAAGTTGCAAAAGAACATGAAAGAGAACTTAAACGCTATTTAGCTTTATGCGCAATATATCCTGAACAAAACTTTCATATGTTTAGCAACAGCGTAGACAATTTATGGCATACTTTTTTAATTTTTACAAAAGATTATAAGAATTTCTGTAAAAATGTTGCAGGAAAATTTTTACATCATGTTCCAATCGAAAATAAATCAGAAGAAGATGTTTCTGCTAAAAATAAATTCATAGATAAATATTCTTCTACTTTTAATGAAAAACCTTCTACTACTATCTGGTCGACATTAGAAAGTTCCAACGGAGCTGACTGCAATCCGGATTATTGCTCAAATTGTCAATCGGGTTGTTTAGTTAGATAATACAAAATCTAAAAATGATAAGAAAAAGAGCTGGAAAAATTTCCAGCTCTTTTTCTTATATATACAATTCTTATTAATTTTTTTCATATTGACGCGCAACACGGCGAACATTATCAGGAATAATGAGTGAATCAAGAACATGAATAACACCATTGCTCGCAGGAATATCAACCGCAACAACTTTTGACTTTGTAACACTCGGTGTTACAAAAAGTGATCCTGAACCATCTATTTGTAGATAGATTGGTGTGTTCAGGGTTTGAATAGCGTTGAGCTCACGTAAATTAAATGAAGGAATATTTCCTTGAATAAGGTGCATACTCACCAAAAGTTTTACGCGAATTCTATCTTGAGCAATAGAGTCTAAAAAATTAGGTGAAACCTTTCTGAACGCATACCATGCCGGCACTAAAACAGTAACTTGACCCATCTCTTGCAACGTCTTGACCATATCAGCTTTTTGAACAAGCTGAAAAAATTCAGGAAAATCTTTTTCAAGAATAGTTACGATGTTTGGATTACTTTTGCCTAAACGCTCGGCAGGCATAACAAAATCATCAGGAAAAGCGTTGAGCAACGAGAAACAAAGACATTGTACCAGCAACAATTTTTCAACTGATATTTTCATGACTCCCCTATTTGAAATAGCAATGTTCATTATTATTGATGATACATAACATCAACTCAAATAGGCAATATTTTGATATTTTAGGCCTTTTCTGCCGTTATCATATATCCTTGTTTTAATTCTTCATGGTAAAAAATATATAATCCAATACAGACAACAATGAGTGACATAAAAAAGCTTATACTCACGCGCTCGCCTAAAAATAACCATCCAAATAATGCCGCAAAAAATGGTGTCGTAAATCCCGCAAATGCAAGGAATGTCGCGGTATAACGCTTGAGTAAATAGCCATAAAAATTATAAAAAACAATATTAGCAAGAAGAATAATAAGCGCTGTTAGCCGAACAAACGGCCAAAAATCAGTCACCGGAGAAACCGTCCACCCTTCAATGCAGTAGGAAGTAAGAAGTGCTAATATACCGCCACCAACCATACCAATACCATTCACCATGATTGGCGAATATTCCCCATCTTTTACTAATTTACGCATAGTCACCCAACCATATACCGCTGATCCCACAGCAAAAAGCATAATAAATTCTGGTAACATAGTCGCTGAAGAAAAAGAAGTCATATCTATATTGGCAATAATCTCAGGCGCAAAACCACAAAAGCCAATACCAAGCCCCAACCATTTTTTTAGCGTCATTTTTTCAGAAAAACAGAAATATGAAAATAAAGCTGCTAAAAATGGAGAGAAATTGTAAAGAAAGGATGATTTAAAAGAAGTTAGATATTGTAATGACCATAAATCTAAGATATACGCGAAATAGACGTGAAAAAGAATAATCTGGAAAAACAATAAACGATCTTTCTTATGTATAAAAAACGTACGTTTATCTTGAAAATACGAGTAACCGAGCAAAAGCATGCCCGCAACAAGCATGCGTACGCCAACCAAAAAAAGCGGTTTCACATATGCCAACAAGGCTTTACAAATGGTGAAAGTACTAGCACACACAGCATACAATGCAATAATAGAAAACATAGAAGACCCTTTTTCTTAAAAGTCATTTGAACTTGAGGCAAGATAAAGTTATCGTGCCCCATAAATAATTTAATCAATCGCCCTTAGATTGCAAATGCATAGGCTCAAACATCAGCACTAATCCGCGCTGATCAGCCCTCCAACTTTTTTATCAATTTCTTCAAGATCATAAAACTGTAAAAATTTTTTAATATCCATAATATCCTTTAAAAAAGCCTATTAAACAGTAACAACAATCTCTTGCCCAGGGAATGCTTGCAAATAATCTCTCGCGCAACCTTGGTTAACCGCAATTTCAAGCGTTTCATTGCTCCCTTTATAGCACAGCAATTTTCCTGGCTGCACATTATCAAATGTAGTCACAAAAAGCGCCTCAAAAGATTTTTCCTCTATCTTGAGGCATATCACTTTATTAAACCATGCAGCATCAGCTGGTATATTAGTTTTAATATTCCCAAAACTATCGATATAGGTAATAATTTTTTGTGTTTCGAGAATATCACAATATTTAATATCTTTTTTATCAATCGGCAAAAGAGCATCACAATTGCCTTGAGCCAACCGAATTGCAATTGGTGCAAAAATATCTCTGCCATGGAATGTATTAGATTTTTCTGGGAAACAGAATTCGTTAATTTTAAAAACCGTTACACCCTCTTGCTTCAAAATATAATGAAACAAGCCATTATTGGGCCCAATAAAAGTATACGAGCCAAGTTTTACCACCAAACCACTCCGTTCAGTACCAACTCCTGGATCAACAACCGCAATAATATAACTATTTTCTGGAAAATAGGCGTATATCTTTTCAAGCACAAATGCACCACTCACAACAGAAAACTTTTCTATAGAATGATCAATATCGATAACTGAACTGTCAGGAATCGCACGCAATAAGGTTGCTTTTATTGTAGCAACGGCAAAGTCAAACCCAAAATCAGTCAATAGGCCAAAAGTAATATTCGTATTTTTTGAAGATAATAAATTCATAATCAAACCTCTCTCATTAAAATAAATGAAATAAAAGCATAACAAAAGCACATACCCTAAAAAGGGTTTAGCTTATAAAAAAAATAAGGGTAAAAAGAAAGATATATGGCCTTAGGCCATCATATAAAGAAGAGAGTATGACATAGCCATAAATGCCAAAAACAAAATTTTGCTTGTCTGAAGAGAACAGAAAATAATGTTAGGATTCATAGATACCTCACATGAATTGAATTGTTACTATTATATTTTAAGTTTAAGAATCAAATTCTAATTTGTCAATTTTTTCCAAAAATAGCCTCCAAAGATGACCTTCCAATTATCACTAAAACGGGTTAGACTACGGGTAAAAAAAAATAGTTAATGTGTAAAAAAGAGAACTTAGTATGAAGCATGTAAACACCCTCCTTTACCTAGCGTTGTTAGCATCATCAACATTTTTTTCTCATCTTCATGCAGGAGATTTATTTTTTGACCATCATGAAACGTTTGGAAAGACATTCTATAATCCACGTTCTCCTGGTCTTAATAAAGCTCAAGAGTCTTCCGGCGTTGCACGTTTTATAGGGCCTTCAGAGGATTGCACAGTCGAAGGCTTTTTCGATATCACATCAGAATTCGGTATAAGTTTCAATAAAAATGCTGTAGGCCAATTTATTTTTTTTAATGGCTCTAGCACCATGAAAACCGGTACAGCCGGAGGGCCAGGTGTCGATATTTTTGGTCCAAATTTTTTATTAAATGATAATTTTACCGATGCCATCACAGCACGTCCGCAAGTTAAAACTGAAGTAATAGATTTTGGTTTTTATTGTTCTTTAGATCCCTTTATAGATGGTCTTTATGTTATAGCTAATGCAGCAGTTTGTTGGGCATTTTGGGATGTAGATTTAATTGAATCACCAAGCTTCGTAGGAACCACCATTCAAGCTTTTGAATTAGGCAATCCGGTAGCAGAACCCGCACCATTCGATAATTTAATTGATGCTTGGAATGGCCAAGCAACCTTCTTTGATGTTACACAACCATTGCAATATGCTCGCATTAATGGAACGCAAAAAAAATTCAGCGGCAGTGATATAGAGCTAGGTGTCGGTTATTTCTTCATTAGAGATGAATGCGCATACCTTAGCTTTAATGGACGTGTAATAATTCCAACGAGCAATAGACCGCAAGGAGTCTTCCTTTTTGAGCCCTGTACGGGAAATTTTCATCATGTTGAAGTAGGTTTTGGCATCTTAGGTGCAAAAGATTTGTGGTATTGTGAAAATAAACTGTTGCAAGGTTTTGTGAATGCAAACTTATATCATGCGTGCAGGAGCCGCCAAAGAAGATCATTTGATTTAATAAACAACGGCCCTGGCAGTCGATATTTACTCTTCAAAACCTTTGATAGCACAGGCCACTATGCAGGAGAAATGGTACGTGGTCCAAATATTTTAACGTTGGATGTTGATGCACGAAACATGGTACACGGAGATGCCGTCTTTATGCTTGATTACAATCAAGGCGGATTCAATTGGAACATTGGCTATAATATTTGGGGCAGAACTAAAGATCAGCTTACATTGAAACAAACTATTCCCGGTAGTACCTATGGCATTGCGGGAGTTACCGGAACTAATCCTGCAGGAGATCGTGACAGGACTGCAAGCCAAACTACTATTAGCGGAGAAAACGCTGATTTGATCGATGGAGGCGCCACGGGCTCCTTCCTCAATAACGTATATCTAACTACCGAGGATATCGCTATAGGGTCAGCCGCCCACCCGGGCTGCTTTAGCCATGGCATTTTTACCTATATTGGCTATGTATGGGACTGCCAAACAGCCCCTTTTATAGGTTTGGGCTCTGAAGTCGAGTTTTCAGGGTCAAGAAACGATGCTTTGAGGGTCTGGCACGTTTGGGGTAAAGTAGGCTTAAATTTCTAAAAACCTTCAAATTTGACCCTTTTTTGGCTGTTTTTGACCTTAATCGTTGACTAGTAGAATATTTTAATAAAAAATTATTGATTTTTCAATTCTCCCTGTGCGATACTATTACTAAGTCCTATTACAAGCGTACGGTGTAAGCGGACATATGAAGTAATATATAAACCTTATTTAAAGGAGAATCTAATGAAAAAGCTTTTATTAGTTACCTTAATCGCCCTCGGTATGGGCTTAGTAGTTGCTGATGCATCTGCTCGTTATAACAACTGTAATACATGCGCAAAACCTTGCAGAACATCTTGCCATGACGCGTGTGAAGTTATTGAAGAACCTTGTGGTTTACCACCTTGCTGTTTAACAGCTGTCGAAGTACCTGCTAAAAAAGTTAAACATATTAGTTATTCATGGTACTGTCCAAAAGGTTGCAGAACAACTGGTATGGATAGCAGCTTCGTAGAGTAATTTGCATTAACAAGTCTAGTATCTTAATAAGAAAATAACGCTGATGTATTTCAGCGTTATTTTCTTTTTTATCCCCATTTTTCAACTACTTAATCCTCTATACCTTTGCTATAAGAGCTACTATACTGAGTAACAAAAAGAATAACGAAAATAGATGTACCTAGATCCTCGAAAAAAACAGCTTTTATGGCAAACAACTCGGTATTTAAACCACATTCCTGGCACTCAGTTTCTTCTCAAAAAAGCCTAGAAGAAGTATATAAATCTATACCAATTCAGGACAAAACCTCTTTTTTTAAAAAATTACTTTCATTCACCGGCCCAGGTTACTTAGTTGCCGTTGGCTATATGGATCCAGGCAATTGGGCAACTGATATCGCTGGAGGATCCAAATTCTCCTATTCATTATTATCAGTTATTTTAATCTCTAACTGCATGGCCGTAATCTTACAATATTTAGCCCTTAAATTAGGTATTGTAACAGGTAGAGACCTTGCACAAGCATGTCGGGATCACTATTCTCAAGCAACATCATTTTGTTTGTGGATCCTTGCTGAAATAGCTATTATTGCCTGTGATTTAGCTGAAATTATTGGATCTGCTCTTGCCCTTAACCTTCTCTTTTCAATACCCCTGCTATGGGGCGTTATCATAACTGCATTTGATGTATTTTTATTACTGCTGTTGCAACACCGAAGCTTCCGCTATCTTGAAAGCATTGTTATCATCCTTATTGTTACTATTTTAAGCTGTTTTGCTATTAATATATTTTTATCGTCCCCAAACCTCACGGACCTCTTAAAAGGCTTTATTCCAACAAAAGAGTTAATAACTAACCCTGAAATGCTCTATATTGCCGTCGGCATCCTTGGAGCAACCGTTATGCCTCATAATTTATACCTGCACTCGTCGGTGGTCCAAACGCGCGGATATGCAGAAACGGATAGTGCCAAAAAAGAGGCTATTTTTTTTAGTACCCTCGACTCAACTATAGCGCTCTCGTTAGCCTTCCTGGTTAACGCGGGTATCCTTATAGTGGCAGCAGCCGTTTTCTATACGCGCGGATTATATGAAATCGCAGAAATCCAGGACGCCTATCAGTTATTAACCCCCCTTCTAGGCTCCCAAATGGCCAGTATCGTCTTTGCCTGTGCCCTGCTTGCCGCAGGCCAAAATGCCACCATTACCGGCACCCTAGCCGGCCAAATCATTATGGAAGGCTTTACATCCTTTTCCCTTGCTCCCTGGGTACGTCGCTTTTTAAGCCGATCTTTAGCCATTGTTCCTGCCATTTTTGTAGTTTGGCATTATGGCCAAAATGGCCTTTCCCATCTACTTCTATTGAGCCAGGTTATTTTGAGCCTTCAACTCCCCTTTGCCGTATTCCCTCTGGTACAATTTACCTGCCATCAGGGAAAAATGGGCATTTTTGCAAATTCCTTTTACCTTAAAATTACCGGCTATTTCTTGGGTTTCTTTATTGTCCTATTAAATAGCTGGCTTTTGATAAAAATACTATTTTAAGGTGTTTTCCCCCCCTTCTCCCCCTGCTTAATGGCAGGATTTATTGATTAAATATATGATTTTTGACAAATTGTAATATTTATATAAACTGAGATATATGAAGATAAATTTAAAGGGAGAAAAATAATGAAATTTTTAAAGAATAATAAGGTATTTTTGATAGCGGCAATAGCCTTAGCAGGCTTGATCATTATAGGTATAGGACTTATAGAGAAAAACACCTACCAAAGTAGTGAATCAATTCAGCCTAACTTGCTTTCGCAGCTTTCACTTGATTCGGCTCAAGAAATATCTAAAGAAACGTATCAAACTTTTCTAAAAGATGAAGAAACACGTATTTGGGGTCTTTTAAAAGGAATCTTAAATATGTCTCAAGATGAATGTAATGCAAAAAAAATACAGTGGCAAAGCTACTACGCCAATGATGCAAAAGAGTTACAAGATTTGAACAAGAATTTACCTCCTCTTTCATCAGATACTTTAAAGGTTGTCAAAGCTGTTTTAGAAGATTTTAATATATCTGAAGATGCCGTTGTCATTTTACCATTTGAAGATTATTGTCCGGCAGCTGCTGATGATTGCAGCCTATTTATTAATGAAACACTATTTAAACAATTATCACCCAATGCTCAAAAATTCTGTATTGGTCACGAATTACAGCATTTTTTAAACAAAGATGATTCAACAAATTATGTGTTATTACAGCATTGCGATCAAGATAAATCAGAATTACCTGCTGAACATTCTATTCAACAAATTTCAAGACTACAAGAGCTCAGAGCTGATCTTAGCGCAGCAGCAAAAAATGATGAATATGCTCAAGGATTCAAAGAATTTATCAACATAGCATTAGAAATTGTTGGTGACGGTCCAGGAACAACACATCCAAAAAATACATTAAGATTAAGCTATGCAGAGAAATTAATTGCTCAAACAATAGTAACTTAATACTGAAACTAAAAAAATGGAGAAGATCATGGAATTTGTTAATAAAAAGAATATTTTAATCGCATCAGCACTATTAGGTATTATTCCAGCACTTTATTATATCAATCATAGACAAACAGCTATCACACCAAATTTAATACATCAACTGGGTATTGATGAAAATAGCCTTAAGAATGATTATTATGTAGGCATTTCACCTAACTCGGAAAAAAGCACAAAAGAAGAATATCTTGCATGGCTTGCTTCGGAAGAAAAAAAAGTATGGCATGATGTTACAGCATTAACAGGAATTACCTACGATGAATGCAAAAAATTAGTTCAAGAATACCTGCCAACACATGCTAAAGAAACTGAAGGGCTTAAAAAGCAATTAAGTACTGGCAAGGAAGTTGCGCCCCATGTTAGAGAAGTTATTGAAACCGTTATTCATGATTTAGGTTGCCAACCACTTGAAATTATTTCATGCACCTATCCCGTTGCTGCGGCAACTCACGGCCCGATCGTTTTGGTAAACGAAGAAATTTTCAATACTATGCCAACGCTCGCACAAAAATTCGTGGTGGCTCATGAAATTAGTCATATTTTCTTACAAGATGACGAGATACGCTCCGTGCTTAGAAGTAAAGGTTTTGCGCCTAACGAAGAATC
Organism: Candidatus Babeliales bacterium; assembly: GCA_963701665.1. Lineage (GTDB taxonomy): Bacteria > Babelota > Babeliae > Babelales > JANWKD01 > CAVXJH01. Next base: position 763,038 of record OY969622.1, read on the forward strand.
ACTCGATTATGCTATAAACAAGCTTTACCGTTTCCAAGAGTTACGAGCTGATATGCTTGCAGCGCTCACAAGTCTTGAATATGCAAAAGGTTATACTGAATACGTTCATAATGCTTTAGGCAGAAGAGACAATGAAGAAATTACTGAATTATTTTATCCGACCTACGTACTGAGACAAACAACTAGTGAAAAAATTCAACAAATAGTTTTTGCATAATTTTGAATTTAAATAAGGAATAGAACATGAAAAGATTAATATTAATAGTATTAACAATGATATCGCTACAAGCGTTCGCCATGGAACAAAAGCCTACGGCAAACCAAAACACTCTCAGAGAAAAATTAGGTGCACTTTTCAATGCTGTTATCCAACGCGATGCATTGAAAGTACAAAATTTATTATCTGATCATGAAATCAGTTCCCATAAAACAATTTTGGATACCCGCGCGTTAATTAAAGGGATGCCAACAGCAGCATCACTCATCGATTTTGCGGTTGAGCTCCCAGATCCTACTATTTTAAGACACTTAATTAAAGCTGGTGCGTCAATAGAAACAAGAAATAGTGAAGGTCAGACTCCGCTGTTGAAAGCTGTTTATAATAGAAATGTTCCTGCTGTTAGAGTCCTCTTAAAAAATAAAGCAGATGTAAACGTCAAAAGTCTTAGGAGCAAATCTTCTCCATTAAAGTATGCTGTTAATAACCACGACTACTCTGTGATTGAACTCTTGATTGGCCACGGTGCTCGTCTTGATGAATTTCAACGAGGATCCCGTACTGAAATAGAGAATGCGCTTTTGCATAAATCACAGAATGATTCAAATTTCTATCCTGAAAAATTTTTGCTCAAAGCAGCAAAAACTAACCCCAATATTATTATGAGAGACAACAGTAGAACTCGTATGCCGGCTTTGCACTATCTTCTCAGAAAATTTTATGAAGAATATTACAACCCTCAATTTGTGCAAGGGCTCAATGCTGCAACAAAAAAAGGTGAAGACATCTTAATGAAGCCAGAAGAATCAAAATTAATCCAATCAATTTTACAGCAAATTGAAGCCGGATTTAATATTAATAAGATAGACAGCGATGATCGTACAGCTTTAGCAATTGCTATCGAAAATACAGATCCAACTTTCGTAAAATGGATTTTGTCTCATCACAAGGCTAATGCCATGACTTACGATAGTAGCAAACGCATTACCACTATTACCGGACTTTGCACCATAGATCCTACATCTCGACGTCCAATGCAATATGTCTTAAATGAATTAGAAAAGGTAATCAAAGATAAGCAAATATACTTAAAATTACAATTTTCTGATCGAGTGGATGAATTGTCTCTTAAAAAGGATCGGCTACTTTCAATAGCTGAGCATCTTGTCAGCTATAACCCTTATTTATGCACTCAAGAAATAATGTTTAGCAATTACCTTATTTCACCTTTTGAATTTGCAGAGCAACAAGGATTGCACGAGCTTACGGAAATACTTCAAAAATATAATCAATTAAGTTTAGTTGAACAAACTGCAAAGCAGCTTATAAATAACATACTTGCAACGGGTTTTGATGATCCAAAAAATAATTTAGGTGCATTGCCAAAAGAAGTCATTAAAAACTTGGTGGATGAAATCGATAAATTAATTACTGTACGTCAAGATAAAGAAGCATTACATAATTTGAAAGACGGCATTATTAAAACATATTTAATTCAGTCTTAACTGTTTTATAACTAACTATAAATGGAGAGAGACGAATGAATTTAAGAATTTTAGATATTAAGCTAAACAAAAGAATTATTGCATCAATCGCTGTACTTATAATTGCAATATCATCCTTAACTTTGCATCGCATTCACCAAACACAAAAAAATACGAGCATTGAACCAAATCTAAACGCGCGCATTGATCTTACAGCTTTTGAGCAAACGAGTGCGCTACAAGATTTTCAAACATTATTAGATAATGAAGAAACACTCGTTTGGCACGAGATTGAACACGCAAGTGGGATGTCAAAAAAACAAATTATAGCTATAAAAAGTGAAAAGAGTTGGCAAAAATATTATGCAGAAGATATCAAGAATCTAAAAGAGAAAAAACATAGTGATCACAAGATTAGCCAAAAAAATACGGAACTCATCAAACGAATGATCCACTTATGTGGTCTCGATTCAAACAACATAGAAATTGTAAGCTCTAATGGTTTTTCTCCAGCGGCCGCAACTGATATCGTTCTATTCGTAAATCCAGAAAAATTTGATGCACTTTCTCCTAATATACAAAAGTTCGTTCTAGTACATGAGATGAGCCATATTATTAATCAAGATCACTCAACACGTTGTATACTCGAAGATATGCAAGAAAATCAGAAAGATAACGAGCGCTTAGAACATGCTATAAATCATATTAAATACTTTTCTGAAACAAGAGCTGACGTCTTTGCTATTCTTCAAGGACAAGAATTTGCACAAGGCCAAATCGATTTTATGGAACAATGTTTAAAACTACACGGAAATAAGCCAGGCCGTAGCCACCCATCAAATGGTGAACGTCTTGCAATGGGGCAAAAACTATTAGCATTGATAGAACATAAAAACAATTCACAAGCATAACTATTCAAAAAAAATAAGTACCGCAACATACAAATTGCGGTACTTTATTTTGTTCGTGTGCGATTAATCGCTTCAACAGCTTCTTGCACCGTCTTTATATGCGCTGCATCATCATCATTTATTTCAATGCCAAATGTATCTTCAAATTTCATAATAATTTCTAACATATCCAGAGAATCAGCCCCCAAAGCTTCAAAAGAAGATTGAGGCGTGATTTGTGCTTTATCAATATTCAAGGTATCAACAATGATAGTAGCAACTTTTGCAAACGTATCGTTAACATCAAATTGTGCCATTAATTGAGCTCCTAAGAAAAAAAATCAAGGGATAGTATTAGTATACTGCATCAATGCACACGTAGCTAGATTTGCATAAAGATTTACTCAAGCAGTCTGCTGAATAAAGCTCTTGAGTGCATCAATATCTGAACGCGTGTTAATGGTGAAATGTGCTTTTTCTGGGAATAACGCGCGCACTAATGAAGATAATGTTTTACCCGGGCCAATTTCAAGAATTATATCCCAATCAGCGCACTGTTGCAGCACTTTGTTCCACATAATTGGCGCGTGCAGTTGTTTCATCACGCGTTGCTTAATAGCGTCATGTTTTTGAACGAGTGCACCATCGGCGCACGCAATGAGTGGAATCGAGGTTGTTCTGAAATCAATTTTAGTGCAATATTTTTCGAGTGTGTCGACAACAGGATTCATCAAATCACTGTGAAGACCGCCCTTAACCGATATTTCTTGCATAAAACCATTTTTTTCAGCAACCATTTTTGCTAGATCAGGAAATAATGCAGCGTTACCAGTAACAATATGCTCATAATCAGAAGTATATACTGCCAAGGAAAGTTTCAGATCACGCTCGTTCAACGAAGAGCAGATCTTTTTAAGCGTTGCAGCATTAATGCCTTTCACGAGTGCAGCACGTACATCAACTGTTTGCAAAAGTTCGCTATAAAATAACGCATATTTTTGTAAAAAATATAAGCCGTCTGGCAAACTTATACCATCGATGGTGCACAGCGCACTCAATTCACCAATACCATGACCTGCAACAGCATCGATGGTAATTCCCTCTTGTTTGACCAAAAGAGCAAGTGAAACACTCGTCAGAAAAATTGAAACGTACGCATTCTCTAATGCTGATAACTCTTCATCAGACGAGGCAAAACATAATTTTACGAAATTTATAGAAAGACAATTATACGCTTCTTCAAAATATTCTTGCACCAGGCGAGATTCATCATAAAGTTCTTTTCCCATACCAACATACTGACTGCCGTAATCAGGAAATAACATACCTATTTTCATCACAACACCCTTCTAGAGTGACGCCTTGCACTGTACAGAAAATTTTTGCAATCGTTTCACTGTTTCATCTTTGCCCAATAATGTCATCAACTCAAAAATACCTGGGCTCGCTGTAGTTGATGTTAATGCAAGACGAATTGGCTGTGCCAGCGTGACAAGTTGAATGGTATATTGAGCGCAAATATCTTTAAGCAAAGCTTTGAGTGAATCGACAGAATACGTATCAAGGCCCATAATTCTTTTTTGTAGCACTTCAAATTGTTCAATAATAGGAGGTGTAACCCATTTTTTCATATCTTCGGCTGATGCTTGCTGTTGATTATCGTGTAATCTTTGTAAGGTATTCATGAGATCAACAAGTGTTGTATTCCGTTCTTTGTATAAGGTAATACCAAGCAGCACTTGATCATGCTTCCACCCACCAAGAGGTCGTGGCCAAGAAGCATCAATATCACGAACAATATGATCAAAAATTTTTTGTGCAGAATACGAGCGCATGTACATACCATTCACCCAGTGCAACTTTTGATTATCAAAGACAGCACCATGCTTACCCACTTTTTCCATGGTAAAATGATCAATCATCTCTTGGCGAGTGAAAATTTCTTGATCTCCATGCGCCCATCCTAAGCGCACGAGATAATTGCACAACGCTTCTGGAAGAAATCCATTTTTTTTGTAATCAAGCACCGATGTAGCAACATCGCGTTTACTTAATTTACCACCCGAAGGCGAAAGAATAAGCGGCAGATGCGCAAATATTGGCACTTTAAATCCTAATGCCTGATATAACAAAATTTGTCGTGGTGTATTGGGAATATGCTCTTCACCGCGAATGACATGCGTGATATTCATTAATGCATCATCAACAACCACAACAAAATTATAAATCGGTGTGCCATCAGAACGAGCGATTATGAAATCATCAATTTGATCACGATCAAAGCTAATACGACCATGAATTAAATCATCAAAAGCTATTTCACGAATATCTTGTGGAACTTTCAAACGTATAACATACGGTTGATCATGTAACTTAGTAGTTGGTTCTTGTAATCTACAGCGCGAGTCATATTTAAAATAACTTTCACCATCAGCGGCAGTAGCTTGCACCGGGCAATAACAACGATAGGCTTTCCCATTTTGGACCAATGTTTCAATCATTCTTTTATGTTCAGCAAGAAATTCTGATTGAATGTGCAACGGTTCATCGCTCATAATGTCAGTCCATTGTAAAGAATCAATGATTGATCGCACATATTCAGCTTTTGATCGTGCAAAGTCAGTATCCTCAATGCGAATTACAAAAGAGCCTTTATTATGGCGTGCAAAGAGAAAGTTAAACAAAGCCGTACGCAATCCACCAATATGCAAATGTCCCGTAGGCGAGGGCGCAAAACGCACGCGTATAGATGATGATGCTGAAATACTCATGAATTCCTTAAACGCGCTCTATTGCTTGTAATTTTTCTTGCGCAAGTGCAGCCCAAGGTGACGTTGCTTGACCACCTTCGGGGAATGAAACGACTAGATTATGAAAAATTTCTTTTGCGCGAGCAAAATCACTGAGGTTTTCATAATAGGTTGCTAAATAAAAAAGCGCTTGATCTCTATTTTTATTTTTTGTGTTCATCGCCAATGCTTCTAAATCCCGTAGCCCAGTATTTTTTACGGTGTCATCTGTGCTATCCATTTTGATCGCCGCAGATTCGATCGCATAAAGATAATATAATGGCGAACTTTTTGAAATTGAACTCAATACACGGTCCAAAGTCGTTATCGCTTCTGCCGACTTTCCTTCTGCAACGAGCGATTGCGCTTCAATAGCAAGAAAATAGGGCGCAAGTGATGAATTACTATGTTGACGATATCCCGTAACACTAGCAAGATTCACATTAGGCCATTGCGTCTCATCGTGAACCGCATTTTTTAATTCTTCCAAACAAGTACTCAATGCCGCTTGAGCTGCTTCTTCCTGGTGCACACGATATAACCAATACCCATAGCCTGCTGCAACGGCACCGGCGATTAAAGCTACAGCAAATAGGGATTCTTTGACATGTTTTTTTACATAATCTTGTATAGAATTTACTGAAATGAATGAGAGCATAATGAATATTTCTCCTTGCTATAAATGTTCAATGTTACCAAACCTTAGCATACTCCGCTAAAAACTCAAGTTGGATGCTAGACGAGCGTTAGATCACGAGAGGTGCTTGATCGCGCCACAGAATGAGCAGCTAGACGTTCGGCGAGTGATGTATTAAAAGTCTCTAAGATTTTTTTCTGAACCACACTGTGTGCATAAAGAATGGCATTTTCTATTGCCTGTTCATTTGAGCACCCGTGAGCAACTATGAGCGGTTTTTGAAGTCCCAAAAGTAATGCCCCACCATGTTTGCGATAATCAATTTTATGTCTTAAGGGCTTCATGAGAGATTTTGAAAGGTAACCAATCAAAAGACCATACCATGAGGTCGAATAAGCTTGCTTGATCCAATCAAAAATCGCTTGACCAGTACCCTGAATTGATTTTAAGAGAATATTACCGACAAAACCATCACATACCACGACATCGGCTAATCCATTAAAGAGAGCACGCGATTCTAAATTGCCTATGAAATTCAATAAAGGTGTTTCCTGAAGCAAATCATACGCAGCTTTTACTGCCTGACTTCCTTTATATGGTTCCTCCCCATTAGCTAGAAGTGCTACCCGAGGATGCCGGCATGAAGTTGTTTGTTGCACAAAAAGACTGCCCATAAGGGCAAATTGACGTAGATGTTCGGCTTTGCAATCAGTGTTGGCCCCAACATCAATAACAAAGATAGGATCTTTTTTTGTGGGTAAAAATGTACCGAGAGCAGGTCTTAAAAGCCCCGCTATCCTACCCAAAACCATAATGCCACCAACGAGAGCCGCACCTGAATTTCCTGCCGAGACAACCGCTTGCGCTGTACCTTCAGAAGCTGCATGTAACGCGCGAAAGAGTGATGAATCTTTTTTTCTAAGCAAATCTCTTGTAGGCTCGTCGCCCATATCCACCACCGTTGTACAGTCAACAATAGAAATAGGCAGTTTGGCCCAGTTTTGATCACAATCAGATAAGATTCCTTCTATGACATCCTGGTAACCAAACAGCGTAACTGCGATCGAGCCGGAAGAATTTTTCACTGCATTGAAGGCCCCTTGAACGGCAACTTTAGGAGCAAAATCACCACCCATAGCATCAACAGCGATCATATCTTATTCTTCAGATTTTGTATCGATAGGTGCTTCTTTAGCTGCTTTTGCTGAACGAACTTGATGAGTTTCGGCACGCTTAAGACCACGTTCAACTTTAGTTTCAAGTACCTTTGCTCCTTTATAAAAACCACAGCTTTTGCAAGCTTGATGAGGCGCTAGGGCTGCTTTGCATTGAGCACAGCTGGTAAAAGCTTGGACTTTGAGACCTTTATTGGCAAATCTTTTATCTCTGCGGGCTTTCGACCGCTTCCGTTTTGGTACTGGCATACGTAAATACTCCGAAATAACACGAATAAAAAAAGGCTTTTAAGCCATAAATTTTACTGTTTACTTTAGCAGATTTGGCAAAAAAGACAATTTTTAGCCATTAAAAAAGATCGAATAATCTTCTTATCAGGGCTTAACTAGCCTATTTTTGTAGATAATCTAATAAGCGATGTATGGAGGTTTTTTAGTGCTTTGGTAAGACGCTTCGCTTTAATGCGCGCCTCCCGTTCTCTCATTCCTCTCGCTATTGGTTCCGTTGTTGCAGCAATACGCTTCCTCGCCGCTCTATGTTCCATTTCAAGTTCAGCTCTTTCTTCTAATTCTTTTCGCCTGGTCTGTTCTCTGCGCAATAACCGCTCCTCGTCCATTAATTGTCCAGGTAAAACCCCATTCATCTGCTCTGATATGCCTTCTATTTCTCCCAACCTTCTAGTAATTTGATCATTGGGCCAGTTCTTAATTTTTTCTATGAACGGCGCCCCCATACTGAATAAATGAGAAAAGAATGCACACATAATCATAAAAAATAATTTTTTAACATTCTGCTTCATCAAGCCCTCCTTAAAATGAGTCCATTTAATTTTTATAAGCTATTGGCTATATGTAATAAGCTGATATTTAATTGTTGCAGTGCTTTTTTTAACTGCTCTTCTTTTTCTCGTTGTATTACCAGTTCTTTTCTAATTCGTCCGGGAGATTTTAATGATGGCGATACTTTGGTAGCTCCTGGTTTTCTTAATGGTTTTAAAGGCTCGTGAATAATTTTTTCGCCGGGGGCTAATATTAACAATTCTTCTTGAGTTTTTGGCTTGCGTTCTTTCTCTATACGTCTGGCTTCATGTTTAGCCTTTAAGAGTCTTTTTCGCTCTTCTAATTTTTTTCTTACTTCTTCCATAGTAAGCTTTTTAGGTTCCGCTTTTGGCTCTTCAGGCAATTCTAGAAGAAGCTTTTCCTGTTCTGCTCTGAGTCTTTCCTCGCGAGCTTTTATATTTTTTTGTTTTGTCATTCCCATTTCAAGGAAACCACCTGCACTCGCTTGATATAATCTTCTATAAGGAGCATTTTCAGGTTCTTGAAATGCAAATCCACCAGGTCCCTGCTTTGTCTTCTCTAGTTGAACATTCAATTTTTCTAGTTGCGCATTCAATTTTTGCTTAGTTTCATAAATTTGATCGCCTTCACTAATCAATTCATCAAATCTTTTTTTATCTTCCGCGTGAGCAAAAACACCATATTTTTTTTGATAATCAGCCAAACGAGTGAATTCTGCTGTAATTTCAGAATATCTTTCTTCTAAACTTTCATATTTTTTCTCCAAATCTCTTATTTTTTTTTCAACCCTTTGTTGATACGTTAGTGCTATTGTTGGTCTTGGTTTTTTTTGTGAAGGCACAAAGCTTCTTGAAACAACACTACAATCAGTTTCCAAAGAACTTAGTAAAGTAACCATGAAAATTATAAGGGAAAGAGTCAACTTCATTTTATAACCTTTTTTTTAATGCACATTATCAGCAATAACAGTAAAAAAAGGCGATTAGAAAAGTCAATATTAGGAAGATCGTTGCCACATGCCCATGAAATTTTGCGTAACTTTTCCAGCAAGTTGCAAATCAAATAATTGCGTTTGCAATTCTAAAAGAGAAAGGCCCGTTTTTTGTTCAAGTTCATCGATAGAGACAGGATATTTACATAAGTGAAGCAGTTGAGGGTTTTTATCAGACACGTGCATTTGTGCACTCGTTTCATCTTCTTGAACGCGTGTATCATCATCCGCTCGTTCCGCACTCTGATATCCGCACTCGCGTAAAATATCGGTTGCACTCGTTGCGACATGAGCACCTTGGCGCATCAGTTCATGACAACCCGCGCTCAACGGATCATCAAAAAGTCCAGGAACGGCAAAAACTTCTTTGCCTTGTTCAAGCGCATGCGATGCCGTAATTAAGGAGCCGCTTTTTGATGCAGCTTGCACAACAACGCACGCTTTGCTTAATCCCGCAATGATACGGTTTCGTGCAGGAAAATTAGCCGGTAGGGGATACATGTTCATAGGATAGGAAGTAACGAGCGTACCACCATGTTCAATAATAGAAGAAAATAAGCGTACGTTTTGCACCGGATAAAGATTGTTAAAACCCGCGCCTAATACAACAACAGTTTTGCCGCGTGCATTAAGAGCAGCTTGATGCGCAAAAGTATCAATGCCGCGCGCACCACCACTCACGATGGTAATGCCGCACTCGACTAATGGGGGAATAAATGTATCAACACACGTTTTTCCATATGAAGTTGCCTTGCGTGCGCCCACAAAAGCAATACTTTCAGCGTGATCTGATAAAGGAGTACCTTTTACATACAACACCGCAGGCGGAACATGAATAGAACGGAGCATCGCTGGGTAGGCATCATCTACAAACATAACTATGCTCACTCGTTCTTTCTGGATTAATGTTAATTCTTGATCAAGCTTTGCACGATCAAGCAATCCTTCCACAATGAGATGTGCACTTTTTTCAGCGATACCACACCGATGCATAAGATCTGTAACTGAAAAATTGTACACTTCAGCAAGAGTATCGTGAGGAATTTTTTCCAGAATGCGATTGATCAGTGCAGGACCAACATTATCGATTAATGAGAGGTGCAGTATAAAATCGTGAATGTTCATCATTAGATAAAGTCTAAGCTATCATCCTCTTTGCTAGAATCCGAAGATGGTACATCATTCTGTTCCTCTTGCCCAATGAAAATAAAATGCGAATCTTCAAACCCAGAAGCTTTGATCGGCGTATTCTTAGGCGCTTTTGGTGCGTTTGCATTTTCTTCATGATCAACTGTTGGTTCTTCAAAAGAAACAACTGCCGATAATCTTTGATCTTCATTTAAGCGAATGAGACGCACACCTTGTGCTTGACGGCCCATAGTACGAATTTCTGTTGGTGAAAGACGAATAATTTTTCCGGTGGTATCAATAAGCAACACATTTGAACTATCGGTGACAACGGTCAAGCCAATGACATTACCATTACGCTCGGTCGTTGGGATAGTGCGTACGCCATAGCCACCGCGATGCGCCACGCGGAAATCATCAGCTTTCACGCGTTTACCATACCCTCGTTCTGTTGCAAATAAGATATCATTATCATCGTGAATAACTTCCATACCCACCACAAAATCTTTTGATTTCAAGCGAATACCCATCACGCCAGAGGCTTGGCGGCCCATTTGCCGCACTTCAGTTTCTTTGAAGCGAATTCCTTGGCCTTTTGCTGTTGCAATAACAATTGAATCATTGCCTGAACTGAGTGCACAGAAGACTAAATGATCATTGTCACGCAAATTAATTGCACGAATACCTGAGCTTCTAATTTTTGCAAATGCCATTGCATCCGTACGCTTAATAATACCTTCTCGCGTTAACAATACTAACGATTTGCCTTCCAAATCACGTGCAGGCAATAATTTTACCACTGTTTCATCCGGCGCTAATGGCAATAAATTAACTATAGCGCGGCCTTTTGCAATACGAGATCCTTCAGGAACTTCAAACACATTTAAACTATACACGCGGCCTAAATTGGTGAAGAACAGAAGTTCATCATGGGTTTTTGCAACAAAAATATCTTGAATTAAATCACCTGATTCATCGAGTGCCGTCATACCCATCTTCCCGCTTCCACCACGATGTTGTACGCCATACGTTCCCAGCGGCACGCGTTTGATATAGCCTTTGCTTGTGAGGGTAACGACCACTTCTTCATCAGGAATTAAATCTGCTTCAGTCAGAATATCAATTGGCCCTTCAATTTTGGTGCGACGAGCATCAGCATATTCACTTTTAATGGCGATTAATTCTGCTTTTACTTCAGTACGCAAAATAGTTCTATCGGCAAGAATTGATTTATAATATTGAATCGTTTTTTTCAACTCTTCCATTTCAGTGTAAATTTTTTCTTGCTCCATCCCCGTCAAACGTTGTAAACGCAATTCAAGAATCGCTTTACCTTGTTCAAGTGTTAGTAAGAAGCGTTTATTAAGGTGAGCAATGGCTTCTTCGGCAGAACGCGACTGTTTGATCAACGCAATAACTTCATCAATATTATTCAAAGCAATGATAAAACCAGCAAGAATATGCTCGCGCATTTCTGCTTTTTTAAGATCATACACCGTACGCTTATAAATAATCTCATGACGATGTACTAAGAATTCATGCAATAATTGACGTAGGGTAAAAACAGATGGCTTATTATCGAGCAACGCTAGCATCAAAATCGATATCGTTGATTGCAAGGAGGTGTATTTAAATAACTGATTGAGCACCACGTGATGGAATTTCACCACGTTTGAGTTCAATAACTAAACGCATACCCTTTTTATCAGATTCATCACGAATATTTGAAATACCTTCAATAATCTTATTCTTTACTAAATCAGCAATTTTAATTGCTAACTCAGCTTTATTAACTTGGAATGGTAATTCAGTGACAATGAGTGCGGAGCCTTTTTTTGTTTCTTCAGTTTCAACCACACCGCGCAAAATAAGATTCCCTCGTCCCGTTTTATACGCGCGCACAATGCCCGCTCGTCCGCAAATAATGCCACCCGTTGGAAAATCTGGCGCGGGAATGAGTTGAAAGAGAGCCTCGTCATCGATTGTTTCATTATCAAGATATGCAAGACACGCATCGATAATTTCGCCTAAATTGTGCGGTGGCACGGCGGTTGCCATACCAACAGCAATACCAGCAGTACCGTTCACTAATAAATTGGGTAATCTGCTTGGCAAAATAACTGGCTCAACGGTTGAATCATCAAAGTTAGGCACAAAATCAACCGTCTCTTTATCAAGATCAGCTAAAATTTCGCTGGCAATTTTTGCCATACGCACTTCGGTATAACGCATTGCTGCTGCATTATCGCCATCGACCGAACCCCAGTTACCTTGACCATCCAGCAATGGATATCGTTTTGAAAAATTTTGGACAAGCCCAACCATACTATTGTAGACAGCCTGATCGCCATGCGGATGGTATTTACCAAGAACATCACCCACAACACGCACCGATTTGTGATAGGGCTTATTGTGATAGAAACCAAGTTGTGCCATGGTATAAAGAATACGCCGATGCACGGGTTTCAACCCGTCACGCACATCAGGTATTGCACGACTGACTATAACCGACATGGCATAATCAAGAAACGACGTCTTTAATTCTTCTTCAATAAGAACCGGCTTAATGCCTAACTTTGAAACTTTTTCTTGAGTATCACTTGCCATTGAAGGTGACCTTTCGTCAGAATCAAATTTAATTTTTATTTGTTACAAAAAGTATAACGAAAATTGTTTTTTTAACAAGGATGGGAGAAGTACATTGGTTTTAAATTAATTGATCTAAGTTAGTCAAGGAATGCAAAAAAAATATTAAAATAAAATTGTCTGGTAGCACGAAAAATACTTACTTGTTTTTTCTATATTTTCTATAGGGTATCTCTAAAAGAAGTATCGCGATTGTAACGCTCAGTAAAATTACTGAGCCAATAAGAGAGTACCAAAAATAGGCTTTGAGAAAAGAAAAAAAAGTCCATTATTTTTTTATTTCTTTTTATTTTTATAGTGCATCAAGGCTTTTTCAAAAAATAAGCTAAAAATAGGCACAAGAATTCCAACTATGACTCCATAGGCCATTGCATGAAAAATAGTAAAATCTTTACAATATTTACTTAACAACCCTGCACCAAGGCCAACAAGTGCTCCAGAAAGCAATGTACGAATAAAGATTGTAGTATTCATATAAACGGTTCCTTTCCCCCCCGAATTTTATTAATTTTTCAAATTTTGCTATGCTATATAGTATCATTTTTACTAGAAAAGATAAACTATATAAACTAAGCCGATCACACAATTCATGGATCCAAAAAAGCAAAAATTACAGGATTTTACTCCTGATAAAATCAGAAATTTCTCAATTATAGCCCATATTGATCATGGTAAATCAACCTTGGCAGACCGCCTTCTTGAAGTCACAGGCACCTTAACTGATAGAAAACGCCACGAGCAATTTCTTGATAAGTTACAGGTAGAAAAAGAACGCGGCATCACGGTGAAGGCGCAGACTGCCTCCATGTTTTATGAATATAAAGGGCAAACCTATTTATTAAATCTTATTGATACTCCAGGTCATGTGGATTTTAGTTATGAGGTTTCGCGCTCGCTCTATGCCTGCCAAGGTGCCTTATTGCTCGTCGATGCTTCTCAGGGCGTACAAGCGCAAACCATGGCGAATTTTTACCTAGCTTTTGATCAAGATCTAACGATCGTACCCGTCATTAATAAAATCGATATGGCTGCTGCTAACCCTGAAAAAGTTGCTAGTGAGCTAAAAACTTTATTTGATATTCAACCACAGGAAAACGTTCTTGCCTCAGCAAAAAATGGTATTGGTATTGATACAATTTTAGAAGCCATTATTACGCGCATGCCTGCACCAAAATCACAAACAGATGCCCCCCTGAAAGCACTGCTTTTTGATTCCTGGTTCAATGACTATAAAGGGGTAATTTGTTTAATTGCGATCAAAGATGGCTGCATAGCAAAGGGTGATCAAATAACGTTGGCTCAAACGGGACAATCCTATGAAGTCCTCGAACTTGGGCTCATGTATCCTGATGAAACACCGATGGATGCTTTATATGCGGGACAAGTTGGTTATCTCATTGCGGGAATGAAAACCGTTAAAGAAGCGCGTGTCGGTGATACGCTCTACCACACAAAAGATCCCGTAACCCCGTTTCCAGGATTCAAACCCTCAAAGCCTATGGTTTTTGCAGGAATTTTCCCCCTCGACACCTCAGAATTTGATGTATTACGTGACGCGATTGAAAAATTAACGCTCAATGATGCGAGTGTAACGGTTGAAAAAGAAACATCAGTTTCTCTCGGCCTTGGATTTCGATGCGGCTTTTTAGGCTTATTGCACTTGGATGTTTTCAAGCAACGTTTAGAGCAAGAATATAACGTTACTGCCATTATTACACCTCCGAGCGTGTTATATCGTGTCAAAATGAAATACACCGGTGACATGGTCGATATTGAAAGCCCCGCTGATTTTCCTGAAGCACAAAAAATTGATGAAATTTTAGAGCCTATGATTAATGCCACTATTATTTTACCAAAACAGTATTTGGGAAATATTCTCAAGTTATGCCAAGATAAACGTGGTAAACAAATAGAGATGAACTTTTTAAATGAAGATCGTTTGATTTTGCGCTATAAATTTCCCTTGAATGAAGTTGCTACCGATTTTTATGATAGCTTAAAATCACTGAGCTCTGGATACGCTAGCTTTGATTATGAAGAAGCTGATTTTGAAGTAGCTGATCTAGTAAAAATGGATATCTTGATTAATGGACGTCCTGTTGATGCATTAGCCGTTATCGTTCACAACGATAATGCCTATTATCTTGGTAGAGATTTTGTTGCACGCTTGAGAAAATTAATTCCTCGACAGATGTTTGAAGTTGCGATACAAGCAGCTTTAGGCTCAAAAGTCATCGCACGTGAAACTATACAAGCGTTTCGCAAAGACGTTATTGCAAAATGTTATGGCGGTGACATAACACGAAAACGTAAATTGCTTGAAAAGCAAAAAGAAGGTAAAAAGAAGATGAAACAAGTCGGAAATGTTGAAATTCCGCAAGAAGCATTTTTTGCCGTTCTTAAAAAAGAATAAAAAAGGGAATTTATGACTGAGCAAACTATTAATCAAGAAGTTTTTTCTGGTAACGTCTTTATTTTTCAGGCTTTTGATGTTGGCGAAGATGTCAATTTAGATCGTATCAGGCAGTCACATTCAGTCATTACGCGTCCTCTTTCCTTATCAAAATACTTTAAAAATTATCACACGCCATTGCCGATTGATTTACCACATCCTCATGCAAGCTCACGGTGCATCAGTGCCAACATTCACAGTTTCGGCGTAATTTCATTAGTATATAAAATTCCTTTCAAAGACACCCTCGAGCAGTTGCGAAAAGGATTCAACACGCTTGATGCTGAATTCCAAGAGCAAGGTGTCATTGATGCTGGATCAATTTTCAAAGCTATTCATGGCGATATTAAACAGCCTCGTTTTTTCCATTTACGGACCTCATATGTTGTTATCCAAGTTGATTCTCAGCCATCGTTATCAACCGTGACGCTAAAAGATGCTTACGGTAGTACTATCGCATCCCTTTTGCGTTTTGAAACAGAAAATTTAAGTGAATATCAAAAAAATGAGATTCTTGATTCAGCTATTGGTTATTATCGAGGTGATTTATTTATTGTCGATACCCAAGCAGCATTCGTCTATGACGAAGAATACGGTGAGATTTTAGACCTTTTTGAATTTGCTAATATTCAACAATTAGAATTACAATACTTCGATCGAATGCTCGATCAACAACTGAATGTTGTCTATCAACGTGAAGTGCGTGCCTTACCATTTAAAGCATACATGCCTTTCATTGGTTCAATGTCAAAAGATCTTGTTGGTTCATTAAACAATTTAAAGGTTGATATTTCAGTCATCATAGAACGGCTAGAAAGTAGTATTAAGTTGGCGGGTGAAGAATATATTTCCGAATTATATGCTTTACTCGTTGATCGTTTGGACATTGATAACTGGAAAGCATCTGTCGACGATAAATTGAAAATCATTCAAGACATTAACTCTGTCTATCAAGCAAAAATTGACACAATTCGCGAAGATTCTCTCTCCGTGCTCATTATTCTTCTTATTTTTATTGAACTTGTCGTTGGTATTTTAAATTATTTTAAATAAAGCAAATTCGATACGTAAATTTTGCTATGCAAAGTAACATTGAAAACCAAATCGTCATTGCGAGGCCTCGAAGAGGGCGTGGCAATCTAATTATAAAATTTGTTCCTTTAAGGAATTAATTAAAGTTTGGATCCCCACGGCTAAAGCCTCGGGATGACATTCTTACTGATTGTAGCGAACTCGCCTCAAGAAGAACTCTTCTTAAAAAATATTGCAAACGATGAAATTCATATTTTAGACTACTCTTGATTGATATCTATTATAGAGAAAGGAAACGATTCATGTTTTTAAATTGGGCTTTTATTTTTCTTGTCCTAGCACTCGTTGCAGGATATTTTGGTTTTTTCGGACTTGCTGCTGAAAGCGCTGGCATAGCAAAAATCTTATTTTTCCTGTTTATCGCAATTTTTGTTATCTCATTCATTATGAATATGTTACGCGGCAAAAATCCACCCGGATAATGTACTAGAAGGTCCATGGTTGACGAAGAAACTCTTCGTAACCTACTTCTAAGGCATCCCACCAAATTTCAGCCGATTCTTGAGGGAGTAGTTTGCCAGTTGTATGATCAATTGCAAAATAACCTGGATCATGTATGCCACGAAATTGTTTGGCAGCATATACATCCTCAGTTTCATAGATTACCCACCCGTCTTCATATTCTTTTTTTTCAATAACGCCTCCAGCATACGAAGATTTTTGCATTAAGATTAGGCTCATTGCTATAACAGAAAGAAATCGTACTTTCATAAAATTTCCTTTTTATATCAGGACCTTAAAATATGCTCATTTCGCTCAGTTTTTTTTCCACACTACTAAAATTATCACAATGAATTGAACGTATGCCAGTGTCATGGGCAGCTTGAACGTTTTCTAGCGCATCATCAATAAAAATACAATTATTTGCGGTGACCAAGAATTTTTCAAGAAAATGTTGATAAATGCGCCGATCAGGTTTTGCAAAACCAACATCCCCTGAAATAACATAACCATCAAATAAGCTAAATACATCTTGATGTTTTTCGCTCAGCGCTAAAAAATTATGGGTCTTCCAATTGGAAAGAATATATAACTTATGTAGCTTGTTGCCAGCATCATCTCGTTGTTGAGAACATTTTCTTAATAATTCTATCCCTTGAATAATAGGAACATAGTATTTAACAAGTTGATCCCGCTGCTCTGCTTGAAAAAGGACGCCCCCAATATCAAATAGAATGTTAGTAGGAATCAAAGATTTTATATTATTCGCTGACATCATACTCCCCTTTATATAATTTATTGCGCGATACTTACTTTGGCGGGACGAATAACCGCTCCTTTAAAACGATATCCCTTTTGCAAAACTTCTACAATATTTCCTGAGGAGACGTTAGGAGCTTCAACGGTCATAACAGCTTCATGAAGTTCAGGATCGAACGTAGTTGTTTCTTTTATTTCTTGCACACCACTATTGATAAGATACTTTTGCAATTCTTTATCAATGAGCATGATACCTTTAAACCATGATTGCAATTCTTGGGGCAATTCTTCCATTTTTTTTTGATGCAACGCTCGTTCAAAATTATCAAATATAGGCAAAAGTCCGGTGATCAATTCTGTTTGAGCGTACCGCGACGTTTGAAGTCGAATCTTTTCTTCGCGTCGCTTGAAATTGTCAAAATCGGCTGTTGCACGCAAACATCGTTCTTTCCATTCTTGCATTTCTTGTAAGCAACTCGTCAGTTTTTGATCAACTGAAGATTCTTGCGTTTGCATGTCGTTGTTTGCTGTTTCTTTGTGCGCATCATTACTATCCGCGATGTGTTCAGTCATATACATAGGAAAACCTTTATTATTTCTGCTTGAGTACCGGTAGATTATAGGTTAAAATCATACAAAATTTAAGTATACCATGCCATAAAATCGTGACAAGCAGTAATTGTTTCGCGCATTATCATGGCAACATTCATGCGCAATAAAAAAATAGCTTAGAAAGTTAACATTAGTGATGAATATACAATTTTTATCCATTTTTATAAGTACACTTCTGGCAGTTCTACCTTTGGTCGCCATTGATAATCCTCATTTTTATCGTGCTAATTTTTTTTGGGGCGAACCTCGTTTGGAAAAGCCCTCATTGAGTACGTATGAAGTTAATTTTGCTGGGGGCACCACAAAAACAGCTTTCAATGATGAAGGTAAAAAAGTTCCCTTATTAAATATTTTTGGTTTTCAAAATATGCGTGTGTTGGGGGAAAATGTTCCTACCTTAGACCCAACAAACCCTCTTGACGAGATCCTTTTAGCGTTGCTGGAAATTCCTGCTCGTGAAAATTTTGGAGAACTTGAATATTTTGGCCGTTTTTCAATCTTTGAGACAACGATTAATTATTACCAGAACGCAACCAATGGCTTTTTTTTCCAAGCTTATTTACCCGTACGATACCTGCGTATCGGCGATATTTCATTTGCCGATCAATCGCCAACTGATGACATTTTCCCGAACAGCACAACGCCTGAGTGGGTAGCATTTTTAGAAAATTTTAGCTCAATTCTCACGCGCTACAACCTTTCTACAAAAACACAATCACGCGCCGGCCCAGGCGATTTTTCCATCCTTGCTGGCTGGGCATGCAACTATGAAGAAACTGAGTATATTGATTATATTGATGTGGATGCAAAAATTGGCGTTCTCTTTCCCACCGCAAAAAAAAGAAATGAAAACGAGGTTTTCTCTTTGCCACTCGGCTATAATGGCCATTTTGGAGTACCATTAAAGTTTGACTGCTCGTTCGGTTACTGGGATTGGCTTACCCTCGGCTTACATATTGGTGCCCTATTTTTAATTGAAAAAAACCGAGTCATTCACATGCAAACTTCGACAGAACAAAACGGTTTTTTTGATTTACTCAAAGGAAAAGCCAAAGTTGATCCTGGCACCATTTGGGAAATTTCACCGTATGTGAAGGCTGATCATTTTGCCAAAGGATTTTCTTTGTTATTCGGCTATTGTTATACGCAAAAAGATCGCGATTGTATACAGCCAAATAACACAACGCTTTTTAATCCAATTGCTGTTAATGCTGATCAACGCTTTCGATCTTGGAATATGCATGTTTTACACTTTATGGCAGAATATGACTTTGCTAAAAAGGCTACCGATGTCCTGCCACGAATAGGCTTTTTTTATAATTATATTGTAAGTGGTAAACGAATTTTTGATACCAGTATTGTTAGTTCCTATGGAGTTCTTGATTGTTCATGGGAGTTCTAACACTACACTTTTTCCAAGAAAAAGTGTTTTTTTCTATGAAACTTACACAATAAAAACAAGAATGTCTTCCCGAGGAGCAAAGCGACGTGGGGATCCAGAACTTTAATTAATCCTTTAAAGGAACTAATTTTATAAGCTGGGTTGCCACGCTTTCGCTCGCAATGACAATTTTGTTTTCCAATATGCATTTCCTGCGGCACAGTTACTCATCGAATTTGCGTTAAGCACTAAAAAAGTCGATATCATAGGCATTAATTTCGCGATTACAGGCGATAACTTTTTGCAAATTTTTTCTATTTTCTTGCATAATTCTTTGAAGGCAGACGCGAATAGCTCGTTGAGTCTTAGTATCAGGATATGATTCATTCCAAAGATTAAAGCGCTCTTCTACACTCATAAATAGGTCACTTAAATAAGCGTAATCCTCTTTTAAATAAATGCGTGCCTCTTCTTCATTTTCCAATAGATTACAAAGGGCTTCTTGCAAGGCAACTAATTGATCTGAAATATAGCCCATTTGCTCAATCCAAGATTTAGAACCCGATTGTGCATCAAATTTCATCACCGATAGATCATTAATAACGTCTCTGCAAAGCGTTTCAACCTTATAAAAATTGGAAGTTTGATACGTATTCCATGCATAGGCATCACTACCGCGCAAAAAAAAATAGATAAAAAGGCTCATAATAAAAATGATTTTCAAGAAAAAGCGTATAACAAACATATTTTTGCCCCTACGTAGCGTGCGTCTTCACTTTGTAGGATGACAAAAATATATTCAACTTGTCAAGAAATGACTTATTTTTTTGATCTATTGTGTCTTATTAAAGGGGAGTTGATTAGAAATGTGATATACCATTGTTGTTGATTCCTCATTATTTTTCAGGGTTTCGATCCAATTGGTATATACTTGAATGCGTTTATTGGCAGAAAAAACTTGAGCGCCAGCCTTAGTAATAACGGGTAACGTTATCAAGGTACCTAAAGCCCCTAGAATTAATGCACTATAACCAAGTTTGGAATAATTTTTTAGCAGTAATCCTAGGCCCATACTTGTTACAACACAACAATTTAATCCCAAACATCCTGAAGTAATACAATCTAACCACTGCCATTTTAAACCAAGGTTATCGTTTCTTATTTTTTCTAAAATCTTATTTTCGAAAAAAATTTGCACATCAGAGTGCATGTTATTATTTTTGTGCTGCGATAACTTAGTAAACATATACTCACAAAATTGATCATTTTCAAGAAGAGAATTAGCAATATAGACATTAATAGTATTATTATATTCAGATTCAGTTTTATGATCGTAAGTATCTCTGAAATATTGATAGGCAAGATATTCGCGTATAGTGCCGGTTTCTGGCAACGCTAGCGATCTATCTAAAAATCCTTTGGGATCATCCCCTATAAGTGACGCAAAATCAGTCAAAAAATCAGTCGGCAATTTTTCTTCGCTGCCATTTAATAACTGAGAAGAATTATTTCTATTTCTATGTGACTTAGGTGAGGTTTCATCAGGATAAGTCAACATTGAAAAAAGTTGATTAGGGATGATAAGTGAAAAAAGAAATATGTATGCCAGTAACTTCATTACTAATCTACTTATAAATATGGTTATTTTTCTTTTTGTGAATCAAGCTTGGCATGCCAATCACTATATTGTTGCTCTTCTACTGTGGTTATGCGCCACATTGCAAAGTTCTTAATTAAGGAAGGAACAGCATAAAATAATCCAACGCAGCCTCCAGCAACTGCAGAATAACTTAATGTAGAGTTATTTTCTTTATTTAATAAAGATCTTATACCTAAAATCGTTGGAAAACTTGAAACACCTGCTCTTAAAATAGATTTTAATATATTATTTATGTGTTTTTTTCTTTTTGTTTCTAATAAACGTTTTTTACTCAACACATTATGGGTAAGAATTCTTTTTATTTCTGCTTCTTCTTTAGTTAATTTTTGGTTCCCTAAAAAAAATTTAACTGCCTTCATTGAAAACTCGGGATAACCTTCAAAGAAAATTCGAGCTTTATTTTCATTATTAAATTGTGAATGCTTTAACGGCACATTTTGGTTTATGTATGTGTTCTCGACTATTTCTTTAGGTAGCCCACAAGCACCCGCTAACGCAGAGAAAAAATCACTTTCTTCGTTATGATCAGACCTAGAACTTTCTAGAAACGTTTGAGCTCTAACCAGAACATCTTCAGCATTGTCTACTACGTCTGATGCCTGTATACCAAATGAACTCAACATTAGCCCCGTTAATAGTATCTTTTTCATGATGTTATTTTCGTAGATAGGAACTCTTTTATTCTCGTTAAATTTGTATCTTCACATTCAGGGTGATCGTGAAAATATTGCATCGTCTTCTCAATGTTCTCTTTATCAGAGAATATAAACTCTAAATCTTCGATCTCTAAATAAGGCGTTGAATTATACCTACTTTCAAAGAGGTAATATTTTGAATAATAATCTTCGTCACTTTCACCAAGCACTCGGGCGAGTGCTTGCCGATCTGCAGGTAAGTCTTCTTTCTCAAGCTGCCGATTTGCTACAGCTTTTGATGCAAAATATTTTCTTGCCCTTGGTTCAGCTTCACGCACTTTGTGCATGGAAAAAACGGCAAAGTTAAAAAGAAAAATATATAAAAAAAATACTTTTTTAATCATAAAATCCTAAAATGGTAAATCATCTTGGAATGGCGGTTCATCTTTGAAAGCAAATTCGCCAGAATTTTCATTTGTTGCAGATTTTTTCTTACTTGTTTTGACTTTACTGAGCATCGATTCAGCTGCTAAAACTGCGGGGTCATTACTCACGGGCATTGCTTGTGCATCAAGATCACCGATTTCAGCGTCAGCGCCAGCTTGCACTGCTGAACCCAAGAAGACAACCCGATCTGCCACCACTGAATGTTTACTGCGTGTTTGGCCATCGGGCGTTTGCCATGTATCAAATTTTAAACGACCTTCAACTAAAACTGGGCGCCCTTTTTGTAAATATTGACGACAACTTTCTGCTTGCGGCCCAAAAACATCAATATCGATAAAGCACACTTCTTGCACCATAGCGCCCGTTTGCTTATTTTTATATTGACGATTCACAGCAAGTCCTAAACGACATACTGCTTGCCCAGAAGGAAGCTGTTTATATTCAGGATCACGCGTTAAGTTTCCAATTAATACAATGCGATTATAACTTGCCACAATAATGACCTTTCATGCGAGTGAGAAGAGAAATTTTTGAATTAAGGATAACAAAATACTAGTATTATTCAAAGCACAAACATTAAATTTACAATTTAGGAAATGATACAACGTTTGCGACGCGCATTATCAGGTCCTTTCTCATCCAGCTTCTCCTGTATTCTGTAACGTAATATATCTGGTTGCGGGAATGAAGATAAGGTGGCTTCATCGCTAAGCAAACGCGTTAATATATCTTTTCTATTATGGTCAATTGCCTTTTCAACAGCAAGTTTAAACGCCAGCTTATACACTGAATCAATGGTTAGCTTTTCAGGAACGCAGAAAATATCGACCTGCTGATCTTTAGATTCATAATCAACATTTATAAAACTAGGAAAATTATTCTGATCGGCAACAAAATAACACGGATTATCCCCCAATGAGCTTCTTATGGTGAATTTTTTAAGCAACTTACCATGAATATCGTATCCCAAAAGGTCACCATATTGGCCTGATGTTATAACTACGTTATTTTTTATGCAAAGTACAATTCCATCGATAGACTCCTCTTTTTCAGGTATTTCTTTTTTAGCCATTATTTTTGTTTTTTTTGTATGATGTTCTGCAATTGCTACGATTGAATCATCATCAGCAATAATAATACGATCGATTTTTTCTTCCGGTATCTCTTCCACCATTTTACTTGCTAAACAGATTTTATAGGATGGTTTTTTTTCGCAGCCAACATAAAGAAATTGATTATCATGCGTTAACGCAAGAGATTTGATTGGATTATCAACGCTCTTAATCCTATTGTTAAAAAAGCTAAGTTCAGCCAAACTCTGGCTTTCAATAGATGTTTGATCTTTAATGCCATCGCAGGGAAACGTTAAGATTTTATGCCGAGTAGCTATATACACCACTGGTTTCTTGTCAGTTGAAACGACACAGTCCTTTTCTTCATTTAATTCTTTTTTCCCCAAAAATCTCAATGGAATTTCGGACGAAAAAAATGAAATTGCTTGCTCAGAAATCCCGAGTAATAAAGCGATGTTAGGCACCCGCTCGATATACTGAATTGGATCATTTCTATCCTGATTATTTTTTTGATAGGTAATTTTATTCTCGCTATCGTGCACAAAAAATCCTAAAGAATTACACCCAAAATGGCATGATTTATATTTTGTTAAAGAGTGCAAATAATAACGTTCATGCAATGAGCGCGTCACTTCTTGCCACTGCGGACATAGCATAAAATCAATGCGTTCAATAACTTTTTCTTGCAAGGAATCTGGCAAAGATTCTAGGGTGCCCTTAATTCTTTTAACCTCTTTAAATAAAGGCTCATCTAGATTAAAATTGTCGTAGAAATAATGTGCAGCTGGGCTAATGCAGATAGTTAGGAGCGAAGGCACTTCCATCGCATCGAGACTGAAAAATAAACCCGCTAAAAAAATTGGTATGAAATTTCTATTCATAGTCATTATTTTTTAAAACAACGATTCCTTATAGCTTGTTGTTCAACAATACATCGAGAACATTCTTTCAATGCATTTCGCATTTTTTGCGTACATTCATCATATTGATGTCGCTGCTGCTGCGAAGCATCTTTGACAAAATTTGGTTTTTCTTGACTGATTGTTGCCCGTACATCATTGTGCGTAGCATCTAGGAGTTCTGTAACATTTTTCAGATGTGTTGTTATGTCTTGTAGAAGATCACCATCACCGGCAATAATGTGTTCGGGCGTAATGCGCGGCTTTTTTTTGGTGCTTTCTTTTTTTGATAAGACAAAAGTATCTGCACCCAAAATAGTAAGCACAATACCTCCCATGGCAAGCGTATATACTATTTTTTTCATACGTCTTCTCTAGATTCATCGGTAATTTTTAACAAATTAGTTGCAATGAGCGTGTAATGCACTAAGCATGCTCCACTTAAAATGCTCAAGAGCCCTAGCATAAAAAAATAGGTTTTAACCGGCATCCAATTAAAAAAATAACAAGAAAAAAGCCAAATAATAAAGCAAATTTGTACAAACGTAGTCATTTTACCAAGGGTAGTTGGGCGTATTTCAAGAAATCCTTTCAGCCAATACACAAGGCATGAACCAACGATCATGACAAGTTCTTTAATTAAAACTAATGAAACAAACCAACGGGGAATAGAAAAAAGCGGAGAATTGATAAAAGCGAGGGTAGTAAAACAACTCAAAAGCAGTAATTTATCTGCTAATGCATCTAAACACGCGCCTAAAAATGTTTTTACATTCCACCAGCGAGCGAGTGCACCGTCGATCAAATCCGTGCACGCGGCCATTAAAAAAAGATAAAAGCTCACACCCCATTGTTGCTGCATCATGGTAACTATAATCCAAGGGACAAGAAAAAGACGCGTGATGGTAAAAAGCGTGGGTATAGTAATACGCCACTCGTTGTTGCTGCTATAAGAATAGAATGAGTTCAAGAGAAAGCCCTATACTATAATAATGTTGAGTGCACAAGCTAAGTACTTTTTAAGAATAGCACAAAAAACAGTAATGAAAATAAGCTTTTTTATGAACTTTTTTCAATTCTCCCACTGCCAAGGCAAATAGGCCCATCATATAAAGCTGCAAATTGTCCCGGCGCAATGCCTTGATCATGATCATTGAGCGTCAGATATGCCTTTTGACCCTCAAAGGTTACGTGCGCTTCATGTTTGTGCGCCCCGTGACGAAGTTTTACCCAAAGACGCGCGGCATTTGGACGCTCGCCTGAGATCCAATTGAAATGAGCAACTTCGCACGCGTTCCGTTTTTTATCTGGCGCATAATACGCGCGGGAAATGTAGACAATGTTTGCTTCAGGATCTTTGGCGACCACATACCACGGCCCTCCCGCCAAACCAATACCCTGCCGTTGCCCAATGGTGTAATACCAAAAACCTTGATGGGTTCCCATGCGTTCACCCGTTTCAATTTCAACGAGATCGCCCGGTTTTTTGCCCAGATGGAACGATAAAAATTCATCGAATTTTAGTTTGCCAAGAAAGCAGATTCCTTGGCTATCTTTTCTTTGCTTGGTCGGCAAATCATAGTCATGTGCTAGCGCACGCACTTGCACTTTTGTCAGATGCCCGATCGGAAATAAAGCGCGCGAAAGTTGTTGTTGGCTGAGGTGGGATAAAAAATAGGTCTGATCTTTGATAGGATCTGGTGCTTGCACAAGAGAAAAAATACCGTTTTCTTCCACTACTTGGGCATAATGGCCGGTAGCCACTTTATCAAATTCATCGCCAATGACATCATAAAAAGCACCGAATTTGACCTGCTGATTACATAAAATATCAGGATTGGGAGTCAAACCCGCTTTTACTTGATTGATCGTATAGGAAACCACGCGTTCCCAATACTCTTTTTGCAAAGAAACCACGCGCAATGGCACATCCAATTTTTGGCACACGCCCTCGACATACTGAAGATCCTCTTGCCAAGGACAATTGCCTAAAAAAGAAAGTTCATCTTCAAGCCAAATTTTTAAATAGAAGGCGGTAAGCTCATGCCCCTGATTTTTTAAAACCTGTAGGGCTACCGAGCTATCAACGCCACCGGAAACTAACACTGCTATTTTCATTATATCTCTCTATGAGTTGAACTTATGAGATAGTGTATAACAACAACCAAAAATTGTCTATTTGGCTAAAATTCAAAAAACTAAATATATCGTTACAAATGGCTTATTTTTTGTTATTATATAGAAATAATTAAATCCATAAAAAGAGGTTCATTTCATGTTGAGAAAAATAGTTTTAATTCTATGCTTAGCGCCTTTAACAATCTGCCCTTATCAAGATAAAACTCTCCAAGATACCTTCAATAAACAAGAAGGCATCTTTCTTGCCTCAGTTCAAGAAGCAGCGAAGGACACTCCTAAAGAAATACTACGCTGTGGAGTAACATTAGGTGCTCTTATTAAGAAAGCACTTATAAAAATCAAAAAACACACTATTCATTATTATACTCGTTCAAATGGATACGATAAAAATCTCTATAAAGAAAACCTAAAAAAAATTGAAAAAAATATTGGAAATAAGCTGTTCAAAAATATTCTTGAGATGGATATTAAATACAAAACATACAATGCAATGACCAATGATATGACTAAGTTAGCAGCGCTCAACAAAAGTCTTGATCAATTATTTCAATTACTTGAAAAAAAATATGCAAAACAACTTACCATCATTAAGAGAAAACACCTTCATGAAATATCTGAATATCTCCCGTATGAAGAGATTAAAGAAATAATAGAATATATCGAGTCATTAGTTGATAAAGTAACGCAAGAATTTAAAAAAGCATTATAAAAAAATAGGCCCGCTATGTTAAAAAAATCATTACTTACGTTTTTAATTTTAATCACAACGCTACAAACATTCTCCCATCAAGACAACCAAGCTGAAATTAATAAACAAGAAGCAATTTTGCTTGCGTCAATAAAAAATTTCAATCCAGAAGAATTAAGCATAGTAAAAGAATATATAAAAACCTTAAGAAAAATAGTTATTTACATGGATAGTTATCTTAATAATGAACCACTCAGAGCAAAAAATCCTGAACCGGCTTCAGTATTTAATACGAGAATAAGCACAAGCTCAATGAAGATAGCAAAGCTGAAAGACCTTTATGGCTTTATACAAAATATATATATACAAATTTGTGCCCTATCTTCTTTAGTACTAAATAAACATCTTGAGTATAATGGTGAAATAATTCCTTTTGATGAAGAAGGAAAATCATTACATTATATGGCAGAATTGATAGAAAAAATGCTCGATGAAATTAGAAAATTGCAAGCAAACTAAAGTGACATTCGCCCATTTTTGTTTATGCTAATCTGAGTACCATAAATAATATCTTTGCAGTCGTAGCGAATTTCAATAAGGAATTTTAATATGGCAATGACTTTACAAGAAATTTCAGATCGTTTTGAGATAATGGATTTATTAACTGCTTATTGTTCTGCTATTGATTCTAAAGACATTGATGCTCTGGACCTTGTTTTTACTGATGATGCTTGCATTGACTATTCAAAGGCAGGCGGGCCGAAGGCTGATTTGAAAACTATTAAAAAATTTTTACGCGAAAACTTAGGCAATTTGCCACGCCAACATATTATTTCCAACTTCCAAATACAGATCAACGGTGATTCGGCAGATGTGCGTTCTCTTTGTTATAATCCATTGGAACTACCAAGCCAAGGAGATGTTCCTGAGGTAGCAATTTGGGGATTTTGGTATAATGACAAGCTAATTCGTACCTCAAATGGTTGGCGAATTAAAGAAAAAATCACTGAGCCTTGCTATAACTGGAAGATTCAAAGAACCAGTTCTTAGTTCAGACTAGGGTGACATTCGCCTATTTTTGTTTATGCTAATCTGAGTACCGTAAATAATATCTTTGCAGTTGTAGCGAATTTCAATGAAGAAAAATTCTTTAGACACTCTCAAACAAGCTTTTTATCTCTATCTCACCCAAACGTTTTCTAATGTCGAATCATTGCTGCCAAGCATCACCTTTGAGCTCAATGCTGATGAAACCAAAAAAGATTTTGGTGATATCAGCACCAATGCTGCACTCGTTCTAGCCAAAGCATTAAAAAAGAACCCTCGCGACGTTGCTCAAACGATCAGCAAAGATTTTGTCCATTCACACGTTCAAAAAAGTGAAATTGCGGGCCCGGGATTTATCAATTTTTTCCTCACCCAAGCATCCATGGATGAGCTAGCACAAACTCTTTTTGAGAATCATACCCATTTTTTTTCAGAATCATTGTCACCAAACAAAAGATATTGCATTGAATTTGTAAGTGCCAATCCAACGGGGCCTTTGCATCTTGGGCATGGGCGTGGCGGCATTATCGGGGATGTACTTGGCAATGTACTGAAATTTTTAGGTAACGACGTCATTAAAGAATACTATATCAATGATGCTGGTTCTCAAATTATCAAACTTGGCATTTCACTCAAAATTCGCTGTCAACAAGCCTTGGGCTATGATGCTGTTATTCCCGAAGATGGTTACCACGGTGAGTATCTAAAAACAGTGGCACAAGAATGCATTGATGAATTTGGGCAAACGATTGTCAATGAACCCGATTCAATTCTTGCACAACACGCGCAAACAAAATTATTGCGCCTTATTAAAAAAACACTCGAAGATTACGGCATTCATTTTGATATGTGGTTTTCTGAAAAAACATTGCATGATGCACAATCAGTCAAAAAAGTTCTTGAACAGCTTGAAAAAGGCGAATTCACTTATTTTCAAGATGGCGCACGTTGGTTTAGTTCCACGCGTTTTGGCGATGATAAAGATCGCGTTTTACAGCGCGCGAATGGTGAATATACCTACATTGCCGCAGATGTTGCCTATTTAGAAAATAAATTGAAACGAGGGTTTGATAATCTCATTTTAATTCTCGGGCAAGATCACCACAGTTATGTTATTCGCATGAAAGCCATCATGCAGGCACTCGGAGAAAATCCCGAGCGTTTGGACATCATTCTTTATCAACTTGTTACGCTCAAGGAAGATGGCGAACTATTGCGCATGTCAAAACGCGCGGGCACCATGGTGAGTCTTCATGAAATTATTGAAACGGTCGGCACTGATGTCGCGCGTTTCTTTTATTTGAATCGAAAAGCGGACGCGCATCTTGAATTCGATGTTGGGCTTGCACTCAAAAAGAGTGAAGAAAATCCGGTTTATTATATTCAATATGCCTACGTGCGCATCTTAAGCATTTTAGAAAAAGCACAGCAAGAAGAAGCACTCAACAACTGTTCATTAAAAGATCTTATAAATCTTGATGAAGATGAAAAAATGCTGCTCAAAAAGATTATCGCACTCAAATCGCTTCTTGCCACCATTCAAACAACCTTTCAAACGCATTTATTAGCCTATTATACTATTGAACTTGCTCACGCATTCCACCGCTATTACAGCAAAAATCGAGTCATCGATACAAAACAGGTAGAAATAAGTCGTATGCGCTTAGCATTGTTGCATATTTTACGTGATTCTTTTGAGTTATGTTTGAAGCTACTTGGTGTCAGTGCGCCAAAAATCATGTAAGCTATTTTTCAAAACTTATACGATATGTTTCTAATTCTTTAATCCACGCTGTTTTTTGTTCTGCTGATGCAAATGATGATGCAAATGAATTCCGTGCGCATTGTACAAGATCATTATGTGATAAGCCTATTTTGGCGAAAGCTGCTTCATAGTTTTCATTAATATAGCTGCAAAAAAAGGCCGGATCATCTGAATTGATACTCACCAGAATGCCAGCATCAAACATCTTTTTGAGCGGGTGATTACGCACGTCGCCTACAATACCAAGAGCAACATTTGATAAAGGACACACAGTAAAAGCAATATTTTTCTTAATCACTTCTTGCACTAACGCCTGATCCTCAAGCACGTGAATGCCATGATCAATGCGTTCCACATCAAGTAATTGAATAGTGTCTCGAATCATTCCTGCATCGCATTCGCCCGCATGTGCAACACGATGAAAGCCATGCTTTTTTGCTTGCGCAAAGACATCAACAAATTTTGAAGGCGGGTTACCTTTTTCTGTTGAGGCCAAACCAACGCCAATTACGTATTGTTTAAACGGCAGCAAAAGTTCAAGTGCTTCATGAGCATTTGCTTCACTTAAATGCCGAATAAAGCACATAATCATTTCAGCTGACATGCCAAACATTTTTTTGGCATCTTCAATGGCATGATAAATACCCATAATGATCGTTTTAGCAGGTAGCGCGCGCGGCATGTATGTTTGCAGATCAAAAAAAATCTCCGCGTGCATCACCTGTTGAGCGTACGCTTTTTTTAAATAAGCGAGGGTGAGATCATAAAAATCTCGCTCGGTACATAAAACGCGCGTTATCTGAACGTACGCATCAATAAATGATTGATAATCTGAAAATTGATAGGCCTGTTTTGCTTGTTCGAGCGTTGTATAAGGAATCTTAATTTTATTGCGCTCGGCAAAGAGCAAAAATTGCTCCGGTTCCATCGTACCTTCAAAATGCACATGCAACTCTGCTTTCGGCATGTTTTTTATAAAATTTTCTTCATTATTTTTGAACATTGGCTTTTAAATACCCCTTATTTTTAACCTACTTGTTTAACAATTGATACTTTAATAAGTTATGATATAGTATGCACAACATTTCAATAATAACTTTTTTTATACGCTGAAAGGATAGCTCAATGATGGTTTTTAAAAAAAGTTTAGCTGCGTTATCTCTCATGATGTTTTTTCAGGCCTATGCAGGACTCACACAAGAAGCACGAGAAAAAGGATTTGTATATTTGAAAGACATCGATCCAACAATTCGTGTTTCATTGCGGTATTTCTCTTCAGAAAATTTTGTTGGCAAGCCGGTTGATAGTTATAACAGTGACGTATTAATTGTACACAAAAAAACAGCAAAAAAATTAAGAAGAGTACAACGAGATGTCCAAAAAGATGGGTATTCATTGGTTATTTATGATGCGTATCGCCCTCAAGATGCCGTTAATCATTTCATGCGTTGGAGTGAAGATCCATCAGACCAAACAAAAAAAGAAGAATATTATCCTCGTGTTGATAAAGCAAAAGTTTTTGAACTTGGCTATGTTGCAAAAAAGTCAGGACATAGCAGAGGAAGCACGGTTGATTTAACGCTAATTAAAAATGATGCACAATTACATCCGATAGAAAAGAAAGAACGTACCCTATTAGATGGTTTTAAAATTTTCTTACTAGATGATGGAACCGTTGATATGGGTTCATCATTTGATTTATTTGATAAGGCCTCCCATTATGAAGGTAATGATGATCTTATTGAGCCGCAGTATAAGCAACGAAGAACTTATTTAAAAGAAAAAATGGAAGCTCATGAGTTCAATAACTATTCAGAAGAATGGTGGCACTATACCCATAAGAATGAACCGTATATACGCAGTGAAGAATCGAGCTATTTCAATTTCCCGGTAGAGTAACACTTTTAATATTTTCTATAATAAAAAAAAGCCTGGCAAACAACCAGGCTTTTTTTATTTGTGAGACACTTTCCCCGTCTAACTTATCAAATATGCATGTCAAAGAGAGATTATTCAGTTTTTTGATAATCAAAATTGCTACTTTATAATAGCTTATGCTAGAGTATGCACAATATTGTCATAACGTTTTAGCGAAAGGATGCTTTCAATGGTATTGACGGAAAAAAAAGCATTTTTATTCTTACTCATACTATTAAGCTGTAGTATTGATCATACTCTGCAAGCAAAAAAATTAATTGCTTCAAACCTTGGAAATGAAGCGCATTCAAAGGGCTTTGTATATTTGTGTAATATAAAAGATACAGATGACATCAAACCCTCTTTAAGGCTTGTTTCCTTACAAAATTTTGCCGGAATGCGTATGAAAGGATTCTCAAGAAAAGATCAGGTAGTTCTTACTAAAAAAACAGCAAAAAAACTTAAAAAAGTACAACGAGATGTCCAAGAAGATGACTATTCATTAGTTATTTATAATGCGTATCATCCTCAAGATACCGATGATCAACTCATGAATTGGGCTGCAGATCTTTCAGATCAAAAAAACAAAGCAGATTACTATCCTAATGTGGATAAATCAGAATTAATTAACCTTGGTTATATAACTCCTACATCAGCCAATAGCGTAGGACGTACCGTTGAGGTAACCTTAATTGAAAAAAATAAAAAATTACAAACAATAGTTAAGAGAAAGCGAATATTACAAGATGGAAGTAGCATTGTGCTTCTCGATGATGGTACGGTTGATATGGGCTCATCGTATGGATTATTTGATAAGGCATCTCACACTGATGACAACGGGCTTCTTGCACCAAAATTCAAAAAACGAAGAATGTATTTGCGCCGGATGATGGCTGCACACGGATTCGTTAACACTGATCCAACAAAATGGTGGCTTTTCACCCTTGTAGGTAAG
This sequence comes from Candidatus Babeliales bacterium, assembly GCA_963701665.1. GTDB lineage: Bacteria > Babelota > Babeliae > Babelales > JANWKD01 > CAVXJH01. The sequence goes on from OY969622.1 coordinate 795,758, forward strand.
CCCAATACAGATGACAATCAGCACTTCAACTTTCATGTTCAATAAATCAATTTCAAAAACTTATGGTAAAAAGGCTTGGTTTTTAAACCAGGCCCTTTTATATCCTTTTTGATCTCCTCCCTTGCCAAAGCCCTAGTTGCTCAAAATCAACATTTTTGGCACACTAGAAATTGGTATCCCTACCTTTATAATTACTTGTATTATCCCCTTCAGGAGTTTTTCACAATGACTAAAATTAGCATTGAACTTATTCAACAATTACGCGATCGTACCGGCCTTGGCATGATGGATTGCAAAAAAGCACTTATTGAAGCTAATGGCGATCTAGAAAAGGCCGTAGAGCTTTTACGCAAAAAAGGTGCTTCAGTTGCTGCTAAACGTTCTGGTAACGTAACTGCTGAGGGTTTAGTTCATGCCTATATCCACCCAGGAAGCAAAGTCGGCGTATTATTAGAAGTTAATTGTGAAACCGATTTTGTCGCTAATACTGATACTATCAAGCAATTTGCTGCCGATGTCTGCCTTCACATTGCTGCTATGAAACCTCTTTTTATTAATCCTGAAGATGTTGATGCTGCGCTCATTGAAAAAGAACGTGAAATTTTTAGAGCACAAATGGAAACTTCAGGAAAACCTGAAAAAATTGTTGATCAAATTGTGCAAGGGAAAATAAACAAATTTTTTTCAGAAATTTGCCTCATGCAACAACCCTTCATAAAAAATGATAAGCTCACTATTGATGAATACTTAAAAGAAACCGTCGGTAAATTGGGTGAAAATATCAAAATTAAACGTTTTGCGCGTTTTGAAGTTGGTCATTAAAGGTTATCATGAAAGACTCTATACCCAGCAAAAAGACTATTCTTTTAAAGCTTACGGGTGAAGTTTTTTTATCATCAACACGCACCTTGGACGCCTCTCTCATTAATTCCATAGCTCACCAAATCAAAGAGCTATCAGATCGGTATTACTTTGGTATTGTTATTGGCGGTGGCAATTTTTTTCGTGGCAACGTCCAAGGAAAAGCGCTGGGTTTATCTCCTTCAGTTGGTCACCAAATTGGTATGTTAGCCACCGTTATGAACGGTTTAATCATCAAAGATTTGTTCGAGCAACAAGGAGTGCAATCCGCCGTTTTTTGCGCATTACCTTCTTCTGAAATTGGTACCGCCATTTCGCAGCAAGCTATAAACAATGCCATTGAAAAAGGCACCTGTATCATTTTCACGGGCGGCACAGGAAACCCTTTTTTCACCACGGACACCACAGCAGTGGTACGCGCGTTGCAAATGCAAGCTGATATGGTATGGAAAGCTACCCATGTCGAGGGCATTTATGATGCAGACCCTCGCCAAAAAGAAAACGCTCAACTATTGAAAACCATATCTTTCAAAGAAGTATTAGATAATAATTTAAAAATTATGGATTCAACTGCTTTCACCCTTGCGCGAGAACATCGTTTACCAATACGGGTATTTAATATTTTTCATGAAAATGCGTTATTAAAAGCAGCTGAATCATCTGATTTTGGCAGTATAATTCAGTGATTTTTCACAAAGGATTTATATGATAGATTTAAAACTTACCGATACAAATATAAAAGAATTTGAAAAAGCAGCGACTGGTGAAATGGATAAAGCTGTTAAACATTATGAACGAGAGCTTATAACCATTCGCACGGGAAGAGCACATCCCGCACTCGTTGAAGGCATCAAGTTCACCGCATATGGAACGAGCGTTCTAACGATAAAAGAAGCAGCCTCGATTACTGTTCCTGAACCTCGCTTCATAGTAATTCAACCGTGGGATCAAAACACCATCCAAGATATTGAAAAAGCGCTTTCAACATCTGACGTAGGGTTAACGCCTGTTATTGACGGCAACATCATCCGCATTCGCTTGCCAGAAATGAGTACTGCACGTCGTGACGAGCTTGTAAAAATTTTAAGTAAAAAAACAGAAGATTCACGCATCTCCGTACGCAATGTTCGTAAAGACTTTCATAATTTGATTCGTGATTCAGAAAAAAATAAATCGATCTCAGAAGATCATAGCAGAAGGCTCGCTGATACGTTACAAAAGATAACTGATAAATTTATTGGCACTATTGATCAGATGGCTCAGAAAAAAGAAAATGAGATTAAAACCGTATAAAACGCTTTTATTTCTTTCTTATTTTGTTAAACTTTGAAGAAGTAATTGAAGTATACGGTGGTATGCATATACAGAGGGCCGCTAGCTCAATTGGTAGAGCGACAGACTCTTAATCTGCAGGTTATTGGTTCGATTCCAATGCGGCCCACCAATCTACGCCTGCATGGGGAAAAACTTCGATGTGACGTTTGGCTACGATTGGCTACGCCATTTTCTTTACGGAGATGATAGCGTAGATTGCCCGTCGTAGCTTGCCAAGCCGGAAGGCGTGGATAAGCGAAGACTGGGCAGACGCCTGCATGGGGAAAAACTTCGATGTGACATTTGGCTACGATTGGCTACGCCATTTTCTTTACGGAGATGATAGCGTAGATTGCCCGTCGTAGCTTGCCAAGCCGGAAGGCGTGGATAAGCGAAGGCGGAAGCTCAATTTCTCTTCGAAGACATTCCATTGCAAGCGAAGACTGGGCGAACCTGCTCTATGAGAATGACTGGCAAGCCAGTTTCTTAATGGATATGTATTAAAATTTGAAATATGCGAGGTAGAGATCACTTTTTGAATCATTAATCGTGATGGGTTGCGCACTTTTATAAAAGTAACTATATTGACATTACTGTACGTAGCAACGATGGATTGCTTATGTAAAAATTGTTAACGTGTGTGGCAAGCCTTCGTTCTTTGAAGAAAGTTACCTGCAAGAGTGGCGGAATTGGTAGACGCGCTGGACTTAGGATCCAGTTCCCGAAAGGGAGTGGGGGTTCGATTCCCTTCTCTTGCACCAAAAAAAGGAGAACGTAGAATGGCATTACCCAATCAAGGTCTACAATTCAAACTTCATCGTGATTTTCCACATCTCTATCGCGCGACCATTATTATCCCAGAGCTCATTGTTAATGGTATTTATAATCAAGCAACACTCGCACATCGTAACATTGTGCACACGCATGGTTTTGCAAAAGGTGAGACACCACGCACCTACGTTGAAAAAAATTATCGCTCGAGCATTCTTGTCCATGTCAAAGAGTTTCTATTCAAATACCTTGTCATTGGTTTTTTATTTAACCAGATAAAACTGCAAAAAGTGGTCGTCGCTGGTGACCCTCGCTTGCTTGAAATTTCGATTGAACCAAATAAATCTGCTGAATTTGTGTTTGAACTTTCCATCGGCCCAACCATAAACTTAAAATCTTGGAAAAATATTGTTTTTAAGGCACCCAAGAGAAAAAATTACAAAGATATTGATCGACAAGTTGAAACATTCATTAAAGATGAACAAAATTTAATGAAAAAGTTTACCAATACTGCTATTCGCGTTGGCGATTGGGTATGTTTTGATATTCATATTCTTGGTGAAGATGCAACAGCAACTTTCAATGATTATCGTGAAAATCTTTGGCTGCATATTGGCAATGAAGAAGCTGATGAGCCATTCCAATCACTTTTTATAGGAAAGAAAAAAGGTGATACATTCTGCACACGTCAGCAATGCCTACAGGAATATTTTAGTTCATCAATTGCAACTAACTATGAATTTTGCATCGAAGTAAAAGATGTCGTTCATAACTCTTATTTTTCGGTCGATCATTTGAAACATCATTTCCGACTAAAAACAAATAAAGATTTACAACAAAAACTTATTGAAGTTTTTTCGTACCGCAATGATTTATCACTACGGCGCGCAATTGTAGAAGAAGCACTCACCTTACTCATCAATAAACATGAATTTGATGTTCCCAATTATTTAGTATTGCGGGAACAACAGATCGTTCTTGAATCGGTGGTAACTAATCCAGATTATTTAGTGTATAAAACACAACCCAATTTCAAAGATTACATTCACAAACTCGCGTTAAAACAAGCAAAAGAAACACTTATTATTGATCAATTATGCTTTGAAGAAAATATAAGTGCATCAACTGAAGATATTAAAAGTTTGTTACATTTAACAAAAACACCAAGAACTAAAGAGTTTATTTACTTTAAATTGCCATCGACTAAACTTGAAGCACAAGAAGTGCCGGTTTCTGCGGCATTTTTTAAACAAAGTTGTTTACGCGAAAAAACATTGAATCATGTAATTTATCATTGGACAAAGAGATAGAACTCATGACACAAGAAACTGTTCATAAACTCATCATCCTTGGTGCTGGACCTGCGGGTTTAACAGCGGGTATTTATGCTGGACGTGCCCTTCTTGCCCCACTCATTATTGAGGGAAAAAATCCGGGAGGCCAGCTCATGGGGACATCATATGTTGAAAATTGGCCAGGAGAAAAACATATTCTAGGCCCTAAGCTCATGATTAACATTCAAGAACATGCTAAAGCGTCTGGCTGTTTATTTTTGCAAGAAGAAGTTGTGTCAGTTGATTTCAAGAAACGTCCGTTTACTATCGTTACGAATAAAAATAAAACATTATTGGCACATGCAATTATTATTGCGACGGGTGCAACCCCAAAACGCTTAGGATGCCCCGGTGAAGATACCTATTGGGGAAAAGGAGTATCAACCTGTGCAGTATGCGATGGGGCTTTTTATAAAGATCAACCTGTTGTCATTATTGGTGGTGGCGATACAGCCATGGAAGATGCATCTTTCATGAGCAATTTCACCAAAGATATAACCATTATTCATATTGGTGAAGCTTTCACGGCATCACCTGCAATGCAAGAACGCATCAAAAATATGAATTTTATTAAAATTATATATCAAAGTACGGTCACTGAGATTAAGGGCGATGGTAATCACGTTACGAGTGTTATCGTTACTCACCAAAAAACGCACGAAAAAACTACATTAAAAGTTGATGCTGCGTTCCTAGCTATTGGCTTAACGCCTAACACTGCGCCATTTAAAGGTCAAATTGATCTACTCAATAATGGTTATCTCAAGGTTACTAACCACACCTATACATCGGTACCGGGTGTTTTTAGTGCTGGTGATGTTGCCGATTTTAGATATCGTCAAGCAATAACCTCTGCCGGGTCAGGATGCATGGCAGCCTTAGATGCTGAACGCTATCTAAAAGAACAGCAAAAATAAAATTAATTCCTTTAAGGATGTATTAAAATTCTGGATCCCCACGGCGCTTCGCGCCTCGGGATGACAACTTAGGTTTATTTTATGCCTAAATAATATTTAATCGTGTCCCATAAAGAATATTGCATCATTGCATCTTGTTTTACTTCTTCTTTTGCTGGCAATAATTCCCATTCTTCTAGGCCTTTTTCAGTTTCATCGAGTGGGCTCTCAATGCACGCAACCTCTTTGTGTATAGTGCATAGATTGTCATACGCGGGCATCATGGCGCCATGATGCAATAAAAGATCAATGATATTAGATCCCTTGTTATGTTTTTTAGCGAATTCTAATGGACTCATCGAACTGACATCAACGAGATTTGGATTCGCACCATGCTTTAATAACTCACGTATAACCATGGCCTCATGACCATTAGACTTATACAACGCTATCATCAAGGCTGTTTTACCCTCATATGTTGCATTTGGATTCGCTCCTTCTTCAAGAAGCTTTTTTAAGGTAATGATATCGTTTCGCACAACTGCATCAAAAAGATCATAAGAAAGCGTTTCATCAAAGGTTTGATCAGAAACTGCACGCAATAAACATACGAAAAGACATAATATTGACGCATATTTTATCATAGGATTCATAGTTGATAATAGCTTTCGTTTATTTAATACCCTAAATAATACTTAACAACATCCCATAGCGAACGTTGCTTTGATGCTTCTTCTTCCGCTATTTCTTCTTTCGTTGGTAAGAATTCCCATTCTTTTAGCTCTTGCTCGGCTTGCTCATAAGGACATTCTTGAGGTGCAACTGCGCCGGGGGTATAACCAGCACTCGCGCGTGGCGTAATTTGAGCGCCATATTGCAACAAAAGATTAATAACTTTAGGATCTTTTTGATATTGAGTCGCATATTCTAATGGACTCATCAAGCTTGCATCAACAAGATTAGGATTAGCACCGTTTTTGAGTAATTCATCAACAATAACAACCTCATTGCCATTTGATGTATGGAGGGCCACCATCAATGGTGTTTTACCTTCATATTTTGCATTAAGATTAGCTCCTTGATTAATGAGCTTTTTCAACGTAACGCTATCATTTCGTTCGACGGCATTTAAAAGATCATATGAAAGCAGGTCATGAGTAACTTGTCGCGAAAAAGGGCGTTCTACTGCATGTAAAGCAACCATAAAAACGCTTAATACTAATACATATTTCATATTAAACTTCATATTTACCTCCTACTTCAATAAGTGTCCAATCTTCTTCTTCAGGATTGATCTCAATAAATTCCTTTTGCAATCTTGCTAATTCGCGTTCTTTTCTCTCTTTTTCTCGTTGCACACGATTTGTTGCAAGATAATCATCCATAGTTTTGCCATAGGCGTCTTTCACCTCGGAATCAGCACCTGCGGAAAGTAATAAATTCATAGGATCTGTATAGCCAAAATCAGCAGCAAAGGTTAATGCCGTCATGCCATTGCCGGCGATAAAATCTAATCCATTATTTTTTCGGGCCGTTTCCAATAAATATTCTAAAATACTCGCATCAACGCGATCAGTAAAATTTTCAATTTGATGCATAATTGCAGTTTTTCCATCCCTTTGAGCATTAGGATTAGCCCCTAAAAGTAATAATGTTTCTACCATAGTAGGTCGATTAGAACCTCTTTGAAGAATTACATCAATTAATTGCTGATCCCGTTCAGAATTTGCATACATGGCTCCTGTTAAAAAAGCCAGTATTATCACTACTATCTTTTTCATTACCCTCACTCCTTTTAAGGTAGCTACCTTCTTTTAATATTAACTGTATCAAAATATTATTTCACATTGCAATTAAATGTTTTATTTTTAAACAAAATCATTTCTTGGCCAAGGTTATTCCTACAAAACAGAAGGGATAATTTGAAAAAAAATCTTTTTAAACATATACTTTTAGTACAATTTAACAAAAGAAACACCTGTTTTTGTAAGGATCTTTTAATCATGTCAATTACCTACAAGCCAAGCCGCCGTAAACGAAGTAGAAAGCACGGATTTCGTAAAAGAATGTCGACAAAAGATGGCAGAAAAATAGTTAATCGCCGTCGGTCAAAAGGAAGAAAACGTCTAACGGTTTAATCGTGAACGAAAAACCTTCTTTTGGTATCCTGAGCAGTTTTAACAAGCAAGAAATAAAAAGATTGTTTAGAACTGCTCAAACGGTATATCAAACACCCGGCGTTATAATTAAAAAAGCACCTAAACTAGGCACTTTTGGCAGAATTTTAATAGTTACGCCTAAAAAAGCCGGTACTGCTCCTGTGCGCAATCTTATTCGACGTCGCCTAAAACATATTTTTTTTACCAATCAGTTATATGAAAAGCCGTATGATATTATAGTGTTAGTAGCAGCACCTGCACAAACACTTTCATTCTCCACATTGCAAGAACTTCTCATCAACCTCTATGACAAAAAAAACACCCCTCATTAACAGTTTTTTCATTATCCTTTTTAAAACATTCCGCCCTTTTCTAGGCCCTGCTTACTGTACCTTTTACCTTTCCTGTGGCCATTTTGCATGCCAAGAGCTAGCAGAAAAGAATATTATTACTGCTGCATGGTCAATCACAAAACGCCTAGTCGCCTGTACATTCTCGTTTAAAAAATCAGAGTAATCGACTTACAAGATTACTCAATTCACTACGTTCACTGCATTCAAGGAAGACCATGCCAAAAAGATGTTCCCCTTTAAATTTACTGCTAGCGACAACAAGACCATTACTACTAAAATCTAAATATGGCGTATCAATCTGATAAGGGTCACCCGCTAAAACAATTTTACTTCCCTCGCCTACGCGACTGATTAATGTTTTTACTTCATGCGGAGTTAGATTTTGTACTTCATCAAGCAAGATATACTGAAACGGTATTGATCGACCACGCATATAGGTGATTGCTTCGAGGCTAATTTTTCCTTCACGAATAAGATGATCGAGTGAATCTAACGGCCTACTATGTTTTTTATTATGATGTTTTTGATGTTTTAAATGTTTTTCAAATTGCTTACGATTCATACCCTTTTTACCCGAATAAAAAGGCTGCTCCTGATAATAGTGTTCTTCTTCATGCTGCGAAATATTAGCAGCGTAGCTACTAATAAATTCCATATTATCATACATTGGCTGCATCCAACTGCGTAATTTTTCCTCTATGGTTCCTGGCAAATAACCAATATCAGGACCTAATGGAATAACAGGACGAGAAATGAGCATCTTTTTATACTGATCACTCACAAGAATTTGCTGCAGCCCAGCTAGAAGCGCCAAAAATGTTTTTCCTGTTCCCGCAGGTCCGATGAGACTCACTAACGGTATGGCAGGATCTAATAATAAATCTAATGCCATAGCTTGTTGGGGATTTCTCGCTTCCAATGGCCAGCGCAATGAAGGGGGTTGAAACCGTTTAAAATTTTTACCACCAAGATACCGAAATAGTTTATAATTCATTGGATTGTTACGGCTTGTAACTAAAATAAATTCATTGTAGGTTAATGTTTTTTCTCTGGCTAACTCAAGGAGATCATCAGGAAATTCTTTTTTCAATTGCATGGCAGGAACTTCTAAATGGCGCCACCCCTTATAAATTTTTTCTTTAGAAACACCATTTTTTTCATAATCTAAACTTTTTAACCCTATAACATCAGCCTTCACGCGCGCGTTTAGATCTTTCGAAACAAAATAAACTTCATAACCCTGCTTTTTTAAACAAAGCCCGGTCATCAGGATTTCGTTATCGGCAATGTCCGTCTTGAGCGGCATGGGGCACGGTTCATCAGGCAAAAAAAGAACCTTTACAATACTCCCGTTTTCTAAATGAACACCCGTTCGTAAAGACCCTCGTTTACGCAATCCATCTAATCTACGGATAACTGCACGCGTTCCTGCTCCGCGCTCGGTACTTTCAACTTTAAACTTATCTAATTCTTCAAGCACAATAATTGAAATGCCCACTAATTCTTTCTCGAAGTTTAATAATGATTCTGGGTCATAAATCAACACACTGGTATCTAAAAGATATATTCTTTTTTCTGCCATTAGCTTCCTTAGTAACGTAGTAATTTCTCGTACCTGTGAACTCTACTACCTCCTCTTATACTTAAAAACAAGCATACATGAGCTAAAGCTCTCCTTTTATTTATGTTGTACGTATTCCTGCATTGCCATTGCTGAATAAACTATCTTCCGATAAGAAAATCTACGTAATTTTGATTATAAAATGCAATTGCCTGACATATAATTGAGCATTCAGCACGAAAAGTACGTTAATTGACAAATTTTACTTAAACAACTATGCTATATTTATAGCTAAAACACCTTAAAAATACTTAAGGAGTCTCGATGCAACGCCATACATTGCATGGTAATCTCTCTCTCATCTCATATATACTTAGCAAGACGTTCTTTTACGCTACTCCTAGAGCTCAAACAACTGCCTAAGGCAGTACACTATTTTTAAAAAAATTATTATTCTTTAAGCACATACATATTTTGCTCGTTATCTAAGAAAAATTGCCTCTACAATAGTACTAGCCGTATCTATAGATCAGCTGTTTAGTTCTATTAAAAAAATTATGTAAGGAATTTGACTATGAGTTCTTCAGAAAAATTACAGATATTACGTCACTCCACTGCACATCTTTTGGCACAAGCAATCCTTGAATTATACCCAAAAACAATATTAACAATTGGTCCGGCAACAAAGGATGGCTTTTTTTATGATGTTTTACCAGAACGAAACTTCAAAGAAGAAGATTTACCTATTCTTGAAGCACGAATGCACGAGCTTTCAAAGAAAAATTACCCAATTACCCATAAAGAAATTTCAAAAGAAAAAGCACGAGAAATATTTAAAAATAACCCTTTTAAACTTGAACTGATCGATAGTATTCCTGGTGATACGGTTGGATTATCACAACAAGGAGATTTTTATGATCTTTGTCGTGGAGGCCACGTTGCATCAACAGGCGATATAAAATATTTTAAATTACTCAATATTTCCGGTTCCTATTGGCGTGCCGATAGAAGTAATCAAGCATTACAGCGTATTACTGGTACAGCATTTTTAACCCAACAAGATTTTGATGAGCATGAGCGATTAAAACAAGAAGCTGAAAAGTACGACCATCGCAGGCTTGGAAAACAGATGGATCTTTTCTCATTTCATGATGAAGGTGTTGGTTTTCCTTTCTTTCATCCAAAAGGCAAACTCGTTATTAATCTTTTGACTAACTTTCTCAAAAAAATTCTTGAGCAGTACGATTATAAAGAAATTGCAACACCCATCATGCTCAGCGATGATTTGTGGAAGCAATCAGGCCATTATGCCCACTACAAAGACAACATGTATTTTTGTTCCATTGATGAAAAAACATACGCAATTCGTCCTATGAATTGTCCTGGCGCTATTTTGACGTATAAAGAACGCCCTCGATCATATCGCGAATTACCGCTCAAACTTGCAGAATTCGGACTTGTCCATCGGCATGAGTTATCCGGCGTATTACATGGATTATTCCGTGTACGAGCATTTACGCAGGATGACGCTCATGTTTTTTGCACCGTTGATCAATTGCATCATGAAGTTGCTTCGATGGTCGCTATGATTTTCGATGTATACAAAAAATTTGATTTTACGGCAGTAAAAGTAGCAATTTCAACCAAACCTGCTCATGCTATGGGAAGTAACGAACTTTGGGACAAAGCAACCACTGCTCTTAAACATGCTCTTGATGAAGCCGGCATCTCATACTCTATCAAGGAAGGTGAAGGAGCATTCTATGGACCAAAAATTGAATTTATCATACAAGATTCCATGGGACGTGAATGGCAATGCGGCACTATTCAAGTCGACTTTGCTCAGCCCGAGAACTTCGATCTAAGCTATATTTCTCCTCAAGGTATCAAAGAACGTCCAGTTATGATACATCGTGCTATTTACGGTTCAATGGAAAGATTTTTTGGCATTCTCCTGGAACATTATAAAGGGCATTTGCCATTCTGGCTGGCTCCTGTGCAAATAAGAATTCTCACTATCACCGATGAACAGAAGGAATATGCTAATTCCATCCTGGTAAAGCTAAAAGAATATGGGGTACGTGCAGAGATTGATCATTCATCTGATCCTATTTCAGGGCAGATTAAATCAGCACAGATAGAAAAAGTACCCTGGATGTTGGTTTTGGGTAAAAAAGAGATGGCCTCTAATACCATCACATTGCGTTATTTTGATGGTAAACAAGAAATGGGTTTAACCTTTGAAGAATTAGTTGCCAAGATAAAAGCTCATTCTTAAAAAAGCCTTTATTTTAGCTGTTTTCTCACTCTATAAATTTTCTAAGTGGCATTATATTAGAAAACAAAAAAAAATAAATTTAAATTTGTTTTTGAAAAACCATTGACTTCACCTGGCTATACTGTTTACATTGAAAGTGTAGGTATGAAGTTGTAGTGTTAACATTTATCAAGGAGATACAATGGTCGCAAAAAGAAAAAAAGCTGCATCAAAGAAAAAAAGAACAACAAAAAGAGCTACCAAACGTCGTGTAACAAAAAAACGTGCTGGCGCTAAGAGAAAAACAGCAAAAAGAGCTGGTGCAAAACGACGTACAGCTAAAAGAGCTGGTTCAAAACGCCGCGCATCAAAAAAACGCGCTGGTTCAAAAAGAAAAGTAGCTAAAAAAGCTAAAAGAAGACACAGCCATTTAAAAGTTGCGCTTAAAAACTTAATGGGTGCGTAATTCTTTCTGAAGCTTAATCAAAAAAAGATAAAAGGCGATATAAACTTTTATGTTGCCTTTTATTTTTTTATCTCATCTTTTTTACCCCATTCCGCTCACAGAGATCAAAAATAGTGCACTGAGAACAGAATGGCGAAACTGGCACACAAATATTTTGTCCCCACATGACCAATAACTTATTCCATTCAATCCAATACTCTTCAGGTAAAATTTGTTTAAGTTCCTTTTCAGTATCCTCAGGTCTTTTAGTTTTCACTAACCCTAAACGATTTGAGATACGATGCACATGAATATCAACGCATATAGCTGGTATTTTAAAAGCCACGCCAAGCACTAAATTTGCCGTTTTTGGGCCAACACCTTTTATTGAGCGCAAATCCTTGTAGGTGCATGGCACCTTACCCCCAAATCGAGTAAGAAGTTCATGGCTCACCTCTTTTAATATTTGAGCTTTTCTTTTGTAAAAACCGATAGGTCTAATTTCATTTTCAAGCTCTGATAGCGGCATTTCGAGCAATTCTTGAGGTGTTATTACTTTTTTAAATAATGACATACTCACTTTATAAGTCATAACATCACGAGAACGTAAGCTCAATAAACAACTAATAAGTATAATAAAAGGATCATGGCCAAATTTTTGTGCTAAATCTTCACTCATAGGTAGAGCCATTCCTCGCGTAGCCTTACGCAACATATGAATTATGGCGAGTGCCTTCTCCGTTTTATTCATGCAAAGATCTTTCTTGCAACATATTTTATTTCTTTATACATATAGTATGCCCTTATGGCAAAAAAAGGTGTACTCTTTTAAAATAAACGATCAACCTATCTGCAGGAGATCATCATGAACCTTATAGAATTTTTGCGACTAAAAGAAGAATTTCTTACCTATATTGATGTTGAAAAAAATCTTTCAGAAAATACCTACCGGGCTTATGAAAGTGATTTAGACCAATTTATACTTTTTTGGAAAACCATAGAGGATAATAAAAACCCTCAAGAAATCCCCCTCAGAAGGGCTTTAGAACGATTCCTTGTATCCCTTTATCATAAAAAGATAGATAAAAGCAGTATTGCGCGTAAATTATCCTGCTTACAATCATTTGAAAAATATGCCCAAAAACAAGGAATTTCCCTTAATTTAAACGTAAAACGCCCTCGCCTTGATAAGAAATTACCCCTTTATTTGAGTATTGATGAAATCACCTACTTGCTCGATGATATAAAAAACGAAGAATTACCGACAAAAAGCCCTTTTCGTGATAAAGCCATTTTTGAGCTTCTCTATGCCACCGGCGTACGCTGCTCAGAACTTATTGCCATACGTTTAACTGATATTGATTTTGAACAAAAAATCATAAAGATCATGGGTAAAGGCAAGAAAGAACGCATTGTGCTCTTCGGCACAAAAGCATTAAAAAAAGTGCGCGATTATTTAGATTTTGAACGAAATATATACACACCAGAATCCCCTTTTCTATTTTTAAATAACAGAAACGAGCAGTTAACCAGCAGATCTGTCCAAAGGATTTTGGAAATGTTTAGAACATTTCTTAAAATTGAACGAAAAATTACGCCACACAAAATCCGTCATTCTTTTGCAACACATTTATTACATCAGGGCGCCGATTTGCGCACGGTACAAGAACTTTTAGGACATAAAACTATTGCAAGCACAGAAAGATATACGCATCTTGGCACGCAAGAGCTCATTGATATGTGTGATACGATCCATCCATTACACTCGTTTGAAAACAATGACACTGAATAATGAAATTATATAGTAATTATACTAAAAAAATTATTTCGCTGGCACACGGATTCATCTTTTTTTTGAGTATTATACTTGTACGCCTCGTATATTTACAAATTATTTCCGCACACAGTTTTAACGCACTCAGTATTAAAAATTTTTTGCGTGTAGAATCAATTGCGTGCCCTCGAGGCAATATTCTTGATTGTAATGGCACACTTTTGGCAACCAACCGTCCCGTAACAACAATTTATTGGCAAGGTTCAGGTAATAAAACATTTACCGAGCCACAATGCGTAATCATAGAAAAAGTAAGTGAAATACTTACTATCCCCGTTGAAAATCTTACTCGATCATTACACTATGCTGAAAAAACAGCAACCATTGCTACGATCGCCTCAGACGTCTCATTCAAAGAGCTAAGCCTTATTATTGAACAGTTTCCTATGACACAGAATATTTATATCGATACGAGTTATAAGCGATTTTATCCCTACAAAAATGTCGCAAGCCATATTCTTGGTCATTTAAATAAAATGGATAAAGATACACAGGGGAAAATGGGCTTAGAAAAAATTTTACATACACAGCTGCAAGGCCAAGAAGGTCAGCTACAAAAAACAATCAATTCCGTGGGCAGTAAAATTCAAGAAACAGAGTTGAAAAAAGCACTCGCCGGCGATGATATTATAACAACGATCGATCTCCCCCTACAATTATTAGCAGAATCACTTTTTCCCGATGGCTACGCGGGCACACTCATTCTCATGAATCCAAAAGATGGTGCCATTAAGGCACTCGTTTCAAAACCAAATTTTGATCCGAGCCTCTTTTTAGATGGCATCAAGCTTCCTGATTGGCAAGATTTACAACAAGGAAAACCGTTTTTAAATCGAGCGTTTGATACCTGCTATCCGCCCGCGTCTACGTTCAAATTAATTACCATAAGCGCGGCACTCGAGCAAGGTATCGTAAAACCGGATGATTGTCTTTATTGCACCGGCTACTTCAATTTTTTCGGCAGACGGTATTATTGTGATAAACGCTCGGGCCATGGACAAATTTCAGTAAAAGAGGCTGTTGCAAAATCATGCAACATATTATTTTATTACATCGCGACTAAAATTTCAGTTGATCTCCTGGCCCATTATGCACACATTTTCGGCTTTGGCTCAAAAACAAATATTATTTTCCCTGAAAAATCCGGCCTCGTTCCCTCGTGTGAATGGAAACTCAAGGAAAAAGGCGAACGTTGGTGGCAGGGAGAAACATTATCATGTGCCATTGGACAAAGCTATTTATTGGCAACACCAATTCAAATCATGCGCATGATTTCCAGCATTTTCGAAGGCTATTTAGTGACACCGCGGATTCTTGAACAGGAGCCTATTGCGCGCGATCCCCTTCAACTTCAAGAATCTACGCGAAAATTTCTAAAAAAATACATGAAATTAGCAGTAAAAATCGGCACGTGCGCCAAGTTAAAATCACTTAATGGTTTAAAAATATTTGCAAAAACAGGAACTGCACAAACGTGCAGTTTATCGCGCGCTAAAAATATGGGACCAAATTCGATTCCTCATGCATGGTTTGTTTGTTATTTTTATTATGAAAAGGACGAACCGCTTACCCTCGTTATTCTCATTGAACACGCGGGCAGTTCACGCGTTGCAACTTCCGTTGCAAAAGAATTTCTCAATGGGTATTACGCACAAAAAATTTCATTCAAACAATAATCACTTCTCATGGATCATTTAAAAAAATTATACTTTGTACTAATAACATTAATTAGTGTGAGGTAGTTATGAATAACATTTGCTTTGTTATGCACATTTTTTTATTGAATACAATCCTTTTACATGCGCAAGATAATGAAGGTAAAAACGTAACACGGCCAAGATCTGCATCAACTGATTATGCATTCACATCAAACAAGTCTCCCAAACGTTTTAAAAATCCCCAATTACAACAAGAAGCAGAAAACTATAACAAAACAATAGAAGATGGCGAGTGCTTACAATGGGTTTTAAAACAAAAGCAATCAAATACTATTAAGGATAAACGTGCTCAATTTAGATGTGCCTTAAGATTATTCACTCACTATCAAACAGGTAATCTCGATGCAATTAACGAAGAAATACTACCTGATTTTAAGAAGGGAGTTTATGGTTTAGGTGCCGATTATCATTATAATCTGGGGTTGTATCATGAAAAAAAAGCTTTACAACATTTGAAGAACTATGGAGAACAATCACCTCGAACAAAAGTCACCCATCAAGTATTACGTAAAGCAATAAGTCGATGTGAAAAGGCACGATTGGCAATACACGATGCTCATAGTATGAATGACGATCCAATAATTAAAGAAAAATTACATGAGATAAATGCATTGTACTTTAGGTTAAGTAGCATGTTAGAAAAAACACCTGAATATCGACAAGGCATTGAAAAAGCCAAGCTCGCTTATAAGAAACAAGAATCAGGTAAAGACAGCCTCAAACGATCTCAAGCAAAGACACTCCAACAAACTACTTATTTGGACCTATTGGGCGAGGCTAAAAAGAGTCTCTTTGCCGCTGCCGATAATTATTTGGATTCTGCTCAGCTTATCTTAGACAGACACACATTAAGGGCTGCAGAAAAAAATTTAGACCAAATTCTCGACATTGAGACGGAACTCTATGAATCAAATCCAAATACCTACACTACTGAGCCTAGAATAAAAAGAGTACAAGAAACATTGGCAACATTAAAAGCAAAACTTAAAGATCAAGAAATGGGCATAAGTAGCGTTGAAGATAGCCTTGAATTTCCCGTTGATCATGAAAAAAGAAACTCATAGACAATGCATTTATTTCTTTAAATCATAAGATTATATTCATTTTTATCTGATAAAACGTGTAGTATCATTTCAGATTAATGTTGCTATTTAGGTAAAGGGAATACATGAAAAAAATTATTTTTATCTTTGTTGTATTTCTTAATTTTAGTATTTATCCCATGAAAGATGATGATAAAAATAATGACTCATCTCATGCGCACCAAGCACAATCATTGAGCAGAGGTGATAACTCTTTAGGTGAATTGAAGAGGCACAGAAGACGAAGATCTTTGACTGATAGCACAGCTAAAAAAATTATAAAAAAAAAAGATCTCACTGTACCTGAAAATTTAGTTTACCCCAGAAAACACCCAAAAGATACAACGCCAACTTTTTTACATCCTATACTCTATATGGTAGGAAAACGTCCCGGAGCTAGGGCGCAAGCGCAGGGATTACAAATTTTAAAATTTTTTATTGAAAAGTACGACGATCCATATAAAAAAGAATGCCTTATAGAGATCACAGAATATTTCATACGTCTTCATAAAGTAAAATGTAATAAGTATCTAAAGGAAAGCGAACTCTACTTTAACGCAGAAAAAATCCCCAATGCAAGCACACGGCAAATACAATTACTCAAAGCACAACAAAAAACAAAACAAGCTTTAAAACATCTCCAATTGGAGGCAAATTTAAGGCAAGAAAAAGTTGAAAAATTGCCAGAATTCCAAGAAACAACTAACCAGATGCAACAAATACAAAAAGAATTGGGTTCAACGCCGAATTATACGATAATATCTGAGCTTCAAGCTAAAGCTGAAGCAAAAGAAAGATTAGCCCAAGAACAGTTAAGGGCTGCTCTTGAAGCAAAAAGTGAATCAACATCCTATCCTGAGGCTGCAGAGTTATCAAAAAATAATAAATCAACGAAATCGGGAGTGCTCACGATCTTAGCGGATAAAAGGAAAAATTTAGAACTATTACGTGAAAAAAAAGGGGGATCATTAACTTCATTTTTGATGAGAAAACCCGAATCGCACGATAAAGAGGTCAGTGTAGTTTCACCGAATGTAGGTCAACATACATTTGATGCCTTTCCACCCAATCCACAAAAAAAAGTAAGGAAATTTCAAGTTACCCACGAACAATCACAAGGTAAGGCAGTTACTCTTGAACGAAAAGTACACCAAGGGGATAAGAAAAAAGGACAGGAGAAAAACTCAAGTTCGGATGAGGAAAGCGCATAAAAAAAAGGAGAATAACTATAATCGTTCTCCTTTTAACAACGCTTACTTTTTATTTGCAGCATTAATTTTTTTTGCAAGACGACTTACTTTTCGTGAAGCCGATTTAGGATGCAGCGTATTTTTACCTTTAGCGCGTGCCAACTTTGATTCAGCATCTCTAAGAAGTGATTGCAAGGTAGTGCTATCTTCTTTGCTTTCGAGAGCCACTAACACTTTTTTAACTGCTGTTTTGAGAGATGTTTTGCGAATGAGATTTTTCTGGCGACGAGTAATATTTTTTCGTGCCTGTTTTTTTGCTGATTTTGTATTTGCCATTGTTTAGTGAACCCTATTTCTAAATTACTTTTTCAACTTTGCCCGCTTTGACACATTTAGTACATACTGCGCCACGTTTAACATTTTTAGTACCAGTCATGGTGAATGAAATTTTATGAACGTTTGGGTAGGTCCAACGTTTAACTCTATTTCGAGCATGACTGACTAAGTTGCCAACATGAGGGCGTTTCGTACATACAACACAAATTCTTGACATGATGCCCAAAATCCTTTCATAGACTAATAAATCTTTATAAGTATAGCTTATATACCTATTTTTTCAACACACTAATTCCCGCATATAAGCTTTTAAGACAACTTAAAATCCTGACGAGGTTCAATCCCAAGAAGGGCGTAAATTTCACTGGCAAATAATGTTTCTTTTTCATATAAAACGTTAGCCAACTTCTCGAGCTTATCACGATTGTTTTTCAAGAGTTGAATAACCTTTTGGTAAGAGCTTTCAAGCAACTTTTGTACCTCAGCATCGATACGTTCAGCTGTTTTTTGGGAGTATTGGTATTCACCCTGGTTTTGGGTATATACCACTGGCCCCATTTCCTCTGACATACCATAATGGCATACCATTTTACGCGCTATTTCAGTAGCTTTTTCAAAATCATTAGAAGCCCCGGTAGCAAGCACATTAAAGACTAATTCTTCAGCCGCTCGCCCGCCTAAGCATACCATGATTACCGCAAGCATTTCCTCCCTCGTTTGAGTATATTTGTCTTTCTCCGGTAGCGAGTGCGTTACTCCTAACGCTCGACCACGCGGAATAATAGTAACTTTATGGAGTGGGTCACTATGTTCTGGCATCAGTAATCTAACGAGCGCATGTCCTGATTCATGAAATGCGGTAATTTTTCGTTCTTCTGGGGAAAGTATAATAGTCTTAAGTGCTTTACCCAGCATCATTTTATCACTCGCTTCTTCAAAATCATGAACGGTAACAAATTCTTGTTGCGGATCTTTTGAAGCATTTAAAGCAGCTTCATTGACTAAATTAGCTAGATCAGCGCCCGAAAATCCTGGTGTTCCGCGAGCAATTTTGCTCAAGTCAACGGCAACATCTAATTTTACATTTTTAGCATGGAGCTTTAATATTTTTTCTCGACAGGTAATATCGGGATAAGGAACTTCTACACGTCTATCAAATCTGCCCGGTCGTAAAAGTGCTTTATCGAGTGTTTCTGGTCTGTTTGTTGCAGCCATAACAATCACCGATGTTCCTTCAGTATCAAAGCCATCCATTTCTGTTAATAACTGATTGAGGGTTTGGTTACGTTCTTCATGGCCACCAATACCAGTCACCCGTTTAGCACCAACTGCATCAATTTCATCAATGAATATGATACTTGGATTGTGCTTGCGCGCCTGGTTAAATAAATCACGCACGCGTGAAGCGCCAACACCAACATACATTTCAACAAATTCCGAAGCACTCACCGAAAAGAAAGGGCAATTTGCTTCGCCAGCAACTGCCTTTGCGAGCAATGTTTTACCATTACCCGGCTCACCGACAAGCAAAATACCACGGGTGATTTTAGCACCAAGGCGCTTATAGCGTTCGGGATTCTTCAAAAAGTCGACGACATCTTTTAATTCTTCTTTTGCTTCTTCAACACCAGCTACATCAGCAAAGGTACATTTGACTTGAGATGGCATAAATAATTTTGCTTTTGCATTGCCTTTTGCTGCAGTACTAAGATTTGATGATTGATTTCTTTGCGATTCAAGCATAACTTTATGCGCTTCTTCAAGATCCTGCTGATCAACACATTCTTTATTTTTTTTAGAAGCATTAATTGCTGCTTTATTCATAAGATTTGCAAGATCAGCACCGCTAAAGCCTGCAGTTTCTTCAGCAACTTTTTTTAAGTTAACATCCGCACTCATCTTCAATGCTTGAGCGTTTATTGCTAAAATTTGTTCTCGGCTTGGCGTATCAGGAAATGAAACTTCAACACGGCGATCAAATCTTCCTGGTCGTAAAAGCGCTTTATCTAAAACATCAGGCATATTTGTTGCGGCAATAACAATGACTGAAGATCCAGCCGTATCAAAACCATCCATTTCAGTAAGTAATTGGTTGAGCGTTTGCTCACGTTCATCGTGACCCCCGCCAAAACCACTCCCTCGTTGACGACCAATAGCATCTATTTCATCAATGAAAACAATACTTGGCGCGTGTTTACGAGCTTGTGCAAAAAGATCACGCACGCGTGCAGCACCAACGCCAACAAAAACCTCGATAAAATCTGAACCAGTAATACTGAAAAACGGGCAATTTGCTTCGCCAGCGACTGCTTTTGCAAGTAAGGTTTTACCATTCCCTGGCTCACCTATCAATAAAACACCGCGGGTAACTTTAGCCCCTAATCGCTTGTATTTTTCGGGATTTTTCAAGAAATCTACAACATCTTTAAGCTCTTCTTTTGCGTCGTGGGCACCTGCCACCGATTTAAAGGTAACTTTTATCGTAGAAGGCATAAACATTTTTGCTTTACTTTTGCCCATACTAAAGATATTACTGCCGCCGCCTGAACCACGACTTTGTTTGAAGAAATACCAAAAACCAAGTGGCATAAGAAGGAAAGAAGCAATCAACAGTAAATGCCAGAAACTAAACTGTGATGATAACGGCGCGACTGAGAATTGAACATTATGGTCACGCAAGAGATCAAGATTCTTTGGATTATCAGCAACGACGGTTTCAAAATGGGTATCATCTTTCATGATGCCATACACATCTTGACCATTGATATGTACTGATTTTACTTCATTATTTTCAATTGCATCCAAATACTTTGAATAAGAAATATTTTTTACTTGTCGCGTGTAATCAGTTAATTTAGTGAGTAACGCGATAGATATTACAAAGAAAAGGACTACAAAGACTAAGTGTTTAGGCCCGCGTGCAAAAGGATTATTTTTTAATTTGTGTCTCATAATACACCCATTCTTACTTAAATTTTCACATAAAATTGGAGCATAAGCCATTTCGTGACAGAATCATGAAATGGATCTGATAATATATTCTAATTGTACTATAAAATATAAAAAATTGAAAGTTCTGAGTAATTATATTATAAAAGATGCGTACTGTCGATCTTTTCTGAAGAAAAATTAGGCGAAAATACCTATATCAGCATACTTGCCGGACCAGGCAGGGTAACTACATTCTTCGCCCTCTTTTGTTAAGAAAAACCGTTCTTGGGTAATCATATTTTGGACAGCGATTCTGCTTTTCTGCCCTTCTTTATAGACATACGCAAGATAATTCCCACAGGGTGACCAGGTACATTCATCCTTACTCCCTCGGTCAAAAGTAAGCTGATAATGTTCATTGGTAGTCCTATTATACACGAAAATTTGCATATCGTTACCAATTAACTTTGAATAGGCCACTCTGCCTGTTTTATCACATACTTGGGGCGAAGCACAATACCCCCCCTGGGTTATCCGCCTTATAAGGCCAGTATCATGGCTTAGAAGGTAAATTTGTGGGCTTTTGGTTTCATAATCAGAGCAAAAAATAATGTCCCCATTGGCACAAATGTTGGGGGAAGTATTATTTCCTTGGTTAAACGTTATACGCCGATTAACGCCCTTTCTTGATGTGGCATCTATATAATAAAGGTATATCTGGCAACTATTTTTGTGCGAGGCACAATAGGCCACTTTTTGACCGTCGGGAGAAAAGTTGGCTAGCATAGTCAATCCATCACCATTCGATATGATTTTCCTCTTGCCATCCAACTGAGCAGCCATCAATCTAATATTGGCTGGTGTTACTTCAGAATATAATACCGAAGGATTGTTATTATCTTTATTCCAACGGGGTCCTAATAGTTTACCACCCTGCACCAAGGTAACTGGTACATCATGAGCGCATGGATCTTGAATGACAATGTTCTTTAAACATTTTTTACCTTTTTTGACGGTAGTGCAATACGCAATCTTCGTTAAAAAAACACTTTCTTGTCCCGTTAATACCTGCCAGATTTGATCTGCAACACTATGAGCAGTTGCTTTTGCTGATTTTTGTAAACGCACTTTTTTGCCATCAAGCATGGTACCATTCTGAGTATCGTATATACGCCATTCAACAGTATCGCCACTATACGAAAGAAAAATTACTACCGAAAAGCCTTGGTCAAAAAAAGTTCGTATTGTTTTTTTTGTTGGTATTTTGGCTAGTACATCCCAATGAACATTAAACCCACTCAGTTTTTGCTCGGAACATGTTAAATCTTGTGCAACTTTTTTTACAATTGCGCCTAACTCTTGGGAAGTATCCAATGCGATAAGCAGCAATTTCATTTTTTCTTGCTGTTGACGTGTTGCATCAACTTTTATCGTTTGCTTTGGCATTTGCATAGCATGCACACACCAAATGCTTCCCGCCAACCAAATTAAATGCATCAATTTCATAACGTTGCCCCTCGGATGATTAAAAAATTAATTCAATTTCGGTATGCCATAACGCGCGCGGGAAAGGATATTGAGCGACAAAATTCTTTACCATAATATCAAGAGCGAGCGCGTGCGATGACTTCACAATGGTCACCGTACGCTCGGTTTCAGAACGTACGCATACTTTTACATGACATTGTTCAGTCGAGGGTATATTCGTCGGACGTCGCCATGTTTTTGCGATGCCCGCTTTTATTTCGTTACACAAGGTAATTAATGCTAAATCATAATGACCAACTTGCTGTAGAGTTGTTGTCGTTGTAGCAGTATCGATCATCGCAGGCATTTTCTGCGAGGGTTGAGCTCGAACTACCGGTTCGATTTTTTTAGTTTTTTCTTTTTTAATGTCAGGTTTTTTTTCTACTTCTTTTTTTACCGATTTTTGTGGTTCGGGTATCGGTAATTTTTTGGCAGGTTCCTCTTTTTTCTTTTGAGGCTCTTGAATTTTCTTTGGCTGTAATTCTTTTGCTATCTGCGTCGTTGGCTGTGCACTCGGAACTTTTTTTTGTGCACGCGTTTCTTTTACTGCCTGCGCACGCGTTTGTGCGTTTGGCGTAATAGTTTTTATAAGCGGCACTAAGACAACCGTTGTACCATCAGAAATATCATGCAAGCGCACTATGTGGGCCAATCGCCACGATTGCACCATCATAAGTGCAAGAAAAAAAATCAGATGTAAGGTTGCTG
This sequence comes from Candidatus Babeliales bacterium, assembly GCA_963701665.1. Lineage (GTDB taxonomy): Bacteria > Babelota > Babeliae > Babelales > JANWKD01 > CAVXJH01. The sequence goes on from OY969622.1 coordinate 819,035, forward strand.
AAAAAAATACGAGCTTTGTAAGAAAGATTGTTTTTCTAGGCAGCTTTGGTAGCAAGCTTTTCAGTTGCAATGGCAACATCTTTCACTCCTCCAACTACCTTGATTTGATCAATGACGCTTATTAAGATATTTGCTGAACAGGATTGTTGACGATCAACACGCACCCATACACGTTTTGACTGTGCAGGATTGCCCACTGCTGAAAGACATTGTTTGATTTCTTGCCCAATAGTTTCAAGCGTTACCGGCTTATTATTGCAATAAATTTTTTCTTCTTTATCAATAGAGATAACAATTTCTTGTTGTTCTTTACCAGCTTCTTGCGCAGCTCCTTTTGGCAAATCAATTTTGATAGAATTCTGAAGCATGGGCGTTGTAACCATAAAAATTATAAGCAAGGTCAATGCCGTATCGATCAACGGCGTCAGCGTAATTTCCAGTGAAGGTGAAAGAGATTTTTTTCTTCGTCTCAATGATTGCATGCAATCAATCTCCTTTCAATAATTCCTTGCGAACAAAAATTTTTTGGATAATCCAATGAAATTTATCAGCTACTTTATAGAGCTCGTGTTCAACAATGCGAATTTGCGCAATCAAAAAATGGTACATAACGAGCGCAGGAACTGCAACAAGCAAACCAGCGAGGGTGGTAATCAACGCTTCTGCAATACCGGGTGCTACCGTGGCGATGTCGGCTGATTGTTTTTCACTTATGCGAATGAACGCGTGTACTAATCCCCACACAGTACCGAACAATCCTAATAATGGTGAAACTGATGCACTCGTAAATAAAAATGGTAAGTATGATTCTTCCGTACGCATTAAATCTTCGAGCGTTTCTTCAAGTTGTTGTCGTAAATAAGAACATTCTTGCTGCGTAAGATGTGTTTTGCCAGCATCATGCTCAAGAAGTGATTTTAAAATGATGAGATTTCTTTTTAAAAAATAACCGGGCAACGTATCGATCATGGCTGAAGCAACCATTCTCATTTCTTCAAACGTTTGCACTTCCCGTAACCGTTCCAGCATCATTGAAAGTTGTCTTTTTTTCAGGCGTAACAAGATGACTTTATAAAGAAAAATTGTCCAACAGATAATCGACATACACAAAAGTGTTAGCAGAACAAGCTTTGTTACAAAATCTGATTGAATTACTAATAACCATAGTGCATTGCCATTCAAATTATACCACATATTTTTTAAATCCTTTTATTCAAGGGTAGTTTATGCATCTTAGTGTAACGCAGAGTGAGGGTTATTAACAAGAATCATTTTTTTTCTTTTTTTAGACATTGTAGCACTCGTTTTTTAAGTACACTTTTATCATGAATATTTTCATCAAGTTGAATTTTGTACGCTTCTTTTACTAATGTTCCCATGAGCGGCCCTGGCTCAATTTCCGGCATCAGATCTTTTCCTTGCAAAATTTTTGCTTCAACACCAAGATACGCGTGTGCCTTTTTTGCGTTACGAATAAACTCATCGACTTCAGGTAGCGCGTGTTTCAAAGGCCCATTTTTTTTTGGGTTGCGCGCTCGTTTATCAGCAACAACAAGTTTTGCGAGCGTTTCAAGTGTTATTTGAGGTGATAATGTCAATGCGAGGCGTTTATATGCTTTACTGCTTGCGTTTCCAGCAACAAGCTGCAAAGGATACATATGCGCACGCACCAGCTTTGCAACCGATTGAATAATCACTTGTGTATTCATAATTCTTTTTAATAATTTTTTTGCCAAAGCAACACCGGCTATTTCATGCCGATAACTGGTAATAGCACCATCTTTGATAACGGTTGTTTTTGCTTTCCCCAAATCATGACATAACGCCGCATACATAATAATGAGTTTTTCTAGTTCAGAATCGTAGGAAAGCTCTGCTGCAGCATCTATTGCTTGCTTAGTATGTTCATAGACATCGCCTTCAGGATGCCATTTAGGGTTTTGTTTAACCCCTTTCAATGCAGCAACCTCGGGAAGCACATCCGTTAATCGTTTAATCTTGTCTAACCAATCAAGCGCACGCGACGGATGCATTGATTTTAATAATAATTTTTTAAATTCACTTTCAATACGTTCGCGAGAAACTTTTGAAATATCCATTTTTTTGCATAATGCATTCAACATATGATCAGGCGACATTTCAAAACGTCCAACAAATTGCATAACACGAAAAAAACGCAAAGGATCTTCGCCAAAAGTTTTTTTGTTGGTCGCTCGTAAAATACCTTTTTTTAAATCTTGTAAGCCATGAAATGGATCAACAAGCTCACATGTAATCAGATCGATACCCATTGCATTCATGGTAACATCACGACGCTCAAATGCTTTTTTAATATCCATGAGTGGATCAAGCGTTACTTGTGGCTTGCGCCCCGCTTTATCAGAACGAGGGATTGACCAATCAATGTCGAGCGTTTCCAAGCGAAGAACGCCGTACGCTTTGCCTACATAATTCACACGCCCAAATTTTTGTAAAATTTTTTCAAGCTGCGCTAATTGAAGGCCATGAACTTCAATATCCAGATCTTTCACGGGTAAACCAAGCATAAGATCACGCACGGCACCGCCAACTAAATAAGATGCACCGCCAGCTTCATGAATATCTTGAATAATCGCCAAAAGAGATGCATGTTTGCTCAGGAGATTTTTTAATTTTTTTTGTATCGTTATACTAACTTTTGTAAACTTCACCATGTATTCCTTTAACTAACCTTTTTTTAGAAAGTATGCTATGAAATTAGGATTTTTTATACTGAGCGCATTATCATTAAGTACCTACGTGCAGTATACACAAACTGTCGACTTTACTCTAAAAGGTATCACAACTTGGATTACGGGAATAAAAGAAGAACCTGTCATCAAAGAATCATTTTTTGATTTTGATGGCACGGTCATCCTTGAAAATAATAATCAAGGAACCGTAACGGTAAAAACATGGAGTTTGCCAAAAATTGCACTCGAAGCAATAAAAAAAGCGCCAGAAAAAGATCTTGAAGCTCTCGCAATCATCATGGATGTCCACAACAATAAAGCTACCATAACATCAACATTAAAGAACACTCGTTCTTCAATCGATTATCATCTCATGGTACCTTTCAAAACGAACGTTACCATTAAAAATAAAGGTCCTATAAAAATTAAAAATGTCGAGGGAAATATTATCGCAACATCTTCTGAAAATGCACTCGTTATTCGCGGTGCTGCTGCTGATGTCACAGCGCGCGCTCAAGGAGAAGTTAACCTATCGTTCTTATCACTACCACTCGACACGACAGTCAATGCAACGAGTTTAAAGAGTTCTATTACGCTTGGATTACCAAAAGATATTCATGCCAATGTGTACGCAAAAACAATGTATAATATGGTGCATTCAGATCATTATATTATGTTGAATCCTATAACAGTTTTGCTCAATAAACAAACATGGAATCGGTTACAGCGCGAGATAACAGGAATGATTGGCAATGGAGGCGCCCATCTTTTCTTGAACGCCTATAATGGGATCACCATAACGTGGTAAAACGCAGTACCTTATGATACTGCGCACCATGTTGATGATTTTTCAGGAACAAGATAAGGCTGCAAAATAGCTGCTAATATGGGCTTATTCTGCATAAGATTCTTAACAGCTTCTTTAACAAGCGAAGGTGCTTTATTGAGTTGAACTTTTTCATCAATAGTTATCATCTCGAGCAACCATCGCAAGGTTAACGCATCTTCGATTGATAATTTTTGTATATCTGGTTGTAAATCTGGATTTGTTATATGCCATTTTTCAACGATTCTTTGATAGGCCATAGTCTTATCACAGATCAACTGATTTTGACTGTCGTACCCTACTGCCTTCTGGGTAGTATACTTTTTAATATTTTCAAGTGAAGCAGCATCCCATATTTGTATTAACCATTTTTTTGTATCTAGTAATGATGATGTTACTAAGTTTGCACCATTTGGTGAGAATGAAACAGAATGTGCTGGCCCTTGTGAAGTAGCCAGCAATTGACACTTTTGTGTCGCTAAATTCCAAAGGCGTACAATTTTGTCTTCCGTTGCGACTGCTAATATCTTGTTAGAAGGGGAAAAACGTAATGCAGTAACACATTTTCTGCTTGCGAATTCCGCAATCATACTATCTTCTTGTATACTCCATACAACCACTTTAGAACAATTATTCATAGCAAGCGCTATAAGTGATTTATCATCTGAGAAAACGAAGTGTGATGGCGAATTATTTTTTATTTCATCAATAAGTAATTTAGGTAATGTATGACTAGCATTAAAACCGTATTTTTTTGCCATTGTTGAAGCAACAAACAAAGACATTTCTGCTGGCATCGTGTCTGAGGGTGGCGCAGTAAATGTTTGCGTAATTTTAAGCATTTTTTCAAGATGCGTAGTATTAAATTCTTTTATGAGAACATTACTCAACAAATCTGAAGCTATGTTCATAAGAGTACAACAGTCTAAATAGTTAGCTGTATTTAATAAAGGTATCAGTGCGTTTAACGATAGTTTTTTTGCTGCGAGGAAAGCTTTGCATTTTTTAAGTATTTCTTCTTTAGATAAAGTTTTTGATTGTTGAACTAAAAAGTCACTTAATTCTTTAATAATAGACATCTCGCGTGAAGTAACAACATCTGATACTACCAAAGGATTTTGAGTTGTGTCATCACAGTCTGCGATCATATGAGTAAGTAGTTTTGATTCTTGTATGGTTTCATCGGTAAAGGTAAATTTTCCACCGTCTCGCGTTTCCACCACTATTTCCATAGCAGAAAGTGAGAATGCGGTATTTATGAGAAACAACATTAAATTTTTTATTACTTTTTTACTAAGCATTATATCTCCTTTTTATCTAATTTTTGCTTATCTCCCTAGCATCAAATAATGTCATAAATAAGCTTATCAAATACAGAAAATATGTCAATATGAAATTATTTCTACTGGTTTACAGGGATAAAATACCCTAAAATTCAATGCCATATTTATGCGTTTTTTATGAATAAATATAAATAAAATATGTAGAGTTGCTGCTCATTTGTTCATAGAATTATTTCAATTCACCCTGAACATAATTAACGTGAATTCGATATATAAAAACATAAATTTAGCCTAAGAAAATAATGTTAAAATCAGAATTGTCATTGCGAACCTACGTAGCTTTTAGCGGAGTAGGTGTGGCAACCCAGATAATAAAATTAATTCATTAAAAAAGGAATTTATTAAAGTTCTGGGTCACCACGTCACTACGTTCCTCGTGATGACATTTCGAGATATTTTTGTCGGTAATAAGTCGATAATTTTTTTATCGAATTCACGTTAATTAGGATAAAAGGCGTATACTTCTTGCCGGTTCAAAATTCTGTTGCTATTTTTTTTATTAACCTTCTACTATATAAAAAAATTCGATGGAGTAAAAAATAGGAAAGGAACTTAATGAAGCGATCCCCCGTTTTCTACATTATTATATTGGGCGCTCTATTTTGCACTTCAGCGATTTCGGCTTCCACAGATATAATGCACCATCCAGATTTCAGTACTGATATTATAGTTGATAAAGACTGTAAACAGTTTATCCAAGATATTATCAAAGAAGCACTCATTGATAATACGTATGAACAGCTTTCCGAGGGATTATTACATTGTTACGAAAGAATTCAATGCGATCCTGAATGTTGCACATTACCCCTTAATGATCTTATAGATGCCTTCCCTGAATTAGTTGCAAAATTAAAAGAGAAGCTTAAAGCTCCCCGCCCTCCTCAGGGCAATCATGCTATTGTTGGCAGCAATACCATTGATTTTGGATCTCTTATAGCATTACTAATACGATTAGAATTTCTGATCAATCAACTAGCGCAACAACAAAGCTCTTGCTGTAGCCAGATACTCTCTGACTTTCAGCAAACATGGTCTATCCTTGATCATCTCTCATTTACTACTACGGTGGATCTTTCTTCCGTGTTTACGGCGCTCAATGCATGCTGCTCAAATATAACCTCGGAATTCCAACAAACATGGACCATCCTTGATCATCTCTCACTTACTATTACGGCGGATCTTTCTTCTGTGTTTACGGCGCTCAATGCATGCTGCTCAAACATAAATTCTGAATTCCAACAAACATGGACTATTTTAGCCGGTCTTTCACTAACTGCTACCGTTGATCTTTCTTCTGTGTTTACGGGGCTCAACGCATGCTGCTCAAACATAAATTCTGAATTCCAGCAAACATGGACTATGTTAGCCGCCGGGTTTAATGGTACCTTCAGTACACTTAATAGTTTTAATACCACTGTTACCACAGATTTTTCATCAACCTGGACAATTATCAATACCGGATTCAATGGAACTTTCTCTGCGCTCAATGCATGCTGCTCAAACATAAATTCTGAATTCCAACAAACATGGACTATTTTAGCTGCTGATTTCAATGGCACATTCTCTGCAATTAATGCGATCAACACTAATGCAAATAACACGTTCACCGTAATCGCAGATCTAAAAACTACGGTGACCAATGACTTTGCTGCAACATGGACAATTATTAATGCTGGATTCAATGGAACCTTCTCTGCGCTCAATGCTTGTTGCACGAATATAAATTCTGAGTTTCAACAAACTTGGACGATCTTAGCTGCTGATTTCAATGGCACATTCTCCGCAATCAATGCGATCAACACTAATGCAAATAACACGTTCACCGTAATCGCAGATCTAACAACTACGGTGACCAATGACTTTGCCGCAACATGGACAATTATTAATGCCGGATTCAACGGCACCTTCTCTGCACTCAATGCTTGCTGCACGAATATAAATTCCGAATTTCAACAAACATGGACAATTTTAGCCGCTGATTTCAATGGCACATTCTCCGCAATCAATGCGATCAACACTAATGCAAATAACACATTCACCGTAATAGCAGATCTAACAACTACGGTGACCAATGACTTTGCTGCAACATGGACAATTATTAATGCTGGATTCAATGGAACCTTCTCTGCACTTAATGCTTGCTGCAACAATATAAATTCCGAATTTCAACAAACATGGACTATCTTAGCTGCTGATTTCAATGGCACATTCTCTGCAATTAATGCGATCAACACTAATGCAAATAACACGTTCACCGTAATCGCAGATCTAAAAAACACTGTTACCAATGACTTTGCTGCAACATGGACAATTATTAATGCCGGATTTAATGGAACCTTTTCAGCGCTCAATGCTTGTTGCACGAATATAAATTCTGAGTTTCAACAAACATGGACTATCTTAGCTGCTGATTTCAATGGCACATTCTCCGCAATCAATGCAATAAGCATAGATGCAAATGGCACCTTCTCTGCACTGGCAGATTTAAAAAATACAATCACCAATGACTTTGCTGCAACGTGGACAATTCTTAATGCTGGATTCAATGGAACTTTCTCTGCGCTCAATGCTTGCTGCACAACTATAAATTCTGAGTTTCAACAAACCTGGACTATCTTAGCTGCTGATTTCAATGGCACATTCTCCGCAATTAATGCGATCAACACCAATGCAAATAACACATTCACCGTAATCGCAGATCTAACAACTACGGTGACCAATGACTTTGCTGCAACGTGGACAATTATTAATGCTGGATTCAACGGCACCTTCTCTGCACTCGATGCTTGTTGCAACAACATAAATTCTGAGTTTCAACAAACGTGGACTATCTTAGCTGCTGATTTCAATGGCACATTCTCTGCAATTAATGCGATCAACACTAATGCAAATAACACGTTCACCGTAATCGCAGATCTAACAACTACGGTGACCAATGACTTTGCTGCAACGTGGACAATTATTAATGCTGGATTCAATGGCACGTTCTCTGCACTCAATGCCTGTTGCACAACTATAAATTCCGAATTTCAACAAACATGGACTATCTTAGCTGCTGATTTCAATGGCACATTCTCTGCAATTAATGCGATCAACACTAATGCAAATAATACGTTCACCGTAATCGCAGATCTAAAAACTACGGTGACCAATGACTTTGCTGCAACATGGACAATTATTAATGCTGGATTTAATGGAACCTTCTCTGCACTCAATGCTTGTTGCAACAACATAAATTCTGAGTTTCAACAAACATGGACCATCTTAGCTGCTGATTTCAATGGCACATTCAGTATGCTTTCAAATCTTTCTACTGCAGTGACCAATGACTTTGCTGCGACCTGGACCATTTTAGCTGCTGGCTTTAATGGAACCTTCAGCGCAATTAATGCCATCACGCTTGATGCAAATGGCACCTTTAGCGCACTATTAGATTTGAAAAATACTATCACTAATGATTTTGCTGCAACGTGGACAATTTTAAACGCTGAGTTCAATGGAACGTTCTCTGCACTCAATGCTTGTTGCACTAACATCAATTCTGAATTCCAACAAACATGGACTATCTTAGCTGCCGGATTTAATGGCACATTCAGCACACTCGCTACTATTCCTGGCGATTTTAACGCTACATGGACTATTTTGGCCTCTGGCTTTAATGGAACTTTCACAGCGCTCAATGCTTGTTGCACTAACATCAATTCCGAATTCCAACAAACTTGGACTATCTTAGGTGCTGGTTTCAATGGGACTTTCAGCACACTCGCTACTATTCTTGGCGATTTTAACGCTACGTGGACTATTTTAGCCTCTGGCTTTAACGGCACCTTCTCGGCACTCAACGCCTGTTGCACTAACATTACTTCTGAGTTCCAACAAACTTGGACTATTTTAAATGTCTTAACCGAAAACCTTTCAAATCCGGTTATGATTACGCAAGCAAATTTTGGAACAGCAGGTGGAACGCCCTATATCATTTCAACGTCTGGCGTATATAGGTTGGGTAGCAATGTTGTTTTCACACCATCTATAACAACTACTGCTATACTTATTACGACAACCAACGTTGTCCTTGATCTACAACTCTTCACATTAAGCCAAGGAAATACCACCACGGGCGTGAATGCTATCGTCGTTAGTTCTGGTATGACCGATGTGTATATTCAAAATGGCACAATAAAAAACTTCACACGTTCTGCAATATCATTCCAAGGGAACAATCGAAGAGTAGGAATTGATCAAACCACCACCGTATCATGTGCGGTGCGCGGCATCGAGTTAATCTCATCGAGCGCACCGAGCCAAAATGTTATCATTCAAAATTGCAATGTATACAATTGCTCAACAGCAGCAACCGCCGATAATGCATTAATTTTACAATCATGTAATAAAGGAATAATAAAGGATTGCACATTGAATGGTAATGGTGTTAATTCAAATACCATAAATGTACTTAATTTTAATAGCTGCATTGAATTTATTGTGTCAGATATCAGTATGTATGAAAATACTGCCTCTTCGCTCAACTGCATATCATTAGATAGCACGTCTTCACTTAATTACTTTGATAACTGTATCATGATGAATAATCAATCCATTAATACTCTCAATGGGTTTACTATTTCTAGCAACGCCAATATTTTTAACAATTGCATCGTCAATGGAAATATAAGTTATTCGACAAATACCAGTCCTCTAAACGGATTCAATATAGCGGGATCTTTCAATACAATGACTAACTGCGCAGTATCCTTTAATCAAACACCAGTGCCGACAAGTTCGACGACAGTTGCCCCTATTAATGCTTTTGACTTAAGCGGATCTGAAAACATCCTATCTAATTGTCAATCAATATTCAACCAGGCCAACAGTCGTTTTGAGGGATGTTTTATCTCTACTACGAGCAATATCATCGATCACTTTATAGCCGCTAATAATATAGGTTTCTTAGGTGTCTGTGCTGGCATTTTCATTAACAGCGCCTCAGCTGTTAACAATATAGTAAGGAATTGTTTATTCGTAAATAATCTTGGTTATACTACTGTGAGTGGACAACCCACCAATGGTTTCGGACTAGATAATGCGGCTACGGGATATTTAATCTATGACAATGTTGCGTATATAAATCAAACTACACAAATTTTTGGTGTCGCTGCAGGATCTTTAACAACGCCAACAGCACCAGCATCACAAAACTTGGCAGCTGTTACAGGTGCCTGGACTAATTTAGCACTCGCTGCTTAAAAGGAGATAAACACCATGGAACGTATTTCTCTTTTTAACATGTAGAAAAGGAACTTAATGAAGCAATCCCTCGTTTTCTATACTATTATAATGGGTGCTCTATTTTGCACTTCAGCAATGCCAATTTCGATGGATATGCTGTATCAGCAAGACTTTACTCCTGATATTATTATTGACAGCGAATGTAAAAAATTCATTCAAACTATTATTGAAGAAGCGCTCATTGAAAATACGCAGGAACAACTTTCTGAGGGATTATTAAAATGTTACGCAACAATTCAACGAGACCCTGAATGTTGCACGTTACCGCTTAATGATCTCATAGACGCTTTCCCTGAATTAGTAGCAAAATTAGAAGATAAACTTAAAGCCCCTCGTCCACAACAAGGCGGTCATGCTATTGTTGGCGGCAACACCATTGATTTTGGACCCATTATAGCCTTATTACTACGGCTAGAATTTCTCATCAATCAAATAAACCAAAGCTCTTGTTGTAACCAGATACTTTCTGACTTTCAGCAAACATGGACAATCCTTAATCATCTTTCATTTACAACTTCCGTTGATCTTTCTCCTGTATTTACCGCACTCAACGCATGCTGCTCAAACATAACCTCGGAATTCCAGCAAACATGGACTATTCTTGCTAATCTCTCAGTTACTGCTACCGTGGATCTTTCTCCCGTGTTTACGGCGCTTAATGCATGCTGCTCAAACATAACCTCGGAATTCCAACAAACATGGACTATACTAGCCAATCTCTCGATTACTGCCACAGTGGATCTTTCTTCTGTGTTTACAGTACTCAATGCGTGCTGCTCAAATATAAATTCTGAATTTCAACAAACATGGACTATCTTAGCCTCCGGATTTAATGGAACTTTTAGCATACTTTCAAATCTTACTACTAGTACTGCCGATTTTGCTGCAACATGGACAATTTTAAATGCCGGATTCAATGGAACTTTCTCTGCGCTCAACGCATGCTGCTCAAACATAAATTCTGAATTCCAACAAACATGGTCAATTTTAGCTGCTGATTTTAATGGAACTTTTAGCACTATCGCAAACATTAATGTCGAAACAAATGGTACTTTTACTGCAATTGCTGATTTAAAAAACACTATCACCACAGACTTTGCTGCAACGTGGACAATTTTAAACGCTGGTTTCAATGGAACCTTCTCCGCTCTCAATGCTTGTTGCACAACTATAAATTCTGAATTTCAACAAACATGGTCAATTTTAGCTGCTGATTTCAATGGAACTTTCTCCGCAATCAATGCAATAAACACAGACGCAAATGGCACCTTTAGCGCAATTGCTGATTTAACAACTACTATCACCAATGATTTTGCTGCAACGTGGACTATGCTTAACGCTGGTTTTAATGGCACCTTCTCTGCTCTCAGCGCATGTTGCACAACTATAAATTCAGAATTCCAACGAACATGGACTATTTTAGCCGCCGGCTTTAATGGAACTTTCTCTGCAATCAATGCAATTAATATTGATGCAAATGGCACCTTCACTGCCTTAGCAGATTTAACAACTACTATCACCAATGACTTTGCTGCAACGTGGACTATGCTTAACGCTGGTTTTAATGGCACCTTCAGCGCACTTAACGCATGCTGCACGAATATAAACTCTGAGTTTCAACAAACATGGACTATTTTAGCTGCTGATTTCAATGGCACATTCTCTGCAATTAATGCCATCACTTTTGATGCAAATGGTACCTTCTCTGCGATTGCTGATTTGAAAAACACTATCACCAATGATTTTGTTGGTACGTGGACTATTCTTAACGCTGGATTCAATGGAACCTTTTCTGCACTCAATGCTTGCTGTACAACTATAAATTCTGAATTCCAACAAACGTGGACTATCCTAGCTGCTGATTTCAATGGCACATTCTCTGCAATTAATGCCATCACTATTGATGCAAATGGCACCTTCTCTGCAATTGCTGATTTGAAAAACACTATCACTAATGACTTTACTGCAACATGGACAATTCTTAATGCTGGATTCAATGGGACTTTCTCTGCGCTCAACGCCTGTTGCACAACTATAAATTCTGAATTTCAACAAACTTGGACTATCCTAGCCGCCGGGTTTAATGGTACATTCTCTGCAATTAATGCCATCACTATTGATGCAAATGGCACTCTTACTGCGTTAGCAGATTTAAAAAATACTATCACTAATGATTTTGCTGCAACATGGACAATTCTTAATGCTGGATTCAATGGAACCTTCTCTGCACTCAATGCTTGCTGTACAACTATAAATTCTGAATTCCAACAAACGTGGACTATCCTAGCTGCTGATTTCAATGGCACCTTCAGCGCTATCGCAAACATTATTCCCGAAGCAAACGGTACTTTCACTGCATTAGCAGATTTAAAAAATACTATCACCAACGACTTTGCTGCAACGTGGACAATTCTTAATGCCGGCTTTAATGGAACTTTCAGCGCACTCAATGCCTGCTGCACAACTATAAATTCTGAATTTCAACAAACATGGACAATTTTAGGCGCTGGTTTCAATGGAACTTTCAGCGCTATCGCAAACATTAATGCCGAAGCGAATGGTACTTTTACTGCGTTAGCAGATTTAACAACTACTATAACCAATGACTTTGCCGCAACGTGGACAATTCTTAATGCTGGATTCAATGGAACTTTCTCTGCGCTCAATGCTTGTTGCACAACTATAAACTCCGAATTTCAACAAACATGGACTATCTTAGCTGCTGGTTTTAATGGAACTTTTAGTATACTTTCAAATCTTACTACTACGGTGACCAATGATTTTGCTGCAACGTGGACTATTTTAGCTGCTGGATTCAATGGAACTTTCAGCGTTATCGCAAACATTAATGCTCAAGCAAATGCTACTTTTACTGCCTTAGCAGATTTAAAAATTACTATCACCAATGATTTTGCTGCAACATGGACAATTTTGGCTGCCGGTTTCAATGGAACTTTCTCTGCACTCAATGCCTGCTGCACGAATATAAATTCCGAATTCCAACAAACATGGACGATCTTAGCCGCCGGATTTAATGGCACCTTCAGCTCACTCCCTGCTTTTATGAGCGATTTTAACGCAACATGGACTATTTTAAATGCTGGTTTCAATGGCACATTCTCTGCTCTCAATGCTTGTTGCACGAATATAAATTCTGAATTCCAGCAAACATGGACTATCCTAGGTGCCGGCTTCAATGGAACTTTCAGCACATTCGCCACTATTATTTCAGATTTTAATGATACATGGTCTACTCTAGCAGCAGGCTTTAACGGAACAGCCTCGGCACTCAACGCCTGTTGTACCAACATTACTTCCGAATTTCAACAAACATGGACAATTTTAAATGTCTCAACTGAAAACCTTTCAAATCCAGTTATGATTACACAAGCAAATTTTGGAGCAACAGGTGGAACACAATACGTCATTTCAACATCTGGTGTCTATAGGTTGGGTAGTAACATTGTCTTTACACCAGCTACAGCAATACCCGCTATTCTTATTACAACAACCAATGTCGTTCTTGATTTACAACTCTTCACCTTAAGCCAGGGAAATAGTACCACGGGTGTGAATGCTATCCAAGTTAGTTCTGGTATGGCCAGTGTGTATATTCAAAATGGCATGATAGAAAATTTCACGCGAGCGGCAATATCATTCCAAGGAAATAATCAAGGAGTGGGAATTGATAATACCACCACCCTATCATGTGCCGTGCGCGGTATCGAGTTCATTGCATCAGGAACTAGCCAAAACATTACCATTCAAAATTGCAAAGTATACAATTGCTCAACATCAGCGAGCGCTGATAATGCAATGATCTTACAAGCATGTAAAAAGGGAATAATAAAGAATTGTGCCTTGAACGGAAATGGCGTTGCTTCAAAAAACATAACGGCACTTAATTTTAACGGCTGCATTGAATTTAATGTATCTGACATCAGTATGTATGAAAATCTTGGTTCAAGCTTCAATGGCGTACAATTAGATAGCACGTCATCACTCAATAATTTTACTAATTGCATCATCATAAATAATCAAAGTTCAGGATCGTCCGGAACATGCGCAGGAATTAACCTTAACGGAAGCTCCTCTAATACTTTTAATTCTTGTATCATTAATAATAATAACGCTAGCAACAGCGGAGCATTCAATGGCATTTGGCTTCAAGGTTCTGCCCCAAATAATAATACGTTTAACTCATGTAAAGTATCTTTTAACACAGCGGCGTTGCTCTGTACTGCAATTTATGGCAACGCTGGTTCTTCTAATTCCTTTAACTTCTGCCAAACAAATGCAAATACATCAACTTCTTCCTACGGATCAGGAATTACTATTAATTCCAACTCTAACACGCTTAACAATTGCATAGTACTCTCTAATAAAGGACCAGCCGTTCAAGGCTTTGGTATCACTACGACAGGAAATGATTGTGTGGTTAAGGATTGTCTGAGTGCATTTAACCTAGGATCCAGTGGCGGCAATGGCTTTGGGTTTAATAATACCAGCAATGCAATTCTCTATTATAGGAATGTTGCTTATGATAATCCGGGTACGCAAGCTTTTGGTATAGCAGCTGGATCTTTAACGACGCCAACAGCACCAGCATCACAACACTTGGCAACCGTCACATCACCTTGGACTAATTTAGCACTCGCTGCTTAAAAGGAGATAAACACCATGGAACGTATTCCTCTTTTTAACATATAGAAAAGGAACTTAATGAAGCAATCCCTCGTTTTCTATACTATTGTATTGAGCATTCTGTTTTGCACTTCAGCAATCTCAGGTTCAATAGATATGCTACATCAGCCACGCTTTACTCCTGATATTGTCATCGACACAGCATGTAAAAAGTTTATTCAAGATATAATTGAAGAAGCGCTCACTGAAAATATGTATGAACAACTTTCTGAGGGATTATTAACATGTTACGCAACGATTCAATGCGAACCCGAATGTTGCACATTGCCGCTTAATGATCTCATAGACGCTTTCCCAGAATTAGTAGCGAAATTAGAAGATAAGCTTAAAGCACCTCGCCCACAAGGCGGTCATGCTATTGTTGGCAGCAGTACCATAGATTTTGAATCTATTATAGCCTTCTTATTACGCTTAGAATTTCTCATCAATCAAATAAGTCAACAACAAACATTTTGCTGTAACCAAATACTCGCTGATTTTCAACAAACATGGACAATTCTTGCCAATCTCTCAATTACTACTACAGTAGATCTTTCTCCTGTGTTTACCACACTCGATGCATGTTGTTCTAATATAACCTCGGAATTCCAGCAAACATGGACAATTCTTGCCAATCTTTCAATTACTGCTACGGCGGATCTTGCTCCTGTGTTTACCTCACTCGATGCATGTTGCTCTAACATAACCTCGGAGTTCCAGCAAACATGGACCATACTAGCCAATCTCTCAGTTACTGCCACGGCTGATCTTTCTTCCGTATTCACTGCACTTAATGCGTGCTGCTCAAACATAAATTCTGAATTTCAACAAACATGGACTATCTTAGCTGCTGGGTTTAATGGTACCTTCTCTGCTATCAATAGTTTCAATACCACTATTACTGCAGATTTTTCATCAACGTGGACTATTTTAAATGCTGGATTTAATGGAACCTTCAGCGCACTCAATACCTGCTGCACAAATATAAACTCGGAATTCCAACAAACATGGACTATCTTAGCTGCTGGTTTTAATGGTACATTCTCTGCGATTAATGCCATCACTATCGATACAAATGGTACTTTAACCGCAATTGTTGATTTAACAACTACTATCACTAATGACTTTGCTGCAACATGGACTATTTTAAATGCCGGATTTAATGGAACTTTCTCTACGCTCAATACCTGCTGCACGAATATAAACTCGGAATTCCAACAAACATGGACTATCTTAGCTGCTGGTTTTAATGGTACATTCTCTGCAATTAATGCCATCACTATCGATACAAATGGTACTTTAACCGCAATTGCTGATTTAACAACTACTATCACTAATGACTTTGCTGCAACGTGGACAATTTTAAATGCCGGATTCAATGGAACCTTCAGCGTACTCAATGCTTGTTGCGCGAATATAAATTCTGAGTTTCAACAGACGTGGACTATTTTAGCTGCTGATTTTAATGGTACATTCTCTGCAATTAATGCCATCACTATCGATACAAATAGTACTTTAACCGCAATTGCTGATTTAACAACTACTATCACTAATGACTTTGCTGCAACGTGGACAATTTTAAACGCTGGTTTCAATGGCACATTTTCTGCTCTCAATGCTTGTTGCACAACTATAAACTCTGAATTCCAACAAACGTGGACTATCTTAGCTGCTGATTTTAATGGTACATTCTCTGCAATTAATGCCATCACTATCGATACAAATGGTACTTTAACCGCAATTGCTGATTTAACAACTGCTATCACCAATGACTTTGCTGCAACGTGGACAATTCTTAATGCTGGATTCAATGGCACTTTCTCCGCTCTCAATGCTTGCTGCACAACTATAAACTCTGAGTTTCAACAGACGTGGACTATGTTAGCCGCTGATTTCAATGGCACATTCTCTGTAATTAATGCGATCACTATTGATGCAAATGGTACTTTAACCGCAATTGCAGATTTAACAACTACTATCACTAATGATTTTGCTGCAACATGGACAATTATTAATGCTGGATTTAATGGAACTTTCAGCGTACTCAATGACTGTTGCACAACTATAAATTCCGAATTTCAACAAACATGGACCATTTTAGCTGCTGATTTCAATGGCACATTCTCTGCAATTAATGCAATTAATGAGTCGAATGGCACTTTTACTGCGTTAGCAGATTTAAAAACTACCATCACGAATGACTTTGCTGCAACATGGACGATTCTTAATGCTGGATTCAATGGCACTTTCTCTGCTCTCAATGCTTGTTGCACGAATATAAATTCTGAATTTCAACAAACGTGGACCATTTTAGCCGCTGATTTCAATGGCACATTCTCTGTAATTAATGCGATCACTATTGATGCAAATGGTACTTTAACCGCAATTGCAGATTTAACAACTACTATCACTAATGATTTTGCTGCAACGTGGACAATTCTTAATGCTGGATTCAATGGCACATTCTCCGCGCTCAATGCTTGCTGCACCAATATAAATTCAGAATTTCAACAAACATGGACAATTCTTAATGCTGGATTCAATGGCACATTCTCCGCAATCAATGCAATAAATACGAATGCAAATAGCACTTTCACCGCCTTAGCAGATTTAAAAACTACTATCACCAATGATTTTGCTGCAACATGGACTCTGTTAAATACTGGATTCAATGGCACTTTTTCCGCTCTCAATGCTTGTTGCACGAATATCAATTCCGAATTCCAACAAACGTGGACTATTTTAGCTACCGGGTTCAATGGCACCTTCAGTACACTCTCAAATCTTACTACTACGGTGACCAATGACTTTGCAGCAACGTGGACCATTTTAGCTGCTGGTTTTAATGGAACTTTCAGCACTATCGCAAACATTAATGAAGCAAATGCTACTTTTACTGCATTAGCAGATTTAACAACTACTATCACTAATGATTTTGCTGCAACATGGACTATTTTAGCCACTGGTTTCAATGGAACGTTCTCTGCGCTCAATGCTTGTTGCACAAATATAAATTCTGAATTCCAACAAACATGGACTATTTTAGCTGCCGGATTTAATGGCACTTTCAGCACACTCCCAAATCTTACTGCTGACTTTGCAGCAACATGGACAATTTTAGCTGCAGGCTTTAATGGGACATTCTCGGCACTCAACGCGTGTTGTACCAACATTACTTCCGAATTCCAACAAACATGGACTATCTTAGCTGCTGGATTCAATGGAACTTTCAGCACGCTCGCCGCTATTCTTGGTGATTTTAACGCTACATGGACTATTCTAGCTGCAGGCTTTAATGGGACATTCTCGGCACTCAACACCTGTTGTACCAACATCACTTCTGAGTTCCAACAAACCTGGACTATTTTAAATGTCTTAACCGAAAACCTTTCAAATCCGGTTATGATTACCCAAGCAAATTTTGGTGCAACGGGAGGAACTACCTATACCATTTCAACATCGGGTGTGTATAGATTAGGGAGTAACATCGTCTTTACCCCAGCAACAGCAATACCTGCTATTCTTATTACCACGACTGATGTCGTTCTTGATTTGCAGCTTTTCAACCTCACTCAAGGAAATGCCACTACCGGTGTAAATGCCATCCAAGTTAGTTCTGGTATGGCTGACGTTTACATTAAAAATGGTTTGATAGAAAATTTCACACGCGCAGCAATATCGTTTCAGGGAAGCAATCAAAGAGTTGGCATTGATACTACAACCACCATATCATGTGCCGTAACTGGCATTGAATTCGTTTCAACAGGAACGCCTAGTCAAAACATTACTATTCAACATTGTAATATTTATAACTGCTCAACGGCATCAGGTGCCACTTTCCCACTGAATTTACAATTATGTAAAGAAGGAAAAATAAAAAATTGTAACTTTAATAGTAATGGTACTTCATCAAACAACATAAATGTGCTTAATTTTAGCGGCTGTGTTGAATTTATTGTGAAAGATATCAGTGTGAAAGAAAATCTTGGTTCATTTCTCAATTGTGTATCATTAGATAGCACATCTTCCCTTAATTATTTCAATAATTGCAGCATTCTCAATAATCAAAGCAATGGTAATACCCTCGATGGATTTGTCATGAATGGCAGCAACTCTAATATTTTCAATAATTGTATTGTAAATGGAAACCAAGGCACCTCAAATGGCTCTTTTAATGGATTCATAATGCAAAGTGGCGCATATAACAACACATTTAATAGTTGCACAGCTTCCTATAATACTACATCAGGAAGTACAGCAACTATTGTTGCGTTTAACTTAGGGGGACCTTATAACTTCGCATTTAATTGCGTAGCAGAGTCAAATATCTGCGGGGGTAACCAATGTTATGGCTGCCTTGTCAGTACATCCACCAATATAATCGATAACTTCGTAGCAGCCAATAATATGTCTGGAGGTACTTCTGATTGTTATGGCATCAATATTAATCAAGCAGCTGCTTATAACAATGTAATAAGCAATTGTTTGTGCTCGAATAATAACAGTGCTACAAACGGCGATACTGTTGGAATAAGCAATTCAAGTTTACAATATTTATTCTATCGTAATGTTTCCTACTCGAATAATGGAACACAAATTAGCGGTATAGCTTCCCCTGGATCGTTGACAACGCCAACAGCACCAGCATCACAGAACCTAGGAACTGTGACGGGCGCTTGGACTAATTTAGCTCTTGCAAGTTAAAAAGGAGATAAATATGGGGTACATCCCTCTTTTTAAAATATATAGTCGCGCCTTTATTTTTCTGATTTTATGCTCACATTATGCAACTCTACCATCAGAAAATGAAAATTTTCGGGCAACTACACCATGCTTGGTTGAAAATGCTTCAGCAATTCTCGATCAAGAATTTCCCATTACTGAAGCATTCAAAGTTTTCATAAAAAATAACGTTGAGAAAATACTTTTACAAAAAGAGGCTACACTTTCACCTGCATTGCAGAAATGTTATGAGATACTATGCGATAATCCGACATGCCTCTCGTTACCAACAAAACATCTGCTTGGCGCATTTCCAGAACTGATAACAGCATTCCATACGAGCATAAAATATTCTCCACCTAACGTTGCTGCAAACAACCCACCTGAAGACGTAGAGTCTATTATTATTATATTATTGCGTTTGCAGGTTCTTTTAAATGAATTCAACCAACAACAAATTTCATGCTGCAACCAAATATTGGCTGATTTTCAACAAACGTGGACCATCCTTGCTCAGATTTCAGGTATCTCCCACGTTGATTTTTCTCCTGTCTTTACGGCACTCGATGCATGTTGCTCGAACATTACTTCAGAATTCCAACAGACGTGGACTATTCTTTCAAGCATTACAACGCCCACGTTGACCGTTGATTTTTCTCCTGTATTCACTGCACTCGATGCATGTTGCTCGAATATTACTTCAGAATTTCAACAGACGTGGACTATTCTTGGACACCTTTCAACAATGACGGCAGCAGTCGATTTTTCTTCTGTCTTTACAGCACTCAACGCATGCTGCTCAAACATAAATTCTGAATTCCAACAGACATGGACTATTTTAAATGCTGATTTCAATGGAACTTTCTCTTCTCTTGCTATGCCTACGATAGACTTTGCTGAAACATGGACCATTTTAAATGCCGGATTTAATGGAACCTTCTCCGCACTCAACGCATGCTGTAACAACATCAATTCTGAATTCCAACAAACATGGACCATTTTAGCCGCCGATTTTAATGGAACTTTTACTGCACTTAGTGCAATCAGCACTGAACCTAATGGCACTTTCACGGTTATCGCAGATTTAACAACTACTATTACTAACGACTTTGCTGCAACGTGGACAATTATTAATGCTGGATTCAATGGAACCTTCAGTGCACTCAACGCCTGCTGCATGAATATAAATTCCGAATTCCAACAAACATGGACTATCCTAGCTGCTGATTTCAATGGTACATTCTCTGCAATCAATGCAATAAACATAGATGCAAATGGCACCTTCACCGCAATCGCAGATCTAACAACTACTATAACCAATGACTTTGCTGCAACATGGACAATTATTAACGCTGGATTCAATGGAACCTTCTCTGCCCTCAATGCTTGTTGCACAACTATAAACTCTGAATTTCAACAAACATGGACTATCTTAGGCGCGGGTTTTAATGGAACCTTCAGCGCTATCGCAAACATTAATGCTGAAACAAACGGTACTTTCACCGCGATAGCAGATTTAACAACTACGGTCACCAATGATTTTGCTGCAACATGGACAATTTTTAATGCTGGGTTCAATGGAACCTTCTCTGCTCTCAATGCTTGTTGCACAACTATAAACTCTGAATTTCAACAAACATGGTCAATTTTAGCTGCTGATTTCAATGGAACTTTCAGCACCATCGCAAACATTAATGCTGAAACAAACGGTACTTTCACTGCGTTAGCAGATTTAACAACTACGGTAACCAATGACTTTGCTGCAACGTGGACAATTATTAATGCTGGATTTAATGGCACTTTCTCTGCGCTCGATGCTTGTTGCACGAATATAAACTCTGAGTTTCAACAGACATGGACTATTCTAGCTGCTGGGTTTGATGGAACTTTCAGCGCCATCGCAAACATTAATGCCGAAACAAACGGTACTTTCACTGCGTTAGCAGATTTAACAACTACTATCACTAATGATTTTGCCGCAACATGGACAATTATTAATGCTGGATTTAATGGAACTTTCAGCGCACTCAATGCCTGTTGCACAACTATAAATTCCGAATTTCAACAAACATGGACCATTTTAGCTGCTGATTTCAATGGTACATTCTCTGCAATTAATGCCATCACTATTGATTCAAATGGCACACTTACTGCAATCGCTGATCTAACAACTACTATAACCAATGACTTTGCTGCAACATGGACAATTCTTAATGCCGGATTCAATGGAACCTTCTCTGCGCTCAATGCTTGTTGCATAACTATAAACTCTGAATTTCAACAAACATGGACTATTTTAGCTGCTGGGTTTAATGGCACCTTCTCCGCAATCAATGCAATAAACACAGATGTAAATAGCACTTTCACAGCAATTGCGGATTTAAAAAACACTATCACCAATGACTTTGCTGCGACATGGACGATTCTTAATGCTGGATTCAATGGAACTTTCTCTGCGCTCAATGCTTGTTGCTCAAATATCAATTCTGAGTTTCAACAAACATGGTCAATTCTAGGGGCTGGTTTTAATGGCACATTCTCCGCAATTAATGCGATCAGCACCGAACCTAATGGCACTTTCACAGCAATTGCGGATTTAAAAAACACTATCACCAATGACTTTGTTGCAACGTGGACCATTCTTAATGCTGGATTTAATGGAACTTTTTCTGCACTTAATGCATGTTGCACAACTATAAATTCCGAATTTCAACAAACGTGGACTATTTTAAGTGCAGGTTTCAATGACACCTTCAGTACACTCTCAACTCTTACTACTCTTACAACTGACTTTTCTGCAACATGGACTATTTTAGCCGCCGGATTTAATGGCACCTTCTCTGCACTCAATGCCATCACTAGTGATGGAAATGGTACCTTTAGCGCAATTGCTGACTTAAAAAATACTACTACTAATGATTTTGCAGCGACATGGACTATTTTAGCTGCTGGCTTTAATGGCACCTTCTCTGCCCTCAATGCCTGTTGCACTAACATCAATTCTGAATTCCAACAAACATGGTCCATCTTAGCCGCAGGCTTTAATGGCACATTTAGTACTGTTGCCAATCTTATCACTTTTACCACTGAATTCTTTCCCACATGGACTATTTTAGCTGCTGGATTTAACGGCACCTTCTCTGCCCTCAATGCCTGTTGCACTAACATCAATTCTGAATTTCAACAAACATGGTCTATCTTAGCCGCAGGCTTTAATGGCACGTTTAGTATTGTTTCTAATCTTAACACTACTATTGCCGCCGACCTTGCTTTCACAGCAACGATTATTAATGCCGGATTTAATGGAACCTTCTCTGCTCTCAATGCATGTTGTAATAATATAACGTCTGAATTTCAACAAACATGGACGATTTTAAACGTCTTAATTGAAAATCTTTCTAATCCAACCATGATTACGCAAGCAAATTTTGGAGTAGGAGGACAATCATCATATGCTATCTCCTCGCCGGGAGTATATCGATTGGGTGCTAATATCACGTTCAACCCTACCGGGCCAGGATTTAATGCAATTTTTATCACAACTTCTAGTGTTATTCTCGACTTACAGGATTTCACGCTTACACAAGGCAATTCCCAAAGTAACACGTTTGGTGTTGCTGTTATTGCCGGTTCAAACTATGTCTATATTAAAAATGGTGCCATCTCAAACTTCAGTTCCTCAGCCATAGATTTCCAAGGCAACAATCAGTTCATAGGAGTTGACAACACAACCACTATATCGTGCGGAGGTTGTGGTATCGAAATCGATCCTTTTGGAAACCCTACCCTAGATTTTAGTATTCAAAATTGCAATATATATAATTGCGCAAGCGGTAGCACCCTCCCCTACGGCATGCGATTATGGAACTGTCAAAACGGTTCTGTGAAGAATTGCACTATCTCCGGATGCGGTAATAGTGCAAATAATGTCACGGCACTCGATGTAATTGATTTTCTCTACAACGACGTATCTAATATCAACATTTATGAAAATTTTGGTTCTAGTGTAAATGGCATAGAATTTGATTATAGCTCTTCTTATAATAGGTTCACTAATTGTACTGTTATAAATAATCAAGCGGTATCATCAACGGGACAATCTACGGGAATTAATATTTTTGGAGGCGCTTATAATATTTTTGATAACTGTACTGTTAACAACAATGGTGCGCCCACAAATGGAACCGTATATGGCATTCTCACGCAAAATAATGGAGGGATACCAGGTAATGCTGCTTCTTATAACACCTTTCGTAATTGTTCTGCTTCATTTAACAATGCTGGAACAACAGCCGGCATTTATATAAGTGGCGGTTCTAACAACAACATAGTTAATTGTCAAACAATTGCAAATCTTGCAACAAATGGTCAGTGTGTAGGATGTTATCTTCTCACCGGTTCCAATATAGTTGACACTTGTGTTACCTCGAGCAATGTAAGTACGACAGGTGCATGTTATGGCGTTTACGTTGGCAGTAATTCTTGTGTCATCAAGGATACTCTTTCTGCAAATAACAGTGGAACAGGTGCTACTGGTGGCGTAGGTTTTTTCAATGGGGGAACCTCAGTTTTGTTTTATAGAAACGTGGCTTATGACAACTCAACAACTTCATCACAATGGATCTATACAGGAGGATTTGGAGGTTCTTTAACACCACCAACACCAGCAGTCACATCTCCTGTATCACAAAATTTAAATAGTGCTACATCGTGGTGGACCAATCTGAATGTTGCCAGTTAAAAATTAACTAAAAAGGATTATATTTTATTATTGGATTCTTCTTCGTTAAAACTTCGAAGAACAGGTTCCCACGACCCTTCGAAGCTCTTTGAGCGGAGTAGGGTCGGAATAACGAATATGCGCCACTATGTCATTACGAGTACGAACAAAGTGATACGTGGTAATCCAAACTTTATTCTTCCTTAACAAGCCATGTAAAGGTGGGCGTGGCAATCCAGATTATAAAAATTAATTCCTATTTTTTTTCACAATTTTAATGCCACTATCGTACCATAACGATCTAATTAAAGTTCCCCGGTGTCATCCGCTGGGGAATGTTTTCTTTGCACAGCATTTTGATCGTTACCGCAAAAAACTGTCACCACTCTATATTTTTTTTTATCAGGAATTCTATTTGGCTCATATCTTGATGTTATTAATTTTTTTAATTCATCATTATCTTCCATACGCTCAACAGCTTCGAGATGCCGACCTTCAACAACCGCACCATTGTTAAGCAATATTTCTGCACAGTTACAAGATTTGCACCTTATACATGTATCTAAAAAATCCCCTTTATCTAAATCATCGGGGAAATGTTTTCGCTCAAACATTTGTTGCAATAGCTCATGCTTATCAGTTCCACATAACTCCTCAAGAGAATCCGGATTAGAAAGTTTAAAGAATGGAAGATCACCTGCACCCTTGTATCGTGCACCCTCTCGCATTGCATTAATGAGAAAGTTAGCCTGTAACAACATAAATATAAAAAATAAATTACATAATTTCATCATGGAACCCCTTATAAAAAACATTATTTTTTAACAGTATAATTATATACTTTAAAACATATCTTTAAAGACTATTTTTTTTCACAATTTTTCATTATACTCACGCTTTGTACAAAGCAGATCACTACTACAATAAGCATATGAAAAATTAGATAGGGACCACATGATCAAACACCATTCTTTCACACGACATGCACTCGCTGCACTTTGTTTATTCGCGCTCAACGCGCGCGCCGTACACATTTCATTTTCTTCAAAAGTTGTTGATCCTAAAACGCTCGACATCTCAATACGCGCGCAGTTAGCACCTGAAGAATGGTTGTACAAAGATTTAATGTCATTTTCCGTTGATTCTCCCGATGTAGAATTAACGCAATGGCATGCATCGCCATCTGCAAAAGCGGTGTATGATCCTGCGTTCAAGACAACGAAAAAAATATTCGAGGGTTTAGTGACGTTTTCTATGCAAGCACGCGCCAAACAAGAAACCTCGCCTGAGCAAACACGCGTTCATATTACTTTTTACCGCAATAAGCAGCAAAATCCCGAAGAAGTTACCTTTCCACTTTCATTTACACAACCCTCGCAGAGCCAAAAAGATATCGCACAAGAACCTCAAAAACTCGATACAGCTGCATCAAAACCAAAACAAGATCAACCGTTGCAAACACAAAATTATATAACGCCATCGTTATCAGCGACTATTTCATCGATCGTAAAGCAAACTGAATCAACACCAATTCGTTTATTGCTCGTTTTCTTATTAGGAATTTTACTCAGCCTCACGCCATGCATTTATCCAATGGTGCCAATCACCGCGGGCATTTTACAAGCACAAGGCAGCAAATCTTTGATCTATAATTTTTTGCTTTCATGTTCATATGCATTTGGTATGGCAACAACGTTTGCAATCTTTGGCTTACTTGCCGGATGCACTGGCCCATTATGCGGACGATTGCTCATGGAACCATTATTTATCGCCGGGCTCGTTGCTATTTTAGCCTACTTAGCACTCTCCATGTTCGGTTTTTATGAAATATATGTTCCCTCGTTTTTCAAACCCTCAACGAATGTTAAAAGCAGTTCCCTCGCTTCCACGTTTCTTTTTGGCGCAGCGAGCGGCACTATTGCTTCGCCGTGCGTTTCACCAGGACTTGCGCTGCTTTTAAGCATCGTAGCAACTCTAGGAAGCAGAATTTTAGGATTTATGTTGCTATTCACGTTCGGCCTTGGCTTGAGCATGCCACTTTTAATTATTGGTACTTTTTCTAGTTCCATTAATTTGTTACCACGAGCGGGTTCATGGATGATTGAAATTAAAAAAATGTTTGGCTTTATGATGCTTGGCATGTGCCTTTATTATATAAGTTATGTTGTCCCAGCCAATTTCATGATTTGGATCATCGTACTTTTCATATTCATTTGTGGCCTCTATTATCTTTATAACGGTGAAACTTACCGCTCTTCATTAGCAAAAAATAGTAATCGCATTGTGGGCACAACATTAATCCTTGGAGCTTTTGTATTATCATTTTATGGCGTACGCAATTATTACCTACCTCATGAGGTTGTTGATAAAAATTGGCACACTGATTATCAAACTGCTCGTGATGAAGCAATCAAATCTCACAAAAAACTCTTTATCGATTTCTGGGCTACCTTCTGCCCTGTTTGCTTAGCAATCAATAAAACAGTATTAACAAAAGCAAACATCGCTCATGAACTTGCTGGTTTTGCAATGCTAAAAGTTGATGGCACACATGCGCATCATCAGCCGTATGCAAGATTACAACAAAAATTCACCATTACCGGATTTCCGACATTCCTTATTGTTGATCCTACTAATGAACAGATTGTTGCCAAATTCGGCGGTGAGATATATGACATGTCTGAAGAAGCACTGATTGCCTTGCTACAACAATATAAATAAACAAAATAGGATGGCGTAAATCCAATGAGTGACTATACAGCATTAGATACATATTGAAAACAAAATGTCATTGCGAGCGTAAGCGCGGCAACCCAGCTTATAAAATTATTCCTTTAAGGAATTAATTAAAGTTCTGGATCCCCACGTCGCTACGCTCCTCGGGAAGACATTCTTGTTTTTATTACGTAAGTTTCATCGAATTTGCATTACATAAACAGATAGTTCTCTACAAAAAAATGCGTTATTTTTAGCCATTTATGAATAACTATTCAATCTGTAATTCTATTGATTCAGAGAGGCTTTTTATGCTATTATTATAAAAACAGGGAGCCTGCCAAAAACAGTAATTTCCAGAAGCAAAATAGTATAAAAAAAAGGTTATAAAATGAAGTTAAAAAATATATTATGTATTACCATTATTTTCGCCACATTGCAGCTACAAGCAGCCAGTAATCAGTCATCCTACGACTTGTCTACATTGACTCGTTATTTGACGACAAATAACAATTCCTCACAAGAACAAACAAATACACAACAAAACAGTTTCGCTAATCAAAGTACACTCGCTACATTGAATACATTGTTAAATTCAACCCCAGATTCATTCAAAAGTACGGTTTTAGATAAAATACCAACCTCATGGAAAATATATCTCGTTAAGTTAATCGAATTTATAAAAACGTATTTGAATGATGAAAATAAACAAAATTTACAGAAAATTCAAAATATATTGCAGCAAAATATAGCCGCCACCCAGCAACAACACACTCCAGCTTTTGGCCAAACTGAACAATAATTGGGAGTTAAAAAATGAAGAATTTAAAATTAATTATCGCTATTGCAGCAATTGCAATAGCGATAATCACCAACATATCCGCTATGGAACAACGGCCATCAGGGATGATGGAAGATTGGACAGGGATGATGGAAGATTGGATGGCAGAATACTCTGCCACACTAGATCCGGAAGGATACGCAAGGGAACAGGCATCAAAACAGACGGAAGAACAAGGAGAAGAACAAGAAAAGGAAAAGAGACTACGAGAATTACAACAGCTAGAACAAAGACGTGAAATGGAAAAAATGAAAATGAAGCCTGCTACAAAAATTTTCGGTATTTCTGTCTTAAACCAATTAATGGAACAAAAATCCGATGAAGCACGAAATGCAACATTAAACACATTACCAACCGAAATAAAAGAATCTTTAATTTCGGTAATTGATGATCGAAGACAACTTTTAGATAGAAATCAACCTGATCAAGCAGCTTTAGTAGAAGATTTAAATATGTTGCAAAAGCAAATTCAACAAAATTTAAGTCAATAATTACGATGAAAGAAAAAAAATGAAGAATTTAAAATTAATTATTCTCGTAATTACGATAGCATCCCCGATTACAAATGCGTTAGCAATGATTGAACCAAAAAAAACAGAAGACGTTTCTTATGGTTTTTATGCTCCACGAGAACGTAGAATACGACTGGGAGAACATAAAATACAACTGCAGCAAAAACAAAAATTAAAAGAACAAAAGCAACGAAATACGGAAGCTGCGAAGCCCCTTTTAGCCGTAAGCAAAGAATTAAAACCAAAGATGATGGAAGAAAGTTACGATTCCAACTGGGATATTCCCGAGGAAGATGTAGGAATCAAGTCAGATTGGGCAAAATATAATATGGAATATCACCTGAGGAAAACATCTGCAAAAGCACGAGAACAAAAATATTAAGAAAAAGGCAACTAGTATCACTACTATGCTATTAAATCAGTGTTATTGCTACAAGATTCCGATAAGGCAGCTTTAGTAGAAGATTTAAATATGTTGCAAAAACAAATTCAACAAAACTTGAGTCAATAATTAAATTTATAAAGGAAAAATATTATGAAAATAACAAAAATTTTATTCATTTTAATGTTAACGTTATGCGCACTATCTTCCAACGCAATACCAATACCTAATCCGGAAGAGGAAGATATAGACTATGAATTAGAAAAGCGAAAAGCCTTAGAAAAAACAAGAATGAAATCGCTTACAGAAATCACTGCACTATCTACATTGAAAAAATTACTAGCCGAACCTTCACGTGAAGAAAGAGAACAGGTTCTGAATAAACTACCAATTGAAATGCAAGAATATCTTATTCCAACCATTGATAATCGTATAAGCCTCTTAGACACATCTATAGTAGATGAAGCGGAACAAGCAAAGAAATTGCAAGAATTAAAAGAAGAATTAACAGAAGAAATATTTATCAAGCAATTATTCGTAGAATAAACTAATCAAACCTTAAAAAAGAGAGAGTAAAGTTACTCTCTCTTTTTTAATCCCGTCTTTTGCTCATCAACGCGACGTTGTTTTTCTTTATGCAAACTCTCATACATAACATCAGCGACTTCATTGACAAGCTTATACATATCTGGACCCTCTTTATGAACATGAAGATCAAGCTGATTTGACATAACATTTATGAAGATTAAGATTTTAATAAAGAAGATACTTTTGCCTGCTTGCCAGCAGCTTCAAAAAGATGAAAGATATCTATGAAAAAAAAGAATACCGTTCAAAAAAAAACTATGGAGCCTAAAAACTATGCTCAGTTTTTAGAACACATAAAAAAAGATATTCACCAAACACAACTTAAAGCTGCTTTATCCGTTACACAAAATCTAACATTGCTCTATTGGCGAATTGGAAAAGATCTTTCAGAGAAAATTAATATTGAAGGCTGGGGCGCAAAAGTTGTAGAAAAGTTAGCACATGATTTAGAAATAGCATTTCCCGGAATAACCGGATTTTCAAGAACAAATATATACAGAATGATCTCATTTTATACAGCTTATCCAATTTGTCCCACAGCTGTGGGACAAATAGAAGATAATCCCCTTTTAATGCTGCCATGGGGCCATAACGCCGTTATCCTAGAAAAAATTCAGGATAATAAACAACGGCTTTGGTATGCCAAAAAAACCATTGAAAATGGCTGGAGCAGAAGTGTGCTTTCTATGTGGATCGAATCCGATTTATATAGCCGACAAGGCAAATCGATAACCAATTTTAAAATCACTTTGCCTGAACCTAATTCTGATTTAGCGCAACAAACGCTAAAAGATCCTTATAATTTTGACTTTCTCACCATTGATGAAAAAGCACGAGAACGAGAAATTGAATTGGGCCTCATGGAACATATCCAAAAGTTTTTGTTAGAACTTGGACAAGGATTTGCTTTTATAGGAAGGCAATATCCTCTAAAAGTAGGCGCCAAAGAATTTTTTATTGACATGCTTTTTTATCATGTACAACTACGATGTTTTATTGTTGTTGAACTGAAAGCAGAAGAATTTGATGCCAGAGATTTAGGCCAAATTAATTTATATTTAGCTGCAGTTGATAAGCTATTAAGGCATCAAGGAGATTTGCCCACCATAGGGCTATTACTTTGCAAATCAAAAGATAATTTTGTAGCCGAATATGCGTTAAGCACAAGCAAACAACCCATTGGCATATCAAGTTATACAACCAAACTAGTTGAAACATTGCCAAAAGAATTTAAAGGCAAGTTACCTACCATAAAAGAAATTGAAGCAGAGCTAAGCAAGAGTGAAGTTTCAGAAAAAAAACAAGCACCAGAAAAAACAAAGAAACCTCGCAAAAAGAAAGCAAGCTAACTCGTCTTGTCAAAGAATTTGTTAGAGAGAGTAAAGTTTACTCTCTCTTTTTTATTCCTATCTTTTGCTCATCAACGCGGCGTTGTTTTTCTTTATGCAAGCTCTCATACATAACATCAGCAACTTCATTGACAAGCTTATACATATCTGGACCCTCTTTATGAACATGAATATCATAACGAGGTGATTTTAAATTAAATTCGATTTTATGATGATGATGCGTTGTTTCTGCATCAAATGACATACGCATATAGATCGGATCACGTTCTTGCTCTTCTTGCAAGAAAATTTCAATTTTTTTTATGTGTTCACGTGCATAGGTTTCAAGTGCGTTTGAATGCTCCATACCTTTGAAAGTAAATTGTTTGTTCATTGCTTAGCTCCTCACCGAAGGGTGTCATCCCGACCCTACTTCGCTCTGCGAGCTCCGAAGGGGTTGTGGCGAACCTATCCTCCGAAGTCTTGATGCGGGAGGATCCAGAACTTTAATACATTCCCTATTTTTAGGAACTAATTTTATTATCTGGCTTCTACTTCGTTAAAACTTCGTAGAACAAGTTGCTTACCCCTTCGAAGCTCTTAGCGAAGTAGGGTCACAATGACAACTGGTCTTTTATATTTATTTAGAAAAATATAATTCTCTTTTTTACATACTCACCTGGTAGCGTAGCATGCACGAGCAAAATTCTCTAGAGAAGAGGGTAACGTTAATCTGTTTTACGAGGGATAAAGGTCAATGGGACACCAACTAAATCATACTGTCCACGCATAACGTTCTCAAAGAATGCCAATTGGCTATCGCCAAACCATTTCGGTTCGTTCACTAATAATAAAAATGTCAGCGGCGCTTTTCTAATTTGTTTTACTTTGCGCACCAACAAACGATGTGAGCTTATATAAAGTGGGGTTTTCTCAAGAGCATTTTTAAATAATTCAGTCAGCTCTTGATTGGAAAATGATTGATTCGCGCGCTCCCATATTTTTTGAACGAGTGGCAAAATCTTGCCACAATTTTTCTTCGTTTTGCAGGAAATAGTTAATACCGGAATCTTTTTTAAAAGATGTTTATATTTTTCACAATCGTAGGCAAAGTCGGCACGTTGCTGATCGGTAACTAGATCTTCTTTATTGACAAGCAATGCGAGTGATTTTTGATGCTCAAAAGCATAAAATGCTAATTTAAGTTCTTGATCGCTCAAATGCCCTTCAGTTCCCTCGATCATGAGTAAAATGATATCCGCATTATCGACCGCGCGAAAAGAAGATTTCACCATCAGTGTTTCAAGCAGTTCAGTAACCCCTCGTTTTCTGCGAATACCAGGCGTATCAGTTATTTGAATAGTCTCTTTATAAAAGCGTAAACGCTCGGAGATAGCTTCGCGCGTTGTTCCGGCGTGCGCATCAACAATCGAGCGTTCTTCTTCAAGAAGGAAATTCATGAGCGATGATTTGCCAACGTTCGGTTTGCCAATCAGTGCAATTGAAAATGCGGGCGCTTCTTCCTCAAAATTCGATTCTTTTGTCGCAACTTTTTTTACAATTTCATCAAGAAGATCTCCTGACCCAGTACCATGCTGCGCAGAAAGTTCAACGGCGACATTATAGCCTAATTTTTCAAACTCGTAGCTTTTTTCCTGTGCTTCATGTGAATCAATTTTATTAATGGCAAGAATCACATCTTTATCATGTTTGCGCAGAAAATTATTAATGTCCCTATCTTCAGGTAGCAGCCCAACTTTTCCATCGCACACAAACACAATAAGGTCAGCCTTTTCTACAAGAGAAAGGGCAACCATCCTGACTTTTTCTGTTAACGAATCTTGTGATTTTTTAAAACTAATACCACCCGAATCGACCAGTTCAAATGCAATTCCTTTCCATGTTATGACATCAGAAAGAAAATCGCGGGTGACACCGGCAAAATCCAAAGTAAGGCTTTTTACGTTGACTGATAAACGATTGAATAAGGTAGATTTCCCAACATTGGCTCTACCAACGATAACAACTTTTGGCAATTTACTCATGAGAACTTTCTTTTACTTCGTGAACAGTACCCGGAAAATGCTGCAAAATAAGCGTTGCATTTTTCCATACTGATGCATCTGAAACATCAAATGATGATGTTTGTCTTGGCGCTATCTTGCGCGCACTAGAAGGATACACAGGTGTTGGTGTAGTTCGCGGTTGCGGTATTTGTTTAATAATTTTCTGTTCAGGTTGAGGACTCGGCGCTGCACTTTTTTGTTCAGATTGCATTGCTATAAAAACTGGTTTGCAGGTGACCTGATTGCCAAATATTTTTTTGAGCAATGGCTGCCACGAAGCGTGCGTATTTTCTAACCACTCATTAAAAAAAATAAAATCTTTTGAAAAAGTTAAGGTAAGAACGTGCGTAGTTTCATCTAATGCGAGTGTCTGCATCTGTGTAAATACTGAACTTAATAAAGGATCATTCAATTGCGCTATAGCATCTAAAAACTTTTGCCAACGCTCGTTTGCAGCAACTGGCGCACGCGCTTCCTCATCCTCCTTAAGCATTACAGATTCTGGAACACTCGTTACGGAAGCTGTTTGTCGCGCAGGAGGTTCAGATTGCGGCTCACTTGGCGATATTGCCACACTTTTTCGATCTTGAAAACGAAGTAGCATAAGTTCTAGAAAAATATATTGATTGCGCACTTTTGAAAAGAGCAGTTCATTTTCATAGAGCATGGTTAACAACTGATGTATTTTTTCACGTGAATGCTGTTCAAAGATCTTTTTTAGTGATTCTTTGTAATCATTAAAAAAGGGCAATGCAAGTTCATAATGCGCTAATACTGTTGCGTGAGCAATCATGCACAGTGCTTGCCAAACTACATCAGCGGTAATGTTTTTTGCGGCAACATCTTTCAACAGTCTCAACATAGTTTTTATAGATCCAGTCAAAACCGCTTCAAAAAGTGCAAAAACGAGTGCATCTTCTAAATGCCCGACAACCGTGCTCACACTTGAACGCGTGACAACAGGGACTGCAAACCTCGCTTGCTCTAAAAGATTTAATGCATCGCGCACGGATCCTTGTGATTCTTGCGCAATAAGCAGTAATCCATCTTTTTCATACGCAATATGTTCCGTTTTACAAATATGTTCAAGATAATCTGCAAGCACTGCCGTAGGAACTGCTTTGAAAAATAATTGGAAACTGCGTGATTTCACGGTCTCAATAATTTTTTGAATTTCTGTCGTTGCTAAAATAAAAAGGACTGAAGCAGGCGGATCTTCCAAGACTTTTAAAAAAGCATTGAACGCCGCTTTACTCAACATATGTGCTTCATCGATTAAATATATTTTTTTTCTACCCGTCAGCGGCATTAATGCAGCAGTATCGATAATATGTCTAACATTATCCACGCCTGTATAGGAGGCACCATCAATCTCGATAAAATCAGGATGTTTACCCTCGCTCATGGAAACACATGAAGCGCACGTCAAACATGGCACTGAAAAATTTTTAGGATCTTTTTGAAACTGCGGCAAATTATGACAATTGAGCGCCGTTGCAAAAACGCGCGCCATGGTTGTCTTACCACACCCTCGTTGGCCGGAAAATAAATATAAAGGAAAACAGTGATTCACATAGAGACTATTCTTCAAAATGCGAACAGAAATATCTTGTCCAACAAGTTGATCGAATGTCTGTGAACGCCATTTTCTGGCAAAATTAAGTGGTGCATTCATGGTTACCCTAAATGGCCATCAACGGTATGGATTATTGCAATGAAAAGATAGTTGCTTTCCAACTATGACCAGTCTTCGTTTATCCGGGGCCTTCAGGCTCGGCAAACTACGCCTGGCTTCGAAGTATTTAAGAAAAAGTATAGCAGAATTGCACAAAAGAAGAAGGGGAAGCGCATACAAAAACTGAGGTACCCGTGCTGCTTCTTTTCAGACCTGACACGTTAGATACAAGTTTTTTATACACTTCCCCAAAGTTATTAACATTGGCCTGTCAGTCCAGGCTACGCTTATCCACGCTTTCCAGCTTGGCAAGCTTCGCCGGACAGTCTTCGTTTTATTCTTATTACAATCTACCTACATGGCGAAGCCAGGCGTAGTTTGCCGAGCCTGAAGGCCCGGATAAACGAAGATAAGCCCGTCGTCGCTTTTTCTTTGATAAAGTCAATTGCTACGTTGGTTCATGCTATGCCGGGCAGTCTTCGCATCTGCCAATATTATTTTTTTAATTATAATACATTTAGTACTGGCCGCGCCAGGCGTAGCTCCAAAGGAGCGAAGACTGGTGGAGAGAGAGGGATTCGAACCCTCGATGCCCCTTTCGGAACATACACGATTTCCAATCGTGCTCCTTCAACCACTCAGACACCTCTCCGCTGAAATCACAACCCTTAATCTGGGTAAAGCGCAAGAGAGATTTGTCTTAACTCTTTTTGCCTGGCCCTTCAGATTTTTGTTTTACCGGCTCTTTAAATTTCTTAACTTTTGCCATTTTCAGCGTATCAACAGATTGATCATCTTCTACAGATTCAAGAAGCACTGCAACATCATCTGTTTTTTCAGGAGCTTCAACAGCCACTTCTTGTGCTGCTTTCTTACCTTGTGTAGCAGCTTGTTGTTGTGCTTCCTTAACGGAATCTGCCAAATAATCAACAATAATTTTAATCGATTTTGGCGCATCATCGTTAGCAGGAATAACATATTGTACAAGCGAAGGATCACTGTTGGTATCAACTAATGCAACAACTGGAATACCAAGCCCTGCTGCTTCTTTAAGAGCCGCTTGTTCTTTTTTTACATCAACAATAACGAGCGCGCCTAATGGCCAGCGCAAATTGAGAATACCGCCAATATTTGCTTTAAGACGTAATTGCTTTTTTTGTAAGGTACTAATTTCTTTTTTGGTGTAATGCTCATGATCAGTTTTTGATAAGATATCATCATAATGAAGTAACTTGGTAACTGATTTTTTCACTTGAATAAAATTTGATAGCGTACCACCAATCCAACGGTGAGCAACATAAGGACAGTTTAATGCTGATGCCGTTGCTTGAATAATATCACGAGCAGGCTTTTTAGTCCCAACCCACAAAATTGATTTTCCATCCATAATGATAGATTTCAAGAAATCAGCTGATTTCTGCATCTGATGTGCTGTTTTTGAAACATCAATCAAATACACCTTGTTTTTATGACCCCAAATATAAGGAGCCATTTTTGGTGACCAGCTTGATGTTGGATGACCAAACGGGACACCCGCTTGAATCAATTTTCTTAAGTCGATTGACATGTATAAGACCTTTCTGGGTTTTCACCGTACTTTTTGGCATGCTCTTTAAGCATTTGCCACCCATAATAAAAAGTAAGGATTTTAGTATAAAATAACTTTAAATAATGTAACAAAAATCACAAAAAATGCAATTCCTATGCTGAAACTGGCTCTAAACCAATGACCTCATTTTTAGCTATCGCTCTGTTATAACGATTACCAAGCAATAGTGCCGTCAATAACCAGCATCCAAAAATGAGAGCAAAGAAGACCGAATGCAGCGGTAAAAAGAGCGCCGGTCCAGCAGCTTCGGCAAAAACGACAAATGTGGATCCTACACCCTTACCAAACCGTGAACCAAATGAATCGATCCATGACTTAGATTTAAATTTAATGTCTTTAACTGTTGGGATGTATAAGCTTTCTCGTACTGGCTGCGCAAACGCATAATTAATTGCCTGCAATAAAATAATGCTCACAATCACGGCAAATGGGGTATAGCTGAAAATAAAATAGGCAAGTACACACCCCGTAATAATAGGGATTAGCATCAGACAAACTTTTTCGCCAAATAAATTTAATAAGGTGCGAGTGCCTAAAAATGAAATCAAAATACCAAAAAAGTGTTGTATGAATGCAACTTTAAAGAGAAACGCACTCACGCCAGAAATATCAGCAGAGTTTTCTTGAGCAACGCCCAAACGCTGATAGCTTAAAACGGTACTTAAAATTTCGTAAAAAAAGAGCATCCCAAATATCCCTAAAATATACGGGTACCTCATAAGTAGGGTAAGGCCAGAGAATAAACTAATTTTTTCCTCACCAGTTTTTTCTTTTGCTTTTTCAATTTTGTACACAGCTTCATAACCATGCAAGTTTTTTCGAGGAACCTTTGTCATCAAAAGGTACACTAAAAACGGAACAAAAAGGCTTAAAAGTGAGAAAAGCCCTAACATGAATTGATGACTCTGAACATCATTGAGGCAATAAGTACCAAACGTACCGTGACAGGTAAAAAGTGCCCACGCTATCCCTGCCGTAAACATACCGCCAAACTTGGAACCAGACACCAGCAAAGCATAATTATGTTTTGCCGCTTCGGGGCTATAGACTGAATTTGCAAATGCCCAAAAGACACTAATAACAAAGGGAGAAAAGACTTCAATAAAAAAGTAAAATAACCAACCAAAAATTCTAAAAGGACTTGTCTCAGTATTTGCAAGACCAATCGTTGGATGACCTACTAAATACATACTGAGAAGTCCCATCAAGCCGTACGCTATGCTATAAATATATAAGAGCTGATGGCGACGCACCTTATCAACTAAAAATGAGTAAAACAAAACGCCAGGCACTAAAATTAACATAGCCGTCATTCTTGCCCACGGAATATATTCTTTTCCCACAGTGCTCATAAAAATAGAACTTTTAAGTTCACGCACTAACGTGTATGAGCCAATTACAAGAAAAAAAGACATTCCCAATAACAAAAGCTTTAATCGTTCTTCTCGCTCTATAGTAAAGAAAGATTTAAAAAATAATGTGAGCTTCGAACTCATTGAGTCCCCCAGTATGTTATGATGAAATACGTGCCACGTTCTGACTTTTTACTTAAAAAGCCTTCTTAACGATAGTTCATTAAGAAGGCTTTTTAATTTCATATACTCACAATCATCTGATTAACAAACAACTTGTTTAGCAGTAACTGCTTTCTTGTGTGTGCGTGCTAAATAGATAGCAGCATATAACCAAACACCAACCATGCCGAGTGAAGCTATGGTTGAGAATAAAATAAATGATTCTACTGCCATGAAACTCTTAAGCGCATTGATGCCTGAGCCCAACGCTTTTGAACCGCGTGAACCAAACATTTCCATGAAAGCTTTAACTTTATATTTTGTTTCAGGGGTTGTAGGAATGTAAAGCTGCTCTTTTGAAGGTTGGTTAAGAGCGTAGTTAAGACCTTTACAGAACACCATAATCCAGAATGCCGTAGTAAGCGTCGCAGCTGAAGCCAACACTAATGATGCAATTGCAATAACAATAGGCATAATAACGAGTGCAACGGTAAGACCTAATTTACGTCCAATGTTGTTAACGCCAACCGCAACACAGATCCACGCTACAATATTAGTATAGACACCAAACACACCCATATAGGCGGTATAGGCATTAGCACCAGTAATTTCAAGCGATGCATAATATTTTAGATAGAAATCAAAAATGGTCACAATAACTTCAAACAATGAAATTACGGCAAAAATACCAAGAAGATATGGTTGAGAAAGGAATAATTTCATATCACTAAAGAAACTTGTTTTTTCTTTAGGTTTTGAATGTGCACCAGCTGCTTGATAGCCAGCCAATTCTTCTTTTGGCGTTACACGCACAAAGTACCATACCAATACTGCGATACAAAGCATTGCGATACTTGCAGAAATTAATAAGGTAGGAATCCCCAACCTATCAGCTTGGGTAGCAACAACAAGGGGCCCAAGAACACCGCCGGTTTGTGCACCAAAGGCAATAACTGCATAGCCCTTTTTTGCTGATTCTGGTGTTGTGGTATCTGCCGCAAATGCCCAGAAGAGCGCGACCATGATAGAACCAAAGCTTTCAACAAACACATAAGAAGTCCAGCCAATTAATCGGCCTAAAAAATGAGGATGGCCAAGTTTTGGTAACGCTTGATAAATGCCAAGTTCTGGATGTAACATGCAAAGAGCAAGGCCTAGTGAAATTAGGGCATAAATGACACTGAGCGCATAGAAAACACGCTGACGTGGAAATGCATCAACTAATTTGGAATAGATGACAATTAAGGGAATAACAACAGCCAGAGATACCCATTTTGCAAAGGGTATAAACTCTGCACCAACGTACGCATTAAAAACACCGTCCTTGATTGGTCTCAAGAGCCAATAAACACCTATGGTAAAGCAAAATATTCCAGCTAGCAAAGAAAATTTCTTAAGCTCTTCCTTGGTGAATTCTCCCCACCAAGTTTTAATAGTCGCACCTTGCATAATGCCCTCATAAAATTTGTTAAAATATGTATACTACCATCACACTTTAACAAAAGATTACTCATTTGTAAAAAAAAAGTACGGTTTTTTTCAGAACATTAAAGATGCTATGTTACCCCTAGAAAATATACCCCCCCTCCCTTAGGAATACCGTCCTCCTTGGGGGGTCACCCCCCATATGTAGCCAACATTTACTAACTAATGACTCTTTGATAAACTAGCTATGAATAAAAAGGGCTAAAAAACCCTTTTAAATCTGGCACAAAAGCACTTTTTACTAATTTTTCTTGTATGGTGCGCTCACCATAACTAATGTGAATATTAATGCTTAAAAAGCAAAAAGCGTATTAAAAAAGTAACTGGAGGTAGGTTTACACTATGAACTATGATGAAACAAAACACATAACCGATGGGCCTATGGAAAATAGCACTCATTTAGCATTATTACCCTTAAAAAATGTCATTATTTTACCTAAAAGCATCCTTCCTATTATTGTAGGCAGACCGATCTCAATTCAGGCGGTTGAATATGCTTTAAAACATGATAAGTCTATTTTTATATCAACGCAAAGAGATTCAACGGTAGAGAATCCTACTGATCGGGATGTTTATCAAGTAGGTATTCGAGCAACTATTTTGCAAGTTATGCGCATGCCAAATGGCGCATTAAAAATTTTAGTTGAGGGCATCTGCCGCGCACAAATCAAAATTGTAGACCAATCTCATTCCTTTATATGTGTCTACGCGCAAGATCTAACATCACAATATTCGGAAAAGACCGTTGAAATTGAAGCATTATGGCGTGCGTTAAAAGAGCATTATGAAGATTATGCTAAAATTAATGAAAAAATTCCTCACGATTTGATGTCATTGGCAAAAACAATCGAAGATATGGATGCCATTGCTGATACGATCGCCGTCCATATAAATCTTTCTTTTGACGAGCGCCAAGCGATGCTTGAGACGCCCGATTTAAAAGAACGGCTCATCAAATTGAATGCCCTCCTTCAAAAAGAAATTCAAATTGCGCAAACTGAACAACGCATAAAAGGTCGCATCAAAAGTCAGTTTGAAAAAAGTCAGCGCGAATATTATTTACATGAACAAATTAAGGCTATTAATAAAGAACTAGGCCGCGAAGATCAAACAGCAGAAATTGCACAGATTAAAGCTAAAATAAAAACATTAGGATTATCAGATGAAGCGAGTGAAAAAGTTGATAAAGAATTAAAACGCCTTGAACAAATGCCACCATTTTCTTCTGAAGCTGTTGTATCACGTAATTACATTGATTGGATCATTTCCATTCCGTGGAAAAAACAAAGCAAAGATACTATAAGTTTAGAACAAGCAGAAAAAATTCTTAATAAACAACATGCAGGATTGCATAAACCAAAAGAGCGTATCATTGAGTTCATTGCTGCAAAGAAATTTGCCAAAACGATGGAACGATCACCTATTATTTGTTTAGTAGGGCCTCCGGGCGTTGGTAAAACATCATTAGGTCAATCAATTGCAAAAAGTTTAGGCCGTGAATTTGTACGTATTTCACTAGGCGGTATTAAAGATGAGGCTGAAATTCGCGGGCATCGCCGTACCTACATCGGTGCATTACCCGGAAAAATTATTCATGCTATGAAAAAAGCAAAAACGGTTAATCCACTTATTTTGCTTGATGAAATTGATAAAATTTCTCGCGATGTTCATGGGGATCCTTCTTCTGCCCTTTTAGAAGTATTGGATCCTGAACAAAACTAAACCTTTGTCGATCATTTCCTTGATGTTGAATATGATTTATCAAAAGTCATGTTTATCGCAACAGCAAATATGATTGAAGGTATTCCTTATCCATTGTTCGACCGTATGGAAATTATTACGCTCTCGGGATACACAGAAGCTGAAAAACTTGCTATTGCTCGACATTTCTTACTACCAAAAGGATTAAAAGAATATCATTTATCAAAAACACAATTTCGCATTCCCGACGATATGTTGGAAAAAATTATCAGCGAATATACAAAAGAAGCGGGTGTTCGACAACTTGAACGCGTGCTTACTAAATTAATGCGCAAAGCAATTCAAAGTCTTTTAAAAGAGCCAAAACAAGCAACTATTGTCGTCACTCCTGATCGCATACAAGAATGGCTTGGCTATCCTAAATTCAAAAAGACGCCACTCGATTTACACAAAAAACGTATTGGTATTGCAACAGGACTTGCGTGGACAGAAGTTGGCGGTGATATGCTTGAGATTGAAGCAACGGTACTTTCAGGAAAAGGTGGACTCACGCTCACTGGCCAACTTGGCGAAGTGATGCAAGAATCAGCCTATGCAGCATTAAGTTATATTCGCTCACGCGCAAAAGAACTAGGATTAAAGGAATCATTTTATTCTTCAAAAGATCTTCATATTCATATTCCCGAGGGTGCAACACCAAAAGATGGTCCATCAGCGGGTATTACGATTTGCACTGCACTCGTTTCAGCATTAACAAAAAATCCAACGCGCGCAGATATTGCTATGACGGGTGAAATTACGTTACGTGGACGCGTGTTCTCAATAGGTGGTCTCAAAGAAAAATTATTGGCAGCAAAACAACACTCTATTAAGACCGTGTTAGTACCTAAAGAAAACAGCGACGATCTTGCTGAAATATTAAAAGAAGCACCTGATCTTGGGCTCAACATCATTTTTGTTGAATCAATGGACGAAGTACTGACATATGCCCTTGAAAAAGATCCATTTGCCCATAAAAATACCCACAACGGCAAAAAAACGAAATCTAAATCTGCTAAAAAGAAAAAATAAACTACGCCAACTACATTGACTCGCAACGACAATAAGATGTAGGTAATTTGTAAAACTTGCAATACCATGCTTTTTTTGATTACATTATCTGCAGGTTTGATGTTCAATCTTTAAATCCCAAAAGGAGAATGGGTATGAAAAAATTATTAGCGACATTATTATGCATCGGCGCCCTGGTCGGGCTTCCGGGTTGTGGTGGCAAGAAGTCCTACTACGACGAAAATCGCATGGAATGCCATGATGAAATGCAAGATGACGGCTCAATGAAAAGAGTTTGTTCAGATGGCAACGTAGTTACCGTATACGAAGGTGTTGAAGGCAAGAGGGGTAAACATAGAGGTAAAGGCGAGAGAACAGTTCCTAATAAAGCTGTGATGGTAAACAAAATGCTTCCAGAAGGAACACCGGTTAAACCTTGTGGTGGCGTCCCAGTATGGGAAGAAGTGGCAACAGAAGAAGTAAAACCGCAAAGAAGAGCATCACGCGGCCGCGCACCCCGTAAAGATATGATGCAAGAAATGGAAATGGAATAACATCAGCTTAATTCATACTAAATTACCAATTGAGGAAGCGCTTATGCTTCCTCTTTTTTTTGCGCAATACGCTGCATAACCCATGCCAGCGTCTCTTCTCGTGTCATATGCGTTGTATCAAGAATAATTGCATCTTTGGGTACAACCAACGGGGAGTACTCTCTTTCTGAATCATTTTTATCACGTGTCTGCAAAAAATCTTTCGCTTCTTCTAATGAAAATCGAGCGCCAAGGTTGGCTTGATCGGCTTGCCAACGTTGTGCGCGCACATCAAGAGAAGCGGTCACATAAAATTTGTAATCGGCATTAGGAAACGTCATCGAACCGCAATCACGCCCATCAATGGTGATCGATTTATATTTCTGTGCAAGTTCACGTATGTACTTGGTGATAGCAATGCGTGCTGCTTTATCGTTGCCTAGAAGTGATGAGGCTAAATCGATTTCTTTTGTTTTTAAACAATGCGTTATATCAACACTATTAAGAACAATAGTTACATTTCCTGTTAGAAGATCGTAGCAATAGGTGATTTGTTTAAAACAGTCTAAAAACTCTTCATCATACTGTAAGCGCTCGGGCAACACATGATAACGTTTCAATAAGCAGTAGGACAATCCTCTAAACAACATACCACTATTAATATAATAATAGCCCAAACGAACTGCTAACGCCTTTGCAAGAGTCGATTTACCACTTACTGATGGTCCATCAAACGTTATAATCATTATGCTCCTTGAGAATAAGCAATATCAACACCCAACAGTTCAAGTGATACCATATCATTCCAATGATTTTCACTAACTTGTGCAGCTACTTTGAATGAGCGCTGTTCCCGCTCAAGCTGCATAAGTACCTCAAATAATTCAGGACGATTGAAAAAAATAAGTGGTTTAATGATACCGTGAGCAAATACTGAACATTTTACGTGCGCATCTTTTAACAATTGCGGTTTCTGCACGAGTGAAACATCGTCTAACAAAAATGTTGGTTGAGGGTTTTCACTGCCAAATGGCTGTAAATATTCGACATCTTTCATAAATTTGGTAGTCACGTCAGATAAATACAATCCTGCATCTATCGTTAATTTTTGTTTGAGATCTTCAGGCGTTAACAACGTTCTTATGCGTTGTTCGATATGGTGCTTAAGCGCGGGAATATTATCAATGGGCAGTGAAAGTCCTGCTGCCACCGAGTGCCCACCAAATGTTGTTAATAAGTCGCGTGCATCATGTAAGGCATCAAACATATTGAAAGCAGAAATCGAGCGACATGAACCTTTTGCAATCCCATCACGCGTGATGTGTAACAAAATCGTCGGTTTTCCGTACGCACCAACAAGTCGTGATGCAACAAGCCCAATAACGCCCGGAGGCCATGAAGAACTCGCTGCAATAATACATAATTCATGATCAAGATCGATGCTCTTTTTTTCAATTTGCTCAACAACTTGTGTAAAAATAGAACGCTCAATATCTTTGCGCGCCTGATTGAGTTCGTAAAGCACTCGCCCTACTGAAGTTACTTCTTCAACATCAGTACCAATTAAAAATTTCACACCGTGTCGCGGATCTTCTAACCTACCTAATGCATTCAATTGCGGTGCCAACAAAAATCCAACATCCAACGATGATAACGTTGGTTTTTTGAAGTTGCCATTCTGTTTGAGCACACGCAGTGAATTACTTTCTGTTCCATTCACATAGGTAAGGCCGTGACGCACCCAATATCTATTTTCGCCCGTAAGCGGCACAACATCTGCCACCGTGCCCAATAAGAGTAGTTCATATGCTTTTGATGGCATTGGCAAACCAAGCTTTTCATATAACAACGTCATAAGCTTAAATCCAACGCCAACACCGGCAAATTTTTTATACGGATAAGGACAATCATGTTGATGAGGGTTAATAATGGCGTACGCATCAGGAACATGATCGTGCGGCCGATGGTGATCGGTAATAATAAGATCTATTCCTAATTTTTTAGCGAGCGCAGCAGGCTCAAAAGCAGTAATGCCGTTATCAACGGTCATGATCACGCTATAGCCATTATCAAACGCGCGTTGCACAACTTTAGTCGAGAGTCCATAGCCATCATGCACGCGATGTGGCAGAAAAAAATTAACGCGCGCATCAAGTGGCGCTAAACAGATCATCATTAATGCTGATGAGGTAATCCCATCAACATCATAATCTCCCGCGATTAATATTTTTTCTTTTTTGTGGATAGCCTCAATAA
This sequence comes from Candidatus Babeliales bacterium, assembly GCA_963701665.1. Taxonomy (GTDB): domain Bacteria; phylum Babelota; class Babeliae; order Babelales; family JANWKD01; genus CAVXJH01. The sequence goes on from OY969622.1 coordinate 863,581, forward strand.
TTCTTTCAACCGCGCGCGTTGCATCTTTAAGCATACTCGGATGTGCAACATGGTCCGGTGATGAAAATAAATAATTTTCAATCGCATCCGGCGTTGTATACCCTCGACCTACAAGGGTTGCAGCAACTGGTAATGAAAGATTATATTTTGCGGCAATCGTAAGGGCTTGTTGCTGATCAACGGAAGCGACACGCCATAGATATTTCGCACCTTGAATAGTGTTCATGTATTTGTTGTCTAATGTACGATGAGTAGTATTATATACTTTTTTAAGTGTACCGATGAACACAAAAAGTGCAATGAGCTCTGAGACGATTAAAATTCAAATTCGATATCTTCTAGATTTGGCTTTTTGAATTCTTTTAATATAAAGTTCTCGATGAGCGGTTTATTTGCTTTTAAGTTAAATTCCGTAATACCGCTCAATTGTATAAAATCTTTTTCTGTGTACAAGAAATTAAAGGTAGCACAGCTTCCCAAATTTAAACAACGAGCAACATCAAAGGTGGTTAAATCATACTCTTCAATTAATTTTTTCAATGCAGCATTCTTTTGTGCTTGCGTCAACAGGCGGTCATCTTTTAAGAAGTTAAGATAAATAATGCGAGGCGCTCGACTATTTTTAGGATCTTTAAATATATGAATCGTCGCATTTGATTGGTCATCAACCCGAACATATTTATAATCGTAAAACCGGCGTGCGTCATCAAAAAGTTTTCTCAGATCGGTCGTTGTATCGGCATTACTGGAAGCATCAAGTATAAACATAACATCAACCTTACGCTCCGGTAACAAGAGCGAACGACCCGGAATATTATAATCAATACCGCCATCAACTAAGGTTATGAATTCACGTTTTTTTAACCATTCAGGAACTTCACTCATTCCCTTAAATGGATTGTTAACCTGTGCAGGAGAAGCACGCAACGCACCAAAAGAAGTACCCCCCATTACACTTACCAATTCTGCTGATGCGAGATATTTAATTTTTTCAAAAGCGCTTTGTCGCTTTTCTTGCTCAGCGATCTCTTTAAAGAATATGGTATTTATATCTTTCAAATTCACCGCATATGCTGAACCAAAAATTCCCATCAAAAAGCCTAAACTTTGTTCAGGCGCTACTTCTTTTGCCACACCGTCTTCAAAAATGCTATTAAATGAGTATGCGGGAATAGCCAGATTTAACTCTAGATTACGCACATCAACAGGATTAAACTCATACCAATTATAAAGATATTGGTTATTTTCTTGTTTATGCATAGACACTGCCGTATAGATAGGAAACGGTTTTGATCCATCTTGAATCATAGACCATTGTGCAGATAAGTGTTGCTTTTGTCTTTGATCACCAAAATCTGCCAATAATGTTCTTGCTAATAAAGAACCATAAAGATCTATTGAACCAATCGGCTGATCAAAAAGGAACTTTGGCCACATAATATCATTAACCAATAACTTTATATCTGATTGTATGACTGCTCCTATATTTTTAAGATCGAGTTTATTGGCACGTAACTTGCCTAATAAGTTTTCTTTATAGTCTGCTACGGACAATTGCAATAACGTCCAAGGAACTAAAAACCAGGTCGAACCGGAAAGTGTTGCAGCATACATTGTTGCATCTAATAACCCTGTATCAGACATCCCTTTAAAAAAACCAAGCGATGCAATCATTGCACGGTAGCCACCACCGCTACACGCAACACCTATAGTGATCGGTTTCTCTAATTGATTGTTAAAGAATTGCGCAAGTCCTCTTTTGACAAATGGCATGCGACGTGATCGGTATACTTCTTCATTATAGGAGAGGTTCGTATCTTTTTTTGCTTGTGCTTTATAGGCAGCAAGTGGGTTGCGAGATTTAACTTGTTCTTTAAAACTAGGAATCGCGTACTTATTCCAAATACTAAGCAATCCATTTGCAACGTTAGCAACCGTTAATTCTTTAGTAATCAATGCCAATCGATTATCAACTGCTGTTTTTAAGCGCGTATAATCCTCTGGCGCCATAGCTTTCTGCGCCTCAGCTAAAATATTAATTTCTTCTTTTTTTAATTCTTCAACGAGTTCTTTGATTTTTTTAAGGGCCCCTGCGTCAGGATTTTTTGACATTAAAGCAGTTTGAGCTGCTATTTTGCGTTGGGTTTCAGAGAGTTTCAATTTGAATGTATTAAATTTCGCAGGATCTTTGAACGGCACGCCATTAAATTGTTGTATAAGACTTTCTACGGCAAGATTAAGCATTAAGTTATTTTCATTAACACCTTGAGAAAGCCATTCCCATGGTGCTGCATATATCATGAAAACAACGGAACTGACCAGAAACCCTGATACGAGCACCTTCTTATTCATAGAAACCCTTCATTAAACTCTACCCTTGAACATCTAAGAATAATTATAATGATTTATATTTCAGATGGTCAATAAATTGATTATAAAATATAGAATTTCCTCTGCGCAGAAAAGAAATTATAAACCAAAATGTCATTGCGACCCTACTTCGCTAAGAGCTTCGAAGGGGTAGGCAACTTGTTCTACGAAGTTTTAACGAAGTAGAACCCAGATAATAAAATTAATTCCTTAAGGATTTATTAAAGTTCTGGTTCCCCGCGGCACTTCGTGCCTCGGGATGACAGTTGGGAAGCTTAATGCTCTTTTTTCTTGAGCGTAGGGAAAAGAATGACATCTTTAATGGATGTTGTGTTAGTAACGATCATAGCAAGACGATCAATACCAATACCAACGCCAACGGTAGGCGGCAGTCCATATTCGAGCGCTAAAATATAATCGGCATCATAGTGATGTGCTTCTGTATCGCCCGCTTTATGCGCTTTTACTTGCTCATGAAAACGTTCTGCTTGATCAAAAGGATCATTCAGCTCATTAAATCCATTAGCAAGTTCCATGCAGCCAATAAAAAGTTCAAAGCGCGCTGCGATATTCGGATTGTTAGAATCTCGCTTTGAAAGTGGTGAAATTTCAATAGGATAGCCGATAATGAAGGTTGGTTGAATCAACTTTGGTTCAACAAAACGTTCAAATAAGGCAAAAATTTGTTGCGCTGCGCCTGCTTGTTTATTTTCAAGCGTAATATCATGCTTTTTCAACAATGAGGGAAGATTTTTTTCTTGCAGGTCTTGTTCAGAAAAACCGCCAACTTCTATAACTGCTTGCTTGATAGTCATTTTTTTGAATGATTTTGCAAAATCAAGAACATGATCACCGAAAGGAACCTGCAAATTCCCCGCGCTTTCACGCACAATGGTACGCAGTAGCTCTTCAACAAAAACCATGATGTATTCATAGTCTTTATTTGCCGTATAAAACTCGAGCATCGTAAATTCTGGGTTATGGCGCGTTGAAATGCCCTCGTTTCTGAAGTTTCGGTTAATTTCATACACGCGTTCAATACCGCCAACAACTAAACGTTTTAGGTACAATTCTGGCGCAATACGCATATATAAATCTTGGTGCAAGGCATTATGATGGGTAATAAATGGTTTTGCTGCTGCACCGCCTGGAATTGGATGCAACATCGGCGTTTCAACTTCAACATACCCGTGACCGTTAAGATATTCACGGATCGATTGTACTATTTTACTACGTTTAAGGAATTTTTCTTTACTTTCTGCATTGGTAATTAAATCTAAATACCGTTGCCGATATTTTATTTCTATATCAGTTAAGCCATGAAATTTTTCTGGCAAAGGATATAAACATTTACTCAACAGTTCAAAATCATCAACGTGCAAAGAGATTTCGCCCATTTTGGTTCTAAAAGAATAGCCTTTGAACCAGACAATATCGCCGATATCAACAAAATGCTCGAGAAGATTGAATTTTTCATCACCAACAATGTCTTTTCTGATGTAAACTTGAACTCTACCACTTTCATCCTGTACATGGGCAAAAGCTGTTTTTCCATGCAAGCGGATGGTCATGAGGCGACCTGCAATCTCGTATTTTTTTTGCTGTGTTTCATCAAATTGTGCAACAACATCAGCACAACGAGCGGTTACTTCTTTTGCGGCAGGCCAAGGATTAATATCCTTTTTGCGTAATGCTATAACTTTTTCAATGCGGATTCGGTGCTCTTCAGAGTCATGGGCATCATCAACAAGATTCAGTAATTCTTCAACAGTGGCATTTTTATTCATATAACAGCTTCTTTAAAATTTTCTTTAGACGATCAGTAATAAGTATGGCGCTAGAATAGGTTTTTGACAAGAAAACTCAAGTATCCTGCACATGCTATTCTAGATCATCCTGAGGCATATCACCTCTACCATGATGGTAAACATTTACAAGAGTTCATGTAATGTATTAGTTTAAAAACGTTATGGCATGATTCCTAGTCTTATACCAAAAAGAATCGATGAAAAACAGCAGCTTTTTTTTATATTTTTTATTTTTTATTCAGTATTCCAGCTTTGCGTTTATCATCAATCCTCCTACAAAATCAACCAACCTTACGCCTTCAAACACGGTATTTATGTTTGATGTCGATGGCATACTCATCAAGCGAGGGTTTTGGGAAAATTGGCAGGAATATTGGCATATCATACGAGATTGTAATTTTTTTGATGTGTTTAAATTTTTAGGGTGGCACCTTTTACATTTACCTTCATTAGCCAACAACCTCTATAATCGTGATATTGATCTCTATCTTGATGAGCTCGCTCAAGAGTGGCCATTCTTACAACAAGAAACTGCGCAAGGCACTATACTCGCAAGAATTAAGCGTGCAATTACCGCGTCTAAGCCTCTAACGCGCATGCAAGAAATTTTACTCAATTTGCATGATCAAGGATATCCAGTTGCGCTTACAACTAATCAATCTTTTAGCACCCTGAAAAGAATTATAGATGTTGGCAATCTACCCGATTACTCCTATTATACCCTCATTTTTACTTCGGATCGCTGTAAACCTGATAGCCCTTTGCTAACAAGAAAACCTCATAAAGAATATTACCAATGCTTTAAGAAAATTCTGGCGCAACAAACCGGTCTCACCCCTTTCCATTACATTTTTATTGATGATACGTATAAAAATGTCGTCAATTCTGCAAAAGAGGGAATAATTAGCATTCATGTAAACAATTATGAACGTGATCCTGCTCAAAAGCTGATTGATGATTTGGCACAACTTGGCATTTTTATGCGCAAATCTCATGCAAAAGAAAAAGGCAGAGAAAAATTCCCTGCCTTAAATAAATTTTGTTAAAAGCTCAAAAAATTTTTTATTTTTTTGAAATTAATGGTGTTTCTTTTGAATCTGTCAAATTTTTGTGATACTCACATAACTTATTATCTTTTTCTAAATCTTGAGCGATCGTTTTTAGCTCATTAGCACTTAAATAGCCATTATTTTTTAAAGGACTATTCTCTACTTCAAAAGTTATGCGTCTTTGCTCGGCAGCTTCATCAACACACCGAGAACATTGCGCCGCATAATGACCTTCAATATCCGCACGGCGTTCCATAAAATGGTGGTATTGGCTGCTTGTTAATGAAACTCCCGTTATTCCTGCTGCTAGTACACCAAGAACATGAACTACTTTAAACTTACCCTTGGGCTTAATTGCTTTAATCAACGCATGGGCACCATATGAGGAAGCTAATAATGCGCATAATTCAAAAAAAGTATCACTTGCAAAATCGTGATACTTAATATGCACCGCTTCGTGTAATAAACCACAGCGCTGGGCACCATAAGTGCGTTTGCTTAATTTCTCTTCATTAACATAGATTGCATCAGATTCTGCATATGCTGCTCCACCTATAGTTGCATAGAGGCTTGACGGATTTACTTTCTTGACGGGCAACATGCGATCGTCCTGAACACCAACTTCAATCTGAGCTTTTCTACCAAGCTCTTGAAAATTATACGAAGCCGCCTCCTCGCCAATAGGTATAATTTTATGGAGGCGATTAGCCATTGGCTGCGTTACACAGCTATTAAAAGCATGCATCAATTTCGATTCAGAAATATACCCAAGAGTTTTATTGAATAGTGATTTTTTAGGTAACACCTCATGGGCATGTAGGTTTACACCCAACGTAGCAATGAGAGAAAACAAAAAAATTTGCTTTTTAAATTTCATGAAGTTGTTCCTTTCACTTTATTTAAACGATATCCTATAGAAAAGCTTAACCAATTTATTAGTTTTCTCAACAAAATAATTTATTTTGTTTTTAATTTCTATAAGAATTTATTTAATCACATAAAAAAGGCAAAGATTTCTCTTTGCCTTCGTTGAATTAATGCTCAAAAAATGTTTATTTTTTGAATATATTAATGCTTACATTTACCATTACATTGATGTTGGCCCTGCTGATTATTGTTTGGTTGTTGTTGAGTTTGTGCAACAACAGAAGAAACAATAAGAGACATGCCTAACAATGTAACAAAAAATAACTTTTGGATTTTCATGAAAATTCCTTCCATTCAATGTGTTGAAACTGTTGTAATAACCATCACATAGTTTAGAGATTTTTTTCTTTTTCTCAACCGGTACAAATTTCTTACAATGCCGTGCGATAATTTTCTTCAACTTGATCCCAATTGACAACATGCCACCACGCTGAAATATAATCCCCTCGCCTATTTTGATAATGCAAATAATACGCGTGTTCCCATACATCAAGCCCTAAAATTGGTATCATGCCACTCGAAAATGGATTATCTTGATTTGCTGTTGAGGTTATTATCAGATCCCCTTTTGTATCGAGGCATAGCCATGCCCATCCACTGCCAAAGCGTGTTTTTGCTGCTTTAGAAAATTCTTCTTTGAACGGTTCAGATCCTCCAAATTTTTTATGAATTGCTTCCGCAGACTTGCCTTTTGGTTCACCACCACCATTTTTCTTCATCATCTTCCAAAACATTGCGTGGTTTAATTCTCCACCGCCAGAATTGCGTATTCCGGTACGCGCGCCTTCGGGCAATGAATTTAAATTGCGCAAAAGCTCAACTAATGGTGTAGCTTGCAATTCAGGATAATCTTCCAGCGTTTTATTAAGCCCATCAATATACGCTTGTTGATGCATGTCATGATGAAGTTCCATAGTACGTGTATCAATATATGGTTCTAACGCATCATAGGAATAAGGAAGTGCCGATAATTTATACATTCGATGTTTCCTTTTTTAGGAAGTAAAATAGACAATATCATCTTTATATGCCATATGCAGTTTTTCTCGTGCCAGTTGTTCATAATAAAATTCCGCGTATGATTGCCACAATATTTCTTCTTCATGGAGCTTTTCAAGGTCTTGTTTGAGCGTCGCAATATCAACTTGTAAATCACCATTTTCTTTTTTGAGCGCTCGATAGGTATGAATGCCATGCGAACCAAAAATAAAAATTGCTAGCACTATCATAACCTCACCAATACACACTAAGCGAATAGTTTTATGAAATACTGTCATCCTATCCCTCTCTCTTTTTTATGGTTCTGCTTGAGCATATTGCACGCTATCACGATGGCGCACAATATAATGTACATTCTCCAAGGGTAATGCGGCTAACGCTTCAACAAGCGCAACTGAACGATGTCGCCCCCCAGTACAGCCAATTGCAATATTCATAAAAAACCGCCCTTCTGCCGATGCTTTTTTTATCGAATAATGCACAAAATCAACCAGTTTTGGCCAATACTCGTTCAATTCTGGCTGTGCAAATAAGAAATCTCGAATTTCTTGCGATGTGCCATCAAGCGGTCGTAGTGATGGAATAAAATACGGGTTTGGTAAAAAACGTACGTCATATACTGAGTTACTTTCATGCGGCACACCATATTTGAACCCAAACGAAATCAAATTCACAATCAATTGAGGCTGCGCGCTTTGTGCAAATGAATTACGCACAAACCTGCGCAGTTGATGAATCGTTAGTTGATCGGTTGCTAACACTAAATCTGATAATTCCATAAGGGGTTTGAGCAACTGTTGTTCATACGCGATCGCCTCAGAAAGAGAACGCGTGTGTGCAAGAGGATGATTTCTGCGCGTTTCTTGAAAACGTTTCATCAAAACTTCTGGGCTCGATGTTAAAAAAAATATTTTCATGGGATACGTACGCAGTGCGTTTCCTTTATTTAATTCATCAACTAAATCGTGCATATTTTGGCCGCTGCGCACATCAATGCCAAGCGCAACTTTTTGGCCAATCATGGTCGATTGAGAAACTAATTGAAAGAAAGAATGTAATAAAGGAATTGGTAAGTTATCAACACAAAAAAAACCGATATCTTCAAGCGCACGCAGTACGGTACTTTTACCTGCACCTGAATAACCAGTAACCATCAACAACTGTGATTGATTATCCGCGCTTAAGTACATTGATGATGAAGCATCGTGGCATTTTTCTATCATTCTCATCTTCTTTGCATGAAAAAAAGCGTACTTTATTTGATTTTTACCATGTTTTGTGATTTTAATGCAAGGCTTACGCTTGCGTAATTTTAGATTTCTGAGTATGTATGATGAGTATAATCGCAAAAAAATAACATGACTACTCAAAAGGCGTGTTCATAAGGATTTTATAGCGTAAAAAAAGGAAAGCTCATGAAATGCTCCGCGTATATTGTCCCCTTTATTATCCTCATGCTTATGTTTTCATATTTTGATAACGGAGTTTATGCCGTAGAAGAAGCACCAGATTTTGAAACGTGCGCTTATCGAGGCTGCAAAACCATTGCAGAATCATTTCACCTCATTCAGCATAAATATTTTGAAAAAGTAAATCCTGAAAAAGCGATCGTTAATTCCCTCGATACCCTTTTTCAAACACTCGATCCGCATTCAAAATTTATGGATCAAAAACAATTTAAAGAAATTTTAGAGTCAACCCAAGGTGAATTTTGTGGTATTGGTATCATTGTTGATAATACTAAAAAAGATAAAGATGAATTCCTTAAAATTGTTGATACCATTCCAGCCGGCCCATCTGATAAAGCTGGATTACGCCCTGGCGATACGATCGTTCAAATTAATGATGACACCGTAAAAGATATGTCAGTGGAAGAGATTATTGCTAAATTGAAAGGCAAACGTAATACGACCGTCAATCTGCGCGTGCAACGCACAGGAAATCGCGAATTGCTTTCTTTTACCATTACGCGTGATATCGTCAAAGAACAAAACGCATTGTGCTACCATTTTAAAGATCACAATATGTATTATCTTGCCCTCAATATGTTTACCGAAAAATCATGTAAACAGTTAGAGGCCCTCATCAAAAAATGCATATCAACAAAATCAAAAGGGCTCATTCTTGATTTACGTAACAATTCCGGTGGCCTTTTAACCTCCGTTGTTGATATCTCCGGTCTTTTCATCGAGAAAAACTCAGTTGTTGTCGTAACCAAAGATCGTGAAAAAAATGCCATAAACACATTTTCAACGACACGAAATGAACCCATATCCGTTAATGGGCTTCCTATTTTCATTCTTACCAATAATTTTACCGCGTCAGCAGCAGAAATTTTGGCAGGCGTATTGCGTTCCTATTCAGATGATTATTCAAAACAAGCTGCCAACAAACAAAAGTTATTAGTATTCATCGCAGGTTCGACAACCTATGGCAAAGGTTCAGTACAAGAAGTTATTCCTGTAAGCAATGATTGTGCCGTAAAATTAACGACCGCACTATATTATTTACCCCATGATATTTCTATTCAAGGCGTTGGGATTAAGCCTGATTTTCCCATTGAACAACGCTTTGCACCAACAGCAGACATGGAATGGTTTACTAACTTTTTTGGCTATGAGCACAATCTCAAAAACTCAATTAAACATGAACGTACGCCTCAATCAAAAAAAGAAGAGCCAAAAAAGGAAAAAACCTGGCAAGAAAAGAAACAGGATCTTATTGGATCCGATTATGTTATTTTGAGCACCATGCGCCTTATTGAAATGCTTGATATGGGCAAAAAAGCATATCCAAATAAATTACAATCTCGCGCGGAATGTATTACGTTTTTGAATCGTACCTACAATGTGCAGGATTCAATAACCATGGAAGAAATCAAGTGCTAATTCTTGCCTTATGTAAGACCACTACGGTAGGCTTACAATAAACAAGGACGGTATATGATAGTAAAAATATTCAAATATTTCTTCAGCGTAGCACTTATATGCTCATATTATCTCTGTTATGGCGCACAGATTGGCGAAAGAGTTGAACCTCAAGAACGACTTGAAGTTATTGATGGAAAAATTGAGGAAAGCAAAAGAAAATCATTAGAAGAAGAACGCGCAATAAAAAAAGCTGAAGATGAACTGAGAAAATACAAGCAGAACTTGAAAGATGCCCAATCTCCAGAGCAAAAAAAAAGAGTTGAAGAAAAAATATCCATCGCTCAAAAAACGCGCGACACCGCATCAGAAAATAAAAGCAAAGAAGATACGATAATCAAAAAGTTAGTTTCAGAAAAAGAAACGGTGCAAGCACTTCAAAAGAGCTTGGTCGCAGAAGCTTCCTCAACAGGGCAAGGACAAGAATCTCTCGTTGAAGAGCAATATAAACGGTGCATCGAAGAAAAAATAGCTGAATATTTCGAACTTAAAAAAGAACGTACAACTCAATCACAGAAAAAAGTTCTTGAACAATTGGCAACGGCAATAAAAAAATTGATTTCATATGAATGGGTTACGTTTGCAAATTCTGATACGTATACACAGCCCATGTGGGAAGCAGTGAGAGAAAAAGCACTCAAGGCAAAGCCCGGTGACAAAAGTTATGATGCTACCTATAAAAAATTATTGGACGATGTTACCGATTTAAGAACAAGCCTTGAACGACTAACGGGAAAAAAATTACTTGCATCACCAGGTAAGATTGGCATTGATTGCTCATTTGGCTATTTTGCAACAAAGACTATCACAAAAAAAATCTTAGAAACAGTAGATATAGATGCTGGCTCAGGTTATGATATGTAAAATACTTAGACATATTTTCTATTTGTAATCAAAAGCACAATACCCTTTTGACAGAATCCCCCAAAAAAGGTAATCTTTTTGATGTATAGTATTAAAATTACTGAGTAATTCAGCTAATTTTTTCTTTGCGAAAGTGTCTGTGTATGTGTAAAAAAAATAAATATCGTATTATTGCTTCAATTAGCTCCAGTTTAGTTTTTTTATTCATCTTTATTCTAGCAAGCACTAACCCGCCTCACACCCCAAAATCTCCCCTTAAAATTCATGAAAATCGCTAAAAACAAACTCTAAGCTGTTTTTTAGGTTCAACAACTATAACTCCCTTAAGACCTATAGCTTTCTTCAAATTGACAAATATAAATATATTGCTATATTTATAGTATATTTAAGCATTTTTTAAAAGAGTCTTTTATGAAGAAACTATATCTCATAGCATTAGTATTTATTTCTTCCATCTCGAGTATGGAACAGCAGCCTTTGCTCGTTCAAGCACAGACTACCAATAAAATCATTGAAGATTACTATGGCAATAGATTTACTATTCCGGCATCATGCGTCGGTTTGGTCAAATTGTTTGATCATGCCAATATTTTTGAAAATGAATCGCCTATTGATTATGCTTTTTCAAAAAAGGAATTTGATTTTCAGTATGATGACGGACTACATGATAAGTTTAAAGCAGTAGATACATCCGCCCAACCCTTTTTTAGTTTTTTCGAACGTAAAGCAGGTGATGTACCACTTTCAAGAAAAATCTTAATCAATGCATTAACCTGCATTAAAAGACCTAGATACAGTTCTTATTATGAAAAAGATACTATCAAATCTGTTTTGGCTGCGATAAATTATCTTAGTCCCCAAAAAGAAAAAGTTCTGAAGAAATTTGTTCAACGAGCAAAAGAGATAATTCCTGAAGAAGAATTAGATAACGATGATCAAATCGATACTACTATTCTAAATGATTTTTATGGGATTGGTGCCGTTACGCGATTATTAAACCAAAATGATGTTCTTGTAAAATATGATGGTAACCTATGTTTCATAGACCTCTCCGGAAAATCACTTAATAATCTCAATGGAATAGCAAAAATAAAGATCCTTAATGGCGCAAAGTGTTATCTTATTGATATTAGCAATAATAATCTGAAGGAACTTGATATAAATCGTCTTCTCAAAGAAATTCCTACATTAACTGGTCTAAACGCACCTACAGGTTTAAGCGCACCCACTGGGATAGCCGCACTCAATAATAAGATAACAAAAGTCATTTTCCCCCGATGTCCTTTACCCAGGGGACTGTGGATTGATTTAAATAAAAATAACATTACTAATCTGAAAGAGATGTATTTAAATATGGGATCTAAGATTGATCTAAGGAATAATCCTTTAACTGAAGATAGCCGCAAAAATGTAGAAAGAGCTTGTAAATTAGGCTTTCTATTAAGAAACAAATTTTGGTTACTGGATGGGACAAAAACATGGGCTAACAATATTCCTGAAATCTTGTATTCAAGTGGGATAGCTGCGGCACTTGTTCCCGGAGTTTTTTATGGGGGCGCGATTATTACTAATTGGAGAGATGCAAATCTTTTACGCGAATCTGTAAATCTTTTATTTGATAAAGGCTTCTGGATAGTTAGTGCAGCATTTTCTGCCGTAGTATTTACCATAGGTTCAGTAGGTATTTCGACCCTCTCACTCCCGTGCCATATAGCTTATGGTCATTATAAAAGTTATTCTGATTTCCCCGAAGTTTTTTTACCTGAAAAAAACCCAACAGAAAATAAGTAACATCTCACTCCACCGTCACTGATTTTGCCAAATTGCGCGGTTTATCGATAGGACAGCCAAGTTCTTTGGCAATTTGATAGACAAAGAATTGCATGAGCCCCGTCATGGCGAGTGGCGCAAGCAGTTTCGAAACGCGCGGAATAACAAATAATTGATCAGCTAATTGCATGAGCTCTTCTTGCCCCTCGAATGCAAAAATCACTAAATGGCCTTTGCGCGCTTTCACTTCTTGAGCGTTTGAAACCAATTTTGGATATACTAGTTCATCGAGACAAGAAAATAAAAAGATCGGCGTTTCAGCATCAATGAGCGCAATCGGCCCGTGTTTGAGCTCTCCTGCAGGATAACATTGCGCAAATATATAAGAAATTTCTTTAAGTTTTAGCGCCGATTCCATGGCAAATGGATAACTAATATGCCTGCCTAAAAAAATGCATCTTTTATATTCAGCATAACGAGGCGCGAGTGTTGAGATGATATCATCTTTATATAATTCGATCGCATCTTCAAGAACGTGTGCCGCAATAGCAAGATCTTGGCACGCGCGTTCAATTGCATCAGCAGGCAAAATACCTTTTTCAATAGCAATTTTATGCGCGAGCCAATATAAGGTAGCAAGTTGCGTGGAAAATGCTTTTGTTGACGCCACGGCAATCTCTTGCCCCGCGTGCGTTACTAAGTATCCGCCCGCTTCACGCGCAACGGTGCTTGATGCAACATTGGTGAGCCCAACGGTGTGTAATCCATGGCCATTAACCATGCGTAATGCTTCTAACGTATCAGCCGTTTCGCCAGATTGTGTAATGGCGACATATAACCCCTGTGTATCGGGAAAGAATGACATGAGACGAAATTCTGAAGCGAGTGCAACTTTGGTGGGAAGTTTGGTGATTTCTTCAAAAAAGAATTGCGCAATACGCGCGGCATGCCAGGAAGTTCCACAGCCAATGAGCGTTAAAGAGCTCATTTTTTTTATGTAATCTGCCGAAACTCCGAGATTTGACCATAAATTTTGGCCAAGAATCTGTAATGAAAGAATAGTTTTTTGTATGACTTGTTTTTGCTCATAAATCTCTTTGAGCATAAAATGCTCGAATCCCTTTTTTTCAATGTCAATCCAACTGGTATCAACTTCTTGCACAACAGTAGGTAAAGGTATGCCAGAAAAACTATACAGTTTTACTTCATCTTTTTTTAATAATGCATAGGAATTATTGGGCAAAAAAAGTACTTTATTTGTTTTATCGGCGAATGCTAATAAATCTGATGACACAAACATTTCATGCTCGCCCACGCCGACACATAAAGGCGAACCTCGGCGCGCAATCAAAAGTTGATCAGGAAAATCTTGGCATATGCAAACGAGTGCATAAGCGCCCTCGAGTCGGTTAACGAGTGCCTCAAATGCTTCTTTGATAGATTTTTTTTCTTGTAACAATGATTCTAAAAGATGCGCCACTACTTCCGTATCAGTTTGTGAAACGAACACGTGACCTTGGGCATGCAATTCTTGTTTGAGCGCGCGATAATTTTCAATGATGCCGTTGTGAGCGAGGGAAATTTTTCTATGACAATCAAATTGTGGATGAGCGTTTTCTTGTGAAATGGCCCCGTGCGTTGCCCAACGGGTATGGCCGATACCCAGATGACCATCGATGGGTGATGCTTCGAGACACTCAATGAGATTTGCTAAATGCCCTGTTGTTTTATGAGAAAGGATGCATGAATGTGCATCATTAAGACATGAAAATCCTGCTGAATCATAGCCTCGATATTCTAGGCGCGATAAGCCTTGGATAACATATCCTTTGCTCCAACCATGACCAATATATCCTGCCAAACCACACATGATGGCTACTCCCCTTTTGAGTTTTTCTTGGCTTATATGTTACCAAAAGGCAAGCAAGACGAAAACGTTTTTAACGTTTAACAAACTGGAATTTACGTCGCGCTGCTTTTTGACCAGGTTTTTTACGTTCCTTAAGGCGAGCATCAACTGTCAATAGACCTGCTGCACGTAATACTGCACGATCAGCTTCATTTAATTTGACTAGTGCACGTGCAATACCCAATTTTACAGCATCAGCTTGCGAATTAAGACCACCGCCATTTACATTGGCATGAGCATCATAATGTAATGCGCTGCTTAATACCACAAAAGGTTTGTGGGCACTGATACGAGCAACATCAGTATCAAAATAAACTTCATAATTTTTATCATTGACTGTGATTTTGCCGGAACCACGTCGCAAATCAACGCGCGCAACAGAGCTTTTACGTCTGCCAACACCATGTGATAAAGGCGCAGTTTTTACCTGCTTTTGACGAGGTTTGCTTGATTCGGCTTTTTTGCTTGGTGCCTTAACTTTTTTTGTTTCTTCCATGAACAGTTTTTTAAAATCCTATTTTGAAAGGTTATTATTAATAAAAGTAATATATTTTATAATGCCAAAAATGAGGAAAATGTCAAAGTGATCTTTGACATAAGAGAAGACCTATATTTTTTACAGTCTTCGTTTTATTTTTCTATTTATAACTTCCTGCAGGGCGAAGCCAGGCGTAGTTTGCCGAGCCTGAAGGCCCCTCCGTCGCTCATGAGCTATGGCGGGCTTCGCCGGATAAACGAAGACTGGCGAAGCCAATCGTAGCCAAGTAGTACATCGAAGTTTTTCCCCATGCAGGCGTAGATTGGAGCCGATGATCGGAGTCGAACCGACGACCTATTGATTACGAATCAATTGCTCTACCAACTGAGCTACATCGGCTTACGACATCGTAGCGTAGCAAAAAAGAGCCCTTTTGTATAAATTTTCTAGAAAAAATACCGTTAGAGTTCTTTTTTTTCTTCTAACTGTTCTTGGCATAGCAAGCAACGCATCGCATTTGGATAGAGTTTGAGCCTTTTTTCAGATATGGGCTGGCTACAATCAAAACACTTGCCGTAGCTACCGTCATCGATCATTTCTAGTGCTTTTATGATACGGTTATATTCTTCAATTTCTGCATCCTGCAAAGAAATTTTGAGTGTTTCAAGAGAAGAGGACGAGGCTTGGTCACCACTATCTTGAACTTCGCCTGTGACTTTTTGCGAGTATAATTCCCCTAATTCAGAATCAAGCTCTTTCTTGCGTTTAAGAAGATCGTTTTTTATCGCTTCTAGCTGCTTTGGAGTGAGCCTGTTTTTATCATCATTCACACGTTCTCCTTTCTTTTTTCAGTAAAAAATCTTTTTAACAAGGCTGCTGATTCTTGTTGGCCTACCCCCTTAATTATCTGTAAAGTGTCTCTTCTGTATAGCTGAAGGGGGCCGCTATTGTCAAGATGATAGCCAAACACGGGAGACTCCGTCCCAAAGACTATGCCTTCCAGCCGGCTTAATAATGCCAGATTAAAGCACATTGCGCATGGTTCCAGGGTTACATAAAGCCAATGCCCTTCAAGACGCCAGTTGCCCCTTTTTTTACAAGCCTTAGCGATCGCCTGAACCTCGGCGTGCGCCATTTGCTGACGCTTGCCCTCAACTTGGTTATATGCTCGGCTCACTATTTCCCCCGAGGGCCCGACGATAACCGCTCCAATGGGAACCTCGTCTTTTTCATAAGCCTTTTGGGCCTGCTTGAGGGCCTTTTTCATATATTTAGGGTGATCGGTATGAGAAATAGGGTTCACCATGAAAACTTTTAAAATAAATAGCTAATGATATACTAAAAACCATAAGTTTTTAACAAATATACTATTTTTTTAAATTTTAATAAACAGGGCTATTAAATGAAAAATACACATAACATCATTAAAGCAGTATTGGCTAGTACTCTATTCTTCAGTATACCCGTTCTCCTCAAGGCTGATGAATCTCAGGAAAAGACGAAATCCGATAACTCAACACTTAATCGCCATATAAAAGAGATAGAATTTAATATGTCTGAAAAATTCGAAGAATGGAAATGTAATACAGAATGCATATTAAATTCTGAATATCTTGAATTCTGCAAAGCACAATGCACAGCAAAACATTTCATAAGAGTTGGTAGATTCAAAGTCAAACGTTTTTTTGAGCAATAAGTTCCAATAAATATATTTTAAAACTTTAAAACTGGATTCGACTTATGAATAATTTCTCTACCATTTTTGTAAAAACAGCAGTATTAGTAACAGGACTCATTTTAACAAATCCTAGTTCATTGAAGGCGGTAAAAATAGACACTTCGGCTCAA
Source organism: Candidatus Babeliales bacterium (assembly GCA_963701665.1). Taxonomy (GTDB): domain Bacteria; phylum Babelota; class Babeliae; order Babelales; family JANWKD01; genus CAVXJH01. The sequence continues at coordinate 880,530 of OY969622.1, forward strand.
GAAGCAGAATTACGTAAGGATCTTGAAACACTAATTAATGATTTACGAACATTAGACGATGCAGAATTTGAAATGAATTCATATTGGGAAAAAATTGAGTGTAAATCTAAATGCAAACTCAGTCCAGAACACTTAGAAATATATCGACATGAGTTCGAAAACATGTGTCAATATAAGTGCAAAATTGAATATTTAATGAGATTTGCAAAATTTTGGCAAGATCGAATCAATAATATGGAGCGAAATATACAAGTTAGTGAAGATGCTGAACGTGCAAAAGAAGCTCAACGGAAAATGGATTTAGAAGAGTTCAAGAACAGTATTGAAATTAAACACGCATCATAGATATAATACCTTGTCTAAAAATAGAAAAATCATCTAAATTCTTTTATACTAAGCGTACTTAATGTTACCTGTTATACCGCGATAAATAAGTTCCCCTGCATATTTTTTGCCTAAGGAGAAGCCTGTGACCAATAATTCTGATAAACAGTACCGTGCTCAATCCATTCAAGTTATTGAAGGACTTGAAGCTGTCAGAAAACGCCCTGCCATGTATATTGGTTCAACGGGTAGTAAAGGCTTGCATCATTTGGTCTATGAAGTCGTCGATAACTCCGTTGACGAAGCACTCGCAGGGTATTGTACTTCCATTAATGTAATCTTACACACGGATGGCTCATGCTCTGTTGAAGATAACGGACGCGGTATTCCCGTCGATATTCACCCATCTGCGGGTGTTTCAGCGGCCGAAGTGGTTATGACCAAATTACACGCGGGTGGTAAATTCGATAAAGATACGTATAAATATTCTGGTGGTTTACACGGTGTAGGTATTTCCGTCGTAAACGCTCTTTCCAAAAAATTGTATTTAGAAATTTATCGTGATGGAAACATCTATGCACAAGAGTATGAAAAAGGTAAACCATTAGCCCCTCTCAAGGTTATTGGCGAAACAAAAAAACGCGGTACCTACATACGTTTTTATCCGGATCCAGAAATTTTCCAAGAAACGACAGAATTTAGTTTTGATATTCTTTCGGCGCGCCTTCGTGAACTCGCGTTTTTAAATAAAAAATTAACGATCATCATTAGTGATGAAACGAACAACAAAAAACATGAATTCTATTTTGAAGGCGGCATCGTTTCCTTCGTTGAGCATATTAATGCAAAAAAGAAACCGTTATTCCCTGAAGTTATTTATTTCACCAATGAAGATGATCAATACATTCTTGAAGTTGCGATGCAATATAATGATGGCTATGGCGAACAACTATTTTCTTTTGTAAATAACATTAACACGGTCGAAGGTGGAACGCACGTTACCGGGTTCAAAACCGCGCTTACCAAAGCATGTAACAAACGCGCGCAAGAAATTGGCATGACAAAAGAAGAAAATTTCTCCAGCGAAGACGTACGTGAAGGCCTTGTGTGTGTTATTAACATCAAAGTGCCAGAACCTCAATTTGAAGGTCAGACAAAAACAAAATTAGGGAACAACGATATCAAAGGTATTGTTGATTCTTGGACTTTTGCTGCACTTTCAACCTATTTTGAAGAGCATCCAACAACGGCAAAATTAGTTTTACAAAAAGCTGAACTTGCACAGCGTGCGCGTGATGCTGCAAAAAAAGCGCGCGACTTAACGCGTAGAAAAACCGCTTTAGAGTCACTCGTTTTACCCGGAAAACTCGCTGATTGCTCAAATGAAGATCCTGCTGATTCAGAATTATTTATCGTGGAAGGTGATTCTGCGGGCGGATCAGCTAAACAAGCGCGCGATCGTGCTAACCAAGCAATTTTGCCACTCAGAGGTAAAATTTTAAACGTTGAAAAAGCGCGTCTTGATAAAATGCTTTCAAATGAAGAAATAAAAACATTAATTTCTGCAATCGGATGCGGTATTGATCAAGAGTTTGATGTAAAAAAATCTCGGTATCATAAAATTATTCTCATGACCGACGCCGATGTTGACGGCGCGCATATTAGAACGTTATTGCTCACCTTCTTCTTCAGATACATGAAACCACTCATTGATAGCGGCTATCTTTATATTGCGCAACCACCACTGTATAAAGCTAAAATTGGCAAACGCGAAAGTTATCTCAAAGATGATAAGGCGTTCAAAGATTTTGTCTTTGACTGGGCGGCTGAATCCACCATGCTTTTTGCTGATAATAAAGAACTGGGTGGTGACGCATGGCAAAAAATTCTCACCGCGCTCAGCAAATATGATGACAGATTAGATTTGGTCTCACGCGATTTTAAAATCATGTTTGACCACATTCATAATTTAGCACTTTTTTCTCAAGCGCATCCTTGGAAACAAGATGATGGCATAGATATATTGCTCCAAAATCTACGTGGATGGTTTAAAAAATATACCATCCAACTCAAACGAGAAGAACTCGGCCCTGATGTTATCGAAGGCGACACCCCAACGCCAGTACCAACTAAGCAAGTTATTTCGTTCAAAGCACTTACCAAACAATGGGATGTTGATGCTGATTTCTTCACCTCAGCAGAATTATCACAAGTGCTTACGGCACTCGAACCACTTGCTGTGCTAGAAAAAAATACATGGCGCTTACAAGTCATTGATAAAGAAAAGAGCATTGAAGGCAAAGGTTCCCTTAATTTATTGCGCGCGATCATGAATTTGAGCAAACAATATATGACCGTTCAGCGTTATAAAGGTTTGGGTGAAATGAATCCTGAACAATTATGGGAAACCGCTATGGATGAAAAAACGCGCATTTTGCTTAAAGTTAACATCGAAGATGAACTCGAAGCAGATTCATGGTTTGCGACGCTCATGGGCGATGATGTGCAAGGCCGAAAGCTCTTTATTGAAGATAACGGACAGTTTGTTAAAAACTTAGATATTTAATAAATCTGCAATTTTTTTTGTAATTTAGCTGCATCTATTTTATACTGATTCATCATAATCTCTAAATAATTCTCTATTTGAAAGCATACTCATGAGATCTCTTATTTACAAAAACTTAAGATTTTTATTAATTTTCATTACTTTTATTCCTATGCAAGCAATGGAAAAAAAATCACTAAATACGCCCCTTGATCAAGATAGAGCAATCACCGGATGTTTAACTGAACTCATAAACGATCACATTGATACAATCTTCAGCGAAAAACCAACTACAGTTAAAGATGCCTTAATTAGAATTCAGTCCATTGCCAGAATAATCAAAACATCTCATCTCTATAGTGGTGATGCGGAGATTACCAAAGATGCACTCATCATTAATGGACGTATTTTTCCCAATCACATACATCCTATTGTACCTCCAATTGCGGATCATTGGTCTAATATTATAGAGAACCCAGCGACACTTAATTCCCTGATCATTTCACATGAAAAATCAGTTGAAGCCATCAATATAATTCTTGGTACATTGCATAAAAAAGCTAACAATGAAAATGTTGAAATGTGCTATAAAGTAGTTAATAGTTTACCTCCTTGTGTAAGCGAACACATTAAATCTCAGTTTATTGCCAAGCATCCTTCAAGGAAGCATAATATTCTCTATAACTCAACTGGCACCATACAACTCCTCCACTATAATAAAGATGGTTTGCTTATTGCAGCAAAACCAAATAAAAGCAGAATAGATATAGGAGTAGTATATAAGGATTTTTGCCATCAATATAATGGTCCCCTTGATCGTGATTTCTCAAGTGCACTTCATAATTCACTTGGCCTTCTTAAGGCGCGAACTTTATATGATGTTTCAATAGAAACTATATTAACACCGCCTTCTTTTGAAAAAAGATTAAAAAAACACGCGAAAAGAAATTCCAGACTTTTATCACAAAATGTTGAAGATAACGGGCAATTTGTTAAAAATCTCGATATTTAATTTTTTTCTAAAGATTTGGGCTGAAAATAATGGGTTATTTCACAAGAAGATTTGTTCAATTTTTGTCCTTTTAAGCAGAGCTGTGCTGTTACCACATACATATCTTCTTGAGAAAGCAAATCATTATGGATAAAACAATTTTCACTAAGAGTTTTTGACCAAAACAAATTGTCACTTATTTCTTTTACTGTATATAAGTTAGTACCACTCGTAATACTAGGCAGACCTTCATAAAAAATGGCGCTAAAGCACAATAAACCGAAGAAACTTTTTTGATGCACAGGTTTAATGTGTAAATTTTCTACTTTATACATCATTATGTCCTTAGAATCATAGTAGCGTTCTAAGGGTATCAGTGTTATTTCATCTAATGCCTGTCCTGATCGAAGATTTAAAAGCTCTTTTTCATTATGGCTCAGCACCACATCATATTCACTTTCATTTGAAATAGAAGTAATACAAAAGCTGGGCGCTGCAAGCCTTGCTAAGCCGTTTTCCATGCTTTTGATACTAAAAAAACAGGTTATTACACCTAAAAATAGTAGCTTTTTGCCCACCATAGCTTCCCCCCCATAAAAATAGATTTTTTAACTGTTTCTTCCCTTAAATGTATATGGTTTCATTGACATTTTTCAACATTATTTTATAATTGAATTTATAATAGGTAAAAATACCTTTAAAATGGAGAAATTATGAATAGAGTATTTACAGGCAAAATTATCACCTTACTTTTAGCATCATTTTTGTCCTTCGGACTTTCATATGGAATGGAAGAGAGTACTTCAGATGCCCTTAGTTCCTATAAAGAACCTGCTGCATTAAAAATTCCTCATAAAGGCAAAGATATCGTTGTTCTATTTAGAAATACTTTGCTTGAAGATCAAGAAATCATTAAAGCTCTCTATTATGCTTTTAGTGATAAAATTAATAAAAAATTAACCTCAACGCCAAAAACTTTTTATGAAGCAATTGTACGCTTGCAGTGTATTGCAAAACTCCTTGAAAAATCGCTCATTAACCCGACAGCCTTAGGAAAAAATTTACACTTTACTTCCCATGAATGCCAAATAACCGTTGATGGCACAACTTACACAATTCCTCACGATATGCTTCATCCAATTTTTAATGAGCTAATCAAAAAAGCTTGTCACAAAATTTTTCTTGAACATCCAAAATCACTACAAGCAATAGATATCATTCTTAATGAAATAAGCCAGAAGGTTACTCATCAAAATATGAAGAACTATCAAAAAGCAATCGAAGAGTTACCTAAAACGGTTTCACAATGCATACAACAAGAATTCATTAACATGCATGGTTGGCCGCATGGTATTAAACCCGAATTTATAGTAGACCCGCAAGGAATACTATCATTAAGATTTGTTAACAATGACCGCCTTATCACTTTTAAAAATGACTACATTATTTCGACCCCCCTCCCGTTTGAAGGCGGCTGGCGAAGTGCAGATTTGGTTAATGATAATTACTTTGACACAATTGCGTTCGTAGTTTGGAGACATCATAATGCAATGCAAGAAGATGGCACCTATCCATCATTATGGGAAGTGCCAACGTTTGCACAAGCATTAGAGAAAAGAGTACAAGAAAATGCTAAAACGTTATTAACCCGTATCAAAGAACATATATACCCTTTAATGATTGCATTTGACGACTTTATGGACAGGTTTTAAGATTGGTTATTTTATGAAATTATTTAGAAAAATCTCTTTATCTTTATTTTTCGTAGCTTTTCTCTTTGGAAATACAATTCAATGTATGGAATCGCTTGGATCCTACAAAGAACCTGCTGAGCTAAAGACGAGCTTTTCAGATCAAGATATTGTTGATTTAATCTATCATGATCTGAGCAATAAAATTAATGAAAGATTAACGTCAACGCCTAAAACATTTTATGATGCAATTGTTTGCCTGCAGTGTATCGCAAAACTCCTTGAAAAGTCACAAATCACCTCGGAAGTTTTTGGTAAAAATTTCATTATTACCCCTCACGAATGTCAAATAACTACTGACGAAATGTACTCAATCCCTCACGATATACTTCATCCGGTCTTCGATTCATGGTGTCAAAAAGCCCACACAAAAATATTTATAGAACATCCTAAATCAATGGCAGCAACCACTATAATTTTAAATGCATTAAGTAATAATGTAACCTTAGAAAACCTTGAAAAGTACCAAAGCGCTCTTGCAACCTTACCTCTAGAAGCAAAAAAATATATCGAAGAAAAATTTATTGAAAAGTATGGCTGGGAAATTAAAGATTTGGATATTGAATTAGATAATAATGGAAATATTGCCGATATTCAGTTCACAATCGATAATTTTTTTGTTAAAGGTCGCACATCATTTGGCATGCCGCCCTCTGTGGCCATACTTGACATGTCAACCCTTGAATGCCTGTATTGTATCAGGTTACCTAACTTGGATTTATCTAGGGGAGTTTATTATGCTTTGGGCAGTTTCTTTGGTATTCGTTTATCACAATCTGAGGTCGATTCGCTGCAAGATTTCCTTGCCACAAAACCAACATTCGAACAGGTGTTACTTAATCATGCGAAAAACCACAAAGGAACACTATTAACTCGCATTAAAATGAGCGCATATTATTTAACAACAGCTTTCACTAAATTACTTAAGGGACATTTATGAAATTAGTTAACGAACAACCACTTTTAAAAAGCTTCTTATTTGTGTTGGCATTGAGTGCAATAATTAATACACAGGCAATGGAAAAACAAGAAGAAGATTATCAATTAGCATCCCTATCAATGGGCCAGACAATAGACATAGGCGAATTAACGGACGTTGTCGAAAATTTGCACGAGGCACACAAAGCACAAAATCGAGAACTTTTTGCAAATATTTTCCAACATTTTACAGAAGATCTAAATCAAAAAGATCCCGTTGAACAATTAGCAACTTGGGTTGAAGCAACTAAAATAGCTGCTAAAAAAAGTAAACCGCTTACTCTCGCTTTTTGTGATAACCTTTTAAACATTTGCAATGCTTATCCGGACCTCTCAGAGATAACACCAGAAATAGTAAGACCACTCATCCCTAATTTACACAAAAATAAGCACCCCGAAGCAATTAAAAAAATTATTTGTATTTTTGCTAATAATGCTGACAGCGAAGAATATCATGCTATGCAAAGTAGCATACAGCATGGTTTGAATACTAGTACAACCCCAAGCATTGATAATGATGAAGCAATTGCACGCGCATACCAACAAGGCTCCCAACATATTAGCAATACAGAATATGATCTAGCATTAGCAAAAGCACTAGCCGCCAGTATGCAGATCAACGACAACAAAAATGCTGGTACATTGCAACCCAGTCCTCATTATCCTACTGGTTATAATGAAGATTGGGCATTAGCACAAGCTCTAAGTGAAAGTGTGAAAGAAGTCAAATCAGAAAAACGCGCTTTCTTGGATCAACTGACAGATGAAGACTTGATCCAAGAGTCAGAACGTTTGAATACATCGAACCGACAATTACTTACAAACGTGCCAACTACATTTTATTCAGATTTGGATCAACTGACTGATGAAGAATTACTCCAAGAGGCAGACGATCTACTTACATCAAACCAAACATTATTAGAAGTACCTCCGGTCCCACCCGTCACCGTCACAGTTTATTCTGCTCCTCCTAAAGAAATAGAGGAATCAGACATACAAGAAGTACTCGCAGAAGGTATGCAATTTAACGCTCCTCCTCGTGAAGAAATAGCTGACCTTGAAGAGGAAGAGGATTTAAGTATCGCGATCGAAGAAAGCCTACAAAGCCCTTCTACAAACGATACGCTATCATTCCTGAGAAGAATCCGTGATAATTTACGTGATAATTTAATCGGAGGCTTTGGTAGTTAATTCTATGGGGCAGATACTCTTACACATCGCGGTTTTAATCTTCTTGTTGATAATCAATCGTATCGCAGTAAAATTTTTGCTAAAATAAGATTATGTTACGACAAGAAATTACGACTTTTATCGAAAAACATTCCCTTTTGCCGCAAGGCAGCCGCATTGTTGTCGGCTTATCAGGTGGGCCTGATTCTGTGTTTTTGCTCCATGTCCTACATGGGCTTCAAAAAACATTGAATTTAACTCTTGTTGCCGCCCATTTGGATCACCAATGGCGCATTGATTCCGAATATGATGTCTTTTTTTGCCAAAGCATGGCCCAGACATTAGGTATCCCTTTTATAAGCGCTAAGGCTGGAACTTTACACACCCCAGTAAAAAATAATGGCTCTCAAGAAGAAGTGGGCAGGAAGCTGCGCCGTCAATTTTTAGAGCAGGTTCGCGAACAATTTAATGCTGATTATATTGCACTCGGGCATCACGCTCAAGATCAACAAGAAACCTTTTTCTTACGCCTCATTCGGGGTACCACCTTATCCGGATTAGTAAGCATGCGGCCAAAAAGTGGTTTTTATATTCGGCCTTTATTGGGGATTAACAAATCAGAAATTATTGCATCCCTCAAACAAAAAAATATTCCTTTTTTGATTGACCCTACTAATGATTCAGATCTTTATCTGCGCAACCGTATTCGCTCAAAAGTGTTACCGGCACTCGAATTATGTGACGCGCGCTTCAATCATAATTTTGAACGTACGTTAAAATCGTTACATGAAACAGAAGATTTTCTCACGCGTTTAACAGAACAAGCATTCCTGCAAGTTACTCATTTTGATGGCATCCTGTATCACCTTGATATTGCCGCATTCTTTGCTCTTGATCCTGTGATACAAAATCGCGTTCTCATGGCATGGCTCATTAAGGAACAAGTGCCTTACACACCCGCCGATACTTTTTTACAAGAAATAAAACGTTTCTTAAGTAATAAAAAACACAAAGAACATGCTATGCACCATCTTTGGTCATTACAAAAACATGATGGCAAAGCTACGCTTCTAAAAAATCAGCCTTATACTTTTGAAACAAACGAATTGTCTTTGCAATAAAAGCGCCACGCGCGTTCTTGCTCTTTGCTAATACCGATTCTTTTTGTCGCAACAATGTCACTTTTTTTGAGCTCGATACCCTGCACAATGTATAACGGCCCTTTTTTAGTTATATCGCAACCGTATAATGCTTTAGTAATATGCAATGCTTGCGCGAGTTTTCCTGGCCCACTCGTTAAGTTATGTAATGCACTCGTTTTTCGCCGCGCGCTCATGAGCTCAATGCCCTCGACTGGTTCAAGCGCGCGTATCAAAATACCTCCGGCAAGCATCGTGCTTTTGCGGGCTACGACATTCAAACAAAAGTGCATGCCATACGTAAAATAAATATACGCATGCCCTACAGGCCCAAAAAGTGCTTCATTAGATTTTGTTTTGCCTCGATAGGCGTGACACGCGGCATCAGTGCATACGTACGCTTCCGTTTCAACAATAATCCCTGCACATATATTTCCTTTTTCTTCACGTACAACAATATTTCCTAAAAGTTTGCGCGCCACAAGCACCGTATCACGCGCATAAAAAGTTCGTGGCAGCAATTTTCCAACAGCCATAGTAAAAACCTTACAATTAAACGTCTTTATTTACTCAATACATAGTTCTCGAGTAATCTTACAATAAGAGCACAAAAAAAGGTTAGCAAGGAAAATAGAAATGATGTACAAAAAACCATATGAAAGAAATATGAGCTGGCTTTTACTGCTCGCCTTATTGCTTAATCTCCTTTTTTTGTATGTTATTTTTTTTATCGCCTTTGATATGCATGATTTTTTTTCGCCAAAAAAAGAAATTTTTGAACATGATGCGCCTGTTGTTTTTGAATCGCCACAGCAAGAAGAACCTCAAGAACAACCGCCTCCCATTAACGAGGTTGCTGCATTAAAACCACGAGCATCGCAGTTTGGCGCTACAGAACTTGTGCAAGATGAACCGGAATTCACGCCCGGTGTGTATGATAAACTTATCCCTGAAGTTCTTGGCAAAGATGAAAGCGATAACGAAAAAACAGAAGAAATTTCTACGGAACAAACAAAAGATTTTGACACAAAATCAGAAAAGCAAGAAGAACCCACCCAAGAAATTGTTTCTGAAAGTTCTGATGTTTTATTCAAACCAATCGTAAAACCCGAACCCGCTCTTAAGCCCTCAAAAAGCATAGAACAAGGTAAGCAGCAAAAAGCAAGCCAACGCACTACACTCGGCGCTCAAGCAAAAATTGCATCTCCCATGGAAAAAAAATTAACCTTCAATGATTTAGCGACAGGATTTTTAGCTTCATGGCAAAACGAGGGCAGCGATTGGTTTGAGCGGAAAGGTAATGAAAATATTCGTCCTGATTTTGAAGAAATGAAATATTTAAGTTATTTACAAAAAATTGCTTGGTATATGCAAAACGCGTGGCAACGTCAAGAACGCGTGCAAGTGCACAATCCACCCGCAGATATTGTCGTAACCGGCGTACGCGTTACGCTCGATAAATTAGGCAATCTTGTTAATGCTGCCATGTTGCAATCGTGTGGCGTTGCACAACTTGACGATATGGTTATGCGCGGCATTCGTGAAGGCGGCCCTTATCCGCCATTACCCGAACATTTTAAAAAAGAAATTATGTCATTTGAATTTGGCGTAAAGCATTTGCTCTCGCATAATCCATTTGCTTATAACTTTGGTAGATAAGGTTAAATAAAATATCCTTTATAAAATTTAATTTTACGGCCTTTGCAAACAATTACCCAGTTGTTTAAAGTTATTTGAGGTTAAACTTTTTTAGATTTTGTTTTATTTACTGATGTCTTTTTAGGTGATAAAGAAATTTTCATCGAATAACCCAAAGCATCAGCAACTTGAGCGAGTTTTCCAACAGATGTTGTAGTGTACCCACCCTTTTCTAGTCGTGCGATAGCTGGTTGTTGAAGATGAAGGCGCTTAGCAAGTTCTGATTGAGAATAACGCGCTTTTTTTCTTGCCTTTATAAACTTTTCAAGTAATGCAAATTCTGGTTCTAATAAGTCATATGCAGTTTTAAGTTCTTTATTTTCTAAAGCTCTTTTTTTATATGCTGCAAAGCTTGGTCTTTTATTCTTCATTTTTTACCTCTTTCATGCGCCGTATTGCTATTTCCATTTCCCTTGGCGGAGTTTTTTGTGTTTTCTTTATAAATTCGCTCAGTACTATTACAATTTTCCCTTTTATAGTACAAAAAGGAGCCCGAGCGATGCCTTCAGGCCCCTTTACTCTACTCAAAAAGTCCTTTTTTTAAAGGCTTAATATGAGGCATTCCTAATTCATCAGGGCCCATTTTTTCAATAAGTTCAGCTACTTTTAAAAACTTAGCCCTTAAATGTACTGGCCATTCATCAATACCCTTTTCAACCTTAGTACTATAAAATTCTACTTTCCAGCTCATTTAAATCTCGCTTTTTTTAATAAAAAACACCTTAAAATTATAACAAATATATTATATTTTCGCAATATAATTAGCAACAATTTAAGAAAGCCAGAAGCGTAACATGAGGCCCGCATAACTGCGTAAGTTACAATAAAAGAGTTTTTCTAAAGGATTTATTTAGGTTCCGGATTCCCACGGCTTCGCCTCGGAATGACATTTTTTGTTTGAATTTATCCCACGCCTACATCGTATTTACGAAAAAATTAAAACTTTAAGCTTCTAGACTTTTTACAACTTTCGTTTTATAACTAGACCCACATTTGATAGGTATGAAGCACGCGAGAGGAGTCAATGGCGAAAGTAGTGATTATTGGGGCTGGCTTAACAGGTATTTCAACCGCGTATTATTTAGAAAAACATAATTTCTTCGATTACATCATGGTTGAAAAAGATGATTCTATCGGTGGATTATGCAGATCTATCTATCATGACGGCTTCACTTTCGATTACACCGGACACTTATTACATGCAAGCGATCCTGGCTTTCAGCAACTTATTCGCGATGTTGTCGGTATCGATACCCTAAACAGTATTTTAAGACGTTCTTATATTTATTCACATGAAAGTTACACGAAATATCCATTTCAAGTAAATTTATTTGGATTGCCATCTGAGGTGATAGCTGAATGTATCGAAGGTTTTGTCAAACGAAAAAAAAGTAAAAAAAGAATACAGGCATTTTATGATTTTGTGTTAGAGAATTTTGGGAAAGGCTTAGCAAAACATTTTTTCTTTCCTTATCAAAAAAAAATCTGTTCCTACAACTTAAAAAAACTTACCTCAAGTTGGATGGGAAGATTTGTTCCCTCCACCTCACTACAACAAATGATACATGGTGCGCTTAAGGATCCTTCATCAGAAATTGGTATCGGCTATAATGCTCATTTTTATTATCCAAAACAAGGCGGCATACAAACATGGGTACTGAAACTTGCGCATGCATTAAAAAACCCCATCCGCGTTAATCACGCTGTTAAGATAATTGATGCTGCCAAAAAACAGGTAATTTTCCACAACAATGAATCTGAACCGTATGATATTTTAATTAACACGATGCCCCTCGATTATTTCCTTGGCAGCCTGCAAGAAAAATCTTCAACAGCGCTCAAAAATGCCATCCCTCATCTTATTTGCAACTCAGTAATCAATTTCAATCTCGGCATCGCACGCGCTGATCTTTCCGATAAGCATTGGATATATTTTCCTGAATCAAGCTATCCTTTTTATCGACTTGGATTCCCGCACAATTTTGCATCTTCAATGGCACCAGAAGGATGCAGCTCATTGTATGGTGAATTTTCTCATATCAAAAAATCTTCTTCTACGGTTAAAAAAACGTTAGACACAGCATTACATGCAACAAAAAAGCTGTTCAAATTGGCATCACACGACATTATAACTGAAAAAATTATATCAATTCCTCATGCCTATGTAATTTATGATTTTTGGCGCGAAAAAAATCTACCAAAAATTCACGAAACATTACGTTCTGATAACATATACTCAATAGGACGATATGGCGCTTGGAAATATTCAAGCATGCAAGAAGCAGTCCTTGATGGAAAAAAAATGGCTGAAGAGCTCATTGCATATATATAAAAAGGAATTGGTAGTATGAAAGCATCATATAATCGCTGTAATGTTTTGGTTACGGGCGGCGCAGGATTCATTGGCTCACATCTTGCTGAGGCATTGGTACATCTTGGTGCCTATGTCACCATTCTTGATAATTTCAAAACAGGACGACGAGAAAATATAGCCGGCATCAAGGAATCAATTGCCCTTATTGAAGGCGATATAACCGATTTCCAAACATGCAAAGAAGCAACAAGTCATCAAGAATTAATTTTTCATTGCGCAGCTGAAACATCAGTACCTGAATCAATGCAAACTCCTTTTATCACCCATCACGTGAATGTTAATGGCACTGCCAACTTGCTTGAAGCAGCTCGTATCAATGCCGTTAAACGATTTATTTTTTCATCATCATCGGCCGTCTATGGACAACAATTAGGATTGTGCACCGAAACAGCACAATGCAAACCCGCCTCACCCTATGGGCTTTCAAAGCTCATCGGTGAAATGATGTGTAAACAATATACGCAAAATTTTGGATTGAAAACGATCAGTTTACGTTACTTTAATGTCTACGGCCCTCGCCAGGACCCTTTTGCCTCTTATGCATCCGTTATTGCACATTTTAGGGCTGCCATGGCGGCTAATAAACCAATTACCGTATATGGTGACGGCTTACAAACGCGCGATTTTGTACCGGTCAGACAAGTGGTGGAAACGAATCTTAAGGTAGGCATTCTTGCGAGCACCTTTGTTTCTGATCTTGCACTCAACTGTGCAACGGGAAATAGTATTACAGTCCTACAACTTATTCAAAAATTGAAACATGAATTTCCTCATTTTTCTGAAGGGATTTATTTTGCGCCTGCACGTCCAGGGGATATAAAACACACCGCTGCAGATTGCACACGATATAAAAAGATCATGGAAGATTACCAAAAATATTCGGAAGCGTTGCCGGCATTTATCCCAGAAGAACCTTCACAACAGCACCAAGTAACATAGGCTCAACTATGATTATATCAGTATGGTTTTGGCGTTTTTTTTATTTGATGGTATACTTGCTTGCAGCATCTAATTCTTTAAACCTCTTTTTTCTCGTAACTCCATATCATTATGAAACAAGATTTTTATGAAACTTTAGGCGTTTCTAAAACTGCTACCCAAGAAGAAATTAAAAACGCTTATCGAAAATTAGCTCTCAAATATCACCCAGATCGTAATCCGGGCAATAAAGAAGCTGAAGAAAAGTTCAAAGCTGCTGCTGAAGCATATCAAATTTTATCTGATCCTGAAAAACGTAAACGTTATGATCAATTTGGTACTGCTGATACGGGCAACATGGGCGGCTTTGGCCAAGAAATGAATATGGAAGATATCTTCGAGAATTTCGGTGATATTTTCGAAACATTATTTGGGGGTGCTGGCGGACGAAGAAAAAGCAGTAAAGCAACAGGCCCAACGGCACGCCGTGGCCATGATTTAAATAAAGAAATTACTATCACCCTAAAAGAATCGTATTTAGGCACTAAAAAAGATATTAGTTATTATCGGTTTGTTATCTGCGAAACGTGCGCTGGTAAAGGCGCAAAGCCAGGCACAACGACTCAAGTATGTCCGACATGCCATGGATCTGGACAACAACAATATAGGCAAGGCTTTTTTGCATTTAGCCAACCATGCCCAACGTGTGCTGGCCAAGGTTTTATCATTCCAACACCGTGCACCGTGTGCAAAGGTCAAACGCGCGTCCAAAAACTTGATAAATTCTCTATCACGATCCCAAAAGGTATTTTTAACAATGCTGAATTGCGCGTGCAAGGGAAAGGTGATGATGGCGTTTTTGGCGGCCAAGCTGGCGATTTATTTGTCAGAATTATTGTTACTCCTGATAAAAAATTCAAACGCATCGATGATGATTTAACGTGTTCGCTTATGGTTACCTATCCTGAATTAGTATTCGGTTCTCAAGTTGAAATGGAACTCATTGATGGCAGTAAAGAAACAGTCAAAATTCCAAAAGGCTCGCCGGTACATCATCAGATTGTCATCCCTGGCAAAGGATTCGCTCATCTTCGCGGTAAAGGAGCAGGCAATCTTATTATTACGGTACAATGTCATATACCTACAAAATTAACAAAAGAAGCAAAAGAAACTTTATCAAAATATTCTGAATTGATCGGTACCAATGTTACCGATTCTGATTCGAACATCGTAGGGTTTTTCAAAAAATTTTTAGGTTAATCCCATTACGCTAAAAGGAGCATATATAATGAAACGTTCATTAAAAGTAAGCGTTGCAAGCAGTTTTGTTGTAACGAGCTTATTACTTGCTACAGGTTGTTCAGACAAAGAACAATGTTCTGTAGAAAATTCTGAAATTGACCAGATTACATTGCAGCAACCTTCAAGTAGTTCACAAGCATCTGAAATGGAAGAAACCCCTATGCAAACGGAAGAAAACAAAAAACCTATGACCGCCGTACATACTGCCTCAGGATTATCATATACCATACTCAAAGAAGGTGATCCTAATTCAGCAACACCTATCCGCGGCTCAAAAGTTATTGTCCATTACACAGGCTGGCTTGCCGACAAGCAAAAAAATCCTCGTTTTGACAAACAATTCGATAGCAGCAAGAAACACGGAACCCCATTCCAATTTCCCATTGGCATGGGTAAAGTTATCAGAGGCTGGGATGAAGGAGTCATGACCATGCGAAGGGGAGAAATCCGCCGTATTTACATACCTTCAGGCCTAGCATATGGGGCTGCTGAAGTTGGCTCTATTCCTCCTTTTTCTGATCTGGTTTTTGACGTTGAACTCATTGATTTTAGATAAAGATCTTCCTAAAAAAGCCTCCTGGTAACCAGGAGGCTTTTGCCCCCCCCCTCAGGTTGAAAAAACCCTTTTAAAACCTTGCTTTTTTGGCTTTAGACCTGCTATGCTGAATATGAGGTAATGACTCAAAAATAGTCTTGATTTAAAAAGGAGAAAATCATGAAAAAGTTCTTATATGCTTTACTCGTTCTTGTTGGTTTTGCTATCGTAACACCAGCAGTTGCACAAATAGGCCATAGAGGCGAAAACCCAACAGTGCCACAAAACTTACGACCAGCAGGCCGACCAGCGGGGCAAAGATATGGTCATGAAGGTGAAAACCCAACAACCAGAAGATTTGGTCATCGTGGAGAAAATCCAAATGCAAATAATTGGCAACAAGAACACAAAGGTATTCGCGCTATCTCAGGAACACAATACCCACGTTAATGTGCTAGAAAAAATTGAAGCTAAGAATAAAACTCTTAGCTTCTTTGTTTTTAATAAAAGGAGTTTCTAATGCATTTGCCAAGAATTTTTATACTTTCGATTGTTATTCTTTCTTCGTCATCTCTTTTTGCGCAGCAGCCCAAAAAGCGTATTGTATCTAGAAAACCAACAACACAAACAGCAACGGTTAAAATTAAGCCTTTAACGCAAAAAAATACTGCCACTGAAAAAACGATTGCTGAACGTGTTCGTAAGCCAAATAAAGCTGCTTTAGAAAATATCGCATTCTAAATCAACTATTTTTCTCTTGCTTCAAGACAAATTTATTTGACAAATATTGATTTTTATTCAGCTTTTTGCTAAAATTAAAGATAATAAAGCTAGTATATTTTTTACAAAAAACTAATTTATCCAATAGATTTAGGTGAAGGAAATATTATGAAAAATCTTTATATTTTTTTAACGGGGCTTTTATGCTGCGCTGCATTAAGCTATCAAGTGCAGGCTGCTGAACAAGTCCAAGAATTAAATACGCAAATTCAAGCAGATTTAAATAAGCTGGAAGCAGATATCAAACATGCTGAAGCGTATCATCAAAAAGAACAAGAATATTTAGAAATGGCTGACATGAAACGCGCGATGGAAGAAGACAAAACTCGTGAAGCAGTTGCTCTTTTTGAAATGATTCAGCAAGAAGCAGAACAAAATAAACCGGTTGAAGAAGAACCTACAGAACAAGCACAAGAAGTAAATCTTGATGATGTCTTAAAAGATTTAAACACCATGAATAAAACAGAAGAAGAAATTCTCCAAGAACAACCGTTACAAAACGATGTTCAAGAAGCTTTAAAATCAGCTGACGATATTTGAAACTGCTTAATTTTTTTATTAAAAGTTACAAAAAAAAAGGTACCGAATCGGTACCTTTTTTTTTGTAACTTTTAAAGTTTAATGACCTATTAATTAGTAGGTACAGCTTGAGCTTTAATGCCTGTAAGTACAGCGGCAGCCACATCAGTAACTAATTTCTTTTCTAATTCAATGCCTTCAGCTTTCCATTGTGCAAGTTTTTCTGCCCAACGTGCATTTGTGTAACGTGCATCCAATACGGCCAGAACCACAAGTGAAATTAATGTTAAAGAAACACCAGCACATGACAGCACCGTTGATTTTAATTCCAGATTATTAACAGCATCAAGCATTCTTACAAAACCATTCTTCCAAGATTCATCTTCTTCTTCAAGGCGTTTAGCTTTAATATAAGAAATGCGAGATTGGCGATTAGCTAAAGGACCATTCACTTTATCATAATATAATGTCTCTTTTGGTTCCCCATATTGATTTAAATTATTTTTCGCTATCCAGGCATCAATCGCTTTTTCTTCGGTGAGATTGCGCAAATATTCAGGATTTAATAAACCACCTATCACAGCAGTCGTTATTCCTGCTGCTGCCAAACAAAGTGCAGGTTTATAATTTGGCGGCTCAACAACAGCTTGCACTGATGATTGTCCTAGCGCACAAGCAAAAACGATTGCCAACAAGCCCGCTTTGAATTTTTTTTGTATAGTAAGCATAAAACCCCTAAAAATGAAATGATAAACAAACATTTCAAGTATAATCGCTTTCAGATTTTTTTCAATGCTTTTAATTTCTAAAAGAAGGTTAAAACTCGCTAAGATTCAATAAAGACAGGTCAAATTCAGAAAAGAAGGCTTCAAGTAAGAGGTGTTGCGCGCGTTTTTCATCAAATCCACGCGTTTGCAGATACAAAAGTTGTTGCTCGTCAATATGCCCGAGTGCTGTCCCATGTTTGCAATGAACATCATGAGCCAATATTTCTAGCTGCGGCGTTGATTGCGCTTGCGCGTGCATACTGCCCAGCAATGTTTTGTTATATTGGGATGCATGCGCTCGTTGTGCATCCTTTTCAATAACCACCATCCCTCGGTGAATACTTTTAGCTTCATCAGTAACATACCCTTTTAACAGCAACTCGCTGTGCGTATTAAACGCTGCATGATGTTGCTCAGTAATTAAGGTGACCTTAGACGACCCTCGCGCTACATATGCCCCTCGTATATTAGCGTGCGCATTCTCTCCGAACGCGTGGCATTTAATTTTTATCTGGCGCTCGCCTTCATGCGCAGCAAATGACATGCAAAAATCGAGACGCGCGTTCGTTGCTAAGAAAAAAGTGTAGGAAGCGTACGCACCATTATATGAGCTTATAATGCGTACGTTAACTTCAGGAAGCACAATCACCATAAGTTCATTATCGCGCTGCGAGTGTTCAAGCATAATCTCAGGGGCAGATTCGGCATTTATTATTAAGATATTTTTTTGAGCAAGTTGCATATGTCGCGTGCAATCTTTGTCTTCTATAATGCTGGCAGACGCCCCATTCGAAATATCTTCGAACGCCTGTATTTGTTTTTGTACCTGCTCAGGCAACACTGTTCGCCATCTATTTTGCACACGTTTCCTTCGATTAAAGTGATATTTTTTAAGTATAAAGATTTTTTTAATTTACAATACTGAACAATAACAATACAATATGAAAAAGTTGTTGTTATAACAATAAAAAATTAAATGCAATAAAATTTCAGGAACGATATGTTTAAAAAATTACTCTGCTTATTTTTTGTAATAAGCTGTTTGCAAGCCATGGAACAACAAGAAGCATCAGTCCAACAAAAAGCGCGCAAACTAAAATCATTAAGCTATCCTCGCAATCCCAAGTCGCTCGTTCATATTGCAGCCAAAGCAGCATTTAAAAAAGTTATGCCTGAAAAAGTCAATGAAAACAATCTTGATGGAACACTCGAGCAACTGAATACTCTTCCTTCAAGAATTGGTCAAGAGTGCGCGCAGATGGTGCAAGATAGAGTTCTTTATGAACAACCATATCCTTATTTTAGTGAAACAAATAACACCTATTTAATGGATGCATGCCCAATTTTAAAACGAAAAGTTTTATACAATCCTTGGGGAACAACTTTTTGTGTTACTTCCCCTTCAGATAACAATACCGAGGAAGCCGCATTTTACTCACGCGCAGAAGGAATCTTAATTAGAGATAACTTTAAATTTTTAAGAGGCAAATATCTTTCGTACTTGGAAGGAACAAATCTTGATAGTAGTACCTGTGTACTCAATGTTTTTGAAGATAATAACTGGAAATCAACCGCTGAGATAAATCCCAATGATCAAATCATTGATATTTCCTTGTCTCCCGATCGCCAACTTTTAGCACTTGGCCTTAAAAATCAAAAAGTTGCTTTTTGGGAGTTAAACGAAGACACACAAGAATGGCAAAAAAATGAACATGAAATAGATTTATCACTTTTCCAAGATCAATTAGAAGCTTCTGTATATCAGTCTCGATCTGGGCGCAGTTATTTCAAAGCTCCAAATCAATACTATCATTCCAAAAAATCTGATGAACTTAAACATCGAGACTTTTGCACGTATATGACCTCAATCGCTTTTTTACCCCTTAAGTCTAATGAACGACCACAATTATTACTGGGCTTGAATACAACTGAATGCCATAAACATCCTAATGAGGGTATTTTGACATTGTGGGAGCTTACGTTTAATGGATGGTATTTGAAAGAAATTTTACGCGATAAACATGATTGGCCAATAATTAATATTCAACCATCATCTGATGGAACAAAAGTTTTAACGCATACCCACTCATCACGTAATTGTTGCAATTACACAACGTGCTGGGAAAAAAATAATAATGAAGAATGGTACATTGCAAAAAGAACCCGGCAACAAAGTCCTATTCAAATAGCTGCCTCATTTAATCCAACTAATGATTCAAATAATACATTTGTACAAATGTATAGTAACCATGCGCAACGAGACTTAGAATATATAAAACAATTTCGCAGTGATGGGACATCATATAGTAAGGCAAGAAAGTTAACAATAACATCAGATGTTAGCCCAGCGTTTGTCTACGAATATAACTGGAAAGCAAATTCAACACCTTTTATTTGGTTGAACAACAATGAAGTTGCAATAGGGAATAAAGTATTCTCATTAAATCCTTCTTTGGAATATGGGCTCTGCCAAAAAGCTCTAGAAACACTTCTGTCGAAAAAAAGAACTTTAAAGAAAGATTATAATAGATCAGCAGAAAGTAGTAAGTTTGGTAGTCGTATAAAAACATTTCTTATCACAAATGCTTTTAAAAAATTATCACCCGATGAACAAAGACAGCTCAAAAATTACATACATGAGTCCGAAAAATTTCAAAGAAAAACTGGACACTTACCTAGCGATATACTTGATTAATTTCCTTCGATAGTCAGTAAAATATGAACTTTATTCCGAAAGCACTATAAAGATATGTTTAAAAAATTACTCTGCTTATTCTTTGTAATAAGCTGTTTGCAAGCCATGGAAGAACAAGAAGCATCAGTCCAACAAAAAGCTCGCAAATTAAAATCACTCAGCTATCCTCACAATCCAAAATCACTCGTTCATATTGCAGCAAAAGCGGCATTTAAAAAAGTGATGCCTGAAAAAGTTGATGAAGATAATATTGATGAAACGCTCGAGCAACTGAACACTCTTCCTTCAAGAATTGGTAATGAATGTGCAGCGTTGGTGCAAGATAAAGTTCTTTACGCACAGGCATATCCTTATTTTGGCGAAACGCCCGAAACCTATTTAATGGATGCATGTCCAATTTTAGGACAAAAAATAATATTCAGTAACCATTGTCATACTATTCTGGATGCCAGGGAAGAAAAACTTACCGTTAATATACCTAGACCAAATCACGGAAGAGATAAATTTAAGTTTTTAGGGGGCACCTATCTTTCTTATTTAGAAGATGATCATAACAGCAATATTTGCTGCATACTCAATGTTTTTGAAAATAATGAATGGAAACCAATCGCAAATATAAATCCAAATGATCAGATTATCGATACCTCCTTATCTTCTGATCGTCAGCTTTTAGCCCTTGGCCTTAAAAATCAGAAAGTTGTTTTCTGGCAATTAAAAGAAGACACACAGGAATGGCAAAAAAATGAACACGAAATAGATTTGCCGCTTTTTATTGATACATTAGAAGCTTCTATATATAATGCTCGACCCGGGCGCAGCTATTTGCAAAACCCTGATAAATATTATCATTTCAAAAAATCCGGTGCACTTAAACATAAAGATTTTTGTACCTCTATATCTTCAATCGCTTTTTTACCTCTTAACCCTAATGAACGACCACAATTATTACTCGGCTTAAATGCAAGCGAATGTCATAAACATCCCAAAGAGGGGATTTTAACATTATGGGAATTCAATCTTAATGGCTGGCAATTAAAAAATATTCTTCGCGATAAACATGATTGGCCAATAATTAATATTCAACCATCATCTGATGGAACAAAAGTTTTAACTCATACGTACGCATCACGCCAGGCAAACCACACAACGTGCTGGGAAAAAAATAATAATGGAGACTGGAATATTGTTAAAAGAACTCGGCAACAAAATCCTACCAAGACCGTTGCTTCATTTAATCAAACTAATGATTCATTTGTGCAGATGTATAATAAACATGCACAATCATTGCTGCGCTATATAAAACAATTTCGCAGTAATGGCACATCGTACAGCAAGGCAAGAAAGTTAACAATAACATCAGATGTTAGCCCAGCGTTTGCCTTTGAATACGAATGGAAGACAAATTCAACACCTTTTATTTGGTTGAACAAGGATGAGATCGCTATCAGCAATAAAGTAATTTCATTGAACCCTTCATTAGAATATGGGCTTTGTCAAAAGGCTTTAGAAACAGTTCTCAGCTCAGAAAGCACTATGCCTGAATTTTGTGATCGCATTAAAAAATTTCTAGCCACGGAAACTTTCAAAAAATTATCACCCGATGAACAAGAAAAACTTAAAATTTATCTACAGGAATCTACGAAATTCAAAAATTCTATCCTTTTGACATATTTTGATGGTCTTCTCAATGATAAGTGATTATTTTGGGTCAGAAATTTTTCATAAAAGTTTCTATTTGTCGTATTGATTAAGTAGGAATAACTTGCTGTCTAGGCTGTTATTCCTAAAGCGGATCCTTCTCCATTCCCACATAAATTATTTATTTGTAATTTTTACATGGGTTTTGCCGGTACTTTATTGATAAATTACTAATATATGATAAGATAGATATAAATGTTGGTTATACCTCTAAAAAAGGTCTTTATGAAAAAATTCCTTGTCCTTTTTGCCCCCCTATTTTTCGTAACTCTACCCCTACAAAGTATGCATAGTGATGGTATTCAAAAATCATCGATTTCTTGGTTAATACACCGTGCTGAAAAGAACCCTTATACCATAGCAACTCTATCTATAGGAGCTGCACTGGGTGGTTATTGGTATGCCACTAATGATTATGAAGATCGTTGGAACTGGGATGAAATTATCATTGGAGACCTGATCTTCCCTAAAGACTTTAAATGGGGTTCTGCAAATTCCTGTTTACAGGTTGCCGGGACAAAAACATGGTGGGGCGATGTACAAAATAACTGGACAAAATACCAACAAGAAAAAAATATCCCTGTAGAAAAACATATGGGACATGCCGCAGGCCATTGGAAAAAAGAAATATACCAAAAAGATTTTATGTTAGCGCATGAATTTGGCCTTAACACACATCGTTTCTCTATTGAATGGAGCAAAATTCAACCACATTTCAAAGGTCATTTTGATACACTTGCGATGCAACATTACATAGAATACGTACAAGATATGATTGATGCCGAATTAGAGCCTATGCCGACATTATTCCACCACTCATGGCCATTGTGGTTTGATGAACTCGGTGCTTTTGAAAAAGCGGAGAATATCGAGCATTTTGTGCGCTTTGCAACGTATGTTTTTGAAGCATTCAAAAAGGCTGGGCTACTTGAAAAAACGAAATTATGGCTTACGTTCAATGAGCCTGCAGGCTATGCCGCAGGTGCCTATATTGATGGTAGATACCCACCTAACAAAAGATTTGCTGTGGGGCTCTGTGGTGAAGTATTAAAAAATATGCTCGATGCTCATTGCAAAATCTATGACGAATTCAAATCGCGTGATAACAGTATACAAATAAGTCTCGCTCATGCATTTGTTCCCATACAACCTTTCAACCCCTGGAATCCATTCGATAAATTTGTTTCCAGTGTTTTCAATCATTTAGTTAATACTGTTACGCTTGAATATCTTTCTACCGGAAAGTTTAAGTGGTTATATAAGAACACAGAAAATCCGAAAGCATGCAATAAACTCGATTTCATTGGTGTAAATTATTATAGCCATACCCTTCTTGGATGGTTCAAAGAAAGAAATAGACCCAACACAATTACCGCCGATCCTGTTGAAGGAAAGAAAGCAAAAGCTGTTTATGCTGAAGGTTTTTATCAGGCATTAAAAAAAGTTACTGAATATTTCCCCCATAAAGCAATTTTTATCACAGAAAACGGTTTTGCAACTGATAATGCCGAACACCGAAAACTGTATATTGATCGCCATCTTTACGTATTAAAAAAATTGATTGATGAGGGCACTGAGATTATCGGTTATTTATGGTGGACTTTAACGGATTGTTATAGTTGGGGTAAAGGAAACTGCAGCAAACACGGTTTATATGAAGTCGATTTTAAGCACTCATCATTACCGCGAAAATTAAAACCAAGTTCAAGACATTTACAAAATATCATCAAGCACAATCACGAACATTACCAACAGTAAAAATTAACGCGAATTCGATAAAACTTGCAATAAGCACGGTGTCATCCCGAGGCTTTAGCCGTGGGGATCCAGACTTCAATACATCCTTAAAAATGAATTAATTTTATTATCTGGATTGCCACGCCACCTACGTGGCTCGCAATGACGATTTTGTTTGCAATATACATTTCCTACTGCATAATCACTTATCGAATTTGAGTAAATTAGCCGATTGATCCTTCCATTTCCAATGAAATTAAACGGTTAATTTCAACGGCATATTCCATCGGCAGCTGTTGCACAAAACTATCAATAAAACCGTTCACAATCATTGCTTGCGCCTGCGCTTGGGTAAAACCTCGGCTCATAAGATAAAAAAGTTGTTCTTCACTTATTTTGTTCACAGAAGCTTCATGGCACATATCGACCATCTGCGAGCGAATATCCATGGTCGGATAGGTATCGGTACGCGACTGAGCATCAAGGAGCAATGCATCGCATTGCACGTTGCATTTTACATTGCTAAGCCCCGATAATACTTTTACTAACCCACGATAACTTGATCTGCCCCCCTCTTTGCTGATTGATTTTGCAACAATAGTTGAACGCGTGTTTGAAGCGGCATGAATAATTTTTCCGCCAGAATCTTGATGCTGACGCGCGCCAGCGAGTGCAATAGAAACTATTTCACCGTGTGCACCCTCTTCTTTTAAAATGATCGCGGGATATTTCATAGTCACTTTACTGCCAAAGTTACCATCGATCCAACTAACGCGCGCGTTCTTATACGCAAGCGCGCGTTTTGTTACCAAATTATAAACATCTGAAGACCAATTCTGGATGGTTGTATAGCGTACGTTTGCGCCTTCGAGTGCAATAATTTCTACCACAGCGCTATGCAATGAGTTTCTTGCATACACGGGCGCACTGCATCCTTCAACATAATGTACCGAACTTCCTTTATCTGCGATAATGAGCGTACGTTCAAACTGCCCCATCGTTTCAGAATTAATTCTAAAATATGCTTGTAACGGCATCGTCACCTGCACACCTTGAGGAATATACACAAAACTGCCACCGCTCCACACGGCTGAATTCAAGGCAGCAAATTTATTATCATGCGCTGGAATGACGGTAGCAAAATAGTTTTTAAAAAGCTCTGGATGATCGCGCAAGCCTTGTGACATATCACAAAAGATGACACCTTTTTCATGCCACTCTTTTTTTAGATTTTTATAAATAACTTCAGAATCGAACTGCGCGCCAACACCGGCCAAAAATTGTTGCTCTGCCTGCGGCACGCCAAGTGCATCAAAAGTATCTTTGATTTTTTTCGGCATCGTTTGCCATGAAGTATGCTGCTTTTCGAGCGGCTTTATGTAGTAGTAAATATCATTAGTCGCGAGTGCAGAAAGATCTGCTCCCCACGTTGGCATTGGCTTTTGTTCAAAAATTTCCAATGCTTTTAATCGGAATGCAAGCATCCATTCAGGTTCATTTTTTTGTGCAGAAACATTTTTTACTATGTCGGCGTTGAGCCCCTTTGGAGATTTATAATGATTTACGTGAGGATCATGTGCGAGCATGTGAAACTGAATATCCTTGTTGATCGATTTTGAATGCCAACATTTTATCACCAGTCTCCACGATGGTGCCATTCTGCAACATATGAACAACATCAGGCACAATATAGTTCAATAATCGCTGATAATGCGTAATAACGAGAAAAGCCATCGTAGGATTTTGTTCTCGAGCAATTTGAATACCGTGTGAAACACGGTTAAGTGCATCAACATCAAGACCAGAATCAATTTCATCAAGAATGGCAACTTTCGGCTTCAAAAGCATCATTTGCACAAGTTCAAAACGTTTTTTTTCGCCACCAGAAAACCCTTCATTAAGATTTCGATTGGCAAAAGAATGATCAATCTGCAACATATCGAAAATAGCCAATAGGAGTTTTTGAAATTCATGAACGGAAATATTTTGCTTGGTTTGCAATGCGTACGCTTCTTTCAAACACGTGAACACTGAAACACCCGGCAATTCATAGGGATATTGAAATGCTAAAAATAATCCTGCACGCGCGCGTTCATGAGGAGCGAGCGTTGTAATATCGCGCTCGTCGAGGGAGATTGTGCCACTCGTACTAGCGTAACGAGGGTCGCCCATAAGTGCGTGCGCAAGTGAACTTTTTCCTGAGCCATTCGGCCCCATTAAAACATGCACCGAGCCGCGTGCAAGAGAAAGATTAATACCTGCAAGAATTTGATTATTTTCTCGGAAAACGGAAAGGTTTTTAATTACGAGCATCAGTTTTTACTTACCATTTGACGTTGGTTCGTGACGCAAATCCCGGATAGCGTTAGTCAGACCTACAATAAGCGCCGCAGTATCAGGTTTTTGGCAAAGATAAAATAAGGCAAGGCCTACTACCGCACTTCCAAATCCCGCGGCAGCCCAAATGCCGTGATCGAGCCATTGAGCCGTCATATGTTCTTTTTTTTCGCCAGCTACAGCACCTTTTAGCAGTTTTTCATCACGAAGTGCCTGCTGTGCAGTAGTCCAATCTTCTCGCGCAACTGACTCATCTTTGATTTCGCTCATCTTACCAAGTGCGTTGCCATGATCTGCAAATTCTTTTGCAACTTCTTCAATATTCCCCCTTTGATAAGAATCAAATAATGTTGTTGCAGTTTTTTTAGGAGGCACTACAACTTTTGCATCATGTTCATTAATTTTATCAGAAAATGGTTGCTCCATTTTTGCGCTCATACCACTCATACTATTAAGAAACATCAAGCACAATAAGCTTATAGATATTTTTTTCATGGAGAAACCTATTTGTATAACTTTTAACATACAAAAAACTTAGCTGGATTATTTAATGCAAATCTGCATGCAAAAAAACAAGAGTTAGTATACGTTTTTTAGACTGTGTTTGCAAAATTAGCACAGAACGCGTGCGACTTCTTCTAAGCTAACAACGCCCGTTTGCAATTTTTCGCGCGCGTCAACAATCAAGGGACTCATGCCGTCAGTGAGGGCTTGCTGTTGAATAGCCTCAAAATGAGGGTTACTAACGATTAGAGCACGTAATGAGTTGGTCACAACTAAGAGTTCAAAAATTCCTATGCGCCCTTTATATCCTAAATTGAAACAGTCAGCGCAGCCTGCGCCTTTAAATATTTTTTTCATGGAAACATTGAGGCGCTCAAGCAGTTTATTGTGTTGATCGGTTGGCTCAATTTCTATGCGACAATTGGTACAAATTTTTCTCACTAACCGTTGTGCAAGAACACCCGTTAGCGACGTGTTAATTAAGAATGGCTCTATCGCCATATCCATCAAACGCATAACCGTTGAGGCAGCATCATTAGTGTGAAGCGTACTGAGCACTAAATGGCCCGTTAATGATGCTTCAATAGCAATACGCGCTGTTTGTTTATCACGAATTTCACCGATCATGGCAATATCTGGATCCTGACGCAGCAATGCGCGAATACCACGCTCAAAAGTAAAACCAGCTTCAGGATGAATTTGGCCTTGTGTAATACCATCAATATTATATTCCACCGGATCTTCTAACGTGATTATATTTTTTTCAGACGAGTGCAACGCAAATAAGGTTGCATATAAGGTGGTTGTTTTACCTGATCCGGTTGGCCCCGTTACTAAAAAAAATCCCTGCGAGCGTTGCATCAGATGACAATAGCGTTCAAAAACCGCAGACTGAAAACCAAGCTTTTCTAAAGAAATAGATAAATTGGTTCTATCAAGGATTCTGATAACTATTTTTTCACCATAAATCGAGGGAAATGTTGAAACGCGCAAATCAACCATCTTGTGCGCCCATTTCATTTGAAATTTGCCATCTTGAGGCACTCGTTTTTCAGCAATATTATTATGAGCAAGAATTTTAATACGAGAGATTACCTGCGCGGC
Organism: Candidatus Babeliales bacterium; assembly: GCA_963701665.1. Taxonomy (GTDB): domain Bacteria; phylum Babelota; class Babeliae; order Babelales; family JANWKD01; genus CAVXJH01. The sequence continues at coordinate 908,396 of OY969622.1, forward strand.
ATGCATGGCCTCTATGGGCTGTTGATCGTACAACGTACCATCAATTCTATAACGCACGCGCGCACCAGTATGATGAGATTCTAAATGGATGTCAGATGCGTTACGTTCTAACGCTTTGACCAAAATATCATTAACAAGATCAACAACCGATAAGGCTACAAGAGATTGTCGTTGTCGCTCTAACATAGATTATTCTTCTTCATTATCAAGTTCGTGCTTTTCTTCATTGAGCGCACGCTTCTCATTTTCCTCTTCCTCATCCATATAATCAAAATTATCGGTAACTTCAATTGAAGCATCATAAAATTCATCAACAGCTTCTTGTATATCTTCACCAATACCGACTAAAAATTGAATATCAGATGACATGTAATTACCTATTGCTGGCAAAAGATTTTCATCAGCAGGATTTGCTGCAACAACATACAGCATATTGTCATTAATCTCTTGCAACGGGATAATTTCATTGCGCATAAGAAAATCACGCGGAAATTTGATCACCAAATCATGATCAAAAAAATGGCCAATAACATCAAATGGAGGCACATGATAATACTGGCTCAATGCTTTAAGTAAATTTTGCTTCGCAACAAGTCCTTCTTGCAACAAGAAATTATCGAACTCATCCTCAGATTCTTGCGCGAACAGTTTTTTTGAATCTTTAGATTCTTGCTGGGTAAAAGCACCATTTTTTTCTAAAATAGCGCACAGATCATTGATAAACTTCTCACCTTTTCTCATGCACGTTCCCTATCCAACCTTATAACCGATTATAAAGCCCGCAGCGACACTCAAAACGATGGGTATATTATTTTTCATCCATTCAACAGCATTGCTAAGAATTGTTTGGAATGTATCTGATTCTTTAATGCCAACGAGTGCTTTTAATTTTACTATATCAACGGCAACAATATGAAACTCATTAAGTAGGTAAAGACTCGCCACAGAGATTACGATGCTCAATACCAGATAGCGCATAGTTTTTTTGAAAAAGAATCCAGCAAAAAATCCGCCACTTAAATATACCATGAGCCGCATCACGCCATTAAAGGATAAATCAAATGAGCTGATGAAGTTATCAAAATCAAAGGTGGATTTAAGATGATCGATCCAACTTGTTTGTTGTATATTATTAGTTTTGCTAAACATATAATAAAAGCCTTTTTTCAAATGTAATACTATGAGTGGCTTTCAGTATAATCTGAGTGGCACTAAAACCGCAAGAATAATTAAAAAAAAAGAGAAATATTTTTTGGAAAATATTTCTCTTTTTTTAAAGCTCTTACAAAAAAAAGTTATTTTGCAACCATGCCCTTGAGAGCTTTGCCTGGCTTAAATTTAGGAACATTTTTGCCAGGGATTTGCATTTTTTTGCCTGTTGCTGGGTTAACACCAACACGTGGTTTTCTTTTCATAACTGAAAAAGTACCGAATCCGGTGAGAGCAACTTGTCTCTTCTTTTTCAATTCTTCACCAACAACATTAATGAAAGCCTCTAAGCATCGTTTGGTTACTGCTTTTGACTCTTTTGACATTTTCGCCATGCGTTCAACTAACATCGCTTTATTCATAAAATATTCCTTTGTTTGATTAGCTGTTCTTACCATCAAATACATCAGACTAAATTACCAAGTTGTACATTAGTATAGAAGAATTGTGTTTGTCAAGTTTTATTTTGATGTAAAAAAAAATGGTGCCGAGAGCCGGACTCGAACCGGCACGGAGAAACCTCCGAAGGATTTTAAGTCCTTTGCGTCTACCAATTCCGCCACCTCGGCGCTTTTCTTCTTTCAACTTGTCTGCTGCATCTGGAGGCGGCACCCGGATTTGAACCGGGGATCAGGGTTTTGCAGACCCTTGCCTTACCCCTTGGCTATGCCGCCTTAATCTTTAGTGATAAAATATAGCAGTTTTACTTGGCAATCGCAAATTCTTATAATTTTTTCGCTAATGCTTCCGCGCTTATTGTTACTACTGCGTTACTTCCTGAAGCTTCTTGCATAGATGCAGGTTTTGCATAATCATTTAAATATGCTTGTTTACATGGTCCTGCTACAGGCAAGCCTGCTTGTTTTGCTTCAGCAGTACCTCCTTCATACGCATATACTTTTTTGAATCCTAAATTATGTAGCATCTGCCATGAAGCGCCACTTGCTGTACATTTGTAATTGGTACAATGCACAACTATTTCCGTGTTGTCTTTATCAAAATGTGCTAATGCATATGATTCAAGATTTTCAAAAGGAACGTTAATGGAACCTTTAATGTGACAATCATCATAGAATTCCTTATCCAAAACATTCACAAGCACAAATGATGGTTTTGATCCTGAATCCCAACCACACGATGGGAGAAGTACAATTGCTGCTAACAAAACAGTTATTCGAGCAAAAGTTTGTGTTATTTTCATACCTTTCTTTCGTTTTAAGCAGTTTGATATTCTTAACTATACTTTCACTATTATTTTCTCCTAATACGCATCATACTCCTTTTTTTGGAAAACATTTTTCTAAAATCGTTTCTAAAAGTTTTGCATAAGATCTTACTTCACGCATAAGCATTTGAGCAATTTCTTCTCTATAGATATGCGAGGTAAGATTTCTCTGCTCTATCATTTCTTGCGCAAGAGTACTTTCTGACTCATGTAACAATCCAATTTTAGCACACAGGCGAATAATATTTTTTGGGCTATTTACCTCTAAAGTCAGTCCTTGCACTTCTTCAAGATATATTTTTAGGTATTTCCAAAGAAGATCTGTCGAATATTCAAACCGTTGAATAACCGAGTCACGCATCCCTAAAAAAATTTCTTCAAAATCAATGCCATACATCATTTCTTTATCATTTTTATGTTTTTGTAATCTCGCAAGATTTTCATAAATAGCAATGCTATCTTCGAAACTCTTAATTGCCCGTTCAAGGGTTTGATATTTTTCTAATATTATACCCATAGTATCCCATCTTTTTTAATTTGTTGTTTCAAAGTTGGTGATATCATATGCAGATCAACAACATCAACAAATACTGGCAGTAATGAATCTTCTATATCACTCATGATTGCAAATAATTTTTTTTTAGGTACGGGAACCCCATCATCAAGAGCAATATCAAAATCTGCGCCTTCTTTATTTGTCTTTCGAGCTCGGGACCCAAACAAATATATTTTGCAATTTGGTAAATGTTTTCGAACAATTGAAATTATTGCTTCTTTGTTATCCATAGTTCAATACATCCAATGCAAACATCTACGCCAGCGAACATGCCTCCAAAAATCAATAGGATGTTTTATGAAATCTAGTATCATCCACGATGCATGCGTATCAACTGACCATATTCGTAGAATAATTTTTCCATGAATTAATTTTCTAGCAAGAGGTCCCCAAAAGCGTGAATCAAGGCTTCCCAATCGATTATCACCCATTGCCCAATATTGATCAGGCCCAAGATGAATATCAAATTCATCAACATTTCTGCCATGCTGATCAAATGCTGGCGTACGCGGAAAGCGCATTATATCTTGTTTATAGGTTTCTGCCCATCGTTTTCCAAGTTGCACATCAGCAGAAGACATTCTATAAAATGGCTGATCTTCATACGAATAACTTTGATCATATGACACGGTCAACAAACAATTACCATAAAACACACTTAAAAGGGGAAATTTATTAAGATATGGTTCATCTAATTTCTCACCATTACGATATAAAACCGGAATACCATTCTCAATTTTGCCTTGAATGTAATCGCCAGGAACCCCAATTATGCGCTTTGTCCAATTAGCTGGTCCCCAAACATTATTTTGAAAAAGATTAACAAAATAATTGTCCGAGTAATCAAAATTTGGATCATTGAATGTTACTATATCACCATGTTTAATCGGTCTAAAAAGATAAGAAAATTTATCTGCAAAAAACCCTTCACCAACAAGCATTGTTGTTTCCATTGAACCAGTTGGCACTTGATAAAGTCCATAGATATACGTACGAATTAAGAAAGCAAGCGGCAGAATAATAATGATAGATTCAATATACTGTTCTAGTTTTGATTTATTAGGACGCTTATACCATGCATGTAATCTTTGGAACGTGTGAATCATTTTTGGTTTTCTTTCTTTAAATAACGAAACTAAAATGATATATGATTATCTAACAACCTGTAAAAATCTACCCCAACGAATTCTTTTCCAAAAATCGATGGGATGCTTTAATAAATCAAAAATAAGCCACGACTCAGAACTATCAATTGACCATATTCTAAAAACAATTTTTCCATGAATTAATTTTCCATCGAATGGTCCTAGAAAACGAGAATCTTTGCTACCGAGACGATTGTCGCCCATACACCAATATTGATTTGGCCCCAAACGTACGTCATAGATATCAACATTTCTCCCATGATGATCAAACGAGGGCGTTCCCGGCATTAAAAGCCATTCTTGACCGTGCATTTCTGCCCATCGTTTTCCAAGCAATGCTTCATAGTCAGTAAAATTATAAAATGGTTGATCATTATAAGGCCGTGATGGATCGTATGAACGTGGTGATTGGATACGACTATCTTTAACTACGGTAATCAAAGGATACTTGTTCAGGTATGGTTCATCCAATTTTTGGCCATTGCGATACACTACCGGAACCCCATCCTCAATCTTACCTTCAATATGATCTCCAGGAACACCGATAACGCGTTTAGTCCAATTGGTTGGTCCCCATACATAATGTTCGAATAATTCCTTCCAATAATTATCTGAATATGCAAACGTTGGATCGTTTAATGCAATAATGTCACCATGTTTTATAGGGAAAAATAATGGCGTAAATTTATCAGAAAAAAAACCTTCACCAACTAATATCGTTGTTTCCATTGAACCGGTGGGAACTTTATAAAGACCATACCCAAACGTTCTAATCAGAAATGCTATCGGCACGATGATAATTAACGTTTCAACATATTCAGCGATAATTGATTTGTTAGGCCTTTTACGCCAATGTAGATACTTTTGAACTAATGTCATAACTTTTGTCTTTCGTTTTGGAATTGCTTCTTAATTCTTAATATTATTAGCTTAAATTGCGCAATGGATTGATGCGTTTGCCATGTTCGATAACTTCAAAATGTAAATGCCAGGCATTTTTTCCATGAACAGATCCTGTATCACCAACATAGCCGATTAATTGTCCATTTGTAACCCGTTGCCCTTTACAGACGATCATACGTTCTAAATGAGCGTATCGCGTTTTAAACCGTTCATTGTGCTCAATCACGACTGAATTTCCATATCCTTTTTGCGTGGATGAAGTTTCAACGACAATCCCTTTGGCTGCAGCATGGACAGCCGTGCCTTTGAGCGCTGCAAGATCAATGCCGTAATGGAATCCCCATGCTTTATCGTTCTTTTTTTTGCGAGGGCCAAATTTCGAGCTTAACCAAAATTGCGATCGATCTATAGGCCAACTGAGTGTAAAGGAACGGTATTGTGCCAAACTATAGCGATCTGGTACATATTGTTTTGATCTACGCTGAATTCTTCTATGCCTCGAAGGCTCTCGTGAAATTTTTACATGGCCGTCATAAGAATCATACACATCACATACAATTGAGGTAAGATTATGTTCCTTACCAAAATTTTGAGCAGCAATTTTTAAATAATCCATATCACGATTAACGACATTAAATCGTGGCTTAGACGCATCATCTTCGTGTATGCTACATTGCTCATTTAATGAGTTTTTTTTTTATTCAGGCATGTTTCTTTAAATACCTGAATATAGAGTTGATACTCATCTTGCAGAATAAGCATGCGCCGAGATTGTTCTTTAAAAAATTGATATTCAGCAATGAGCAAACCCGTTGTAATAAGCATTACCGAACACATAATTACAAAAAAAATTGTACTTATGGTATATAAACTGTGTTTAATTGTTTCAATCCTGCATTTAACAATGAATTAATTCTAACGAATTCTTTTTGATCCATCCTGATTGCTGCGCATTACGTACTTTGCACCACTCATCTTTTGATTCAAGCACGGCTATCTCTTGTCCTTTGTTAAGCACACCACGCTTGCTAAAATTCATATTAGTACCCGCACATAAAAATGTTTGATCTTCTTTTATAATCCCTCGCTCCTGCGATTGCAGCCATACCCTTAACGATAGACCAAGGCCTATTACACAATTTGGTGCTAATAAAAGTATGAGCCATATTTTTTTAGATGCCAAACGCCTATAACAGAGAGCTGCTATAAGTATAATCCAAAAGAGCAAAAACAGGAATTGCAGCATGCCAACTGAATACGAAGTAAGCCACCTACAAAAGTTCTGTACAAATTTATTCTCTTTTTCTTCCGGTAAACCCAAATGCTGTAATGCCTTAGCACAGTTATGTTCTAGCGATGTTCGCAATGCATAAGGGGCATTGTGTTCAGCTTTGCGCCAACACAATAATGCTTCGAAGTGATTACCAAGCCGATACCAACAATTACCCATATTATAATAAACGATACAACTTTTTGGGCAGATAACATCATACAATGATAACGCTCTCTGAAACTCTTTTTGATGGTATGCTTGATTTGCCCTTAAAAATATTTCTTCAAAATTTTCAGCACGCAACGATAGGCAACACAGAAATAGGCATACGCAACTGAGCATTTTTTTGAATGCATGAACAAAGGTGCTCATATTTTTTCTTCCAATTGTTTTAACCAAACCTGTGCTCTTTTTACGAGCTCCTGCTCCTGCGGCATTGTATGTTTTTTGAGAAATGCACATTCTTGAATGGCATAAAAAAATCGATGCCATTGTTCAAGCGCCTCTTTAGAGAATCCTTTTTCTCGTAACAATCGTTCTATGCCTTCTGCACTCAATTCCGTTTGAGATAACCCAAAACGCGCGGCAAATAAATGCATAAAAATATCATACATGCTCTGTGGCGCTCGATCATCCACGCTCGTTCGTAATCTTTTTTTTGCTATGGCAAACGCATATTTTCTATCAAGAAACATTCGGTGAGTTTTTTGATAGTCATAATAATACTGTATACCAAACACATAGCAGCAATAGATAAAAGGTAAAAATATGAAAATAAAAAACCAATACCATGATAACGCGCGTTCTCTTTGAAAGATCCATGAACCAGTTTCTCTAATAGGATGAATATCATCTCCATCGTGCAGTGTTCCATCATGCATCATTTCATTGTTTTGTTGAGTTCGTGCAACGTAAGGCGGTAAAATATTTAAAAAAATGGGGTTGGTTTCTAACGTTTCATAACAGCGCGTAGCAGTATTAAAAAAAGTAAAAAAATTAGGTGGAATTTCGTAAACACCTTCCTTCATCCCTTGCACAATATATTCAAACAAAATTTTGTAGGGAAACTGCGCATTACCTTCTTCAAAGATCGTCTTAGATTCATAATATTTTAATCCTTCGGGTAATTTTAATTTTGGCGCCTTTAGTTCATCAGGATGTGTTTTACATAAGACCGATAAGGTCAAAACAATTCCTTCGCCGACGTGCGCTTTTTCATGTTGTAATGCTGCACGAAAATCGCTAAACACGCCCATGCCATGAACATCCCTATCACAGAAAGGTAAGCTATCAACGAAAATGGTAAGATCATTTGATACATAATGTTGTGGATTGGAATGCATCGTGAAGCGATTCATAATGGCAGTAAAAAGATCATGTGATCTGTTTCCATTTTTTTGCAAAGTCTTGCAGATTGCTTTAAATGGGGGCATGGTTAATCTTCCAGGTTTTTTTGCCGTCAATTCCGTTTGCCATTCAGCAAACTCATAACTTACGTTATGTATTGTTGTGCTACCTCGTTGTATCTGTTGTAATGGCGAAAGAGTACCAATAGTTGGATCAAGGTTTGGATGTTCCAAGCTTATTAATTCAGTCGGCACACGTGTATTGAGACGAATCGTAAGTGTGCATTTTTCTCCTGGCACTATGGATGCGCCAGACGATAATAACTCCAAAATCACTTCTTGTTGTTGATCTTCACTAACTTTGAATGAAAGAATATCAGAGCGCAATTCATGGCCATGACTTCCTTTTATTTTTGCAGGACCGAGTTCAAAGGTACCGACTGAGTTCGATCTAATAAGATAGGTATGTTGCGTTGTCACCTTTGACATCATGGTAATACGACTAGCGCCACGAAATTCATGATATATATTTTTTAGGCCCGGGATCACGACATCATGCATCTTATGATCGCCATCTGCTCTCACTTCAAATAGATATGGCGCGCCCCGTTTTAACTCGTGCACAACTTTGCCATTCATATCAGTAATGATCAGCTTAATGCCATTTTCTCCATAAAGCGTATGAAGAAAAACTAAAAAGAAGAAAACAAAAAAATTACCAATTTTTCTGACCATAGTAACTCGGCATCTGTTGTTGAATTTGTCGTTTGAATAATGCTTTAGAAGCTTGAGCATCATGTTGTTCAACTAATTCAAGTAATTTTGATTCTTTATCTTGTGGTTTTTGATTTCCATAAGTACCAGCTTTTTTTGCGTCTGGCAATTCTTTCTGCTCTTGAGCTTGCTGAGGTTTTGAAGATGCATTTTTACCATGCTGATCATCAGCTGCCGATTCTTGTCTTTCTGATTGCTGCGGCTTAGGTTGTTCAGATTGTTGCTGTTGTTCTTCTTGTTTATTCTGTTGAGGCTGGGGATTGTTTTGATTGTTATTGCGTTCATGTTGATCCTGTTGAGGAGCATTTTCTGAAGATTGATCGTTAGGATCACGGTTATCCGAATTTTGTGATTGCTCGTCCGATTTTTGCTCTTCAGAATCTTTCTGATCATCATTTTTTTCATGTTCATCTGATTGAGAATCATTCTGATCATTTTTTTGAGAATCGTCGTTATTATCTTTTTTTTCATCATCGCAAGATTGTTCATCGTTCTTTTGTTGCTCTTCTTGTTGTTTCTGCTCATCCAATTTTTTTTGAATCTGCTCAATCATTTTTTTTGCATATTCATTATCAGGATTTATCTTGAGCACTTCTTGGAAACTATTGAGCGCATCTTGCCATAATTCCCGATGCACAAAGCTCAAGCCGGCATCGTACCATGCTTGTTCTCGCAACGCATTCGGCGCTGCAGCATTCTTCGTAACATGATTAAAATATGCTTCTGCTTTTTCAAATTCTTTTTCTTTGAGCGCAATCTTTCCACAATTATAAGCAGCACTCGCATTATCGGGTCGACGCGTGAGAAGTTCATCATATAATTTTTGTGCACACGCGTTATCGCCATTCTTATAAGCATGGCACGCGTTATATTCTTCAAAATAAGCGAGGGCGCAAGTAACGCTATTTATGCAAAAAAGTAGTATCAAAAAAAAATTCATAATAACCATGCCCCTATCAAAAATGCTAAACCCACACCGACAAAATATGGATATTGATCGTGCAAAGAACCAACTTTCTTTTCCTCAAAAGCTGCTTTTTCCATCTTTTCAACTGCCACAATAATCTGTTGAATATCATGCGATGTATTTTGCTGTGCGTGTACATAGACACCGCCAATGCCTTGCGCAAGACTCATTAAAATGCCTTCATTGAGTTGCGAAATTATAACGGTATCATTTTCATCTTTTTGATAACCAACATGCTTTCCTTGTTCATCGACAATAGGTAGCGGTGCTCCTTCTGGCGTACCAACACCAACGGTAATAATCGGCAATCCTAAGGCATGTGCTTCTTCTTTGACGTGCACTAAATTACTTGAAAAATCTTCACCATCGGTAAACATCACGAGTGCTTTGTTATTGCTTGTTAACTGATCTTTAAAAATCTCTAAAACTTTTTGCAATACTCTATCGAGTGCCGTTGTGCCGGAAGAAATTGTTTCAGAATCTATCTGATCTAAAAACAGTAAAAATGCTGCGTAATCAGTCGTTAATGGACATTGCACAATAGGTTCGCCAGAAAATAATACTAAGCTAATGCGCTCGGATGCTAAGGTATTAACAAGCTCTTTTATTTTTTTCTTTGCAAACTCCAAACGATTAGGTTTCATATCTTGCGCAAGCATACTCCGTGAAACATCGAGGGCAATGATAAGATCTCGCCCCTGCTGTTGAATATTTTCATCTTTTTTATCCCACTGCGGGCGCAATAAAGCTATGAAAAAAATACTCATAGCTATTGACACCATCAAGGCGTGAAACCAATTTCTTTTTTCTGAGAAATTTGCCACTAATGATGAACGCCACTTTCGCGAGCTCAGCACCGAGATTGCAGCATTCTTTTTTTGTGCATAATACACGACAAGAAAAATACCTACGAGCAATAGTGGGAGATACCAACTATATGATAACGATGCCCATGTAATGCCTAATAATTCTTTTTTCATACAACAAACCATAGTAATGAGCTTAGAAGCTCAACAAGAAGAAGTAATAATGCACCACCAAGAAAAAATTGATAGAGATCATTATATTTGGTGAAAATATGGGTCTGATATTCAGTTTTTTCCAGTGCATCGATCGTTTCATAAATTTTTTTCATATCTTGAGGCTGCTTTGCTTCAAAATAACGCCCCCCAGTTTGTTCAGCAATAGTGCTTAACAATTCTTTGTTAACACCAGGTACCACTTGCACACCTCTAAAAGGATCTGTGATATAGCGTACGCCATCGTAGCCGATACCAATGGTATAAATTTTAATACCTAACTTTTTTGCAATGCTAATAGCATGTTCAATCGGCACATCTTCAGAGCTTGGTGCACCATCGGTCAAAACAATCATGATTTTATTTGTTGACTGAGAGTTTTTAAGTCTATTAGCACCCATCATCATGCCCAGACTCAACACCGTACCCGAAGGATCAATAACGCCGATATCAATATCCTGTAAAATTTCTTTTAAAATTTTTTTATCGAGGGTTAAAGGGCACCGTGATACAGCACCGTGCGCAAAAATCACTAACCCAATCGGATCGTCAATACGTTTTTCAATAAATTTAATAGCTTCTTGTTTTGCAACAACTAATCGCGAACGCTGATCGTTTTCATCATCACAAATTTGCATACTGCCTGATACATCTAATACCACCATCATATCAATGCCCTCGACATTGATTTTTGAACGTACGTCTACGGTGCGTGGTTGCGCTAAAACGAGTGCAAGCAATAACAAAACGAGTGTTTGCAACACCGGACTAACATAAAGAACCCAACGCGCGGCATGACCCTTATAGGTGTCTTTGAAATAGGTTGTTAAAGGGAATGTATAAACGACCTGCTTTTTATAAGCAATTTTATACCACAAAAATAATGCAATGCACGGGAGTGCGCTATAAAAAATCCATGGATGAGCGAGTTGTATACCAAAAAACATAACCGATCCCTATGATTTAATCAGAATGTGCAATAAACCATGCACGAACACGATCAGCAAATGCTTGATCGGATTCTTGTCCTTCCATGAAGAAAGGTTTTCCTACAAGTATGGAGAGTGGCGCATAATTAACAAAAAAACTTCCAGGCGGATATACCTTATAAGCATTTTTAATCAAAATAGGTACGACAGGACAGTTAGTTTTTTTTGCTAATAATGAAAATCCATTTGAAAATGCATGAATTTTGCCATCTATATATCTTCCGGCTTCCGGAAAGATAATAAGATTACGTTTTTTTATACCATCAAAAATTGATAATGCTTTGCGTAAACTCATCAATGCCTTTTGTGGCGATGAAGGATCAACAGAGATTCCCATTCGCTTGCCAAGAAAACCTAAAACGGGTGTAGAAAGAAGTTCATGTTTTAAAAAGTATATATGAGGATAGCATCTCATCAGATGGCCAACGAGGGGAATATCGAGTGCCGATTGATGATTTGCAACAATGATTGAAGGCTTATGGGGAATATTTTCTGCCCCAACTATTTTTATTGGTAACAATAAAGCTCGTATGGTGACGGCATAAAAAATGCACAGAAACCAATAATAGAATGGATTATCATAACGAATTCTTTTAGGTAATAAAGCAAAAAGCATACAAGGAATAATCGTTAAAATTGCGATTATCAAAACCACCGTATAAAAAAATAATGTTCGTACTATCCTCATGCTTCGCGCCTCATTCATCTTAATATCGTTTAATAATATCGTTTGAATTGTTCGTGAATCTGTTTTATATAAAAATTCGATGCAAAACAAAAAAAGACTGGCAAAATCAATTTTGCTAAATCATTTGATAACAGATATATAGTATTTCTGCCCATCATTTCTAGAAGAAAAGGCATACCCAATAAAATATTAAGCCATATATAACGGGTGAAAAACCAACTGTACCAAGTCAATATAGTCAAAATAATAAAAAATGGATAATTGTAAACTATCATTTTTGATGCACGTAATACTGTTTTCACTTGTGTTCTAAATTCACTTGTAGAATCAAGGGAGAAAAAAATCAATACCATCCAAAGTGGTGAAATATAAATATAATTAGCAGAAAAAAACAGAAGCGTTATTAGTCCCCCAAAAATTCCAAGAAATAAGAGAGAAGAAATCAAAAATGTATTCGATTTTGCCACCATAACAATTGCAATCCAAATCAATCGAGAACTATAACTAATCGCCATAAAATATAAAAAATGCCAGAAATAACCTGCATAATAGCGATAATCTTTTTTAGCCAGTGAAGGCCGAATAGTTAAAAGGGTAACAAAACCAAGCAAACACCATAAGAAATCTCCAAAAAAACCTAACCCACCTTGGATATACGGAGGAAAACTATACTTTTTATAAAGAATATCAACACCAAAACAGAGCAAAACAAGCCACCAGAATTTTTTAATAAGGATAACATAGGTATGGATAATCGTCTTTAGGGTAACTAATAGGAAAAGCTTCCCCTGGGTAGGGCTCAATATCTTTAGGGAATTAAGCCAGGAGGATAGGATCTGGGATATAGTGCTAACCATCTTTATTCCTTACTCCCTTAATAATATCTTTTGAACTGCTCATGAATTTCTTTAATGTAGAAATTATTTGCTATGCATATAAAAATAGGCATTAAAAGCTGTGCGCTTTCGTAAGAAAGTAAACCTAAAATACCGATTTCATATTTATTAATACTATGTTCAAGAACAAAATGTATAAGTTTCTGTACACCAAAAAAAATACTGAATGATAGTATAGCTAAAATCAAAAAAAATGGGTAATTAAACACTATCATTTTCAATGAACGATATACGGAACTCATTTGTGCATATAATGAAGGATGGGTATCTAAAGCAAAGAAAATGGTAATAATTAAGAATCCAGAAAAAAGAATTGATGGTATTAACGGTATTAAAAAGAAGAGTGATGGCACAATAAATTCGTGTGCAATTTTTTCATTTCTTAAAAAAAATATACTAATTTGAGCACATGTCATGAAAAGTAAAAAATACCAAAAAAAAAGCCGGCTAGCCAAAAAATTTAAAAAATAGGTGTAATCTTTTTTGGCGATTGAAGGACGAATTGTTAAAATTTCTACAAAAAATAAGCTACTACTGAGATACCAGCCTGAAGTCATTACGCCAAATTTCACATAATAGGGTATTTTACCAGCCCACAAAACCAAGTAGGTATCGGTAAGAATACATAGCCCAATAAGCCACCAAAATTTTTTAAAAAGAGTGGTATAGGCATGAATAATTGTTTTCAGGGTAACCAATAGGAAAAGCTTCCCATGAGTAGGGCTCAATACCTTTAAGGAATTAAGCCAGGAGGATAGGATCTGGGATATAGTAGTAGTATTCATAAATAACCTTTATTTCTAACCTGTAAAAATATATTTTTACCCTGATTTCTCTTTCAGTCAATAAAAACAGGGTTCCAGGCACGCTTTCCCCCGGGGTTGTGACAAAATATTTGACATTTTGAAAATATTTATTTTACTATAATAGGTAGCAACTGGAAAAAAACCTAGTACACCTACTTTACCAAATTACTGAATAGGTTCAAACTATATCGCAAATTTAAGCCTGTTATTAATAAAGAATTAAGTAAGATAGTATGAAAAAGTTATTGATTGTCGAATCTCCCGCCAAAATTAAAACAATCTCAAAGTTCCTGGGTAAGGACTTTAAGATTATGTCTACCATTGGCCATATCATGGATTTGCCTTCCAAGGAGATAGGTGTTTCTTTAGGAAATCCGATTGAAATAAAATACGTAGTATTAGATAAAAAACAGAAGGTTATCAACGACATCGTCAAAGAAGCCAAAACTGCCGATGAGATATTCTTGGCTCCCGACCCTGATCGCGAGGGTGAAATTATTGCTTGGCATATCGGTAATCAAATAGAAAAGGCTACCAAGCACCCAGAAAGAATTCATCGCATCACCTTCAATGAAATTACCAAAAGTGCCATTACAGAAGCTTTAGAGCACCCTTCAACCGTTGATATGAAAAAGGTCGCCGCCCAACAAGCGCGCCGTGTTCTTGATCGTTGGGTAGGCTACGAGGTTTCCCCTATTTTGTGGAGAAAAATTGCCAAAGGGTTGTCAGCAGGGCGTGTTCAATCAGTTGCATTAAAACTGATCTGTGATCGAGAAGAGGCTATCCGCCAATTCAAGCCAGAAGAATATTGGTCAATTAATGCGCTTTTTATCGATGATGAAGTAAAATTATTGGCGCCTTTGACCCATATCAATAAAAAGAAGGCAGAAATCCCTTCACAAGAAGCGGCAAAAAAAATCACTGAAGCGCTTAAAAAAGAAAAATACCATGTTGAATCAATTGAAGATAAACAGCGCACTAAAAATCCTCTTGCACCATTTATGACAAGTAGCTTGCAACAGGCTGCATTTAATCGGCTTGGTTTTGCAGTAAAAAAAACGATGCAAGTTGCACAAAACTTATACGAGGGTATTCCCCTTGAAGACGAGCAAACACCCGTCGCGTTAATTACCTACATGCGTACGGATTCTTTACGTTTATCTGAAACTGCGCTTAAACAAGCCCGCTCGTTTATTACCTCAGAATACGGTAATGATTATTTACCTTCAAAAGCAAATGTTTATGCAAAAAGCGGCAAAGCGCAAGATGCACACGAAGCTATTCGTCCCATTGATGTTTCAATTACGCCTTCACAGGTACGAAAATATTTACCTCCCGATGCAGCAAAATTATATGAGTTAATTTGGCAACGCTTTGTTTCTTGCCAAATGAAACCGGCTCTTTATGCACAACGTCAAGTCACCATCCAAGGTGGTATTTATACTTTCAAAGTTACCGGCTCAACGTTGCTTTTTGATGGCTTTTTAAAAGTATATGGCGTTGATGAAGATGAAGAGAAAGAAGATAAAGTTATTATACCGCCATCACTCAAGGCAAAAGAATTATTAAAGATCTCAAAAATTTCGCCTAAGCAACACTTTACACAACCGCCCCCACGCTTTACAGAAGCCTCGCTGGTCAAAGAGCTTGAAAAAGAAGGAATTGGGCGTCCAAGTACCTATGCAACGATTCTTTCTACTATTCGTGCACGTGACTATACCGCATTAGATTCTAAAAAAAGATTCTTACCTACAGAGCTTGGTATGACGGTAACTAAAATGTTAACGGACAACTTACCAAAAATTATGAATCAGAAGTTTACGGCAGAAATGGAAGAAGATCTTGATAAGATTGCTCAAGGAAAATTAAAACGAGATAGTTTATTAAAAGAGTTTTATAAAAATTTTGAAAAAGATCTCAATGCATTCCGTGGCGAAGCAAAACGGCCAATTGAACCAATTGGCAAAAAATGTCCAAAATGTAAAAAACATGAATTAGCAATTCGTATTGGTAAAACAGGACATTTTGTAGGTTGCCTTGGTTATCCCGAATGTACCTTCACAAGCAATTTCAAACGAAAAGAAGACGGCTCAATTGAATTGATTGCAACGGAACAACCAAAGTTATTAGATGAAAAATGTCCTCAATGTGGCAGTCAATTACGACAAGTTATCGGTAAATATGGCCCCTTTGTTGCATGTTCAAATTACCCTAAATGTAAATACATTCAACAAATTAAGGCATCGTTCCCGTGCCCTCTTGA
The DNA here is from genome assembly GCA_963701665.1 of Candidatus Babeliales bacterium. Taxonomy (GTDB): domain Bacteria; phylum Babelota; class Babeliae; order Babelales; family JANWKD01; genus CAVXJH01. The sequence continues at coordinate 924,455 of OY969622.1, forward strand.
TGGTGGCAATGTTATACGACGTCAATGGCGCGGCAGTGTTTTCTGGGGATGCAGTAATTACCCGAAATGTAAATTTACCATTTCAGGTGATATTGAAGAGACACCGTGTCCAAAATGCAACGCACCATATTTAATTAAAAAAGTTGATAAAGAAGGCAATGTAACACTTACATGTTCTAATAAAGAATGTGATTATAAGAAAGAAATTACAAAGCCTTAATTAAGCAAAAAAGGTATCGCTGACTTCTTCTCGGGTTCATTTTTTTTTGAAGCGCCATCGATCAACTTTTTTCTTTTTGTTGCTTCAATTGTCGTATTACCATTTGATGGCTCGGGTAACTTTCTCTTTAAAGGATCGAGGATTGGATTCTGTTTATCCTGTTCATCACCGCTCTTGTTAATTCTTACCCGACCATTTGATGTTTTTTCTTTCTCTGAATCTTCTCTGGTTAAATCTCTAGGCAACTCATCTGTGATCAAATCTATGACTTTGTTCTCAATATTCTCTCTACATTCTAATTGAAAAGCTTTTGCAAGCTCTGGGAATCGAATAAAAAGAATTTGCATGCATTTCTCTCTTTCACTTTCATCATCCAATAAAGAGAAATGCTTACCAAAATAGTGCTTTAACCGCCCAAATTCAGCAGTACTTAACCATTGGTCTATTGGAATTTGTTTTATCTTGTCATACAAAGACTTTATTTCGAATGCCGAGCTGATAAACTCAGAAAAGTTACTACAACTACTGAAAGTTCTCGCATACACTATATGACTGTTCATTATTTTAATCCATTCAAGAGTCCGTTGATGTTGTTCAATGCTATGCCGCGTCCTTAGCTTTGTATGCTTTAAACAATCCAGCAGTTTTTCTTCCATACTAGTAACTTTTTTTGTATCCTTTAAATCCTCTCCTATTTCCTGTCTCAGGTGTTTGAGTTTTTTTTGAATAATAGTATCCCATATTTCTGCAGCAGCTTTATTTAGTTTGCCAGGATCTTCTTGGTCGTCTTTATATACGAGATTACATGTTGACGTCCACATATCTAAAACTTTATTCATTTCTTCTTCTCTGCCGCATCTGGAATAAAGAAATGCAAATGTATAATAATCATTGGCCAATTTTAATAATAATTCTTTTTTTTCTTCTCCAGAACGAATCATCTCTAATAATGTTTTTGCCGAATTATTATAGGATGTCCAAAGAAAATGAGTCGAAAGGGCAGATGGTATATTTCCTGTTGAAGCTACAGTACCCTTTAATTTTATAAAGCTTTCATGCAATTGCATATTACAAGTAATAAAATGGATTGGATCTTCTATGTTCTTATATTTTTTCGAAGATTTAATACTTCTACTCACATTTTTAAACCAGCCTATTTGAGCGGCAATTTTTTGCTTATCAACTGGCATCCATTTATTCTGTATAACATAATCTGCTTTTTCTTCTGCCTCTTTCAATTCATTCTTTTCTAACAAGGCGATTACATCGCGCCGAATTTCTCCTAAATTGTTATCTACAACTTTTTGCCAAAGATCTTCCGCGAGCGTTCGATAATTCATTGTTGTTGGAAATGCATAAAGATAGCATGAGACAAAATCCTCAAATATCTTTTTGGGTTCATCTACAAGTCCCTTTACCACCAATAAGCGAGACAATTGATAAAAATCACGGCTTAATTCTGATAAGTAACGTTCTTTTTTATAGTTAGAAGACGCTTCTAATAACTCTCTTATATCAACCAGATTGTTTATCCAAAAATATTCTTTTGAAATATCAAAATAATTTAAGATTTCTGGAGATTTTTCTATATCTAAGCTAGAAATATAGCCTATCAAACCATTTCTTCTTATTTGAATGTCCTGAAGCATCTCCTGGACAGAACGCGGAAAATTGGATACCAATTTCTGTTCCATAGCGTACAGGTTAAAAAAAATTAATAACAGGCAAACAGTATATATGTTTCTCATAACTAACATTATTTCACGTATTAAAAATATTATTCAAAATTAATATGATAATCATTTATTATTATTTGATAATTCTTTAAAAAACTTGGCTTTGGTATCATTATGCACAATTTGAAAAAAAATTAAAAAACTTTAGACTTTTTACTATGATTACTCATATTCCTAAGAGCTATATTGCACAATTTTTACCTTCAAATCCTATTATCTTAGAAGCCGGAGCTCATATTGGCCGTGATACAATAAAAATGGCCAAAGAATGGCCCCATGCAACGATTCATGCTTTTGAGCCTGTACCCCATCTTTTTGAAGAACTTAAAAAAAATACGACAACAGTATCTAATGTTCACTGCTATAATGTTGCCTTAAGTAATCAATCAGGATCTGCTACTTTTTATCAAAGTGGTGGGCGATCAACGGCAACAAGCTCGCTATTAGCTCCGAAAGAATATCTCAAAGAGCATCCTACAACGACTTTTGAAAAAATCATTGTCCCAACAATCACCCTTGATGACTGGGCAAAATGTAACAGAATTATCCAGGTCGATTTTATGTGGCTCGATATGCAGGGAGCAGAATTATTGGCATTGCAAGCGGGCATTGATCTTTTAAAAACCGTAAAAGCAATTTATTGTGAAGTTAGCTTTCAGGAAAGATATGAAAATAATCCATTAGCACATACCATCAAAGCATGGTTAGCACAGCAAGGATTCATGTCAATTAAAGAAGATATACAAAATAAACCTTGGGGCAATGTTCTTTTTATTAAATCGTAAAGTATTACTATTGCACAGGATTTTTTTTTAGCGTACTATTTAGACAACACTACTTTCGCATCATAAGGATTTTCATGTATTCAAAACTTATTTTTGCCGCTCTTAGCTGTTTGTTAATTGTTCAATCTAGTCATGCGATGCGCAAACGCCCAAAAGCAACTGATGATTCACAAGAAATTACAAACCCCATGCATAAACCAGTATTACCTTCTCAGGAACTCATTGATTGCAAAACAGAAATGAAAAAAATCGATAAAGAGTGGTTTAAGCATATGACAAATATAGGGTGTCTAGATTGCTGTTGCTCTACACTATTCGGCACATTAATATATTTTAGCAATATTGATGGAGTTCCACAGTAAATTAAAACATAGGGACAATAATGATTAAAAAATTTACTGCGATTTTGCTTTTACTATTTTTTACCCATTCCGCTATGGGTATGAAAAAATCTAACATCAGAAAGCGTTCACCTTTACGTGTTACATTTGCCGAGGAAGAAAATAATCAGACTAAAAACGCCACTCCAATTTTCTTTTCTGAACCAAAAAAGAAAATTGAAAACGGCCCGTGTCCGCCGCTTTTTTGCATTTTTTGTTCAAATTGTATGGTGGCAGGAGCTTGCTCTCTTGCCTTAGCAGCTGTTGTATATTTTGCTGATCCAGAGGCTGTATCTCAACCATATGAATATGTTAATAAAACCACATAATGCATCATTTATTCCAACATCGAAAATGTAGTCACAATTTTTGCATGAGGATGCAAATTCGCACGACCATATAATTTTTTTGTTGGCATTTTGACGCCATATGCTGGCGAATACCAAGCATCTTCTAGGTGCCATTGAATAGCTGATGCAACTACAGAAAGATTTTTATCGCCATAGTTGAGAATGATATGATCACCATCTATCATCGGTAGCATTGAAGGATGAAGCATGAAATGCCATTCCCATGTATATTCATCTGGCATACTACTTTCAAACCAATCAGAAATAACAACGCGCGTATCATTAACGGTGACACTACGGTGTGTCGTAACTCCGAGTGCTTTATAAAGCGCGTGAAATGTATAGAGTGTTTTCCCATCCTCACTCGTTTGCCACGAATCACAAAACTGTTGTTCGGGGATAGATAACAAAAAAAGTCGCTCGTCAGGCATTATAGTAGGCTGATTATATAATTGGAATGTCGAGTGATATGAAGCATCGCGAAAACAATTGCGCCACACGAATGATGGCGTATAAAGATACGATCCTGGGTCAACAATGATCGGAATATTTTTATAAGCAACGGTAACACTTGCAACATCAGCATGAAAATGGCCGGAGGGTTGGCGTGCGTCATAGACATGATGCCGTAATGAAATATGCCAGTCATTATTTTTGAGAATGGAGATACCAAAATTTTTATAATGAGTAATTTCTTCTCGCGCACTCGTTTCAATGTTGTTTTCAACAAACGCTCGCGTTACACCAAAAAAAAGAATTTTCCCTGAATCATTGTCGCCAATTTGAATTGTTTCATCGCTACCATGTGGTTTGCACGCATCGATGAAAGCAATCATTGCAGTAAGCCTTTTCTTGAATGTTTCAGGTACAATAAAACCCATTTTATTTGCTAGCAATTCGGTATGAAAAAAAATTTCTGTCACCAACTGATGATATGATGTCGAACCTTCATAGTCAGTACCATCTTCTAACACTTGTTTTTCAAATTCATCTAAGAGTGTTTGATAACACCATACAGCCTTTTTTTGCACAATGTCATTATCAAAGAAAAAATAGCAAAGATACAAATACCCGATCAAATCGGAAAGATAATGATTTGAGGTGCGAAAATCATACACTTCCCAATTGTGCTCTAAATAAAAAAAATGATCATACAAACTGCAGACATATGATTCCCAGGAGCTTGCAGGTAAAGCATTTTTAAAAAAGCTATATCCCCACACTAAATTTACTGCACGTATCCCAACATCCATAGGACATGCCCAATGAGAGCCGAGCAAAAAAGGATTTTTCGTATGCCAATCTAAAAATTGTCGCTCAAACGCGCGCGCATATGCTTGTCGAGGGAAATCTTGATACGCGTGTCCAAGCACAAAAAAATGTTGCAAACGAGCGAGTTCCCATGGAACTTTTATATCTTTCTTAAGGTCTGAAGTTGTTCCTGGGGTTATTACGAAATCTTTGTAATACAACTGCGGATCAAAATAAGAATCGGCATTTTCATCATATTCTGCCAAGCGTATATCATGATGCCACGGAATGTTCTCAAATTTTTTTTTCTCAGAACCAAGTATGCTGAACGAGTGTTCACAAAATTCTGACGCGCGCATCAAAACATCGTCTTGATCAAGACGAGGGCATACATCACGCGTGTCGAGTGCAACACGACGCGCGTTTTTTTCATGCCATGATGCGAATTTTTCATCGAGTGCGAACTGTTTTTGAACATCATGCCATGCGTGATTTGCTTGTTGCTTATTAGCTTTTGCGCGCCAATACAAATCAAATCGTTTTTCTTGCCAACGATTATATACAATGGTGGCGCTTTTTTGTATTCCCAGCCCTGAAACTTTGCGTAAATAATGCTTTATTTTCCTGAGCTCCATACCATTTCTCTTTTTTTGCAAAAATTATTTTAAGCGCGTTCCATTCGGCACAGGATGGCCAATGCCAACAAGTTGTAAAGCACCTTTGTCATCAATTGCCGTTAAAAGCATACCATGTGATTCTAAGCCCATCATTGCACGCGGTTTTAAATTGAATACAAAAACGCCCTGCTTTCCTATCAATTGTTCTTGGGTGAAAGATTGTTTTATGCCACTCAACACTTGTCGCGTACCTTCAGGACCAAAATTTACTTGCAAGCGATAGAGCTTATCAGATTTTGGTATTGGCTCGCACGCTTCGATAGTTCCCACCCGCAATTCAATTTTTGAAAAATGTTCAATATCAATCTCGTTGATTACATCTTTTATGTGTTCTTGTTGCATTGCAGACTCACTTTTTTTAGTTTCGGGTTTTGCAAATAATGTTGGTATTTTTGTAAGAGAAAATGATTTTTTTTCAAAGGTGGTATCAAGTTCTTGAATATAGTTTTTAGTACCTAATTCGAGGGTGATGCCTAAACTTGCCAATAATGATTCCATGCTTTTTGGCATAACGGGAATAAGCACTACAGCAATACCATACAAACTATGGCAGGTAGCTGCAAGAACTTCTTTGAATTTTTGTTCATCTGATTTTGCAAGCTTCCATGGCTCATGACTATGGAAATAGGCATTGGTCTGTGCAATATATTTCCATATCGATGCTAGGGCTAAATGGAACATAAATTCGCGCATATGATTTTTTACATCATGAACCATCACTCCAAAAGATTCACGCAACGTTGCAACATCTGCTGACCATGTCGCAGGAGTTTGTAATGACGTGATCTGGTGTTTCTCTGCTAATGCCGCCATGCGATTGAGCAAATTACCCAAATCATTTGCTAAATCTGCCGTAATACGTTGCTCAAGATCTTCGATCGCAAAATTAGTGTCTTGTGTAATAGACATATGGCGTACTAAATAATAACGCACAGGTTCAGCACCATATGCCGCTAATAACTGTTCTGGATCAACTACATTGCCCAAAGATTTTGACATCTTTTGTTCCTGTACCTTAATCCACCCGTGCACTAATAACTGCTTAGGCACTGGTAAATCAGATGCCATTAAGAAAGCTGGCCAATAAATTGCATGAAATCGAATAATATCTTTGCCCAAAATTTGGACATCTGCAGGCCACCATGTCTCAAATTCTTTTTCTTTTCCTTTTTGTGCGTATCCTATTGCCGTAATATAATTATTCAAAGCATCAGCCCATACATAGGTAACGTGCTTATCATCACCAGGGAAAGGAATCCCCCACGTAATTGACGTACGCGAAATACTTAAATCGCGCAATCCTTCTTTGACAAAATTTATCACTTCATGCGCGCGTTCTCGCGGTATGATAAAATCTGGGTGATTAGCATAAAATTGCAGCAACCGATCTTGATAAGCAGATAATTTGAAAAAATATGATTCTTCAGATAAATAGACTGTCTCGCGTGAACACGTTGGACACAACGGGCCTTTTTGACCAACATCTATTTTTTCATCGGGTTTTTCGGTTAAGAATGTTTCATCTGGTATGCAATACCATCCTTGATACCGAGCTTTATAAATATCGCCTTTTTGCATCAATTTTTGTAACCACGCTTGCACAGCTTTTTTATGGTTTTCATCGGTAGTGCGGATAAAGTATGTATATGCTAATTCATAGTCATGCCATACTTTTTTATAAACATCGATAAAGCTATCTACAAACTCTTTGGGATTTTTGTGGGCTTTTTCTGCGGCTTGGGCAATTTTTTGGCCATGTTCATCGGTGCCTGTTAAAAAGAAGACTACATCTCCTTTAAGGCGATGCCAGCGAGCAAGTACATCTGCAAGTAACGTAGAGTATAGGGACCCTAAATGTGGCTTAGCAGTCACATAATAAATAGGTGTCGTAACATAGAACTTTTTTTTAGATAAATTCATAATTTTCTACATATAAAGATTAGTCAGTTTTATTGTAAGGATAAAGCAAAAGTGCCCTTCATGCAAAATTCAAAAAACAAAAAGCGGCATATCACTATGCCGCTTTTTTGGGTAATTTAATCTTTTTTTGTTTTCTTAACGCGTATGCAATGCGCCATGCCCTACTTTATAAAGCTGGACATGTTCTATCAAATCAGGGAGTTCCTTTTCGATCCTTTCTAAGTATTCTATTTTTTGATTATCACTTAAATAATCAAAACAGGATAGTAATGCTCTTGAAAGTAACGCTTGCTTCCCCGTTTGAGATGCCGCATCAACTATAGCCGTAAGAAATAATTCAAAATCAGTATTGTCGACTTTGTATAAGCAACTCTGTAAAATAACTTCGTCTCCAGCTGATTGTTGAGGTTCTTCTTGCATGCTTCGCTGTTCTTGCAGGCCATTATCACTTTTTGTGCAATCATACTCTGCACAAAGCTGCATTGTGATCAAGGCGCTAACAAAAACAACAACTACGCGTTTCAAAACTCTTTTTTTCATGCATTCCTTTATCTAAAAATAAATATCAGCACCGATATACCATGCCGATTGAACCGGTGCATTTTTGCCGGCTACAGCATGATTAAAGCCGCCCCAAATTTGCCATGAACATGCTTGATAGAATAATTCCCCTTTAATCGTATGCGCAACTTGTTTTGTTCGCATTTCTAATACACTTGCGTCCAACGGCTCAACATTGCCTAAAAGGTCCGTTGCTGTAGTCACATTAACGAAATTAATCTCGTCTTGACGTTTCACATACGGTTGATACCCGATATTAACACCTAGCTCTGGACAAATACACGGAATCAAGAATGTAAGATCTAGGTCGCCAACAAAATAGTCCCAAGAAACTTTTGCCTTAATAGCAGGGCCAATGTTTTTAACCGTAGCGCCCATAAATGATGCCGCGACCGTTTCATTTCTGCTCAATGCCCAATTATAGAATCCATCGAATTTCACCGCGAGCCAATCACATGGTTGCCAACCTAAGAAACCACCAATTTTTACTTCATAATGCCCGTTGTTACCACGAGGCACTAACAATAATAAGTTTGGATAATTATCACGATGTGCCGTTGGGAATGAAGCACCGATGATTCCTTCAGCAAACCAATCGCCCCAACAACTACACAAATCACGATGCACATAAAGCTCTGCTAAGAAGTCGCCAGGCCCTGATGTTCTTTGTGTTTGGAAATTGATTTCAGTCACTGTCGCAAGAAACTCAATAACCGAAAATTCAGCTGCGTTAACTATAGCGTTGAATGCTGATTGAATTGCACGTGCAGGTTGAACAATATCAAATGTAGCAGGGTTATTTGGCGTGCTTGATGCTGCTGTTGGCACCACCCACAATGTTTGTTGCTCAGCAACATCAGTACTTAGCGGTACATAAAAACCGGGAACCATTGAAAATACTGCACGACCTCCTGTTGGCACGCCAGATCCATCGGCATTTAATGTTGGTAATCCCGCAACTGATGATGCAAAAAAACCTGTAACATCTATTGGACAATCTGGTGTTTCACTCGTAGGATCGGTTAAACGCAATGCAAATGGCGACTTCGGGGATTGGCCCACTGGCACCGACACAACTTGCACAGGCGCACCATTGAAAGTTGTGACATCAATCCCTGCCATAGTGATTTTACCACTTGTAGCTGGGTCGTTATAATTAACAAATTTAGTGGTACCATTAACCGCTATAGGAAGTTCAGATAGAAAATCAAGTCGATAGGCGAATGAATTTTGAATTAATGATTTTTGCTGCGCTGGATTTGTAACCGTGTCATCATTACACACTAATTCATTTACGTTGCTCACAAACAACGTATCAATACTTGATTCTAAGGTACAGCATGAATCTAATTGTGTTTTTATGTCACGATACGGAATTCTGAGACGCACTCCAACATGCCATTGACATTCACACCCAAAATGTTTTTCAACGTTTAAACCAAACCAGGCAACATTTTCAGTGTAATCAAAATTAGGAGTAATTTGTATAACACTCGCAAGAGGAACTAGATTGCTTACACTACCCGGTGAAACAATATTTGCAATAGTAAAGGTATCTTGCCCAAAGAAAATTCCTGGAAGCAATTCTTTTTTTGTTGAGTCGCTGTTTGTGAATGCATTATTGGCATGTCTAAATTCACCAGCCATCCATGGATTTATATAATCAAACCACCAACATTGATTACATTCATTTTCATCAATAGGAGGCAAAAAGGGAAAATGGCTATATGCATAACCATATGATAACGGACTTGGTATGCGCCATTCACGCGCTGCCACTTGGCTCCATGCAAGTGCAGCACTTAATGCTGAAAATACCACAAAACGTTTATTCATAATTCTCCTTAAGGTTGTACTGTCAATAAAAGGAGAGGGTAGAACCCTCTCCTAATTTTCATTTAAAATGCCGCTGCTCCTATAATTTCAGTTGGCAACGATAAGGAATCGGTATCAGGATCAATGATAATATTCACTGCGCCGATAGCAAATGAATGCTCAAACTCCGTTGGATTATTTTGTCTACCTAATAATAATCCTTGTTGAAACTCAATGCGATTAATCAATGAGCCATCACTTACAAATCCTGCAATACCTACATTGAGCGTACCAGGTGCAAAATTAGCTCGTTTATTACTTGGTGCAACAAACAATACGGAAGGCCCAGCATAATTATCAGTTTTCAGATAACTAAACAAATTAGCTGCAGTTACGTTAGTAGGCTGCGGCCCTTTTGATGGATCTGTTAACAGATACTCACCGGCCATCATTCCTGAACTCAAGAATGGAGGAGTAAATCCTGCAAATGATGACACCGTAGGATTGATGGAAGTAGGAACTACAGAATCAAGAGCTTGTTGTAATAAGGATTGTTGGGCAGGCCCCACGCAGTTAATTATATTAAGAATGGTATCATGACTTCCTAAATTATAAGCCGTGACCTCATTATTTATTTGAGCTAATTGCGCATCACTTAAGACCAATAAATGTAACAACTTATCGTTTAATTTTAAGCCGCTACGGGTAGGACCGCTATTAGTTAGTGGTTCCGTGCATTCAATTTGCACCATATTCCCACCACCCAAAATAACCGACGTTAGTGGATTAAAGAGGAATGAATAACTACCTTGACTACCAAGAGCCAGTAATGAAGCATTCACGTTATTCCCATTGAAAATTTTGTTATGTACAAACGTTCCTTCATTAACGGAAATTGTTAACGTCGTAATATTTGACAAGCAGCTTACCAACCACTCATTAGGTATTGGTCTTGACTTATCAATCATGCCTACACCAACGCCAAAGAATCCGAGACGATCAATATTAAAGGTAGCGCCTGCACCAGCAAGAAGTAATTGGAATGATACGCTACGTGTTGGATCAAATGTTGTATCACCTATCTGGAAAACCCCGCCATATAAAGCAGAATTACCTATTTGAATAGATGCTTCATCGGTAAGCTCAAAAACAAGATCAGTAACATTCGAACATACTGGGTATGATTCAATACCAAAATAACCGCCAAGAGGAACGAGCATTGATGAACCGCCAGCAAAGTTAACCGTACCCGTACCGCTCATGATCACTCGAACATTATCAAGACTATCAACGGTGGTTCCTCCTGTTTGTGGAGCACTCGAAGGCAAGATAAGCAGTTGTGCGTTTTCAGTAAAGAGCAGCGTACCACCACCAAGCACTATACGTGCACCCGGTTCACATATTAACGATACTGCACCATCAATTGAAAGTATCTGATCGGGTGTAGTGAATTGTGATAGATCTAACACGCCAGGTGCTTTTATACGCAGCTCGCGCGGTGTTGATGCAGTTATATGCAATACATTTAGTCCATTAACACCAAAATTCGTACCAGTTAGAATATGACATACGTTATTAACGATAATATCTTCATTAAGTTCGATTGTCCCATCACCATTCGGCACTAACGTTACGCCATTAACACCAAGAACAACGGATCCTTGCAATGCATCAATATCTTTATGAGTTGTTCCTAAACCAACATAACCATCATTTTGTACGACAACGAGTCCTGTTGGCGCTTGAGCTGAATTGTATCCTTGAATAAATACTAATTCTCTCACAAGCCCACCATCAACTAAAATATTTGCAGGATCACCTATACGAGCACGCAATATTTGTAATTGATCAACTGTACCTTGAACTGTTGGCAACGCATTGAGGTTTTGTGGAATGATAGGTGCAGCAGCACAAGGCGCTGGAATTTCTTCTATTTCGTAAGGAATAAAGCACGTTGGCGTAATAACAGTTGAATCACAGCAGTATGCTTTTTGTATAGCACCCCAATCAAGCGTATAATCGGAGAATGTTTGTCCAGCTGCAATAATCACTACCTGCGTTGGATCATTTAAGTTAAGATTCCATTGAGCAACACCGATTTCAGGATCAAAGAAAACACTGTTATATGGTAAATTAATTACACCGCCCCGACTCGTTGCAATCATAGCACCAATATTTGCAATTCTATTATCCAATACCTGGAATTGGCCAAGCGCATCGACAAAAATACCGCCTTGTCCAGTTGTTGCACTTGAAGGAGGATATGCTAGTTCTCCGCCACGGGATTCAAATGAAATGTATACACTTTCAACTAATAAAGCAGCTGTAACCGTTAAGACAAATGGCAGACCAGTATTAACATCAATACCTGTTGCTCCATTAGTACCAATTGAAATATTCGTTTCATTGTTCAGGTAGATAGTTTGAATAGCAAATTGATTAGAAATATCACCTGTGATGCCTTGAATAGTACAATCATCGTTAACGGCTGTTAAAATATAAAGATTGATTTCGCCAGGACTTGGATCGGTAACTTCCTGGTATATATTCAAATGTGATGCCATATCAGTTGTCGTAATGCATGTATCAAAACAAATATCGGTACCTAAAATCATATTACGGCCATAGCCATCGTCGATACAACGACCATTGTTATAAAAGATAAAGGAACTGTTGTTACTACCACCAACTAAGTTAGGTACTAAGAAATCAACACCAGTTGAAGCAACACTCGTCTGTACTCTAAACGCGCTATTGTAGAAGGCAATCAGAGGTCGAGGTTGGCCTGCATGGCAAGAGAATAAATAACTATCACCGCCTACATAGGTTGGCTCAGAGAATAAATTTGGATTACCAAGATTGAATTCTTCAAATACTGCGTGGTTAAAATCATTATGAGTCAGTGAAAGATTACTAAGATTCAAGCGATTGTTGATTAAGAAAGCTCCACTGTTATAACGAAGATAATTTCCTTGCGCATCAACAGCAAATGTTCTTTGTGGGAATGCAAGAAGCGGTGAATTTTCAGTTACTGGGCACCCTGTCTGATTTACTTCTAATGATAAAATATTAACAACGTTTGTATTACTCGAGTTGCCAATAATGCTTGCATAAGCTTCTACGTCAAATACAATATTACCTGCACAAGGGGTAATTGCTGAAAAGGCTACTATATAGTCAGGCGAAACATTTCCACAATTATCAACACCTGAAAGGAAATAAAGTGCTGACGTTCCTTCTAAGAGTATTTGTGCTTGATTCATGTTGTTAGTATTCAAACCATCAACAATAAACGCAGAACCATTTCTTAAGCGCTGCATTTGTTGCGGCATACCACAGCCCGATGGGAGTGTAAAGATACAGCACACGTTCGTCGCAGTACCAATATATTCAAGGTACGTACCATCTGACACCGTTAACGTAGAAGGAGCAACTAAAATGAAGCCAGTTTGAGGAGTATTTAAATTTGGTGAACCATTGTGTTGGCAGAACGGATCACTAAATAAATCCGTACATTGAGTATTGCCGTTAACAATTTGCAATGCAGCTGTATTTCCTGGTGTAATTAATTCAGATTCTGGATCAATGGTAAACTGTGGCGTACCATTTGCCAATGTTGTTAAACTGATATTGCTAATCATCAAATTAGGATTACTAAGACCACCTGATACGAAATAAGCTCCGATGATTACTGCCCCGGTATTTTCTATCGTAAGAACGCCACCAACACTTGATGATGAATTAACTCCTGGGCTAAATTCAATTTCTCCCTCTGCCACTAATAATGAATTATCCGATATGTAGCCCATTATTGATTCAGGACCAACATCTACATTGAACGGTAGTGTAGGATTATTTACTGAATGTGCAAACTGAACTGTTGGTGCACCTCCAATTGGCCCAAGCCCAACATAAAACTGTGTACCGCCAGAGTTGGTACTTGATTGCGTAAAGCTCACCGTTGTACCACCATCCATCAAAAAGACAACAGTACCAGCCCCAGAAACTGTCACTAAAAGATCTGGAGTAGCTGCAGTTGAAGTCACATTACCTTCAAAGCTAAGATCATCTGATACTTGGAACGTTATGGTGCGACCTAGGCTGGCATAGAGATATAATCGTGAGGGATTAGTTGGAGCACCGTCACAACGATTACGTGATCCGGTAATGACAGAATCACCGCTCGTTATGGTAATTAAAATGTCACATGCCAATGACTGAACACTAATACCATTAACAAGCGCATTGGTACCACTAATATCAATGTTCGAGTTAATAACATTTGAAACGACACCGCTACTTGAACATCCACTTAAATTATGCCAGTTAACTGTCGGTCCGCCGCAGGGTGCCGCAAATATATTGGGGACAATACCCAACAGAAAAACCCAAAAAATTTGCTTATAACTACTGAGAAATTTTTTTCTCATATTTCTCTTCCTTTTTTAAATTAGAAGTTTAATTTTTCTAAGTAATAATAATAAACAAGCTGTTAAAGCTGATTATTCTTATTGTCTATTTCCTTGCGCACCTCCGTTAATTCGTAAAAAAATGGTAACTATATTGCATCTAATGCTACTTGTTTAGATAACACAAAATATTTTTCGCGTAAGAGCCTGTGCAACATTATTAAAATGGTTAAAAAGAAATGTCAAGGCTTTTGTCTTAGTTTGCCTTGAGAGAGATCCAGATATCGTTGATGACATCCTTTGAAATAACATTCCTGAAGAAATCCAAGTGAATAGATTCATTAAAATGAGCATTATAGATAGAAGAATTTTTAGGATCTTTTTGCAATAAGGTTGCTAGATCGATCGTTGCAGGAAAAAAAGTAAAGGTATTAAAATGAAATGTAATTACTTCGGGTTCATACAAAAAATTAAGCAGTTCATATACGAGGTCAGTTTTTGTACTTGCTTTAGGAATAACCCAATTATCGGTAATCATGAAAGAACCTTCTTTAGGAACCACAAAATCCACCGTTGGATTAACTTTCATTAATCTAACAATAAATGGTGTCGTAATTACGACAATAGGCGATGCCTTTGATAATAATAAATAATCAGCACGAAATTCTGTATATGCTTCAACCCATTTTTTTTGTTCAATTAATAAAGATTTAATTGCAGATTTTTTTTCTTCATTCAAGCCATCAATACTATTAAACAGATAATACGCCGTTAATAATATCGCTTCTCGCGGCGTATCGAGCATACCAATTTTAGCATCATCTTGCTGCGCATAAATCAATCGCCATGATTCATCGGGAATTTTATTGCCAAAATATGCACTATCAACTCCAAGTCCATAAATTCCCCAATAATAAGGAATTGAATAGCGATTACCCGGGTCAAAATAACAATCGAGTAAACGAGTGACTATCCTATGCCATTGAGTAAATTTTTTCTTATCGAGTGGTTGTAATAAATCTTCCTGTATTAATTGTTGTATAGCATAATCACTCGGCACAATAAGATCATAACCGACACCTTTTGTAGCTTTCATTTTTACTAATAATTCATCATTATTATCAAAGTAACTTATGTTAACGCTGATGCCGCTCTTTTCATAAAATTTTTGTAACATCTCTTCATCAATCATATCAGACCATGTTGCAACATTAATCGAACGATCCGTCTGCGAGCCTTTAAATAAAATAGGAAGATAGAGAAAATTAAAAAAAAGTGTTCCCCAAAAAATCACGATGAAAACTTTTAAGAAAGCTTGTTTTAGTTCTGTTGCACCATACATTAGAAAATCCTAATTTTTGATTTGAGTGAGCAAAATGCAAGAACACCAATACTGCTCATCAGCAACAATACCGTTGACAGTGCATTAATCTCTGGCGAAATACCACTACGTATAAGTGCAAAAATATATAAAGGCAATGTTTGCGCAGAAGTTCCCGCACAAAAGAAAGCCAACAAAAAATCATCAAAAGAAATTACAAAAACTAATAAACCCGCAGCAATCAGGGCTGGCAGAAGTAGCGGCAGAACAATACGAAAAAATGTTTGATTTAATGACGCACCAAGATCAAGGGAGGCTTCAATGAGAGAATAATCCAACTCCTTAAAACGTGATGATAAAATGGGAACAACGTAGCCAAATCCCAAAACTGTATGCGCCGCTATTAAAGCAAGCAGTCCTGTAGGAATCGCAAAAAAAGTAAACAGCATCAGTAAACTGACGGCCAAAATTATTTCTGGAAAAATTAAATTACCATAAAAGAGGGGAATGGTACGCTCAAAAGCGCTACGAGCACTGTAAAATATGAACGTAACGCCCATTGTCAAGGTTAAAGTAACTGAGCTTATTGCAACAATGAACGAATTTTTTACCGCATGCCAAATCTCTGTCGAATTGAGTAGTTCTCTATACCATTCTAGAGAAAAGCCTACCCAGCGATAGGGAAATGCTATTTTATTGCATGAAAAAATAATCAGAACAATAATGGGTAAATAAATAAAACTAAAAATAAGAAAAATAAAAGTCGGAAAAAGTGATTTTTTAAGAAACTGCATTACTCAGCCTCCTTTTTGCCAACAGGAAATGCTTTCCCAATAATAAGACTAATGAAAAAAACAGTCGCAAATAATATGCAGCTACTCACAACGGTAAATGCTGAGCCCATGTACTTATCTTGTCCGATTAAAAAATAATGAGAAATAACGGTACCCACAAACATGTATTTATCACCACCGACCAGTAACGGAATTACAAATTCAGCAAACGCCGGAACAAATACTAGAAGAAATCCCGCTTTGATCCCCGGCAATGTTATGGGGACAATTACATGCCACAAGGTTTGGAATTGATTAGCTCCTAAATCTTTTGAAGCTTCAATTAATTGTAGGTCGAATTTTTCAAGTACGCTAAAAAGCGGCATAATCATAAACGGCAAATAACAATAAAACATCACCAATATAATTGAAAAAAAATTATTGATGAGCGCGATTGGTTCATGAATAAGCCCGAGATTCATTAATAAATTGTTGAGCAATCCATCTCGATCAAGAATAAAGAACCATGCGTACGTCAGAACGAGAAGATTTGTCCAAAAAGGCAGAATAACAAAAAAAAGGAAAATGTTTTTTAATGATCGCTTCTTGAGCGCTATATAATAAGCGAGGGGATAGCCAACACTCAAACAGAGTGACGCGGTTATGAAAGCAAGCACAAGCGAGCGCAGGATTATTAAAAAATAAACACTATTCCATAAGGCGAGGTAATTTTTTAACGTGTATAACAAATGATGTGAATCACTAAAACTTAAAACGAGAACAAATGTCAAAGGCACATAAAAGAATAGTAATTGCCACAACAGTGCCGGCACAACTTTACAAAAAGATGAATTATTCATTTTTCTAACAACACCACATTTTCTTTTTGCCAATACAAATTCACCGTTGAACCATAATCAATCACTTGTCGAGGGAAATGTTCTTCATTTTGCTCAAATGCACTCAACAATTGATCATTCTTTAAGCGCACATTGTATTGCGTTGATCTACCTTGGTATACAATCGATTCAACAACACCCGTAAGATGATTTGAAAAACCAGGCGTTTCTCCAATGCTGATCCAAACTTTTTCAGGACGCAAACTAATGTAAATTGGTTTTCCCTCAAAGACAACTTTAGTTTCAGGAACTGACACTTGAAAAGTACCTAAATCTGGTATAACAATTGAAGGCACTGGATCGGCATGATAAGTACCTTTTAGAATATTCGTCGTACCAACAAATTTGGCAACAAAAATTGAAACGGGGAATTCATAAATTTCTTTTGGCGTCCCAATCTGTTCGATTTCTCCATCGTGATTCATGATCGCCATTTGATCAGCAACGGTCAACGCTTCAAATTGATCATGCGTAACATACACAAATGTAGTCTGTAATTTACTTTGCAAATCAATCAATTCAATAAGAACTTTTTCTCGCAATTTTAGATCGAGTGCTGTTAATGGTTCATCTAAGAGCAAAACGTCCGGCTCATTAATGATTGCGCGCGCAAGAGCAACGCGTTGTTTTTGACCGCCAGAAAGCTGATCAATATATTTTGTTGCAAGTTGCTCCAAATGCACGGTTCTTAAAACCTTCATTACCTTTTCTCTTACCACGGCACGCGGAAATCCTTTTATTTTTTGACTGTAAGCAACATTGTCAAAAACGCTTAAATGAGGGAAAAGCGCATAATTTTGAAATACCGTGTTAATATGACGTTTATTACTTGGTAGATTAGTGATTTCCTCATCACCTAAAAAGATCTTACCGCCGTTAACCTGCTCAAAACCACCTATCAGACGAAGTAAGGTCGTTTTGCCACATCCACTCGGACCTAATAATGCAAAAATTTGCCCTGCCGGAATGGTCAATGAGAGATTATCAAGAATCTTCTCGCCATCATAGGCTTTCTTGATATTTTCGAGTCTTATACTTTTCATTATCTTTTCTCGATTTTGCAAAGAACATCGGAACAACAACATCAGCGAGTGTGCATGGTACAACCACGGCAATAACTAAAAAAACAAATAAAAGACCCATTTGGGGATACCAATTATCAAACCCTTCAGATACTAAATAAAAAAGTGAGGCTAAAGAGCTTATAAGAATGTGCCCAAAATGTGAACCTACTGAATAGAATGGTTTGAGTGATGATACATGCTTACTCATCACAATACCATTTATAAGGCCAATACTTAAAAAGGGAATAATATTATGAAGTTCGGAAGCAAAACAAAGATGGAACCTCATATTTACACCCAGCATCAGACCGGCAATATAGGGCAAGATAACATCTGATAGTGTGCAAAAAATAATTGATGAAACTACTGCTACCACAGCGCCGCGTATTAAATTGGCAGAAAACCGCGAAAACATAATCAAGGAACCGGTGACAGCAAAAATAATATGCAAAAAGTGAAAGCTATGGAACAATAAATGAGCACCATGCATCCCATGCGCGTGTTCTGCGCATACATGACCATGATGACCACTATTCAATCCAAAAACGTCTAAAATACTCAGAATGACTAAACCGATAGCAACTGAAAAAATTGCATAGGGTAGATGATGAGCAAGTTCACCTCTTAACCCATGATCGTGATCATGGTGATGAATTTGACAAGTATCTAATTCTTTACTCATAACTCCAATTTCCTTATTTAAATATTTATAGCAAATATATCTTTTTTAACTATAAAGCGTTTTCTTGAAGAAATCAAAAAAAAAGAAGCCTAAAAAGGATGCCCAAAGGTCAGAAACCAGGCAAATGATGATTCTTCAGGGATAAACTTACGCCATTTCCACCCTATATCAAAACGTAGCGGCCCAACCGGAGAATAATAACGTAGTCCAAATCCTATAGCAGTCAAGAAATGGCTGCCTAAGATTTGCGTTAAAGATTTTTCAACCAAGATACCCATGTCCTGAAAAACCACGCCTCCTAATTTACCGATGAGAGGAAATCGGCATTCAACATTACCGTTGACCATTGATTTACCACCTTGGGGTACAAATTTTTTTTTGCCTTTCTTTGAAATATACACACCTAGAGGTGGCCCTTGGTTTGCTTCATAACTACGAATTGAGTTCTGCCCTCCTAAATAAAAACGCTCGGGCGGCATTATGGTAGGAAATTCTTGATTAAAAATGTGACCAAATCGCAAACGCAGTGCAAGCACAAAAGGATTGAGGGGAAAAAATAACGTTTGTTCACAGAGCACTTTAACATAGTAAGGAACGTGATGATTCGTTGGCACCATAGCACGTAGCGAAAGTGCGGTTAATGAACCTTGTGTTGGATTAACATCGTTATCAAGATAATCGATGACAATATTTGGTTCAACATAAACATACGGCACATTTTTATTAATCAAAAATGGATCAAAATTAATAGCGCGTGCTCTAGGGATAGAAATATGTTTTGTTTCCATAAGCTCAATACCCGTTTGCACACCAAGATCACAATGCGTCCACGATCTACTTAGTCCAAGAAGAAATCCTTGCTGAATAGCTAAATATAGTGGCTTGTTGCTGCCGATGAATATCGGTTGAATATATTTATTGCTATAGCCTTTCAACACCGTCAAAATGGGTTGTGAAAAAATCCATGGCCGCTGATACACAACCGAAACATTGCGGTAGTACCGCGTAAAATCTGTATCAATGGCGAACGAATCACCAACATTACCGGGGTTGCGATATAAAAACTCGCCACCTAATTTATACGTACTTCCTTTATGAAAAAGTGTTATGTTACGACTCACCTGTTGAAAGCCAACGCGCGTTCTCACCTCAAAACGATCGTCATCGATAAGTTGCAAAATAACATCGCGCTCGCACATATCAGCATTGTCGAGTGCGGGATAAAAATTTATTTTTTCAAAAAGGTTTAAACGTTTTAAATTCTGTAATGATTTTTCTAATTTGTCCTGCGACCAAACATCACCTTGGCAAAATACTAACTCTCGTTTGATATTTTCAAACGGAAATGAAGTATCTCCTTGTATGATTACTTTACCAAAAGTAACAACATGATTATCGCCCGTTGTTGTCCAAGTAATATCGAGCAGGCCATCATGATCATTAAGTTCAGGCACAACTTTAGTATGTAACATTCCTTTTTTGTAATAATCATTTTGCAATGTTTTTTGCCATTCTTGGAGCGTACGCACATCAAATGACGAGTGCGGTACTAACGAGTGCATTATTTCTTGTTTGAGCGTTTCGCCTACGATAAAAGTATCGTCAAATGTCATCGAGTGTATAATTCTGCGCTTACCCTCGTTAACGGTAATCAAAAAATGTACCGCATTTTTTTCTTTATCAACGGTTTCCTGCACGCTAGCAATGGCATCCCAAAATCCTTTTTTGCGGTACCAAGCAACAATCTCATCATGCATGAGCTCAACTCTATCATCATCGTAAAACTTTTCTTTTTTGAAACGTCGTTTTATTAATGCATGTATATTGTGAGGAAATTGTGATCCTTTGAGCTTAAAAGTACCTACCTTGAATCTTGGCCCTTCTTTAATCAGGAAAAATCTTTTATGTGCATCATTTTTTACTTCAATATCCACTGATTTAAAACCTTTTTTTAAATACATGCTCATAATTTCATCTGAAATAAGAGCATCGGGTAATAACTCGGCAGATCTACCAAAAGCAAGGAGTATGTTTAAAAAATCTTGATGAGAAAAAAATTGATTACCAAAAAAAACAAAATTCTTTTTAGGTGAGAGATATAAAATGAACTGAAGATGTACCGAGGCATCATCTTGATTGGTATGTTCTTTAAGTACAATTTTGGCCTGCAAAAAACCTTTTTGAACCAAAAATTTTTTCAAAAGAGCTATATGCTCATTGAGCAGCTTATGTGAATAATAGGTATGGGTAAGTGCCTCAAGATGATGCATAATTTTTGTTTTAAGGAGTCGAGTCCTTTGCTTATCGTGAACTTCTTTTACAATCAGATCACAGCTCACCTTCTTAATCACACATTGTTCACCACGAGAAAATGCAAGATGCACCGTTACTGTTTTTAAAATCGGATCAAATTTAAAATAATCATGCATAGTAGCATGCAGAAAACCTTCGGCATGCAAAACCTCTTTATATTTTTTTAAAGCAAATTGATGCTTTGCATAATCAAAAATTTCGCCTGGTTCAATTAAATAGTATTGACGATAATGTTCAGCATCGCGAAGAACACCCGACAATTTCAGCGCCTTAAATGTCCATAGAACTTTACACGAAAAGGAAAGATGTCTTTTCCCTTCTCCATCTTGGCCAACCACAATAGTAACTGCTGAGAATTTATTTTTTTTTTCAAGAAGTAAACAAAGTTTTTTGAGCATCTCAAGAGTAAGCACATCCCCTTCACTAATACCCGCTAGATAGCTCATCTCAGCGCTATCAAGAGCAATCTCGCTTTCAAAGGCAAGGGAGGAAATAGTGAAAGGACAGGGGATTTTTTCAAGTTCCTCATCATATGAAGCATTGTCCCGCGTAAAATCGATGGTACAGGTATATGTTTTTTGTGCATCATTTTCTCCACGCGACCGCATCACATGGAACATGAGTACCAAAAAAAATAATATGCGTATTGTTGTGCCATTCACGCTCGTTCCTGCAATTTAGTGCTTCATACTCGATGCTCAGTACTCCTGACAATCACAAGCAGAATTTTGCTTAACGTACGCAAAAAATGATAATTTTACTCAATTATCCTGAAAACACCTCGAAAATCCTTATCTTTAAGAAACGGTTCTATTTCAGGAGGTAAAAGTGCTTTTTCAGTGATCTCAAGATGTAAAAAATCTATAAAATCATCAATTGCCTGTTTAGAACCGCATACTACAATTCTTAGGTCAGCATGCTGCTCATGGTAGGTAGTTTGTACGGTCCCCTCCAATTTTAAATCTTTTGCTTTTTTTTGAATATTATGTAACAATTTTTTTGGTAACACTATCGAAAAAAAAATTCGTAGACATTGAATCATTAATTATTCTCCTTTTTTGAGGGACAATTATTCTCTGCTCAGCACGAAGCTAGCAAATCAGTTTTCCTAATGTCAAAAAACTTCACTACTAAAATCGAGATCATAGTACAAACTTCATTTTCTTGCTAATATTTTTGCTAGACAATCGATACTAAGCCGGTAAATTACATTATTTAGGATATTCATAATGAGTAAAAATTCTTCGGTTCGTGTACGTTTTGCCCCTTCGCCTACTGGCACCATGCACCTGGGTAATGTCCGAACAGCTCTTCTCAACTATCTTTTTGCACGCCAAAAAAAGGGAAGCTGTATTTTACGTATTGAAGATACCGATCCTGATAGAAATTTTGATCCTAATGCCGCTCGCCTCCAGGATGATCTTTCATGGCTCGGCTTTGTGTATGACGAGGGTCCTAAGAACGAGGGTCCTTATGCGCCGTACTTTCAATCACAAAGAACCGAGCTTTATCAAGAGCAGTTAGAAGTTTTACAAAAAAAGAACTGTCTTTACCGTTGCTTTTGCACCCCTCAGGAATTAGAGCGCAAACGTGAACGTGCGATAGCCTTGCATACGGCACCTCGCTACGATCGCACCTGCTTGAAATTATCATCATATGACATTGAAGAGCGGTTAAAAAAAGGAACCCCATTTATTTGGCGTTTCCAAGTACCCGAAGGAAAAACCGTTATTGTACACGATCTTTCTCATGGTGAAATTAATTTTGATTCGAACCATTTTTCAGACTTTCCCCTTACCCGTTCTGATGGCACATTCACTTTCCTGTTTGCAAACTGTGTTGATGACATTCTCATGAATATTACCCATGTATTGCGTGGCGAAGACCATCTTTCAAATACCGCAAACCAGATGTTATTATTCGAGGCTTTTCAAAAGAAAGCCCCTCTTTTTTGGCATTTGCCTATCTTATGCAATGTTGATGGAAAGAAATTATCAAAACGCGATTTTGGTTTTGCATTAGCTGATTTGAGAAAAGAAGGTTTTTTATCCGAGGCAATCATCAATTACTTAGCCATTTTAGGCGCTTCGTTTGCACAAGAAATCATGTCAGTTGATGAGCTTATAAACAATTTAAACTTTGATGCCATAAAACCCACGCGCAACATCAAATATGATGTCGAGAAACTCAGATGGGTAAACCATAGTTGGATACAGCGCTATAATGAAGCAGCATTGGTTGAATTACTCAAACCGATTATTTTTAAAGCATATCCAATGCTTGAAAAACTTGATGCCAGTGTGCTATTAAAGCTCATTCAAACAGTAAAATCAGAACTAGTCACTTTGTATGATAGTATTCCTGCACTTCATTTTTATTGCCTTGAACCACATGTTACGCATGACACCATAAAAGAACATTTACCGGTCACGTTGCATGAAAAGTTCTTTGCTATCCTAAAAACTCATTTGCCACTGTTGGCCGATCATGAAAACTTCTTGGCAACAACAAAAAAAGATGCCCAAGCACTCGGCATTGAGCCTAAAGTATTCTTTACGCTTATGCGCATCATAATTTCAGGATCAGCAAAAGGACCTTCACTGAAGGATATTATTGCTTTGTTGGGGCATGAAAAAACTGCTGAGCGCATTAAAAGAGTTACTAAGTAACGCAATTCGATACTAAATTTGGCTGCGCAAAGGTAACATTGAAAACAAAATTGTCATTGCGAGCGAAAGCGTGGCAACCCAGCTTATAAAATTATTCATTTAAGGATTTATTAAAGTTCTGGATCCCCACGTCGCTTCGCTCCTCGGGAAGACACCCTTTGGATATCCACCGACAAAAATTTAAAACTTCTCGCCATCTTGAAGCCGATTTGGCAACTGCTCAAAATGAGTAACAATACCTTCTTTTTGAAAATATGACATCAGTTTGAGAAAGTACTTTTCTAAATCTTGGGGCACAAAAAATTCAAAGCGAGAACTGTTTTTTTCAAGGGTACGATCAAAGGCAAGATGTTCAAAACTACGCAAAATGGCAACTAAAAACCACGCATCGGTTTTGCGCACCGTTGCTTGATAATAATAGCAATACGGCATATACTTTTTTTATTGTTTAAAAAATTGAAGATAACTTTATATTTTACTCTACCTTTTTTTAATTTTAAATCTAGGAGATCATGGATACTCACGCAAAGAAAACTATCGGCGTTGTAACGGCAACTATCGTTGGCATGAATGCTATGATTGGTGCTGGCATTTTTAGTGTACCAGCTGCACTTGGTGCCTACGTTGGGCCAGCAGGCCTTTTAACCTATGCTTTTGTCATTCTTGCTGTCTGGTGCATGGGAAGTTCAATGGCACGTCTTGCGCAATTGTATCCTCAAGAAGGTTCTTTTTATACCTACGCCTACCAATGGGGCGGCCACACGGCAGGACTCATTGCTGCAGGTGCTTATCTTATTGGTCTTATTATCGCGATGGGACTCTTAATACAAATTACTGGCGATTATTTGCACGTTACCTTTCCCAGTCTCTCGCCCTATGTTTTGAGTGTGCTCACTTTGGTCGCACTTCTCATACTCAATAGTGTTGGCGTTACCCTGTCGCAAGTCGGGCAAATGATTCTGATTTGTTGTACCGTATTACCAATTCTTTTAACGACCTGTATGTGTTTATACAAAGGAAACATACAAAATTTTTCACCTTTTATGCCCTATGGATGGACGAATATTTTTACTGCTAGTAAGCAGGTAATATTCGGTTTTTTTGGCTTTGAATGCGCAGCGTCATTATTTAAAGTTGTTGAAAACCCTCGCAAAAATGTTCCGCGCGCGTTGTTATATGCAATCGCACTCGTTGGGGTACTCTACATGCTTTTTGTTGGGTCAATTATTTTTGCTGTACCATTAGCATATTTTACTGATCCCAAAATTCCATTATCTCAAATTTTAGCGCTGATTTTTCCGGGACATCCATGGCTTTTACAAGTCATTCATTTTTCGATCCTTTCAGCAATTATTGGTACCGTGCATTCAATGATTTGGTCTTCGAGTGAATTGCTCATGGCATATTTAAAAAAATGTTCATCAGCTCCTTTTAAATCAATTAGATCATGCATTGCGCATCAAAAAGGAGCAGTATGGATCATCGGTGCTTGCATATTTTTAACATTCTCGACTATCAAAAGCATGAACCTCTTCTTTAGCTTTACTGATGTTTTTATTGTGTTTGCATTTATTATGTCAATGATCACCCTTCTTGTTAAAAAAGAATCAATGAGCGTTGGACAAAATATCAAAACGATTCTTGGCTTGATCACAGCATGTATTATTTTTTGCATCGCAGCAAAAGGAGTTTTTCTCGAATTGGGTCTTTTATAAAAATCGCCGATTGACGGATCTGTGATAAAGATGCTATAAGATATCAAAATTGCTATCGAGAAAGGAAAGTAATGACGTGGTCAATTAAGAGGTATCTTCTTGTCATTCTTGCGTGCATGATAGTACCGCATATCAATTTTGGTATTAGTATGCTCACCAAAAACGATCCTTACCCCATGTATAGTACGGTCTATGACCCTTATTTGACAACGTGGACAAAAGAATGGTTCAAAGGACATAATGATGAATGCTATAGCAATGAAACCCTCGCTTTATCAATAACGCCCTTCACACAAAAAGCAAGTACAGGAAGAAACTTTGAACATCAACGAAGATTTCTTGGTGATTTAACTGGCTATTGGAATATGCTTGGACTCATTTACGGCCCTGATAACGTTGGCGCAGTAAGTTCAGTCCCACCATCTGCAACTAATATTACTTCATTGGACAATACACAACTTGGTTTTGCAAAACAAAGCATCTTTGCAGATTTATTTAACAACAACCCTTCAATAACTGATCCCGACAATTATGTCATTTCTGATGCTAACTCTACTTCGGTACCCTATGTTTTGACCGATGGCACATTTCAAATTGGCTACTTTTCAGTGCCAATCAAATACCGCAAAGTTGGCGTGCGTGCTGAATTTGATATTCAATTTTATTGTGATTTTGGTATGACCGTGCAAGTTGGCGTCAGCGAAATTCGCCAAACATTCACAGGCTTTATTAACCGAGCAAATAATTTACCCACTAATTCAGGTACTGATCTAAATGAAACTGGCTGTAACTCTATTGCTTGTTGCCCAGCTCCGGATACAAATGGAGTAGTTCCCGTTCAATCCTTTAGCAATAATTTTTGTAGAAATATTCCACGATTGTTAACTGATGGCACCTACGCAGGCTGTACAGTTAATTTCATGCCATCAACAACCGTTTGTACAACGCCATTTGTACAAATTCAATCAGAACTTATGCCGCCCGAGCAAGCAAACCTTATTTTCAGACAACTTGGTTTAAAAACCTGTAACTTTGAAAAAACATCATTTGAAGACGTGCGCATTATTGGTTGGTGGCGTCATGTTTTTGATGTTAATCATGATCGTTATTGCTGGCCAGAATTTTTAATTATCCCATCACTGAGCCTGAATATCATTATTCCTACGGCAAAAAAACAACATAGAAACTTCTTGCAAGCATTGCCATTTGGCAACGATGGCCATTTTTCCGTTGGTTTTGATGCGGGCCTTGCCATCGATTTTGTAGAAACGATCGAAATTGCTTTTAATGGTGGGCTAAACTGGTTTGATCAAAAAAATAAGAACAACTATTTCTTGCCAACTGATATAAACCAAACTGGCGTTTTCCCATTTGCAACAAACGTAAAGGTAAAACCGGGGCTTAACTTTAACTTTAATGCCGTCTTGAATGCTTACCATTTTTATGATCGCTTTAGTGCCTATGCTGAATGGGTGTATGTCAAACACGAACATGATAAAATTACGCTTCGAGCTCCCGATCCAACATTCTTACCCGATATTGCTGCATGCCTAACTAAATTTATGTCACAATTTGTTAATGCTGCAATCAACTATGATATTTCACCAAATATCACCCTCGGCTTCATGGCACAATTCCCCGTTGCACAACGCAATGCCTATCGTTCAACTACGTATTTGGGAACATTCCGAGCAACCTTCTAAATCCGAGTCATAGCTATTCTTTTGACGATTTTTGTCAGAATGTGTAGAGTAAAAATAAGTTTTTCAATTCTAACAGAAAGATTTATAATGAAAAATAAATTTTTACTCCTTACGCTCATGACAGTACTTGCATCAAATGCTATCATCGCGCCCGTTCATGCTGCACCACAAGAGGACGTCGGATATGCTGCTCTTGGAGGATTAGTCTTGGGAGCATTTGGAAGTTGGGTAATAACCTATATGCTCCTCAACAAGAAACATGAGAAAGAATTAATCGAAAAAGAAGAACAGCATCAAAAAACCATTAATAAATTTCATGAAGATATTAAATCATTAAATGAGTTTCTTATGAAACATAACGATAAAGCTCGGGAATTTTTTGGCACTGTGGAAAGTGCAGTTTAATTTTGACAAAAAAATTACAATATGTATAATTACACAAAGTAAAATTACCTATTGTTTCACACATTTACTACAAGGAACAACATCATGTCATCCTTAAAGGTTTTATCACTCTCGATGGCAGCCATGCTTTTTAGCAATTCTGCTTTGGGTATGGAAAATAAAAATATAGTATACCCCATGGATATTCATCCTAAATCATTGCGCATAGCTTTTGAAAAAGGTTCCACGGATTATTTACATAAAAAATACACTAAAGATAGATTCAGAGAAGATCCTGAGTATTATAATAAGGTTCTTGCCGAACAACGTAAAAAATTGACAGAGAAAATCAATAATGCACGTAACATTGCTTTTAAAAAAGGTACATGGGGCACTGTTGAGGTATTGAGTGGATCAGCATTCTCATTTTTAACTGTGGCATTCTTTAAAGCTTCTCTTGACTTCGCTCGTACCCGGGGGCAAGAGGCTGAAGCCGGTGCTTTATTTGGAGTTGGATGGTGCCTTGCTTTCCCTGGCGGCTATCTACTCTTGAACGGCGGAGAGAAACTATGGATGAATTATTCTACGGCTCGCGTAACAAATCGTTTAACACGCCATGATTTTGCCGATCAACAAGTTAGAAATTATTTGGATGAAGTTTTCGGCACCAAAGAATCCGATGATGTAAAATCCTCATAAATTCATTATCGTAAATTTTATAAGAAAGGGCGCGCATTTGAGTACGCCCTTTCTTATTTAAAGATTAACAGCATCAAAAAACTGTTAATCAATTTAATGAAGATATTAAATCATTAAATGAGTTTCTTATGAAACATAACGATAAAGCTCGGGAATTTTTTGGCACTGTGGAAAGTGCAGTTTAATTTTGACAAAAAAATTACAATATGTATAATAACGCACGGTAAAATTATCTAACACTTTCTAATATATTTACTACAAGGAATAACAATATGTCATCCTTAAAGGTTTTATCGCTCGCGATAGCAACCATGCTTTTTAGCAATTCTGCTTTGGGTATGGAAAATGAAGATACGAAAAAAAAAGATATAGTATATCCTTCCGATCTTCATCCTAAGGAATTGCGAAAAAAATTTGAAAAAAACAAGTGGGCTGATATTTTAAGCAAAAAATCTACTAAAAAAACTTTAAAGGCTGATCCTAATTACTATCAGGAAAAGCTGAATGATCAACGTGAAAAATTAGCAAAAAAAAGCGATAGAATGCCAAATATTGCTCTAAAGAAATCAGCATGGGGTACAGCACACACGGTCTTAGGATCGATAGGATTAGGAATGGGTTTTTGGCTTTATGCAATTGCCTTTGAATCGGCACTTACAAATCGCCCTAGAGATAATTGGGAAGCTAATTGGGCATTTGTATTGGGATCAGCTGCAACAATTGGTGGCAGTAAGTTTATGTGGCACGGTTGTAAAAAGATATGGAATAATTATTCTACTACCAGGGTAAAAGCAAGGTTCGATCGCCATATGGAAGCTGATGAAGATGTTGAAGACTATTTGAATGATGTTTTCAATACCAAAGAATCTGATGTGTATACAAGGCGTGGAATGCGTGGAATGCGTGGAGAATTCCTTCGAGAAGAAAGTGAAGAAGAATGGATGTAAAATCCTCATAAATTCATTACTGTAAAATTATTTTATGGGCGTACTCAAACGTACGCCTTTTTTCATTTAAACGAGCGAGCTAGACAGAGGCCCAAGAAAAAGCTAAAATTAGAGTAAAAATCACTGTTTTCCCTGATAAAAGGTCATTATGAGCAACAAAAAATTCAATATCAAAATCTTCGTTAACAACAATGTTGAGCGAGCATTGAAGCAATTAAAGAAAAAAATGGAACGTGAAGGCGTTAGCCGCGATATGAAGCGGATCGTCTATTATGAAGCCCCAACCCAACAACGCCGTAAAAGCTTAATGCGCGCACAAAAGCAAAACCTCATCCGTTTGGCAACAACCCAACGTCCTTAAAAAGGTCTTCTCTTTTATGTATGATCATCGCAATAAAGACATAAAAAAAGCTCAAAAAGAAAGTCTTCTTCTGCGTGAAATATCAGGTTTACTCCTTCAAGCCGGCATGGATGACCCTCGCTTACAGAAAGTAACCGTAAGCCGCGTTTCTCTTTCTGATGATAAAGGCACGTGTACCGTCTTCTTTTATACCTCTCAGGGTAAAAAGGCGTTTGAAGAAATCTTAGAAATTTTAAAATTATATAAACCCTCGCTTCGCGCTGCACTCGCCAAAAAAATCAGGGGTCGCTATACTCCAAACCTCGTTTTCCGTTTTGATGATCAGATAGAAAAATCTGAAAAAATGAATGCGCTTTTTCAACAACTTAAAGAAAAAGGTGACGTATAAATATCCTAGCATTAATACCCCTATTTCTTTCATGGGGTTCATTTTTAAATATGCTCGGTTACCGTCTCATTTCTCAAGAAAGTCTCTTAATTCCGCGCTCGTTTTGCCCTCAGTGTAAACAGATTATTGCCTGGTATGATAATATCCCTCTTTTTTCATGGATTTTGCTCAAACAAAAATGTCGCTCGTGCTCAGCCAGTATCTCTTGGCTTTACCCTTTTATTGAGCTCGTAACTACCCTCGTTTTTTGCTCGCTCTTTGTTTTTGTGCCCTCGCACTATTGGTGGGCGTACGGACTTTTTTTCTCAGCGTTACTTGTAACGATACGCACGGATTGTGAAACATTACTCATCTCTCGTTTTGTTACACTCTTTATCGTGCCGCTCGGCTTTTTATTAAGTTATTTTCAGCTGTTACCCATTTCTGTAGTTGACAGCATGCTGGGCGCTGCCAGTGCTTATGCGTGGCTCTATTTAGTCGGATGGGTTTTTCATAAATTCACAGGCAAAATTGGACTCGGGCAGGGTGATTTTGAACTCATGGCATTCATTGGATCATTTTTAGGGATTATCGGTTGGTGGTTCAGCCTTCTGCTTGGTTCATTATTGGGCTCTGTTATCGGCATCAGCTATCTTGTTTTGAGCGGTCAATCTAGGAATACAAAAATTCCTTTTGGACCGTTTCTTGCTCTCGGTGCAATACTTTTTGTGTTTTTTAAGGAAATGCTCTTGTCATATGTGCTCTATTAACTCACAACGGCCATGATTCAGCAACGCAGAATTGTCATTCTGAGGAGCGAAGCGACGTAGGAATCCAGATTTAATCATGAAAAATCCTTCAGTTTATATTCTAGCCGATAGTCGTAATGGCACACTTTATGTTGGCGTCACTTCAAATCTTATACAAAGAGTATTCCAACATAAGAACAATCTTATCAAGGGATTTACCAGTCGTTATAACTGTAAACAATTAGTTTACTATGGACAATTTGAAAGCATGATCGACGCAATTCAAAGAGAAAAACAAATTAAGCATTATAGCAGAATAAAAAAGATCGCACTTATCGAGGCATTAAACCCAGATTGGTCTGATTTGTACAATCAAATTTGTGGGATATAAGGAATCTTATTTTATAGACCTGGATTCCTACGTCGCTTTGCTCCTCAGAATGACGCCCGCTACCATCCCTATTCTCACGTAGTTTTATGTATTTCTATCTGAAAACGCTAGGCAAGGTCGTCAGTTACAATCTGAATATTATGATGTTGATTGACTGTTATTACGTCAGCAACACCATCACCATCAATATCGCCAGCAGCAGCAATAACAAAGCCATCTTTGTCAGCTTTTGTCCCAGCCAGTGATGAAGCAGGCGTATTCAATTTCCCTGTAAAATGATGCTGCCCTTCTTGCCCCTCGTTAAACCCATAGGTATAGTAGAATCGCTCGTTTTGGCCACCGCCGGAATATCCTTCGGGTTGCCACCCAATTCCTTGTGTACCGTGGAGCAATGATGAATAGGTACCATGCTCAGCCCAGTGTGATTTCTGTGCCATATAGAGCGAATTTAAGTTCATATATGCTTCTGCTCGTTTAGCTTTAGAAAAAAAATGCAAGAAACTAGGAATTGATACCATTGAAAGAAATGCAATAATAGCGACAACAATCATTAATTCGATCAAGGTTACCCCTGATCGAGCAAACCGATTTTTCATTCCCCCAACCCTTTCTTACTTTAAGGTTATCCTTAGGATACAAATTTAGTACTCATGCAAGTCAAGAGTTAACGTCAAAATCACAATTTTGGAATTTTTGAAGTTTTTTTCGCTTAACTTAAAGAAATAACTCACTATTTTTAATCTTTTGTAAATAAAGTTGAGGCTTTTTTGATATATAATTCATAATTTGACATTTTTAAAAATAGGAATAAAATTATGTACTATAGAGTAAAGTGGCTTTAAAAGCACCTTACTAACCTTTTTTCAGGTTTGAAGTAAGGGGGTTTTTATCAGCTTACTTCGATGAACGAGGTTTTAAAATAGCTATTTATGGAGAAATAAAAATGGCAACATTACATAAGCAAACGGGCTCCGATAAGCGTTCCGGATCGCTCGGGTCACAAAAAAACTACAATGAGTTGATAGAGTTTTTAGATTCTTCATGGTCATATGCTCCTTCAACGGAAAAGACAATAGCTACAATGAAGGCTCTTGACCAAGCACTCGGCAATCCTTCAAAAAAATTACATTCCATTTTACTCAGCGGTACTAATGGAAAAGGCTTAACAATTCACTTTGCAAGTAAATTGTTACAGGAAGAAAAGATTTCTTTTGGTGCTTTTTATTCCCCCCACATTCTCAGCTACAATGAACATTTCATTTTTAATAACGAGACAATTTCTAATAAAACATTTACAGAACTTGCCAATGAAGTCATCAATGCTGCACAAGCAAATGATCTAAAAGTTACTACGTACGACATTTTGACTATGATGGCAATTCTTTATTTTGCACAAAACAATGTCGACATTGCGTTGCTTGAAATGAGAGAAGACAGTCCTTTTGATGCAACAGCGATTTGTCATCCATCAGTTATTGCTATCACAAGAATTACTGAAGAAGAAGCGTCACCAAAAAATGAACTTTCAGCTTCAATTATTAAAAATTTATTGAAATTAGTTAAACCAGGAACTCATGTTATTTCTGGTGATCAAAGCAAGTTGAACTTACAATTAATGGCTGAGGCAGTCAAAAAAAATGACGGTACCTGGGCAATGCCAATTCGTAAGCTTGCAGCATTGAAATATCCTTTTGAACAATTACATGGCAGATGTGCAGCAATTGCAGAAAGAATTTGCCAAATTTACGTTGATAAATTTGCTAAAGATGTAACTATTCTCGGTAATAGCTTATTGGCAAAACAAAAAGGCCAACGTGGCAGACCTACCCTTGAAGCAAAACGTGAATCTGAATTAAATCCAAAGAAAACATTAGAACAATTCTGGAAAGAAGAAGCAAGCACATTACCTGCACGCTTCCAAATCCTTGATAAAGAAAAACCAAGCATTCTTCTTGATAACGCAAGTAACGTCGATGCATTCAAAAATCTTTTACTTGGCATTCGCTTACTTCACTATCAACGTCCTTTAAAAGGCCTCACCTTCATCTTTGGCTGTGATGCTCAAGAAATGAATACGGAAGAATTCCTACGCTTATTACGTTATTTCTCTAAAAAGAATTCGGGACAAATTATCTTCTGTCCTATTGAAGAACGTGTGCCAGGTATCAATGAATCATCATGGAATGTTGAACAAATTACTAACGATGTAAAAAGCCTCAAGATCAAAGCAAAATCATCAAAAAGCTTTGACGAAGCTTTTGATATTGCTAAAAAATCTGTCGATGAACGACATGGTCTTGTTGTTATCTCCGGTTCAAAAACCATTATTACCCAATACTGGAAATTAAAGGGTATTAAAAAGATTTAATACATGTACCTTATTGCATCAATCGGTATTGGACTTATTTTAGGAATATTTTATTGGCTCTCTTTGTCAATCCTGACAAAGAGAGCTTCTTTATTATCAAACCAAAATTCTCAAAAAATTCTGCTTACTACAAGCCTGCATTCATTCGCGCGCATGATTATTTTTGCAGGAATTTTTTTCTATGTGTTGCAGCAAACATATCTTCATTCTATACTAATAATGTTTGTCTTTTTAACTACTCTATGGCTTCTCTTGGCTTTTAAGAAAGATTAATAAGATGGAAGAGTTAGAGCTTCTTTCGATTGAACTCTGGAATCCTCTTGGCATTTTTGGCATACAGAATGATCTGCTTAAAGTGAACAGCATGACGCTCGTCTACACATGGGTAGTATTACTTTTTTTGCTTATCATGGCCCTATTGTTGCGGCTCTACCTTACCAAAAAAAAAGCTTAGTCTATTTTTTAGTCACGAGCGGATTGCAATCATTTATTGATTTAACTACTCAATCATTCGGCACTTTTTACTATAATCACTTTTCCTTTATTGTTGCGCTGTTCATTTTCATTGCCACGTGCAATTTAATCGCACTTATTCCTTGGATTGAAGAACCTACAAGGGATCTTAATACCACACTTGCACTCGGCTTTATCGGTTTCTTTTACAAAGATTATTATGCCATTAAAGTTCATGGATTGGTCGCCTTTATTAAAGAATTTTTCAGTCCTTTTTTCCTTACGTTTCCCCTTAATGTCATTGGGCATTTATCGAAAATAATTTCCATATCATTCCGCTTATTCGGTAACATTTTTGGCGGATCGGTTATTCTGCACATTTACAATAATGCGATAGCCGGTTCAATTATTTTTGAAACATTGGGAATGCTATCTGGCTTCAATCTTCTTGCGACGTTCTTTTTTGTTATTTTCGAAGGTTTTATTCAAGCATTCGTTTTTACTATGCTCACCCTTACCTATTTAGCTATAGCTATTGAGCCTGAAGAAATGCCGGGAGAAACAACATGATGCAAGAGCTCGGTATATTTTTACATGTTCTCAGTATCGTTTTCTGTGTTGCTGCGACATCATTAGGTGTTGGTATTGGCGGCGGACTGTGCGCACAAGGCTCATTACATGCGCTCAACATAGCCCCAGCACAAGGCGCCCATATTATTCGTGCGACCATTATTGGGTTAGCCCTTCTTGAAACAGGCGGCATTCTTGGCATTGTTATGAGTCTCATGATGCTCTTCGGGCAACCAATGTATGACGCATCGCTCTTATATATTGGCATTAGTGAATGTGGTATTGCTTTGGCGCTCGGCATACCAGGATTTCTTGTTGGCGCATTTTCATCATTGCCTTCACAACAAGCTGCAATAGCCTTAACACGACAACCACTTGCTAGTTCAAAAATTATTAATATCATGCTTTTGACACAATCACTCGTTCAAACCCCAGTCATCTTTGGGTTTCTCATTTCCCTATTTATAAAAAATCAACTCTATCAAGCACATGATCTTGCAACAAGTATGCGATTACTTGCCAGCGGTTTGTGCTTAGGCATTGGCAGCATAGGCCCCATTATTGGCCTTGCGCGTTTTGCTGGTGTTGCCGTTAAAAGTATTGGTTTTAACAGAGATTCCTATAGCAAAATAATGCCATTTAGTTTTATCAGCCAGGCAATTATTGAAACGCCGGTAATTTTTGCATTTGTGGTTGCCATGATCTTATTAGCAACATCACCCTCTTTGCTTAATAGTGGCATCAATGGTCTCGGGTTCTTAGCTGCAGCATTAGCAATTGGCATTGGAACCTTCGGCCCTGGCATTAGTTCTGGCGCTATCGCTTCAGCAGCATGCCAAGAAATTGCAGCTGATCCTAAAAATTCTTCAATCCTTATAAAAACAAGTATTTTAGGCCAGGGATTGGTTGATGCGGCTGCAATATACGCATTGTTGATTTCCTTATTGCTTCTTTTATTAAAATGACAAAAATCATTACAAGAAGGGAAATCCATGACGAGTAGTGTAAGGCCTTTAGTTGGTGTTGGCGTTTTAATTACCAAAGATGCAAAAATTCTTATGGGCAAAAGAAAAAATGCTCATGGCGATGGTACATGGGCACCTCCCGGTGGGCATTTAGAATATGGAGAAACGCCACAAGAAGGCGCGCAACGAGAAGTTCGTGAAGAAACAGGTCTTATTGTTAACACGATGCGTTGGCTCACCTTCACGAACGATATGTTTACTGAAGCAAAAAAACAGTATATTACGTTGTATTTCGTTACTGAATATATTTCTGGCACCCCTCAAATTTTAGAACCAGACAAATGTACCGCTCTTGCATGGTTTGCTTTTGATGAGTTACCATCTCCTCTCTTTTTATCATTTCAAAATTTTTTAAAACAAAATATAATTACCTCGTTTTCATATCCTGATATTATACGCAATCAAAGCACGAAAAATATGACATTGTAAATGTCATCCCGAGCGCAGCGTGGGGATCCAGAAATTCAATATATCCTTTTTAAGGCGAGTGTCATGCAAGAAAAAAATGAGATGGCAGTAGTATATATAATCACGAAGTTAGAGCTCGGTGGCGCACAAAAAGTATGTTTATCCCTTTTTGAACAATTAGCCAAACGAGGGACAAAAACCTTCTTAATTTCTGGTAATGAAGGTCCGCTCGTTGAAAAAGTATATCATAACGAGCGCGTCATGCTTCTCAATACGTTCAAACGCGAGGTTTCATTCAAAATGCTCGTCAGTGAATACAAAAATTTTCTCAGCTTAATCGCGCGCATCAAAAAACTACGCCAAGAACATCCCTCGCTTATTGTGCACACGCATAGCACAAAAGCCGGCCTTTTGGGCCGCTGGGCCGCGTTTTTTGCGGGCGTTTCACACCGCGTGCATACGGTGCACGGCTATCATTTTCACCGGCATCAGCCTTGGCGCGTGTGGCTTATTTCCTATCTTCTTGAACTCATTACCAGCTTTATTACCACGCAGTATGTATGTGTTTCCACCGCCGATATCAACGAGGGCAATCGTCTTTTGCCTTTTTTTTCTAAGAAACACTCGCTTATCAGAGCAGCGGTGGCATGGGATGAATTTTATCAACCTGCCTATCGATTACCATCTGAACCGATTGAAACATTTATTATCGGAACGGTCGCGTGCTTCAAAAAACAGAAAAACATTCATGATCTTTTAAAGGCTTTTGCACTCGCCTACCACCACAATCCTGCACTGAGGTTAGAAATCATCGGTGATGGTCATTTACGTACGATGTTTGAATCATGGATCCGTGAGCATAATCTTACTTCAGTTATCACGCTCCATGGATGGAAAAAAAACGTTTCTTTTTTTCTGAAACGATGGCACCTCTTTGCGCTCACCTCATTATGGGAAGGATTGCCATGCGCTATTGTTGAAGCACGCTTAATGAGATTACCCGTATTTGCCTATAATACGGGCGGCATCAATGATGTCATCAAACATAATGCAAATGGCTTTTTATATGAACATGGTGCATGGGCCACCATGGCACATGATTTTGTTACGGTAAGCACTGATCAAGCAGCTTACGCACGCTTGTGTGCATTCAACGATGATTTACGCGATTTTCATGAAGATACGATGGTTCAACGGCATCGTGATTTATATATACGAATTAGGATATAACTATACAACAAGCCAAAAATGTCATCACGAGGAGCGAAGCTCCGTGGTGACCCAGAACTTCAATAATTCCTTTAATGAATTAATTTTATAAGCTGGGTTGCCACGCTTTCGCTCGCAATGACAGCTTGCTTTTTCAGTATTGCCCTAGTTTGCCCCAGCGCTTTGCGATCTTTTCGCAATACACAAACAGAATAAGGCCACTAAAGAAATATAAGCCTGAATTCATAACAAGCGTAATCAATTGTCCATTCCTTATAAGTGTCGTTAATGTCGCGGATTCAAACAACACTGACCGTAATACAATGATACCCTCGGCAGTTGGCAACGTGTGCGCGATTTTTTGAATCCACACAGGCAGCAACTCAATTGGCAACATTGAACCACTCAAATAGAAAAGAAGATTATCAATAAGATCAATAAGGCCCGCAACGTTTTTATATAATAACGCCATTCCTGCAATGCAGAGACCAAAACCAACTAATCCAATTAAAATAATAATTAACACCGGAATAGCATCGATATGCAGTGGAATATGCATTGAGCACAAATACATGATGATAGTACTCATAACGCCAATCATTAACGTTGTTGAAATTATCGTAGAAATACTAGCACCAATAAAAATTATGGCCGGATGGATAGGGCTCATATACATTTGCTCCAGCGTGCCACTACGCCCTTCCAGCGTAAGAATTAAGCTTACTTTTAAGATATATGAAGAGTAGACCCACACAATATAGCCAATGAGTGAAGGCCCAAATTCTTCTAAATCTGTACTGCCATAATTCATGAGCAAAGCAGTACCTAAAAAATAGATTCCTAAGGTTATAAGCTCGCTAATAACATTAAATTTATAGTGCCAATTAACCAGCAAACCTTTGCGTATTTCGTTGCGAATAACTAAGAGTGATGTTGTCATGCGTTAACTTTGATTCATGAGATGCACGAAAACTTCTTCTAGATTATTATTAACTTTAGATGCTGAAAGCAATGCAAGTCCGTTCGATTTTATTTTTTCAATTAATACGTAAAGTTCTTGTGAGCTTGATAAGGTGCCAGATAAGATAGTTTTATTATCTTGGTGATTAATCGTAAAGCCTCTAAATAAATCAGATTGATCTTTGTTCAAAGATCCTTCTAATTTAATCTGATAACATGTTGGCGAGCACAAGTTGAGAAACTCTTCAATCGGTTTTTGTGCAATCAACTTTCCTTTATTCATGATACCAATGTAATCACACAAACGCTCAGCTATATCAAGCTGATGCGTTGTAAGCACAATGGTCTTTTTTTCATCACGCGCTAATTTAATAATCCATTTTTTTACGGTGCGCGCGGCATGAATATCAAGGCCGAGGGTTGGTTCATCAAAGAGAATGATAGGAGGATTTGCAACCAATGCACATGCAATCGCTACTTTTTGTTGTGTCCCACGAGAGAAATCGCCCACTAACTCATGACGGCAATCCCACAACTCGAGATCATGCAAGAGCATTGCAGCTCGGTCGTATAAGGGGGTACCTGAAACTCCTTTTAGCCGACCATAATAGAGAAGATTTTCATGCGCACTCAACTGCCAATAAATATTACGCGCTCCCTCAAGTACAACGCCGATCTGTTTCATCGCTTGGTGACGATCAGCAACAATATCAAAGCCATTTAATCTAATGGTTCCCCGTGTCTGAGTAACAAGGCCACAAATCATTTTGAGCATTGTCGTTTTACCTGCACCATTGGGGCCAAGAAAACCAAACACCTCCCCTTCATGAATAGCCAAATCTATTGAATTAACTGCTTGAAACTGTTCTTTATTTCCTTGCTCGAAGACCTTACTTAATTTCTTTAACTCTATGGCAATAGCCACATTTCCCCCTGTTGGTTAAAAAAATAGAAATTTTTTGCATAGCTAATCATCACCCTTAGTATGCTGTGTTCATAGTACATAAAACAATATTAAAAAGAAGAGATTTTTGAAGATTGCGTATCTTAGTATACATAGGCCTTTTTATAGCATGAAAATCGGTTAAGAATTTTAGGTAATTTTTTATGAAACATTGTCAGAGTATAACAAAAAAAAGTTTTATCGCTACTAATACTTTTTTTAATGCATAAGCCCTTCAAGACGGGTTTATTGCTATGATGAAACATACGATGCAATCCTATTATACCAGCCAGGGAGCCATCGCCCTTCATTGCGTTCTGGAGGAGCATTTTTGACCCGTTGTTCTAATACATGTCTTGCAGAATTTCTAAAATCTTTCAACGCTTCTATTCCCTCAGAGTTACCTTGCATCCCCTCTAATACCTGCAAGAGCCCCCACCTATGGCCGTTATATGATAACGAGGGATCACCTCCCTCACCCTTAAAATTGAGGTAATCAACCAACACGTAAACACCGTTTTTACTCCGCAGAACACGATAAAATTGTTGTTTTATGTGATTTTTCTGTGATTCTTTACCTATTGAACGCATCATCCTTGGCAACGATTTTTTTAGGCGCTGAATCGCGAAAGCAACCTGCAGATCAAATGTCTCTTTCAGAAACTTTCTCAAATCTTTCATGGCTGAGCTCTCGAAAGCAGCCATAAACTCTGCGCGTGTTTTCCATGGACAATAACGATGCAAGGCTATTGCTGGTATCTTTTTTCCATGTCCTTTTATAAAGCGGACCAATTCTGGAAATGTATTCTTAAATATTTGCTTAACACCCGCGGGACACCAGGTAGCATGAATCGGTCCTAGCGAGGCTAGTTCTTCGCCCTCGTTCCACCAGGTTAACTTTGTATAATCGCCCCCGCACTCGTTACGAAAAATTTTTTGACCAATATCACGCGCTTCTTGTGCTGATATATGTTCCAGGACTGATGCGCTATTTTTATGCGTTTCTTTTGCATAAGAATCGTAGCTATACCATGCGAGTATGCACACAATAACTAGATGCATAGTCATAGCACTATACTCCTTTAATGATTCTCGAAAAGAAAACATACTGCCTTTGAACAACGTAAAACGTTAGATAACCTCTAGATGTCTAAGAGTTTTTTTGAGATCTTTCGATCCTTTAAAGTGAATACAACGTAACTTACGTTTACCAAGGCGCATTGCAGCTTCGATATTAAAATATTCATCATCAATAAAAATCGTAAATTCCATATCGGGATTAATGTTAAATTCTTTGAATGCAACATGAAAAAGTTCAGGATCCGGTTTAATCAAATGAACCTTTCCTGAAACTATGATGCCATCAAAACAATCAAATAACTCTTTAAATTCTTTCTTCTTTCTAATCAATTCAAAAGTTTCTTGATCAAAGTTAGTTAACAGGTAAATTTTGTGCATATGCTGACCTGTATAACCTTTTTTACCGCGACATTTTTTTATAATTTTTATAACTGATTTTTTAGGAATAGTTACCGAAGCGAGTTGATCAGGAGTAAACATAAAATCGGTAATAGCGATCCACAATTTAGCTTTTCTCTTGCCAATCTTTGATTTAACTTCATTAATTTTTGCAGTGACAAGCGTTCTGACCTGTTTTGGCGTCTTAAGGCCTTGCAACCAATCACACATAATTTTTGGTAAAATTTTATCATTATTAGTTACCACTATTTGACCAGCTTTGTATGGTTCTATGGTACTTAAAAAATCCATATATTCTTCTTCAATCCGCAATGGGTTTGAAAAAATATTGGCAAAAATATTACCTAATCCTATTTTAGAAAGCACAGAACTCGTCGATTGCTCACCAAGAACATCGCCAAAATCGATAAGAATATTGGTTGGCACAACCGCCAATCCTAGCGTATGAACCCCTAAGAGAAAAAAAATTACCATAAAGTTCATGCTTCGGTTTTTAATCATAATGATCCCCTTAACAATGATTTAATTACACTATTATACAGGTATTCTAAAAAAAAATCCTTTTTATTACTTTATTATGCCATAATATCGCAACAAGGAGGCCAGCTTTGAGGCTTTTTTACACAAAATAGTCATCATACCGAACTGTTGTGCTGTCACAAGGTTCTCATTCTGATCGTCAATATAGCAGCAGTCGGATGGTGTAAGGTTATATGTATCGATTAAATATTGATAGATCGTGGGGTCAGGTTTCAGCAATTGGGTTTCATACGAGGTGACAATGCCATCAAATAAGCTAAAAAAATTTTTATAGAGCATTTTTTGTGCCTCGAACGTTTCTCGATCAATATTGGACAGAATATAGAGACGATACCGATTATCCTTTTTCAAAGATCGTATCAAACACTCAATATGCGCAACTGGTCTAAACACATCTCCTGCATTTAACAGCAATTGAGCAAATCTTAGTAATGTTTTTCTTTGAAGCTCATCTTTAAAATAATTCTTTTTGGCCAACACTCCAAAAAATGATAGCAAACGTTGAAGCGCTGCTTTACTATCTAATTTTCCTTGTTGCCATTCAAGCATACACATAGGCAAATAAGTACCCCTATAAGCAACGACATCTTGGAATTCTCCAGGCGCCTCAAGACGCATTCTATTGAGAAGCGAAAAACTATCTTTGAATGGATCACTTCTATGTCGGAGATAATACATAATCAGAGCGTATACCCCGATTGTGTTGAGCGCCCTCGCTTTATCAATAAAAAAAAGAACACCCATAAAATCAAAAACGAGTGTTTTAATAGGACGCTCCTGCATGCATTCTTTCATAATGTTAACGTTTTACTACCTAGCCAAGAGATGTTGAAAAAAATAAATCATATTTATGCTACTAAAATCAAGAAATGATTTTCTGCTTTTTTTACTTTTTAGAGATATTCCTGCGATGAGCCTGATTGCGTGTTATTAGTATAGAAAAAATTATGCCCATTGTCTTTAAATGCGGCTGCCATTTTTCTTTTAGTTACTTTTTGGGTACATTAAAAAGAAAGAACCAATTACTCTTAAGAAAGCTATGACCCTTTATCAAGCCCTATTAATGGATCATTACCATCATCCACGTAATTATGGAAAGCTCGAAAATCCCCATTTTCAATCCGGGGATATGAACCCCTCCTGCGGGGATAGCGTTTCATTGCAAGGCATTGTTGAAAATAATCATCTGAAAAAAGTCTGTTTTACCGCTCAAGGATGCGTCATAAGCATAGCGGCAGCATCGTTATTAACCGAACATGTCACAGGACTTTCTCTAGATCAAATAGAACAATTAACCCCGGAGACCATGCAACAGCTCCTTGGCATTACCTTGGGGCCTTTACGATTGAAATGCGCACTATTACCATTACAAGCCCTGCAAAAGGGAATCGTTGAATTCAAGAAGGCTCATCATGCTTGATAAACCTAAAGTCTTGCAGGCTCTACAGCATGTAACCACATCATTATTTCATGATATTTCTGAACAGCTCGCACTCGCCCAGCAGCTTTGGCATGATGTCCAACAAGATCCGGCATTCGCCTATAAAGTCCGCGAGGCAAAAGCACCTTGGCTTATTCCCTCATGGACTGAAAAGCTCGGCACGACCTACCCGATCGAACAGAAAAAAGAAGAATACCACATTTTCTCCGTTGATGGTTCACAAATTTATCCCGATCGGCATCAAGGCACCTCGTGTTATCTTATTAATGTTGGTTCTGTACATATTCATTATAACAAGCAAAAAACCACCGTAGCATTACATTCTGAACCACATGTATTCGCTCCCACCAATGCTCAAGAAGCTGAAGAAAGCTCATTGGATCATGTCAACTGTAAACGCCAAGATTTTGAACTAAAAGCAAGTCATGAACTAATCCAATGTTTATCCGCATCAGAAAAAAATGATGCCGCATTGCTTTTTGATGGATCACTCATTTTTTGGCACCTTGAAGGCAAAGATCCTGCCATGAAGCAGGAATATTGTAATCGCTATTTTCAGTCGTTATATATTCTTTACCAATCAAAGATGCTCACAGCCGGTTACATTAGCATGCCAAAGAGCAAAGAGCTCGTTAACCTTTTAAAACTTGCACTCGCTGATTTTGATCCACTCAACAATGATGCACACAAAAAAATTGACGAGGTTCTTGATGCACATCTTGCAAACTTTTTTTTACCCACAGCACATCACTCAATTATGTTCAAAAGTAATTCACTCATTACTGAATTATATCCTTCTTCCCTCAAACCATATTTTTTTTATCTCAACACTGGATTTGAAATCGCACGCATTGAAATTCCTGCATGGATTGCGCACAATCCAGATGCCATAAAAACGTTAGCCACGATAATTCTTGATCAAACGCAGAAAGGACGCGGCTATCCGGTATGCCTTGCTGAAGCGCACGAACAAGCAGTCGTGAAAGGACCTGATAGAGAATTTTTTTATCATCTCATTCAAAAAATTGGCATCGAACATCATCAACGCATGCACATCTCACAAAAGAGCATGAAAAAACGCGGTATCGGCATTTAGAAATGCTTTTACCATAAGTACTTTTGTTGCATTTCAGAAAATGTTGCTATACACTGACTGCAAAATAAGTGTAATTCTCATTGCAATAAGAAGTGAAAATATGAAACAGAAAACAGTCTTATCAACATTAACATTGTTTTTTTTATTACAGTCATCACCTTTGAATGCAAATAATTTTTTCTGGAGCATACTTACTTCCCCAGTTAGCCCTTATGTGCTGTTTGTAGGTTTTTGGGGATTTGTAAAAGCAGTTGGCAAATTGGGCCTCGATTACGGAAGATTTGAGAATCTTAAAAATCAAAGAGTCGCTGAAGCACAAGAATCAGCTGATAATGAATCAGATATTCACATACAAAGGTATGAATATTTATCAGATAAAGCCAATAAAAAAAATCGAAAAATAAAAGAAAAGCAAAAATCAACAATGGACGTTTTGTACAATACAAATGCTGATTGTTCTGAAAAAATCCGCGATCTGCAATCGAGTAGAGAAAAAACAAATAAAGAATTAGAAAATAACTTTCACTTAATAGCAGAAAATGCCATTAAACAA
Organism: Candidatus Babeliales bacterium; assembly: GCA_963701665.1. Classification (GTDB taxonomy): domain Bacteria; phylum Babelota; class Babeliae; order Babelales; family JANWKD01; genus CAVXJH01. Next base: position 968,641 of record OY969622.1, read on the forward strand.
AACCTTGAATCAAACAATGAGTTACGTAAGCATTGTGATAATGACTCTCAAAAGGTAATAGACATCACCAATTTACGTCTCCTTGCTCACCAAAAAAAATTAATGAAAGAAAGAAAAAAAGTAGAAAGATTACATAAAAAAAATACTACAATGCTTGAATCGTTGGATAAAGATATAACTAAAAATCATATTGAAAACTGCGAACAAATTGGTCTTCTTAAAGTGCAAGTTAATAACACAAAACATGCCATCGACACAAGTACAAGAAAAAATCAATTAGAGTTAGAGGAACTTGAAGAAAAAAAGATCTTAATTGCCAAACTAAAACAAAGCTTAAAAGAACATAAAAGTATTTTGGATAGAGTAAAAGTAAAAAGAGCTATTGAAATACCCTTTCCTAAAATTAAGGAAAGTACAAAAAAACTGTTTTATGATTCCGAAAAGTTTAATCCCAACAAAAAACATTTAATTGCAAATTAATTACTTTAACAGGACAATTATGATAAAAGGGACAATGTTTATAGCTAATATTTTTTTATTACTGTCTACTTCTACATATTCTATGAATGAAGAAATGTTGATAGAGGTTATTAAAAACAATAAAAAAATATTAGTACCACTTACTGCTGTTGCTCAACATATCAAACCTTTAGTTCCCATAAAGGAATCTACTAGCATTTCTGCTGCATTTTTAAAATCTACTTTTCAATTTATCTCAGAATATCCAAAAGAAATTTTACAATTTTTAGGCTATGCTTCGTTACTTACTAGTATCCTTTGGTTCGCGAAGAGCAAAAAATGTATTATAACTCCTGGAGCAATCCAAAAACTTGATGATGAAGAAAAAGCAGAAATCAATTTCATTAAAAAAGAACGAGATGAGACAATCTCTGACGCTTATTTTATAGCAGAAAATCATGTATTAAAAATAATGAACAAACATTTAGAAAGAGGAAACAAAATCCATGCTCAAGCTCAATCTAATAAAGTCTTAATAGACGATGAACTTGAATTTGTCATACAAGAAGAAAAAAGCAATCGTAAAAAGTTACTTGCACAGCAAAAAGAAGAGGCTCAAAGAATCTTCGATAATTATTCTGAATCACATAAAGAACAAGTAAATTATATTCGCCAGAAAAGATTAGAAGTAGAATGTACTCTTAATGCATCCTTTGGCGAATTTAATAAATTTTCTAATCAACATCGTGAAAAAATTATTTGTTCATTTGATGATCTTCATGAAAATGTGGCCAAAATTAAGAAAAAACATACAGAACTAAGCGCAACAAAAAAAGCACTATTTGATAACATAGGTGTCGATATAAGCACTTTGGAACAATCTGCAAAGGTTTTAGAAGATGTAACATCACAATTAAGCAGTAACTTAGAAGATATTAGTACAGAAGAGCTAACATCTTTAATACGGAACCTAGACGAACAAAAAGCTATTTTGCTGTCCTTAGAAGCTGCGGCTGAAGATGATAAAAGTTGTACCTATATATTTACCCCAGCTTTAGAAAACTAACCCCCACATTACTGTATTTTTCAAAATTTTCGTAATGATTTTACTATTCCTGTGATTATTTAGCGCCAATAATCATAATTTCTTGCAGACTTATGCATTTCAGCCTCTTCCTCTTTAGTATAAGGCCAGCGCACACTGCTTTTTTTAGAATATTTAATTGTGTATGAAACTTTTTTTTCAGATTTTTCATATTCTTCAAATTGATGAAAAATCTGAGCAAACTTATTTTGCAAGACAGCAGTTTTTTCATTCCACGCTTCTAAACTTTGTTTATTCTTGGCAAAATATTCATCAAGAATGTACTTCAGACGAACCATATCATAGTTTTCTGTAGTAATAATTTCAATAACGTGTAAATTTCCATCATTGCTGCCACTACCCCTATGCAACATTTTGCCTTTTTTTGTAATTACAAGTTTCTTCTGAATAAGATCAGCAAAATCCTGAATGCTATTTTCATCTGCAATTAATTCAGCATTTTTATCAGAATCTAGAAGAGCTTTAATGGCTCCTAAAGGCACCCGCATAGTGGGGCACACTTCATACTTCGGGCTATTGAGGATCAATTTTCTAAGTGTTTCTTTAGTAACAATCGCACCTTTATTGATAAGCTTTTTCACTAATTTATAATGAATATCTTGTCGTTCGAAAAAAGAGTTATGATGAATTTTCTGTTCAGTGTATTCATCCACTTGATTATCAACCACTAAACCTTGTGCTAAGCCTTTTTCAATTATAAACCCAAACTTATCTTTATCGATAAAAGCATTATGAATTTTATAGTCAGCATACTTCTCTTTGCCTTTAAAAATTATTTCAATATTTTTATCGGTTGCTTCTTCATCTTGACTTGCAAGATAAAAATTATCAGCTTTGAAGATTACTTCTAAAGGAGAATCTTCCCTTTTACAATCTTCATAATAATATGTTACGAAAAAAGCATTTATATCTTTTTGATTAATGAAATGGGCAGGAAGATTATCGATAACCTCTTCGATATGGCCAGGAGTAAATTTATCTGTTCTATCATGAATATTATAAAGGGGCAGGAATATTTCTTTTTGTTTTTCTTTTTCGCGTTCAGGCGTTGTTCCAAAGAACGAATCTCTTAAATCTCGCCAAAAATGTGTCGAAGCTTTTACTGGACCATTATCAAGCCAAGCATATTTTGACTCATTGGACTCGTTTTTATTAATTTTTCCATATAATCGCGATGCATTAGGTGTAAGAAAAACTGATGCTACTTTAATGCTACGATCATTAACAAATGATGGCATAGTATTTGAAATGCCCGAAGATAGTTTTTTCCCCGTAAAAGATGCTCGTCTCCACATTGCTTGTGAAGAAAAAGAAATAACAAGGAAACTTATCAAAATAAGGAATTTTTTCATGATAATAATTCTCCATTTTTAACATTAAAATTACTGTTTTTAAGTATATATAAATATATATATTTGTCAATTTTTATAAAATAATTTGCATGCCACTCCTCAATAAAAAAATTAACCCTTTAAAATTTCTCCCTGTATGATACCCTAAAAGCATATGAAGGGGTTTTATGCACAATTTCCGTAACGATTTTCCTATTTTTTCTAATGTGAACGGGCGCTTTATCTATTTTGATAATGCTGCCACAACGCACAAACCTGCATCCGTTATTGAGGCTGAGGCTAATTTTTATCGGTCAGAATATGCGACGGTGAACCGTAGCATGTATAGTTTAGCTGAAAAGGCCACGCAGAAGTTTGAAAACGTACGCATGCAGGTCGCGCATTTTATCGGCGCTGAGCCATCAGAAATTGTATTCACCAAAGGAACCACAGAAAGTATTAATTTTGTGGCAACCGGCTGGGGATTACAAAATATCAAGGCGGGCGATGAAATTGTGCTCACTGAACTTGAACATCATTCCAATTTACTCCCGTGGCAACACGTTGCTCAAAAAACGGGCGCCCGTTTGAAATTTATCCCCATTAATCCTGATGGAACGCTACAATTAGAAACACTCGCTTCAATCATTACCCCAAAAACAAAATTCGTCGGCGTCGTTCATGTTTCCAATGCACTCGGCACAGAGAATGATGTACGCGCGATCACACAAGCCGCGCACAACGTCGGTGCACACGTTCTTGTTGATGCTGCACAGTCGATCGCTCATCAAAAAATAGATGTGCGCGCGTTTAACCCTGATTTTTTAGTCTTTTCTGGGCACAAAATGCTCGGCCCAACGGGCGTAGGTGTTTTATATGTTGCAAAGCGAGTGCAAGGGCACATGGCTCCCGCTGAATTTGGCGGCGGCATGGTTTTTAATGCCACCTATGAAAATGCCTCATTTTTACCAGGCCCAACCCGTTATGAAGCCGGCACCCCCCCTATAGCGCAGGTTATTGGCCTTGGAGCTGCCCTTGAATATTACACCCGCTTTATCGATTTTGCTCAATTACAAGCCCATGAGGCCCACTTATGCAGCAGGTTAATCGAGGGTCTTGAAAAATTAAGCGAGGTTTCTATTGTAGGCCCGCGCGAGCAGCTAAAAAAACGAGGGCATTTAGTCAGCTTTACCGTAAAAGGCTTCCATCCCCATGATGTCGGGGCTTTCCTGGATAAGCATGGTATTGCCGTGCGTACCGGCCATTTTTGTGCACAACCACTTGTCCAAAAATTAGGCATTTCAGGGGCAATTCGGGTCAGTTTCCATTGCTATAATACCCTTGAAGAAGTCGACTTCTTTCTCTCAGTAATAAATAATTTAATTTCAAATAAATAAATTGCCAAAATTGACAATTTGTTAAAAACAGATACGCTGATGTTTATAGCTATTAAAGCTTAAAAAGACTATCAGATATGGAGGTATCTATGATTTTCTCATTATGCAAGAAACGACTTTTTTTACTTTTTCTAGGCTCATTTTTAGCCCTGCAGCCATCTCTATATGCTCATAATCCTGGTGAAACTCCAGCTACATCACAAAGAAGTTGGTCCAGTGCGTTAGGCACAGCAGTCAATGCTGCTCTTTATTTTGGTCCCGCCACCTATTCAGCCTATGAACAATCAAAAAATTTATATGCATCACAACAAAAAAAATTGATTGGTAATCAAGCCTTAAATCCTCAAACAAAACTTGCAATTCAAAAAATAATGATCGAGATGAATATAGAAGATACTCCTGAAATTTTAGCAATGAGAAATCAAGCTGAATTTGAAGAAGTTCCTGATAGTGACAAGTATACAATAGTTGATTCTGTCAAAAAGAATTATCTAGGTATCCATGCTACTAATGCCTACATTTTTATCGATGAAGATATTATAAATTTTGAAGAGCATCCGTTACGATCCACATTTCTCGTAAAACGAGAATTAGCGCGGTATAAAAATAACCATTTTTCAAAAGTTATTATTGGCAACGTTGCTCTGACCATGGCTCAAGCCGTTGCTTTCTATAAAACATTTCCGTTAGTTACTCAAGGATGCAACAATAGTATACATAAACTTGGTTGGACCTCATTTAATGACCCTCAACAACACGGTATTTTCTTAGGTGTTTCTCGTTTTACACTTAACTATCTGGTATGCCCGTTCGTTACCCAATTAATCATTGAAAAAATTAGAAATAGCGTCCATGCTTGGTATCACCAACACATCACTCCACCACTCGATGGTACTTTTGTGCCCCGAGGACACACACTCACCCTATTTGCTGAACTTATCAAACTCATACCAGACTATAACAATACAGAAACAAATAATTGCCCAGGAAAAGAATTACTTGATACAACACTACGCGAAATGGCTCTCATTGCATTAAATCGTTATCACTCCTCACAGATTATTGATAACCTTAATAGAAGATTCAGCCGTGACGAAGATTTCAAGCCACACATAGAACGATTAATAAGCTTTATTGAACAAAATGATAAACATGGTTAGCCCTGATAAAAAAGGCTAATTTCCAATTTTTCCTTAAAAAGGGTATTATTACCTTAGTTATTCTTTATCGTTTTTCATTATTTCTGAAAATTATCATGATCAAAGCTTATACGTATACATTTCTTTTTCTCACTCTTCTTGGATTATCTTTGAATAGCTACGCTGAAATCGATATGCCAAAATTTAAAGGCACGATTACGTACGAACCCATTACGATTCTCATCGATACAGACTCTATTATTGCAATTCGCAATTCTCATTGAAATTGAAAGGACTTTATTTGATTATGATTAAGTTTTCAATAACAAAAAACGTATTCTCTATTGGGATTCTCGTCGTAAAACAAATACTAGCAACGGTAAATTATGCGATTTTCATACGCGGGAATGTATAAAGCCAATTGGATTTCGCAAGTATGATTAACCATAAGCTACTAATATTTCGCTTCGCAAGTAATATTGAATAATCGCAATTGTCATTGCGAGCCAACATTGTTGGCGTGGCAACCCAGCTTATAAAATTCTAAGTTAGAACATCAATGAAACAACCAGCAATATATATTATGGCAAATAAACGTAACGGCACACTTTATACAGGCGTTACTTCTAATCTTTTACAAAGGATCTCACAACATAAAAATAATGTTATAGAAGGATTTACTTATCAATATGGATGTAAAATCCTTGTATATTATGAACTGTATGGGGACATTAATAATGCGATAAAACGAGAAAAACAAATAAAAGCCGGATCACGACTCAAAAAATTAAAGCTCGTTGAATCTATAAATCCAAATTGGTTCGATCTATATGAATTATATCTTAAGAACAAATAAGGAACTTACTAAAGTGCTGGATCCCCACGTCGCTTCGCTCCTCGGGAAGACGATGGGGCCTAGATTGTCAATTTACATTTTAATTGAAATATGCGTAGTTACTACCAACAACAATGGGAAAATAAACATTGAACACCCAATCGTCATTGCGAGCCAACATTGTTGGCGTGGCAACCCAGCTTATAAAATTCTAAGTTAGAACATTACTTTAGAACGCTTGCATTAAATAATAATCATTTTTTTCACGTATTGCTTTTCTTTAATCACCTTTTTTATACTCAAAAAAAAGGTATATATTAAGGAATTCATGAAGAGAAAATATCTTCGATTATTACTCTTTACCATTTTTCTCGTTGCAGTTATTGCAGCTTTTGTCTTGCGCCTTGATAAAAAGATTTCTCTTAGGTATTTGCAAGAACACACCGCCCTTATCAAACATTATATAAGCGATTACTATGCATTGACTGCCTTAGGATATATAACCTGTTATATACTGTTTGTTATTTTAATGGTACCTCTCACGATACTTTTAAATGTAGCTGCCGGATACTTTTTTGGTGTTATACCAGGAACTATCTATAGTGTAGTGGGATGTGTTGCAGGATCGTTTATTTCTATGCTCCTCTTTCGATACATTTTCCGCTCGTGGGCACATAAAAAATATCACGCCCGACTTGGTATTGTCGAAGATGAATTTAATAAGCATGGTGCTGAATACATACTTTCTTTGCAATTACTTCCCATAACGCCATTTGCTATTATTAATAGTATTGCAGGATTATCAGAGCTGCCGGCATGGAAATTTTTGTTGATCTCATTCATTGGCGTAACACCCTACATCTTCCTTAATGCGTACGCAGGAACAAAATTAACCGCACTCAACAGCGTTTCTGATATTCTTTCTCCTGGATTTCTTGTATTATTTCTTGGATTATCTCTGTGTGCCATTGCACCAACCCTATGGCAACGATATAAAAAACAACACAAACGACGGCGCCCATGAGTGTACATCAAAAATTTTTCTTTATTCTTCAACATCACAAGAAACAAGTAATTGTCGCCTCCTTCTTTATAATGATGAGCGTCATATTTTATTGGTTAAACATTACCAACTATTTCTCCCCAACCTATTTGCAAGAAAATGTAACCTTTGTTCATACCATGGTAAAGCAAAATTATTATACTGCTTTATGCATATATTTACTGAGTTACATAAGTGCTTGCGCATTATCAATTCCTGGATCAACCTTATTTTTAACAGCTGCAGGTTTCTTGTTTGGTACGCTGCTTGGGTGCGTTCTTTCACTGATCGGCGCAACCATCGGCGCAACAATACTTTTTTTTACATCCCGTTATCTAATGGGATCATTAATACAACAGTACTTTCGGGAAAAGCTATTACGCTTTAATGCCGAAATAGAAGCACATGGTTTCTATTATTTGTTAATGGTACGTCTCATTGGCTTATTACCATTTTGTGTGGTTAATCTTTTATCTGGCATTACCTTGCTGCAGCCAACAACCTTTGTGTGGACAACCTGTGTTGGTATGATTCCTTTTGCTCTTGTATATGCATTTATAGGTTCTCAGTTATCACAGCTGACTTCTTCTTCATATTTCAGTTCACCCATAATTATTATGGTACTTATATCTTTTTACATCTTTAAAATTACCCTCGTACCATTCTTTTATGCACACGTAAAAAAACGTCGTGCGCACACTAAAAAAAGAAATTTTACCAATCGCACCAAGATGACTATACTTTAGGTAATTATTTTTTTATCACGTATGATTGGGTTCATCATGGAAATAGAAAACATACGGTCTCAAACTCCTGTTCGTTCAGGGTTTACTTCACACACCCTCTTAGATGCCATTGGAAACACCCCCTTAGTACGCGTTGATTTTGGCACACCGCCCACAATTTTAGCTAAACTTGAATATCTTAATCCTGGCGGCAGCATAAAAGATCGTGCTGCACTTTTCATGATTGAAGAAGCAGAGCGAAAAGGTTTATTAAAACCAGGTGGCACTATTATTGAAGCTTCTTCCGGCAACCAAGGAATTGCGGCTGCTATGATTGGCGTTGCAAAAGGATACAAAGTTATCATTACTACCAATAAAAAATTTAGTCCTGAAAAAATTAACACTATTAAAGCGTATGGCGCTGAAATTATTATGTGTCCTTGTACAGAATTTGTTGAGGATCCTGAAAGTTATCATAGTCAAGCAGTCGCTCTTCAAAAAAAAATCCCTAATTCATTCATGCTCAATCAATATTACAATTTTTCAAATTCTCAAAGCCATTATCATTCACTTGCACCAGAGATCTTACAACAAACAAATGGCTTAATTACCCACTTTTTTGCAGCCTCAGGTACCTGTGGCACTATTACCGGCGTAGGAAGATATTTAAAAGAGAAAAGTCCCGCTGTTAATGTCATTGCCGTTGATGCCGTTAATTCGTTCCGCAGCACACAAGGACATCCAAAGCCCTATGCCCTTGAAGGCATTGGTGTTGATTTTGATGCACCCATTTTAAATGAGTATCATACGGTCATTGATGAGTTTTTTTGCGTTTCAGATGAACAAGGTCTGACTATGCTCAAAAGAATGGCGCGCAATCATGCAATTTTATGTGGACCGAGTAGCGGCGCCGTCGCCTATGCAGCGTATGAATACTCTAAAAAGCTCTCGCCCCAGGATATCGTTGTTATGATAATTGGGGATTCAGGACGCGCTTATTTGAGCAAAAACTATTATTTATAACCCCAACAGCATAATTTTCCTTGTCTAAAAGCCTTTTGCCTATTTGTGCAATAATATTTTATTATATATTCCCAAATATTGCTATTTGAATAGTATATCTGATATTATAGAAGTAAATATTAGAGTTTTGAGTAGTAAAAACCATTTTTTAGGGGAAGTTATGGAAAAAAGAGTATTATTCCTTGCCATATGCGCTAGTTTTTGCACAAGTGTTCTGTATGGACAAGTAACTACTGTAGACGAGGTTCTTGGGCAATACAGAAAACAGTTCGGAACAGAAACTTTTGAAGCAATTAACGAAGTGGAAGCAATTCAAAAACGTTTAAATAAAACATTTACTGACAAAGAATTAATCCCCCTTCAAAATGGCCTCACTTCTTACGCTCGCCCACGATCAACTGGTCTAGTACCAAAAGGTCAAATGGGAACTCTTACAAGAGCAGTATTCGACGCAGTAAAAGATACTTATAGAAAGATCATGCAAACCCGTGCTTCATCAAATGCTGAAATAGCAGGTCGTCAAGCTTATGCTGATGAATTCTTTGGTCGAATCGCATTTGTCTTGCAACATCCACGTAAAAATTAATTTTTTATAAAAGAAATCCACTGCCCTCAAAAGCAGTGGATTTCTTTTAAGTATCAAAGGCTACTATGAGTAAAATATTTTATTTAGGGCTTCTTACTTTAATCTTTAGCACAACCTTTATTTTAGCGTCACAACCATTAAACACACGAGAGTCACGAGAGCATGAAATATTAAAAAAACGATACCAAGAAACATTAAACAAGATACAAGCGGTATTTGATAAAATCCCTAAAATTCGCATTGCTTATAGCGATGTTATTGAAACACAATTTTCTGAAAGTCTTAAGACTGGCACAAATAAATTGTCTGGCAATTGGAATGCAATATTTTCAATTGCCTATCCACTATATAAAGATCTAAAAAATGATAAAGACCCGCTAGTTCGTGCTCTAGCCAATCAATTACAAATTGATATCATGAAGGCAGCAATGCGTCATGATGAAGAATTCAAATCAATGAATGATCAATTATTTAATAATAAAAAATCCACTGCCCCTTAAAGCAGTGGATTTTCTTATTCTTCCTCACGTAATTCCGCACTATGATCATCTGAATATATAACCTTCTTCTTTTTACTAGTAAACATCGATTTTAACGTTTGTCTAATAACCGAAAATGAAAACGCTTGTTTTATTGTAGTAAATCGCTCTTCATGCCATGAACTTTTTTCTTTATCAACCAATGGACGTTTCATTGCTTCTATTCTTTGCAAGCACATGCATATAGCCACAAAATAACAGCAAACAAGAAATTTTTGCTTCATAGGTTCTTCTCCCCTTTATGAAATACAACAATCATCATTGCCGACTCCTTCATAATCTAGCAAGGTAGCAAATAGCTGCATTGCTTTTGCCTTTTCTTCCTCTCGAGACGTCAAATGCCCCTGCATCAAGTCTTTAAATTCGGGATAAGAGAACTTACATGTATTTTTAATATCTAAATAAACAATAACTGCCTGTTCCATGTAATTAAAAATGGCTATAATATCTTTTTGATCCCTAAAGACAATTGAATCTTCTCGTTGATTTGAATGATCAAGGATGGCAATTGCTGTTAATTCATGTCCTTCAAATATTTGTTGCACTAACGAAACCTGCATAGCATGTACTTTTTGCAAACTAATTACAAAAAAAAACATAACAAAACATAATCGGTTCATAGTTCCCTCTTTTGAAAAATATTCTCAAGAAAAGCGTACAACGAACTGCAGATCAGTGCTAGAGTTGATGATGAGCCTGTATTTTTTCATGGATAGTACGTTGCTCGCCTGGCATTTCAAAAAATAACTTTTGCCCATGAAAAGGAATATGCAACTGTGCATGTTTTACCTGTTCTTGCGACTGTTGCCACCATGCATGTAATCTTTCGATAGGTGTATGCGCTTGGTCAAGGCCAAAATAAAAGGTACCCCAATGCATTGGAATAAGATGTTGCGCGCGCAACGTAAGAAACGCGTGCCCTGCTTGTTGAGCGTCAATATGCGAGTGTTGCATCCATGCCCTCGGCTCGCAAGGGCCTATGGGTAATAATGCAATATCAATTGAAGGGAAAACGCGTGCGATTTGTTCAAAATGATGCCAGTTTGCCGTATCGCCGCCAAAATAAATACGATAGTTATTATATTCAATGAGCCAGCTTCCCCATAATGAGCGATTTCTATCAAATAATGCGCGCTGCGACCAATGATACGCGGGCAAAAAATAAAAATTGAGTCGAGGTTCCTTTAAACCCTCGTATTCTTGCCACCAGCCAAATTCATGCACCTGGGCAAACGAGCGTTTTTCAAACCATTGTTTATCCCCGAGCGGGACCAGCACGGTGGGATTATATTTTTTTATATCCATCAGACTTGCTGCATCCATGTGATCACGATGGTTGTGTGAAAGCAACACATAATCAATGCTTGGAAGCTGCGCTAAAGGAATGCCCGGCGATTGGATACGCCTGAATAACCATGAAGCATTACCAAAAATAGGGTCAGTTAGAATGGTAGTGCCATTAATCGTTATTAAAAAGGTTGAATGCCCAATCCACGTAATGGAAACGGCTCCCGCTTGAGTTAAGGTCTGAGTAAAAAATGAGTGGTGCACGGCCGATGAACTATCTGCCATCCGTTTTAACCATGCCTTTAAAAACATTACCACAGAATGCGAGAATACAGTCCGTTTCTTTTCATGTTCATGGTTATAAAAACGATTACTTTTTTTGAAGGGAGTAAGAAGGGAACTGTTGTGTTCAGGATGGGCTATCATGAGGCCACCAATAAATAAACCCCCATCCAGACGCGAAGTCAAGGACAGGGGAAATGGAGGTTATCTTCGTAAAATGTGTTTGAAAACACATAAGATAATGTACAGGTAGTTGAAAGAAAAAGCAAATTTTTTTTGGAGTGTTCCTCGATTTTTCCTTAATTGGCTATACTTCTTATCTCAATTATTATTTTATTTTCTAATGTAAATAATAGTCAATAGTTCTCACTAACCTTCATATGTTTTGCATAGACCATTTCATACGACTTTTTCATCGAATCTAGCGAAAGAACGTCTTTTACCGTTGCCAAGGCGTTCTTGCCCCATTGTGCTGCCTGTTCCTTATCGGCCATAATACGCGTGAGCCCAGCAACTAAGGCCCCTTTATTTTCAGATGGCACTAATAAGCCATTAACATCATTAATAATAACATCATGAGTAGCTTTTTCATGGGTCGAAATACACGGCAAGGCAAAGCACATAGCCTCAAGCATCGCTATTGAGATACCCTCTTTAAATGAAGAGAGAGCGAAGCAATCAAAGAGAGGATAATACCCATATGATGGTTTACCGATAACAAACTGCACTACATGAGAAATGGCATGCTCAGCCGTTAGCTCACGCAACTGTTGCTCTTCGGATCCTGAGCCAACAAGCACAAGCCGCGCATGAGGGTGTGCAGCATAAAGATCGGCAAAAGCATGTACGAGCAAAGAATAATTTTTCAAAAAAACAAATCGACCAACTGATCCGATGATAAAATGATCATCAGTAAGCCCAAGATCCGCGCGCGTTAAGCCATACTGTTGCGCGCGTTTTCTGACAAGTTCATAATCTATACCATTTTGAATAGTAGTGATGCGCGCAGGTTGAATGTTATAATGCAGCTTTAATGAATCAGCAACGCCGTGCGACACGGCAACTAATTCGTGTGCCATACCATATGAAGCACGATCAAAGAGTGCGCGTAACGAACCATCCTGATCAACATTGTTGTGAAAACTATTGATCACCGGCACGCGGCACAACAATCCTACCAATCGTCCTGCAATATTGGCTGACCAAAGCCACGTATGGATAATCGAAGGCCGCAATTTGTATACGCAAAGAAATAATCGTAAAAAAAAGAGCGGATCATATAAACAGACCAATCCTTTAATATGGTAGGTAGGAATGCCAAGTTCTTTCAAACGCGCAACGTTTGGGCCTTCATGAAAATAAATAACGGCGTAGTTAACATCACGAGTATCTGCACGCTCAAGAAGATCGCATAGTAATGTTTCCGCCCCACCCATTTTAAGGCTTGTAATAAGATGAAGAATCATTTTTTTCATGAACTATGTTCCTTAAGCAATGCTTCATAATCTTTTTTCAGTTTTTTCTTATCCACTTTGCCAAGTGCCGTCATCGGCAAATCAGACATGCAAACAATATGACGCGGAATCTTATATGCCGCTAAATTATTTCTACATAATTCTTTCAGTTCTTTTTCGCAATTGGGAGACTTTTGTCTGACAGCGACAAAGGCTACGGGAATTTCACCCGTCAATTCATCTTCTTTGCCGATAACACCTGCTTTGAATACCGCAGGATGGCTCATCAGCACATTTTCAATTTCAGGCGGATAAATATTAAAACCTTTATGAATAATCAAATCTTTAAATCTTCCTGAAATCACTAAATTACCTTCAGGATCACAATAAGCAAAATCTCCCGTATTCAACCAACCATCCACAATCATTTCTTTGGTCATCTCGGGCGCATTATAGTAACCGAGCATAACGTTATCACCCTTCACCCACAAAATACCAATATTACCATGTGGCACTTCTGCTCCGGTTGTTTCATCTCGTAATGAAATAGAAATGCCAAAACCAGGCTTACCGATAGTATTGGTAGCGCGCGTTACATCATCAAGATCCCCCGCTATAAATGGCGATGTTTCTGTCAGGCCATAACCATTGCATAACTTACGTCGATACACGAGCTCAAAACCAGCGCGAATCTTATCAGGCAATGCATCACCACCGCAAATAACAAAACGTACGCTAGAAAAATCAAGATGCTTCATCATACACAGTAGCCCGTATAACGTTGGCACACCCAGCATGACCGTCGGCTTATGCTTAAATCCTTCCAGAATCCATTTGCGCTCGATCTTTGGTATCACGATAACGCTCGTACCTAGGAAAAAACTGCTCCACACACATGAATTCTGCGCAAAGCTATGAAACAGCGGTAAGATACCAAACAAACGATCACGATGATCAATGTCAATGATTGCGGTAATTTGTGCAACGTTGGTAAGAATATTGCGCGAGCTGAGCATCACGCCTTTTGGCAATCCAGTGGTGCCCGATGTGTAAAGAAGCGCAGCCATATCATCAGGATTACGCGAGGGTATTGTATATTCGTACGATTTATATTCTTGTGGCGAATCTACTGATTGTAGTGTTGGTTCAATAAAAACTTTTGGCAATATTAAGCCGCTATTTTTAAGATCAGTCAGTTTATGAGAAAATTCTTCTGATACCACGAGGGCTGCAGGTTGTGAATCGTTAATGATATGTGCTAATTCTTTTTCTGTTATGAATGTATTTAATGGCGCCACTACTGCACCCGTTTGCCAAATACCATAATAGGCAATGTAATATTCAAGTGAATTTTCAAAAAGAAGACATACGCGATCTTTTGGCTTAATGCCTTGTTCAAGCAACTGCATTGTTACACGCAATGAGTGATGATACAATTGTAAAAATGTAATGCTGACATCTTTGCAAATAAGAGCGATTCTATGAGGAAATAGACGTGCTGCACGCTGCAAAAGTTTTCCAGCAAACATCAACGTCCCTTGTTCATGGAGCGCCTCACAATACTGTGCAAAACGTTCTTTTCGTGTTACTTCGTGCATATGAAATACCTTTTATGTACTTATTCTTTTTCATTGTTATACTAATAGATAATTAAGAGCTTATCCGAAAATTAAATAAATATACAAATGCAAGAAAAATATACTAAGAGAGTGATGTCATTCAGAGCACGAGTAAAACGAGTGCGTGGAATCCAGGTCTAATAAGATTTTTCATGTATAGTCTGGATCCCTACGGCGCTTCGCGCCTCAGGATGACGCTGGTGTCTATTATGAAATTACCAAGCCAAGGCATACTCATAGCGTGTGAAGGTATCGACGGTTCAGGAAAATCCACCCTCGCACGCGCATTGCATGCTTTTTTTTCTAACCAAAATATTCCCTCGTTATTGACAAAAGAACCTGGCGGCACGCCACTCGGTTTACAGCTTCGCGCACTCGTACAAAATCCTGCCATCAAGCGCTGTTCAAAAGCAGAATTTTTATTGTTTGCTGCCGATCGCGCCGAACATTTTAACACGGTAATCGTTCCTGCACTCAATAACAAAACGCTCGTCATTTCAGATCGCCTGGCTGATTCTTCACTCGTTTATCAAGGATTTGGTCGAGGGCTTGATATACCGACGCTCGTCACCATCAACGCATGGGCAATGAACAATCGCAAACCGGATGTCACCCTCTACGTACGCATATCAGCACAACGAGCGTTTGAACGTATACGCGCGCGCAAAGAGACTATAACCGCGTTTGAACAAGAAAAAACTGAATTTTTTAATCGCCTTATTGAGGGTTTTGAAAAAATCTATCACAATCGTGAAGATGTTTTATGCATCGATGGCACACAATCGCAAGAAGCTGTTCTTGCTGACACAATTAAACAATTGACTCATTTTTTTGAGCAAAGGTTAACCCATGGAAACATTCAACGTACTCCCACCAGCACAACTTTGGATCGGTAACCCTGAACATCTTTCCCATGAAGTAAAAAAATATGTGCAGCAGTATTTGTGCGCCCATAAAGGATGTTCACAATGCCCCGCATGCAGAAATATTCAAGAACGCCAACACGCTTCACTGTTATGGCTTGCTCCCGAAAAAAATTATACGCTCGAACAGCTTGAACCATTAAAACATACCATTTCCTTTGCACTCGATAGCGATCACCATTATTTTATTATACTCGAGGGCGCCGACACATTGCCGCCAGCATGCGCCAACAGTTTGCTCAAAATCCTTGAAGAACCGCCACACGGATATCATTTTATTTTACTGGCGCACGTACGCGATGCTGTGTTACCAACCATTCAGTCTCGCTGTTTTATTATGAATAAACACACGCATGCACATGAACGCGCGAGTCATGACATTGTGTATGCACTCACCTCACATCCCCCTCGCTGCGCATTTGAATTTTTACAAATAGTTGAAAAATCACCGCCTGATGAGAATATGTCGCACATAATGCTTGAAGAAATTTTGTCATTTTGGCTTGAAAAGTATAAAATACATACTGAAAGCGATAGTATTACTGAAAAAAAAATTGTCACTATGATTGAGAGTGTACATAAGGCATTAGCACAACCACCGATGCCAGGAAGCAGTAAATTATTTTGGAAGAATATATTTTTACAATTAACAACATGCTATTAGGGATATCGAATGAATAAAAAACTTTTTTTAAGTATGGTCACTTTGTTCATAATAACATTTACCCAGGCCAGTATTGCTGCTGGTGAACAAGATCCAACAATAATTGGTCAGATTATGACAGGACTCTACAAAGGCGTTTTTTCCGGCATTGCCCAATCGACTGCAACGCCCATTCTTGAAGCAGCTTCTTTTATAAAAAAACAAGCAATGCGTGGTATTTATTCTTTTAATGAAAAACCAGTAGAAGATCAATACAATGAATTTAATATTAATCAACTAAAGCGTAACCTTACTGTCTCTAAATTAAAAAAAACTGAAATTTTAATTGAGAAATACGATCACAAGCTAAAACGTTGCAAAAACCCAGAAAAACGGAATCTATTTTTACAAGATCTTAAGGATAATTTATTAATAAATAAATCGTTAAAACAAGAAATTAATGATTTAGATAGGCAATTTACTAAATCAACGCTTCGAGCTATGAAAAACACAAATAATCAAAGAACAATTGGTATTTTTGTAAAATCAATTTTTTTTCCTTTTATCGTTTTACCACGTATTTTTTTTACGTCGAATCAACCTTTGGACAAACAAAAAGTTGAAGCAGAGTCACAAAAATATATGAACAAACCTTCTATTCCAGGATTAAAAAAATCATCTCCCGAAGAGTTAAATGATTTTTTACAATCTCTTGATGGTGACGATAATGATAATTTAATTGTACAAGATATCGAACAAAACGGAAAATAGTAATGGGCACAATGCACATCTTTTTAAACAATAAAGGCCTTACATGAAAAAAAATAACATTTTCCTTTTAACGATCGTTTTTTTGAGTTCAATTTACAACAACGAAATATACTCAAAAACACATGAAGATATTAGAAAATGGCGTCAAGCAGCGGGTAGAGGCAATCTATCAAATGGACGATACATGAATGAAATGCAAAATATGAATCTAGACGAATTCAAATTCAAAGTACAAGAAATGAGAAGAAAATCTAAAGATTCTACTGATGATCGCTTAGTTAAAAACATAGCGAGAAAAAAAACCATTCTCGGTTTTTGTAAAACTGGATTAAGCGGTTTGTTTGGGGCTTCCGGAGGCTTTTTAGCATTCAAGGTTATCCCGGCAAGTTTACAGTTCGAAGACGAACAAACAAGATTCGCAGCAACTTTCTGGAGCACCGTTGGTACGATTGGCTGTTTTGGATTTAGTTATTTTTTTGGAAGGAAAGGCTGTACTCAAATAAAAAATAATTTATTTAGCGAATCCGTTCGACAAAGACTAGCTTCGCATGCTCCCAATTTAGCATTAGTTCAAGAGCAATTTAATGCAATACACAGTATTAAAAACCGAAACGATGTCGAAGAAGTAGATTAACAGAATATATCCGATCGAAGTTTGTTATCCAAACTTCTACATTTTTTTATACTTAAAAGAGCCTTTTTTTAAAAGGCTCTTTTTTATATAGCGTAATTTTTATGGACAGGCTGGATCTTGATCAACCTGTGCCGGTGGAATAAAATACTCAAAAGGAGTACGCGGCTTTCCACATGGGGTCAAACAATAATGCAGTCCAATATGTATTGTTTGATTTTCCACCACAACACCGTCATCATCTTCTTGTGATATCTGAACTTCTATATCTTCAAAATAATCTTCAACACTAGAAGTCTGCATAGCTTGCGCTAAAGAAACCAGTAGAATACTCATTATGAACGAATAAAACAACAATCTCATCGAGAGCCCCATCCCCTGATAAAAAGTTACTAAAAAAAATTAACGAAAAAAATCCCCTTTAATAAGATATTTTAAAAATAACCATTTTACGCCCATTAGTCAAAAGAATTTCTATTTATTTCTAGTATTTCCCCCATTTGGCAACCGATAATAGAGTAATTTCACTAGTTCCGTACCTATAAAATAAAAAACGGTAATGCCAATAATAGTCCAATACATTGCCCAGGTAGGCGCCTTAAAATGGAAGAGCTCTTTCCCTATAGTTGTTGAGGGAATTACGAGCGTCACTAGTGCAGCTATGCAGGACAATGCCACCAAAATAAGCGAGGGAAACTTTGCCTTGAAAAACACTCGTTTGGTTCGTATCGCATATATCGAAACGAGTGAGGTAAGAATGTTTTCTATAAACCAGTTCGTTTGTAAGACTTCAGGTGAGATACGATAAAACAGGAAAACAATAATACCATCACAACAGGAATTCACCACCGCAAGCATCGTTGAAAGGAGCAATAAATCTTTAAAAATATAGCTTTTAGGTTTGCGCAGTTCTTCTTGGTCAACGGTATCTGTTGCTATCGCAATCAACGGAAAATCAGAAAGAAGATTCACCAGCAAAATTTGCAATGGCAGCATGGGCAAAAAATCAAGAAAGAGCGATGCGATTGCTACGGAATAAAAATTACCAAATACGGAAGAAAAAGTCGTTTTTAAATATTTTATGGTATTGGCATATACCATGCGGCCTTGATAAATGCCATCGATAATGACGTTCAAGCTTTTTTTGAGCAAAATGATATCCGCAGCATCACGGGCAATATCTGATGCTCCTTGCACAACGAGCGCGACATGCGCAACTTTCAATGCCGGTGCGTCATTAATGCCATCTCCTAAATAACCAACCTGATTTTTCTCTTGTAAAAACTTAACAATTTCATATTTTTGTTGCGGCTCAAAACGGGCAAAAATTGTGTAATCATTAGCAGCTTGCCTTTTTTGTTCTTGCGATAATGCGGCAAAAGCTGCACCCGTGATAACACTTTTTTCATCGGAAATTAATCCTATTTGTTTTCCAACCGCATAACCAACGTCTGGTGAATCCCCTGTTAAAATTTTAAGGGTAACACCTAATTTTTTTGCCTTTATAACTGCTTGATGCGCATCTTTTTTGACCGGATCAACAAGAGAAATCAGACCAACAAAATCTATATTTTTTTCATCACGCGCTTCATGTTCAACCTCTAAAGCAATTATTTCCTTTTTTGCTATAACAAGAACGCGATGCGCTTGCTGTTCCTGATCATGGGCCCATGACAGCGCTGCTTTCTTTTGTTCTTCAGATAACGAGCAGCGTGCAAGCATTACTTCAATGATACCACGCGCTATTAAGATTTTTTTTCCCTCATACTCTACGACGGCAGTATTGCGCATTCTTTCATGATCAAACGGAATTTCGTAGATAGTTTTATACTGTGCTAGTTTTTCTTGTTGCTGCGCATCAACCGCAGCCCAACATGCCTGATCAATGGGATTGATACGTACTTGTTTTTTATTTTTGGTAATTATTGAAGCCCCAAGATTCGCATACCATAGTGTAGTTGCGCGATCGTTACCATACACATCAGCAATTGCCAACATGTTTTCAGTAAGAGTGCCCGTTTTATCAGAACATAAAATATCGATACTTCCTAAATCCTCAATTGCCGATAATCGTTTGACAACAACTTTATTGCGCGCCAATAATAATGCTCCACGCGACAAACAAAAGGTAATGACAATTGGTAACGCCTCTGGCGTGATGGTTACCGCGAGTGAGATAGAAAAAATTAACAATTGTCCAAACGGAGCGTAAAGTCCTTTGAAAACCAGATTAAGAATGAACACGAGAAGCAACGTCGTTGAAACTAAGAGAATAATAAAACGGCTGAATGACGCCATTTCTTTTGCAAAAACTGTTTCTCGTTCTGCTTGTTGTGTCAGTTGTGCAACGGCTCCGATGGCTGTCTTTTGTGCCGTTGCTACTACAACGCCTATTCCTTTACCGCCAACTACGGTTGTGCCCATACTTGCCATATTGTTGGCTTGAAACAGTTGTTGAGGTTCATGTGTAAGTGGTTCTGTAGTTTTTTCAATTGGCACTGATTCGCCCGTAACCATTGATTCATCAATCAGTAATCCTGATTGTTCAATAATGCGGATATCAGCAGGCACCATATCACCCGGTTCAATAATAACAATATCACCGGGTACTAACATGATGCTCGGTATTTCAGAATCTTTACCATCACGACGCACTTTTACCGTAGAAAGAACATATTTTTTGAGTAGCATAAGCGTCTGTTGCGCTTTATATTCCTGATAAAAACCAAGCAACGTATTGATCGCAACGAAGAAAAGAATCATGATGCTTTCTGTCAGTTCACCAATTGCAAAACCAATCCCCGCCGCGCCAACCAAAAGATACACGAAGGGTGATTTAATTTGATTGAGAAAAATTGACGCCCAGGCAACATGTTCTTCTTGAAGTTGATTTTTGCCAAACTCTTTAAGACGCGCTTGAGCATCAGTCGATGATAATCCTTGAGCATTTGTTTTGAAATGCTCAAGAACTTCTTGGCTTGATTGTGTACTAAAAGAAAGATTACTCATAGCTCCCTTCAGTTAAAAGCAAAAAAACTTATAAAACTCTCAACTTTATTAAAAAGAATACATAAACTAAGAAGCAGCTTTCAACCACTTGCGAAAATAGCTATGACAAAATTAATAAAAGAATTATTACCAACCATCTTGCCACCCGCCACATCATGGCAACGCCATCTTATTGCGCATTGGGATACTGTTGTGGGTGATTTAAAGCAATATGTGTTTCTTGAAAAAATTCTTGATGATACCACCTTGGTGCTTGGTGTTACCAACACTTTGTGGATGCAAGAATTATATTATTTGTCTGATGTAATCATCCAAAAAATAAATTCAACGCTAGAATATCCCCACGTCAAAAATATTAGATTTTACTATCGACCGAGAAAAAAAATAACGCGTGTATTCCAACCTCCACCAAAAAAAAATCTCATGCCACCATCATGTGTGCTAACATTACCACAAAAAAAAGCATTAGAACGCATTCCCGATGAGCAATTGCAGGAAGCACTAAAACGTTTTTTAATCAGGTGCATGCACCCATAAGGAGTTTGTTATGAAGATTTTTACCATGGTTCTATGTGCTCTTGCGCTGAGCAGCTTTATAAAAGCTTCTGAAATCACCCTGCAACAGACACCACCGTATCAAACATATTTATTAGCACACTTTAATCATTTAAATAGTAACCATGACGTAGCGCATCGTTGCTATGAACAGCTCTTGCAACAAACACAACATCCATGCATTTATGAAGGATATGCCCATCATCTTTTTCAAACTGAACAATTTCCTCAGCTTATTACCATTGTGCCATTATTAGAAAAACATATGCCAAACAATGTTGATACACAATTATTGTGCGCACATACGATGGAAGTCGTTGGCAAACGTCAAGACGCCTGCAACAAATTAACGGCATTAAGTACACAATTTCCTAACAATCCCGAAGTGATTTACCATGCCGCTGCTTCTCTTGCACAAAATAATCAAAATGATGCTGCCGTCAAATTAATAGATTCATTTCTCTCATCAACCAGTGAGAGTATGAAACATTTTATTTTTTATTTTTTGAAAGCACAGATTAATGCAGCAGTGGGCAATAAAGAAGGTGCACTTAACAATGTCAAAAAATGCCTTGAACTGAATGATCAGTTTGATCAAGGCTGGCTATTATATGGGCTCCTCAATGAATTAGCTGGAGAACTTGATTCGGCAATAAACGGCTATAACCAATGTTTACAATTATTAGGACCTAATGAACTTCTTGAGCGACAAATTATGCAGCTACAAATGCGCAAGCATCATCAAGAACTAACAGAATCAAATCAAGAACTTTTTAAAAAAGCTCATGACATCTTCACGGCAAAAAATTATGAAGAAGCGCTCACTTTCATTGATTCAATTCTTAAAAAAAGCAATCATCTTCCTAGCAGATTATTAAAGATTGAGATTTTGTGCAGGCTAGGTAAAGTTCCTCAAGCATTATCATTATTACAAGAATGGGCAACTGCTGATCCTCATAATGAGGTATGGTATAAAACATTAATGCTGCTCTACCAAGCAGGGGCACAGCCACACAATGTTCTTGCTGTTTTTAAAACACTTGAAAAGAATAACCCCAAAAATATGTTACCGTTGCTCTATCAAGCAGATTTCTACATAAAAAATGATCAAAAACAAGATGCAAAACTGTATTTGCAAAAATCGTTATCACTATGCACTGATCATAAAATTAAAGCCCGAACGTTATTTCAGCTTGCTCTCGTACTGTATGACGAGCAGCATCAAGAAGAGGCTATGCAAAAAGCATTAGAAGAAGCGTGCGCACTTTCGTATGAATTTCCTCCTGCGTTCAATCTTCTTGCATATCATTATGCAACGACAGATCATCTTGATAAAGCACAAGAATGCATTGGTAAAGCGTTAGCAAAAGATCCTCACAATCCGCATTTCCTCGATACACAAGCAGTTATTTGGCATAAGAAGAAAGAATTTAATAAGGCCTATGACACATTGCTTGTCTTATCACAGCAACTTCCTAATGATTGCCAGGTACATCAGCATCTTGCACAGACAGCGCACCACCTTGGCCAACATACCGTTGCACAACAAGCTTTGAAAAAAGCACAAACATTGGGTGCGCAACAAAAAAATAAAGGTGTTCAGAAAAAAGTAGTAACTATGAACACGAAATAGATAAATTAATCGAAAGATGTCATCACGAGGAGCAAAGCGACGTGGTGACCCAGAACTTTAATCTTCATTCCTTTAAGGAATTAATTTTATAAGCTGGGTTGCCACGCCAACTATGTTGGCTCGCAATGACAATTCGCTGCATTGAATTTGTTTAACTCCTTAAATTTGTGTAGGCAGAGCTTTTGACAAAAAAATTGATTATTCCATACTCCTTGACTGAGAGACTTTTCAAAACACTCAGCAAAAGGAGCCCTATGAAAAAAATCTTTTTTGCGTTTTTAGTGCTATGTGCACCGGTATACGCAAGCGTTATGCTTGAAACCTCGTTCAAAGCAAGTTTTGCTCCTAAAGAGCTTTCGCGAGAAAATCCAATTGCTCTGTATACCATGGGCGAACAACAATTCAAAATCGTATTAGTCGATATTCTTGAAGATAAAGATGGTGTTCAATTACTCTGCTTTGAAATATTTTCGATTGTTAATGGACAAGACATACTCATGTCAAAACCTATGTTCAAAAAACGAAAAGACTCATCGGCAACCTTAACCTTAGGGACTGATGAATATTCAATGACCTTAGAAATTCGTTAACAGTACTCTGTGCTTTGAAAGTCTCTCAACAATTAGTTGTCTTCACAACATGAGCCTGATGCGCCCGGAAATGGCTCAGAAGAACACATACATAAACAATAAAGAGGAAGACAACAGTGTAGATAGCAAGTTTCTTCACAACACGATGTCTCGCGGCTCAAGCGAGAACTGGTTGGCGGCCTTGGCCATACCATAGAATTTTGAGGTGGTTTAGCAAAAGGAGTTTCCTCATCTTCCATAGCATTCAATAACGTGCATAGTATCCCCATACTTATCATAACCATAGTTTTTTTCATGCTCACCCCTTTTTTTTAAAGCTTATCCAAAAATTCAATCAACATTCAACACACGAGAAAAATATGCCTAGGAAAAGACGTCATTCTGAGACAACGAAGTTGTCGTAGGAATCCAGTCTAATAAGATTTTTCATTTTAAAGACTGGATCCCTACGTTCCGCCTTCGTTAAAACTTCGGCGGACAGGCCGCTTCTTACGGATCCTGCGAAGCCTTGGCGAAGTAGGACGGCTCCTCAGGATGACGCCTCTGTTTCAAATAATAATCTCCAAATTTTGTATCCAATCGATTATTAAAATACAAAATTCACAATTCAGAATTTTCTAACTTTAAGATAAGCTCTTATATGTTACAAAACTATCAATCCACAAAAAACATTTGATCATGAGAAAAAATATGTATGTTAGCTTTGTCGGGGGAAAATCGGGGGGCCATGTGCTTCCCTGCATTGCAAAAGCACAAGAAATAATTGCACACAATCCAACAACAAAAATACTTTTTTTTACCAGTCGCTCATCATTGGATAAAAAAATTATCGAGAACTTCACCTGTATTGAGCAAACAGTATTTTTGCCGATGCAGGCTATGGTGCTAAAAAAGTGGTGGCGAATGCCGCAGTATGCAGTACAATTTCTGCGCTCGTTTTTTATAAGTATTGTTGTTCTTCACCAGTATAAACCACAGACGCTTATAAGTATGGGCGGCATCATTTCAATACCCGTTTGCATTGCAGCTAAGCTGCTTGGCATTCCCATCATGTTACAAGAATTAAATGTTATTCCTGGAAAAGCAATCAAAGCGCTCGCACCACTCGCAACAGAAATTAGCGTGTGCTTTCAAGAAACGCGCGCCTATTTTGCTCCGCGCGCATGCATTAAACGCGCGTATCCACTGCGTTTCAAACCCTCGCTCGCCCATATAACAAAAAAGCAAGCGTGTGCACATCTTGGTTTGCGCGATGATATTCCCATCCTCATGATTATTGGCGGTTCGCAAGGATCGGTATTTTTAAATACCCTTATTAAGCGTTGGCTTGCAGCAAAACCGAGCACGACGCCATTACAAGTTATTCATCAATTGGGCGATTCAACATTAAACGAGTGGCAAGCATTGTATGCAGCGCATGGCATTCCTGCACTCGTTTTTTCTTTTAATCACGCGATCGAGTACTGTTATGCTGCGAGCGATCTTGTGCTTTGCCGTGCGGGTGCAGGCACCTTATTTGAATTATTGTTTTTCCAAAAAAAATGTATCACCATTCCTCTTGAAACAACGGAAAATAATCATCAACTTTTCAATGCACAAGCTTTTGTGCATGAATATCCTCATATGATACGCATGTTCCGTCAGCAAGAATTGCACGATATAACATCATTTTCTCAGCATCTGATTACCGATCTTAGACAGGCCAATCAGTAGGTTTTTGTCCTGCAAATAAAATATAATCATTGCTGCCACCTTGATAGAGTAAAGGATAATTTTCAATACTCACTGCTGGCCCTGATACAAACAAATCAAATCCATGTTGTCCTGTAATACTGAGTGTTTTACCATCTTTCTCAAAAAAACCTGGGGCCCCATATTGTTGTATCATAGTCATAATTTCTTGTGTGACGCCGGCTTTATTTTTTGAATAGTTCTTCATCCAACCGAGCACTTTCTGATTGAGCGTTTTGGCAAAGGCATCAAGATCTTCTGTCGCCTTCACCTTTTCAGTATCAATAAATGAGCCGAGCAAACCACTGACTTGATCTACGCGAATTAACGCTGGCGGTACAACGTAATAATACGGCCCAAAACCAAGCCCCCGTGGACTAAAATAATCCACCAGCACTACAACACCTTGTACGCCAGAGCCTTTTGTATCATCAATGATACCCAGTTGATTTGGTGGAATAGTAGTAAGCACAGTCTTTTCATCAAACCTAGGTATATTGATAGTTGGTTCAATAGCTTCTTTTCCTATAACACCATCACTTAGACGTTTAAGAAATGCTTTTGCTTTTGCATCATCATTAGTAAGTACAAAAACAACAAACAATGCTGATTTTTTTTCTGAAACCTGTGGCCGTATAATATTGAAGGTCGCAACATCGCTACCTTTTATTTTTTGTTGGTACGTAGAATCATGGGTAATATAGGAAATCCACATCTGCCCTTCAGGCTCATATGGCTCATCAGTATTTTTTGGATTCAGCTTTTTATATTGGTCAGACGATTGATACCACACGTGACATTCAAGAGGATTAATATCGCGCACAACATTTTTGGTAGAGTCTTTGCCAACTGTTTGCGTATAATTGCCGATCCCTAATCCTTGCATGCCGGCATCAAGTCCTTGGCTGCCTTGAAATACTTCGTAAGTATATAACATCGGGTCAGCTGGAACATAGGTAGGGGCCTTGTTGGGATCTTTGCTTGGTGCTTGTTGCATACCACAAATAGCGAGTGGCGTTAATGGTAATGAAACGAATGGTTTACCATTTTGCAAAAATGTTAATGAACGTTTTTCACTGCTATCCTTTGCAGGTCGTATAGAATTTTTGACCCAACTATCAGAGCTGAGCAAACTAAAGGTATCAGGTTCGAGGGTTACAACATAGGTAACGCCATTTTTCATGTATTGCAATGAAACTGCTTGCGTTGCAGAATTCAAGAACACACCATTAAATTCTGGTGTTGTTGTTTTAATACCAAGATACTCCACTTTAGGGATTGTTCGATCACTATACGCACGATAATGATAAATATTTTTTGCATCGGGGTAGGCTATATTTTTTCGAAAGAGAGAATTCCAATTTACGGGATAGGGCGGCTTACCACTTGAACTATATGATTCATATAAGAATTTATTATTGACATCCCATTGCACGGCAAATTTGAAATAAAGATCCATATGCCAGAGTGGGCCATTTTCTTGACCACCTATATTTCCATACGGGTCAACCTTAAAAGCACGCGTTATATCACCATCAATTTCTATCCCAACAAATTTTTTGACATCTTCTATCGCTGCATTCATGGGCCCTGGGGAATCATTCCAAAACATAATTGAGTAGACGCAACCAGCTTGTAAACATTTACCCGAAAATGATTCTGCAATACCAGTACCAAAATTTACGGCATAATCTTTCACGGTGCCCCATGCATCAGTAAATGCACCCGTTAATTCATCTACATCATCGGCGTATGCACTCGTGATGCTTAAAAAGATAAGACTGCATAGCCATATGCGCAGATACCCTACGAAATTTCCCTTCATACACTCTCCTCTTCTTGATTCTTTTTTTAACGCAAATTCGATGAGCTACTATCGCAGGAATGCATATTGAAACAAAATTGTCATTGCGAGCGTAAGCGTGGCAATCCAATTATAAAATTAGTTCCTTTAAGGATTTAATTAAAGTTTGGATCCCCACGTCGCTTCGCTCCTCGGGAAGACACTCTTGTTCATTGTGTGTTTCATCGAATTCGCATCCTTTTTTAAAGTTCTTTGAAAAAAAGCATACAAGAATGATTGATCAACGTGCAATTACTTTAACAAATGTCACATTAAAATAGTTAGTGCATTACGATCTGTAGGATCAGCAAGAATTTTTCCCGTTTTTGCGTGAATGCAATATTCTTTGAGCGAAGGATCATAAGAGAATTTTTTCTTTTGATGCTTAAGTGATAAATAAAGATTCTTCCAAATAGGAAACGCAGTTGATACCGCATACACATTAGAACCTAATGATTCATTTTCATCACAACTCAGATAAAGCCCCGTCGTCAAATCGGGCGTGGAACCCATGAACCAACAGATGCGCGAATCGTTCGTTGTTCCGGTTTTGCCGATCGCCTCACTGGCGATCCACTCGCCTGGTTTTCTTTTGCGCGCGCGTTCTAGCCCAAGACTTAAGACTTTAGTAATTTGTCCACTCACGCGCGGGTGTAATGCAATTTCTTGATGCGCATGCGCAGTAAAAATTTTGTGACCCCATTCATCTTTAATCCAGGTAACATAATGCGGTTCAATGTAGATGCCATTATTAGCGTACACATTAAACATACCTACTGCCTCTTTCACGGTGCCATCAACACATCCCAACGCAAGTGAAGGGTAGCGCGGCAGTGGCGATTTAATGCCAAACTTACGCGCCAACGTAATGACTTTATCAAATCCTAGAGATAATAACGTTTTTATTAAAATAATATTATTGGAATAAGCCAGAGCACGAGCGAGCGTCATTTCACCCAAAAAGGTACGGTCATGATTTCTTGGTTGCCAGGTACTGATTTGTAATGGCTCATCGATGTCCGTTTGCGCTAAGGTTGCGCCACTTTCAATGGCAGCGGCAAATATAATTGGTTTAAAAATCGAACCCATTTGTTTATGGGCTTGTAGTGCACGATTAAATTTCGATGTTTCGAAATCGTAACCGCCGATCAATGCTTTGATGTGACCGGTTTTAACTTCCATTGAAATCATACCACCATCAATACGCGGCGTTTGTTTACGCAACTCCTCAATTTGCTCTTTAAATGATCGATTGGCTGCATTCTGAATTTCACGGCTGAGCGTTGTTTGAATTACATAGCCACCGGTATATAACCTTTTTTTTCCCACAATATCTTCGGCCATAAGTCTGATTGTTTCTTTTAAATGCGGAGCACAACAATCTTCTTCATGCGCACGTAAGCCTAAAGGACGAGTTTTCGCTTCTTCATATTCTTCTTGAGAAATTAATTTTTGCTGTAGCATAGAATGCAACACGATGTTACGTCGTTTTTGCGCAGAAAGTGGATAGGTTAGCGGGCAATAGTGAGAAGGATTTTTTACAATACCCGCTAATAATGCCGCCTGATCCAACGTAATATGAGCAGCAGATGTTGCCCAAAAACGCTGACATGCCGCCTCAACACCATAAATGCCGCAACCAAAAAAAACCTGGTTAAGATAGGTTTCTAAAATGTGTTCTTTGCTAAATTGTTGTTCAACCACAAGTGCTAAAAATTGATCTTTAATTTTTCGCATGAAAGTGCGTTTTGAATCGGTAAAGAGTAGCTTGACCAATTGCTGCGTTATGGTACTCGCTCCTTGCACAATCTTTCCATGATACATGTTTATTAATAAAGAACGGATAATACCTTTGAGAGAAATACCTTGATGATGAAAAAATGCATGATCTTCTGCCGCTATAAAAGCATTCATGACGTATGGTGACATATGTTTAATGGAAATCGGCGTTCTCTTATCAAAAGAAAAACGCGCCCACTCATTGCCTTGATCATCAAGGACTATTGTTGGCTTTCCCGGATTATAATGTTCAAGCACACTCAAATCAATGACGGTGTTATGCACAAAAAAGAAAATCGTACTTGCGCAACAAGCACTTATTAAAATAAGTATGATGAAAACATAGCGGGCAATGGTTGTTACCATAAAATATATATAAAAAAGATAAGGGTCGCTTATGCGACCCTAGTAGTATTTATTGCATGACTGTTGTTAAGCCTGACAGTCACTTACTGCCTAACTTAATTTATTATACTAACTTATTTTCTTGTTCGTCCTCAAAACCTAAGAAAGCTCTAACAGATGGGCATTTCAATGCGGCATACACACCAATTCCAGCAGCAACAGTCAACCCAAGAGCAATTCTATGTTTTACACAGAATGTTTTTGCTTGTGCATAGTACGCTGAAATTTTAGATGGAGCAGCTGGTGCAGTTTCATTGCCGTACATATTTACGCCAGTAAACAACAATGCACTTAATGTTGTAATAAAAATTTGTTTTTTCATTGAATATGAACTCCTAACATGAAATGTATCAAACTTAACAACTGTGGTAAAATGTACTTGAATAATATTATTTGTCAATATAAGATAGAGTACGTTTTGAAACAATGCCCAAATAAAAAACGCTGTGAATCATATAATTACACATTTTGTCTTACTGTTTTTCTTTCTTGATGTAACACTTATTGGTTTTTTTAAATACCAATGTGTCCACATGCTTTTGAGTTTATATTGTGCATCGCGCATAGTAGCTGAACGTATGCTCTTTGATGAAATATTGCTCATAATTCTTTTCTTAATTGAACAATGTTTACTTGATGATATGTTTGGGGTGCATCTTATCTATGTTTTACCCCTCATGGCATGCATCAACCTCCTTCAACCATTTTTTCGCCTAGATTTAGCCATACTTCCCTGCGCCTCGTTTATTTTTTTATTCTGCGCTCGCACCCTCTTTACCCATGGGTTTACAGGGATAAATACCTATATCTTTTATGAACTTTGTGCTAATATAGGTATTATACTGCTGTTCTTGAAATATATAGTTAAAGGTAGACTAGACAATCGCTTGTGCGCTTAGCACAGGAGGAAAGTCCGGACTCCAAACGAGCTAAGTACCTTAAAAGACTCCGGTCAATTAAGGGGGATGCAAATCCATGGATAGTGCCACAGAAAATAACCGCCGTTTACTCACGTAATCGGTAAGGCTGAAAACGGGTGGTAAGAGCGCACGCGTTATCATAGTAATATGATAATGGGGTAAACCCTACTTGGAGCAAGACAAAATAGGCATGTTCGGTTGTTCGTTCCGGTTTAAACATGCGGGTATGTCGCCTAGATAAATGATTGTCATTTTTATTGTTCGCTTTAAAAAACAGAATCCGGCTTATTGTCTACCTTAACTAGCTGAGTTACTAATGAATGCAAAAAAACTATTATGGCTACTTCCATTCCTCTGTTTTTTACTGACCTATGCCATTCTCCATAAAATTTTTACAAAACCACCATTTCTAACACCATCTGTTGTTGGAAAACAACTTCCCGAAGCCTTGAGTATTCTCTCGCAGCATACGCTCAACACGCGATTATGTGCACTCACCGAAAATAATGATGTCCCTGAAGGCACGGTTCTCAATCAACATCCACTCGCCCATAACTCCATTCGCCCGCATCAAACGGTTTTTCTCACCATTTCAAAACGACAAGAAAGAATGTTAGCGCCCGATCTTGCCCATCTTTCGCGCGAGGTTATTGCAACATTGTTTGAACAACATGGCATCAGTGCTAAGTGGTACGAACTTTCCAGTCCTCTACCACGCCATCATTGTATTGCGCAAATTCCCCATGCTCATGAATTGCTCGAAGAAGATAAAAGAATGATTGTATATGTTTCGTCAGGTGAACAAAAACCGGTCATATTGCCCTCGTTCAAAGGTTTGTGCGTTGACGAGGTTATGCAGTTTTTAGAAAGTCACGGCATCAAAACAACTATCTTTCATGCAAAAGCTATGGGTCAAAACCACATATGTTCATCATGCACGGTGCTTGAACAAAAACCATTGGCTGGTTCATTTATTGATTTACAAAAACCTCTGACGGTATATTTATATGTACAATGAGTCATATGTCTCAAAAATTATCGCTTAAGAGCAATCAATTTCTATAGGGGAGTTCATGAAAATAAGTATCAAAAATTATTTTGTTATTCTGTTATTGTACTCGTCACTTTCATTCAGCATGGAACAACCTGAACGAGCGTTAACACGTGAACTTGCTCAATTAAGAAATGCATTAAATACTTTGGAACAAAAACTTAAACTTACAAAACAAGGTCCTCAAGAAGAATTCTTAGATGCTGCTTCTTTAGAACGATTACCCGATGAAGTAATCCTACTGATTATTGATGAAAGAATACCTCACCATTTTGAAAATGCTCAACAAATAATTAACACAATAAATAGTATGTTATCATTTGTTAATACGAGTAAAAGATTCAAGGAACAATTTGAAAATTATGTAAAAACAAAACTTAGTAGAGCATTACAAGCAAGTAAGGAAATTTCTGTAAAACCTAAATATCCAGGCTTTGCGGAACATTTAGAAAGAAATCCAATTTTAAAAGAACAACAGAAAATAATAAATGAAGCGTTATTGCTAGCATTCCAAGCAAATAATCTACCTGCTTTAAGAATACTTCTTGAAAATGGTGCCAATGTTGATACAGAATATATAGAGGGCTTACAAAACCTTACGTTACTTATGATAGCTCTTGCACAACAAAATATAGCCAAAGTAAACTTTTTACTTTCCTTTGTTAATGAGAAAAATGGAAATGCGATTCTTAATCATCGAACGATCAACTCTGATGAAACCCCGCTTCAAATTGCGATAGAGAATAATTTCGTAGAAGGTATCGAAGCATTATTTAAAGCAGCTCTAAAAAATTATGTAAGAGAACTGGACCCTAACTTAACACCGAATCGAATACAACAGATTCACGGGCTTCTTTGGCCAAAATTAATGGAATTTTATAATAAATATAATGTTCGCGTAATGAGGTATTGGACCTAGAAAATTTCTTTAAAAAACGATTCTCTGGATTTATTTCCAAAAACTACCTGATACAAACCTTGCAATAATGGTAACTTCAATTGTCTTCGCTCACACAATTGTTGAATGGCTTTGAGGGTCGTAACACTTTCTGGCACGGCGTGCATGGAAGCAAGTATCGCATCTAATTTTTCACCAGCACCTAAGCGATGCCCAACGGTTCTATTCCGGCTTCTACCGTACGCCGTTAATACAAGATCTCCAATACCCGCAAAAGAATCCACCGTTTCTTTCTTCCCGCCGAGTGCATCAACCGCATACTTTAATTCTTTGAAAGCGTACGTTAGCACTGCAGCTTGCGTTGATTCGCTGTAACGAGCGCCATCCAGCATGCCAATCAATAATGCTATGCAATTTTTTAAGGCACCACATATTTGTAAACCGAGCACATCATCACAAGCAACAAGATGCAAACTATCGTTTTTTAACAGGTTTATAACTTCAGCTGTTATCTTCGCATCAGAACCTGCACAATTTACGACAATCTTTTGTTGTGCAACAATATCGTGCGCATAACTCGGGCCTGAGATAACGACTTTCTTTGTTTCACGAGAATAGACATCATCAATGATTCCAGAAGGAAATAATAACGAATCTTCTTCTATGCCTTTACTCAGTATCACCCAAACATGTTCTTCATGGTTGCTGCTTTTTACCTGTTGCGCAACAGAACGCAAAAATTTTGTTGGAATTGCTTCAAAAATATATGAACTATTTTGTATTGCGAGCGCAATATCATGAAAGGGTGTAATTGATTCGGGGATTTTTACGCCTTTACATGCATAACTATTCTCTCGTTTTTCTTTGATGTGGCGATACACTTCCTGATCGTAACACCACCATTGTACCGTGTGCCCATTGCGCGCGAGTACTAAAGCGAGTGCCGTACCAAAAGCACCCTCGCCAAGAACCGTAACGATGCTCATGAGCCCATATTCCTTTGAATGCGCTTAAATTCTGAAAGGGCTCCTGCTAAATCTTGTTCGGTTATTTCTGGCCACAAGCAATCAAGAAAACATAATTCACTATAGGCCGCTTGAAAGAGCAAAAAATTACTCAATCGTTTTGTGCCGCCCGTGCGAATAATAAGTTCCGGTTCAGGAATATTCCCCATCCATAAATATTTTTTGAATATTTCTTCGGTGAAATCTTCAAGGGCAAGAAGGCCATTTTTAATATGTGTAATCATCTTTTTAACAGCACCAAAAATTTCCTGCTGGCCACCATAACAGAATAGTAAATTGAGATTTAAGGCTGAGCAATCTCGCGTTTTTTCTTCAACCGTTGCAATAGTTGCACGAATTACTTCGGGAAATAACGTTTCATCCCCAATAAAACGGATATGCACTCCTTGCTCAATAAATTTTGCTAAATTTTCTGTCAGTACCGTTATCAAAAGGGAAAAAAGATGAGATACCTCTTGTTCTGACCGCTTAAAGTTTTCAATCGAGAATGTATACAGTGATACATATTTAATATTATTATCCAATGCAAACTGTATAACTCTTTTTACGGATTCAGCACCTTGGTTATGGCCAAACCAGGGCGTAAGTCCTTGCTTTTTTGCCCAACGGCGATTGCCATCCATGATGCAGGCGAGATGTTGTATCATGCTACTCATTTTCCTTTGAAGCTAATTATGCAAAAAGATAATCACGAGTTTTTTCAAGCACAGAACGAGTGCAGTATTTTTTCATCATAGAGAAGGTCTGACAATTGAGTGTATAAAAAAGAAGCATTGCACTCGCATGGAATAAACGCTCGACTGCTACAATGGGCAGCAAGGCATACCAATAGGCGGGTACGGTAGGCAACCAATATAACCACAACACTGAACCAACAGCGTGGGCTATAAAGGTACTGCCAAATGCTTTTGAAAGCGCGGTTTCAGGAACAAAATACAAGGCTACGGGAATCAGCCAATATAAAGTATATAAAGGTACCTGCATACCGATTGGGTGAGCAACAAACAGCATCATACAGATCACGGGCAGATACAGCCGTATCATCTTTGATGAGGATGCCCAGTATGCTGATGCAAAGAGTGTAGGAATGTGGTATGCTAGAGGAGTAAACAGACCGACGCCTGTTATTGAAAACGTCACTAACCTTCTTACTAAGAATAAGATCAACCCAAGAAAACCAAGCGGATTTGCTCCCATGACGGGCCCTACAATGCTGATACCAGAAAAGTAGAACGAATAACCAAAGAAGTGATGTAATCGTATAAATCGAACTAATTCACACACTCCATACATGGCTATAGCCTGTGCAACGGCACTAAATCGTTTATTAATCATAGTCATAACCTTTACACTAAGTAGTAAGGGGAATTTTTGTTCATCATACCACCATTACTGGTCTTGAACAATAGGAAAGAAAGGAATTTAATGTATTACAAAGCTATTATTTTCGATATGGATGGTACCATTATTGATACCTCTCATATCTGGCGCCAAGCAACAAAAGATTTAATCACGAAGCACGGGATTGATTTCGATCATGAAGCTCATGAAGATCTTCACGCAAAACTTCATGGCCTTGGCATGAAAGAAAGTTGTTCAATTATTAAGAACCACTTTAACCTTAATGCCTCCATTGATGTTCTTATGCAAGAAAAATCTCAAATTGCTGCAGCGTTATACAAAAATAACATCACTTTTGTTGATGGATTTCAAGAATTTCATCAACGAGTAAAACAAGCACAGCTAAAAACCGGTATAGCAACCAACGCTGATGATGTTACCTTACATATCACCAAAACTACTTTGAATCTTGAACAATTCTTTGGTGAACATATTTATAGTATTGCGCATGTAAACTATGTGTGTAAACCAGATCCAGCTGTTTATCTTCATGCTGCAGCAAAACTGGCAGTTGCACCGCAAGAATGTATCGCTATTGAAGATTCTGCTCACGGTATTGAAGCGGCAAAAAAAGCGGGCATATTCTGCATAGGCATTAATACCGGAAAAAACAGGGCAAACATTGCCGGCAGTGATTTGATTATTGAGTCATATAATGAACTTGAACTAAGTAAGCTTCTGGTAAAATTATCATAACGTTATTCGATTACTTCTGATATATCAACAATTTCCTGAAATCCTTGTTCGTTAGAATCTTTATCTTCTGCTAGTTGGGCAAGGTCATCATACAATTTATTTTTTTGGGATGTGATAACTTGTATTATGTCCTCTACTTTTTTCTGGTCATCACTGGAATATGTATGTTGTTTATAGAATTCTCGGCCAGGTTCGCCTCGCCATTCTTTAACTATATAAGGCAAACACAAACAACCCATTCCTCCACATACAAAGGTGCTAATTCCACCGATAATAGCTATCGCTACTCCAAGATTTTCATCAACCAGACATGCCACTGCGGTACCGACACCTATACTGCAGCACCCACATAGACAACAAAGACAGCCTGGAACACGGGCACAAGAACAATTTTCTTCAGCCTCATAGCTTTCAAGACGCTTTTTAAAATATTCCAATATTCCTATTCGTATAGCATAAAAATCAGAACGAGTAATCGCTACTTTGGAACCAGCGCTTAATTCGTTCCATTTTGTTGGCGTTCTTTTGGAGAATTTTTTTAATTTTTTTTCTATTAAAACACGATCAAGAAGATCCGTATTTGCCGTATAATCATTGCGCCTCAAAAATGGAATGCCACTGGGACCTACCATTAGTTGATTTAAGGAGCGTACATCTTTAGAAAAGGAATATAATTTATTTGATTCTGACCCATATTGAGTATGTTCAAAAAAATGTATCATTTGATAACCAAACTTTTCTGATGTAGGATCATCACGATGTTCACAAAGATGCTTTACAAATGCTGTTTCTACTTTTGCAAAAACTTTATCACTTGGATAAAAGCTATTAAGTCTTATTAAATAGTTAAGTCCTCTATTATTTCCAGGCAAAAAATCAAAAATCATTTCCTTTACTTCATTAGGCATTTCTGCAAGCGTTATGGTATCGATTGATACATCACTATAGCCTAGGTAATTTTTCAGCTTTGCTAGCAAACCGGTTTGTTCTGTCGGTTCCTCTTGTTCCTCCATTGAATATATATAAGCTGTGCTAGCCAACACGATGCTAAGCATCATTCCTGTTATTATATTTTTAAAGATCATGATTATTCTTTTTGAGAGTAGATTATTGAATCGTATAACGAACTTGAATTAACAAAGCTGCTGGTAAAGTTATCGTAACGCTATTCAATAACCTCAACTTCCCCTTCGATTTTAAGATAATTTAAATTCGTTTGAGCTTGGTTAATTGACTGTACTATGGTGAGTATTTTTCCATCCACTTGTTTCTCAAAAATATTGCGACTCTTTCGATCGATCTCAGCGCATCGTTGTGCCATATCTTCACAAAAAAGACATGAAACTCCCCCGAGACCTATTTCCAGAAGACCCGTAGCTAACACCCATGCTCCTGTTAGCGGATCGAATAAAGCTAATAGGGGAACAGCTGCAACTGTCTGGGAACATCCACACAGACAACAAGAACCTCCAATAGCAGTGTTCAACAAGCAGGTCGCCTCACTGTGATAACTCTCGATTCTTTTTTCAAAATAATTGAGTATTTTCGCGCGAAGCGTATAAAAATGAGAACGCGTGAGTTCTTTCTGGGTGCCCGCGCTTAATTGCTGCCATTTTTTTGGCGTTGCGATACAAAATGTAGTTAACTGATTTTCTATTGCCCTCTCATCCAGATCATCAACGCTTACTACATAATCATGAAACCTCAAGCAAGGAATGTCAGGAGATGGTATTAATTCATGTAAGGAACCTACATCATCAAAAATACTATTTATGTCCTCTTTGGATAAATTTTTAAATTTTTCCGTTATGTGACAGGGCAATGTTTTTACTAACTTATCATTGTCTGCACAAGAAAATTTTTCTCTTAATAGTTCGATATTTTCAAGATACACATCACTTTCAAGATGCTCATCATGCTCATCTTTTTCCATCGAATATACATAAGATGCAATCAACATCATGCTAAGCATCGTTACTTTTGTTATAGCTTTGCATATCATAATTATCCTTTTGAATTTGAAGAATTACTCTCGAAGATCATTGTCGCCATTTTCCCGATAATGGTAATCGCCATCACTATTTTGATGTAGAAGACTACTTATTTTTGTTTGGCATTCTCCAAACTTTTTTATTATCTCTTTGATCTTCTTTGAATCATGCTGTTCATCATCCGACTTATTACAATAGTCACAGTATTTACATTGTAAAAATAGATCTTCCTCTGCACAATTACGTACGGCACAAGAATAACTTGCACCCATAGAGCCGAGAGCTAGCAATGTTATACCTAAACCCACCAATGTTGCTGGATGGGATGCGCTACATCCTGCCGTAGTTATCCCCAATCCACTTGTACCAAGACCAGTACATGGCAAACAAGCTGGATGTAGAATCGATTCAACCCGATAACTTCTAACGCGTTGTTTATACTCTTCCAATACTGCTCCCCTCACGGTATAAACATCATAATGAGATAGTATTCTTTGAGTATATGGCTTTAGAACATTCCGTAATGTTGAACTGTTGTCATAAAAAATATTTAATGCTCGTTCTATTTCTTCTTGGTTAAGATCATCGGTATTCGCTGTCATATTTCGCCATGCAAACCAAGGAAGATCAGGATGTGGTATCACGGAATCTAATAATGAAACATCATTAAAAATAATGGCTCTGTCACTTTCTTGTATACAGTCTAATCTTAGCATTAAATCATCGGATAGCGGTAATATTTCGTCATCAGTATTTTTTCCACAACAAAAATATTCTTTTGGATATTTTAACAATCTAAGTGCTTCGGGTTGATTATCATCCATCGAATACAGATGAACATTAGCCAACAGCACAATAGTTAGGACTGCGATTATATTTTTGAACATTATGATTGCCTTTTTGATTGGAACCAGTTTTTTATTCCTATACATACATAGGTATATCCTACATTCAGTGCTGCATCAATTGTTTCATCAACTCCCCGCGCCAATCTAAGAAGATTATATGAAGCGGTAAGGGCTGGTGTCAGCTCAGAGAAATATTCATCCTCAGACGTATGATGTTCTGATAAAATATTTTCAATATCCGTTGCATGTTCTGATGTACAAATTTGTTCTGGAGATAGAATCTTTGCAACTTCCATCGCGTGTGAGGAAAGTTGAAAAAACAAAAAAGTAGTATAAAAAAAAGAAGATTGTTTTTTCATAGGAGCGCGTTCCTGAAACTTTTTAAAAGCTTGTCTTTATGATGATTACTTAGGTACATTTTTTACCACAAGTTCCAAGAAAGGCAATCAATGGTTATAAAAAAGGATAGTATATATTTTTTCTTTATCTGCATTTTTATCATTTCTCATACATCTTTACATGCTCATGAAAATACGGTACCTGAAAAGCAATGGACAGTGGTGGGAGCAGGCCCTGCTGGCATTATTGTAATAAGTATGTTGCTCGAATTGGGAATCAACGCACACGATATTGCATGGATCGATCCTGATTTTAGTGTTGGACGATTAGGTAAATATTATAAAACAGTGCCGGGCAACAGCGAAACGCGCGACTTCATTGAATTTCTTAATGGCTGCAGCATATTTCATTATTGCGATGAAGCGAGCGTTGCAGCGATCAACTCGTATGGCTGCGAAGATGAATATCCATTAAGTATTATTATTGAACCTTTGCAAACAATCACTAATTATATATGCACGCACGTAACGGCCCACCGCTCGACTATGACGGCACTCGAATTCATTGAGAACGAGTGGCACGTTGGCACAGCAGAAAATTCTTTTACTTCGCATAATGTTATTTTAGCAACCGGCGCGTGTCCAAAAGCATTATCATACGAGGGCCCTCAACCAATCTCACTTGATAGTGCACTCGACAAGGCTACGTTGGCAACACTCGTTTGCCCAGATGATACGATCGCTGTTGTTGGCGGTTCGCACTCAGCAATTTTACTGTTGAAATATTTATCAGAACTTCCTGTTAAACAGGTCATCAATTTTTATAAAAAACCGTTGTGCTACAGTTATGAAAAAGATGGTATTTATTATAATGCAACTGATGGACTCAAAGGCACTGCCGCACGCTGGGCAAAAAATGTATTAGAAAAAAATCCTCCAGCTAATGTAAAGCGCGTTTTGAACACACCAGAAGGGCAGGCATTATGGTTGCCACATTGTACAAAAATTATCTATGCCATTGGGTATGAACGCTCAGCATTGCCTTCAATTAGCACACTCCCTCATTGCTATGATAGTTATGATGCTCACACGGGCATCATTGGTCCACGACTTTTTGGCATTGGTATCGCATTTCCTGAACAATACACTGATCTAGCTGGATCTCAACAATTAGGAATAGGGCTCATTGATTTTATGCAATACGCTCAGTATATTGTACCTTCATGGCTTGATTATTCATCCGCACACGTGCAACGCAGAAATAATCGAACCATTTTTGCATTAATTCCATGGTAATTCTATACTTTCAAAATATAGTAGGATGAACACAATTTTTAATGAGAATTAATAAAAAAATGAGCGTAGTAGTTACCCGATTTTCTTTTTTAATACCATTTCTTTTTATTCTTGCGATCTATAGTGAACAAGGAATCACCGATAGCCTTATCGAGGCACAACTTGGCGGCCCCAATCCTATTTTTAGCATTGGTCATAACATTCAAAAAAAAGGCCATGGATTTGTCCGCTGTTTTGCCTACCGTATAAAAGAAAGTGAAAAGCAGTCTTCATTCGTCACGCATAACGGCCTTTACTATGGCATTACAGATACCTTAACCGTTAATATACGAATACCCGGCATAAGATACGCAAAGTCACCTCCTTTAAAAACTTCAGGCGTTGGCAATGTACATTTGCAAGCGGAATGGGCATTTTACAACCATTATGAAAGCGGCAGTTTAACTCAAGCCACCGTACTTGCAACCGTACGCATTCCTAGTTCGGATATACAGGTGCAAACAATTGACACAGCACGCTCACCAAATTTTTTGGTCGGAGCTACCACGAGTCATTGGACTGATATATGGCATCTTTATACTGATGCTGCAGTTAACCTAATGACTACGCATAAACATTTTAAATTAGGAAATCAATTTTACTATAATTTAGGATTGGGCCGCATCGTTTATTCTAAACCATTAAGTCGTGGCGGCATTCTCTATGTTGAACTGATGATGGATATTAATGGCCTTTACACACGGCCTAATACCCTCTATCACAAGCAAGATTTATCAACTGGTAGCATCGTTACCTATTTAGGACCTTGCTTTCGGTTTTCACTTCCTTATCTTGTTTTAGTAGGCGGTATGCAATATCCGATCTCTCAGACCTACCGGGACCCTGCAACTATTCGTTCACATTATAAATTGGGACTTGGTGGAGCTTTTGTGTTTTAAAAAGGTAAATTTAATAAATTAAATTTGGCAGCGCAAAGGTAGCATCGAAAACAGAATTGTCATTGCGATCCTACTTCGCCCTACGAGCTTCGAAGGAGCTGGCAACCTGTTCTACGAAGTTTTAACGAAGTAGAATCCAGATAATAAAATTAGTTCCTTTAAGGAATTATTAAATTTTGGATTACCACGTCGCTTCGCTCCTCGTAATGACATACTGGCGCGCATATTCGTCATTCCGAGCGTTAGCGTGGGAATCCAGTAATAAAATTTTCCTTATAGGAACGGCTAAAGCCTCGGGATGACATTATTCCAAATTATATTCTTTACATCGACGATTAATTGAAGAACGATTCACGCCCAAGAATGCTGCGATTTTGTTTTGATTTTTAAATTTATGCCACAACGCATGCATGATGGTGCGATCTTTGAGTGCCTTTTTGCCAAGCTTAGCAGCTTGCATAAGCAATGGATCAGTAACAGCATGATTGGCATCAACTTCCACGGAATGTTCAACCTTAATTTTTTTTGATTTTTGCACTAAGAGTTGTTGAATTTTTGCTTTAAACTCTGCCAAACTCATAGGCCTATCATCAATAAGATTATTTTTTTCACGCTGGGTCAATTCAAGCAGGTTTTTAAACGTAGGCGTACGCAATGCTTGTTGTGTAAAACCATCAACTAACTCATCCATTTCATGCCCTGCAAGCGATGCTAACGATGGCATGCTCAAGGTTGTTTTTTGTAATTCATTGTATAAACATTGTGAGAAGCGCCCTTCTTGTACTAATGATTCTACATTATGATGCGTTGAAACAATGATGCGAACATCACTCATAATGCGCTGATCACCTTTATAGATCGTAAAGT
Source organism: Candidatus Babeliales bacterium (assembly GCA_963701665.1). Classification (GTDB taxonomy): domain Bacteria; phylum Babelota; class Babeliae; order Babelales; family JANWKD01; genus CAVXJH01. The sequence goes on from OY969622.1 coordinate 1,010,246, forward strand.
AGCCATACTTAATGAATTCCGCCAATTTTTCTTGAAGCACCGTATCAAGAAAATGAATATTTTGTATAAATAAGGTACCAATCGAATTCAATTGCTCTAGCAGTGATGGCTTTCGTGCAAATCCTAAGAGCGGGTTGATGCCAAAGAGTTGCATCGCCACATCGGTATTCTTGTGTGCCTGAAGCGTAAGAACTTCTAATTTTTCGCGCAAACTAATGTGATGAATAATATCCACCGTCGGAAGTAAGTCAGCATCGGGCATCTGCAACAATAATGCTTTTTTACTGAGTGCAGTTTTGAGTAACTGTATTTTGAAATTGAGTAGTTGAGATCCTGAACTTGGAATTAACTGATTAATAAGTTGTCCTGATTTTGTTGTCTCTAAATAGAGCAAATAATCCCATTCAGATGGATTAGCTAAAAGATCAATCTGTTTTTTAATCATATCGGCAATTTCAGGATAGTAGACGGTAACAATAACTTGCGAGTGTTCAAGACTCGGAATCGCCGCTAAAACGAGAGAATTCCCATTGGCATCAGTACCAAATATTTGCTGTGACGATTTATAATGTTCAACTTGTTCAACGAGCTTCTTGCACGCTTTTGAAATTGGATGCCCAAAATGCGTATTGAGATCAACGCCGATAAGCTCTTGTGCTGCTTGGTTGCCAAAAGTAAATCGTCTGTTTTTATAAAATATGATACCGATTTTGCGCTGCCCACTCGAGCGCAAAAATGAACGTACGCTTTCTTTATATTGATTAATTTCTTGATGTTTATGGAACAGCTCTTCGCGCAGTTCTTTCTCCTGAGCAATGAGCAACGTAAGGTTACGATTTTGCAGTAAGTGAATAATGTTACTGATGTAACTACCAAATACGACCATTTCATCGCGCTCGATATTACTAAAAAATTCGTGCGCTCGTCCTTCGCGATCGACAATTACGTACGCAATGAGTGTCGCGTGCTGATAAACAGGCAAAAATAATGCCGCCTTAATACGTTCAAGAAATTGTATGATATGATGATTGCGTGCATCTTCTTGATAAAAATTATTGAAAACAATTTCATCATAGATAAAAATTTTATGCTCCTTGAGCATACGCAAAGCTTCATGCCCTTCGCTCAAGAACCGTTCAACGATCATTTCTCGTTCAGATAATTCTGCTTTGGGTTCAGATTTTTGTTGTGTTGCAGTACGAATGTATAATGCCGTATGATCAGCTTTCACCTTAAATGCATCTTTGAAAAAAAGTTGCGTCAAAATGCCAAGTTCAGCGAGTGATGTTGTATGGCTTAATTTTTCAAGAACATTTTTAAAATCATCAATAAAATTAAATTTCTTTGTTGATTGCACATGATTTTGGAAATTCAAGAAACGTAACCCCATTACTTTACGCATTGCATAATAAATCGCCATGGTTAAAAGCAACGATGCAATGCTAGTAGCTGCATAAAAATAGGTATTCGTTGCCACCAACACACAATGCATAAGCTCAACAAAAATATACGGAGCAATCAGATATTTAACGAAGAGCGTGAGCTGTTTTTTCAAAATTTTTGAAAAAACCGGTTTATTTAAGCGTTGTATCACAAAAAAGAGCGTAGGAAGTATTAAGAAGGATACTAAATAAACAATGCTAATCTCCATTACATAAAACTCAAATGGAGATCTATTGAGAACATTATTGAATTCAAAAATTGCTAAATAAAAGAAAAATATTATAAAAAGGCTATTTACCCCGAGTAAAAACTTTTGCCATAGCGTAATCGTAAATTCTTTTTCAGAAAGGCTTTGTATAAAAAAACTTAATGATTGAAATTGAATAATGTTGAATGCCCATGCTATGCGAATAAAGAACAGAACGATACGATAATCTAATATAAATGCACCCAGCTCTCTTAATAATTTCACGAGCCACACAACATCGCCAATTGCACTACTGCATAAGAGAACTAATAAACACCATAAAGGTGTTTTCATAGATTGCTGCCTTAATGCTTTAAGGCTTAAAAAAAATAAAAAATAAATTTTTACGGAAGATGCGATACATTCTACAAATACAAGAAATTCAGGACTCTTAATAAAAAGATATAGTTGTTCTAGTAAGAAGATCATAAAACCTTGCCAGATACTATAGGAATAATTATACTACTCAACAGTTGGATAAAATAATTGTGCTTCATAAGGTAACAAATCATGATAAAAAGTAAAAAAATTGTAGCTTTTTTTCAATTTTTGAAGAAACTCGTTCCAGTACTTTTAATTTTAATATCACGACGCATACCACCTTGGGATTAAATACTAATTAGTTCAAAGACTAGCAAATAAAAAATATTGCCACAAACAAGAATTAATTAGGTTTATCGGCTCGTTTATATAAGCTAATACAGCGTATTAGCTTTCTTGTATTATTTTAATGTCTTTAATCTTCTAGGAATAAGCCTCGTGGTTTGCATCATTAAGAAGTGTTCGGTTGTATTTTTATTATTATATAATTTCCCCTCCTATTGCGCTGAAAATAAGCCCAATACTGATCCTCTTGAAAAATTAGATGAGTTACTTGCTCGAATCCCTACCGACGAATTTCTTCAACATATCACTGACCAAGAAAAGCGTAAGTTTCTTAAAGCTCTTTTTGAGTACAATAAAGACACCGAAAATAGCCCAAAAAACTCAGAAGGCTCTTATCATTTTGAACCCCGACAGCCAGCCCCATTAACTAATGAACAAAAAACAATCCCTATTCATGAAAGAATTAAGAAGAAATTTATTGGCGATCTTCCCGGTAGAATTAATGATTTAATTTTCTATTTTAGCAATCAGGAGCTATGTCTAAAAAATAACAAATCAATCTACAATAGAATTTTGCTTCATGGGCAACCTGGCACAGGAAAATCTCATCTGGTAAAAGTACTTGCTGAAGAATTACAAGTCCCCTATTTTTATTTTCCTGCCTCATTTTTTGCTGATAAATACATTGGCGAAACCTCGAAAAAAATTCGTGCCGCATTTGCTTGCGCAAAGAACCTCAAAAAACCTGTTATTATTTTTATTGATGAGATAGATGGGCTTGCATCTAAAAGAAAAGATAATACACATGACGAACAACGTGCATCATTAGTAACGCTTTTAACTGAAATGCAAGATCTACAGCAAAATAAAAATATTTTTATTTTCGTTGCGACTAATGATCTTAAAGCATTAGATCCAGCCATAAAAGATCGCTTTGCAGGCTCAATATGCGAAATTAAACCTCTCACCTTAGAAGAAAGAGCCGCAATGTTTAAAAAAGCATTTAAAGAACATGGAATTACAATTGAAGATAATTTTGCAAAAAGGCTAGCTGAAGTTACTAATACAACAACCAAGGATGAAGAAACAAAAAATAAAATTTTAAATTTTTCCAACAGAGACATTGAAAGTATAGCAACAACTGTTGCTTTTCGCCAATTTGCAGAATGCCATAAAGATAAAGCGAATTGCAATAAACACCTCTGTCATTATGCTCGTAAGGTAATTGATGAAACAGGCAAAAAAGCTTCATTCACAACATTTCATATTAACTATGAGTTTTGTGAAGGAATTTAAAACAAGCATTAAAATTTTATTCAATATATTTCTTCTTTTTTATTCGTTGAATAATTGGGCAATGGATCAAAAGATTGAGCCATATTCATCATTTGAAGATTGGGGCTCTTCGGATGATTCGTCTAGCTCTTCGGATTCATCTAGCTCTAACGATGTTATTGCCATTTCAAAATCATCAACAGAAACGGATGAATCATCTTACAAAGAATATATCCGCGAGTTCTATGAAAGCTCATCATATCAATATGTAGATTATGATGAAGAACATGCCTCGACGACAAACTCCCAAGCCCATTCCAACTCAAAATCAGATAGCCATACTGCTTCCAGCCAATCACATGCAATCCCAGTAATAGCATATCCAACCAATCAGCACCCTTCTTTTTCATCAAATAAAGAATCAACACGACACGCCAGAATGAGTCACCTCAATAATTCAGTAGGTACTTTCAGACGACGTTCACAATATTATGCAGACAGAGATCTGGCTGTAAAAAGATACTTAGGCGTTCGCAATCAACTTAATGCAGAAGATCAAGAAAAATTTGCACATGAAAATAAAAATCTTCATAAGCTTGCTATGAAACACCTTGAATATGAAAATCGTCCTTCTACTGGAGAACGAATAAAACAAGGATTTAAAGCACTAGGAGAAAATATATCAAGTACGAAGCAACGTATTGGTAGTTGGTGGCAAGGCTCGAGCAATAATAATGAAAACCAAAAGCACCAATCAACTACAAACGATTATAAAAGTGCCACTGCAGAACAAAATCGCAATGCACGATATAACGATTATAAGAACGCAAGCTTTGAACAACAAGGAAGTCTTAGCAAAAGACGGCGCGAGCAAGATTATAACAATAGCATTCAAGAACAATTAAAGTTCATAGAAGAAGAGCCAACTAAAGATCTTAGATCTAGTGATAAAAGTCAAAATAAGCCTTTAACTAAACAAGAGCCTGAATTTCTGCAAGAACAAGCTCTTGGTGAAAAAGAACTTGAACAAAAAGCAGCCCAAGATCAGTTACGTTATGAAAAAGAGATTGAAAGACTCAATGAAAAATTTGAAATTGAACAATCTCAACACAGACTTGATGAAATAGGAAAATTAATCAAGTCTTTTGCTGAACGTCCTACCAATGAACTGCCTAAAATTGATGCGCCTAACTCCAGGCAAGACGTTTCTGATTATTACCTGGATGATTTAGATGATTTCTCATTCTCTGAAAATAACCAAGACGATCCATTCACGCATAAAGAATGCGCTCTCGGACAAGATGAAAATTGGACTAAATCAAAGAATGTCAGCACTGAAGCATTATCTTCGGTCGTAAAAGATTTTGAAAAATCTGCTGTTGATTTTCTAACAACTGGCCGACATGAATCAAAACATATTGACCCTAAAATAGTTAATGAAATTATTAATGATCCTGCAACACCAAAGAATATTGTTAAACTTTTAGAACACAATAATAGTTTACAAAACAGCACAAATAATAAAGAACTACGCGATTTATCAATCACCACAACTGAGCTTCTTGTTTATGCTGAAACTCTATCAAGAAAAATAGCTGAAGATGTTTATAAGACGTCTCAAGAAGAAGCAAGGTTAAATAATGCCATCAAAGATAAAATTATTGATGTTGCCACCAACATTGGAGAATATATTGACATTGCGCTAGAAGAATTAAAAGCAAGACGTAATGAAAATATTGAACGGCCAATTGAAGCAATTAAATCAAGTGTAGAAGCGGCAGGTCATGTAGCCATGGAATGCGGTAAATTAGCTGTTTTACTTATCCCAACAGAACACATGCCTCTTTTAAAAAATCTATCTCCAGAAGATTCTTCAACGTTAGAAAAAAAATCTCTTGAAGAGATGAGTAAAATAATCCATACAGTTGAACAAAATTTTTCTGAATTTAAAAATCTTCCTCCACAAGAACAATTCAGATCTGCTGTACGAACTGTTCTCAACGCTGCCTCGCTGATTCTTGTAGCCAAAACTTGTTCGCAAGTACTAGCAACTTTACGAACAAGCGCCGCTCATGTAAATGATTTGAAAGGTGTTGCAACAACAGCTGAAGAAATGGCTACTCTTGAATCATCAGCTCAATTAATATCCCAAGAGCAAAAATTGGTTCACGCTGTTGAACAAGCTATTGAAAATAACCTCACGCAAGCATCTGAGCATATACCGGGAGCACCAAAATTTAATCAAAAAGATGCTTTAGCTAAAGAATTTGCAGAATCAGAAACAGGGAAAAAAATTGGCGCTAGACTAGAAAAATCTGCTTCTGAGAAAGCAAAACCTTCGGGCTCATCGGGTAACGCATCTCATTCTGCGGTGGAAGTAGAAACTCCGGAAGCCATTAAGAATTTTAACCCTGCAAACCAAAATGCGATTAAAGAATTTCCCAAAGATCTTATTAAAAACTATAAAGACCATATTTTTTCAAAAAATCATAGAAGAGATGGAATTTTAAGGTTAGGAGCAAATGAATCTGAAATTATAAACAAAATTACGGATATAATATTAGAAACAGATCAGGTGGGATTAATTAAACCAGCAGAGAAAAATGTCATTCTTACTGTTATTCAGGGTAAAGATGTTATTATTAGGGCTACATTAAATGAATCTGGTAAAATAATTAGTATGAATGGTTATCTAAATACTTCTTCTACTATTCCAAGTAATGGTAATGTAGTTAGGTATATTTCGGAAAAATATAAATGAATAAAAATTTATTATTAAAAAATATTAATAAACAAATAGATCAATATAGAAAAAATAACTATGACATGACAACATTCAGTAATATACGAAAAACTTTTGATGAATATTTACATGTTCACCCAAAAGATACGGAAATTTGGCTGAGTTATGCTTTATGCATGTATAAATTAGCCGAAGGCAGTGATTATCCTGAAGAATGCTTAAGGAAAATATTAGAATACGATCAAGACAATCTCTATGCTATAATGTTACTTGTCTATATTAATGCACACGATTCGTATATTAGTGACCAGCTTTTTAAACAGTTATGCAACTTAAAAAGCAATGACAATCAAATATTATCGATGATAGAATATGAAAAAATTTGGTACTATAAAGATGTTGAAAATTATGAAAGAGTATTAACTGATTCTGTTCAATTATATGATAAACATGTTTGGAATAATGTTAAATTGGGATATATTTATTTAGAAAAAGGAGAGATCAAAATAGGACAAGAATTAATATTAAAGGGGTTAAAAAATGTTCAACTTGTTTATGATGATGATACTGTATATGACGAATTAAGTATCGAAGAATATTTTAACGAAACGATTAAAGGAATTCACTTAACAGATATCAATTACAATTCTATTATTGATTCATTAGACCCAAATTATCTTAAGCCCATTATGGATTTGATTAATAGACATCTTGCTCGCAATTCATCTCAAGAATAATTTAAGAAAATGGGCTTATGCTGCTTCATACATCACTTTTACTATGTTAATTCATAAAGAATATTCTCAATATTTATATTTAATGATTAATAATTTTCCTATCAAATTACGCAACTATACCTTCGAATATCCTATTCCAATAAGAGTATGTGTTAAAAATTATGATAAATTCGAAGAAGTATTGGGTGATACAAAATATTTATACATTAGTAAGGGCAGTCTTTCAGATACAACTGAATTAGTTGTCGATGATTATTCAAAAAAACTACTAATGTTACAAGTAATAGCCTCGAACCAAATTACCTTTCATGACCTTGATTTCGATATCGATAGTTATTTAAGCTATAATTCTTACATAGCCATAAATATTACAAATGATTCTTTTGAAAAATGGGAAAAATATCTTCCTGCATTAGATACCCAACCAAAAATACATGTTTTTAATAGCCTTATTGTATTAATAATAGATGAAAATAAATGCCCCGCTTATATGTTTTCAGAAAATAATAAATTTGGCGTTATAACCAATAAAGACTTAAACATTGCGGCCTTTTTTATAAACAATATTACTGAAAAAGATAAAAAAATCATCAAAGAACATGCAAACTATCTTAATTCACCAAATCAAGAAAGTGCATTTCCCTTTAACAAATGCAAAACAACAATTATGGAACATAAAAATTATTTAATAAAAAAAATTATAGAGCTTGAAAATGTCAATTTATGGGATGTTATTTATTATGGTCTTGAACGAAAATTAATCAATAATAATTTTGTAATAGAATCTGCTATTGCTATGTTAGAGCATAATAAAACATCTGATAATATTACTCTTGAAATAGCAAGCCTGCTTAATCATGAATTAGAAAAAGTATCTATTTTACTCAACGAAAAAGTAAATAAAGATGAAGTTATGATTAATAAAGGACCTTTTTATAATAAAATTTGGTTATATCTTTCAGTTGCTTCAGATATGTGTGCAGCAAAAATTATCAAATAAAAAGAAATATTTTTATCAGATATGATAAACAAAGATCTATTGCTAAAAAATATAAGCTTACAAATGGATCAACATAAGAAAAATAATTATGACTTAACAACATTTATCACCATACAGAAAAGCTTTGATCAATATTTAAACCTTCATCCTTACGATACGGAAATTTGGCTAAAATATGCATTATGCATGTATGATTTAGCCGAAGGAAGTGATTATCCTGAAGAGTGCTTAAGAAAAATCTTAGAATATGATCAAAATAATCTCTCTGCTACGATGCTTTTAGTTTACATTAATGCGCATGATTCCCATATTAGTGATCAGCTTTTTAGGCAATTATGCGCCTTAAAAAGCGATGATAATGAAATACTATCAATGATTGAATATGAAAAAATTTGGTACTATAAAGATGATGAAAATTATGAGAAAGTATTAGTTAATTCGGTTAGATTGTGCAACAAACATGTTTGGAATAATGTTAATTTAGGAAGATTGTATATTACTAAGGGAGAATTTAAAAAAGGTCAAGAGCTAATATTAAAAGGATTAGAGAATATTAAGCTTATTTATAATAATGATACCATATACGATGAACTAAGCGTAGAAGAATACTTTAATGAAACAATCAAGGGAATTCATTTAAGTAGATCAAATTATAATTGTATTATTGGTTCATTAGATCCAAACTATTATAAACCAATCATGGATCTAATTAACAAACATCTTAACCAATCCAAAGACTAATTTCTGATCTATAAAAAAAGAAAGCAGATCAGTTAGCATAAAAATCATCAAGGACTTTTTCATAATGAACAAAGATCCATTGTTAAAGAATATAAACTTACAAATGAAGCAATATAAAAAAAGCAATTATAATCCCTCTATATTTTTTAATATTCAAAAAACATTTGATGAATATTTAAACGTCTATCCTAAAGATACGGACGTTTGGCTAAGTTATGCATTATGTATGTATAAATTGGCTGAAGGTGAAGATCTTGCCGAAAATTGTTTAAAAAAGATATATGAATATGACAAAAGCAATGTTTATGCAACTATGTTGCATGCATATATAGCTGCTCATGATTCTCATATTGATGATGAATTATTTGAAAAATTATGTAATGTAAAAACACACAACCTTGAATTACAATCAATGATTGAATATTTAAAAAGTTATTATTATTTCTTGAAAAATGATACCTTGAATGAAAAGGTATTACAAAATTCTGTTGCATTATGCGATAAACATGTTTGGAACCTTGTCAATTTAGGTAGAATTTATATAAAAAAAGGCGATTACAAAGAAGGGCAAAGATTAATCAAAAAAGCCCTATCGAACATCGAATATACTTATGATGAACATCCAATTGAAGATCAGTTAGATCTTAATGAGTATTTTAATGAAACTATTAAAGGAATTCACTTAACAGATAGTAACTACAATTCTATTATTGATTCACTTGATCCAGACTACCTTAAGCCAATCATGGATTTGATCAACAAACATATGAATCTACCAAAAGATGAATTTTAAATAATGCATTAAAAAAATGAACGAGCAATATAAAGAAAAACTTAGATTTTTATGCTGGTTTGCAAACAAGGCATAGATGAAAATAACACTGACCCAATTGATATCAACGTTGCTACTAATGACGATATGAAAAATAAAACAGAATGTAATCAATCTTTTTTTTCACATTCTGATTGTTTTAAGCGAAAATTGCATCAATATTTTAAAGGATACTTTATTGGAGGATTCGATTTTCGTTTATATGAAAATGACAACTTAATTATAAAAAATAAGGATCATTTAATAAAAAAGATAACAGAACTCGAGAATGTTGATCCTTTGAAAGTCATTTATTATGGATTAACCTGAGAATTTATTAATTATCAATTTGTGCTAGAATATTGTTATTCGCTTATCGAAAAGACAAACCGTACACATCAATTTATCCTTGATATTGCTGCACTTTTCCAAGAAAACGACTTATATAATCTCCCCAAAAAGATTGCTGCAGAAATTACCCTTCCTCAAGATGTTGCAATTGATAGGGACCAATATTACGGGAAAATCTGGGCTTATCTTTCAGCTGCGGCTGAAATATGCTCAGAAAAAATTACTAAATAAGCATTCCCTCCCCCCCTAAAAATACTACCTGAACTAATTTTATTTTAAAAAAGGCCTGACAAACAGTCTCACTTTAGGTTATACTAATAATCATTGAGGTACTAAAACCCCTGAATTGATTAGTTTTTATGAAAAAGAAGCTTTATTCTATTATTCTATTTTTTCTAATGACTTCTGCCTTCCCTGTAATGGCAGAAGGAACGGATCGGCCAAGATCTGACCAGGAAGAAACCTGGCTAACCATTATTATACATGGGATCTTGAATGCCAAGCCGCATATTTCTATTTCTAATATCATCCTGGTCCTTCGAGATCAACTTGAAAATACGATTTATGCCCACACCATTGATATTACGCGAAATGATCCCTTCTTTTATCAATATCACCCTATGCAAAAGCCAGGTTTACAAAAAATAGATTTTAATGATATCGGACCAGGCAAAGCAGCCACGGCATTTGCTCGGCTTTATGATGAAATGAGTGCCCTAAACCAGAAAAAGCCGGTCAAAAACGTATATTATACCTTTGGTTGGACCGGCATATTAGGCATGAACGTACGTATCCTGGATGCCCAAATCTTTTATGACCAGCTGTTAACAGAGATCAATGCCTATAAAGCACAGGGCATTAATCCTAAAATTCGGATTATAGGCTACAGTCACGGCGCTCATATTGCCCTCCATTTAGGAACTATTCATAAGCAACGCGCGCAAGAAAATTTACTTGATCCTATTGATCAAATAGTTTTATTGGGGCTACCTATTGTATGTGATATGGATTATTTGGTTCATAGTCCCTTATTTAAAAAGATTTATAACCTCTATTCGACTGGCGATAGGGTACAAATTGCTGATTTTATGTCCTATCAGAAGTTCTTATCATATCGAACCTTCAACGAACGCCCTACCTTTGAGGTCCCTGATAATCTTACGCAAGTCCAATTGCGCTGGAAACGGCTTGCACGCACAAGAAAAAAATATACCTATCCCTATTATCCAAAATGGCTTATTCGTAATTCTGATCCAGGACATAGTGAACTTTTTTCATTTGGCTGGATTTATAATTACCGACAATATGTACCATTTTATCCAATGCCTATATGCTGCTATGTTGGTTACTTTTTGAATGCGGTTGAAAATAGCGATCTTAATGCAAACCATCTCTGTCTTGAAGTTCATCCTTTTGCTGAGACTATGTCGCTCAAAGCACAAACGGCAAGAAATGCATTAAACATGCCGTTCCTCACCTTTGAACAACAACAACATTTTGTGGATGTAACTAATTCATTTAGACCGGTGAATTTCAATCTCGCACTATTCAATGAACGTACGGCGCAGACAATTGAATTAGCAAAACAACGATTTGAAGAACAAAATGCATGTCATTCTTTAGTTAAAACCTGCGAGTGATTCTCAAGAAGTTTTAGTATTGCTTGGTTACCTTTTCTATCCGCCAACTCACGCGGAGTAGCATATTCTTCAACATAATAGCCATTCATGCCTCGTTTATTTGAATAGGCAAAGCGTTGATCCGGATTTGCCCCATGAGCTAATAATATTTGTACTAAACCGGTATTTTCTTTTTCTATTCCTAACGCCAAACCTGTATATTCATCACCTAGAAAATTTCGATAGTATACCGCGTTAACATCTTCTCCATGGTTAAGACAATATACTACCGTCTTTATATCCGGTATTGAAAGAGCATCTTGCAAAAACTCTCCTTTGGCACCTTGCACAAGAAAGTATGCATAATAAAACCGTGCCATACAGGGATATCTGTATACATAGGAATCTTTTACATTGCCAGGTTTGTGAATGGCATGTGAAAAGGTCTGATTAGGAACCTTGGTAGTTGGATATAGCAATTTCTTAATAATTTCTTCCGGATAGAACCAAGGCATATTACTTTTTTTATATTTTTCGATTAATTTTTTTCGTATCGGTTTAGAGCTCGGCAAAAACTCAGAAAAAAATTGATAAGTTTCTTTATCAATATATCGAACCTTCGTGAGTGATAAAGCTGCCTCCTCTATATCCTTTGATTCATCGATGGTTATAACGATAATCTTTTCGAGTATTTCTGAAGGTAGTATATGTACAAAAGAATAGCCTAATCTTTTGGGATCTTCTTTCCATTCTTCCATCGAGTATGAGCACCAAGAAAATAATAAGAACATGCAAGTAACTATTTTTTTATAAGCGGAACCTGTAAACATAAAAGGCCTTTTTGATTAACCATTAAATTTATAAAGAAAATATTTAATGAACGGCATAGACCGTTGAATTAGCAAAGCAAAGGTATGAAGAATAAAATGCATGTCATTCTTTGGCTAAGGCTCGTGAATGATTCTCAAGAAGTTCTATTATTTCTTGGTTACCTTTTCTATGCGCTAATTCACATGGCGTCATGTAATATTCAATGACATGACCTCCTATGCCTTCTTTCCTTTTTCGTTTAAGTTTCTTATTGGGATCTGCATTACAAGCTAATAATTTTTTTACTAAATCAACATTATCGAAATCAATGGCCTTCGTTAACGGTGTCCATTGCTGATCCATCTTATTATTGTGCCAATATACACAAAGTATATTAGCATTCGCCCCATGATTGAGACAAAATACCGCTGTTTTTGAATCATTTTTTTCATTAGCTATTTCAAAAAAGTTATTTTTATTATCATCGCGTACATAAGGATAAAAGAAACGAGCAATATTTGGAGAATGCTGCCGATATGCTGCTTGCGCAAGATTAATAACCATCGATAAAGTACTCGTAGGGCATAAAAACTTTGTAGCGAGGTTACTTGCAAGTTTGGGCAAATAAAGATCTCTTTCTAGTTTCTTCACGAGCTTTTTTTGTATTTCATTTGAAAATGCTTCCTGCGCCAAGGAACTTTTTATAGCATTAGATGTTTCCCGGTCGACATATTCGAAGGATTTTAATGATTTAAAAGCAATGTCGCTAGTTTCAGATTCATCAACAAGCGCCAAAACAACTTTTTCTAATATTTCTGGCGGCAAAATTTGCGCAAATGAACAATTTAATGTGCCCGGATTTTCTTTTCCCCATTCTTCCATAGAATATGAACACCAGAAAAACAAAAAAAGAAAATATATTGATAATTTTTTATGATAAAACGTAATCATAGCGAGGTCCCTAAAGAAATTGAATATTTATTAGATTTATTATGAATTATAATACTAGTTTTTAGAAAAATCAAGTACCTACGCTATTTTTTTGCATCGAACAAGAATGTATTACGAACGCACGCGTTCCCAAATATGCAAGAGATCTTCCATATTCATCTGTTGCGCGCGCAACAAAATATATTTTTCAGGAATTTTTGAAAGATCAATTTGAGATTGCGCGAGATTATTTTTGAGCGTACGCCTCGGTTGACGAAAACACAGTTTTATGAATTTCCAAAAATGTTCTTCATCAGGGATTGGCGTCATAATTTTTTTTGGTTTGAAATGTACTAAGCGTGAATAAACTTTCGGCGGCGGTAAAAAAGCGCCAGGAGAAATTTTCTGCAAAAGTTTCAGTTCAAAATAGTGTTGAAAAAACAATGAAGGATAGCCATAGCCCCTGCCACTTTTTTTAACGAGCTTTTGTGCCACCTCTTCTTGGATCATGATCACGCCTTCTTGCAGCAAATCGCGGTTACGTTGCAAAAGATGCAAAATAGGAAAGGTAATTAAATAAGGAAGATTTGCTAATAAAATCCACGGTTTATATGGTTCAAAGCGTGAAAAATCAACATCAAGAATATTTTCCCGAAACATGCTCATGCGCTCGTCAGGATAGGTTTTTTGCACATATTCAGCCCATTGCGGATCAATTTCAAAAACCCACAAACGCGCGATATCTTGTTTTAAAATCGAGCGCGTTAAAAAACCATCGCCACAGCCGATTTCAAATACGGAACTGCGCTCGTTTAAATCAACGGCAGCAATCATCTCATCAATGATTGATTGCTGCCGTAAAAAATGTTGACCGAACTGTTTTTTAAGCGGAATGCCCGCGGTGTATACTGTCATAGAGAATGCGTGCGCCTATTTCATAAGTGCTTCACGGAAGAAATCTAATTCATCAAGCACGCGTCCAACGCCTTTGACAACACATTGTAATGGATCTTCTGCCACGCGCACGGGTAATTTAGTTTCTTTTGAAATGAGATCACCAAGACCGCGCAAGAGCGAACCGCCACCCGCCATGACAATACCTTTATCCACCAAATCAGAGGAAAGTTCCGGCGGCGTATTTTCAAGTGCCACGCGCACGACATCAACAATGTTAGCGATCGTTTCAAGTAATGATTCGTTCACTTCAGTGCTTGTCAAACACACGGTTTTTGGAATACCGGTTACTAGATCGCGTCCTTTGACATCCATTTTTTCAATTTTTGAATCACACATCACGGTGCCGATGCTAATTTTTATTTGTTCTGCCGTACGTTCACCAATGAGCAAATTATATTTACGTTTTACATATTGCACGATTGCGCGATCCATTTCATCGCCACCGACGCGCACCGATCTGCAGAAAACCACATCTTTTAAACTAATAACAGCAACTTCTGTGGTGCCACCGCCGATATCAACGATCATGCTGCCTGAAGGATCTTCAACACGCAACCCTGCACCGATGGCTGCCGCCATTGGCTCCATAATGGTATAGACTTCGCGCGCACCTGCTTGTTTAGCCGCGTCTTCAATAGCACGACGCTCGACTTGCGTAATACCCGAGGGCACGCCAACAATAATGCGAGGGCGAATCCACGTACGTCTATTATCATTGACCGCGCGGATGAAATACCGCAGCATACTTTCGGTCAAATCAAAATTTGCAATAACGCCATCACGCATAGGGCGACATGCGACAATACTTTCTGGTGTTTTACCAAGCATTTTTTTTGCTTCTTTTCCTGCAGCAAGCACTTGGTTGGTATTTGCTTTTACGGCAACTACTGATGGTTCATCAAGCACGATACCTCGATTGCGCACATATACTAACGTGTTTGCGGTTCCTAGATCAATAGCAATATCATTTGAAAGAAAGCTAAAAATCTTTTTAGCGGGAAAAAATGAGAACGGTCTTTTCATACACGGTACCTATTTTTTTAGTAGAGTAACTCTAATCCTAATGCAACACGGTTTGTTTTACTTGCGCGCTTAGCGATTAATAATTTCGTAGGTATATCCCATTTAAATGAAAAAATTGGAGGATAATCATAGGGATCGCGCACTTTTGAAAAATCATAATACACATTCACGGTAAAATATTCAGCATTCCAGCGTGAACGTTTTATCACCTGACTTAATGTCGCAGGAGGGAGACTCGGCGGTTTATTAACTTGTTTCCACACATCATTTTCGTGGAAAATTAAGGTGTATTGTGCTTGTACACCAAGGCCATCACGGATACCACTTAAAATTGCGTACGGCGCAACGACGGAAGTAAATCCTGGATCAATACGGACAGATCCTTGTGTTGCCGCATAGAGTTGTTGTTCATTGGCAATCGGCAACCGTTCTTGCTTTGTTCTTTCAAAGCGTTGATTAAACCGAACGTATAAACCAACAATCCAATCTTCTTTCAACTCAATTTCTACATCACCAGCAACATAGACACCCCAAAAACCATCGCCACCAAATGGGATAGATGCAGGATTAAGAATCTCGCGTGTTAATCCGGAAGGAATGAGTGCACCAATGCTGATACCGGCATCAATGCGTTTTAATTTATACAAATAATCCCAAATATTGCCCATGCGTAGATAGAGATCAATGTCAGAAAAGCCCGCACGGCTGAAGGTAGGCGCAAGCAACCCTACTTCTTGATTCATAAATCTACGCGCTTGATCTAAACGTATTTGCTCATCAGGCGTAATCATAAAATCTGTAATGGTTTTAGGCGACAAGAAGAAATCGTTCTTAGAAAATAAATGCATGAAGAAACAGCTGAACCCGCCAGAAAAATAGCGCCAAATATGCTGATCATATTGCAACGCAAAACCTTCAGAAGCAATTTTACCATTCATACGGAATATAACATCTTGTCCCTGAAAGCGCATAAGTGCTGGTGTATTAAGTGGATCAGGTAAGCCTAAAAGATTTATTGCTGCTTCCATAGCCCCTAGATTATAATCACCAAAAACCTCAAACAAGCCTATTTCTGGATTATCTTCACCTTTTGCGAATGCTTCATTGGCAGTCATGATAAAAAGATCACCAAATAACCCTGATGTTTGCTTTAAACAAGGGCCACACGGCGAGTTACGGAGCGAACACGTACGCGAAAAAGTACGACGCAACAAGGGCAAAAAGCGATTATCATACACCATGCCCAACACGTTTGTTGTGCACATAAAAAAGAAGAGAGCAATAACGAGTGAGCGAAGTTTGATCATATACAAAAAGACCTTTTTAAATTCCTATTTATGCACGAGTCATATAACTGGCCGTGCCAGCCCAGTCTTCGCTTGCAATGGAATGCCTTCGAAGAGAAATTGAGCTTCGACGGGCAATCTACGCATCATTCTCCTTAAAGAAAACTGGCGAAGCCAATCGTAGCCAAATATCACATCAAAGCTTCTCCCCATGCAGGCGTAGATTGGAGGAGAGAGAGGGATTCGAACCCCCGATTCCATTATACATGAAATAACCGCTTTCGAGGCGGCCGCTTTAGACCGCTCAGCCATCTCTCCATGTACAGTGTTCTATTCATCTAATAATAAAGGATTCTGCTTTTTTGAGAAGTTTTTCCCAACAAAATTGACAACCTGCCGAAAGCTCGACTATGCTACGTCAGGCAAAAGAGACATTAAGTAAAGGAGATTCCATGCTAGAAAAGAATCTGCAAGCAGTACTTTTAGCGGGAGGTCGTTCAACACGATTCAAAACGGGAAAAACAAAATTACTTGAAAGAATTTGCGGCCAAGAAATGGTTCTTTATGCAACCTCTCTCCTTGAGCATTTAGGTTTGCCTACGACGGTTCTTATCGGTTATGAAGGCAATGCCGTTAAAGAGTGCATCATCCAAAGACATGGCTCAGCACTCAATTTTGCCGTGCAAGAAGAACAAAAAGGAACCGGCCATGCACTCTTATGCACCCAAAAACAGTGGCAGCATGATCATATCCTGGTCATGAATGGTGATATGCCACTCATCACCGAAAATACTCTAGAACAATTAGTGCAGAAACATTGTGAACATAAGGCAAGCATTACGTTTGTGACTGCGCACAATGCTGATCCGTCAGTGACTGGCTACGGCAGAGTGGTACAGGAAGATCACAAAGTACGCATCATTGAACCAAAAGAATTTCATGGCGATACTCATGAACATTGCTGCGTCAATGCAGGCATTTATTTAATTAAAAGAGATTTTTTAGAAAATAGCATTCATACGTTACAAGCAAATAACAGCGCGCAAGAATTTTATTTAACGGATTTAATAAAAATCGCCAGCGATGCACAGCTCACCATCAAAACGGTGCCGGTGGCATTTGATGAAATTCGAGGCGTTAATGATTTTAAAGAACTGTGGACCGTTGAACAAATAAAACGCTCGGAACTCATTTCTAAATGGATGGCGTCAGGCGTACGCTTTCATGCAGCACAAAATGTACACATAGATGTGAATGTCACGATCGGCGCTGGATCCTATATAGGTAATGGCGTTCACATTATTAATAATTCACACGTGGGGCAACATTGCATCATCGAGTGTTTCTCTGTCATCAGTAACACACACATTGGCAATCATACCACCATCCGCGCGCATTCTGTTGTGTATGATTCCACCATTGGCGATCAATGTTCAGTTGGTCCTTTTGCTCATATTGAAAAAGATTCTCGCCTTGAAGCGCACGCCGTAATTGGCAATTTTGTTCACGTCAAAAAAAGTACTCTCGGCTCACACTCAAAAGCAAAACATCTTGCGTATCTTGGTGATACTAACATCGGTGAGCAGGTGAATATCGGCGCAGGCACTATCACATGCAATTATGACGGCGTTCACAAACATACCACGACCATTGAAGATAATTGTTTTATCGGCAGCAACAATACCCTCGTTGCACCCGTTGCCATTGGCAAAAATAGTTATACTGCAGCAGGATCGGTTATTACCAACAACGTTCCGCAGGGAGCGCTCGCAATCGGACGCGCGCGCCAAGTCAATAAAGAAGGATACGCGCGCACGTTACATGAAAAATTAACGCACGCGCAAAATGAAGCTGATATTCCTTTTATTGGTGCACTCAAAACAACTGACCCCTCAAGTTTTACTGAAGGAACATGATACAATTTATTCACACAGCAGACATCCATTTTGGGATGGAAAATTACGGCAAAATTGATCCCGCGACTGGCATTCACACGCGGTTGCTTGATTTTAAAAAAGCGTTAGATTTTTGTGTTGATTATGCATTAAAAAGCAACGTAGATTTCTTTCTGTTTTCTGGTGACGCCTATAAAACCATTAATCCAACACCCACCCAGCAACGATTATTGCTCAACTGTTTTTTACGGTTACAACAAGCTGGCATTCCACTCGTCATTGTAGTGGGCAATCACGATAATCCACTCAGTTTCGGTAAAGCAAATACGTTGGATATTTTTAGTGATCTGCCACTTGAAGGATTTCATGTCATTGCCAAACCAGCTATTATTAACTTAACTACTAAAAACGGCCCCGTGCAGATTGTTGGCATTCCATGGCCAAGCCGAACCAACATTGCACTATCTTCAATGCATGCCTATAAATCCGCCACAGCACTCACGGAACATATTGCCAGTTCAGTAAGTTCGTTAATTAGTCATTTTGCTCAGCAACTTGATCGCACCATTCCTGCTGTGCTTGCCGGGCATTTAACGGTAAGTTCCGGCATTTTTTCCGGATCGGAAAAGCGCGCAATTTATGGCAATGATCCGGTGTTGCTACCATCACAACTAGCAATCGAGCCATTTGATTATGTTGCACTCGGCCATTTGCATCGCTATCAAAATTTAAACCCCAATGGCTATCCTGCACTCGTTTATTCCGGTTCAATCGAGCGCATCGATTTTGGCGAGCGCAAAGAAGAGAAAGGATTTTGTTCTGTTACGATTGAAAAAAAAGGTGTCACGACGCACGAATTTATCAAAACACCAGCGCGTCCTTTCATTCAGATTGAAGTGAAGCTCAAAGAACATCAGGATCAAACAGAGCAACTTCTTGATCAACTGCAACAACATGATATCAATGATGCAATCGTAAAAATTTTGTATCATGTACCCGCGGGCAAAAAAGATACGGTGAACTTGTCACTCGTTTTACAAGCGTGCGCAAGCGCGATGCATGTTGTCAACATCACCCCCGTTCACGCGCCAGAAACGCGCGAGAAACGCTCGGTCATGAATATTTCGATGGATTTGAAAACACTCGTTTCCACGTATTTAGAAGGAAAAAATACCGCGCAATCAGATAGCGCGCGTCTTTTGGAAAAAGCACTCGCTTTGCAACAAGAAGCGCTCAATGAAGAGTTTCAGGAAGAGAGTTGAGAATTATTTCACGCAAATCCAATGCAAATTTTACAATGAACTCAAGAATGTCTTCCCGAGGCTTTAGCCGTGGGGATCCAGAACTTTAATACATTCCTTTAATGAACTAATTTTATAAGCTGGGTTGCCACGCCACATACATGGCTCGCAATGACAATTCTGTTTTCAATGTTATCTTTGCGTAGCCACATTTAATTTATCGAATTTGCGTTAATTACAATAAGCACAAGATCAATTCTTAGTGATACAAATTTGTTTTTTTAGTATAATACAACTATATATCTCATAGTATTAAAATTCTACTCAATCAAGTATTGCTTCTATGATAGTGAAATTAAAACTACATCCATTACATTTAATTATAGCATTTTTCATTCCAAGCATCTTTTACGGAATGTCTGAGCCAAAAATTGCTAAGCAGCACTCGATCAAAGATTACGGAGAGTTATATTCACAACAAGGTCTTAGAAGCCTACAAGCAATTTGTTTAGGCGTTATAGCAGATAATATTAAAGATACTATTGATACAAAAGATCCATTAAATGATAAGCCTTTAATTGAAGAAATCTTAAAGCAAGTATCAGATTACGTCCCACACTTGTTAGAGTATTGGAAGGCACATACGCAACCAACATGGAAATTCTTAACACGAGTACCCAATAATATAGATGTAAAGTGGTACAATTCAAAATTGGCTATCTGGTTTGATTCTAAATTCGACAAAATTGGCATTTTGCATAGAGATATTGTTAGTTATAAAGATAACCCATTTACGGGAGATTTTGACTGCATTACTGGCAGTAAAGACAATACTTGCATTGCAATAAGCAAAAAAAATAAAATAAGAATTTTTTCAGGTAACCATCCATATGAAACTATCCATCGTTTTGAATTGCCTGATACTGATGCTGTTACATCACTCGTTTTTTCTCCCGATAAAAATGCTCTTGTCGTAGGCAGTTCAGATGGTAGCATTTATTATATTTTTTTGAATAAACTCAGTTCCTATCCTATGTTAACAGAAAAGCATCCTACATCATCAAGCATAAAACATCTTACTTATGCCCCAAATGGCACATACTTTATTTCAATTGACGGGAAAGGCAATGCACTCAAATGGTATTTTTCATTACATTGTCCTTTATCATCGCATCCTGTATTCCTAGATGGTCCCGTCTTCTATAGCATTATTTCTTTGGATAGTAAGTTCATTTTTTTTGATAGCTCTTTAGCGCACAAGAAAAATATACAACCCCAAGGATTCATATTCGATGTTAATGATGAAAAAATAATACTTTTTGAAAATGTAGATATTCGTGGTGTAACTCAAGGGAATAATTTTTTTGGCATCCAATATGAACATAGAGAAAAAACTGTTGCTCGTGACATGGGCAGTTATCTGGCCGCAGCTATTGAAGTGGAGCTTATTCCTTGGCTTGTAGCAATTGATGTAAAAGGAAATTTTCAAAAATTCTCGTACAATAAGAAAGTGACGACGCTAATCAGTCCGACCAATCTTTTAGATAGCATGATGTGTTGTGTCTATCAAAATCAAAAATCTTATGACACTTTTTTTTGTTGTTCAGCAAAACCAACGTTAGATCAATTATTATTCAAACTTGCCCTAGAAGCAGCACTGAAACATAATAAAACAGCTCATACAAAATCCTTACTCTCACATTCTATATTTTCAACATTTGAACCACACACTGAACAGCACACATTACGAGAAAGAATTGATTTGACTCTCTCCAAAGTACATCCTCCATTAGTTGCCCTCCATTTTGTTTATACGCATATCGACCAATTACTACAAACTAACAAACCGTTCGATACCGTATTGAATCCTGATATGTTAGATGGTTATGACAATAATATTTTAGAGATGATTCATTATCTTACTCAGGAAACAGTTCGTTCGTGGTTCTCAAAAAAAATAAATCAACAGACTAAATTAATACACACATTAAATAACTTTGAACTTGAAGGAACGCAATATTTGTTATCAGTTAATAGGCAGTTTGTTTTTGACACTTTTAACACTATAGTAAATGCTGCTAAAAATAATTTTAATGCGCTCAAAACAATACAAAAATCAGGTATAGAAAGAAAATTACGCACGTTTACAACTAACACAAAAAGTATCTTGTCAACGGCGGATCATCTTGATACCTTAATTAAACTTAAGAATGAGAGTTTATTACAAGAGGGACGCTATTATGGGGGTGAAATTTCTGATTACTACAATCTCGACATAGCAAAACATATGAAGAATTGTATATATAAATTGGAACGATCAGTACCTCCATCTTATAGAAGCATGGATGAAATTTTACCTAATACTTTATTTGGTCAAGCAGTTAAAGCGTCAGAAGATAGTATTCAAAGCTATGCATCAAGCGTAACGTCTCCTGATAAAATGAAGATTTTTCCACGTCTTTTATACAAACATGCACATCTGCAATGCACAAAGTAAATGTAATAAAAAGTTTCAGGAAGAGAGTTCAGATTACAACCTCCACTTTCTTTTTAATGTATGTCTTGTTTCGTTATCAACTGAGCCTGTAGGTCAAATAATTCTTGTTCCAATTCTGTCATTTTTAGGAACGCTTTGTCCTGTTCATCAAACATTTCTTCGGATATCTCATGATTCTTGTCATCACCATTGATGGGAACTACGCCATGTCGAAAAATTAGATTTTTAAATTCTTCGACGTGGGATTCCATCCTGATTAATATTTCATTCCGTTTTTGCTCATAGGATTTGTTCATGTTAGGTTCCCTAAAAAGAGAAAAGTTAATTATTCAACTGCTGAAATAGAACTGAACGAACGCAATTCTTTTTTATATTCATCAATCATGTGTTGTAATTTTGGCATACGCAGCGTGTGCAAAATTTCACGATACCGTTTTTCTAGAGGGATAACGCGCGCTTCTTTTTTGTTAACTAAGCGCAGCACTTCAAAACCGCCATCGACAAGCTGTGCTGGCGCACATTCGCCACGCGCTAACTGTGTAATATACTTTTTCTCATCGGCAATATCATTTTCTTTTAGCCAGAACGGCTCGCCCCAACGAATCGATTCAGGACTTGTTTTAACACGTTGTTCTAAATCCTGCTTTTGAGCTTCCAATGGTTGTGACGTATCAAAAGGAATGTAGGCAACTTGTAATTGATATTTTGCAGCCTTAATTTTCGGATGTGCCTCATAGTATTCTTTGATTTCATGTTCAGGCAGATAGATGCGGGACATAATTTTTTGTTCAATCATCGTATTACCCGCGCCCATTTTTTCAAATTCTTCAAGTGCACCTTGCGGGTCTAATCCTGCTTCTGCACAAATTTTATCAAAGACTTCATCAGTTAACTTATGCTGTCTTTTAATACCCTGAATATGTTTTTGTGCAAACTCAGTGATGGGAATTTTATGTTTGAGCGCATCTTGATATATTAACTCTTTGTCAACTATCTCATCGGCAGAAGGAATTTTGCCATCAAAGCCGGGCGTCTCTAATTCGCTGCGGGTTATATAATAGCGCCGTTCAGGCCCGTCAACAATACATGAAACTTCGTTAATGAGAAAACGCTCTTCTTCTATCTGTATGTCAGCAGGCACTTCTTCTGGCACCTCTGCACTTGGTAATTGTTCTTGAATGTCTTGTTCTGCTACCTGCGCATTTGGCAGTTGTTCTTGAATTTCTTGCGCATCTTGGGGCAATGGCTCCGTGTTTGATTGTTCATCACCCATAAGCGTTCCCATGAATAAACTAAAAACAATTGTCGTTATGAAAGAATAGCGTCTGTTTTTCATGAAATATGCTTTCAATGCGCAAAGGGGAATTGCGGTACAATTCCCCTTTTGTTATTGGTTATCAATGTTTTTTACATTGCTTTCATTGGAGCAGCAGCTCTAGTTGGCATCTCTTGTTGTGCAACCATTTCTGGTTCTGGTGCGGTTGTTTTCTTTTTGCGTTCAAAATAATCTTTGTTAACAGAAACTTTATAATCTTGCGCTAATTTTTCTAACTCTTTATTTAATGCTTCAGCTATTTTTTGCTGTTTGAGCATATTTTCAATGCCAGCTTTTACATCTTCAAAAGGAACATACTGTGGTTCTTTTTTGCCTGTCGCTTTTACAACAGCAAATGATGTACTGTTAACTTCAATTAACTCTATTGATGGGAACTTCTTAAATTCAAGAAGTTTCTTTCTAATAGCGCCATCTACATTGAAGCTTTGATTGCCAACTTCGCCAAAATCTTTCACCGGAAGATTTGCATCTTTTGCTGCAGTTTCAAAACTTACAGCGCCATCTTTTACTTTATCATAGAAGGCTTGCGCGGCATCTTTAGAATCGAACATCACGCCTTGCGCTGTAACGCCGCCTTGGGAAAGCATCAACTGAGGAATGCTGTTTTTGTTGTCATTATAATATTGTCTGACTTCAGCATCGGTGACTTTTACTGGATATGCTTCTTGGAAATATTTAACATTCAAACTACGACGAGCAAACTTGCGAATTTTTTCTTCATCTTTTAGGTATTCAGGTTTCTTATCAATGCCATTCTTTTCAACCCATTCAGCAAGTACGAGCTCATTTTTTAAACCATCAAAAATTTGCTCTTCTGCACCTGGCATCATTTCAAACACAGCTTTATATTGAGGTTGTGCTTCTAGAAACTCATTAATGTAATCTTCAAAATCTTTGACCGTTGCTTTAGGCGTTTTACCATCATACATAGTAATAAGTACTTCTTCATTCCCACCTTTTGGCGCACTCATCGGCATTGATGTGCTTTTATTCTCCATCTTCATGTCTGTTGCAGATTCTTTTGTCTCTTTTGATTCAAATAAACTGCATTGAGGGAGTATAGCAAGTGAGGCGAGTGCAATCATAAAGACATACTGTTGTTTTTTCATTTGTATTCCTTGTCGTGAAGGGGGGTTACTAATGTTTAATCCTTTTTTTGCTAGAGTAGCATATATCGATGTTTCTTGCAAAACTGCTGTTCGCTCACACAATTAGCATGCTCAAAATTTATGGTCCATTTCTTCAAATTTTAACTTCATGAAATAGTTTACTTTTTAGGCAAGTGATATTAGAATTGCTGCAATTTATACATCAAATTTTTCTAACAATTCTAAACAATAGGATAGGCAATGCAGCTTCAAACTCTTCTTAATTCCAAAAACACCGATACACCATTAGCTTTAACATTTTTATTCCGCGCCACCTTAGTTTTCAGCTTGTGGTGTAGTGCAACATACTGCATGGAAGACCCGCTTAATGTAAAACAGAAATTACCAACAGGTTCTAATAAAAATTCTGGTATCAAAAAAGAACTTATAGGTCTAATACAAAGTTTAAAACAGGAACAAAATGGCCTTATAGGCTCAGCTCAATTTGGTGTTGAAAGGGAAGAAGATCAAGAACCTTTAAGAAGTGAATTGGTTGAAGAACTCATTAATGAAAGCCCTCATCGAATAAAAAAACTTATTAGTGATATCAATAAAAGACAAAATCCTGACGATTTATTTCAGAAAGCTCCTTATATGAGCAATATACATGTTTTAGTCGGTTCTCCAGGAACTGGTAAAAGCAGTCTAGCAAAGGCTATTGCAAAAAAATGTTCTATACCTTACCTTTTTGTCGCGATTCAATTGTTATCAAATCAATATCAGCATTCTGGCTCAAGCAATCTTGCAAGTATTCTTGGCCCCTTATCAAGGAGTAAAAAGCCCGAGGTAATTATACTGGATGAGCTACAGACAATTGTCAAAAAAAGAGGTAAAGAAGATTACGATATGGAAGGCGCTCAATCATTGTGGAAATTCCTTGATACTTTTAAAAACAAAAAAAATTTATTAATCATCGCCACTGCAAATGATCTTGATATTTTACCTGATCAAGTCCGTAGTCGCATCAAAGTAGGAATACACGACATAAGTCTTCCCGATCAATCTAAAAGAGAAAAAATTATTTCTTATTATTTACATCTTTATTCGCCTTCCTTGCAAGCTGTTCCCTCACCATCTGAAATTCAGTTTTTAGGATATAAAACCAAAAAATTCACACCGCGTGACTTAGAAACCATGATACGAGCCGCATTATCCAATGCTCACGACCGTTCAGGCGATGAAATTTTAGTTCTTGATAAAAAAGACTTTGATGCCGCTATTGCACTGGTAACAAAAGATGATGAAAGATTTTCAATCTCTAAAAGAACTTACAAAATGATTAAGCCACATATAGGAACTACTATTCAAATTATGGGCCCACTAACCATACAAATAATAGTCAATAGTTTTATGCAATATTGCGGCATGAATCAACAAGTCCTGTTTCATAACGAAAGCATAGGGTTGCAAAGAGAGGGATTAGACTTACAAAAGAAAAGCTTTGCACAACAAGAGAGATTCCACAATGAAAACAAAAATCTCACCTTGGAACATTTCAGAACACAGCTCATATGTCAAATTGTAGGCAATATACCTGGAGCTATTTATCATTGGTATTATGGTAGTTCCACTCAACCAAAACCCCAATAACCAAAATTACTCTTGAATACATATTTTATGAAAACATTCAAACTATATTCTATCTTTGCCATTTTTGCGTATCTAACCTCAACTGCCATGGATAACAAAATAGTTATCCATGGACCTACTTACGATACTGATAATGAACAAAGAAAATTCATTACTCCTTTTCAACGAAATACCGCAGCAAATTTTATTCCGCCTGAAAGAGATATTATTGCTATCCCAACATCATCCAAAATCAATACGGCACTTTCAGCAATACAGTGCATAGCATCATTAGAACAGGCACATTTAGAACAACAATTTAATACGTGTGTTGATATATTAAGCCAAGCAAATCTTTCCGAGTCAATAAGTGCTATTTTATCTCTTGGTGATCTTCAATTTCAACGGTGCAACATACTTGATGAATCTTCTGTTGAATATCAGTATTATTTGAAAACAACAATTAATGACCTCAATTATATTCTATATGATAAAACAGGCTCTCTTCAATTAACATCAATACCTTCTCAGCAATATGACTCTGCAAAAGTAATAACCGATGACTTTTTAAAACCATTACGGCCAGACGATTATAAAGAAATTGTAGAAAAGCTTGCTTTGTTAAATCGACCAGGATTTGCAGAAGTTCATCAAGAACTGACACAAGGAGGTATACGGCCATACTTCCGCGCATTAGGTAGAGGAATTTCTGCATGTTTCTCTTATCAAGAATCATCTGATAGGTTGAGAAAACTCATCAATGGCAATGATGTTAGAAAAGATCTTATAAAAATTAAGGAATATGGAGAACAATTCAAATTTTTGCAAGCAAAGGCTATTGTTGAAAAATATGATAATGCTCAATCATCAAGTGATAAAAAAATAGCTGATATTGCTCAACAACTTTATCTTGAATATATAGACAAGACATATGATCTTTTGATCGAGAGACTTCACTTAACACCATCACAAGAATTAAAACAAGAATTACGTGACCTCATACCTTATATAGTTGAAAAACCCGCAAAAGCAGCCGAACTCTTTTATGAAAAATTAGAACAATACAAAAATAATGAAAAACAATATGGACTTTTACAACAGCTCATCAATAAGGTTGGATTACCTAAATTTTATAGCTATGATCGTACATGTTTAAATGCTATCGAAATTCCCACTACTATTCGTGATAGCAATCACATCAAAGAACAACAAACATTATTTTCACTTGCGACATGTCCCACACATGACAAAGAAGCCCTTGCTTTAGGAATGAGATATGTTGTTAGATCATGCCAAACCGAATCATCATTATACACTCATTATGCCAAAGCACTGCTTCATAGCGTTCAATCAAAAGATCCCGATACGAAACTTTTGAAATGTACCGATTTTACTCAAACATTTGACGTCAAAGCAAAACAGGATATGATCCGTCGAATGATTCCTGCCATCTGCAACATAACAAATGAGATTAACCAACTCAAACAGCAACCAGGATCAGAAGAACGCATTAAGCAATTACAATCACTACGAACAACACTACATGATGCATTCCAAGCTTTGGATGATACAGCATCGAAACGAATATCATTTAATAAGGTAATAAGTGAGGCAATACGCGAACTCAATGTACTTAATCGTTCGGAGATGATCCTCACAAAATCACAAGAAGATCTGCGTGCTTTACTGCAAAGCGTTGACCTTCTTTATACAGGAAAAACAGAAACACATAATCTTCAAGTATTGCAAAAATTACAACCTCAATCTAGCCATGCTCAACCTGATTTAAGCAAAACCTATGAGCAGTATTTGATGCGGGAGACACTTGATAATAAAGATTTATGGACTGAGGCGAATGACTCTCTGCGCAATGAGGTTATTAAGCACTATATAGCATCATCACAAGATGAGGCTCTCCAAGAAATAGAAACAATTATTTTAAATCGTGATACCAATTGCACCATAGCTAAAAATATTTTTACTGTTATTCAAGATAGCGCTACAATAATCGCAACTGATTTTCCTCTCAAAGAAATTGGTGATTATGCTCATGAAACGATTACTCATCCAACAGCATATTTATTAAATATCGCAAAAGATTTTGCACAACTAGGTCATTTTCTGAAATCATTTGTTTCTGATTATGCAAAAAATAATATCGCTTCTTTAGGTGCAAGCAAAAAAGATGCTTATGAATTTAGCAAAAAATATAATGAGGCTGTTCATAAATTTGCTGAAGGCTGGAAAAACTTAAGCCTAGAGCATAAAAAGGAATTTGTAGCAAAGCTAATCGTTGATCTTGCTGCAAATAAAGCATTAGGCATTGGCGCTAAACTTATCAGCAACATTATGGGAGACTGCATCATATCATTTGTTGATACACTTCCCCCTTCAATTTCAGGTGGCGGTGCAGTCGCTATTACACGAGATATCGCTTTAATGCCTGAACTTGTCGCAGAAGTAGCGGAAGTTATTCAAGCAGGTGGGGCAGCTGTTGGGTCAACGTCAGTGGCAGTTGGTTCAACAGGAATACAAGGTATAGTTACATTGTATGAGACAACCCCAGGTAAAAATAGCAAATCATCAAAAATAATACCCCAAGGCTCATATGAATTGCCTATTGAAAAATTCAAAGCATATACAACGATTGTTGAAGATGGTAATCCCAAAATTATTGAAAGTACCTTTAGTACTGAAGAAGCATTAGAAATTTTGAATAATTCTTCGGAATTAAAAATGTTAAATTCTCGAATCGAAGAATTAAAGAAAGCAACACAGGATATCAGATTCGGAATTTCAGATGAGAGATTCAAAGATGTCCCAAAATTATATGAAAAAGCAATGCATCAAGCTGAACAATTATATGAAAGAGCAAGAAAAAATAATAACGATATTCAAAAAATTGCCTACAATATTGGTATATCTGAAAAAGTAATAGAAAAAATTAAAAATCATATTTTTATTGAAGAACATATTCTCGGTCATGGCAACGAACAATTTTTATCAAAATTTTTGACTGATATTGATATTGCCGAAAGTTGGGAACGACTTATAAATGGTAATTTTGTACAATCAGATTTGATTTTGTTACAGCACGAATTAACCGAATCACTCCTGATGCAAGGAACAAAATTAAATTATGGTTCTGCTCATTATAAAATCGTAAATAAAATATTTAATTGGAATGCTACCTTGTAATTGGAGTTAATATGGGAAAAGGAATAGATATCATAAAATATAAAAGCTCAAATAATATTCATTATTACTATATAGCATTTGGTGATTTAATTCCTGTGTTTTATATAGCCATTAATCCCATTAAAAATACTGTTTCATTTTTTAAAGATAATGATTTTGCTCAAGAACCAATAGGGATCATTGATTTTAACAATCCAGATCCTTTTAAATCGATACCAAAAATTCCTGATGTACACAAAAATTATATTTTAATGACAATTACTAGGGCGCGTTTAGCGATAAACAAAGGAGAATTTCATGATTATATCGGCTTTTCAAGTTAAGTGGACCTAATTCAATACTATTTTTTAAAGATAATTCATCCAATATATTCAAAATATTCTAATGAAGAATACACATATCTTTTTGATATACCCATTATGATTACAAAAGAGTAAACAATGAAAGCACCTAAAATAATTCAACCGACAGTTAGCATAGATTGTGACTGTTGGTGCACTTCGAAACTGGCCGTTGAAAACAATAAATTTTATTTCGGTACCTTCGGTGGTACACTCAATTTTGGAGATATTAAGACTAAAAATATTATTGAAACTCCTACTAAAGAACAAATCGAATCAGTCGCAGTATATAAAGATTATGTTTTCGCCGCTGGCGACACTTTTATAGGTATGTTTGACAAAGTAACAGGTAAACTATTATATGAATTTCCCCAAGGACATTTGGGATGTATTCATGGCTTGATTACGTACAAAAATACTTTAATATCTGGATCCGATGAAATTAAAATTTGGGATTTAGAAACTAAAAAATGCTTGGCAACCTTAGAATGCTCTAGAGAATTAGTACAATCTCTTATTATAAAAGATAACTTTCTGATTTCTGGTCATGATAAAGGAGTCATTAGAATATGGAATCTTATTTCAAAAGAATTAGTTCAAATATTGCATGAACATAGTTGGAGTGTTAAATCTCTCGCCATAAATGGTAATACCATCATTTCAGCCACTGGCGATCAAACAATCAAAATATGGGACTTTCATTCTGGAAAATGCCTTAATACTTTAGTTGGCCATAATACACCGATTACATCAATTGCTCTACATAAAAATTATCTCTTTTCAAGCTCAGAAGATGCATTACTAAAAATATGGGATTTAAAACAAGGACTGTGTTTAAATAGTTTGAAATTAGATGACCAAGTTCTTCAACTCGTTGCTGATCAATATTTTTTATATACTATTTCGGACTACTCCTTTTTCCATCAATGGAGGTTAGATGATTTGATTACTCATGAACCTCTCGAAGCATTAATTCCTAAGGATTATTATGTAGAAAAATCTAGATTAACACATATTTCCTATGTATATAAAGGTGATTAATTATGGAAACCCAACATTATGTTACTGAAACAATTAAACCTCATACTTATCATTGGACCATAACAATCACCGCACTTATATTCTTGATAAGCTTGTTATATTTTATTTTTCAATTTTTTCCAACCTATTATCATTTACGCTTAGTTTTTAAAACAGCCGAATATAATTTTACTCTTGGCAATTATACAGAAGCAATAAAAGGATATACCCTCATTTTAAAAAATTTTAACAGCTTTAAAATGGCAAAAATAAAAAAGGTACAAGGATACTTTCCATTAGGCAAAAAACAAAAAGCGCTAAAATTACTATCTAATATGGAACTAACTCATAATGATTTAGAGTTATTAAAAAAATATATACCATTTGATTGTCAACATCATTTTCAACCAAAAACGAACATCATAGGATATAAAGTCATATGCTAGCACTATTAACATTTCCAGGAATAATCATTCATGAAATTGGGCATAGATTTTTCTGTGATATTCTGAATATAAAAGTTTATGAAGTCATGTATTTTAATCTTGCACGGGATATTAGTGGTCATGTTATACATGAAATAACCCAAAATGTTCATAAACAATTTCTTATTGCTATGGGTCCTCTTCTTATTAATACTTTTTTTTGCATGTTATTCACTTTCCCCTATAGCTTGCCTAACTATTGGTTTGGAGAACAATTAGAATACTCACAATTTATAAATGCATTATTTTTAATCATGTATTGGGTAGGATTTAGTGCTGGTGTCCATGCTTTTCCAAGCAATATAGACTTAAACAGCTTAGAAAAAACATCTAAAGAATATTATTCTGACTCTGTATTAACAAATTCTATCTTAGGAAGCTTACTTAATTTTTTTCGTATAATTGAACCAATAAAATTTTTATTGCAATTGATGTATGCTTTCTCAATTAGTCAATTTTTACCATCATTAATATTGCCATAAAAACAAAGCAAAAATATCGTCTCATATTTACTTTTACTAAAAAAAAGATACGATCTTAGCGATTCACAAACCATAACACAAAAGGATTACCATGAAAGTCTTATTCAGCTTAAAACACACATTTCTTGTTTTAACATTTGTCTTTTTAGTACCTGCAAGCTGTTCTGCTAGGGTTCAATCACCTATTACTGTTTCTGAAAGCATCGGGTGGACTATAGCAGGCGCAGCATTGATAGCATCAGGACTTTGCATCGTTAACGAAATACCATTAACTTCTCTTGATGAAATTTCTTTGTCATTTCGCAATCAATTAAGTAAAGAAAATCTGAGAAAATTACACCTCGGACGTGCAATACAGGGATATACATTAGCTGGCGTTGGATCAATTATAAGCTTTCTTGGTGTATGTGCATTGATCACCGCCAAAAAATAGATAGTGCTATGTTCTACACAGAACAACTATTGATGCAGATTTCAACGCGAGTAGTGCCTCATCCAGCAGCTATGTTGACTATAAAAAATTAAAGGTCATGAAGAACAATATAACATTTTATACGGTTCTAATCATGACCCTTAATGTACAACAATTAAAATTACTTTAATTCACACTCTTTTACTTCAGCTTCACTAAACCTTTTAATGATGTAGGCAATTTCCTGCACAACTTCTTCAGGCAATAAACCATAATCTTCTGCAATTTTCTCAACACGGTAACTGAGGTCCCAAAATGGGATATCCGCCCATTGCCTCTTCCATTGTCCCATACAAACATTTGCTTTCATCGCATCTAATTGATCACAACGATGTTTTACCCTGGTTGATGCATCACTATGTTTGTTGTTAAAGCACACATATTCAATGAATGAATTTTCTTTTGTATGCAATCGATCTATTTCTTTTGTGACCGCTTTTTTAAAAACACTTTCAGAGGAATTTTTTTGTAAGATAAGTATTCTCTTTTTCATAGACTCTAGTTCTTGCTCTAACTCCGATCGAGAACATTTTAATTCGTCATTACATAATTTTTCAACCTCCTCCAGCACATGATCAAGTCTGTTCTCAGCTTTCCCACACATATCTTTCACTGCCGCCCTATAAAAATCTTCAGAATTTGCTTCGTGGCTTAAAATTCTCCGATGAACATCATCAGTATTATTTTCTACATAAGGGTGCACAGCACAATATAAAAAAAAATTCAAACGGGAACAATGATCATCTTGCGATAGCTTAGATGGTGAACCTTCTTTTAAAAAATTTATTCTAGGCGTACATGCTTTTCCAACTTTTGAGTCTTCATCGTAGAGTGTATCAAAACTACATTCTTCAACATCGTGTTTTCTTAACATTTCTTTAGCCATATGTTCTTTAGCAATAAGTGATAAAGGACGTACCGGACGCACCTTTCTTAAAGATGATTGGTTTTCTGTTTGGCTAGATTTCTCGAAATTTTCTTGTGTTTCACGATTAGCAGATTTTTCTTCTTGTACCTGTTGCACGCCTTCAGTTTTTTCATAAGCTCTCTGCGCTGCCTTGAGCCATTTATCTGCATCATCCTGCATGGCATTCAGCGATGTAACAAAAATAATAGTCGGCAGTATAATTTTATACATGCGTTGCATGCTCATCCCCATTTTTTTGAAATTGTTTGAGTCGATTGTTGCGTTCTTCTTCAATTAGATAATAAATCGATTTACATGGGCCATCATGCATTTTACATTCTCGAAGATAATCCTGGGCAGTTTTGCCCTCTCTATTTTTAGTATCAAGATTTATTCCTGCTTTTAATAATGCTTGAGCCGTTCTTATCAAATTGTCACTCGAAGTAAAAAAGATAGGCGCTGGATTGGAAGCCTGCGTTGATAAAACGTGAAGTGCTGTTTCATCACTATCATCTACAGAATTGATAGAGATATTTTGTTGTATATAGTACTCTACAAGATCAGATGAACATGAACCCCATGAGGGTCCGCCTATTGGACTCTTGATTGCGCGATGTAATAAAGTTTCATAACCATTGCATTTGCAATTAACTCTTGCACCGTGCTTAACTAACAGCTCGGCTATTTCTCTATTTTCAGCCCAGCATAGTGAAAACATACCAGGAGTAGCTTTATTCGGGTTAGCTTTTTGTTCAAGCAAAAGTTTTAAGAGCGAAAAATCATTCGCTGCTATGGGTGCAACAAGTGCTCTCGCACGATATTCTTTTGATTTTGCGTTGGGATCGGCACCTGCACACACCCACCCACTTATTTTACAACGAGTCTTAGGATATTCTTCAAAATTACGATTATCTGTGTTATCACCTAATTGGTTATTTTTTTGTTCTTGAGATAACGAAACTGCTCTTCGAAAGTATCTTTTTCTTTTAAAATAATCACACGTTAATGGTTGACGTTGCTCAGGACATTCTGAAAACCATGTTTCATGATCATTTTCATCAAAATCGGCTTCATTATATTCTTCTTGTGTAGCATCTGTGCTTTCTCTTTGCTCAAATTTTTCAAAACTTGCTTGTGCATGGTTCTCTTCATTGACTTGCTGCACACCTTCAGTTTTTTCATACGCTCTTTGTGCTGCATTCAGCCATTCATCTGCATCATCTTGCATGGCATTTGATGATGATGCAACAAAAATCATCATCAGTATTATAATTTTATACGTGCATTCCATGATCACCACCATTTTTTTGAAATTGCTTGAGTCGATTATTACGTTCTTCTTCAATTAAATCGTAAAGTAATTTACAAGTTTCCTTGGATGATTCCTTAAAACTTTCATTCTTTTGACATTCTTGAAGCAGACCTTGGGCGCTCTTTTCCCTTATATCTTTGGCATCAATATCTATACCCGCTTTAAATAAGAGGCGTGCTTTTTTTATAAGCTCTTCATGAGAATGTGCATAACACCTCCCGGATAAAATATGGAGCGCTGTTTCACGAACAGTATTTATTGCATTAATAGGAACCTTTTGCTGAATATAATACTCTAGAAGATCCGATCGATAATCTTGATCGGCTGATCTATGCAATAAAGTACCACCCAAACCGTCACAGCATATTTCCAATTCTGCACCATGTTTAATTAACAATTCAGCTATCTCTTTCTTCTTTGTCCAATATAGGGGAGGCCTATTTCTACAAATTGTTTCATTTGGATTCAGTCTATGCTCCAGTAAAATTTTTATAAGCCAATAATCATTTTGTTCGGCTGGCTCTAAAATTGTACTTAGAAAAGAATGTCTTTTGCCTTTCGTGTTGGGATCTGCACCCGCACATACCCACCCAGCAGTTTTACAGCGATTTGCAGAATATTCCCTTTCAAACGATACCTTTAACGCACAATCCTTATTTAAATCAGCAAGAATATCATTTTTTTGTCCTTGCGGTAACGAAACAGCTCTTTGGAAGTATCTTTTTCTTTTAAAATAATCACACGTTAATGGTTGACGTTGCTCAGGACATTCTGAAAACCACGTTGCAGGATCATTTTCATCAAAATCGGCTTCATCATATTCTTCTTGTGTAGCTTCAGGGCTTTCTGCTTGCTCGAGCTTCTCAAGCTTTTCTCGCGCTTCATGCTGAGCATCTTTTTCTTCATTTACTTGCTGCACACCTTCAGTTTTTTCATACGCTCTTTGCGCTGCCTTAAGCCATTCATCTGCATCATCTTGCATGGCATTCAGTAATGATGCAAAAAAAATAAGCATTAGCATTATAGTTTTAGACATACATTCCATGATCACCACCATTTTTTTGCAACTGTTTGAGGCGATTGTTGCGTTCTTCTTCAATTCGATCATAAAGAAGTTTGCAATTATCATTATATTTTTTACATTCTCGAAGATAATCCTGGGCAGTTTTGCCCTCTCTATTTTTAGTATCAAGATTTATTCCTGCTTTTAATAATGCTTGAGCCGTTCTTATCAAATTGTCACTCGAAGTAAAGAAGATAGACGCTGGATTGGAAGCCTGCGTTGATAAAACGTGAAGTGCCGTATCATTATTATCATCTACAGAATTGATAGAGATATTTTGTTGTATATAATACTCTACAAGATCAGGTGAACATGAACCCCACGAGGGTCCTCCTATTGGACTCTTGATCGCTCTATGCAATAAAGTTTTTCTCCCATCGCATCTGCAATTAACATTTGCACCATACCCGACTAATAATTCGACCATTTCTTTATTTTCAGCCCAGCATAGTGGAGACATACCGGGGGTAGCTTTGTTCGGGTTAGCTTTTTGCACAATCAAAAGCTCTAAGAGACGAAAATCATTCGCCCCAACGGGTGCAACAAGTGCTCTCGCACGGTATTCTTTTGATTTTGAATTGGGGTCGGCACCCGTACACACCCACCCACTTATTTTACAACGAGTCTTAGGATATTCTTCAAAATTACGATTATCTGTGTTATCACCTAATTGGTTATTTTTTTGTTCTTGAGGCAACGAAACAGCCCTTTGGAAGTACCTTTTTCTTTTAAAATAATCACATGTTAATGGTTGACCTTGCTCCGGGCATTCCGAAAACCATGTCGAAGGGTCATTCTCATCAAAAGTAGCTTCATCATAGTATTCTTGTACTGCAGGACTTTCTGTTTGCTCAAATTTTTCAAAACTTGCTTGTGCTTCATGCTGAGTATCTTTTTCTTCTTTTACTTGCTGCACACCTTCAGTTTTTTCATAAGCTCTTTGTGCTGCATTGAGCCATTCATCTGCATCATCTTGCATAGCATTTAGTGATGACACAACAAAAATCATCATCGGCATTATAGTTTTATACATGCATTCCATGATCACCACCATTTTTTTGCAATTGTTTGATTCGATCGTTACGTTCTTCTTCAATTAAATCATAAACCAGGTTACAACGTTCAACCCATTTTTTACATTCTTGAAGCGAGTCTTGGGCAGTTTTGCCCTCTTTATCTTTAGCATCAATATCTATGCCTGCTTTAAGCAAATATTGAACTGTCTTCTTTAGATCAACATCTGAAATTAAATTTGAGGAATAATTAGCTGAAAGAGCTGAAACATGTAAGGCTGTTCTATTATTTCTATCTAGAGAATTAATAGGAATTCCCTGTTTAATATAAAAATTTATAAGACTGGGTTGGCGATCACTATTAATTGCTTCGTGTAATATAGTAGTCCCCCAAATAGTATCTTTAGATATTTTAGCGCCATATTTAATTAATAATTTTGCCATTCGTTTATTTTTAGCAAAATATGATGATGGAACAAATATTATTGTTTTATTAGGATTGGCCCCATGCTCAAGAACTATTTGAATTACTTCATAATCATCATGATCGATTGGCCTTAAAAGCACATTTCCCGCATCCACCAAATGAAACAAAGCTACACTAGTATTGGGATTACCTCCTGCACAAACCCAACCGGCAGTTTGGCATCGATTTATAGCATATTCATTATCGTCATCAGGGAATTTATAACGTTTTATGAGATGGTGAAGTAAATCATTTTTCTTTCTTTTTGGTAATGAAACAGCCCTTTGCCAGTACCTTTTGCCTTTAAAATAATCGCAACTTAATTCCTTGCCTTGTGCAGGGCATTCTGAAAACCATGTTGAATAATCATTCTCATCAAAATTAGGTTCATCATATTCTTGTGTAGCTTCGGGGCTTTCTGTTTGCTCAAGCTTCTCAAAACTTTCTCGAGCTTCATGCCCAGCATCTTTTTCTTCTTTTACGTGCTGCACACCTTCAGTTTTTTCATATACCTTTTGTGCTGCCTTGAGCCATTCACCTGCATCATCATGCATAGCATTCAGCGATGATGCAACAAAAATAATAGTCGGCAGTATAATTTTATACATGCATTGCATGATCACCACCATTTTTTTGAAATTGTTTAAGCCGATTATTACGTGCTTCTTCAATCAAATCATAAATCGATTTACATGGGCCATCATGCATTTTACATTCTCGAAGATAATCCTGGGCAGTTTTGCCCTCTCTATTTTTAGTATCAAGATTTATTCCTGCTTTTAATAATGCCCGTGCCGTTCTTATATAATCTTCATTCGAAGCATATAGGCCAGATACGTGGTTAGACACTTGCGATGCCACAACGTGAAGTGCTGTTTCATCACTATCATCTACAGAATTGATAGAGATATTTTGTTGTATATAATACTCTACAAGATCAGATGAACATGAACCCCATGAGGGTCCTCCTATTGGACTCTTGATCGCTCTATGCAATAAAGTTTTTCTCCCATCGCATCTGCAATTAACAGTTGCGCCGTGCTTAACTAATAATTCGGCTATTTCTCTATTTTCAGCCCAGCATAGTGAAAACATACCAGGAGTAGCTTTATTCGGGTTAGCTTTTTGTTCAAGCAAAAGTTTTAAGAGCGAAAAATCATTCGCTGCTATGGGTGCAATAAGCGCTCTCGTACCATATTCCTTCGATTTTGCATTGGGATTGGCACCTGCACACACCCAACCGCTTATTTTACAACGAGCTTTAGGATATTCCTCCCGATGACGATTATGTATACTATTGCCTAACTGATGATTTTTTTGTTCTTGAGGTAATGAAACAGCTCTTCGAAAGTATCTTTTTCTTTTAAAATAATCACACGTTAATGGCTGACCTTGTTCAGGACATTCTGAAAACCATGTTTCATGATCATTTTCATCAAAATCGGCTTCATTATATTCTTCTGCGGGCCTTTCTGTTTGCTCACGATTTTCAAACTTTTCTTGTGCTTCATGCTGAGTATCTTTTTCTTCTTTTACCTGCTGCATGCCTTCAGTCTTTTCATAAGCTCTTTGCGCTGCATTGAGCCATTCATCTGCATCATCTTGCATGGCATTCAGTGATACAACACAAATCATCATCGGTATTATAATTTTATACATGCGTTCCATGTTCACCACCATTTTTTTGCAGTTGTTTAAGCCGATTGTTACGTTCTTCTTCAATTAAATCATAAAGCGCCCTGCAATTATCATTATTCTTCCTGCATTCTTGAAGCATACCTTGAGCAGTTTTTCCATCTTTATTAGCATCAATATCTATATCTATGCCTGCTTTAAATAAGAGACGTGCTTTTTTTATAACGTCTCCACGAGACTGCACCGTGCACCAATAAGATAACTCATGAAGCGCTGTTTCATTATAATGATTCAGAGAGTTTATAAAGACCTTTTGTTCGATATAATACTCTAAAAGATCAGGTAATCTTCCTTGCATTATTGCTCGATGCAATAATGTGTTACCACTTTTTGCACCTTTCCAATTAACTTTTGCACCATGCGCAACTAATAACTCAGCTATCTCTTTGTTTTTAGCATAGGATAACGCAGGCTCACCTAGGATAATGTTTTTATTTGGTTTAGCTTTGTGCTCAAGTAAAATTTTTACAAGCCAAAAATCATCATTTTGAAGGGGATCTAACAGTGGCCTCCAGGGTCTTTTGAAACTAATGTTAGGATTAGCTCCTGCACACACCCAACCGCCTATTTTGCATCGCTGTGTAGAATATTCTGCACAACTATCATCTAACTCATTATTTTTTTGTTCTTGAGTCAAAGAAACAGCCCTTTGAAAGTACTTTTTTCTTTTAAAATAATCACACGTTAATGGTTGACCCTGTGCAGGACATTCTGTAAACCATGTTGCATGATCATTCTCATCGAAAGTAGGTTCATCATAGTCTTCTTGTGTAACTTCAGGGCTTTGCTCAAGCGTCTCAAACTTTTCTTGAGCTTCATGCCCAGCATCTTTTTCTTCTTTTACTTGCTGCACACCTTCAGTTTTTGCAAAAGCTTCATCAGCTTTTCTTAGCCATTCATCTTCATCATGCATGGCATTCAGTGATACGCTCAGCATCATTGATACAAAAAATATATATCCCAATTTCATAAGAATATCTTTCTTTTTTAAATGTGAGATACGTAGTTTTGTGCCTTATTATGTTGTTCAATTTTTTCATGCACAATGCGATCAAGCGTATGCTCACTCATAACTTTATTTTCAGTTGCAAATGCAGCATGCTGCGCATGAATTGCTAATTTTGATATATCACGTCCTGAAAAACCTGCTGTCTTGTGTGCCATTTCTTGCAATTTTTCTTCTGAAAGATTTTCAATCTTTGCCTCTCTATCCATAACATATTTATTAAAATAGAGATTAAGTAACTCTTTACGCCCTAGTGCATCAGGTAATCCAATAAATTCTTTTTGATCAATACGACTTATCGCTGCTGCATCTAATGCTTCTGGTCTATTCGTAGCCAAAACAAGCATGAACTTTTTGGTCTCGGTTCCGGTGTGCGTTAAGAAAGCGGTTAATAATTTTCTGGTTGATTCACTTACTTTATTTCTTGATTCTAAAAGAGCATCAGCTTCATCGATAAACAGCAAAAGTCCTTTTGGAGAATTGTCTGCCCATTTAAATAGCTTATTGAGCTCTTTAATTTTCTGATCTTCAGAAAACTGATCAAAATTTGCGCCTGAAGTAATTGCATAATCTAACCCTGATGAGCGCGCTAATTCTCGTGCCAATAATGTTTTACCAGTACCTGGAGGACCATATACTAAAAGGTGACGATGAAATCCATCATTTTTTTGAACATGCTTTAAACCCTGTGCAAGTTCAAGAAGACGATTTTTTGTTGCCTCAGGCAAAATAAGCTCGCTAAACGGTGCAACAGCAACAGGTTGTGGCTTGCCATAATTTATTGCAGTTTTGAATGGCGCAAGAAAACGCTGTTGTAATGTTAGGCGCGATGTTTCAGTCACAAGAGTCGGCTTTCGCAAAAGCATTGCAACGTGATCACCAACAACTTGCGATCCTTTACGGGAAGCAAAATAGGCAAGGCTGCATCCAGCAAGGCCGAGGGTGGCGTAGGTAACTTTTTCAGGATCACTTATGAAGGTGTTAAATCCTTGTCCCCATAATTGCAATTTTTCCATCGAGTGTTTATGAAGCATAGCGGTTTTTGTAAGATCATGCTTTAAGCGTTCTGGCAATGTTTGTTGATCTAATTCTGCTTGGATTTTAGCTTCTTCGACGCGTGTTTTACGCTGTTCTCTTTCACGTTCTCTCATGCGTTGTGTTTTATAAGATTCTCCCTCTTGCATGAGTTTCCGCGCTAATGCATCCTGGCGTAGAAGAAAATCGTTTAATTCATTACCAAAATTAAGATCAACATTTCTCCGTGTACCTGCTTTTGCTTTTATAGTATCTTTTATATATTTTTTATTTCTTTTTTGTGCTAATTGATGTTCTTCTCTCAGCAATTGCTTTCGTAATTTATGCTCTTCGGCTTGGCGCTCTTTTGCCAATTCATGTTCTTTTTGTGCTTTTGCCATTTCACTTGCCATGCCCCAACGCCCACGTACATCTTCATGATCTTTCACAAGCTTTAATTGTTCTGCTTTAGCAGCCTCAATGTCCCGTTGGAGTTTTAATTTTTCAACAGTTTGATAAAGATCAATCTTTGAATTTGAAGGTGATTCCATATAAACAGCCGCTCGGCTCAGTGCTGTACTCAACCTTTTATCAGAATGCTGCATAGCACCGAGTGGCAATGAAAGTAAAAGTAATGGTATAAGATAGAAAGTATTCTTCATAAAAAAGTCCCTTTATAATTAATTATTGTGTTCTTTGTGTTTGTTAATCTTTTTTGCTTCATGCAGACGCTCTTTAAAACGCTCTTTTCTCGTGTAACAGGATGGATGAGAATCAAAGAGTGAAGTTGTTGCTTTTTGCACTTCTTCACGAATCTCTTTTTTTTCTTTTTTGTTTGCTAAAAAAATGGATGGCGCCATTGCCTCTTCATATCTTTTTTGATCTCTTTTGAAATGATGAATGGCAGCTTGTAAAATTTTAGGGTTATCGACAACAACGTTATCATCGGCACGTTGCTCAATATATCTTTGACATCCCATTAACAGCATCAGATTTCCGTACCCTTTTGCAACACCAAGCGGTAACGCAAGAAGATTTCTGATCCATCGTCTAGTTGGTTTAAAAGGTTTTTTGCAAAAATAATAAAGACCTTCGGTACATAGAGGGATAGCCAACCCTAGCGCAAGTTTCTGCTTTGTATCGCAATAATAAACATGATTTGCTTCGTGTCTGTAGATAAATTTCTGTTCAGCTAACTCTTTGTTACGTTGTTTCTTGGTATAATAATTTTTTCTGGTCCTATTCTTTTCTAAGACTCCCTCCAATTTTGAGGTCACTTCTTTAGTATTTTGATCAAGGTAACTATGTACAAATACTGTATTATCAGTGGAACTGGAACCACCTATTCCGGCATCACCTTTGGGCAAAAGAAATCGTTTAATTCTAACACCTTCAGGATTTGCAATATTCTGTATAGCAAGCTGCTCTCTAATAAACTGTTTGGCATCCTCAGTAGGTTCACCATACTTATCAATATCCCCGTGTAGTTCAGACCATAAGAGGGTTGACTTAGCTGCAGGAAATCCAGTTGGGGCAAATGCACAGCCATAATGAGCACAGGTTAACGCTGCAGTCCCGATAGTTGCTCCGACCGCTAAACTCCTTTTAAAGAGTGATTTTTTCTCCATAGAAAAGGCGCAAGGCGTCATCAATACCATAGCTATAAATAAGCTCATTCCATAACTTTTCATAAATCCCCTAATAGCCTATTGCTTTCTATTTGAAACAAAGGTATATTTTTAAAAATTGCTACAATAATACCTTATAGCAGGTTAATTTCTATAATACCATATAATTTCATTTTGACAAGTCCAGGGAGAATATAGAGACAATATATTTACTTTTGGCTATTTTTTTTATGGCAAAAGGCCTAAAAACACCTTGGAATAAGAAAAGAGCGATTATGGGGTAAAAAGGCTAAGATTGTCCAAGAACCTACTTAACGTGAATTCAATAAGAAAACTTGAAATTAAATGTGAATAATAGCCCAAAGACGTCTTCCCGAGGCCTGCGATCCAGATAATAAAATTAATTCATTAAGGAAAATTTTATTATTGGATTCCCACGCTAACGCTCGGAATGACGAATATGCGCCAGTATGTCATCCCGAGAAGCG
Source organism: Candidatus Babeliales bacterium (assembly GCA_963701665.1). Classification (GTDB taxonomy): domain Bacteria; phylum Babelota; class Babeliae; order Babelales; family JANWKD01; genus CAVXJH01. The sequence goes on from OY969622.1 coordinate 1,053,101, forward strand.
AAGCGACGTGGGGATCCAAACTTTAATTAATTCCTTAAGGATTTATAAATTATCTGGGTTCTACTTTGCTAAAGCTTCGTAGAACAGGTTGCCAGCTCCTTCGAAGCTCGTAGAGCGAAGTAGGATCGCAATGACACCTTTACCGTCAATCAACTTTATTAAATTGCTATATTCTTCTTTTAAATAACAAAAATTATCGTTGCTTAAATCGAACTCACGTTATTTAAGTACGGCACAGAACAACTGCAGTTATTGAGGCAGGTTTCAACGCTAATAATGTCTTTGCAGCAGCTTTCAGTGTTGAACCTGTCGTCATAAGATCATCCACCAGTAAAAGATGCTTCCCTTCAAACTGATGCCCATCATGATCACGTAATGTAAAGGCGTTGGTAACGTTTTCTTTACGTTCAGCGGTAGAAAGAACCGATTGAAAAACCGTATATTTTTTGCGTCGTAATAGTTCAATCATCGGTTTTTTGCTTTTCTTTGCTAGTTCTTTGGCCATCATCGTTGCTTGATTATAACCTCGATACGCAAAGCGACGCCAATGCAATGGGATAGGAATAATATAATCACACGGCACGTGTGAAACGTTCGTCAGTTCCCAAATCAATTGTCCCATATAATGACTTGCTAATGAATCGAACCTGCTTTTTGCCAAGATAAGTGATTTCAGTGGCTCTTCATACGCACTCGCTGCGTAGGCTGTCATTGCCACAGAAGGCGTTATGGCAATTTTAGCTGACACAATTGGCCTTATTAAGGTCCGGCATTGCGGGCACAAAATGGTAGGTTCATCGAGCCATTTCTTACAATGAACACAAAACGAGGGCGTAAAAAAATACCGCAATCCATGAAACGCGGTTTTGAAAAAATTGTTAAAGGGCACTGTAAACCTTTACCCCATACAGCATAAGATGCATGCAGATGTTACTCAAAAATCCTGCAACAAGGTCATCTGCCATAATGCCAAAAGCACCGGGTAACTTTTCTGCATACCCAATGATGCTGAACTTAAAAATATCGAAAATTCTAAAAAGCACAAAAGCCAGCGCCCATGCCCACCATAAAGCTGGCAGCGCAAAACAAGCGAGTGCACAGCCAAAAACCTCATCAATAACAATTTCAGAAGGATCCTTTTGGCTAAATTGCGCGCGACATAAATAAATAAACGCGCAACTTATGCAAGTGCCAATGCCGATAACGAGTGCGTACCATGAAAGTGGCAGCGCGCGCGCCAATAAAAAAGCGAACGGCAGCGTTACTAATGAAGCGCACGTTCCTGAAGCTGGCAAATAGCCAATAGGGCCGAGTGTCAGGAGAGGTTTGAGCATTGCACATTTATTCATGGCGTAATCCCTCGAGCATAATAAAAAAAATACCTACCACGATTGCAACATCGGCAACATTAAACACAGGAAAAGTCCACCCGCGCCAAGACACGATAATAAAATCAATAACGCCGGCATGCACAAAACGATCAATCACATTGGAAATAGCTCCGCCCAAAACGGCACATTCTGCAACTATTGCATGCCCTTCGCCATAACGTTGATACGTGTGATATAAAAAACCGCCAATAAAACAGGTAATAACAAATGTAATAAAAAAGAAAAATGCGGTATGTTCTGAATGGAACATGCCCCATGAGATACCGCGATTCATATGTACTTGTAATGAAAGAAATGAGGTCAGTGTATACTGTGCATCAGTACTATAAAAATAAAGTTTAGTCAGTTGATCGAGCGCAATAATACATGAGACAAGAGATAGATACCATAAAGCATAACGATCACGACTCATCGAATAGTTGCCCCAAGTTTTTTCACCATATTTGTGACCATCTCAGACACAGCATCCACTTCTTCACTCACGAGCGTTTTTTCCTGACTTGCCAGCGAGAAACGCATCGTTACTGAACGAACATCATGCCATTCCTTTTTTTGGAAGTAATCAATAAGTTCAACGGAAGTAATAAGTGGTGATACATCCTTGATGCGACGTTCTAAATCACTCACGGTAATAGTAAGCGGAATTAACATGCTAATATCACGCCACGAATCTTGATATTTGTGGAGTGGTTTGAACAAAGCAACTTTTGAGGACAGTTCAAGCAACATATCGCCATCAAGTTCTAACACAAATGCCGATCCTTCAACGGCTTTATGTAAAAATGCTGGATATGCCATGCCAGCATACCCTAGAAGCTTACCATCGATTTCAAGACGCGCGGTCTGATAAGGATGAAACCACGGCGCGTGTTTATCGGATTTTTGCCACGCGACATCTAAAGCGAGTGCACTAAATAGTTGCGCGCACAATTCTTTTTTTTCAAAAAAATTAATCTCTTTCTTTGCATCAAAAAAAATTGCTGCAAAAGATGTTTTTTCTTGTAGTTTATGATCCGATTCTCGATGCCAAATTTTGTTAATCTCAAAAAAGTTAAAGGCGTCCTTATGCGTCGCATTTGTGTGTACATTTTTAATAAGATTGGGCACCAAACTGGTAACCAGCCGGAACATCGTATGAGAAACGGGATTTTTGATAGCAACGGTATCGCCTGGATCCCAAGAAAGGAGTTTCAAAAATTCTTCATCATACACAGCATAATTTCTCGTTTCATGCGCACGCCCTGCATATGCCATATATTCTTTGATAGCATTTATGCGCTCAAAACGCAGTAAATTAGCCGGATTACTTGGTAAACGAGGCAATTGATGCGCAATAGCATCATAGCCAAAAAAGCGGCCAATCTCTTCGACAATATCCTGTTTATTAAGAACATCTTTTGTGCTTCTGAAACTCGGCACTTGAAGAACGTACGCCGTTTGACCGTCGCGCGTTTCTTTTTTTACGCCAAATGATAAACGCGTGAGCGTTGATGCCACAAACTGTTCATCCAGAGAAACACCGAGCAGTCGCTCAAGAAACGCATGTGATACTGATATAGTGTGAGGCTTGAGTGTTTCACCAACAACTAATAGGGTATGAGGTTTTGTGTATGCAATGTCCGACTGTTGTAAAATTTTCAAAAAACGCTCTAATGCGCTCCCGGTGTTTTCTGGATCTAAACTTTTTTCAAAACGTGTTGAAGCTTCGGTTCTTATTTTGTAATGCAATGATGTTGAGCGGATTGTTTTTGCTACATACGTTGCAGCTTCAACGAAGATATGATTGGTAGCAGAAGTAACGGCAGTTTCTTGACCGCCCATAACACCAGCAAGTGCAATTGGTTTTTTGCCATCGGTGATAACAAGATCACCTTTTTGCAAGGTAATATCATGGCCATCGAGCAGCATGAGGTTCTGGCCGGCACTCGATTCTTTTACCACCAATTGATTGGTTGCAACTTTCTGTGCATCAAAGGCATGTAACGGTTGTCCCCAATCGAACATACTATAGTTTGTGGCATCAACAAGAGCAGAGATTGGTTTACTATCAACACGAATTAAACGGTGCGCGATTGAAAGAGATGATGCATGATTCGCGCATTGCTCGACAGAGAGCGCAGCAAAACGTTTGCACGATGGCGCACGATCTATAGCAAGTTTAAAACGGTCTTGGGTAATTTCTTTTTCAGCTATTTTAACAGGAATTTTAATAATCAGTTCATCTTCAGGCACAAGATCACATTTTAAAAGAGCACCAAACTCTCGTGCTATGCCTCGATGCCCCCATAAATCGGGGCGGTGAGAAAAATTGATATTATCGATGGTAAGAATATAATCTTCCCGCTCAAAATGTTTCTTCCAGCCGCCTGCACGCTCTTTTTCAGCTACAAATAAAGGTGGAAGTATACTTTCTTTGCTTCCGCCAATATCAGATTCGCGTGCCAGGTGCCATGCGCCATCACGCTGTTTGAGCATAATAAGATCATGAAGCTTAAACTGCTCATGTGAGGCAAGAGAAAATTCTTTTTTGAGCTCATCACTCGATGCTTTAAGAGTATCCGCAGAAATAGAGGTAATGCGCGCTAAGGTAAAATGGTCTGGGTTAAGGGTAAGATGCGCAAACGAATCTATTTCTGCGGTAGTAACACTAAAGCGATGGAGCAACGCAGGAATATCATGCTTTTTCCATGATGTCGTGAGATGATCAAAAATCCATGCAAGCGAGAGTTTCATCGTTGCGCTAACCTTTCCCATAAAAATATTCAGCACTCGTATGTGATATAATACGAGAAAAAGTAAAAAGCTTCAAATTACTCCATGTATATTTTTATTCTCGATATATTAAATTTTACTGAGCAAATTTAATATTGAAAACAAAATTGTCATTGCGAGCGAATGCGTGGCAATCCAATTATAAAATTAGTTCCTTTGAAGAATTAAGGATTTAATTAAAGTTTGGATCCCCACGGCTAAAGCCTCGGGATGACATCCTTGCTGATCCTATCGAATTTTCGTTCAGTATTCTCTTGTGCTTAGAAATTGAATATGGGTATGGTAACGCTGAAATTTATCCTTACCATCTTCAAAGGAGTTTTGGGATGAAGAATCTTTTTTTAATACATGCGTTCGTTGGTATAGTTCTTATATACACCTTTGAAAACAAAGCCATGCAATCACCACAAAAAAAAGAAGCCGAAAAACTAGTAGCCCTCTGTTTAGCAACGATAGAAAAACATAAACAGCAGTTGAAATCCAAAGTAACGGAGCAACAAGCTGATCTTTTTGGTAAATTTTTATTGGGTCACTTCAATAGCAAGGCAATTTCAGGCTACGGGTATATGTTACATGCAGAATTATGCCCTAATAACATTGTACTTAATCAAGATATTGTTAAAGACGCTAATAATGCATTAAAAAAAACGGTACGAGAAAAAAAGCACTTTTTTGAGCAGCTTCCCGAATTATGCAATAAATCACTGTTAGATTTTTCTCAGCAAAGACTGCGTCTTTCTTTAACCGCCTGAAAATCGGTTATCCCTCATAAAAGCTTGTTGCACACTCTTAAGCATAGTAACCTGTTGGGCACTATCTTCAGTATATTTTTGTTGTAATGCTTCATGAGCACGTCGTAGTAATTCATTTTCCTGCTTTTGTTCATTAATTTGTGCTTGTTGTTGAGTATTTTGCACTCTTAAATCAGTGATCTCCTGTTTCTGTTCATCAATCTGCACTTGTTGTTTATCACGTCCTTCTTTGAATAATTTCATCGCAAGAAAAACAGCGTTAGCCGCTTTCAAAATGTTACCCTCACGCATATCATTTTCTAATTCTTGCCATACTGAACCGAGAGGGTCCACTATGTTTTCCCGAGAGGTAGTCGATGATTCATCAGCATATGCCAAGCGACACATAAGAAGACAAACAATAAGAGAGCAACGGTTTTTCATAGATATATACCTTTGAAAAAAGAGGGTTAATTTCATACGGATCCAAGTATATAAAAAAGCATATAATTGGAAAGGATTTTAAAAAAATGATATACTGTTGCCACGTTTTTTTGTTGTTAATGCTTGGGTATATTCATGGGAAAAATTCTTCTTTTTTATAAATACGTTGATATCGTTTACCCTGAACAAATTCGAAAATGGCAACATCGTGTATGCTCTGCATTAGGACTCAAAGGCCGCGTTATCATTGCTCATGAAGGCATTAATGGTACCGTTGGCGGTAATCCCGATGCACTCGAACTCTATAAAAAAGAAATGTTCACGCACTCGTTATTTACCGACATTGATTTTAAAGAAAGCGAGGGCGGCAAAGACTTTTTTCCTCGCATGCGCATTGTCGTAAAACAAGAAATTACTCATTTAGGGCTTGATCCACAAAAAATTCGAGCGGCTGATGGCGGCCAGCATTTAACGCCAGAGGAAACTCATCGCCTCCTTTCAAACCCTCCTGAGAACTTAGTCATTCTTGATGCGCGTAATGAATATGAATCACGCATCGGTGCATTCACTAATGCAATAAAACCACCTATCCAATATTTTCGCGAATTTCCCGCTTATGTTGATGAACACCTTAATGATTTTAAAGATAAAGAAGTGCTCATGTATTGCACTGGTGGCATTCGCTGTGAACGCGCGTCTAGCTATTTAAAATCAAAAAATGCCGCTAAAAAAGTGTATCAGATACAAGGCGGCATTCATCGCTATGCAGAACAATTTCCCGATGGCTTTTTTCGCGGCAAAAATTATGTATTTGATGGCAGAATCGCGGTCAAAGTTAACGAAGATATTTTATCAACCTGCGAATTGTGCGCCATTTCTTATGACGAATTCACTAATTGCATAAATGCATCATGCAATAAACAGTTCATTGTATGCCCATCATGCATCATAAAAACCAGTGAGACGTGCAGCGCCATCTGCCAAAAGCTCGTTACTGAAAAAAAAGTTACCATTCGCACAAAATCTCGAAAAGTGACGAGTGTTCACGAAACGGCTTGTAATGTATGAAAATTTCAGCACTCGATCATACACCGCGCACGTTGCAGCCTTATATACAAGAACATGTTCCGCTCAACGATAAAAATTGGTTTCAAACGGGCGGTAATGCACGATACTTTGCAACGCCACAGACTCCTTTAGAATTCCAACAAACAATCACCTTTGCACACGAGCATCAGCTTCCATTATGTTTGCTTGGCCAAGGCGCTAATATACTTATCAGCGATGAAGGGTTTGATGGCATCATCGTGAAACCAGCTTTAAATGGCATCACACACATACCATGCGATACAACATCAGTGCTCGTTACAGCACAAACCAATGTAACTATGGATGCGCTTATTAATTATTGTTTAGATAATCAGATTTTGGGACTTGAAGAATTTAGTGGCATTCCCGGCACTATCGGCGGATCGGTGTACATTAATTTACATTATTTCCAATTTTTGCTGAGCCAATTCCTTACTAGCGCTGTTGTTTTAGAAAAACAACATGGCACACTGCTCTCGGTTGATAATGCCTGGTTCAATTTTGGCTACAATTATTCAACGCTCCACAATGAAAATCACTATTTAATGGAAGCAACCTTTCTTTTGAAACGCGGTTCTGAACATGAAATTTCTTATGCCCGCGGCAGACGTGCTGAAATCATACGACACCGCGCAAGTCGCTATCCGAACAAAAATACGTGCGGCAGCTTCTTTAGAAATTTTTATGATAACGAAGTTGAGCTCGTTCAGCATGGCAAAAAAATTATTTTTGTTGCGTACTATTTAGATTCACTCGGCATAAAAGGAAAATTGCGCGTTGGTGATGCGATTATTTCTTATCAACATGCCAATATGATTGTTAATCTCGGCAATGCAACAAGCAGCGATATTATTGCGCTTGCAAGAAAGATGCAAACACTCGTTTTAGATGCCTACGGCATTCTCCCGCAACCGGAGTGTCGTCTTATTGGCTTTAAAGAATATCCATTATTACAATAACATTTTTTTAAAAGAGAGGAATTCTATGTACATTATATTTTTTTCATTCTTCTTATTGTTTTTTCAGCAAAACCTAGCTATGGAAGAAAAGAATCCCTGCACCAAAGCTGATAACGTAGATCAAGTTGCGCAAGAAATAGATACCCTATCTCTACGTTCAGAAAAGCCCACAAAAACAAAAAAAGTTTCTCTTCAAGAGTGGTGGTTTCTTCAAGAAAATAAATCACCGTTCACGGTGCTCAATATAGATCCTTATACATCAAAAGAAGAAATATGTAATGCGCTATCAAGAATCCCCGATAATGAAACGGACAGAGATAAAGTATGCGCACAACTTGCTTTGACACGACATGCTTTGTTGGAAACTAGGGCTGATATAGAAATCGAAAAGTTCCGCAGTCAACTTCGTACTAATAAACAAGACGAATCGACAATAAAGGTCATACAAGATGCCTGCAAATTCATAGAGTTATACCGTGTTACCCCTTCATTTTGTATTGCTTTTTTTCAAGAGGCAAACGACATAATACTTAAAAAATTTCCTCTCAGTACAGTGCCAGAAAAAAAAGATCTAATGGAGATAGCACTTAGGCAAAGAGTTCTTTTGGATAAATTTGAAGAGCATAATATATCTTCAGACGATCCAAGTTACACCATGGCTGCGTGGAAAAAAGATTTAGCCGCGGTATTTAAGCACCTGCTGAAAGCACAAAGCAAAGATTCATAATTAACAGGCTCCAAAATCCATTGATTACTTTGCCCATTAGGTAGTATTGTTCTCATAAATAACTCACTATTCTTGATTGAGGATTTTTATGAACAATACATTAAAGATTCTATTGTTGCTTTTGTTTCTCATTTTTCGACCCTTTCCATCGGTAGGGATGGAAGAAGCAAAACCCAATTATTATGAAATTTTAGGAGTCGAAAAAACAGCATCGTCTGCTGAAATCAAAAAAGCTTATTATAAATTGGCGCAAAAATGGCATCCTGATAAATGGACAACAGGGACACCGGAAGAATATAATCGCGCACAAGAAAAATTTAAAGAAATCTCGGTAGCTTACGGCGTACTTGGTGATGAACAAAAAAGGGCAGCGTATGATAGTGGAGTTTCAGGCATTGATCTAAGTAATGTTATACCGGTAGAACAATTGATTGCAATGCTAAATAAAATAGATTTTTGGATTAAATTATACTCGGGAGAAAGTGCTTACGAAACGTTGCGGGTGGAAAAAAATGCAACTCAAGAAGAAATTGAATCAAGCTATCAAGCTATAAAAAAATCAACTACGGATAAAAACAACCTGAAAAAATTGGACTTAGCCAAAGAAATCCTAACCCCTCCAAGTAGATCATTATATAATTTAAAATTAGATTGGCTGCAGCATAAACAATTAAAAATTAATATTCACCATTGGGTAAAATTATATCCTGAAGAAAATCCTTATACTATTTTACATGTTCAAGAACATGATTCGCCTGAAAAAGCAGAAGAAGAATATCAATTACTATTAAAAAAAATAAATAGCGATGCCTCAATCTCTCAAAAAGATCGCAAACAACTTGTTGAAAAACTCAACTTAGCAAAGCAAATAGTTATTAACGATAAAGATAAAATCTATGCTAAAGTTGCACTCACTATAAAACAAGGAAAATATCTCGAACACATAAACAAATTAATCAAAACAATAAAAGATCAAAAAGATCTTAGTAAAAAATTTGAATACATACAGAACTTATTAAAAGCCACCAAAAGATTCAACTTTAACGACGTTATCGATTTTTCTATTTTGCAAGAGAGAGTTACCCCCGAAACCATGGTTGTTGTTAGAAGGGTTCTAGCTAAGATGGATATTCTAGAAATGCTTCTTGACACTCTAGAAAGTCACATAAAAAATACCTCACCACAAGAAATCCCAATTTTAATAAAAATTAGTAAAAAAGGTCTAAAAAACTTTAAAAGATGGCAAGGTGAAGATCTTATTAAAAACTCGTATACTTTAAAAGATAAATTAGAAAAAAAGAAAATGAGTTATCCAGATCTTCTTATGAAGTATCAAAGAGAATTAGAAAAAAGTAAACAAATGCATCCTCAAGCTCCAATAAAGCACCCAACCCAAAAAACTTCTCAAATCCTACAAAATAATTTACATGAATTATACGGGACGTTGAGAACCTTAGAGAATATTTTGCTTGCATGAAAGCTAGCGCTTTTAAAAGCTATGTTTATACTGTAATAAGAAACATTTTTTTATTATTTTAGTTTTTTATTACCGTGAATGAATTCATTTTTTTACTACAAACAGTATTTATCACTATGTGTGCCCTCGGCGCTACAGCCTGGGGCAGAGAAGCACTCGCCTGTTTTGTATGCCTGATGAGCATCTTTGCCAACATATTTATTGCCAAGCAAATCCCTTTATTTGGCTTGCACGTCACCGCAACGGATAGTTTAAGCATCGGCGTGAGCTTGGGTTTGAACTTACTGCAGGAATACTTTGGTAGAGCTTTGGCAAGAAAAGTGATTCTTCTGAGCTTTGTCGCAGGTATACTCGTTACCCTACTTTCCCAATTGCATCTATTGTATGTCCCAAGTCTTTTTGATGTCACCCAGCATCATTACCTGGCAATCTTTGGCATGATGCCACGCATCATGCTTGCCTCATTTACCACGTATCTTATAGTTCAGTACACGGAAACTCTTGTATATGCCTGGCTACAAAAACGATTACCTGCTGCATTGCTTATGCGCAATTTTTTTTCCATTGCCTGTTGTCAATTGCTTGATACGGTTCTTTTCAGTTTCTTGGGCCTTTATGGCACCGTTGAGCATATTTGGGATATTGTTTTAGTAAGTTACACCATAAAAATGATAGTTTTATCATTATCTACACCCTTTTTGTGGTTTTGCAAAAAACATATCTTGGCAGCGCAGGTTCAACAGCTATGACGCCGTTTCGTTTTGAACTCATCCACTCGTCAAAAAAATCACGCGCACGCGTTGGCAGAATTCACACAGCTCATGGGATCATCGATACGCCAAACTTTGTTGCGGTCGGCACGAACGCAAGCCTAAAGGCACTCGACAGCAGCATGATCGAGCAACTTGGCCTGCAGCTTATGTTCTGCAACACCTATCACTTAATGGTGCAACCGGGTACTGATATCATTAAGAAAGCCGGCGGATTACATACCTTTATGCATCGCAAAGCACCCATTATTACCGATTCGGGTGGGTTTCAAGTTTTTAGCTTAGCGTACGGCACCGTACATGATGAACTGAAAAGTCGAGGGTCAAAAAAACAAGATGGTTCGGTACTTAAAATTTCTGAAGAAGGCGTATTATTCCGTTCATACCGCGATGGCAGCCCACTTTTGCTCACGCCAGAATCGTCCATTGAGGCACAAAAAGATCTTGGTGCTGATATTATTATCCCGTTAGATGAACTGCCCCCGTATCATATTGATCAGCACGCGCTCGAAAAATCCCTGGAGCGTACGCATCGCTGGGAAAAACGCTCGCTTGAACATCATCTAAAAGACGCGCGACATCAAGCGATGTATTCCGTGATTCATGGTGGCGTTGATCCGTTATTGCGCAAGAAAAGCTGTGCCTTTTTGGCAGCGCTTCCCTTTGATGGGCACGCAATTGGCGGCAGTTTGGGAAAAAATCGCGAAGAGATGATCGCTATGCTCACTGAGCTTATGCCATTGCTCCCCACTGAAAAACCAAATCATTTACTGGGGATTGGCGACTTGGCCTCGCTTGATAGTGCCGTTCGTTTGGGGATTGATACGTTTGATAGTTCACACCCAACTCGATGCGCTCGCCATGGCCTCTTATTTACTTCACGCGGCAATATTAAAATTACACACGGCAGTAATAAATATGCACTCGGGCCCATTGATGATGCATGCGCGTGCTTTGTATGTAAACATCACTCGCTTGCCTATCTTCATCATTTATATAAAGCGCACGAATTAACCGGATATTCTCTTGCCACAATTCATAATCTTCATTTTATGATACGGCGTATGCAAGAGTATCGAGAGAAAATTTTATTAGATGAAATCTAAAATAACGTAAAAAAATTGTTTTTTGGTATAGTGACATATGCGAACGCAATGTCATCCCGAGGAGCAAAGCGACGTGGGGATCCAAACTTTAATTAATCCTTAAAGGAACTAATTTTATAATTGGATTGCCACGCATTCGCTCGCAATGACAGAATTTGATAATTTTAAAGAAAAGGCTTTATGAAAATAGTATCGTCATCATTATGGTTAAGCTTGCTGTGTATCATTTTTAACAATGCTTATTCTATGGATCCAGGAACAATGGATCGAGAAGTAGAGGGCATGATTCATCAGAGAACAATATACTATAAGTTTGAACCTTCGGCAGACCCAAAGCAAATTCGACCATTCATTACGGGCATAAAAGAAGTCTTTGTCTATGAACTGGCTAATGTAGAAAATTCTTCTCCTAATATAGTAAATGAACATCAATCTGAAAAAAATTATCTCGCAGAAATATTTTTTGCCCTTTGCTGCTATAGCAGTCAAGAACATGAGTTATGAAAATAATCAGTTCGCTGCAAAATCCAGAGATCAAATCTATTGCACAGCTCGCTCAAGCAAAATATCGCTATGAACAACGGCGCTTTATCGCCGAAGGTTTGCGTACGTGCGCAACACTTATCGATGCCGGTGCAAACTTGCAGATGCTCTATGTTGTTCCTAAGTTCGCTCACGAAGCACAAGAATTGTCTTCAGCTGAACACGTAACAGAAGTGTCTGAAGCGATCATAAAAAAAATAAGCACAACAAGTTCACCAAGTGGGATTGTAGGAGTTTTTTCATTGCCGCAGGAGTCTTCACCTGAACAACTTTCACCCGGTATTGTGCTTGTCGATATTCAAGATCCAGGAAACGCTGGAACGCTTATACGCACCTGTGCAGCGATGGGAAAAAAGACCGTTGTTTTTGTCGGCGGGGTTGATCCATGGCATCCGAAAGTTATTCAAGCGTGCGCAGGAACTATTGCACTCGTTACTATTTTTCAACTTTCATGGCATGATTTGCTTGCACACAAACAACAATTATCATTGTGTGCACTCGTTGTACAAGGCGGCAACAAAGCTGAAGATTTAAAATTATCAGATACACTTTTAGTTGTTGGCAATGAAGCACATGGATTATCGGCAACAGTAATTGAACAATGTGAACAAAAACTCACGTTACCAATGCCCGGAAACACCGAAAGTCTTAATGCCGCTGTGGCAGGATCTGTTGCATTATATTTGGCATGGCACACTTCATAAGGTAATATTGTATTTAACGCGAATTCGATATAAATTATACAATTAGCAAGAATGTCTTCCCGAGGAACGTAGTGACGTGGGGATCCAGAACTTCAATACATTCCTTATATGAAATAATTTTATTATCTGGGTTGCCACGCCCTTAACAGGGCTCGCAATGACATTTTTTTTCTATAATATGCGTTTCCTACGGCACAGTCATATACATCGAATTCTCATTATTTTGTAAGGTACTTATGTCACACCATCATAAACTTTCTTTTTGGTCAGCATTGCTCGTCAATTTAAATGTCATGTTTGGTGCTGGCATTTTTGTTAATACGCTTTCACTCGCTCAATTAGCTGGTTCGCTCGGTTTTTTGAGTTATTGTATTGTTGGCGTCATTTTATTGCCACTCATTATTTCAATGGCACGCTTGATGCAGTATTTTCCTGATGGCGGTTTTTATGCGTACGCAACAAAAACAATGCACCCGTTTTATGGATTTTTGAGCGCGTGGGCATACTTTACTGGAAAACTCGCGTCTGCAGCATTGCTTATTCATATTTTCTCAACACTCTTTCTTTCACTTTTTCCAACACTTTCGTTGAACCCTTTTGCACTTGATGTCATTATCATCATCCTGTTTACGCTGTTGAATGCATGGCACATGAAAACAGGTAAAAACATTATGTATGCGTTTATTTTTTTTAAAATTACGCCAATCCTATTTACCATAGGATGTTGTTTATATCTTTATAAATTCTGGTCAATGCCTGCAGCGAGTTTGCAATGGAGCGGCATTCCAACAACACTTCCCCTAGTACTTTTTGCATTCTCGGGATTTGAAGCATGTTGTTCATTAAGTGGTTCTTTGGAAAATGCAAAAGTAAATGGACCGCGGGTGCTCTTTTTATCCTATAGCGTGGTCGTCGTTATAACAATCATCTATCAACTGCTCTTTTATCTAACGGCCGGTGATACGCTGCAACATCAAACTAACTTTCTTGGCATCTTCCCCGCGTTGCTTTCACATCTTTTGCCGTTAGGTTCAACCTACATGCCGCTGCTTATTTCATTGCTTTCTCTTGCCGTTGCATTCGCTGCACTCGGCGGCAGTTATGGCATTTTGTTCAGCAATCATTGGAATCTTTATGCACTCGCCAAACATAAACACACGTTTTTTTCTGGTGCACTCGCTCGTTTGAATGCACACGCTATTCCCATGGCGTGCGTTATCATTGAAGCATTTTTTTGCTTGCTTTATTTGTTCATTTCTAAGGGAGCGGTAGTTGTGTTACAACAAATTAGTGTTTTGGGCTGTTCAGTTGCGTATGTGCTCAGTATTATCGGGTTACTGGTTTATAACCGCGCAAATAACTATCAAATCATCCACCCGTGGATTTGCAACAGCGCCATCGCAAGCTGTTTGCTATTCATCGCACTCTGTGTACGAAACTTCTATTTAAATGGCTTTGGTGCTTTTGGCGTTTTTAGTGGTATTATTATTTTCGGTTTGTTTATGTACTTTAGCACAAAAAATATACAGAGCACCCATAAAAACTAATCATGCTCCGCCACCTTATGCAATGGCCAGAGCATGAAATCAATCTATTTTCGGATGTACTCTGATTTTATTGAATATTAAATTCATCCTTTAATTCTGCTAATACAGCTTTGCGTTTTTCTTTCCATTGTGCTTCAGGAATGATTATTGCTCTTGGCACATCCCCGAAAGAATCAAAGCTATAACCTTCTATATACCATAATGTATGTTGCATAGCATCTTTTTCTACTTTTTCTTCAGCCCAAGCACGTTGTTCTTGAAAGATTCGCTTAAGTTCTTCGCTCGACAAACGCCGTATTATTGTTTGAGAAAAAGGTTGTTCTTCGGTGTAACGTTTAAAACACCCTCTTGTCCCAGAATCGTAACAACAAGCAGCATCTAGTTGTCCAACAATATAATAACGTGCGTATAAAACTGCGGCAGTATGTAAATCCTTTTCATCAATTCTATAGGCATAAGGATCTGTTGAGCCCTTAAGAGCAATTTTCTTAATTTCATCTACCATTTGTTTTGGATCGGTTAATTGTTCTAAGTCCATTGAATAGGTGCTAGTACATAGCACCAGAGAAAAAACAGTAAATAAATTTTTCAGTTTCATATCGACTCTCCTTTAGTAAATAGTGGTCTTGAAAATTCACCAAAATCATATCTTTAAAAAACGGAATGTCAAACCGATAAATCGTTACTTTTTGCCCCTTGTATTGCCCAATAGAAGCCATGCCCAAATAATATCTAATAGGATTTTCAAATCATTTTTTTTATGCTATACTGCCCATAGAATATTCTTTAAAAATGGGGGTTTTTACCTATGGACTTCAAGAATTGTTACGCATTGTCAATTTTTATATGCTTGTTTTTAACAAGCATTCCTTTATATGCTGATCTGGTGCCAAAAAGAATATTGGAACCAGAAACCCTGACAACTCTCGTTCCGGAAAGAATATTAGAACCAGAAGTAAAATCTACTAGAAGGACAGAGAAGAAAGCAGAGAAGGAAACGGCCCTTACCATGCTTGGTAAAAGCTTCGGTGGCTATGGCCTTGGCCTGGCTACTTCTGGCTTAATTCTCGCTGCATTCTGCAACGTCTCAAAAACCTCTCATGACTCAACGTCATATATAGCCCTCGGTCTTCTTTCAAGCTTTGCCGGCGGTAGCCTCGCCAATTTCTGTGTACACCGTTATCCTAAACAAACAGCCTGGACCGTCGGAGGATTGCTTTCAAGCACACTCATTGGAGCTCCAATCTGCTATAAAATCCTCGACCTTCTTCCCATTACTGACCAAGCAAGACTCTTTGCCAATTATTATCCACAACGATAATATTGCACCCCACAAAAGCACTGTGATAAGCTGACAGTATATTTATTAAAGGGGGAACTATGAAAAAAATAATTGTATTGCTAGTAACATGTAGCTGGAGCTTTAATGCATTGAGTGCTACGAGTGGGGTTGCACTGCGCTGGACTCAAGGAAAAATCACCAACAACACCAAAAAAAATATCGAAGTTAAGGTTAAATACACACTCAACTGTAACAACGTTACGCCAGCACCTGAAAAAACCAAATGCACGAGTTCAGGGAATGTTTTAATCCTAAGAGTGAGTGCTGGTCAAACAATAGCCATGTCAGATATTAATGCCGTTAAAAGCATATCTCCACAAACTGTATCAACAGAGCATGGCCTTAAAAACACGCTTCATGTAAAGTTCCCAGCTGAACAACAGGGTACCCTAACCTATGCACCGCTTAGTTATGATGTACCGTATTCAGATCTTGATAAGACGCCAAAAAATTTTACTATCAGTTTAGCTCCTGGCAACGTCATGAAGATACAACCACGATAACAAGGGAAATACTATGAAAAAAACAGTATTAAGCCTACTTGTGTTATTTAGTAGTGTTACTCTATATGCTAAAGAAGGCTATTCTAATCGCATTACTAATAAAACTGGCTACCCATTAAAAGTTTCAGTCTTGTGCACCCATGTATGTGATAAAAATGATAAAACCTGTAAAGCTGCAGATGGGTATATGGTTATCATACCGCCACACAAAACAATGTCAGTAAAAAAAGACAATATGGCGTATGAGATTGAAAACCCTAAACATGAAAATGCTCTTAAATTGGAAATACCTTCTGATCATGGCCAGATGAAAATTCCACCTAAACGAATAACTAATCCTACAAAAAAGAAATTTACCGTTACGATTGATAGCAGAAATATGCTTGCGGTCAAATAAAAAATTGCTATGAAAAACTTTAACGCATTTTTAATGTCATTAATGCCAGTAAGCAAAGAATAAGAGAAATAATAGCAAATCGGACGGTAATTTTTGATTCTTGCCAACCGAGTAATTCAAAATGATGATGAATGGGCGCCATTTTGAAAATACGCCTTTTTAGCAGTTTAAATGAGAATACTTGTATAATGACTGATAATGCTTCAATAACAAATAAACCACCAGAAACTATTAAGAGTAATTCTTGCTTTGCCATCACTGCCATAAGCGCCAATCCTGCTCCAAGTCCTAATGAACCTACATCTCCCATGAAAATTTGCGCAGGATAGGTGTTATACCACAAAAAGCCTAGGCACGCGCCTACCAACGTCGTGCCAATAATCGTTATTTCTGACGTACCCGCATACAGAATATGCAAATAGGTAGCCAACATGTAATGGCCTGCTACATAACACATGATGCTATAAAGAGCAAAGTTTGGAATCAGGGAACTAATGGCAAGCCCATCAAGCCCGTCAGTGAGGTTCACCGCATTGCTACATCCTATTAACACCAGCATAACCCATGGAATAAAGAGTACCCCTAAATACGGATTAAAGTTCTTAAAAAAAGGAAAACTGAGCCTCAAATCCGCGCCATGCAAAACCAATAAGAGAGCAATAATACCTGCTACAAGAAGCTGTAAATAAAGCTTATGTGATGCGCTTAACCCCTTTTTTTTATGAATTTTATACAGATCATCGCACAAACCAATACCCCCAAAACCAAGCAAGCATGCAAGCATAATAAACACTTCGTGATGTAGCAAATTGCACCAGAGCAAGGAATTAACCACGACAACGGTTAAAATAAAAATACCCCCCATGGTAGGCATATTATTCTTTAATTTGTGATGTTCAGGGGTATATTCACGAGCGGCTGAGCGAAAAAAAAGTTTAGATTTCTCTATGAAATAATTACCAAAAATAAATGAGGTTAATAATGAAGTGAGAAGTGCTGCCATAGCACGGAAACTCACATAGTGAATGACGTTTAACCAAGAAATATTCTGTTTGAAATAAAGCGCTAAATGATATAGCATGAAATACCTTCTTTGCAAGAAAATATCGTGAATGTGTGAAATAAATCGTCTAGTTTTTAGTCAAAAAAATCGTGAAAAACACCCGTTTTAACCTGAAAACTACCCCCTTTTGACAATATCAGTCAGCAGTTTAAACTAAAGATAGAGAAAAAAATAGTATAAAATTTGAAATATCCAATCTCTTAGAAAGGAAATCATCGTGAAATCAATTAATACTAAACTATTCTATGCAACTCTGATAAGCACCCTCATGCTTCTGAGTACAACAACGTACGCTGTTGATTCAATAGCAAGCCAAAAGCCAGAAGAAGAAATCGTTGCAGAATTCGTTGCCTGCATCAAGGATTTTAACGATAAGCGTACCTATGTACAATTTATCGATTCGGTCCTTGCAAAAGTAAAACTCCATAAAGAGTATCTTACTGAATATTTCAAGACGAACTATCCAAAACTCAGTTTTGAAGGCTTTGTAGCAGCATTAGAAGCTGCTCGTAAAGCAACCAATCCTGCTTCCGCTGGTACTGCCTTATATAACTACAATCAACTATTACCAAAAGAAGCAACACTCGGTGTACTCTTAACTGGTATCACTCGTCGGATGAGAGTCTCGTAATAATATACGCTATCAATTTTAAAAACTTCCCAAACGATATAGGGGAAATGGAGAAATTTGCAAATAGTTACTGGGTAACTGTTTGCAAATATGTTGCTATATAGCTTAGCTTTGGCTACAATTGTCCCTAGGATCATTAGTTTTCCTAGGGACTTTTTTTACACTTACCACATTTATGAACAAAAACACTTCACATGATTTTGACGTTATTGTTGTTGGTGGCGGCCACGCCGGCATTGAAGCAGCATATGCAGCCGCACGTTTAGGCTCAAGAACGTTATTACTTACGCTTAATTTAGATAAAATTGGTTATATGGCCTGCAATCCCGCAATTGGCGGTGTTGGCAAAGGCCATATTGTTTTTGAGATTAGTGCTTTGGGTGGCCTCATGCCACAAATGTGCACACAAACATATCTTCAAGCACGCATGCTTAATACAAAAAAAGGGCCTGCTGTGCAGGGGCTCCGCTTACAAATTGATAAGCATGCCTATAATAAATTAAGCAAAGAAATTCTAGAAAAAACAGAAAACCTCACGCTTTTGAGCAGCATGGTCGAGCGTTTGCTCCTTACCAAAGATGGAAACGTGTGCGGTGTTGTTACACGCGAGGGAATGTCCTATTCTGCGCCGAGCGTTATTTTAACCACCGGCACTTTTTTGAATGGTCTCATTCATATTGGCAAACATAATTATTCAGCGGGCCGTCAAGGCGATGAAGCCGTGCCACATCTTTCAGAATTTCTCGCATCCTTAGGATTAACCGTAGGTCGTCTAAAAACTGGTACACCACCCCGCTTATTACGCTCAAGCATTGATTTTTCAAAATTAGAATTTCAACAACCTGATAACCTTACCCATCTTTTTGAATTTTATCCGCACGAAGTAAAAAATTCTCGTAATTGTTATATTGCTTACACCAATGAAACAACCCATGAAATAATTCGCTCGAATCTTCATCTTTCAGCAATGTATAGCGGTAACATTAAAGGAATCGGCCCTCGTTATTGCCCTTCGGTGGAAGATAAGATCGCTCGTTTTCCTGAAAAAACCTCGCATCACGTATTTGTTGAACCAGAAAGCGCGTCGAGTGAAGAAATATACCCGAACGGTATTTCAACATCACTGCCACTCGATGTACAACTTAAAATGGTGCGCTCAATTGTTGGGTTTGAAGAAGCAATCATTGTGCGACCCGGGTATGCCGTTGAATATGATTTTGTGCTTCCCCATCAATTACTTCATACGCTTGAAACAAAGAAAGTTCCTGGATTATTTTTAGCAGGACAAATTAACGGAACGACAGGCTACGAAGAAGCTGCGGGTCAAGGCATCATGGCCGGTATCAATGCACATTTGAAAGCGCATAACAAAGAACCCTTTATTCTTGACCGCACACAAGGGTATATTGGAGTTATGATTGATGATTTAGTCACACTCGGTGTTGATGAGCCCTACAGAATGTTTACCTCACGCGCTGAACGACGCCTTGTCTTGCGACAAGATAATGTCTTTCTGCGACTTGCTGATATGAGTTATAACTTAGGCTTAATCAATCAAGAGCTTTATAATTCAATCAAACAAGAAAAGGATCTTGTTCATGACACTATTTCTAATCTGCGCGCAGGTAAAAATAGTTGTAAGATTCTTGAATTGTTGGGGAATCAAGAAGAGAACAAGCAAAAGTTAGTGGAATACACGGGGGGTACCTTGTCTGAACGCACCTTACAAACAGTCTGGGCAGATATTCGCTACGAACCTTATTTAAAGCGCGAAGAAAAAGAAATTGAGAAAACCAAACAGTATCAAACAATGATACTGCCTTCAGAAAATTTTTATGGTGATATGCCTGGACTTTCAACTGAACTAAAGCAAAAGTTGCAAAAACATAAGCCAGCGACAATTGCTCAAGCAATGTTAATACCCGGCATGACACCAGCAGCTATTTCGTTGTTAATTTTTAAAACTAAAGAAAGTTTAAAAAATAAATAATAAAAGCTCATGAAAAATAGTTTTTTTATAAATAGTATTGTTGTAATTGGCACAACATTGATACTTTTGCCACTGAGTGGCATGCAAGAGAAAACTGGTCCATCTGAATACACACGATTCAGCACTCTCAAAAGAAAATGTCTCAATATCGTTATAAAGCAAACGCTTACAAAAGATACTCCTTTATCTCCAGACATTATTGAAGGCCTTCAGGCATTTAAAAAATTACATTCACCGCAAGATAATTATTTAATCAAAGCAATTAAAAACTTATTCTCCTCTCCTATTGGCTCTTTAAGCAATGATATTAGATCCGCATTTCAATTGTATGCACCGCCTACTCTGAAAGAAAAAGTAGAACGTATTAATAAAAAAAAAATAAAAAGATTTGATGAGCTCACCGCGCAGGACACCAATGAACCAAATGAAGTTGTTCCAAAAGCGCTCAATATCTTTGATAGCCTCGCGTGGATTCTTAACAATCATTGCCATAATGATCTCGACACGGGACTTATTCAGCTAAGTCGCTATAGAGAGTGTAGCAAGAGAAAAGTTCTTTGCGGTATGTTGCTTTCACTTGGAGCAAATGTAAATTACTATGGTACTGCTAATCCCAACATTCGTGAAACGACACCACTTGTTACAGCAGTCATTCACAAAAAGCATAAACTTATAGAAATGTTTTTAAAGAATGACGCTAATCCAAACCAACGAGAAAAATATGGCGATACTCCTTATACCCTCGTAAAGGGATGGGAATATCCTGATTTAAAACTTTTAATGTTACTTGAACACTATGGCGCGGTTGATACACCGCCCTGTAAAAATAATCATGCACCTTCGGAGAAATGTTCTCTGTGTATTTTGCAATAGCATGACTTGGCGATACAAGATCATATTTTTTAATCTTTTAAAAAGTTTTATCACAAAAGGATTCACATGAAAAAAATAATAAGCCTATGCATATTCTTATGTGGCATAACAGCATTCGCAGTAGAAAATGAACTTCACACCTTATCTCAATCATTAGACGCTCTTGCTCAAAAGCTCTCAGGACAAGACATACCTAAGAAACGAGCTGAGGCAGTAAATTATGATACTTTTAAAGTCAATACTATTACTATTCATTTGCTACAAGGTGATATTACAAAATTACAAAGTGAAAATGGCATTACCGTTGACGCAATCGTCAATGCTGCTAATAAGGAGTTGGGACGCGGAAGTGGCGTCTGCGGTTCTATTTTTAAAGCTGCTGACATCAAGAGACAAGATTTTTTAACGCGTGAAATTGGAAACAGATATCCGCATGGTGTTGAACCTGGTGATGCAGTAATTACTGAAAGCTATGGCTTAAAATCTGAAGGCATCCAAAATATTATTCATGCTGTTGGGCCAATTTATAAAGATTATAAGAATAAAAAGGAAGCCGCAACAGTATTAAGCAATGCCTATTCTACCAGTATGGATATTGCGGAAATAAATAATCTTACCTCAATTGCCTTTCCTTTTATTAGCAGCGCAATTTATGGCTATCCAAAACCTGAAGCAGCTAGAGTTGCCCTAGATACAATTATTGAGTACGCTCAAAATAATAAACGATCGCCAGTACACGATGTATATTTTGTACTTTTCAGCACTGAAGATTTAAATATTTTTAAAACTGAGCTGAGCAAGATTATTAAAGCTAAGTTCCAGCTTAAATAAATAAATTCTTTTGATATCAGACCATTGTTTTTGGTAAGCTTCATAAAAACCTAATGTGTGAGGATTTTATGAATATCAATAATAAAATTAAAATTTTTACTGTATTGCTATTGTATTTGAGCGCTTTTTCACTACATTGCAAAAAAGCTAAAGAACTTATTGAAGTTGCAGAAAAAAAAGAAAAAAGTAATAACTCGCACGAAAACATCGTAGTAGTGCAATCAAATGCACAAGAAAAATCAACACCGGCAAAACCTTCCGCATGTATCAAAATCCCCGTTGTCGTTGCTCAGAATGATCCCGAGAAAACATCAGAGAAGTCTGATCCCTCCATTAAGGTAACGCATCTTGATGCAAAAAAAGAAGAAAAAAAATCTCCACGAACGATCGACGTTTGTAATGGCATTACCAAAAATATGATTACCTACCATTATCTTGGTGAACGAGTGCCGACTCAATTTTCAGTCAGTTTTAATAATCATCCGGTGATCAAACTGCAAGATGAAAAAATTTGTACCCTCGATACATCGAGCATCGCCATGAATCAAGATGATACCTTACAAGTAACCTTCAGCTATCAGTTTGATGTTAAAGGGATTGTCTACCACAAGGGCACTAAAGAAATTACCTACAAAGTACCTACGAATCTTAAAGAGATTACTCCTACCTTTGATTGGAAGAAACCTGAAAAAGTGATAATTGCTCAGGCTGAATTAGTTACTTTTCGAGATATCTAAAGATTGTTCAATTGCTTCTTGAAAAAAATCTTATATTCTTAGAATGAGAATGTCAGTGAACCAAAATTTCTCCCAAAGGGGAAAATAAACATTGAAAACAGAATTGTCATTGCGAGCCCTTGTTAAAGGGCGTGGCAACCCAGCTTATAGAATTAACTCCTTAAAGGAATTAATTAAAGTTCTGGATCCCCACGTTCCGCCTTCGCTTATCCATGTCTTCCGACTTGGCAAGCTACGTCGAACAGGCGCTTCGTTGCGGATCCTGCGAAGCCTTGGCGAAGAAGGACCGCTCCTCGGGAAGACACGGGGTTTGGTGTAAGCCTATTAAGGTCGAGGTCATATATATGCCAATTTTCATTTTTGAGAAAAAATTATGTATCCAAAAATAATGCATCTCTTTGGTCCTATCTATATTAATAGCTATGGCACTATGATTGCGTGTGCGATCGGTATTTTTACATGGTTTGTCACACGAGATCCCCGTAGAGCAAAAATTATATCAACAGAGCAACTCCATTGGGTGCTAATTATTGGCATAATCAGCGCTATACTTGGTGGCCGCATACTCTATTTTTTAATTGATGGTACGTATAGCATCCAAGATTTTTTTTCCTTTTGGCATGGCGGTTTTGCGGTGCTCGGGTCATTGATCGGCGTCCTCTGTGTTGCGCCATGGTATTTAAAAAGAAATGGTATCGCTTTACTACCTTTTTTAGATTTAATCGCAATCTATGCTCCATTATTACAAAGTATTTCACGCATAGGATGTTTCCTTGCCGGTTGTTGTTATGGAAAACCAACGAGCGTTGCATGGGCGGTTACCTATTATCATGAAGCATGTACCGCGCCATTACATATCCCATTACATCCAACGCAGCTGTATAGTGCACTACTATTGTTCGGTATTTTTTGTCTTCTAAAATTTCTTCTTGCACCAATCTGCAAAAAGAACGGGCAACTGGTGAGCTTATATATTCTTTTCATGGCAACTGAACGATATATCACCGATCTCTTTCGAGGTGATCAATCATTCGGTATCGGTTTCTTTGGTTCCCCTTATCAACTACTTGCATGTTTTCTTATGTTCAGTGCCGCAGTCTACTTTTATTTCATCACGTTCCGGCCTTCTTCAAGCGTACGCTCATGAGCCTCTTTAAATTTGTAAAAAGCAATGTTGCCATCCTAGAAGTTGTCAGTGCTTATACAACGCTCAAACAAGCGGGCCATTATTGGAAAGGCTGCTGCCCACTGCACACAGAAAAAACGGCCTCGTTCACGGTAAGCCCGAATCGTAATATTTTTTACTGCTTTGGATGTCACATTGGTGGTGATGCTATCGCATTTATTGAAAAAGTGGAAAATTGCTCCGCGCTGCAAGCTTCAGAATATCTTATTGATCGGTTTTCTTTAACCGTACCTGAAGAATTGCGCTCAAAAGATCGCCAGCACAAAACGAGTGCACACACCGATGAAAAAAAACAGTACTGGGATTTGTGTGCGCACACGGCCGCGTGGTGCCACAATCAGCTCATGCGCTCGCCTCATATTCTGGAATATCTCGCTCACCGAGGGATAGAAAAAAATATGATCGCTCATTTCATGCTCGGTTTCTTTCCGAGTGGCCAATATGCACTCAAGTCACTCGTTGATTATGCCAAAACGCAGAATTATTTACTTGATGATCTTCTTACTGCTAACATTGTTGGCGTAACTAAAGGCACTATTTTTTCTTCATTAGAGGATCGTATCGTTTTTCCCATAAAAGATCATCTTAGTCGCCATTGTGGATTTGGGGGGAGAATTTTCAAACCGCAGGATACCCGCCCCAAATATTATAATTCCAAGGAAAATCCCTATTTTTCAAAAGGGTCCTTGCTCTTTGGCCTTGAACTTGCCAAAAAACATATTCAGCAAAGTAACAGCGCTTTCTTAGTAGAAGGCTATATCGATTGTATCGCCATGGTGCAACACGGCTTTCCCAACACGGTGGCAACCCTTGGTACTGCTTGTAATTTAGAACATTTGAAAGTCCTTTCACGCTATTGCCAAGTCCTCTATGTTCTGTTTGATGGTGATATAGCAGGCCAAAAAGCCATGCTCCGCCTTACTGATTTTGCCTGGCAGGTCAATATTGATCTTAAAATCGTTCGATTGCCTATAGGGGAAGATCCTGCCTCACTGTTGGCAAAAAAAGGCGACCTACACTCCCTTGTGAGCCAAGCTCAGGACATCTTTATGTTCTATATTCAGCACTTAGGACAGGACTTTTATCAAAAAACCTTACAAGACAAGATGCAGAGCACTAAAAATTTACTCTCGCTAGTGGCCCATCTAGAACCGCTCAAACAGGATTTTTTATTACAGACTGCATCGAAAGCGTTTGCTATACCCTGTACCACGCTCAAAACTGAGCTAGCACGCTTAAGCCACAAAGTTGAACCGGCGCCAACCCAGGATACGCCGGCGCAAACAGCTCCAAAAGCTGAGTCAATTTCCCTGAAAAGAATATCTGATTTGGAAAAAAAATTATTTTCTGTTATAGTAAATAACATAATGGAGTTACCGGCACCTATAGATCACACCATTATTGAGTCTTTTAGTTCACCTTTACAGGAAATTCTTACGATCTTGCTTGAGAAAAAAGAAGAAGCTGCACCCTTTGATTTTGCTGAGTTTTTTGAACGTTTAACACCAGCCCAGGGGGAGCTTACCAATAAAATTTTATTCACGTATCAAACCTATGATGATACGCAAAGTTTTATGCAGCTTTTTGAGCATTTTGCCAAAAGCCAATGGAAAGCGAGGGTGAATATGCTTAAACTAAACCTCGCAAAAGCACATAAAGAAGGTAACGAGCAGAAAGTAAAAAAATTATTAGAAGATTTCCAACATCTCAAACGTACGTTAACTAGGGGTACACATGAGCAAAAAAATTAAATCAAAAAAAGTAAAAGTAGCATCGAAAAAAGCTGTAGCAAGAAAAACAGTAGCAAAAAAAGCAGCGTCGAAAAAAGTAGCATCAAAAAAAACAAGCGCAGCCCGTTCAAAAGCGAGTATAAAGAGCCGCCCAAAAAAAGTCAGCCCAAAGAGCAGTGCAAAGAGTAGCGCAACAGCTAGTCCAAAAACCACGCTAAAAGGCAAAGCAAAAGATATTGATACTCGCAAAAAATTAGCACCGAAAAAAAAGATCGTAGCGCCGAAACCTACCGCGCAACAAGCGCATGAAGAGGAAGAAACACTCAACCCTGTCGTAGGGGAAGCGCTCGGTGTAAAATCTGAATTTAAAAAGGGTCTTATAGAACCACTCATTGCCAAAGGTAAAAAGAGTGGATTTTTGACCTATGAAGAAGTCATGGAATTTAGTCATAAATTCCAATTGACTGATGTAGAAACAAATAATCTGATGCGCGTTTTTGATAAAGAGCATATTGAACTTCTCATGCAAGAAGAGCTTGAAGCAAACTCGCCTGATATTGATGGTTTTGAAAAAGATGATGAGCCACTTAAAGGTAAAAATCTTAAAGAAAAACTTGAAAATTCTTTAGATATTGAAGCTGATGAAGAACTTGTCGAAGAAGAAGACGAAGCTGACAGCGATGAAGATAGAACGGCAGCAATTCGAGAAGCTGCAAGTTCTGCACAAATTGCCGACGGTGTTAAATGTTATTTGCGCGACATTGGTAAAATTCCTCTTTTAAATAAAAAAACAGAATCAATTATTGCCGAACAGATCGCATCAGGTAAACGCGAGTCAATTGAAGCTATTTCACAATTTCCATTTATCCATAAAGAATTTGTGTCAATTGGCGAACGTATCCAAAAAGGCACCCTTCCTTTAAAGGATGTCATTCAGTTCTCTGAATTTGATCAGGAAAATTTGCCAAAAGTGCAAGAAGAAAAAGATGCTCTTCTAGCCACCATCCAAAAAATCAAAGACTTAATTGGCAATGAAGAAAAAATTTATCGCCACTACCGCGGCAATCTCGATACTGATGCAAAAAAGAAAGAGATGCTTGATAAGGTCAAAGAGAACAAAAAGCTCATTGCCCAAACAATTCAATCAATCAAAGTTGCCAACAAATTGATCAAAAAGCTTGGCAATAGAATTGAAAAAGCTGTTTTAAAGATTCAAGAAAAACTGACCATCATCAAAGAGAACGAAGAAAAACTCGCCTATTTTAAACAAGCAAAAAACGTTGATCCGCTTGAAAAAGAAGAGTGCGAAAAAAATATTCGTGGCGCCTACAAAGCTATTAAAAAAATTGAAGGCGAAATGGGCCTTCCTCAATCGCTCATCTTCAAATATTATGCACAACTTAGACATGGCCAAGATAAAGATAAACGTGCCAAAGATGATCTTGCCAAAGCAAACTTGCGTCTTGTGGTTAATATTGCCAAAAAATATATTAACCGCGGGTTACATTTCCTTGATTTAATTCAAGAAGGTAACTATTGGTCTTAATGAAAGCAGTTGAAAAGTTTGAATTTGAACGAGGGTATAAATTTTCGACCTATGCAACCTGGTGGATTCGTCAAGCCATAACTCGTGCAATTGCCGATCAATCACGTACAATTCGCGTGCCAGTGCACATGGTTGAAACGCTTAATAAAATTAACAAAATTAAGCGTACGTTTATCCAAGAACATGGTCGCGAGCCAAGTCATGCTGAATTTGCAAAAGAGCTTAATATTGATGAGAAAAAGATCAAAAATATTATCAAAATCTCTAAAGAACCAATTTCTCTTGAAACACCCGTTGGTGATAGCGAAGATGCATTCATTAAAGATTTCATTGAAAATGAAGATGAATTTTCACCCGCTGACACGGTAAGCAGCAATGATTTGAAAGAACGCGTGCGTGAAGTTCTTAAAACATTGACGCCGCGTGAAGAAAAAGTGTTAAAAATGAGATTTGGGATTGATGTTGCTTCTGAGCATACCCTTGAAGAAGTTGGTAAGGATTTTTCTGTTACTCGTGAACGTATTCGTCAAATTGAAGTGAAAGCATTACGTAAATTACGACATCCTTCCCGCAGTAAAAAATTAGAATCGTTTTTTGATAAAGAATTTGATACGATTGCTAATGACTCGATCGAATAATAGAGACTCGTTTAAAAAAGGATATTTAAGGAACAATGGAACCAGATCAAGTTAGTTTGTTGTATGGAGAATTTGCGCTCTTTTTTCTCTCACTTCTTGGTTGTGCTCTTTTTTCATTTATTGAAACAAGTATTACCGCGCTCCGTCTTTTTAAATTAAAAGAAATTGCCACCGGAACGACACGATACGCAGCACTGCTTGATACCCTCGAAAATAATCCTCATCAAGTACTGGTCACCATTCTGATTGCTAACTGCCTAGCCAATGTAACGGCAGCTGCGTTGATTACCAACATCATGGAACGAGTGTTTGCCTCGCTGAAGTTATCGACAAGCTTAGGGTTCTCATTAGGCATCGGTATTGGTACGTTTCTTATTTTAGTAATCGGTGAAGTGGTGCCTAAAAATGTTGCAAAAGTACATGGTGAAAAGCTATTCAAATCAGTATTATGGGTCACTAATATTACCTATTTTGTCATGTATCCTTTTGTCAGTCTGCTCATCCACATTTCAAATTTCTTTGTCAGATTCATTGGCGGTTCAAGTGAGTCAACTGAAGCCGTTACTTCTGAGCGTGAGATACGATTCTTAATCGATTACATTAACAAAAAAGGTCTCATAGAAACAGAAAAGACTGAGATGCTCCAAAGTATTTTTAACTTTGGCAGCAAGGAAGTGCGGGAAATTATGGTACCCGCCGTTGATATCATTATGATTAATGCAACGGCAAGCATTCCTGATGCACTCGCCATGTTTTCAAAATATCAGTTTTCTCGTTTGCCTGTGTATGAAGAAAACCAAGAAAATATTATTGGTATGTTATATCAAAAGGATATTTTTGCCCTTCTTTCACATGATCATCATAAATCACTGCATGATCTTGTGCGACCGATTCTTTTTGTGCCCGAAAGCATGAAAATCAATCAGTTGCTACGCAAATTCAGGCAACAACGCATGCATATGGCCATTGTTATTAATGAATATGGTAGCATCACGGGCCTTGTAAGTCTTGAAGATGTTCTTGAAGAAATTGTTGGTGAAATTAGCGATGAATATGAAGAAGTAACTGAAAAAGTTATTCCTTTACAAGAAGGCGGTTGGCTTGTCGATGCTTCCGTTGATTTAAAAAGTTTATCAGAACTCCTTGATATTACTTTTAGCACCAACGCAGTAACCTTGGGCGGATTTTTAACGGAACAGTTGCAACATTTACCCAACAAAGGCGAGCGCATTTTATATAAGCATTATTATTTTCAAGTGCATAAGGCGAGCCACAAACGTATTTTACAAGTTTTGATCTTTCACGATTCTCTTCCTGAACCCACGTTAATTTCACAAGAATAATCACAGCATCTTCCTTGACTTAGCAAATATCAAGTTTCTAAGATTAATTTAAATAACGCCAAACGCAATCTAGCTATTCCGCAGGAAATGCGTATTAAAAACAAAGTTGTCATTGCGAGCGCATGCGTGGCAATCCAATTATAAAATTAGTTCCTTTAAGGAATTAATTAAAGTTTGGATCCCCACGGCTAACGCCTCGGGATGACGTCCTTGTTTTATTACGTTTCATCGCATTAGCGTTAAGTTGAAATAATTTATTAGGGAGAGAGTGTATGAAAATTGTTTATATATATATTTTATTGCCATTACTTTTTGGCACAGATGTTATCCATGCCGCCAAGAAACCAAAGCAAAACGAACAAAAACCATCAACACAACAAGAAGAGGAATTGAGTGATGAAGCACGCGACGCGATGCTCATCACTTCAGGCGTGGGCATTTTAACGGCAGTCGCAAGCATTTTAATTGATCGCTACAATATTTCCCATGTTAAATCACAACTCTTTCTTATGCTCGCCGGTATTCAACAATTTGTTTCCTATATGGTGCGCTCGCCATTGACGGAAGAACAAAAAGAAAGAATTGTTGAGGAATTAATTGCCTATTTAGAAGAACAGTGGGAACTGAACAAAATTTAATGTTGCCTAAAAAATTTTTCTTTATTTATTTTTTCGTTGCTCATATTCTTTTTCTAGGAAGTCAAAATATTCATCAGATATAGGCTCATAGTGCCAAGGACGTTCTTTCCAACATTTGATATCACCAGCTTTACGTTCTTCGATATCAATTTTACATTTATGAGCCACCATAATTTTAAAGCCATCTACCGGAAACAAATCCGCACTATACCATATCTCTTTTTTATTTTCCCCTCTGCGAACCGTGCTTATATTTGCTACGTCTAATTTTTGTGGAGCATCCATTGTTTGAGTATCGGTTATACACACAATGGTAAAAGCAATCATATAATAACGTAACTTCAAAATCTGCCTTTCTTACTAAGATATCCGATTTCATAATGATATTGTTATTCTACAACATCAAATTTTCGCAAACTACTTTGCCATAAAAGCACATTTTTGCAATTAAATATCAAAACTCCCCGTGGCGAAATAAAAATAAAAACAATTATTCATATTTATTGCAATTAGAAAAGTTAATCTTGTATCATAAAGCTAGATTTACTTTTCTAAGGAAATAGTGTGTATAATAAAAAACTGTTGTTATTTTCAGTGTTTTCTTTTTCTGCTATAACTATGGCCCAAGAATGTCCCTTGAGCGAAAAAACATTATTATTTATTGATACGGGGTTTAATAATCCTTATTGTTATGATTCGTTATTTACCCTCGCTCGTTCTGCGGGTTTTAACCCACTCTTTAAGCCATTTTATAACGTTAGCAAACAGGATCTTGTAGCATCCGACACGATTTTTTTTAACATTGATGGGTTATTCCTAAAAAATTATTTAGAAGCGCGATTACAAAAAAAAGAAGTCACGCATCCTGTTTTAGTGCGTATTCTCGCCCTTATTGCAACCATTGCTCAAAGTTCCCATAAAACTATTACTTTATTGCTGCCGGAACTTAACATTAAACAAGAGGCATTTAACATCCTATTGCTTGAAGATTTAACACGGCTCTTTAACATTATCCCTCAAGAACAAGAAGCACGGATAAAACCTGCCATGAGCATTTTTTTTCATGAACTGTTACAACCAGATCATATAAAAAGTACCTCGTATAACACGGCACTATTACACACAAGAGAATCAAAAGAAATACAAAGCACGAACTTAGAGATAAAAGATCCAAATGATGATCAGATTATAGTAAAAACAGTGCCGCTATTTCAGTGCGATGGATTAAAAACATATCCTCTCGCCCTCTACACCAAAAATAATGCTATGGATAATCAGTTTTTTATAAGCAAAATAAGCTTATTAACATTCGCTGATATTAAAGAAAGTTTTGTTTATAATCCTATGGATTATCCACTAAGAACACTATTGCTTACCCAGTTACAGCAATTTTTATGTGTTGTATACCAATCGCATCTACACAAAAAATTACTCGATCCATGCCAACAAAATCTTGTATTGCCCTCGTTATTTAATCAACAGCGTGAAATGCAGCTCAAGGGAACGTTTGCAAACGAGCGTAATAAAAACACCGATCAAAAAAAATACGCGTGGGTTAATAAAGAAGAAATTTGGTGTGGCTGGGGCGGCCTTGAACAATATGAAAAAAAGGAACCTCAAGCCGTCGAGCATTTGGGTCAATCGGGCATTAATTTGTTATGGCTTGAATTAAATCCTGAATGGTATCTGGCTGAAAATGCGATGAGAAAAGATCAAAAAAATAAATTCCTCTCATCAATTGAAGCGTTCACTAAGGCATATGCTGCCTACAAGGAGAAAGAAGGCCTATCATTGCCTCACTTTTTTGTAGGTACTGATATTACCAGTAATTTTCGAGTAACCCCCGTTAAACACCCCGTTCGTGATGTCTATGGAACGGTATATTCAAAAATTCCCTGCCCCTTTGATGTTGAAAATTTTTGGCAACCCGAACTTTTTGATGTTTTAACCTCGTTCAAAAAAGAATGGCGAACTATTAATCATGGCGTTACTCTTGATGGCATCTTTCTAGATCTAGAAATGTATCATGCTCAGGATCAAAGCGGTCAATATACAACTGAGATGGATTTTTCAGATTATGCATGGAATTTATACGTTCAAGCAAAACAGAATCCCTCTTTAATGAAACTTACTTTTGAAAACCGTATCCGGTATTTACTTGATCAGCAGCAATTTGATGATTATTTTGCTTTCTTACATCATGAAGCTTTCAAAATAGGCAGGCTCATCAAAAATTATTGTCACCAAGAATTCCCACACGCCCTGTTAGGGGCATATAACATCCATCTGCCTCATGCATGGTTTTACCTAGGCTTGTTAGCAGGATTAAGCTCGCCACAAGATCCTCTCATTCTTGCTACCTTCAATAATGAATTCTATCGCCACTATAGCTGGTTACATCAGCAAAACATTTTTCTGTATCATATGCCCGTTTTATTGTTATCAAAGTTTAAAAAAATTGAGGATTTTGGGCTCATCAATGAGTTTGAAAAAACGCATGACGGTGCTTGGTTTAACCGAATATCGCGGCTTGAAGAATCACGCGACCCACAAACATGGCAATGGGATTACGGTGTTGAAACATCGCCTTTATCAACGGAGATTGTAGTCAACCACATGAAACATGCTATTACCGAGTGTCAAAAAAATCTTAAATAACCCTCACATCATTCCTCCATCAATGATATGCTATGGTAAATTCATAGCAAAATATAATGAGGTGAGGCTTTGCCATGAACAAAAAAAATCTTACGCTAATCCTGGTTCTTTCTTTCCCTACTTTCAGTTTTTGC
Organism: Candidatus Babeliales bacterium; assembly: GCA_963701665.1. Lineage (GTDB taxonomy): Bacteria > Babelota > Babeliae > Babelales > JANWKD01 > CAVXJH01. Next base: position 1,085,601 of record OY969622.1, read on the forward strand.
ATGTACCATCGCTTTCTAATTATTCATAACGATCAAAAAGAGAGTATAAAAATTGAATTTTTTCGACCAGATGTAGGTTTTGGTGGTTCACATACCTGCATAAAAGATGAAATTATACTACAGCCACAAGAATGGACGTTAGCCTCCATCGGAATAGCAAAACGCAAGCCATATTCATCAATGAGGTGCATTACTTCTACTAAAAAATTTATTCTAAGAGTTCCTGAAGACGTCTCTCAAGTTAATATAAAAAACACACCCTAATGCAGATACTTACGACAAAAATGCTTTATTAGGGTATACTTATCTATTATGATTACTATTAACAATCTTTCCCTTGAATTCGGTTCACGCAGCCTTTATAAAGGTATTTCATGCGCTATTAATGCCACTCAGCGCATCGGTCTTGTTGGCCGTAATGGCGAGGGTAAATCAACCCTGCTTGAGCTTATTGCCCAAGCGAGTACAAAGCCCAGCTCAACGAGTGCAATCTCTGTCGCACACGCCAAAAAAATAGTGTATTTACCACAAGAAGTCGTTTTAGCATCAGATAAAACTATCCTTGAAGAAACCTTTACGGCATTTGCCCGTGTATACGCGCTGCTTGAAGAGGCAAACAACCTTGAACTACTTCTTGAACAAGAACCAGAAAATAGTGTGTACGGGCAACAGTATAGTGATGTTCAGGCGGAACTCGCCCATCACAATCCCGATAAAGCACGCTCAGAAGCAAAAGAAATGCTTATGGGACTCGGTTTTAGAGAAGAGCAGTTCAACCAACCCGTTGCGTCATTAAGCGTCGGTTGGAAAATGCGTATCGTACTGGCAAAATTATTGTTACAAAAAGCTGATTTTTATCTTTTAGATGAGCCGACGAACCATTTAGATATCGTTGCAAAAGATTGGTTTTTAAAGTTCCTCAAAAAGGCACCTTTCGGCTTCTTATTAGTGTGCCATGAACGGTATTTTTTGGATCAACTATGTTCCTCTATTCTTGAGCTTGAATTAGGAAACGCAAAAATGTATACCGGCAGCTTTAGCCAGTATCAAATACAAAAAGAACGTGATCGCGAACTGCTTGAAAAAGCATACCATGAACAGCAAAGAGAAATTAAAGCAAAACAAGAAACGATCGATCGATTCCGTGCAAAAGCATCAAAAGCGCGTATGGCGCAAAGTATGATCAAAGCACTCGACCGTATTGAAAAAATTACCATGCCGCCCTCGCCTAGGAATATTCATATAACGTTCCCCCCTTTGCAAGCGTGCGCCAAAGTTGTTCTTGAAGCGCACGGATTGGCATTTGCTTTCAATGAAAAACGTATTTTTAATAATGTTTCTTTAACGATAGAACGAGGGAATAAAATTGCGCTCGTTGCAGCCAATGGTGTTGGAAAAACTACGCTCTTTAACGTATTAACTGGCAAGTATAAACCACAGCAAGGCACTATTACCTTTGGCAACAATGTTAAGCCCGCCTTGTTTGAACAAGAGCAAACGGCCGCCCTTGAACTTGATAAAACCATTCTTGAAAACTTAGAAACTTCATGCCCTAATATTTCTTTGCAAACCATGCGAAGCTTTTTAGGAGCTTTTCTCTTTAGCGCTGAAGATAGTAAAAAAAAGGTCCGTGTATTAAGCGGTGGTGAAAAAAATAAAGTCGGTATGATAAAAGTCCTATTGCAAAACGCCAACTTTTTACTCCTTGACGAGCCTACTAACCACCTTGATATCCCATCAAAAGAGATATTATTAAAAGCGCTTAAAGAGTATAAAGGCACTATCTTCTTCGTATCACATGATCATAGTTTCATCAATGAACTTGCGACCCATATTATTGAACTTTCACGTGACGGTGCGCGAAAGTATGAAGGTAACTATGATTCATACCTTTATCACAAACAACTCATGCACTCCCAGACGGAGGAAACTATGGATAAACCTTCAAAAAATCTTCAAAAAAAGAGTCTTTCTACAAAAGAACAATTTGAGCGTATGAAAAAAATACGCGCCCTTGAAAAAAAAATTGAAGAACTAGAAGCAGCTATCGATTCACAAGGCTGTATTTTTGTAGAGCTTGTATTTGGGACACCAGAGTATCAAGAAGCCGAAATTTCCCTAAAAAAGCTTAAACTTACCCTTGCAGCCTTGATGCTTGAATGGGAAGAGCTCAATGATAGGTAAAAAAAGGCAATTCTATACCTTATAATAACTACAATTAGCAAAAAACCCCTATAAAATAGCTATTTTATAAAAACCATTGATTTTCATATTGGATTTTTTGTACCATGGTAAGTGAGAGAATAGGTTCAATCCTATCTCTATACCTACTTTTGAGACCTAGACGCAAAAGAGTAAAAAAAAGGAGTTCATAATGTCAAAGCATAATAATAATAAGCATCAAGGCGGTCAGCAAAATCCGCATGAAAAACAGGCTGAACAAGGAAGAAACCATAACCCTGGTAAGCATAACCAAAACCCACAAGGTCAACACCCAAAACATGAAGGTCACAAACCTCATGAAGGTAATAAACAACATGAAGGCAACAAGCAAGGTCAGAACCAAGGTAATTGGGAAAAAAAGTAAAACGGTCTAATGAGTAGGTAATAATAAATTTTTGTTATTACCTATTTCCTATTTTTTTAAAAACCTGGAGAATACGATGAAATTCTTAATTTTTCATAAACCTGAAGGCTGTAAATGCAACAACTGTAAAAACTGTAAATGCCAAGAAGGTAAAAACTGCGGCTGTTCTTGCTGCAAGTAATAACAACATCTTTTAGTAAAAAAATTAAAGCATTTGTTTGAAAAAACAAATGCTTATTTTTTTAATTACGCAAATTCAATACAGTGAATTTTGCTGCACAAAGGTAACATTGAAAACAAAAATCGTCATTGCGAGCGAATGCGTGGCAATCCAATTATAAAATTAGTTCCTTTAAGGATTTAATTAAAGTTTGGATTCTACTTCGTTAAAACTTCGTAGAACAGGTCCCCCCACAGCCCTTCGGAGCTCATAGAGCGAAGTAGGGTCGGGATGACGCGAGATTCGCGTCATTTCACTGTTTCGAAAATCTTTTTAACGGTCGCTAAACTTCCCACAAGTGATGATGCTTCGTAAGGCACGACAATCATTTTATTATCCTTACCTTTTGTCATTTCAGGTAATGCTTTGATATAATGCATCGCAACCATATAAGGAATTGGGTCCCCTTGCGGCACAGATTTTTGGATCATATCGATCGCCGATGCTTCTGCGTGTGCAATTTTTATACGTGCTTCTGCTTCACCCTGCGCGGTCAAAACGCGCGCTTGAGATTCGCCCTCGGCACGTAAAATATCAGCCTCGCGCTCGCCTTCTGCTTCCAAAATTGCCGCGCGTTTTTTACCTTCAGATTCAAGAATGATCGCGCGTCTATCACGTTCCGCACGCATTTGTTTTTCCATGGCAATACGAATGTCGAGTGGCGGATTAACTTCTTGGAGTTCAACGCGGTTGATTTTAACGCCCCATTTATCCGTTGCCTCATCCAAAATCAGTCGCAATTTTTCGTTAATAAGATCACGTGAAACGAGGGAACCATCAAGATCCATTGCCCCGATAACATTACGCAATGTTGTTTGCGTTAACTTTTCAATCGCTTCGGAAAGATTTGCTACTTCATAAACGGCAGATTTAGGATCAGTGATTTGATAATAAAGAAGTGCGTTAATTTCCATCGTTACGTTATCTTTAGTAATAACATTTTGCTTGGGAAAATCGTAGACCGATTCACGCAAGTCGATACGATTGGTAGATTTTGTATAACGATAATAGCGCTTGCCATCACCTTCTGATGTAACGTAGGTCCAATGCACCATTCGTGTCGATTCAATAAATGGCACTACTATATGAATACCTGCGCTCAAGGTACGATCATAGCGCCCAAAACGTTCAATAATGATAGTTTCTGCTTGCTTAACTAAATACACTGCTTTTGCAAGCACAATAAAAAAAATGAATAACAGCGCAATAAGAATAATGCTAAATTCCAAAACCATTTCAAGTCCCTTCAAAAATAATTAGTTCGTTTGCTTAACTATGCAGTGGCACCCACGCACAGCAACAACTTCCACATATGACCCAGCGTGAATAAGATTATCAGCATGGGCACGTGCTGACCATTCTTCACCGCCAACTTTAATACGTCCTAAAGACTGTTCTGTAATATCAGTAAGCGCAACCCCCGCTTTGCCCTGCAGCGCAAACATATTTGTTTTTGGCTCATGAGCACGGTTAAGCTGCTTGGTCACCCGTAAAAAATAATGTAACACAACTACTGCTATACATGTTCCACCGAGCATGCTCACTAACTGGTAAAAAAAAGAAGCTTCAAACAACGTCGCTACTAAAGCGATGCCTGAACCAATGCTGAACGAAAGAAAGAAGAAAAGTCCTGGATGACCTAGTTCAAGGAGTAAAAAGATAAGTGTCAGCAACAGCCAAGTCATGCAATCGTAATTCATAATAACTCACTTAGGGTTAGATAAATGAACCTAAATTTCCTGCAACTATGCCACATAAGACGCATATTGGAAACAAAGTTGTCATTGCGAGCGAATGCGTGGCAATCCAGATAATAAAATTAATTCCTTAAGGATTGTATTAAAGTTCTGGATCCCCACGGCTAACGCCTCGGGATGACATTCTTATGTTTATAGTAAGTTTCATTGAGAATGTCAGTTTTAAATAGTATAGCAAGTCACAAAAAATTGTAAAAAAAATCATAGATGAAATATACGCTTATAAAGCTGCTAATTGCAGATTTTATTTCAAATATTGATTTTGATTTTTTAATTATTGTACTATTTAACTAGGGGAATTATTGACGCTATCACCATTATAGAAAGATATGATGATGAAAATAGTAAAAAATATCATTATTGTTTTAGGGATATTGTGCACTTTTTCGTTACATGCTGCCAAGGAAATTTCGATAACCATTAATAATACGCTCGATAAACCGGTAATCGTAAACTGTTATGTTGGCAATCACCCTGATACGGGTGTTTTTGGCATACTCGTTCCGGCTAACACAACAGAAGAACTTGTGTTACCTGAATTCTATTGGTTTGATAAACACCCATCAAGTGGCATTATCACAAAAGGGCAACGTTCTGAAACAAAACTTGTAGATGTCCTCAAGCATTCGCCCCCTACGCAACTTACATTGGTTATTCCAAACGAACAACGTCAATTTGTCACGATTAAACCCGAATCATTAATGATAAAGATTTCACCATCTGGTTCTATCGCTAAGGTGACTACGCAAAAGGCTCTTTCATGAAGTTGTTCATACGAATATTCATGATAAGTGCGCTTATTCTTTGCATAACCAACATGCAAGCAATGTCATACGGCCCCGTTTTCATGGCTGAACAAGATTTATGGGCTCCTAGTGATAGCCCAGCATATCCTTATCCATATATTTATCCGCAAGACTGGGATGATACGATCCACATCCAGCCCTTACGATGCAGAAAAGAGCGGAAATACTTTGAACAATGCAGGGCGGAACAAACAAAAGCTTTTAGGCGGGCACCTGAATAAGCAAAGAATCATTCGACAATCGATAAATTTTTTTTTATTGTTAGTTGTATAATCGTACAAAATATATAACAATAAAAATCATGAACAAGCATTTTTTTTACAGCCTTCTGCTTATATTTACCTTGGTTGTAAGTTGCCGTTCAATCAACCTTGAAAGATGCTATTTTATCTATGGCAACGAATGCCCTCAAGCAGCCAAGCCTCTAAAAAATAGTTCGCAAAAAGGCCCTTGGATTACAATTTGGGTACATGGAACGCGCGCGTTTTTTTCACGCTATTTTTTCCAGAATTTCTTTTATTGTATTCCCGGCCTTAACGCCGCAGAAAAATTTGATAAACGGTATCATTTACGTTCAATTGCTGAGTTATTAAGCACGCAAGCGCCCGAACTTTTCTCCTTTGACACCTTTTATTTTTTTGGGTGGTCGGGGAAACTCAAACATAAAGGCCGCCTTAAAGCCGCGCAAGATCTTTTTAATGCTATTCATCTCGTGATAAAAAATTATGAAAGCACGTATAATGAAAAACCACGTATTAGAATCATTACCCACAGTCACGGCGGTAATGTTGCCCTAAACATGGCGCATATACAACAAGGCTGCAATCAGCTTATTATTGATGAACTTATCTTACTAGCATGCCCGATACAAGAACAAACTGTGCATTATGCTCATGATATATTATTCAAAAGAATTTATGCGCTCTATTCGCGCAGCGATAGCATTCAAGTTATGGATCCACAGGGATTTCATTATTGGCGCAGAAAGCATAAAATGCTCAAACCACCGACATTTTTCTCTGGGCGTTGTTTTCCAAAAGAATGCGCAAAAGTACAGCAAGTTGCTGTGCAATTAAATGGTAAAAATCTTATGCATATAGATTTTCTGTTTCATAAATTTTTGAAATTTTTACCCGATATTGTATATCGACTCAGAGAGTGGCGTAAAAAAGAAATAGATCAAAAGCCGACCGTCATTTCAATTACCACCAAAACTACATCACGCTAATTTTGCACGAAGTTCACCGATACGAGCTAATTGATCGTTATTAAGTACCAATTGTTGTATACTCTTCTCAGGATCGTAAACTTCAAAAAGTTTATTCGATGCACTTTCTATGGCGTCCAATGTATCTAAAATTATAGCTTTAGAATCGGTAAATCCTCCAGAAGACCAAAATGCTTCATCTTGAGCAAGATTATAAAGTTTATTGGCGTTATCCAATAACCAATCAACCAAAGATTCAATATCTCGCTTATGTTGCATAATTCCCAGCTGTGTGGTTCTGTTTGTATTTCGATCAAGTTTTTTTGTAGTATAAACATCCCTAAAAGCCAGATTACTTAAACAATCATTAATTGTCTCTTCATGGTTGTGATCTACAACTTTTTCAAAATTACGAGTAAAAAGTACTTGCATAAAATCATTAAAAACGGTTTCAGTTTCGATGCTCGCATAAGAATTTGCGAGGGTATAGGAGCGTTTTCCATTTTTCTGTTCAATATAGAGCGCTATATAATGCCCATCTCTGTGGCCACTCAAAAAATGATTCTCACTATTTTTACAATCATTGAGAATAACTGCAAATTTGCAATCGTTACCTGAGTTTAATTCCTTTTGTATAGTTGCTATGTTTCGTGCTTCATTGAGATTAATTGTTCTATTACCTTTTAAATAACATGACAAATCAGTAATAAAAAATAGTTTTTCTTCTTGCCCGATGAGCCGAATTAGTCGTTGTTCTTCCTGGGAATCAAGCCATTGACAGTTTACCGTATCTAACTCCTTATCATCATCTCGTATTCCACTCATAAGGGTTGCTATAGCAACATCATCATCTTCATCCAATTCTTCCCCAGCCTGCAACTTGGCACATTTTCTTTTTTGCGCAAGCCGCATCTTTTGAACATACAATCTGAGCTCTTCAATGCGACTATTTGTGTAATCAGGGTCTTCATCGTATAAGCTTATGCCATTGAGAATCGCATAAAGACCACATTCTGCACCGCGCTGTTGATTAAATATTTTTTTAACATTCCTATAGAGAGGTAACGTAACATGATCTTCTAATTCTGGTGTTCGACAGAAATTTCTGAAGGATAAAATTTTACCCGTCCTTGAAGATTCATTGTCACGCTTCTTAGGTGCAATAGCAAATGCAAATAACGGTTCATATCCAGCTAAGATTTTTATTTTTTGTTCTAATAGAGGGTCAGTAATATAAGAATCGTTATTATTATATTTTTGCTTTAAGGTTTGAATCTGCTTCGATTGTTGTAGCTTCCTAATAGCTTCTTCAAGATTAGCCACGACTACGTCAACCTCTTTTAACTCTGAATCAGATTTATGAAACCACCATTCATAATAATAGAATTGAATGCATGAAAAAATCGTAGAAAAAAAATCTCTAGCTTTACTAAAAACTCTCTGGCGTCCAGTTTCAGTAGCCTTTTTTTGAAAATATTGTTTCTGTTGAGATAGTTTTTCCCTTTTACGTAAAAATTCCTCACGCTGTTTCTTTGAATCATCTAAAGCATTAATATAAGGTTCTGCTTCTCGATTTAATTGTGCTCGTAACAAAAATAAACATATTTGATCAGGTAAAAGTTCTAATACAGCCATTTCTTCAAATACTTTTGGCATAACCTCCTGAAATACATATTTTCGATCTTGTATAAAATGATATAGTTCAGGCTTAGTTTCACGTTCAGATCCGCATAAGTAATCTTCAGGCGCATGGTATAATCTTGATAGTTTTAAAGCAGCGTCATTCTTTTTTAATTCTTTTTCGAGTGCCTTATCAGAAGAACTTTTTTCCTCTACGGGGAATAGGGGAAGTGGATTTATCGGAAACAAGCTGAAAATGGATTTAAAATCTAATCTCTTCGGATTTTCATGAGTTGGCTTATTGTTTTTTTGTTCTGGCAAACGGTCTTTTTCAGTACCTTCATCCGATAGCACATCAAATGTCTTTCGTCTAAACTTTTCATAAGATAGCTCATCACGCCAATTTTCGGAAATCTTATCACCCATTCTATTCTTTAGAATATTATTAATATATCTGTTCAGAAAATATCTTGGCAGCTTGGTATCTTTTTGCTGTTTATATCTATCACGCAGATGTAACATATAGAACTCACATTCCTTCCCCAATCGTACCGCATTCGTATTGCTCGGAGATTCCTGCACTTTTTTGGAAACAAAAAAACTTGTACCTAAAAGCAGTGTATCGCGAACTAAGCCTAGTCCAAATAAACTAATTGAATTCAATGTTGGATAGTTTTTATTCAAATTTCCTTCCGTATCAAGCATTGTATCTACAACACGAGCAACACTTTTGGGAAGAACCTTCGTTACAATTGGTTCAGTCATTAACTGCTTGTGATCATCGACTAAAGTTCTTAAAACTGCCGGTTCAGTTAATGTTTGCGCTACAGAATGGCTAAGACTAACGATATCTTCAGTAGTAATGCCTCGGGAAGTAGCTTCTTTATCTCGAGCTTCATCTATTTTTTTTAGATTTAATGCATCATGGATTGAGTTTAAATGACTTTTTAATTTTGCTGAGACATCAAGTGATTTTTGTTTTTGTTGTTCATCATCATTTAAAAACAACGTATTTTTTATTCCTTGTGCTTTAAGTAAATTTTCAAGAGATTTTAAATAGAAATCTCTATCTTTTTCTTCTTGCCATAGTCTTAAATAAAAAGCTGCATTCATAAGTGCATGGTTATGCTGCTGTAACACATGAAAAAAGTTAAAATCAGTTTCAAATTTTTCAGAAACATCTTTTTTGGTGACACCTTTTGAATAATCATCTCGTGACCATGAAAGCCCTTTTTCCATTTCATGAAGTTTTTTATCCTTTGAAACATTGCTTTTCCATGGCCTTGCGCCTCTTCTCAAAACTCTTTTCCATATTGAAATGGGTTGCTCGCACCTGATATTTGCAATTTTAGTAATGTTACTGCCAATGATATTGGTAGCTTTAATTGACTCATTAAGCTGTTTTGTAATTTTATCAACTTTAACAATTTCTAGGGTATCAGCCTCTAAAGCTTTAAACATTGTACTAAACGCTGCACGACTATACGCATCAAGACGAGCGAGGTCTCTCTCGGTTGCAGCAACAGCATTGGTATAGGCTTTTTGTTGGGTTTTGCTCAGCGCCACTTCTTTCATTCCATACGCATAGTTAAAAGAAAGAACAGCCGCGCAAACACAAGACATGCTACGAATAAAATTTAAATTTGAAAATATTGCCACGAAATCCCCATCTTAAAGGCAAAAATTATTGATTGATGATTTTCAATAACTATGAAAACTATTTCATTCTACTATAAAAAAAGCCTTTAAAATAGGGGCATTAGCGAGTTTTAATGTTTTATCATTTCCTGCACCGCCTTAATAATCGCGTAGGCATCAATCCGCTCAAATGCCATCAATTCTGCTGGCAATCCTGAACGAGGCAATTTAGTAACGGCCAAAGAGAGTATTTGGATCTTTTCATTAACGAGCGCACAGGTAACTGCCTCTCCTAAGCCACCCTCTTTATAATGATCTTCAACCGTAATTATTTTTTTGCCGGCCTTGTTAGCAACCGATAACACCGTCTCGCGATCGAGCGGCTTAACGCTATAAAGGTCAATCACCGCCGCGTGCACGCCTTCTTTTTTGAGCGTTTCATGCGCTTTGAGCGCTTCAAACAGCGTAATGCCCGCGCCGATAATGCACACTTGATCTTGATCACTTTGTTTGACCACGCGGCATTTGCCGATCTCAAAACGCTCGTTATCATCATAGAGGCTTGGCGTTTCCGCGCGCGTTGTGCGCAAATAGGTAATGCCCGTTGAACGTGTGGCCATTTGGCAAACGAGTGCAGCGGTACTGCGCGCGTCACACGGATAAAGGATGACGGAATCTGGAATCGCGCGCATCATGGCAATATCTTCGAGGCCCATCTGCGAGGGGCCATCTTGCCCAATTGAAACGCCCGCGTGCGAACCGACCAGCCTCAATGGCACTCTGCCGATCGCAGCCATGCGAATTTGATCATACGCGCGTGTAAAAAAGCATGCGAACGTGGAAGCAAAAGGAATTTTCCCTCGTGCGGCCAATCCTACTGCCATGCCAATCATATTTTGTTCTGCGATAAATGCTTGAATAAAACGATCGGGAAATTTATCTGCAAAAAATTCTGCATAGGTAGAGTTTTTCACTTCAGCATCCAAAGCAACAACATCAGGCATCTGCTCTCCTACTTTCACTAATGCTAATCCGTATGCTTTACGGGTTGCCATAGGAGCATTTTTAGTATCCAGATGTATGGTAGGCTTTGCATCATGGGTAGCCTTCTTTTTTTTCGCACTTGTCGAAGGTAATTTCGGCGTCCATGTATAATCAGGTTTTTTTACCGCAGATGCAAATCGCTTTTCTAATTGGCCAAGTATCTTCGGCAATTCTTCTTTAGAGAACGCTTTGCCATGAAAACCGTTTTTATTTTCTGCTTCTTGAACCCCGTATCCTTTGAGCGTTTTTGCAATGATAATGGTTGGTTTGCCTCGCATTGTTTTTGCATCATCAAGACATTCCATAATGTCGTGCATATCGTGGCCATTGACAACGAGCGTGTGCCATCCGAATGCAGCAAAACGCTCGACAAAAATGCCGACGTCATGACCTTCCATTGTTTGCCCTGTTTGGCCCAAACGATTGCAATCAAGAATACCAATGACATGATCTAATTTATAAAAAGAGGCAAGCTCAGCAGCTTCCCAGATTGAACCCTCAGAAACTTCGCTATCGCCCATCATGACGTACGTATAAAAATCAAGGCCATCCATACGCGCGCTCAATGCCATGCCAATGCCAATTGAAAGCCCTTGGCCAAGAGATCCTGTTGCTGCTTCAGTACGTGAGAAGTTTGGTGTAGGGTGTCCTTCTAAAGGAGAATCAAATTGGCGATACGTCATCAATTCTTTCTCTGAGATCACGCCTAATTCTTTCCAAACTCCATACAAAGCGGGGGATGCATGACCTTTTGAAAGAATAAAACGATCATTGTTAGTATTATGAGGATCTTTTGGATCAAAACGCATCGCATAAAAAAATAGTGCTGCAACTAAATCCGCTGCTGATAATGCTGACGTAGGATGTCCCGATCCTGCTTTGGTTGTCATTTCTAGTGAAGAAACACGCATGTTGTAAGCAACATGTTGCAAAAAATTTTCTAAAACATTCATTATACATTCTCATGTTAATCTTTGAACATAACTATCGCTAAAGTACCAAGCTGCGCAAACAAGTGCAAACTTCCAGACATTAAAAATTTTAAACAATGTTGTAGATTTTTTACTGTTGCAATAAAACTTTTGCAATCGCATACAATGGATATGAATGAAGTTTTTGAAATATTGAATAGTTCAAAGTAGAAAACCGAATGCCATAAGGAGAATTCGGATGGCTTTCTAAGAATAATTGCATACTTTTAAGCGTTGTACCACTGCTGCTTTTTACTTCAATCGGCACAATAAAATCTTCATGCTGGATCAGATAATCGATTTCAGCTTGGCTGCTTCGTGCAGTTCTGTGCCAATAAAATAATGAACCTTTTTTATAAGGATTTGAATATGCCAGCATTTCTTGACCAACAAATGCCTCTACAATTTCCCCTTTATTAATAAATTGCTTCAATGGATTAACCATCCAACTACTCATGCCTATTCCAAGAAAAACCTGAGCCAATGCTACATCCAAAAAAATTACTTTAAAATCATCAGGGTCTGCTTGGGCACCTAAGGGGATACCATTTCCAGAACTAAATAAAACCTTATTAACAACACCCGCAGTTGTTAGTAAATCAAGACAAGGGGCTAGTTCTCTTTTTTGATATTCCGTATCAACCTCACTGTATTTAAATTTTTTTCCCAATCGTAATGGAATATGATCATAGAGCAAATTCAAATATTTGATTTGGAACCTTTTGGCATATTTATTAAAATCTTGGCGATACGTATCAATAAGGGTCTGTTGCAACACAAAACATTCAAATGGGTCTTTATCTTTTTTTTCTTGCCAACATTGTACAATCTCAGGCATACCACCAATTGCTAAATATTCTCCCACAAATGAAAGGAGTTTTTGATGAATCGGATCACTTAAAGGAGCTTCTGGCGTATGCTTTAAAATTTCTTCTACTAAAAAATCTTGATGCAATGCACCTAAAAACTCGATAAAGGATACAGGATACATATAAAGTGATGTTACCCTACCTACGGGAATCCCTATATACTCTGTAACAAAATCCAACAATGAACCGGCGGCAATTACATGCAGTTCAGGCATAAGCTCGTAAAAATAACGCAATGAAGAAAAAGCTTTTGGCACCGATTGAATCTCATCAAAAAAAAGTAACGTTGTGCCAGGAACTATTTGTCGGCCAATAAATAAAGAGAGTTCACGTACAATTCTTTGAGGTTCAAGATCTTTTTCAAAAATTAATGCCACATCAGGGTTCAATTCAAAATTTATTTCAACAAAATTATCAAATAATCTTCCCAATGATCGAACAGCAAAGGTTTTACCTACCTGGCGAGCCCCTCTTAAAAGCAAGGGTTTCCGTGTTGTACTTTCTTTCCATTCTGCAAGATGCTTATCAATAAATCGCTTCAAGAGAGTCCTTTCTCCTGTAAATGTTTAAAAATCAAACATAATTTACCCTATTTTTGCCTAAAAATCAAACATAAATTTTCTAAATTATGTCAAAAATTCAAACATGCTGTCCATGCCAAAAAAATCTAATTTCTGAGCAATCAGCTCTATTAGATTGCCATTACAAAAACAAGTGCAAACTTCATTCATAACTTCACTGACTTTTAAAAAAAATGAACAGCTTTCGATTGTTTCATAATCTTTATTTTAATGTATTGACTTTTTTTTCAAATATTACGAGCATACATGCAATATGAGCCTTAGTAAGGAAAGCATTATATGATTCCATTAAAACTATATGGTGTCTTTTTACTAATACTATGTTCAACAATGGGAAACATCTCGTGTATGGATGTTTTATCCCAAAAGCTCCCACCTCTTACTTCTAATGACAATCCCGTACCAATAACAATCCACATAATCGATAAAAATCAAGAACGCAAACATACTTCATATTGGAATCAACAGCAGTTAGCTCATGCAGCTTTTCTTGATAACCAGTTTAATTTTGATAGCAGTGATGCACTCATTGTACCGAGCGCACATGTGCCTATACATCAATTTCAAACGATAGAAAAAATTACGCACATGCTTTCGACTGCTGAATCAACACTATCTCCTGTAGAGCGAGAAATAAAAAAAATTTTAAAAAAAGTAAAGCGATCGCCTTATGCTCTTTATAGATTATGGTCAGCAGCAGATTATTTAGACTGCCCATTTGTTTACAACTCCTGCCTTAACCATCTATTTGAAAAAACTAAAAATCATCTTGCTAGCAATAGAATAGGTCCTGCGCTTGAACTCGTAAGCCCTGCCTATGGCATGCGCACTATGTACATCGGCTACAAATTACTGGAAACATACAAACCTTTAAGGAATTTTCTTACTCATGTAAGCAAACAACAACACGTTCATGAAGAAACTAATGACTGGTACTCATGGGATGGTCAAGATACTATTATGTTTAAAACACTTGATTCTGCCCCTGAAACAAATATTAAATATTGGTTTGATGGAAAAACTTATATAATTCCCACTAAAAACAAGTCAGCTGTTTATCGTTCATACATTTGTCCAACGTCAAAAAAGTTTTTCTGCCTCTTTGAAGATCATTCACTCGAAGTATATGATCCCACCAATGCAACCTTATTAGGCACCAGCAAAATACCTAATCATTTATCAACAATTCGCTACTCTCCCAATCTTGGAAAATTATTACTGATCGATCAATTTAATCTTAGACAATATAATGTTGAGCAAAACAATGAATCAGTGGAAGATACCAAACAATCAATAAAATTTGAGGAAGATCTAGTACAACCGTTGGATAGGATGAGAATTTTTGCTCACGATGAATCCACGGGAATATGCTATATTGTGTTTGAAAAAAAACATGGGATATTTAAGTATGATCCGACACAAAAAACTATAGAAAAACATTTTTTTACAAATCCAAAATCTAACCAAAGAGTTTTTTCAAGCTTGTGTTTATCGCATAATAAAAAAATGCTTTATTCTCTCTCAATGCTGCAATATTATAAGAATGGCCAAAAACGACAACAAGTAGAACTTTGTTTTTGGAATATTAGAAAAAGAAAATTGATTAAAAGTATTCCTTTACGACAATATTCAGTCTATGACCTGCTTATTTCTCCGGATGATTCTTTATTGGCACTCGAAGGATATCGTAAAAATAAGATTATTTTGCATGATGCGACAACAGGAAAGAGAATAACCACGCTGCCCAACTGTTCTTTTCCAGCTGCATTTTCGTCAGATAGCAACACCTTAGCAGCAAAGACAAAAAATGGATTTGTGGAACACACATTACATGATGAAACTCTTGAAAAGAAATTACTCACGTATTCTGCTGAACATATAGCATTATTAGCTGCCTGCGCTAAACCAAGAACACCTCATGAACCAAACTGGGATGAAATGCAGTATTATGTTAGGAACACTGAAAATACAAAACATCTCCTCTCGGAATTACCCGAATCATTACAAAAACATCTTTCTTCATTCGCCTCAATCCCTGATGCATCGCACTCAAAACAAAAAAAATTAAAAAAATTTAGACAACGAGCACGCAAAAGATTACATTAGGAAATGTTTATAGTTTTTTAACAGCTCTTGTCGCACTAATTTGAAAATAACTGCACAATCATGTCTTGCATGGCTTTTTAATTTTTTTCATGTACAGATTTTTCTCACGCTTATTTCTTTACCATTTCTTGTTGCATGGGGATTACCGCTTTCGCTCATGGCTCCCATCGGCAATATTATCTTTTTACCTTTTTTAACCATATTTTTATTCGTCGCTACGCTGATTTTCTTTTTTGAGCTGTGCGCGATTCCCAATATGTTTCTCATCTACGTGCTTGAAAAAATAATTTCAATCTGGTTGTATCTGATGAGTTTTAGCAGCAAAACATGGCTCATTAGTTTTGCAAAACCGTCATTGCTTTTTCTCGTGTGCATGCCTATTTGCGCACTCGCCATTCTTTTTAAAAAAAAACGAGTGAGTCATTATTACACAACGCTCGCATTGCTCGCCACCTTATTATTTTTCTGCGCGTGTTTGAAATATCCATTTCTTCCCTCAACAGAATTAGTAATAACAGTTCCTTGCAATAAAGGTGAAATTATTATGGTGCGCAACAATGCGCAAATAAGCATTATCGATCCTGGCTATCTTGGGCAAACGATTTCTAGCCCGACATGGATAGAATTTACCCTTGTGCCCTTATTGAACCAACATTTTGGTTCTCAAACAATTCATCATTTAATAGTATTGCAACCAAGCATCATGACTTTTGCGTGCGTGGAAAAACTGTGTCAACTGTGCACGGTGCGACATTGTTATATTCCTTTATGGCAAGGCAATGCCGATAAACCATTATTGCGTTCCTATGGCTATATGAGACGTGCGCTGGAAAAAAATAAAACTGATTTGATACGTATAAAAAATACACCATTAATCGTGAATGCTAGTACCATCTCTCCTCTTGAACAGGCCATAGTGTATAAAGATATCACGTTTCAGGCTATGCGTGTGAACGTTTTATTGAAAGAGAAAAAACTTGAAATTTATTCAGCTAAAAAGCAAAAATGATATACTGGAATAATAACCAAAAGGAGCCCCTTTGCAAAAAGTTGATGCTAAAGACACGATTCACATTGCTCAACCAAAAAAAAAGATTAAACCGACTAAAGTTATTTTAAAACTGCTTCCTTATTTGTGGATCACTGATTGGCGACTCCGCGCACGCGTATGCTTATCAATTTTTTTTATCATAATAAGCATGGCTCTCAATCTGAGCATCCCTTTAGTATTAAAAAAATTAATTTCTTTATTTGAACTTTCAACACGCCCAGTTTTCATCACCCAACTGTTTTTGATCGCCTATGGCGTTTTGTGGACACTCAGCCAAATCACTATTCAAATGCGTGAGATAGTTATGTTTCGCGTCATGGAACGCGGCATTCGATTATTAAGCTTAAAATTATTTCAACATTTTCAAGCACTTTCATTGCGCTTTCATGTTGCACGCAAAACGGGTGCCATCGTAAGTGCCATCGAACGAGCGCAAGATAGTTTCCCCGATATTTTTTGGGGTATTTTTCTTTCAATAATTCCGACCATAGCAGAAGTACTTATTGCCATGGCTATTTTGTGGTATATGTATGGCTTTCAATATGGGCTCACACTTTTTTCTATTTTAGTAAGTTATATAATTTTTAGTTCCATAAGTATGGAATGGTCAACAAAAGCGCAACGAATATCTAATGAAAAAAAATTGAATGCAGGCGCGCGTATCGTTGATAGTTTGCTCAATTTCGAAACAGTAAAATATTTTAGTAATCAAAAATTTGAAATTGAACAAACCAACAAAATTTTAAAAGAGCGTGAAGACGCAACAACCAATTATCATATCACGACGGAATTAGTGCACCTGGGTCAAGGCATCGTTTTAGGCATAGGGCTCATCACATTGACTTGGATGGTAGGTAACAACGTTATTAAAGGTACGATGAATGTGAGTGATTTCATTTTAATTAATGGGTACCTCATTCAGTTTGTTACGCCACTCAGTTGGTTTGGTTATGTTTTGCGTAAACTGCGCAAAGGCCTCACCGATATGGAAGCGGTGTTTAATCTCTTGCAGTTAAAACCTGAAATTGTCGATGCACCGAACGCCATCTCATTGCATATCACACAAGCAACAATCAAATTCGATCATGTTTATTTTTGGTATGATGCTCGCCGTCCCATTTTAAAAGATGTCAATTTTTCAGTCCCGGTAGGGCAAACTGTTGCAATCGTCGGGCCAACCGGTTCAGGAAAATCAACTATCGCGCGTTTGCTTTTTAGATTTTATGATGTGAACGAGGGCAGCATCAAAATTAATGATCATGATATACGCTCGATTACTCAAGAATCTTTGCAAAAAATCATGGGGATCGTTCCCCAAGATACCGTACTTTTTAATAACTCGCTGTATTACAATGTTGCTTATGGCGATATACATGCCAGCCCAGAAGATGTTGAGCATGCCATCAAACTTGCTCATTTAGATGGTTTTATTAAACGACTTCCCGAGGGTCTTAACACGCCGGTTGGCGAACGAGGGTTGAAATTATCAGGCGGCGAAAAACAACGAGTGGCGATTGCACGTGTGCTTTTGCATAAACCCGTTATCTACATCTTTGACGAGGCCACCTCAGCACTCGACACGCACACAGAACAAGAAATCCAAAAAAACTTGGAAGAAATCTCTGCCGGATCAACGACCCTCATTATTGCCCACCGCCTTTCGACGGTCACCCATGCTGATACCATCATTGTTCTAGAGCACGGCTCTATTGTTGAACAAGGCTCCCATAGAGAATTACTCAAAAAAGGCGGATTATATGCCCGATTATGGGCAAAACAAGCACAGGAATGCGAAGAGTTCGTTGAGTCAATTTCTTAGTAGCCCCCTCGATGTCATCATGAGGAGCCGTCCTACTTCGCCAAGGCTTCGCAGGATCCGCAAGAAGCGGCCTGTCCGACATAGTTTTAACGAAGGCGGAACGTAGTGATCCAGTCTTTATAATGAAAAATCCTAATTAGACCTGGATTCCTACGGCACAAGGTGCCTCAGAATGACACTTCTCCTAAACCATGCTTTTTCTTCAATTCCTTTTCTTGATAACGCTTAGTAAAAAGTGCAAATTATTCCAAGAAATCAGCTCTTAAATTTGCCAATTAAGCAATTTCATGCTACGCTGCTAGCTGTATTATTATATGTTTAACCCCTTAAACCCCTCTCACTCTTTAGGAGTCTTTTTTACATGTCAAAAGAAGTAATCAAAAGTAGTCAGTTTGCACACGTCAAACAGCAATCAATCGATGAAGCACTAAACCTAAATCAAGAACAACACAAAGAACTTGCCTCGTTATATGAGGGTATTGTAGACCTCTTTAAACCGGGCAAAATTGTTATTGGTAGAGTTATTAAGGCTGATTCTGATGGCGTTTTAGTGGATATTGGTTATAAATCTCATGGCCAAATCCCTCATTATGAATTTTCAGAGCATGAATTTAAAAAATTAGCACCCAACAGTGAAATTGAAGTTATCCTTGATGAGCTTGAAAACCTTGAAGGAAACTTAAGCCTTTCTTATGAAAAAGCAAAGGCACTTCGTGCTTGGGACTCAATTACGAAACTCTATGAAGAAAATAAGCCGGTGGAAGGTATAGTCACTCATAAAGTACGTGGCGGACTTAGCGTCGATATCGGCGTTCCAGCATTTTTACCTGGCTCACAAGTAGACGTACAACGCGTTAATGACTTTGATCAATATGTTAATCAAACCATTACAGCGTATATTATTAAAATTAACCAAAAACGCGGCAACGTTATCATTTCTCGCCGTAAATTCTTAAATGATCAACGCCAAGAATCTCGTAAGAAAGTACTCGATCAACTTAAAGTTGACCAAGTTATTCAAGGTGTTGTTAAAAATATTACCAATTACGGAGCCTTCATTGATATCGGCGGTGTTGATGGTCTTCTTCATATTACTGATATGACCTGGGGACGCATTGCACATCCGAGCGAACTTCTTAAAATTGGTGATAAAATTTCTGTCAAAGTTCTTTCATTCGATCCTAATAATGAAAAGATCTCGCTTGGCATGAAACAATTAACCGATAATCCATGGGCACACATTAGTGAAGAGTTCACCGTTGGTTCAAAAATCAAAGGCAAAATCTCAAGCATCACCGATTATGGATTATTCATTGAAATTCAAAAAGGCGTTGAAGGACTTGTTCATATTTCTGAAATATCATGGACCGATAGAATTCATGATTTGCATAAGCATTTCAAAGTAGGCGATGTCATCGAAGTGCTCATTGTCTCTATGGATAAAGAAAACAGAAGAATGTCACTCAGCATCAAGCAATTGCAGAAGAATCCATGGCAGGCTATTGGTGAACAGTTCAAAATTGGTCAAAAGATCAAAGGCAATATTAGCAACATCACTGATTTTGGGATCTTTGTTCAACTTATACCTGGCATCGACGGTTTAGTACATATTTCCGACCTTTCTTGGACTGAACATGTTACTCATCCGAGTGATATTTATAAGAAAGGTGAAGAAGTTGAAGCTGTTGTGCTTGCTATTGATGAAGCGAATAAGCGTATATCACTTGGCATTAAACAACTGCAACCAAATCCTTGGGAAATGATTGAACAAGAATATCCTGTTGGCAAAATCATCGAAGGTGAAGTTTCAAAAATTACCAATTTTGGTGCATTCATCAAGCTTCCTATCGGCATTGAAGGACTTGTCCATATTTCTGAACTTTCAAAAAATAACGTAGAAAACGTTAATGAAATTCTTAAAGTCGGACAAAAATATCCTTTCCGTGTTATTAAGGTCAGCAGAGAAGAGCACAAATTAGGATTAAGCTTGAAACTAACTGATGACGAAGAAGTAAAAGAGAAGAAACCGAAAAGAGAAGCTTCTCAATCTTCTGAACGCTCGCCTAAGAGAGAAAAACGCTCGTCCTATGATCACTCAATGAGTTCTTCTTCGCAACAAACGGGTGCAAAACCTAAATCACTCCTGCAAATTGAGCTTGAAAAATTGGCTGCTCGAAATGGCTCTGATGATAGATCAGGAAATGAAAGGTAGTATCCATCAATGTTAGAAAAAACCTTTGCCATTATTAAACCGCATGCAGTTGCTGACAAACTTTCAGGCGCAGTCATAAGTCTGATTGAAGGGAATGGTTTTGAGATTCTTGGTATGCGTAAAATGCGTCTTACCAAGGAACAAGCAGAACATTTTTATGCTGTGCATAACAGTAAACCGTTTTTTGCTGATTTGGTAAAAAATATCACCGGCGGGCCTGTCATTGTACTTGTCTTACAAAAAGAACAAGGCATTAAGGCTTGGCGTGATTTGATGGGAGCGACTGATCCATCCAAAGCAGCAACAGGCACCATCCGTAAACTATACGGAACCTCATTGGATTTCAATGTAGTGCATGGTTCTGATGCGCCAGAAACGGCAAAAGCTGAAATAAAACAGTTCTTTCCAGAACTTGCATAAATAACTTTATTTTAAATAAAGAAACTTTAAGGAGCAGAAAATTTTTTCTGCTCCTTTTTTTTATACTAATCTTTAATATATTTTCATTTATTCCACTTTTATATTATAGTGATTATCACTATTCAATACGTAATATTAAAGGAAAAATCATGAAATATTCTCACATAATTTTTACAGGAATTATTTTTTATTGTTCCAGTGTTCATCCTATGGAAAAACAAAACGGGTTCACAGAAAGCGAATTGAAACAACAACAGGACCGTCTTTTAGCAACGCTCAGAGAAGCGCACAAACAACGTGGACAATATAGCCAGACACCCAATGTAGAAAAACAAGATAGCTTGGACAAAGAAGCTTTTCTAGCACGACTTAAAAACGCTCATACTGATTGGATAACACAAGAAGCATTGGGAGAAAAGCACAACAAGAAACCTGTTGATAGCGATGAAGTCAGAGAAATACAAGGATTAGAAAAGAAGCTAAATAAGTAATCTTTAAGCTTTTTTGATATCCGTATTATTTCAACGGTAGGGCCATTCCTGGAAACAATTCAAGCATGACTAGTTATCACATGACTAAAGCATTCGCACTCTGTTTATTTCTATTCCATTCATTGCAAGGCATGGATGGCGAAGGAAAGAAATGTTTTAATGCCTATTTTTTCATTAATACTACAGAAGTAGTCGATGATGTTCCTCAAAATGATGATCATAATTTTTCTGCAACGGAGGCATTAGCAGAACAGCTTTTCAACAAAAAAACTGATTTTATCTTTTTCCCCTATTCGATGCTCACCATCATTCATCAACATTTTCAGCAAGCAAAAAAGGTCTTATCAACATACGGAATAACAGATCCACTTGAACAAACCATCATTGAAAATAGGGGGAAGTATTACCCATCAAAACTCTATTCATTTGAGCCAACAGATCCGCTCTCTATGCAGTCTACTCAGAACGAGTTCGGTATGCGTGAAGTCGTTTATAAAAAAGCAGCATTAGTGATGCATCCTCAAGCAGTTGAGGATAAATTTTCTAGTACTCTTTCAAAGGATACTTACCGCCATTTTCTGTTAAAAACAATCAACAATAAAGAATTTTCACTTGATGTTGAAAGGTATTACAAGTTATTTTTAGGGCTTAAGCTCAACTTGTGGAGACTTTTTGATACAGCAATCGGATTATATTGTTTGACTTCCTTAGATCAACATAAAGATTGTCCAATATTGTTGAAACATTTTATTGAAATCCCCGATTTAGAACAGGCGGAAACAAAAAAGGATTCAAATGAGTGGACAGCAAAATTAGATTCATTATTTAACTGTAGCAGTAAAGCCTATTGGTCAATGTATATTCATGGACATGGGCAAGAAGATTTTTCAGAGGAAGCAACAATTGCTGGCCTTCCTGGTAAAAAATTAGCAAATGTATTAACGTTTTTTAATGATAATCTTGCAGTACACCATGTTACCTTTTTTTCGTGTTACACTAATACTGAACGCTTACATAATGTTTTAAAAAAATACACGCCATTATCATCATTAAACTATACACTACTGGCACCAAGTTCAAAGAAAGACACTGCCCGAAAAATGATACCAGCATTACAACATTATTATCCACGATGGTTTAAGGTTCGTAATCACATAAAATTAATCGATAATTCAACCGTTCTCAAGATTGTTCCTAGTGCGCTCAAAGAAAATTATGACGATCAAACACTATTAACATTCATCTGTCGATACTCTCGAGATCACGCACATTCATTTCATCCTTTTTCAATTTTGCCGGCTCATACACAAGAACATTTAACTTTTGATAATAAAAAAGTTTTAGAAAATTACTTAAAAGAGCATCAATCGCAATAAAGTTCTTTGTAACAAGTATCCTTTTTTGGCTATACTTACATACAAAAAAACAATTTTTTGTATGAGAAAGTATGATACGTAAAGCCATAGTATTAGTATTCCTCTTTTTTTCATCATATTCTTTAGCAAAGACCATTTTTATCATTGTTCCCGGCACCTGGGCGCATGATCATGGCTGGCATTCAGAAGATGGTGATTTTTTTACTGCATTAAAAAATACTGTTGATCAAAATACAACGTCTGTCATAACCTATTATTGGTCAGGCAAAAATACACACACAGCACGAGAATATGCTGCACAAGGATTAGTAAATTTAATCTGTAGTTTTAACGAATATGATACTATATATCTGGTGACGCATAGCCACGGTTCAAATGTTGCCATTTTAGCTTCACAATTATTAGCACATCATCCTAAGAAAAGAAAAATTGAAACTATATATGCATTCGCAACGCCTGTGGATCCAGAAAGTTATTTTCCCGACATGAGCATAATACATTATTTTTTTAACTTTTTTTCTTATTCAGATTTTGTTCAAACAGTGCTGTGCACCTTCCAACGTGTTTATCCAAGGCACAAACGCATTGCCAATATTTCCGTAACCATAAATCACCTACAACCAAATCATGATACCATTCATGATGCATTGATCGCATCATGGCTATTAAAAATTCCTGCATGTTTTGATACCTTTGATTTTCAACAACCCGGATCGATTGCTTTTTTTTCAGGCAAACGACCGGAATATTATATAGAACTTGATCGAGAAGAACGCCTTGAACATGATTTTTATTTGACGCAACAGTATTGCTTAGTGCTACAAGGAAGAAACAATGCTAAAAACTGATCACAAAATCGTAGTGAACGCATCATCACGGATTGGTTTTTTTGATTCCGGCATTGGCGGGCTCACCATTCTTAAACAATTTTTACCATGTAATGCTGCAAAATATATATACGTTGCTGACACTGCGCATATGCCTTATGGCAGCAGATCGAGACAAGAAATTCAAGCATACAGTGAAGCAATCGTACGTTTTCTTTTGAATAACGCGTGCGATCAGATCATCATCGCGTGCCATACTGCAACTGCACTCGCTTTTGAACATGTACAGACTGTTTTTAAAAACGCGCGCATCATAGGCGTTGTCGAGGGTGTTGTGCACGAAGCACTGGCTACTACAAAAACAAAAAGAATCGGCATTATTGCAACCGCAGCCACCATAGCGAGTGGCTATCATGAACAACAGTTAAAAAATTATGATCCTGGAGTTCAAGTATTTCCCGTGCCCTGCCCCCTTTTGGCATCAGCCATTGAATTTGGCACTCATCGAGGCGAAGCGTTGCATACTCTTATAAAAGAATATCTCCAAGCTTTTGAACACACCAATATCGACACGCTTATCTTAGGATCAACGCACTATGATATCATCAAAGATACGATACGAAGACTCGTTAGCCCTGCAATTACGATAATTAGCGCGAGCGATGTCATGCAGAAGACATTGAACAATGTTGCACCAAGTAATGAAATTGTATCGTCATTATCATGGTACGTTACGGGAAATAAGCATCTATTTCTAGCGAGTGCAAAAAAAATTCTTTCGTTGCCCGAACAAAGTCTCTCATCATTAAATCTGTAAATAGCCCAAATTCGACATGACTATACCTCAGCAAATGCGTATTGGAACCAAAATTGTCATTGCGATCCTACTTCGCTCTACGAGCTTCGAAGGAGTTGGCAACCTGTTCTACGAAGTTTTAACGAAGTAGAAACCAGATAATAAAATTAATTCATTAAAAAAGGAATTTATTAAAGTTCTGGGTCACCACGTCACTACGTTCCTCGTGATGACATTTCGAGATATTTTTATTCAACGATAAGTCGATAATTTTTTTTATTGAATTCGCGTTAAATCACTCAAGGCGCGGTGGCATCATAACTTCATCAACACTATGAATCATCACATTGCCTGTATCAATATCTGAACGATCTGGAATTATTGATGCATTATCATCGAGTCGAATCGTACCCGCAGTCGACTTAACAGAAATTGGTGTACCTTCCAACGTGTTAAGTTTATTGCTCGTACTAATGTTTTCGACACTTTCCTTATTAGGAATAATATGATGTTCTAACAATTTTTGTAATGATTTTGCATCGTGAATGATACGTTCATAAGCATCTTCACCCACCATACTTCTTAATTCTTCAAAAGCTTTGTTAGTGGGCGCCATGAGGGTAACCGAACTTGCTTTTTCAAGAATAGGATGCAACCCCGACTTTCTAATGAGTTCAGCTAGCGTGGATAAATCCTTTTGTTTATCAAGAACTTGAAATACGTCTTTATTATCGATAGGTTCATCAGCATCAGCAAGATCAGTCTGGTATTTAACTAATATATAGAGAAGAGCTGCAAGCATGACACAAAAACAAATACCAATTATCGTTATTCGCTTCATACGCTTCATTCCTTTTTCAAAAATTTTAACATCAATAATATTAGAATAACAAACAGAAACTTGCGCAAGCAATAATTATAAATACGCATTAAAAGTGTTGCGCTCCTTGAAATTCTTTTTTTAAAGTATCAATAATCAGTTTTTCTATCTGATCCACAAAAAAGGGGGATTACATGAAGCATACTAGTATTTTACTGCCGATCAGTATTTTGAGCTTATTTTTTGCATTTCTTTGTCAGGGACAAGAACCAAAACCCAAAACATCATTACGATTCAAAACTGCTTATAGCCTTGCAAAGCAACTCATAGATTTACATGAAGCTGAAAATTATCTAAATGCACCCAAAAAAGAAATCGATAAATTACCGCAAGAATTGAAAAAGAAAGTTGAGCAACTACGCCAATTAAAAGAGCAAATTAATACACTGCCAACTGAACTTAAACACTATGTAGCTTTACTTTATAACGTTAAATTAAACCTTACTAATGCACTTTGGGCAACAATCATCTTCTCAGAGAATTATTCAATTGATATAGCAAAAGATCTTATTGAAGCTAATGCTCAATCACTTAACGATGTAGCTCCTGGGATGATTAGCCTATTTGATCCGCGAGCACAAGGCCATACTGTGTTGAGTTACACGGTTTCAAAACATTCAATCGATCTCGTACAAATTATCTTGGATAATGGCGCTGATATTGAGCGAGAGATTCGTGGCCTATCTCTTCTAGCAATCAGCATTATTCGAAATAATCCGGCAATGGTCAAACTTCTACTCAAAAAAGGAGCCTATCCTAATCACTTTATTCATGGCATGACTCCCCTATCACTAGCCGCACTATGCAATTTGTCGAAAGAATACACGGTGAATACAATCGATTATGATACCAATAAACTCTTAACGGCATTCCAATCTCTTGAAGGTTTTATTGATGCGGATGTCTCGTCGAATAAAAAAACTATCACACTTTTCTGTAATACGCCTTATCAGATCGAAGACATCAATGAAATAATTGCTCCACTTGGCATAATTTTTGTTAAAGAACGTTTGCTCCCGCGTGATATTAACATTTTAAAATTACTCCTACACTATAAAGCAGATATTAATCTTATAGATCAAAGAGGATGGACAACGTTGATGTATGTTTGTCCATTTGGCGTTATTCCCCTCGTTAAATTTCTTGTTAACAACAAAGCAAAAATCAATATTCAAAATAATGAAGGCCAAACGCCTTTGACGCTAGCAGTACAATTTGACAGGACCGCAACTGTTAGATTTCTCCTTGATCATGGTGCACATATTAATGAACCAGATCCAGATCCTTTATTTTGGGCAGCCAGTTATAATGCCAAAAATACTGCGACGCTGCTCTTAGAACATGGCGCAGATATAAACCGCAAAAACTCAGGTGGGCTTACGAGCCTCATGCTTGCCGCAGAATACGGTTTCACATCCATTCTCAGTATACTTATCGCACATAAAGCTTCGCTCAACCTTCAAGATAATCAAGGGCTCAATGCCTTGATGTTGTCTGCAGAGTATGGCCGTATTAACTGTGTAAATATATTACTTGATGCAGGTGCTGCACTTAATATGCAAGATAGTGAAGGCTCAACTGCACTTATGCGCGCCGCGATCACCCTTATTAATATGCTTGAAGAAGGCGAAACAAATGAAGAAGTTCTTGTTGCCTCAAGAGATTCATTCCAAGAAATAACAGCCGCCTTACTTGCACGAGGAGCTCAAGTAAATATTCCAGATAATGATGGAGCAACGGCACTTACTTTGGCCGTCCAAACTAATACCCCTTCGGTCGTTACTCAATTATTAAATACTGGCGCTCACATAAATCATCAGGATCAGAATGGCGCAACCCCATTAATTATAGCTGCAGAACATGGATATCAAGAAGTTGTGCAAATATTACTTGCGGGCGGTGCCGATAAAAATCTTACTGATGTTGATGGCAAAACTGCCTTAGATCTAGCAAGCGAAAATGGCCATGAAGGCATTGTAACATTGTTAAGCGAGTAAAGGAACGTTATATGAAGCATAAAAATACTAGAATAATGATCATCGCCACCGCTTTTATTTTGTCTTGTTCTGCAATGGAAGAGCAAAAAGTAATTCAATCTAAAAAAGTTCCATCCTTACGATTTCAAATGGCATATGGCATTGCTAAAAGACTAGTTGAATCAAAAGCATCGACATCGGAAATCAATAAACAACTAGAAAAACTGCCGCCTGAACTTCAGGAATATGTACATATCCTTGGCTACAATCTTTTAAACCTCGTTGATGCGTTCTGGTATGTATTGGCTAAAGCCCCATACAAAATAGATATGATAATTGATCTAATACACGAAAATCCTGCACTTATTAATGCAATATCGCCTAAAGAGCTTAGTAATAAACCTGGGCTTCAACAAATCAGAAATCATACACCTCTCAGTTACAGCATAGAAAAAGGATTCTATGACATCGTTGAACTTCTATTAGATAATGGAGCAGATATAAAGATGGAGGCTGGTGGCTTTCCACCATTGGCTGTAGCCATCATGAATAATCATTCACGCATCGTTAAATTATTGTTAATAAATGATGCCAATCCTAACTATATCTTCCATGGTATAACACCTTTGACTCTAGCGGCACTTTGCAGTTTACAAATGGAATATACTTTTGATAGAGCAAATGGCCCTTCCGAACTCTATTTAGCATTAGATTCCAAAAAAATCCTCATCAAATTGGGACAAATCAATGATACTACAATCGACTTAGTAACAAAGATTCCATATAGCATCGAAGAACTCAATGAATTTATTGCTCCTGCAAAGGTAAAAATTATCAGTGAAAGCAGAAGCGTTCCTAATCTAGATATTCTGCAATTACTATTTCAATTTGGTGCCGATCCAAATCTCAAAGATGAAGTTGGATGGACGCCACTGCTATACACCTGTCAATTTTATTCTCTTGAATTAGTTAAATTGTTTGTTGAACATAAAGCTGAAATCAATGTTAGAAATAATACCGGGCAAACACCTCTGATGTTAGCATCACAATTTGATCGCACGGCTATAATGGAATATCTCATAACCAATAAAGCCGATGTAAATGCACAAGATGCTCAAGGTGATACAGCTTTAATATGGGCAACTCGGAGAGAATATAAATCAGCTGTAGATATTCTACTACGCCATAAAGCTAACGCTAATCTTCAAGATACTTCCAGAATGACAGCATTACTGTATGCAACAGCTGCTGTAGATGACCTTCATGATATTCTTGCTGCACTCATTAATCATGGAGCAAACGTGAACATAGCAACACCGGAAGGATTAACTGCTTTAATGATAGCTGCCCTTAATGGAAAACTCGATTGCGTAAATCTTCTGTTAAACGCGAATGCTAACATCAATGTACAAGATCCCCAAGGAAAAACGGCATTGGCGTATGCCTTACAGGTTCCTCTACTGGTGGTCAATCGTGAGATGAGAAAATTAAATCAGCCGGGAATAACCCAACCTGAAGCACTTAAGATATTCAATCAAAAAGCAATGGGAGCTTTCAACTCAGCACGTAAAAACGCTGAAGCAATAGCATCTGCCTTGTTGGATAAAGGAGCTAACGTTAACTTACAAGAAAATAGCGGCACAACACCACTCATATTAGCCGCACAAGATAATTTGCCCACACTTGTCACTCGATTATTAACAGCAGGAGCAGCTATTAATCATGTAATGCGAAACAATATATCCGCATTAATTGCAGCGGCATTTTTTGGCAATACTGAAGTCGTAAAAATACTCTTGGCCCATGGCGCTAACAAAGATATTGTTGATCGTGATGGCTACACTGCACTCGGTTATGCACAGCGGTATGATTATCAAGAAATCATAAAATTATTAAGCGAATAAAAACATTAATGGGAAATATCGGGTTGAACGGTTTTGCCATATTTTTTTAAAGCTTCATCAAGAATGCCATTAACAAACTTGTAAGAATCTTTTTCTGCAAAACCCTTGGCAAGCTCAACGGCTTCATTGATAACAATAGTAGGACTGGTATCTGATGATTGCAGTTCCCAGAGCGCATAGCGCAGAATAAGTTTTGTACACATACCAAGACGCTCAAAACGCCAGTTGCTCAACAAAGGTTTGCATTCTTGATCTAAGAGTTCACGCGCATCAATAATCGCACGCGCTGTGTGTACAACATCACTATCAAGAGGAATATCAAGGCCAAACCCTCGATTAAAATTGTCAACGATCGATTCAAGAGAAGCTTGATATTCAAAGGCTTCGGCAGCATAGAGAAGATGAAAGATTAATGATCTTTTTTCTCGTTTTGAAAGGTCCGCAAATAAGCGATCTGATAACGATGTATTCACGGTAGACTCTTCGTTAAGGGTGGCTTGAACAGATGAAGATGAAAAAGATTCCATGGCTATAATCCTATTTTTTAACACGTTCAATGTAACTTGCATCACGTGTGTCAACTTTGACTATATCACCTTCATTGACAAACAAAGGAATTTGCAACACGAGACCAGTCTCAAGGGTGGCTGGTTTTGTTGCACCGCCTTGCGCTGTATCCCCACGAATACCCGGGGTTGTTTCAACCACCTTTAACTCCATAAATAAGGGCGGATTAACGGCAATAGGTTTACCATTGAAATTAAGTACGTTGTATACTTCTTGTTCTTTTAGATAATTTTCGACATCTGAGAGTTGCTCTTTATTGAAGGAAACTTGTTCATAGCTCTCTTGATCAAGAAAATGATACAAATCACCATCATTATAAAGATATTGCATATCATGATATTCTAAATCAGGCTCTTCAAATTTTTCGCCAGATCTAAATGTTTCGTCATGGACAAGGCTGGTCAACATGTTTTTCATTTTGGTGCGGATAAAAGCGCCACCTTTACCAGGTTTAACCCAATGGAAATCAATCACCATATAGGGCTCCCCTCGGAACAATATTTTAGATCCTTTTCTAAAATCAGAAGTTGAAATCACAAGTACCGCCTTTCAAACCAAAACACGTATTGTCAATAAGAGGTTGCTTTTGAGGCAACCTCTACCTTTTTAGTATAAAAAAAAGAATGCAAAAAGCAATGTAGCCCTTTATACTCTACCTATTTTTATGGTCACCATGTTGTTCGTATCGACTAATGAGCCAACCGCATGCTGAATCTTAGGCAATGTCACGGCATCAAACTGCTGTGCTCTCGTATCAAAAAAGGTATCTGGGAGGTTGAACCTCTCTAAAAATAGGAAACTTGCAGCAATGCTTTTATTAGTCTCAAAGTTATCAACTAACGAGTGTTTGAGGGCGTCTTTTGCCTGCTTGAGCTCATCTTCCGTTACGGTAGCTACGGCAGTATTAATCACCTGCTTAATCGCTGTTTCTGCTTCCTGCAACCTATCTTGAGAAACGATCGTTTTTATAAACATATGGCCTGGCTGGTCTTCTGAATTTTTTAGTAATGAGCCACTGATAGTATAAAATAAACCCGTCCGCTCACGTAACTGAAAGAGGCGTGAACTCATAGCGCCTAGAGCCCCGCCAGTCAAAATCTGATCAAACACTAAAAGCGCATCAAAATCTGGATGTTCACGCGCTACTGATAATCCTGCGAAAGCAAGGACGACTTGATCTCGATTCATGGGATAGAGAACTTCATGAGCTTGCACTGGTTCCAGATGAGGAAAAACTGGCTCTTTAATCTCAACTGGCTTCCAATCACCAAAAACTTTAGTAACTTCAGCTTTGATATCAACACCCTCAAGATTACCTACAAGGGAAAGAACCGTTTCTTCAGGGGAAAAACAATGCTTATAAGCATTGACTAGATCTTCCTGCGTGATAGCGTTCAAACTTTCCTTAGTTCCTAATGAAAGCAGGCTATAAGGGTGATTTTTGTAAACTTCTTTGCGCGCCAAATAACCCACAAACTGCGATGGGTTATCCCAGAAATTATCAAGCTCACTGAGCATTTGTTTGCGCACTTTTTCAATAGCTTTTTTGGGGAAATTAGCATTGGTAAGCACTTCATGAAGCAATGATAAACCTTTTTTAACATCATCACTTAACATACTGAGTGCTGCAAAACCAGGTTTAGATTCAAACGTCATACCGAGCGTTTCAATAGCATCTGCAAGCTCTTGCGCTGACATGCTATGAGTACCTTCAAGCAACATTTTATTAACGAAGGTGCTCAATCCTTGTAACTCAGCAGGATCGTTGCATTGGTCTTCTTTAAACTCAAGGATTGCCTCAATTTTGGCAATCGATGGATTGTGATAATAAAGAACCGTTAATCCGTTAGGCATTACAAAGCGCGTGGGTTTTGGAAAATGAAAGAGTGGTGCAATGCCCGGCTCAATATCATGCACGCGTTTACCCTGCTCAACCTCGACTTCACGAACTATAGCTGACAAAATACGCGCGTCTTCTTTATCCGAGCGTTCTTGGGCAATTTGCCAAAGATCTTTATCTTTTTGTTCAAGTGGCAACAGCAAGCCTTGATGCATCAAGCATGCGCGGAAATGCCGCGTTAAAATATCGTGAAGCGCGGGCACAATATTGTCAACAGGATATTCCAAGAATTTTGTTAAATATTCATGATCACCTGTTGCCAAATACGATTCGCCAATAACATAGGCCTGTTTTTGATTATCTTCTAATACTGAAAGATAATCGTTTTGCACCTGTTTGATGGCACGCGTTAGCTCTTGTTCTTTTACTCCGTTGGTAATTAGTTCTTCAATTTCAGCAACAATAAGCTTTTTGATCTCTTCTAGATCTGAAAGCTCTTTTGGCTGGAAAATAATAAAGAACAAACCATGTTCAAAAAAATCGTAGTTGAAGGTTTCAATGCTGGTAACCAGTTGCAAATCGTCTTGTAATTTTTTTTGTAACCGCGAAGCTTTTCCTGAAGCTAAAATGAAGGAAAGGATATCATAAACATAATCATATCCTGCGCGTGCACCCGGAACTAAGAAAGCTAAAGCAACGATAGGATTACTTACTTCGCGATAGAGTGTCACTGAAGTATTTTCTATATCAGTGCCGTGATAAAATTCTTCTTTTTTATAATCCCAATCGGGTTCGATATGGCCGAATGCTTGTTGAGCATACGCAAATACTTCTTCTGCTTTCACATCACCCACAACAACGAGCGTTGCATTGTTAGGAATATAGTGATGGTTATAGAACGAAACGAGTGCATCTCGCTTTAAGTTCCACAAATCCTGTTTAAAACCAATGATGGGATAATGGTAGGGATGATCGGCAAAGATGGTAGAAACCATTTGTTGTACCAGCATTTTGACGTAGCTATCGCGATACATTTTTAGTTCTTGTACTACTGCCTTCATTTCAGAATTTAAAAAATCCTGTTTAAAACTACAATTGCGCATGCAATCTGCCATGATATTGAGGGCCTCATGCCAATGATGGCTTGGAAAATCGAATAAGTATCCCGTGTAATCATAGGAAGTAAACGCATTGCAAGAACCAGAAAGTTTCCGGGTAATTTTATCAATATCAGATTCAGATAATTTTTCTGTTCCTTTAAAAATCATATGCTCAATTAAATGAGCAATTCCTTTTTCTCCGGTCTTTTCATCTTTTGAGCCAACATTATACCAGAGTTGAAGAGATGTTTTAGGAATGATATGATTGGGTCTGACTAAAATAGTTAAACCATTATCTAAGATTTTTTTAAAAACTTGATTGTGGAGCGACATAGATTTGATTTTTTCCCTGGTTACTTTTTTTGAAAATTCATGTTCTAAGCAAAAGAGCTGACTACAAAATAAAAAAACATATATATAAAGAGTAAATAATTTCATTCTATTTATCAAAAAGAAAGTTTTATGAATATACGTATTATCTCTACATGTATGGTACTAAGTATCTGTCTAAGTTTAGCAAACCCTCATTATCTCTCAAGTATGCACCAACCTAATAAACCTCGAGAGATATTTAAACGACCAAGGAGTGAGCACATAGAAGAGGATAACAGAGCCATCCAAATGATTCCTGCACAAAAGCCTTCTCGTATTAAACAAATGATTCATGCTTGGAATGCCCTGTCGGATCACTTGATTGATAATCACGCTGGGTGTTAATCATTCGACTTGCCCAGAGCAAAAAACTCATCTAAGGTAATATCCAAGATAAAAAAATTTTAATTGAAAAGAGTAGTATGAAAACAATGAGTATTGCCTCTGGGCAGCAATCTAAAACCTACCTATATTGGTTAAAAAAGAATTGGTATTATCATCATTTTATTGCAAAGCTCTATAGCTTTTTAGTTCCTATTCATTCATCGGTTTTGCAAATACAATGCAGAAACGGTTTTTTGCTCTCATCCCTGACGCCATCTTTTGGCGTAGGGATTGATGAAAATGCATCCTATATTCAAGAAGCACACAATACCTATAGTTCATTTACTTTTATGCATCAATCAATTAATGCATTATCTATCGATAAAACATTTGATTATATTCTTCTTTCTTCTGCCATCATGGAAGCTGAAGACGTGCAGCTTGCATTAGAAAAAGTTCATCAGTTTTGTCATGAAGGCACGCGCATTATTTTAGATTTTTATTCTTGTGCATGGGAACCAATATTATGGCTTACCCAAAAATTAGGACTTCGCCGCACAACGTCATTAAAAAATTGGCTTTCCAAAAATGATGTGAAAAATTTTCTCTACCTAGCGGGTTTTGATCTCATTCGGCACGAAGCGCATATTCTCATACCAATTTATATTCCATTCTTTTCATGGTTTATTAACACCTATATTGCCCCATTGCCGGGTATAAACAGCTTATGTTTAACGCAAATTATGATCGCTCGCCCTTTGAGCTCACTCGATAAAAAAACGGAGCACTCGGTTTCTGTCATCATTCCCTGTAGAAACGAGCGCGGCAATATCGAAGGCGCGGTTTTGCGATGCCCCTCGATGGGCGCGTGGACAGAAATAATTTTTGTCGAGGGCAATTCTCATGATGGCACGCTTGAAGAAATTAAACGCGTGCAGGAAAAATATCCTGAAAAAAAGATTCGTTATTTTGTGCAGGGCGGCAAAGGTAAAGGTAATGCTGTGCATTTAGGATTTTCTCAAGCGCACGGCGATATTCTTATGATTCAAGATGGCGATCTCACCGCCCCGCCTGAAGAATTGCCAAAATTTTATCATGCACTCGTTAGTGCAAAGGGCGAATTCATCAATGGCTCTCGTTTAGTCTATGGCATGGAAGATGAAGCAATGCGCCCGCTCAATTTATTTGCAAATTTTTGCTTTGCACGCGGATTTTCATGGTTGCTCGGACAAACAATTAAAGACACCCTCTGTGGCACAAAAGTATTATTTAAAAAGGATTATCAAAAAATTTGGCAGAACCGCGCGTTTTTCGGTAATTTCGATCCTTTTGGAGACTTTGATTTGCTTTTTGGTGCCGCCAAACAAAATTTGAAAATTATTGATATGCCCGTGCATTATAAAAATAGAACGTACGGCAGTACTCAAATCAGCCGCTTTAGGAATGGATTTTCATTACTCTGTATGTGGTTACTCGCATTCAAAAAGTTTAAATTACGTTGAATTATGAAAAATACTAGCCTTTTAATGCATCAAAAATTTTCCCTATATTATCCAATCCACAAACAAATATTTTTTCATCTAAAATATAATAATCACTTTTGGGCACAATGATGTACACATAATCAAGATTAAGATCGTTAAGCGCACTATGCATAGATTTAGTCACTTTAGGATTGTCTGAATATTTAAATTCAAACCCCAATCGTTTGCCATACTTCATAAGAAATAAATCTAATTCAGCATCTGAATATGTGGACCAAAAAAAACATTCCGATGTTAATACTTGCGCATAACTAATAGTTTCTTCCAAAGCAAATCCTTCCCAAGAAGCACCAACTTTTGGGTTATTGTAGAGTTGATTTTCATCATCAATATTTAAAAGCGTATGTAAAATGCCACTATCACGGAAATATATTTTTGGAGATTTTACTTGTCGCTTATTAAGATTTTCAAACCATGGTTCTAATGCTCTCACCATAAAAGTACCTGTCAAGATATCTAAATATTTTTTAATGGTATGATGAGAAACCCCCAAAGATCTTCCCAATTCACTCGCATTAAAAATTTGACCATGATAATGAGCAAGCATAAGCCAAAATCTGCGCAACTGTTGCGGAGGAATTTGAAAACCAAGATTAGGAATATCTTGCTCTAAAAAAGTCGTAATATAGTTCTGACGCCAATTAACACTTTTTGCTATATTTTCTGCTAAATATGATCGAGGAAATCCCCCTCGAAGCCACAATTTTTTACTTTCATGCGTTTCTTCAATGTTAAAAGGCATAACTTCAACATATCCGATTCTACCGGCAAGAGATTCTGAAGATTGTTGTATCAATTCACGAGAAGCACTTCCCAAAATTAAAAACTTATGTTTGTTGGAAGTATCATCCACTAAAAATCGTAATATGGGAAACAGATTAGGTCTTCTTTGAATTTCATCTATAACAATCAGTGTTTCTGAAGTTTGATTTATAGCAAGAACAGGATTTTCAAGCCGCGATACATCAGCCGGATTTTCTAAATCAAAAAAATGATAATCATTAGGATAATATTTTTCAGCATACATATGCGCAAGCGTTGTCTTCCCTGCCTGCCTCGGCCCTAAAAGCCCGCATATGGGATGAACTTCAGCATTAAACCTGACTTTAGAAAGTAACTGGGGTCTATTCATATTTATCCTTGAATTTTGGAAGGTCTTATTCCAATTTTCAATAAAAATAGGCTAGAAGTCAAGAAAAAGTGTGTGTACCTGACCTACCCATGACATATTTAGGGGGTTGCCAGTCCAATTTTCAATAAATGTTATTTTTCACCACGTATAGCCTAAAGTCTTAAGAAGCGGGAGTGCTATCTTCCTAAATACAAGTTTGTGACGTTCGAGAAAATGGTTTTTCCATGAACCAATTTTTCCCTCTCGAAATGTTTCTGTGCCACCAAATAATCTTTTAGTAAATCTTTCCGCCTCTTTCCTAGATATTTCAATACCAAGATGATGCGCGATTGCTTGAATTTCATACAGCTGTTCTTCCTTGGTTCCGCCGCCTTTTGGTCCGACTAACTTTTCAAAGGTGGTTGTATAGACGTTTGGATGAAATCTCCACGGTAAGAATAAATCATAAAAAGATTGTATGCCATGCAAACTATTCCATGGCTCTTGCTCATGAAATACTGATTGCCAAATTGGGCCTCCTCCAACAATAAGTTCATCAATAATTTCTTCTAAAGGACGCCTACCGTATAGAGGCCACGAAAGAGCGTTCTTTTGCAACCAAAAAGCTGTAGAAACTATTTGATCTCTTGGATCTCGATACATAAAAATTATTTTTATATTCTTATCTAATAAAAATGATATATTATGCGGACAATATAATACATGAGAGACGATCAATACATCGCTTGTCATAAAAGTATGCATAATGTCGTCATCAAGAAGGTACACCGTTTTCGGTTCAATATATTTTTTATCTTTACGCAACATCAAGATAAGTTTTTTTACAAGATTTGTACCACATTTTGGTACGGAAATCAGCATGGGTAAAAAATTATGTTCAGTTTCATGTGCTTCATTATAAGTAATTGAGATTATAAAGACATACATAAGAAATAGGGAGTATTTATTAAAAAGACTCATAATTATCTGGCTTTTAGAAGAGCACAATCATCATCAACCATTAGTTTTACTAATTTTTCAAACGTAACTTTTGGTTGCCATCCCAGTTTTGAAAAAGCTTTGCCAGCATCACCTAATAAATGATCCACTTCTGCCGGCCTAAAATAGCGAGGATCAATACGTACTAATACTTGATTCGTTACCGCATCAATACCTTGCTCATTAAGCCCACTACCTTGCCATTTTAAATCAATATCTACATGCGCAAATGCATGCTCGAGAAATTCTCTCACTGAATGAGACTCTCCTGTTGCAATAACATAATCATCTGGTTGATCTTGTTGTAACATCAGCCACATTGCCTCTACATATTCTTTTGCATAGCCCCAATCACGTTTTGCATCTAAATTGCCTACATAAAGCGTATCTTGTAACCCACTCTTTATTCGTGCAACTGCGCGAGTTATTTTTCTAGTTATAAAAGTTTCACCACGTAAAGGAGACTCATGATTAAATAAAATCCCATTGCAGGCAAAAATCCCATACGCTTCACGATAATTTACCGTAATCCAATACGCATAGAGTTTCGCTACTCCGTAGGGTGAACATGGATAAAAGGGCGTTAATTCGGTTTGCGGACAAGGTGCGTTACCAAAAAGCTCACTCGTTGATGCTTGATAAAACCGCGTTTTATCGGTTAAATTTAGAATTCTAATTGCTTCTAAGATTCGTAGTGTGCCTAAAGCATCAGCATTGGCCGTATATTCTGGTGTTTCAAATGAAACTTGCACATGACTTTGTGCAGCTAAGTTATAAATTTCGTCTGGTTGTACCTGTTGAATGATGCGAATAAGGTTCGTACTATCAGTAAGATCGCCATAATGCAAAATAAATTGAGGATATCCTTGATGTAAATCTTTATACAAATGATCGATACGGGTAGTATTAATCGATGAAGATCGACGTTTTATACCGTGCACTTCGTAATCTTTTGATAGCAAAAATTCAGCTAAATAAGCGCCATCTTGGCCCGTAATGCCGGTAATTAATGCTTTTTTTTGTTTATGTTTAGAGAATTCCTCACTTGACTCATACGCAGCTCCATACAACGAATAGATGCTGAGAAATGAGAGTGTTAATAACCTGAAATACATACCCTTACCCCTTAATCATTGGCATTTTATACCCCAACATTTTTAAATCTTCAAGCCACGCTTTAAGAAGATTCAATTCAGAAGGCTTAAAAAAATCTTGTTTAATCAATGTTGTCATGAAATCAAGTATACGAATCCCAAGATCAACTTCTGCGCAATCCCATCCGATTGCTGCTGTTATAAATTCTCCAGCTTTTAAATATAAATCAATTTCATCAGCAAAATCTTTAAGCAAATCATGTTCATTACGAAATTGAATGGCGGTTGCCGGTAAAAAACATAAGGAAGCATTAATATCCCATAATATTCTTTGCACCCAATAACTACGCCAAATATCACAAACCCTAAATTTCGGCGTAATAGGTAATACTAAACCCCAAAAGGCATCGTAATGAAAAATGGTATTTTGAGAATTAAAAGGACACATTGTTTTTACAGGTAAACTGACCGGTTTTTGGGTTGATTCAAACTCAATCTCTTGGCTATGCGTTAAACGAAAAATTGCATCAACATCAGGATCGCTATTAACAAGGCCTTGTTGAATTGGAATAAAAGATCGTTCTAACAAAAATTGATGTGACCCGGCTTGATTAATTTCTTTTAACGGAAATCCACGTGGCCATACTCGTGGTTGACCAAAATCAGCATATACATTAACTGCACTCGCATCTGTTTGATACTGTAGCATTAAACTTTTTTCTGAAAAATACGTGATTGTATCTTCAATTGGAGTATTATCATCATCGGTGTCGTAAATTATTGAAGCACCATGCTCTAATGCATATAAATACCCAATATTTTTTCTACTGTAATGATTCCAAGGTAATAATGGACAAATGTTATAGGGTAATTTTTGCTGATCAGCAACACTCAAAAAATCACAATTATCCAAATGCCAATCGAGAGGTGTTTTCTTATCTGCAACCACAACCAAATGCCAACCATCAATATTGGCAAGTTTTTCTAATGCTGGAGTCGGATATTGAATGGTGGTTACTACAATCCATTTATCATGCTGCTGATTAAATAAGAACAAAGGACACAATAAAAGTACAACCGCAATGAAGCTTTTTATGAATCTGAAAACAAACATCCTCTCCCCCCAATTAAATATTTCACCTCTTCAACATTTTTTCAAAAAGATTTTTAATAAATATTTGATTTTCTTTATATGAAAGCTTAATCGGATGATTAAAATGAGAATCGAATTTAAAAAGTTTATTTGAATCATAATAATGTAAATGAGTATGACTGCCCTTCAACCATAGCAATTCTTCCTTTGAGCATAAGCAGGCTACTATTGTTGGTATCGCTAGCTCTAAAAAAGTATTATATTTACTAAAAATAGCAGCTAGCTCAATAAATTTTTCTTTATATACCGCAGGTATATACACAAAATCAGAAAATCCTGCTAACACTCGATGTTTTCCATAGTTTTTTGCTAATATTTTTTTATAAGATGCAGGCATGTCTTTATAGGCTTTCTCCACCGCTTTCCAACCCCATGGAGTGTGCCACCAACCCCACTTAGGAAAAGCGTTTGCTCCAAGTTTAAGATTGATGACATCGCCTCTCGTGCCAACAATATAAGTCATCTCACAAAGCCAGATTTTTAATTGATCCGCATTTTCCAATAACCATGGACCAAAAATGCAATCATCGTGCAAAAAAAAGTAACCATCAAAATTTGGGTAGCGCTGCATAGCATCGGAGATACACAAATAACTATAATACCCCTTATTATGTGCTAAAAAATGAACGTCAGGATGTTTTGTAGGACCATAAAAAACAATATTTGCAAAATAGGGTTCATATATCTCTTGCAATAATGGCATGGATTCGTAATGAGCATGATTATAATTTATGATTAATAAAATATTATCAAGTGATTGAGAAAATAAATTATGTATAATTAATAAACTAATTATAAAAATTACTTTAACTTCCATTCTGCATTCCCCCCTACAATGAAAGTTATGGATAAAATCTTATGCTTCTCACAATATTTATCCAAAATAGTAGCAAGTTCTACAAAACCTTATCAAGGGTTAGATATAAAAAAGCAAAAAAGAGATGCCTACTTTGATATTACAACTTCCAACTTTGGATCAATTGTTTTTTAATTTTTTCTAAGATTTCTTGTTTGTAATCAACCTATGAATTTAACATTTTAGCAAAAAGTTCTTTAATAAAAGTACGATTTGATTCGTATGAAAGCTTTATCGGATGATTCAAATGAAACTTTTGATTAAAGGCTTTATATTCTTCGTTATAAGGATAACCAGTACCGGTGCAATATAACCAATTCCATTCTTCTTTTAGGCACAAACATGACAAAATAGTTGGAAGAGCAGTTTCTAAAAAAGCTTCATGTTTACCATAAATAACAGCAAGTTCTATAAATACTTCGCGATATTTAGCAGGTATATAAAAAAAATCAGAAAAGGATGCCACTACATGATTTTTACCCCAATTTTTTTCCAAAATTGCTTTACAATCTTTAGGAAGCTCTTTATATGCCTTTGTCATAGCTTCATAGCCAGATTTTCTAGACCACCAGACCCAGTCAATCTTGGAAAAATCTTTAGTGCCCGGTTTTATACTGAAATCAATTGGATTTCCTCTGCTTTTACGCCAAAATAAAATATCAGGGGCCCAAATTGTTGTTGCGTCAAAATCTTTTAAAAGCCATGCATTAAAAATGCAATCATCCATTAGAAAGAAATACCCTTGAAAATTTGGATACTTTTTCATAGCGTCTGCAATACACAAATAACTTAAATATCCTTGATTATGCTGTAATTCATGCACCCCCGAATGTTTAGAAGGCCCATAAAATACTATATTCTTAAAATAAGGCTTATAAATCTCTTCTAATAGTGGAATGGTATTATAATGAGCATGATTGTAATTAATAATTAATAAAACATCATCAAACAGCGAAGATGCGCAAAATACATTCTTAATGATCAACAGTGATAGTGCTAGTATTGTTATTTTAGCCTTCATACGTTCTCCTCTTTTAATACAACTCATATTTAAACACTATTTTTCATCGACTGACAATACACAGATGTCATGCATTTCACCTTTTGTCAAATACATGCTATAAAGATTCAAACACCCTTTGCACTAACAAATAATAAAAAAGGTGATCTATGTGTGGACTTGGTGGATATATAAATCTTTCAGAACGCTCGTTAACGCCCGATCACTCGCTTCTTGAACAGATGCAACAGCAACTTGCCCACCGTGGACCCAATGGCTATAGAATTTGGGTTGATGAACAACGAGCCGCAGGTTTTTTCCATCGTCGTTTGAGCATCATGGATCTTTCTGATGCCGGATTCCAACCCATGATGGATAAGGAAGAATCTGTCGTTGTTATGTGTAATGGTGAAATTTACAACCATCCTGAACTGCGCAAAGAACTTGAAGCGCTCGACTATCATTATGTTTCAAACTCAGATACTGAAACAATAATCCATGCCTATAAAGAATGGGGCATTAACGCGCTCAAAAAATTAAATGGCATGTTTTCTATTGTTATTCTTGATAAACGTAGCAATGAATTTTTTTTGGTACGCGATCGCCTCGGCATAAAACCGCTCTATTTTTCATTACAAGGAAATATTCTTAGTTTTGCTTCGGAAATAAAAGCTCTGTGGCCGTTGCCTTGGATTGAAAAAGAGCTCAATACACAAGCAATGTATCATTATCTGACCTATTTGATCACGCCCGCACCAATGACCCTTTATAAGGGAATTTATAAATTGCCAGCCTCGTATTATCTTAAAATCGACGCTCAGAAAAATTACTCATTTCATGAATGGTATTCACCCCTAGAGCCTGAGATAACATACGACTCGAAATCATTACAAAGCGAGCAATTTTGTAGCACTACCTTGCAAAAGATGCTGCGTGAATCGGTCAAGCAACAAATGATGTCTGATGTACCCTATGGTGTTTTTCTTTCAGGCGGTATTGATTCAAGTTTGAATGTTGCGTTAATGTCTGAATTTACGCCACAGGTAAAAACATTTAATGTTTCGTTTGATGATGGGCCTGAATATAGTGAAATTAATTGGGCTCGCAAAATTGCACGCAGATTCAACACCGATCATCACGAAATCATCATTTCTGAAAAAGAAGCGTTTGAATTTTATGAAAAGATGGTATTTCACCAGGACGAGCCGCTTGCTGATTGCGTATGCATTCCTTTGTATTATGTTTCAAAATTACTCAGCGATGCTGGCGTTGTTGTGGTACAAGTGGGCGAAGGTTCTGATGAATTATTTTGCGGTTATTCGATCTACGCCACTTATCTTGATTATTACAACCGCTATTGGAAACCATCACAAAAATTCATCCCGGCATTCGCAAAACAAACTGCCTATCAAATTCTTTCTACCTTATTTCCCCACAAGCAAAACCGCCTTGATATGATCAAAAATTGGGCAGATGGAAAAAGTTTCTTTTGGAGTGGAGCAACAGCATTCTCTGAAACATGGAAAAAGGAGATGGTACATCTTGCTTCAACATTGCCAGAACATGATGCTATCATTGAAAAAATCTATCCAGGATTTCAACAACTCTATAATAGCTATGTTGTTGTTGATTATCATTTAAAGCAATTAAAATTACATAAAAAAGATGCTGATTTTTTAACCTCGATGATCTATCTTGAACTCAAGCATCGATTACCAGAATTATTACTCATGCGCGTGGATAAAATGACCATGGCAACCTCCGTTGAAGCGCGCGTACCATTCCTTGATCATCGCATCGTGGAATTTGCACTACAAATTCCTGCCTCGCTTAAATATAAAAATGGTATTACCAAATATATTCTCAAAAAAGCATGCGAGGGCATTTTACCGCACGATACTATTTACCGCAAAAAAATGGGCTTTGCTGCCCCAACAAGCCGCTGGTTTAAGCAAGGCAACTATTTCAAACCTTATTTCTTGGATTTGCTTCACAGCAAAAATAGCCCTTGGAACAATTATTTAGATATGAAAGCGGTAACGCACTTATTTGAACGCAATCAGCAACCAGAACATGAATATTCCGTGCAATTGTGGGCATTGCAAAATCTTATAGCTACCCAAGTCATA
Organism: Candidatus Babeliales bacterium; assembly: GCA_963701665.1. Lineage (GTDB taxonomy): Bacteria > Babelota > Babeliae > Babelales > JANWKD01 > CAVXJH01. Next base: position 1,128,848 of record OY969622.1, read on the forward strand.
TGAAGCACAAAAAAATATTGTATCTGCGCACGGATATTTGTGATACGCCACTCATTGCTGGCGGTTCAGTTGCTCATACGCTCGGCGTCATTGAAGGCTTTTTATCGCTCGATTATTCCGTTATGTGCGCATCTTCACTTATGCATGAAACATTACGAGCGTTACACGTATCATCTTTGTGTACCCTTTCAAACCCTCGTTTTTTACGATTTTTGCGTTGGAAGCTCAATTGTCTTCTTTCATCATTTTTTTTTACGCTACAAACATTCCGCTTTATTAGAAATGAAAACATCGATTTCATCTATCAACGTTATTCGCTGTTAAATTGTACCGGCATTTTGTTGGGCAAACTAAAAAAAATTCCTTTAATACTGGAATATAATGGTTCAGAAGTGTGGGTCGATACGTTTTGGACAAAACAGCATTGGCTCTCTTTACGATTTCTCATAGCATTCTTTGAAAAACTCAATTTAAAATATGCTCATCTTATTGTTGTTGTTTCACAGCCATTGTGCGATGAACTTGTTGCACGCGGATTTTCACAAGAAAAAATTTTGGTAAATCCCAATGGCGTTAACACCGAATTTTTCAATCCCGCGCGTTTGGATGATGAACGCTCGACCTTAAGAAAAACATTACATATCGAACATCAATTTGTTTTTGGGTTTATCGGCACTTTTTCAGCATGGCATGGCATCGAAATGCTTGAGGAAATGATTCCAGAAATTCTCGCTCAAAAAAACGATGTTCATTTTTTGTTAATCGGTAACGGTCCCTTATTTGAAAGTTTTTACAAGAAAATAGAACCTTATACTATTTCCGGTAATGTTACGTGTACAGGATTAATTCCACAACATCAAGCGCGTGCCTATTTGGCCGCGTGCGATGCATTTTTATGTCCCACGCAACCAAACCCAGACGGCACGCCATTCTTTGGATCACCGACCAAAATTTTTGAATATTTGAGCATGGCAAAACCTATTATTGCGTCGGATCTTGAACAAGTAGGCGATTTAATTTCCCCAGCATTTAAAATACATTCACTGCAAGAAGAAAAACTCTCCGTCACTAATCAAGTTGGCTTTGCGCTTCCCGCGCAAAATAAGCGAGCGTTTATCCACGCAGCATATCGATTAATTGATATGCAAGAAGACGAGCGTTTAAAAATGGGGACTTGCGCTCGTCAAAAAGCTCTTGAAAAATATGATTGGCAACATCATGTTAACGAAATTATTTCAGCAATACAAAAATAAAGGACACCATGCTCTTAAATTATGTGAAACGAGGGGCTTACAATAGTTTTATTTATGGATTAAGTTCAGCAATCATTAAAATTACTAATTTTATTTTTTTCCCCTATTTTCTTTCCGTTCTCACATTAGAAGATTTTGGTATTTGGGACTTCTATCAAATGTTTTTTTCATTAGGCATAACCTGTATAACTTCTTGCACTGCTACTTCTTTAATACGATTTTATTTCTTACACAGAGATAATATCTTAAAGCAAAAGCAAGTTATAGGGAATGCTTGTTTAATATGCCTAATTAGCATGGCAGTTTTTTTAATTACAATCCTAGGATTATATTATTATAATATTGTTCCAATTATGAGTAATTATTTAACTATAACAATAACTAATGTCTGTCTTTTCGGGTTATTTACCATTGTTATTTCATATTTACGAATTAACGAAAAATTGTTTTTATATTTGTTTTTTTTTACTGGACAAAGTACGTTAACTCTTGCATTAACATTATTAGGCATACATTATCACTATGGCATCGATGCTTTTTTTTTGGCAAATATGATATCACTTTTATTGTTTGTTCCTTTTTTTTTATACCTTCTTTCCCGAAACTTTTATTTCTCTCTTAGCCTTCTCAAAGAGCAATTTATATTTGGCCTACCTTTACTCTCATATGCTATCATCTATATGGGATTTTTTTATGTTGACCGTTTATTTATCACAAATATTCTTGGTTTAGAATCTCTTGGTATTTATGCTTTATTATGGCGATTCGGTATTCTATTTCAATTCTTCTCAATCGCTCTAATAGATGCATGGCCAATCGTAGTATTTAATGCTGATAAAGAAAAAAACAGACAAATGCTTCTTACCAAGCTAAATACGTATTATATAGCAACTTTAATTACATTAGGATTATCTACAACTATCGCTTCACAGTGCTTAATAAAAATAATGATTCCTATTAAATATCTCTTTTTAACAGAATATTTGCCTCTGTTTTTTCTATCTTTGGTATTATTAGATATTGCCAGATTATTACAAACCAGCTTTAACTTAACAAACAAAACATTTTATATACCAATTTTAGCCATCGTTACTTTATGCATTCAATATTGTACCTTTTTTATCTGCCAATTTTTTACAACTCTTAATCTTTCAATAGTGTTACTTATTAATATATTTACCTTTTCTTCTTACATAGTTTTAAGTTATATGCTGACAAAAAAATTATCCAATAAAACAATTGATGATAAACGTACCATAACCATGGCGTGCTTTCTCTTTGTGTATATAATCCTCTTTCATATACTTTTTAAGTATCATGCATCTTTATCCTATTCTTTCCTCATGCTTTTTTCTTGGCCACTGCTATTGTGGTTTTCAAATATAATTTCAAGCGATGAAAAAACCTGGCTTTTAAAAATCATTTCAACAAAATTTCAATATTTATTTGTCGCCTACAATCAAAAAGAAAATCCTGTAACTGAGTATGAATTACATACTTATTCTAATAATCTAATAAATAAAAAAATCGCTATATTTGGACCATATCCCCCACCATTTGGTGGCATTAGTGTTCACATCAAAAGAGTCACTCATAAATTACTAAATCAGGGTAATGAGGTAAAAAATTTTGACACAACTATTAGACCACGATTTCGAGTTAGCTATATATTTCAGATTATTAGATTTTTAATCACATTTAAGCCGTCAATAATCTTTTACCACACACCCTATACAAAAAACGGGTTAGAAGAATTTGCAACTATAGTCTTTATAAAATTATTATTTGGCTCAAAATTAATACTTATAGAACACGATTCCCGATATTTAGATAAACAATCTTTTTTATTTAAAATAATTTTCAACAAACTTATAAAAATGATTAACCAACAAATTTTCATTGGGAAATCCCCCTTAGAAAGTTATTTTAATAACAAAATTTTTATACATTCACAATCTGTTATAGAACCAGCGTTCTTGCCGCCTGACTTATCTCAAGAACAGAACATTTTAAAAAGCTATCCAAAAGAGTTATTTCATTTTTTAGAACACCGTAGTCCTATTCTAACAGCGAATGCATTTCAACTAATTTTCCTTGATGATAAGGATCTTTATGGATTTGATTGGTGTATTGAACTTGTAAGTCAATTGAAACCAAAATTTCCAGACATCGGCTTTGTTTTTGCACTCGCTCAAATAGGCAACAAAACATACTATGATCAACTTGTAAAAAAGATAGAAAATTTAAATATAAAAAATAATTTTTATATCTTAACCAATCAAAAAGAATATTGGCCTTTATTAAAAAAAGTTGACATATTTGTCAGGCCAACGCTTGCCGATAATTTTGGCATTAGTGTTGCAGAAGCTCTATATTTTGGAAAAATTTCTATCGCAAGTAATGTTTGTACAAGACCAAAAAATACAGTTTTATTTAAATGGGGCAATAAAGAAGATTTTTTTGAAAAAGTGAATGCTTGTTTAAATAATCACATACATACAAATATATCAGAGCAAATGCATTTATAAAAAACATAGAGGATTGTGTATTAAAAAAGGAACCTATTATGAATCTAAAACAAACATTTCCTATTAATTACATCATTAGTGCCTTTAATTACAGGAATAACACGCTTAAAGATAATTTTTCCAGTATATATTTAAAGAAAAAATGGGGCGGTATAGAAACATTATCCGGCCCGGGTTCAACGCTAGCCCAAACTGCTATTATTCGCAATGAGATCCCAAAAATCATAAAACAATTTAATATAACAAGTATCCTTGATGCCCCATGTGGTGATTTCAATTGGGTGCAACATATGCAATTAGAAGAATGTAATTATATAGGATTAGATATTGTTCAAGAAATGATACATGATAATTCAAAAAAATTTGGGAATCAAAAAAGAAAATTTATCTGTGCAAATATTGTTGATAATGCCTTACCTTATGCAGATTTGATTTTATGTCGAGATGCTTTAGTGCATTTGAATTTGAAAGAAGCATTCGATGCCCTTAAAAATTTTCAAAATTCAGGATCACTTTACTTATTAATAACAACATTTCCAGCATGTGAAGTTAATCAAGAGACCTCTAATACCATTTGGCGTCCCTTAAATTTACAAAAACCTCCATTTAATCTACCAGAACCATTAATGATCGTTAATGAAAACAATACTCATGATCCAGCTTATCCTGATAAATCTTTAGGCTTATGGAATTTAAAAGATATAAAATTTAATTAAGAAACTTTAAAAGCGTTTTAACAAAACCCATAACTAAATACGGTACTTTTAATTATTGATAAAGAAAGGCCATATGAATAGTGAAGCAAGCGTTAAAGAAATAACAAAATCCGTTTGGGGCGCAAGTCCCGCTGGTTCGACCCATGCAAAACATCACAGCAAGGGTACAAAAGAATTTTTTGAATCAGTTCTTGATCGCAGATTTTCAGAAGAATGTAAATGGATGGATGATATCGTCAACTTCGCACAATTCAACGATAAAAATGTTTTGGAAATAGGTTGCGGTGCAGGATACGATGCTTACCAGTTCTGCAAGCATGGGGCTCATTACACAGGTATTGATATAACACCAGAAAATCCATTGCTCACTAAAAAACATCTCTCATACTATGGGTACACGCCGCGAACTTTTGAAATGGATGTTGAGCATCTCGATCTTGAAGAAAAATTCGATTTTATTTTCAGTTTCGGCGTTTTACATCATACGCCCAATATCAAAAAAGCACTTTGTACTATTCGCGCAAGCTTAAAAGATGATGGTCAGGCACAAATCATTGTATATAATAAATATTCGATCTTTTATGTATTCCATGTTGTTCTTTTTGATTGGATTTTGGGATTAAAATTTTTAAAAACGTCATTAAAAGATCGTCGATCACTTATTGAATATACAACAAGTTCAGCAAAACCACTTGTCAACGTGTATGGCAAAAAAGAAATCCATGATTTATGCAAAGAAGCGGGGTTTAAAATTATAAAAACTGATATTAGAAAATTGGAAAGAGCAGATTTTCCGAACATACGGTTGATAAGCAAACTTTATCGCTTCATTCCCGATGCCTGGCTTGATTTTTTGGGTACAAGATTCGGTTGGTATGTTTCAGTACTTTTAGTTAAGGATCATAATGAATCAAGAAAATCTTAAACAAGAAGTGTATAATTACTGGAATAAAGCAAGCTGCGGAACTGAATTTATTAAACGAGAAAAATTCACCAAAGAATATTTTGAGGAAATTGAACAATTCCGCTCTACGATCGAACCAGAAATTTTTTCTTTTGCGCAATTCACGCGTTTTCACGGGAAAAAAATTTTAGAAGTAGGCGTTGGCGCGGGCACCGATTTTCTGCAATGGGTTCGTGCAGGAACGCACGCGCATGGCATTGATTTAACACACGAAGCTATTTTTAACGTTAAACACAGATTAGAACTTTATAATTTGCAAGCAGATGATTTACAAGTCGCCGACGCAGAAAATTTACCCTATCAAGACAACTCTTTTGATCTTGTCTATTCGTGGGGTGTTATTCATCACTCGCCAGATACCGTAAAATGTTTAGAGGAAATGATTCGCGTGACCAAGCCTAATGGCAGTATCAAAATCATGATTTATAACAGACGCTCGCTGTTCGCATTTTACCGTTACATATTGTGCGCGTTATTAAAAGGAAAGCCATTCCGCACCTTGAGTCATGTTCTTTTCTATGACCAAGAAAGTCTTGGCACTAAAGCGTATACTATCAAAGAAATGAAAAATATTTTAAGAAATTATTCTATAACGGTTAATGAAATAAAAGCTTCTGTTACTCAACATGATTTATTGTATTATAAATCAAAGCCATTTCAATGGTTAGCATATAGTGCTGCTTGTCTTTTTGGTTGGCATAAAGCAGGCTTTTTTATAACAATTAATATAACCAAAAAATAATAGTTATATTTTTGATTTCTTTATAACAGCAACATATAAGCCATTCCACCAATTATCTTTATCGCAATTGTATCGCGCAGGAAGGGCCTCTTCAAAAAGAATGGCGTAACCCAATGCTTTAAATGCATCTTGCGTGCCATTTCTTACTTGATCCCAATTCCAATCATCAACGATTGCAATAAAAATATCTGCAAATATCTCATCGTAGTGGGTAAATGCTTTGTATTGCGATTCATATGAATGATGCCCATCGTAAAAATATATATTAACTGGTTGACTAAAAATAGCAGTTAAATTAACACTAAATGAATCTCCTTCATACAATCTAAAGGAATCCTTATCTAAATATTGAATACAATTATTAAAAAATATGTTTTTTTGAAAGCCGAATTCCGACCAATTATCTATAGCTATCGCATCGAGTAGATTATTTTTATAAAGAGCAGAAATAAACGTTGATCCTTTGTATACACCAATCTCAAGATAGCGAGAGTTAGGCAAAGAACATATATTATTCAATAAATGCCTTACTTTTGAACTTGAGAATCCATTCAATTGAAGAATCATAGTTGTTAAATTCGATTTGCCTGCCTTTGCTTTTTTTATACTTCGTTTAACGTGTTTAACAAGTAATTCAGCATCATCTGCCTGCATACAAAAAGACAAAATACTACATACAAAAAATAATTTTTTTAAAAATAACTTCATTTTTCACCTTTTTTGTAGTTTATTTATCAAGAGTATGTTAATACAAAGCATACATTTTATTAATGATGGGATTTTTGAATAACGGCAACGTATAATCCATCCCACCATTTTTCTAAATCGACATCATAATAAGCCGGCAAACTCTTTTCATAAAGAATTTTATAGTTTAACTCACGCAATGCTTCTTTTGTCCCTTTCTGGACATCTATCAAATTCCAAGCATCAACAATAGCAATAAAGGTATCTGCAAAAACCTTATCATAGTACACAAAAGCTTTTTTATGATCTTCTTTGGAATGATATCCATTATAAAAAAATATATTAATTGGGCGATTAAAATGTTCTTCTAAATGTAGGTTAAAAGCATCACAATAAATAACTCTATATTTATTGTGCGATAGAAATATATTAGCGTTTTCACCGAATTCATTTTTTCTATATTCAGACCAATTACCTATTGCAATTGCATCAGCTACATAATCATGGTTGCCATGTAAAGCAGAAATAAATGTTGATACTCTCAATACACCTGTTTCCAGATATCGCACACCTACGATTTTACATAAATTATTCAAAAGACATCTTATTTCTGGGCTGGACATTCCGGGAAGAGCAAATATTTTTTTTGTTAGTCTTGATTTTTTTTTCTCAGCTTTATCAATACAATCCTGAACATGACATATCAAAAACTGCGGGTTTGTTAAAAATTCATTCTCAGGGCCTGTAACAAAAAATGGCAGTGACATTTTATAATCTTTTATGAGATTAAGCCAATAAGGTAAAAATAATTTATCTTTATTATAGTGTTTATCTTGTATTTCTTGATATTTTTTTTCTAAAAATTCTTCAGTAACTTCTTCCCAATTTTCGACAATAATAACTGGTAATCCTTCATATAAAGGATTCAATGTTGAAGAATGCACAACAGGAATTGACCCTACTAATAATGCTTCCCAAGTCCTGAAACAATCAAGCCCATAGCCAAATGGACTTAAAACAAACAAATATTCTGACATCTCCAAAAGATATTCTTTAAAAGGTTTTTGCGATGCAAGAAAAATAAATGGTTTATCTTTAAAGTGATTAAATACTTTTAAACGTTCTGGTATAACATCATGAACGGTAAAATTAATATACAATTTATGATTTTTTTTATTGTGCGTAGGTTCACCAATAGAATCCAAAACAATATCCATCGTCCGTGTATCACCAAATGGAACATGAGGATTTGACATTCCAATCGGGAGTGGAAAAAATTTAGGGTGATAATTGATATCACAATTCTCACCGTACCATCTTAAAATTCTTGGATCATCAAGATATGAAAAAAACTCTCCGGGCGATGGCCAATCGGCATTATGAGTAATTAAAATAAATGGTTCTATAATTTGAGGAAAAAGCTCATTGAAAAAAAAATTGGCTGAGACTCTATCAACAAATATAACGCTCTTTGGCCAAAGACCTTTGGGATCAAAATTATATTGAAGATTCTCAACATAATAATAGGCAAAATTTTTAAATCCATTACCAGTTATATACTCTCTTGTACTATTAAATGCTTGTAAACAATAACAAAAAAATAAAAATAAACAAAATAAAGCTTTATGCAATTTCATAATTTTCATCAATCTTTAAAAAAAGTTAATTATTATTTCTTGCCGGTTTCTTTATAACGGCAACATATAAACCATTCCACCAATTATCTTTATCGCCATTATACGGCGCAGGCAGTACTTCCTCAAAAAGAATAGTATAACCCAATTCTTTAAACGCATCTCGAGTGCCATTTCTTACTTGATCCCAATTCCAATCATCAACAATCGCGATAAAAGTATCTGCAAAGACCTTATCGTAATGAGTAAATGCTTTGTATTGCGCTTCATATGAATGGTTACCATCGTAAAAGTATATATTAACTGGTCTATAAAAAAGTTGATGCACATTTATGGAAAATGCATTCTGATCTATGACTCTAAAAGCATTTCCCGATAAAAATTTATTCGTATATTGCTTAAAAACATCTTTTCCACCAAATTCAGACCAATTATCAATTGCAATTGGATCAATCAAATTGTTATTTTTATAAAGCCCAGCGATAAATGTAGAACCTTTATAAACGCCTATTTCAAGATATTGCGCACCTTCCAAAGAACACACGTTATTCAAAAAATGTCTCACTTTGGAACTAGACATACCATTTATAGATAAAACCTCTTTGGTTAGTTTTGATGTGTGTTCATTTGTTTTTGTAATACAATTTTTCACATGATATAGTAGGAATTGATCGTTAGTTAAAAAATCATAGTTAGTTTTTTCTAAAAATAACGGTAGAGAATCGTGATACAGATTTATATGTTCAATCCAATACTGCAAAAACAATTTTTCTCTGTTATATGGCAATCCCTTTATTTCTAAATATTTTTTTTCTAAAAAATCTTCCGTAACTTCACGCCAATCTTCAACTATAATTACTGGCAAATCTTTATAGAGATCATTTACTGTAGAGGAATGAACAACAGGAATTGACCCTACCAATAACGCTTCCCACGTTCTATAACAATCAAGCCCGCCACCAAAAGGGCTCAAAACAAACAAATATTGCGACATTTCCAACAAATATTTCTCAAATTGCTTGCGCTCAGCATTAAAAACGAAAGGCTTATTTATAAAGTGATTATATACTTGCGTTCGAGAAGGCACTGATTGACGTTTAGCGCGTATATCACTACTAAGCGAAAAATTCATGTATAATTTGTGTACCTTTTCTGTCCGGTCGAGTATATTCACACGTGCCAAAACAGCATCTAAGGTTTTAACATCATCAAAAACTGCACGCTTCAAAATATCCATAGGGATATGAGAAAATTTAGGGTGCGTTATATCAAAATTCTGTTCATAACGATTTGGAATACCAATAGGAAGAGGAAAAAATTTAGGATGCCCTGTTATATCGGGATTTGCTCCGTACCATCTTAAAATACGCTTATCATCAAGATACTCAAAGAATTCGCCAGGAGAAGCTTGATCAGCATTGTGCGTCACTAAGACGAAAGGCACCGTAATTTGAGGGAATATTATGTCGAAAAAGAATCGCAGAAATTTTCCATCAACATAAATAATACTTTTAGGTTCAATATTCTTTGGATCGAAGTTAATCCCGGATCTCAAAACTTGATATTTGGCATTTTTCTTAAAGCCATTACTTGTGATATATTCTCTTGAATCACCAAATAAATTTATAGACCACAAGAGTAATAATAAATACTTCAATTTCATAAGGCTCCTGTACTATTTTTACATTTTACTGTTATTTATTAAAAATATATCTTCCCCGAATAAGATAGCTCATACAATGATTCATTTTGAACCTATCCTAGTTGGTTTTTTTATAACAGCAACATATAAACCATTCCACCAATTATCCCTATCACCATTGTATTGCGCTGGAAGAATCTCTTCAAAAAGAATAGTATAACCCAATGCTTTAAATACATCTTGAGTGCCATTTCTTACTTGATCCGAATTCCAATCACCAACAATCGCAATAAAAGTATCTGCAAAGACCTTATCGTAATGAGTAAATGCTTTGTAGTGCGCTTCATATGAATGATAACCATCGTAAAAGTATATATTAACTGGCCTATAAAAAAGTTGATGCACATTTATAGAAAATGCATCCTGGTCTATAACTCTAAAAACATTTTCCAATAAAAATTCATTTGTATACAGCTCAAAGGCGTATCTTCCACCAAATTCAGACCAATTATCAATTGCAATTGGATCGATCAAATTGTTATTTTTATAAAGCCCAGCGATAAATGTAGAACCTTTATAAACACCTATTTCAAGATATTGCGCGCCTTCCAAAGAACACACATTATTCAAAAAATGTCTCACTTTGCAACTAGACATACCATCTATTGATAAAACCTCTTTGGTTAGTTTTGATTTCTGTTCATTTGCTTTTTTAATACAATTTTTCATATGATGTATTAGGAATTGATCTCTAGTTAAAAAATCATAGTTAGGTTTTTCTAAAAATAAAGGTAGAGAATCGCGATACAGATTTATAGGTTCAATCCAATACTGCAAAAACAACTTTTCTCCGTTATATGGCAATTCCTTTATTTCTAAATATTTTTTTTCTAAAAAATCTTCCGTAACTTCACTCCAATCTTCAACTATAATCACTGGCAAATCTTTATAGAGCTCATTTAATGTAGAAGAATGCACAACAGGAATTGACCCTACCAATAATGCTTCCCACGTTCTAAAACAATCAAGCCCTTTCCCAAAAGGGCTCAAAACAAATAAATATTGTGACATTTCCAATATATATTCCTTAAGTGGCTTGCGCACAGCATTAAATACGAAGGGCTTATTTATAAAGTGATTATATACTTGCGTTCGAGCAGATATTGATTGACGTTCAGCGCATACGTCAGTATTAAGCGAAAAATTCATGTATAATTTGTGTATTTTTTCTGTTCGATCGGGTATATCCACATTTGCCAAAACAGCATCTAAGATTTTAGTATCGGCATACAAAACTACGCGCTTAGGAATACCGATAGGAAGAGGAAAAAATTTGGGGTGCCCTGTTATATCAGCATTCTCGCCGTACCATCTTAAAATACGCTTATCATCAAGATATTTAAAGAATTTACCTGGAGAAGGAAAATCAGCATGATGCGTCACTAAGATGAAAGGCACTGTAATTTGAGGGAATATTGTATCGAAAAATAATCGCAAAAAATTTCTATCAACATAAATAATACTTTTAGGTTCAATATTCTTTGGATCAAAGTCAATCCTAGATTTCACAACTTGATATTTGGCAATGTTTTTAAAGCCTCTGCTTGTGATATATTCTCTTGAATCATCACCAAATAAATTTATAGACCACATGAGTAATAATAAGTACTTCAATTTCATAATGCCCAACTACTCTTATATCTCGTACATTTATTATTTGTTAAAAATGTATCGTACTCGAATAAAATAATGCATATAATAATTCATTTTAAATATCTTATTCAGATACATCCCTTCTAAAAATTGCAGAGTATAAAAAAGACCAAAGACAAAAGCACAACAAATGAAACTAAGCGCATATTGTGGTGTTGGTAAGGTTAAAATAGGTGTAATGCTACTTAAGCCAAAGGTGCACAAAAATGCAATAATAAGATCATAGCGGCGCACTGAATAATAAAATGCAAACAATCCAAAATTTGCAAAAAACAGAAGATAAAAAAGTAAAATCCCTAATTTTGAAAAAATAGTCCAAATTACGAAATACAATTGGGTTTTAATGAGCTTGATTACTTCATTTTTTAAGATTCTTTCATAATCGCTCGTTTGCGAAATCGACACGTCTGGATTAATTTGACGTACTTTATAATCCCCAAATGCGTCGTCCCATCTAATATCGTCTTTATTATTAAATTTTAAAAAACCGAATCCAATATATACTTGGTGCCAAAAAACATGTTTCGTTTGTAAAGAATCGAACTCTTTGAAATGAGTCTGAGCAAAGTTTCTATATAATTTAATTGCATGTTCAAAGTAACAACTTGAAATGAAGATCCCTAAAAAAAGGCATGCTAACAATATGATTTTTTTTATAAATTCCAAATTTGCATGCAACACTACCATGCACATAATAAACCCTAGTACGGGCAATGAAGAATATGTTCTCACATAATGAGAAAAGCCAATGATAATTCCTGCGAAAACCAAAAAATAATTGAAAAATTTGGAATCGTTATTTCTTAAGGCAAAGTATAAAAATAAAGGGATAATTGATAAAAATGATACCAAGTATTCGTTATACACGTCATATAATTGATAAAAAATAAGCCTTAAAAACAAACAAAATGATAGACACGAGACAATTTGTGTTGAGATTTTTGCTTTAAATAGCAATAAAAAACCGATTAAACCAAGCACAAAAGCAACACCAATTTGGGAATAAAAAAATATATCGATTGCTTGCTGCAAAGAAACATTAAAAAATTGTACAATTTTAGGCACAAATAAATATAAGCCAACATCATCAAACGTTAAAAAAGGTACAAATTTTGACCCATCAAATCCTACAAATGGGATTTGAATTTTTTCCATCGCTGCTACTATCTTTTGTAAGGTAACAAATCTGCATTCCATTATTAACATACTGCTTCCCAAAATTCTTAAAAAATCTTAAATAATATTATTTGAGAGTAATACCACATCTATATCTATACGCCAATTTTTTTAACATAGCGCTTATTGGATATAACTCAATTAGCTTTGCTATGTTAATTATGCCAAAAAGAGTACTTGTCACAATAAATGATAAAGAATAATTGCCTTGAGGTAATGCCATGATAGGAAAAAGAGCGCTAATGGCAAAACAGAATAGCCAAGCTAACTGTTGCCTCCAATATGTTCGGGTAAAAATTAAAGCCAAGAATCCTATATTCGCGTATTTGAGAAAATAAAAAAATAAAACGCCTAGTTTAGCAAAAATAGTTGCTATCACAAAAAAACGTTGCGTTTGCCACATATCAATCACTTCTTGTCTTACTGCTTTTTCAAATTCGGTCATAGTTAGAAATGAAAGTTGTGAATCACGCTTATTCACTTTTTTTTCAACACAACTATCTTCAAACGATATATTATCAACGTTAAGATATTTCAAAAAACCAAACCCAGCATATACCGTCGTCCAAAAAGCATGCTTACTCGTAACATCACAATCCTTAAAATGTTCAGCTGCATATGTTTTGTACCGATAAACCTGATACGAAAAATAGCCGTAAGGCATACTTAAACCCAAGCATAACAAAAGAGCCAATGCAACTTTTTGCTTAACAGTACTATGTACGCTAGTCAAAAAGGCAATAAGCATAAAAATTATAACTGATAGTCCTGAATAAGAACGTATATAATGTAAGGAACCAAGCACTATACCACTTAGAACCACAAAGTATGGAAAAAGCCGATGAGATTTTTCCTGTAAAAAATAAAGATACAATGGCATGATACTTAATGGCGCTGCACTATACGCTAAATAAACGTCTGTTATTGGAATATTGGTTATCGAATATAATAAAAATGCAAGTGATCCAAAACTGATAATACGTATTTTCCAAGAATTATAGAGCAAAAAAAAGGCATATGAGGCAATTAAAAAAGGAATATACAATAACCCATAAAAAAATATATCGATTCCTTGTTGCAACGAAATGTTCAGCAATTTTACAATTTTTGGAATAAAAATATAAATTCCTATATCGTCAAAACAGCCTGTCCATGATCCTGCTGTTCCGGACATGGGTAAAAATGAGGCACCATCAAAACCGATGAATGGTACATTAATTTTGTCACATGCGTTAAGTAAATATTCAAGAACCAAATAACGAGAATCTAATATCTTCATATCAATCTTTATTAACCAATTTTAATTTTGCGATTACTCTAACATAATTAGCTTTCATGTCTAGGTTAAGATCTTTCAAAATTTTGCTATCATAGATCCTACGAACCGTATTTTGTAGTAAAGAGGGTTGATAGTTTTCTTAAAAAAGAAAACTTGAAGAAGCAGATGCAAAAAAAATTAGCCATCCAAAAAAAGATTTCAGTTATTTTGCCGGTATACAACGAGAGTAAAAACCTGCCAACGGTTTACCACGCGTTAGAGGAATCTATGCACTCGTTGCTCGGTGCCTATGATTATGAAATTATATTTGTTAATGATGGCAGCCTTGATGAATCATGGTCGATCATCACATTGTTATCAGCGCAAAACTCAAAAATTAAAGGTATCAATTTCAGTCGCAATTTTGGCTATCAAAGGGCATTAACAGCAGGCTATGATGCAGCAGTTGGCGATGCAATTATCACCATGGATTCTGATATGCAGCATCCGCCGCATTTATTACCGATGTTAATAGCAAAATGGGAATCGGGTGCTAATATTGTATATGCAAAAAGAACCAATCGAGAAGATACCTTCTTAAAGAAAATGACTGCTCATTTTTACTACCAAATATTAGAAGCAATCTCTGATATTCATATTCCTCAAAATGTTAATGATTTTCGGCTCATAGATCGACGCGTATTAGTTTATATTAAATCAATGACAGAACACTCGCGTTATTTACGTGGCATGATAGCATGGGCAGGCTTTGATTATGCGATAGTCGATTTTAATCAGCCCACTCGATTATCAGGAACAACAAAATATACCTGGAAAAAATTATTTAAAATTGCTTTTGATGGTATTGCTAATTTTTCACTTTTCCCTTTAAAGCTTGCATGCTTCTTTTTCATACTTGTAGTCATATCAGGATTTAGTATAGCAATGGGTATCGCTGTTCACTATGTATCGCATACTCATCGGTTTCAAATCATTGATTTGATGTATTTTTTGCTATATCTCACCTTCGGTTTACAATTTTTACTGTTATGGCTTTTGGGAAGAAATATTGGCATAATTTACGATCAACTCAAAGAGCGTCCCTTGTACATCATTAGAAAAAAAATCAACTGATTCCTTCTATTCAAACAATTGTTCAAATTCTTAATAATTTAAAATTAGCGATAGTATTAATACAATTTCTCATGGTATAAGCTATATTTTTTTCATACCTAGATAAGAAATGATTAATACTTATAATACAATAAAGAGTACTAAAACTAATAAATGAAAATGAGAAAAGGCGAATAGGTAATGCAATCAATGGAAAAAGTGTACTTAATGCAAAACCTATGAAAAATGATAGTTCAACTCGCCAAGGCTTTGGGTAAAAAAACGCAATTAGTAAGCCAAAATTCGCCGTAATTAATAAATAAAACAATAAAACACCTAATTTGGCAAATAACGTCATTAAAACAAACGTCTTTTGATGCCTGCACAAATCTATAACTTTCTTTTTGACGATTTTTTCATATTCATTTATTTGAAAATAAGGTATAGACGGAAAATCTTTGTTAACAGCCCTTTCAACACAGCCATCATCATATTCAATATTATCCTTATTTAACCACTTAATAAAACCAAAACCTGCATATATAGTATGCCAAAATGGATGTTGGGTTGGTAAACCATTAGAAGTATCAAAATGAACTACTGCATAGCTTCTATATTCTTTGATTACGGTATCAAAATACATCTTTGAAACCATAAGCCCACTGACGAGTAATACTATAAGATATAGTTTTCTTTTATAATCAAAATCAGCATGCACCAAAAGATAGCACATTATAAAACCAAGAACAGGCAAACTAGAATATGAGCGGACGTAATGTAACATTCCAAGAAATACCCCTGAAAGAAAAAGAAAAGACATTAAAATTCTAAGGTTTTTTTTCTCTTGGCTGAAATATAAAAAAAGAGGAATAACCGCAAGGATTGCTGCACAATACGCTATATAAACATCCGATGCATAAACACAAATTTTTAAAAATAAAATTAATGCCAAAATTGTTACACATCTTTGAAGCATAGTTTTATAGAGTAAAAATAATCCCCCAGCACCTAATGCTAGTGAACCATAAAAAAGTCCGTTAAAAAAAATATTAATGCCAAGATCAACCGATATGCCAAAAAATTTAATCAATTTGGGTATCAATACAAATATGCCAATATCATCAAAGCTCCCTGTCCATGATGCTAGAGTTCCTGTAAAAGGGATAATGTTAGTGCCATCATAACAAACCAATGGAACATCTATCTTAAATGTATTATAGGCATTCATTATATAGTTAAGGGCTAAATATCGAGAAGGAAGAATGTTCATTAATCTAACCTTATTGTCAAAAAAGAGTGTCTTATTTGTTACCATTTAATTGTGCTATGACAGCATACAGAGCTCCCACAGGAATTTTTGTCATGAAACGCTCAGTCCATCTTAGGTATTTGAATACGCGTGGATAAAAACAATAATATTTTGTAGTTAATGTCGCGTGCGGTAAAAACTCACCCATGATTGCGCGTGCATAGCTTGGATATAACATTGTTGCATGTTTATCAATTGGGTTATTTTTAAATGTTCGTACCGTTAACGGATTAAAAGGATTCAATTCAAATAAAACGAAACACCCTTGAGGTTTTAAAACACGAAAAATTTCTTGCAGATATCCTTGATGACGATCGAAAGGAATATGATGAAAAGTTCCTGCTGAAAAAATAATATCAAAAGTATTATCTTCGAAGTCTAAATCAGACGTTTCATCGTAATTAACGGAAAATTTAATCGAAGTAAAATGTTCTTGCGCAACCTTCACACTTTCGGCAGATGGATCGATACCATATAAAACCGATAATGGAAAATATTGTGAAACTAGATAGGTCATGAGACCATCGCCACAACCAAAATCTAAAATTTTTTGATTTTGTAGGCTTCTTGCCGGCATCCATTCTTTTAACTTTAATGCTTTATATTCTGCGAAGTATTCACTTGATTCCCCGGACAATGATAATGATTGATCAAGATTTTTACGATAATTTTTAATATAAGCATCGAATTCAGAATTCATAGGCACCTTTTTCAATTTCTTATAAGTCACTTAAAGTCTTTGTAATTTTTGCTATCATTAATGTCATTAACCCTACATTTTGTAAAGGTGCCAGAGTAATGAAAAAGAAATTATCGATCATCGTACCCATTTACAATGAAGAAGAAAACATAGCAGTACTTTATAAAACGGTGACCAATATTCTTCAACAGCTTTCTTCTTCCTATGAATATGAACTTATCCTGGTTAATGACGGTAGCAAGGATACCTCTTGGTCAATCATCGCAGACTTAGCACAAACAGATACCCATGTTAGAGCCTTAGATTTTAGCAGAAATTTTGGCCATCAAATGGCACTCACTGCAGGGTATGATTATGCTTCAGGTGATGCAATAATAACTATGGATGCCGATTTACAAGATCCACCACACCTTCTTTTTGATATGATTAACGCGTGGGAAAAAGGTTTTTCTATCGTATACGCGCGTAGAGCGAATCGCATAGATAGTTTTCTTAAAAAAATAACTGCTCTGCTTTATTATAAATTCTTAGATTCTATATCAGATGTTAAAATCCCTCGCAACGTAGGAGATTTTAGATTAATAGATAGAAAAGTCTTAGTAACATTAAAAGAATGTCGTGAAAAAGCGCGTTATTTGCGCGGCATGGTTGCATGGACCGGATTCAAGCACACGTTCATTGATTTCGATCGCCCTAATCGCCTCGCGGGCCAGACTGGCTACACATGGAAAAAAATGTTCAAACTTGCATTCGATGGTTTAACGGGTTTCTCGCTGTTTCCTTTAAAACTCGCTGCCTATGCAGGATTATTTGTCATAACAACAGGTAGCATGATGTTCACCTACATTAGTATTGATGCTTTACTATTCAATACCTACTATCCTCTTTTTAAATGGCTAACGACCATTATTTACATTTTCATGGGCATACAATTTTTACTGCTATGGCTCCTTGGTGAATATATTGGTCGCATCCATGAACAACAAAAAAATCGGCCTCTTTATATCGTTGATGAAACAGTAAATGTAACTATGTACGTACCAGCACGGAATACAACGATCCAAGATGAAGAAATTCCATATACTGCCGTATCAATGAAAAATACGGAGAAAGATAATAATACTTCACCTTCGTAGAACGTGCAGCATTATCAAATAATGCAATAATCTCTTTTGGTGACACCATGCGACTATTTTGTTCGGCATGATCTTTTTTAAATTGACAGCGAGTGCCTCTATTATAGGGATTAAATTCAACAATAATTATTCTTCCATGAGTATTCAGAACCCGTAAAATTTCTTTACTATACAAAGAATATTCTGTCGTTGGTATATGATGAAAAACATTCACGGCATATACAACGTCAAATGTATTATTTTCAAAAGGTAACGTGTAGGCATCTAACACTGAGAAATGTATAGTTTTATAATCTTGAGAAGCTTGATCAATACTATTTTTATCTTTATCAACACCATAAAGTAACGCCTTGAAAAACGCATTTTGAACAAAGTTAGTCAATTGACCATCACCACATCCGAAATCCAAAATAGTAGATTTTTTATTAATTAAATCTGGAATCAATTTTGTGATCTCTTCACAAACAAAGGCATCAAATTCTATCTTCGATGCCTTATCAAGATCAAATAATTTCATAAAGCTCACCTTGAAAAAAAATAAAAGAAAACTACCTTTAAGTGTATGGTGAAAAAGTAAAAAAGAGGAAAAATCATGAAAGCAGAATTTGATCGCTATATTAAAGATTTTCGCAAAAATCACGATAGAGAGATGAGCCTCGTCGGCGAATCAAGTGCTTTGATGGCTGAATTCAAAGTCATCAAACTCAAAGAATGGATCCCTCATCACATGCATAATGCAAAAAAAGTGTTTGATTTCGGCTGTGGTGATGGGCTCATGACAGCATTTATGAAGCAGTATTTTCCTAAAGCTGAAATGCTTGGCGTAGATCCTTCGAGCGCAAGCATAAAAATCGCACAAGAAACATATCCTGAGATTCATTTTTCTGTTAATTACGTTGAAAAATGTGATTTGGAATTTGAAAATAGTAGTTTCGATGTCAGCATCGCGGCGGGAGCTTTTCACCATATACCTTTTAAGAACCATGACGGCTATATGAAAGAGATTTTTCGCACCTTGAAACCAAATGGCACCTTTGTACTCTTTGAATTGAATCCTTATAATCCTGGCACACAATTTATTTTTCGCCGAAGTCCCGTTGAAGTAAACGCCAAAATGTTAACACCTCGTTATGCAACAAATTTATTAAAGAAATATTGTAATGCTAACGATAAAATTACCCGCAAATATTATTTCTTTTTTCCTCATTTCTTGCGATTTCTAAGACCTCTGGAAAAATACCTTGCTTCATGTTTTCTTGGCGGTCTTTATGCCATCATTGTTGAAAGAAAATAATTCGTACGTGAGTTAGTTATTCGATGCGCCAAATACCTTTTGAGCCAATTCTTTTCTAACAAAAAGAACATCACCAAAAGTAATGTGATGCGTTACTTGATAGAGAGCTACAAATCCTTGATCTTCCATCCATTTTCTGAATTCATCACAATGAAGCGCATCTTTATAGAGATAGGTATAACTAACTTCAGCATAAACCGCTTTTACGGTACTCAACATTTTGGGTGAACTTTTCAGAACTTTTGCTTCCATACCCTGCAAATCAAACCAGAGTAAATCGATATGATCTATATTCATTTCTTCTGCCCAAGCATCAAGCGTGGTTGTTTCAACAATGATCTTGTTCTCAAAAGTGATATGAGGAAAATAATAACCCAAAAACTCATGGGGTTCTAACAATGAACTTGATTGATCTCCACCGCCACCACTAACATACATTAATGCGTGGCCAACTTTATCACTGAGCGCTTTTTGAAAGCAATGTATATTTTTTTTAGTACACGTATTTACATTCAGTTGTTTAAAAATGTCGGGGACTGGTTCAAAAGCAAAAATAGTCGCTTCTGGCCATACATTAATCATCTCACATGAATCTAGACCATTATATGCGCCAGCATCGACGATTATTGGGTTTTGCGGCAAAAAAGGGATAATTAAATCTTTAGGTAAATTTTCCGCATGTATACCTGCTGCATGAAACATTATTACAGAAAAAATAAACAATAGCTTTTTCACTGTTTTCCTTTTTATTTTGGATGAGTTTGTGCCTATAATGGAAAATTTTTTTCAATAAATCAATGCAACCACGGTCATTTGCCGCTCGGCATTTTTTGATCTGCGAAATGAACAAAACGAGGGCATACATAAGGTGCACGCGTTATAAGCAACATTGCACGCGTTCTTTTTGATGCCGAGTACCTCAAGTTGCAAACGATTTAATGCAGCGACATCAAGCATCAAACGAGTGTCACGCTGTTGTATAACCTCGTCCTTAAAAGGAAATTTCTCAAAATGAGGCAGAATATCTTCTTTAATCTCATAACAACATGCTTTGCCCGAAGGGCCGAAGAAGAACTGTAACTGATCAAGTTTTGAACCAAAATTATTACACATCGCTTCAACAGCGCGTACAACTATTTCTTGTGCGCTGCCTCGCCAACCTGCATGCACATTAGCAATGACTTTGTTTGCTTCATCATAAATAACAATCGGCAAGCAATCTGCTGTTGCAATACCCAATCCAATATGCGGGAGTGCCGTAATCAAAAAATCTCCATCACTAAAAAATAGATTTTCATGTTTTATTTGATCAGATGAAGAGACGACAACACCATGATTGCCATGCACTTGATGCAAAAATGTTACGTGCTCAAGCTGCATCATATGTTTAAGTTCATTAAAAGGCTCGTTACTCAAAATATTTTGTCTAACGCTTTGTTGTGCAACTTCATCAGGAATAAACTTCGTCCGGGCATTACCAAAATAAATAGTAAAAGAAGAATTTTTATACAACATTTGTTTCATTTTTTTGTGCGCTTAAAACCAACTAATCTTGCATTTGAACAAAGCAGCAGCATACACTTAGAATATCATGGGTTAAAAAAAGGGAAACATATGAAGAATTCATTTGACCAAAAAATTTTAGAGCAACTTGAAAAATTAGGGCAGCAGATTTCAGACTATGGAAATCGTATCAATAAATTAGAAACTACAGAAAGCCCTGCTCATGATAAGGTTGAGGATCATCAAAAAAAATCATCTTCATTTTATTCCCGCTCACTGCTCAACTATAGTACGCTTTTGTTATTGAGCGTTATCTCGCTTGGCATTGGTTATTGGTTCTTACGGTTATCGTGGCATTCAACCATCTATCAACTCGCTATGCTTGCCTATTCGACGGCAGTCATCATTGGCGGCATTATCAAGAGCAATAAGTCAGTACGCGTTCTTGGGTATTTTTTATATATGTGCACACTCTTTTTGAGTGCTGTGTCATATAAATGCAATCATTTATTGCACCCTCACACGAGTTTCTCGTTGCACGCGCTTTTTGCAGGAATTTTCATTTCACTCGTATCACTCATATGCACGCGACGTTATTATCAGAGTAATTGTTCACCACGCGAAGCACGTTGGCTAAAAAAAATTCTTATATTTTTGCTAACATCGCTCGTTTTTGTATGGGGCGCAGCAACGATTATTTTATGTTTTGATGAACTTTCAGCGCAACCATCGTTTTTCATGAAGCCATTTATCGAACATTCACGCGCCTATGATACCTTGATACGCACAAACACAACACAATTTCTTTTAACCCTTTATTATATGCTCTTTGCCTTTGCAACCTTTATGCTCGGCATTCGCTATAAATTCTGGATGCTAAGAATCTTTGGCCTCTTTACAGCCGCACTTTCCTTATATAGTACGTTCTTGCTTATGACCTGTGTACGCAATGCAGGCTATATAGCACTTGCACTCTGTTTGGGAACCGTTTTAGTAGTGATGGGATATTTATATGCCAGAAAGCATAACTATGGAAAATTATTTAGTTAGCAATGCCAGCCCAAGTCTTCGCTTATCCACGCCTTCCGGCTTGGCAAGCTTCGACGGGCAATCTACGCTGTCATTTCCTTAAAGAAAATTGGCGGAGCCAATCGTAGCCAAGTAATACATCGAAGTTTTTCCCCTCGAAGGCGTAGATTGGTGGCGGGGGCTGGATTTGAACCAGCGACCTTTGGGTTATGAGCCCAACGAGCTACCAGGCTGCTCTACCCCGCGGCAAATTTTTAATTTCTAAGTATTTAGATAAGTATTTATGATTCTAACTTGTTTCGCGTGATTGTCAACGTAAAAAGGCTTTCAGGAAATATTTTACGCAAATTCGGTATATTAAATTTAGCCGCGCAAGGTAACATTGAAAACAAAATTGTCATTGCGAACCTACGAAGCCTTGGCGAAGTAGGTGTGGCAACCCAGCTTATAAAATTAGTTCCTTTAAGGAATTATTAAAGTTCTGGGTCCCCACGGCTAAAGCCTCGGGAAGACATTCTTGCTGATTGTATCATTTATAATAAATTCGCATTATTTTTAACCCGTTCAATGACCACAAAGGCGGTAGCCTGTTCATCAGTGTGGGTCAGGGAGAGATGGGCCCTTATATTTTTGCATTTTTGTTGCCATTCGTGCCCTATTAATGCTTCCCAATGTATCGCTAAATACGCTTTTTTATCAGTAATGTCATGGCACACTGACACGTGTCTCAAAATGGCATAGACCGGTTTTTGAAAAAAAAAGCCTGAAGCCGCCTTATAAAAAGCTTCCTTAGCGGAAAAACGCACCGCCAACCGCTCAACCACCTTTGCCGGATGAGCAAAAGAGTAGTCTAATTCTTGAGGGGTAAAGACCTTTAATAATTGGCGTGATGAAAAATGTTGCCAAGCATCAAAGCGTTTGATGGCAACTGAATCGATCCCTATACCACAGATCATGGCGTAAATCGCTCAATTAATTGGTCAAGAGATCGATAGAGAATCGCTTCCTGAATATGAGGAACATCAATCACTTCTGCACTCGTTAAGTCAGCTATCGTGCGAGCGACTTTTAGAATTTTGTGATACCCTCGCATACTCAAGTGCAAACGGTCGAACGCTTTTTTAATCAGATCCTGTGCCCCATCGGTCAGCACGCAATAGGCATCAACCTGTGCAACGCTCATAGAAGCATTCCAAATTTCAGAATCGCCGAACCGATTACGTTGCGCCATAACGGCATTATTAACTGATGCTGCTAAATTGGCTGAACTTTGTACGGCCGAACCATCTTTCATGCCATCAAATGAGACCGATTGCACATTAATATGTAAATCAATACGATCGAGCAATGGCCCTGAAAGTTTTTCCATATAGCGTTCTATCTGAGTGCGCGAACAAGTACATTCTTTCTTTTTATCACCGAGAAATCCGCACGGGCATGGATTCAATGCGGCAACTAATAAAAATGATGCTGGAAAGGATACGGCATGATTTGCACGAGAAATACAAACTTTTTTATTCTCAAGTGGTTGGCGCAATACTTCTAACGTTGAGCGCTTAAATTCAGTTAACTCATCTAAAAAAAGAATGCCATTATGCGTTAAACTAATTTCGCCTGGTTGTGGAAATGAACCACCGCCAACAAGGCCAGCTTGTGATATTGTATGATGAGGATTACGGAATGGGCGTTGCGTAATCAGCGTTCGTTCTGCTAATTTACCGCTTACCGAATAAATTTTTGTTGTTTCAAGAATCTCGTTGAACGTCATCTGTGGCATTAAGGTCGGTAAGCGCCGCGCTAACATGGTTTTTCCTGACCCAGGTGGGCCAATGAATAAAATATTATGTCTGCCCGCGGCTGCAATTTGCAACGCGCGCTTTGCTTGCGATTGCCCTCTCACATCGCTAAAATCAACATCGTATTTACACGAGTGTCTCAATATATCATGCGCGCGTTTTGCTGGTTCAATAACAATTTCTTTGCGCGCGTACGCAACTAAGTGTACTAAGCTCGTCACGCCAATAACATCAATGCCTTCAATAAGCGCCGCTTCTTGAGCATTTTCATGCGATAAAATAATGCGTCGTTTGCCTATTTTTTTTGCATCGAACGCGATAGCAAGCGCACCTTTAATCGAACGAATGGAACCATCAAGGGATAATTCACCCAAAAATAATGTTTCTTCTAAAAAATCCGGTGAAAATTCAATATATTTACTTGCTTGCATAATGCCGATTGCAATTGGCAAATCAAATAAAGTACCTTCCTTTTTTAAATCTGCTGGCGCTAAATTAACGGTAATTTTTCGCTCGGGCAATCGAATGCCACTATTTTTGAGTGCAGTTTGAATACGTTGACGACTTTCAGTAATTGCTCTATCGGGTAACCCAACAATAAAAAATTGCAGCATACCAAATGACAAATCAACTTCGACAATTACTTCGTGAGCATTGATACCCACAGGCGTTGCTGCATAAATTTTTGCGTGCATTAAAAAAACCTACTATGCATATTTTATAAAATTAAAATTACTTTCGTATGTTATTTGTATACCATATGTTTTATTATTTGGAAATAAAAATATTTTTTTATAAACTCATCACATTGGTAAAAAGTGATTCTTTTTTAAAATTACCTTACACTAAGGTTTTAAGCTCATTCTTTTATTCGAGCATAATTTGCATAAAAATAAGGACTAGGAAATGATTCTCACACTTCTTATAGCATTACTTTATTCTACGATGTTATGCGCTGATAACCAGCAAAATAATGCACAAGATCTAGCATCACAACCTAGTTCCGTTGTACAAGAGCATATTTCTTATACCATAGGGCCCACCATCATCTCAGGCAACATAGCATTCACTGGTGCGGCATTGCCAGGAAGCAAAGAATACGCAATCACACAACATACTATCGGCGAAGGGATCGGCCTTATTAATGGCGTCACTCCCGAATATGTCATGCTGAATTATCAGCCTGAACTGCCCAATCCGCTTTTTAATCAAAAGATTTTAAATCTTACTCATAATGCGCAAAAACTTATTGCAGTCCCTGCTGATCATCCAAATCAATTGTTCTTGCTTGAAAATTTACTTACCACATCACAACAATCGTTACTTGCAAGTCCTGTCCTTCCCGATGTTGATGGCATGCCATCGAGCATGATTATGAGTTGTGATACCGGCATAACGGGCACGAGTGATACATCATTACATGTCTATACATTAGCTGCAGTTGCTTCTCATGATGGCGTTTTTGGCGATCACAAAAGCGGTTTTAATCTTATCAAACATAGCGTTACTCAAGAAGAATTTACTGATAATCAAAATAAAAAAGTTATCAAAAATAAGACTCATCTAGAACTGTGTGAAGCTACATTAAAAGCCGTTCCTATTGGCATCGATGAAGACAACTCAGCGCTTTCAATTAACGGCGGTGTTTCATCGGTAGGCAATCATGTTGCAATGTGTTGGCATCCTAACATGGAACGTTTTTACATCGCACTTCAGATAAAAACAAAATCGGATGCCACCATTAATCAAGGTGGGCGTGCGCTTCTTGTTGGACGCGTGGATGATGACAAACTTATATTAGATCCTGTACTTCCGAGTGATATCTGCCAAGGTATGGATAAAATAATCGCTGCAACAGGCCCTGATCAAGAAGTTTCAATTCATACTATATATCCATTTAGTACAAGCGCGGGCATACCTTATCTTCTTGTAGTTGGTGGTAATGGAAGTCCGGAAACGACAAAAAAAATGATTTCAGCACTGCCACTTACGCACCACGGGTATAATATTTCACGCAAACAAGCAACCCAAGAAAAACTACATGGCACCATTGCAATGCGTAAAAGCAACATGCAAATATTATACGGTTATGACAGAAAAATTGCTGCCCGTTTATTAACAACACCGGCAACTACACAAGAAGAAGTGTATTCTTGTTATGATGCTGCAATAGCGGTCGGCAACTTTTATTCACTTCCTCATGATATTACGGATGTCGTCATTTCTGGTAATGCAGTATTTGTAAGTGTGGCACAAAAAGGAAATGGTCAACAAGCAGGCATTTTTCATTCACAAGCAATTTTAGATGAGGAAGGACGCATTGCAGGATGGACGCAATGGCAACGTTTCGGACCTGATTGTGGCATTGAAAAATTTAGCATTCAGCCACTTGCCTATATGATAACATACTTGTACAGCGACACGCCTATCTTTGGTCTTAAGCAATGGAAACAACCGCTCAAACGAAAGAAAAACGAGCAGATTCCTCCGCCGACTGATTCTCTTGAAGGTCTTATTCAAACAATTTTCCCTCAAGTCGAGGGCGGTCTGCAAGCTTTGTATAGCTGCGCGCGCGACATGCCAGGATTAAATTCTGATAAGCAAGAACTCTCATTATTGATTGCACTCGGGCAAAAAAAAGTTGCACTCGTTCAAACAGGTTCACTCGTTAATGAAGAATTTTTTGCACCGCACAAAGATAATTTTTTGGCTACTATTTCTTATGCAACACCTCAGTTGAAACAACATGCGGAACATCCTGCGCGCACGCTCGTTTTATCTGATGAGGTCATTGAATCACTCGGCGTACTGAGCTGTGCTACCATTGCAACAAATGGCACACAAGCATGGCTTGTTGTCGGTGGCCCACGGGGCGCTGC
Source organism: Candidatus Babeliales bacterium (assembly GCA_963701665.1). Lineage (GTDB taxonomy): Bacteria > Babelota > Babeliae > Babelales > JANWKD01 > CAVXJH01. Next base: position 1,155,920 of record OY969622.1, read on the forward strand.
TATTCTTTGTACTAAGGATGGAAATGGCTGGGCATCTGAATCTGGCATTAATACCTTATTTGCTACAGCAAGCGAGGGATACCATTTCAAAAAATGTGGAACTTACCGATTTGTTCAAAAAATTATCTGCGAAAATAATAATCTTTACTTTATTACCAATAAAAGTATTGAACGATTGCCAATAGACCAAGAGGCGCTAATGAATCCCGCGCAATTTAACACAACCGTCATTCAAACAGATGCGGAGTGCATTTTTGATGGAAGCGTTTCGGGGCCAATGGCTATTCTTGCAACATCAGATGGTCTTTTATTTAATCCACCAGGCACTGACATCCAATTTGAAAGAGCAGCATTATCAACATCGGCTCTGAATAGGGTAAGTTTGCCATACGAACACTCAGTGGTGCGCTCATTATTTTTTGTAACACGGACAAACCGTGAGAACGATTTTGCATGCGGCGCACAACTCTATGCTTCCGTAGGATCATTAGCCGAAGATAAAACTGATATTTATCGTTTTTATATTGATCATATCTATGAAAAAGGTATTCAAAATGATTCAATCAGACGCATCGATGATCATTTGCATCGTGGTAAACCAACACCATTCCTTGCATTCAATAATTTTAGATCACATTTTGCCACTGATGGCACGCATTATTTCACGGCACGAGCACGGCAAACAACGACTAAACCTTTTCTCAATCTAATTCCACAAGAACAATGTAAAAAGGTTTTCATAGCAGATCATTTGTGCTACGAAATTCCACTCCAAGTGCACAAAGCTAATAATATTGTTACACTTCTTCAAAACCCTGCAACCGGAAGTTGGATAGCTGCTGGTGACTTTGGCATCCGCACTCATGATTAGATAAGGATTTTGCAACGATGGTTAAAAAAAGATTTTTCCGTATATATAGTATCATACTTTTTGGTCTTTTTTGTGGCCAAGAAACACATGCTATTACCATTTTGACAACAAACGTTTTTAGGCCGTGGGATATAAATTTACGTCCCCCTCGTTGGCCTAATAGAAACTGGCAATTTACTGGATATTTTGAAGCCGGTTTGAAATCACGCGGATATAATCCTGAAAGTGATGCCGTTAATGTTATGCAATTATGGCAACCAACACAAGATGCACTCGCCATGCTACAAGGATTTCCGCCAAATAGTCCTGAAACACGTTTCTTTCAAAATGTCCTCATGAGCCCGCAAGATGATGGCATACGCGGACATTTTGATGTAACGGGAAAATTTAATTTGAAAATCAGTGGCGGATTAGCCGCGCGCTACCATCTTCCCCATAATATTACGATTGCTGCTTTTTTGCCGTTTTATTCAATGAAGTTGCATGATGTTGTTTTTACCGATCTTACACAAGATCTAACCGCGCAGGATATTATTGTTAAAGAAAATTTAACGGATAATTTTGCCGCAGCATTGCAGCAAATTGATCCTTCACTCGAATTGACGGGATGGAACCGCAGCGGTGTTGGCGATTTTGGATTTTTTGCTTCATGGATTGGTTCATACCCACAAGCAAAACCTATATTAAAGAATGTTGATTTGACAACACGCTTAGGCATTACCCTACCTACCGGATTACGTACCAATGAGAATCAAATTCTCTCAATCCCCTTCGGCTACAATGGTTCAGCGGGTTTATGGTTTGGTGCAGGCATTACGCTTACTTGGTTTGACCATGTTCGCGCTGGCATCGATTTTGAATTTTTGCATCTTTTTGGCAACTCACGCTTTCAGCGCATAAAAACATACTTTGATCAAACCGATTTATTATTTTTAGCAAAAGCGTATGCGCATACTGATTATGGTTTTACACAGCAATATAATTTATACGCTGAAGCATATCGTTTTTTTAGCGGACTTTCAGTAGGGGCCATTTATCAATTTTGGCGCCATGGCGAAGATAAGCTTGCTCTCTACACCAATTTATTTTCAAATGCAATCGCTAATACCGCACAAAAATTACAAGAAATAACGATCCATCAATTTATTTTCAAGCTCAATTATGACTTTCAGTGTAATCTTGATGACTGCGCACCAATTAAACCAAATATTTTTCTCTTTTATAAATTGCCATTCAATGGCACACGAGCATTGTTAGTAAATACTATTGGCGCAGTCGTTACATTAAATTTTTAAAGCTATGCTTTTTGTTCTTGAATAAGAGTAAGTTGTGCAAGTGCTAATGCTCCAACAGCCATGACAATATCTCGAACGGCAATGTCAAAGTACATAGCATCTATGGTAAGTAAATTCGCTACAATAATTACTAACCACGCTGCCATTAAATAAGCACCTAACCGTGTAAATTTTGTCAAAATCATAATGCCGACAATGATTTCTACAATGCCGATAAAATACATGAAGTGTAATAATTTCATAGGAATATACAGAATGACAAACTGGCTTACGTATTTTTCCCAATGGGTAATAATATTCAGAAATTTATCAGCCCCGGCTGCTATTGCCACTAAACCATACGTTATTTTTAACATTAACCATGTGCCATGCGTAAGGTTTGAAGCAGATTGTCCGTTCATATCTTTTCTCTCTGTTTTATGAAACATCACAACAAATTATACTTAAACTAGCTACATACCTATGCATGGGGTCAATATTTTTAAAAAAAATTATTTTTTAATATATACTTAATTCAAATTGATAATGCCTTGAAAGATAACGAAATCAACCAGCAGCTATGAAAAATATTTTTCTGATTTTAACTATTTTTGCATTCAGTACACGAGCAATGAATGAAGAAACGCTAGCCATACCCAATAGCCCACATTATGATGCAGCGCTCAAACAGTTCACTATGCAACCGTTAATGCTTAAAACAATCGCTTCCAAGCAAGTTGCAAAAAATGTAGCGGCAACGTATTTTGAGAAACTTTCAGGAGAAAACATTGATGCATATGCACAAGAAATTGATACAATTATTATCCCGGATTTACAACCTCTTGTTGCTCGTTATGCCATCGTTGAAGCTGCGCAAGCTGGCTATGTCTTTGGTTACACACAACCCAAACAACCAAAATGCGGGCGCACCTATGAAGGATGGTGGCGTTTTGATCGAGGAAATCCTTCAGATACGGTTCACAAAGTTATTTTTAAATATAATGACTATGCTCAAGAATTTACATTTGATGAACACATTCTGTATCTCGTTGATTCACCACAACAAAAAATGGTAGCCCTTATTGACGGTCCTATGTTTAAATTTTTTGTTCGAAAAGATTATACATGGAAATTCTTAGCAGAGACACCCTCAACAAATACGTCTTTACTATTTTTAGATGATGCAACCGCTTTAAGCTCAAGTCATAATGATAATGCCGTTACACTTGGAATATATTCTGTTGATAATGATACTCTTTTAACCTCACATATAAAAAACACGCAAAAATTCTACTGTAGAAATAATGACAATATCCCATTAGCCGTTGTATACAATGCTGACAAGCATGAATTACAATTATGCTATAAAAAAAATAGTCATGTAACCACCAAAGAACTTAGATCGTGGGTTGCAGAAGCGCCACCTAGCAATTGGAAAATTTTTAGCTCCCAAGATAAAAAAAATATAGCTCTCAGTTTTCATGACTATACCCGCAAAGTCGATAACCATACCATCTTATTATGTACAATGATAAAGCATACACCCATTTTAATATCATCTTTAAATCATAGAAGCGGGAACATTAAGGCATTGGAAGACGGATTCATTAGCTTAAAAGGATCCTATAAGCTTCATCGCGGCAAAGATACACGGCACAAAGAACATTATGCTATCGACATCGAAACCGAAATAATGGTCACATATGCCACCAAAAAAGATGCAGAATCAGAATGTAAAAAATTAGGCAAGACAATGACTAATATACCACTGAAAGCACTATTTGCTTCGGTCGCCTTAAAAAATTCTGACGATCCCAAAGCCTTACAAAAACTGAAAGAATCGGATACCTTTCAAAATTTGGAAGACGTATTCAAAATCAATCTTCTTGAAAAAATTGAAACATTACTAAAAGATCAACCGCTATGAAAAATTCCCTTTTATTTTTAATGCTCTTACCATTAAGCACGCGCGCCATGGAACAAGAACCTAAGGAGCACCCAACGATCAAACTCCCTCGTTATGATAGAGCGCGCCGATGCTTTACGCGCACGGTGCCATCATTGGTCGAGTGTATGTTAAAACGAATGCCAAAAGTGTTAATCCCAAACCTCAAGGTACTTACAGGGGAAACGCTCGATTCACATGAATCGGCTATACAAAAAACTCTCAGCAAAGTTCCTGCAGAATTGCGTGAACCAATATCATTCAATTTCATGCTGCATGCAGCAAAACATAACTATAAAATGATTTTTTACAAACGACGCAAAACAAAAAAAGCTCTTTCAAAAATATGCTTAAAAGATGATAAAAAATTAAACATTTATGGGAGCATGAATCAATCTGCTAAAGAAGATACATTAATCTGCGATGATATCATTTTAGATCATGATACTAATCCTTCTGGCAATACAATGGCTCTATCTCTTACAAATGGGGCTGTGCAGTTTTTTCAAAAAAAAGATACTGTATGGGAAGATATTGGGGCAACACCACCTGAGAATAATAAAACAGTGTTTCATGTAACGCGTTTTTTTGATGACACAACATGCGTATCTTATAGCATAAACATAAGAAATGAATTAACGCTATATACATTGAATAACGCATCTTTACAATCATCAAAGATTCCTCTTGAATCTTCAATATATCTTACAAATCCAAATAAAAAGAATATACTTTTCTTTATAGATCCGGCGTGGAATTTATTCTGTTGTCTAAAAAATCAATCCGGCATTCAGGTACAAAAAGTTACTTCGCTCTCTTCTAGAGATGAATTTGACTCTGTTGTATCAGAAAATAAATTTTTTAATTATGTGGTCAATGATTTTTCAGAAAATCCTATACTTCACGTTATTGGATTAATCGACACACAGCTTCAGGCAATAAAACAAATTAAAGCATGTAACATTTTCTCTATTGCTAACAAAGTCTACGTTAAAAGTTTTAAAAAAGGCATTATACATCTTGCAAAAGCTATTGATGATAATCACAGTTTTGATGAAAAAACCTTCGAGCATCATGCGATTGATGTGAACGCTGAATCCAGCATTGCAACATTTCATGGCAAATTTTATGTTAAGCCAATGCTCAACCTTCCTTACCAAGCAATCCTTGCTTTGATTGCCTTAGAAAATTCTGACGATCCATCTCAGCTGGCAGCATGGGCAACATCTTCTGTTGTAAAAAATTTATCGGAAGAATTAAAAAATCAATTAATGGAAGAACACGACAAAAAAAAGAGTTCTTAAAATCAATGATTTTTTCAGATTGGATCGCTATTTCCAGAGTATGCCTGGGATCAAAAACATTAAGCAAAATTCGACACAAATATTTGCTTTAGGATATAAATATTGAAAACACAATCGTCATTGCGAGCGAATGCGTGGCAATCCAATTATAAAATTAGTTCCTTTAAGGAATTAATTAAAATTTGGATCCCCACGGCCAAAGCCTCGGGATGACGCTGTGTTGTTTATTATTTTCAGGTCTTTATTAGAATTTTGGAATTTTAGGATTAGGCCCTTAGAGAATTTTAGTTATGCTGTGGGCAGTTTTTTTATTACCATCATGCACGATAACATCAGTGATGAGACCAAATTTTTTCGCTTCTTGCTTTGCTTCTGTTTGAACAATCATATGCAACAATCGTTCGGCACGCGTTTCGATCAAATCTTCTTGCTCTTCTAATTGAAAGAGCATTGCTTTACCCTCGAGAATGTCCTCTTTTATTTTTTTCAAAACATCGGCTGAAAGATCTGATCCTGCCAAATCAAGGAAATAACAAAATCGTTCAATAAGCGACCGATATAAATCATCTAATCCATCACGCGAGATAATATTTTTATCCATGAGCGTTGAAAAGCGTTCTGAAATATCCAATACGGACTTCCATACCCCTTCTTGCTCTACGGGACTCCACATGAGCTTCAATGTGGTGATATCAAGAAATCGTAATAACATCTGAGCAAGCCGTTCGCGCGCAAGTCTTTCTTCCAAGCAGTATGCTGCATCCATTTTTTTAACTAAAGAACTTGAAAGATCATTGAGAAACTTTTCAGGCTCTTGCTTGAACAAGGCAAAACGATTCAAAAACATTTCATACATCGTATTTTTGAAAGAAGTTTGAATATCATCAAAATTAATTTCAGGATATTCTTGTATAACACTTTTCATTAAACGCGGCATTTCTTCAAGCATATCGGCAAATGCATCAGCACAAATATGAGGCGCCGCTTTTATTTTGTTACAAAAAAGCCGCAAAGAATATTCCATGAAAGAGGTTGTCTGCCGTGTTACGTTCGCTTGTTCTAAAAATTGTATAAAATGCGAAAATGAGTACGGTAAAAAATTCTGCGTATACGATGGGTCATTAAAAATATTTTGCAGATATAATTGCATTCCCTGTTGCGTAAAATGAAGGGGCGCACAAAATAGATATGAAGGGTCTTGATAGCGTCGCACAGGACCCTCTCCATGCTCTGCAACTACTGTAAAAAAAAGCGCGCAGAAAAATAGTACAAAAAAAGTAAGTTTATTTTTCATAGCAACTCCCTACAATACAAGGTATATACTTAGCATACATAAAAGAGTATCATGAAAAAAAAATTTTATACAACTGGACTTAGAATTACCCTTAAAAAACATTGAAGGAACACAATAATGGCGTTATATACTTACCAAGCTTTTACAAAAGATGGTAAAAAGACGACCGGCACCCTTGATGCTCCCTCAGAGGAAGCACTCCGGCAACAGTTGGTAAAAATGGGACTTTATCCAAGCAAGATAACGCTTGCAAAAAGTCAGACTGAATCAGTTCCTTGGTATAAAAGAATATTCACATCCTCAATATCGTTAAAAGATAAAATATTATTTACTAAACAACTTGCCGTATTGCTCAAATCGGGCGTTCCTTTATTGCAAGCACTCGATCTTCTTATCGATCAGTTTGAAGGCGGTCTTCGCTCAATCATTATTACTATTAGAGATGGTATTAAGGAAGGTAAATCGTTCGCAGAAGGATTGAGCAGATATCCAAAAGTGTTTGATAGTATTTATGTACAACTGGTACGCGCAGGAGAAGCGAGTGGAAAATTAGAAACGATTCTTCTTCGTTTAGTTGAATATATGGAGCGGCGCGCGGCAATTATCAAAAAAGTAAAAGGCGCTCTCACCTATCCTATGATACAACTTGCCATGATAATTTTGGTAGTTGTTGGTTTAGTATCTTTTGTCATTCCAAAATTGGCTGAAACATTTACCGCACAAGGAAACCAGCTACCATTACCAACACGTATGCTCATGGCACTCTCAGATTTTTTACGTTCCTATTATCTCATTATTTTAGGCGTTATTCTTTTTATAGCAGTTATCTATCGTTTCTGGAGCAAAACTGCAAGTGGTGCACGCATCATTGATACAATAAAATTAAAAATTCCCGTCATACGATATTTTACTAAAATGGGCGCTGTGGTACAATTCAGCCGCACGCTCGGCATGCTTATTGAAAGCGGGGTAAACTTAGCCGAATCATTAGATATTGTTGTCAAAATTATTGATAACCGCATCCTCAAAGATGCATTGAGCCAAGCACGCGATAAAATTATAAAACAAGGTAAAATTACTGAGTATTTAAAACAAACAAATATTTTTCCTCCTATTGCTATTTATCTCTTAAAAACCGGTGAAGAAAGTGGACAACTTGATTTTATGCTGCTTACCGTTGCAAAGAATTATGAAGATGACTTATCAGATTTTTCTGATAACTTATCTTCAGCACTTGAACCAATTATGTTGATTACCATGGCAGTTATTGTTGGATTCATAGTCTTGTCAATTGTATTACCAATGACCCGTATGATGGGACCAGAAGAACAAATGAAACTTTAGAAGATAACCCTATCTTTTTTGAAAGGAAGAATCGATGACTACAACCCGTAGAAATATATATGTACAAGAAGCTTTTACCTTAATTGAAATTCTTGTTGCTGTGATGATTGTGGGAATACTGCTTGCTGTTGTTGGCGCAGGAACCGTAGGTTATTTGCGAAGAGCCTCTATCACCGGCACTAAGGCAAGTCTCAATGCGCTTTCCCAAGCAATTGACTTATATAGGGCTGATACCGGTGCATATCCTAAACAGCTTGAAGAGCTTATCGAAGCTCCTAAAGCTTTAGCTAAAAAATGGATGGGGCCTTACATATCGAAAAAAACAACACCTCAAGATGGCTGGAATCATGATTTTTATTACAAAGTGACACCGGGTGGCAAACATCCCTATGATTTATTCTCCTATGGCCCACACGGTGAAGAAGGCCCTGAAGAGGAACACCTAAGTGTTTGGGAAATCTAACATCTCAAAAGGTTTTACCCTTATAGAAATAGTAGTTGTCATCATGATTTTAAGCGTGGTGGCAACTATTGTTATTCCAAATATTTTACAACGTGCGCCCGGCTATGAGCGAAAAAAGTTTTTCTCAGAATTAAATTCCTTGATGGCAATCACGTGGGAACATGCATTGCGCACCAATCAGCTTCATCGCGTCGTATTTGATTTTGATACAAGAACTATTAATATTGAAGTTGAAACAAAAAATGATGAAACTGGAAAAAGTTCATTTACCAATGTAAGTGGCGTGTATAGAAGAACTTCTTATCAATGGCCAGAAAATTTTGAAGTGCGAGAGTTTTTTATCGAGGGCTTAAACGAAATGAAAGGTGGCAAGAAAGTTGAAAAAATGTGGATCTTTGTAACGCCCGAAGGATTAGCGCAAGAAGTCATTATAAACGTTATGGACGTTACCCAATCTAAAGAGATACCACTCGGATTAGTTCTAAATCCTTTCATTGCACAATTTAAACTCTATGACACATTTCAAAAGCCGTAACGATTGCCAAGGATTTACTTTTGTTGAAGTAGCACTTGCCGTGTTAATGCTCGGCATCATGCTCACTGCAGCGCTTGGTTTGCAACAAAGCAGTTTTGCAAGCATCATCAGATATTCAGAACGCTTACAACAGATTCTTTTATTAAAAAATCTATTATTTGATGCTGCATTCGCACGCGCGCAGCAGCAGGGATACGATCACCTTGAAAAAAAAGCGAGTGAGGATAACAAAACCTCGTTTCGTTATGGTATAAAAAAAGTTGCTCAAAATTCTTCATTACACTCGTTTGAAAATATTCTCTGCCAAACAGCCGAGGCAACATGGGCAGGCCCTTTACGCACGAACAAAGAAACACTCATAAGCTTTCTGTATAAGCCTGAGAAAAAAGAGAAAGAGAAAACATGAAGTCTGGATTCACGCTTATTGAGCTTGTTATTGGACTTTTCATATCAAGTATTATGCTGGTTTCTCTTTATACAAGTTTTTATATCACGGGCAGAGTAATAAAAAGTAGTGAAGATATCGTCAGTCATGATATTCACATTGCAATCTTAGGACATCAGCTTGAGCATGATATCGATGGCATCTTTGCTCCCTCAAGCACCACCATTACTACAACACAACCATCACCCCAAACAGCTAATGAACAAAAACCAACTGACCAAAAGGAATCTACACCAAAAGAAATCAAAGATATTTTCATCAGCGCGAATGATAAAGATGGCATGTTGCGTACGCTCAGCTTTATCACCGTCAACCCATTACAGACCTACCACAAAGAAGGCCCAGCCTCTCGTATGGTACGCGTTGTGTATAAACTTGCTCCTAACAAAGATAAAACTTCATTGATACTCACACGCCAAGAATCAACGAACCTCGATTTAAAAGCATTTGAAATAAAAGGCGCACAAGGCATTCGTGCATACGAATTAAATGATAGGATCAAATCAATAGAGGTTGAATTTAAATATCCTGAACAAAAAGAAGAAAAAAAAGAAACAAAAGAGGAAACACAAGAGCAACAAAAAGTTGCATATGTAACAGTAAAAGAATGGACATCTGAACAGCAACCAAAAGAAAAAAAACCGGTGCCTCAGATTCCACAATTCATCATCTTTACCATTACCTTGTGGGATATTCATCATATCAATGAACAAACGCATATAATGTCATATGCAATTCCTTCATTCAGTCAAAAAAAGGCTCCTCAAGAAAAGAAGCCGCAACAAAAGCCTAATCAGGCTCCTAATGCCACACAAGTAGCTCGGTAAACGCCAGCAAAATAAGGATTTTATGAAAAAACCATCCTCTTGCGCTCATCAATCAGGCTTCATTCTCGTTCTTACTCTCATGATTTTGAGCATGACTGTGATGCTGGTGACACAACTTTTTCAAAGTAGCGTCATTCATTTTTATTTTGATCGGACCATGATTGAACGAGAGAAAGCAAAAGCTCTCGCGCGCAGCGGCATTGAATTGGCGTACAGTCTTCTTACTATACCGCCTCCAGAAGATAAGGAAGGTGCAAAAGCGGGTTACCCACCACAAGAAGGTCAAGAAAAAAAAGATCCCAACGTTGAATTGCTCAAAAAAATTTTGCCAACGCTCAACAGATGGCAAACCTTTGAACTTACTGAGCAAATAGATGGCATGGATGGCGAGATTAAGCTTTGCATAACCTGCGAAGATGGTAAACTAGACCTGAATCAATGGTACGATTTTAACAAAAAGAAATTTATTGGTGGTGAAGGAGACGCATCGGCGGCAAGTTCAACACTGAAGTATGCCCATTCTTTTCTCGATGGTAAAAAAATTCTCAAAGCAGTTTTTGGCGGTCTTAAAAAAACAGCGAGCAATAAAGACTTATTTGAACAATTTGAAAAGTTTTTAAAACAGAGGCAGTATAAGTTGAATGATGTTACGGAACTTCTTGCAATGAAAGAATTACGTGACGCATTTAACGATGCCATTTTTTATGAACCGCCATCACCTAAGACGGGCAAAAAGGAACAAAGACCTGTGTATTTAATGGATATTTTCACGCTTTGGTCGAGTGCCAAAACTTTAAATCCATGGTTGCTTTCAGATTCAATTTGCGCCATAGTGGGATTAAAACGTGCTGAGCCAGGTGATTCGGCACTCCATGAAAAAGAAGTCGATCAACTCCTCAAGGGTATAAAATCAATTGAAGGAGATGTAAAAAGCGCGTGGGAAAAAGTTTTACAAAAATTGTATGGTAAAGAATTAAAAGCAGTACCAAATGATTTCAGTGCACTTTTTGCACAAAAATTTGAAGCAAGAACATTTGGTGTACTTTCATATGGGAGAGTAGGATCAATTACTCAAAAAATTTTTGCAATCATAGGACGTGAAAAAGATGCTCTTGCTCCGTATACTATCAAGAGACTCTATTGGTTATAATCCAAAAAGGATAGTACCTTGCAGATAAAAACAGAAACGCGTGTTGGCATATTCGTTATAATTGCATTGGGCATATTCTTTTATATGACATTGCAATTAGGCGTTTTTCGATTGCATAAAGGTAATTATAAACTCCAAGTCGTTAAGTTTAATGATATCGGTGGGCTTGAAAGAAAAGCTGAAGTAAAAATCGCGGGTGTCACTATTGGATGGGTAGATCATATTGAGTTGATTGATGGTACCACCTACTTAGCAAAAGCCTATATTATGATCCTCAAACAATACATGCTGCATACTGATGCTTCTGCACGCATACGGCAAGAAGGATTACTCGGTACAAAATATCTTGAATTACTTCCCGGTGATCCATCATTACCAATACTACCACCAGGTCATGAACTGGGCAGCCCCGCCCAAGGCGCTGTTTCCATCGATGATATTTTACGCAAAGTTAACACAATCGCAGGACATGTTGTTGATGTTACTGAATCGCTTCATGAATCATTCGGCACGCCTGAAGGTCGCAGTGAACTGCAACATACTTTACGCTATGTCAGTCAAGCAGCTGAAAAAATCGCCACCTTTGCCAATTCGTTAGATCGCACGCTGTCACATAATGAAAACAATATAAATAATATTCTTGCTGATGTACGCGAAATCACCCATGAAATGTCCAAATCCGTACCAGAACTGAGCGATAATTTTTCACGACTTTCAAAACGCATGGAAGGTGAATTTCTTCCTTCATTGCAACAAAGTTTAGAACGCATATCAATCGTGTTTGATCGCGATGTAAATCGCATTGCACAAAAAGTTGAAAAAACAACGGACGCACTTGAAGGTGCCGCGCAACATGCTGCTGACGGTTTCAGAAACATCAGTTCTATTGCCGGAAAACTTGATGATGGCAAAGGTCTATTAGGACAACTTATCAATGATGAGGATATGTCTAAAAATACGAAATATGCACTCGAAGGTCTAAAAAATTATTTCTCTATGATCGATAAGTTGAGCATTGTCTTAGATGCACACGGCGAATTTATGTACCGCCCGGCTGAACATATGGTATTTGAAGAAGCCAAGGGATATATTGACGTACGCATACATCCAAGCGACGATCATTTCTATTTGATTCAACGAGTAACCTCACAACGAGGGAACTTACTCAGAAAATCATTAGTCAAAAACTGGTATGATGAAAATGACAGACAGTTCTTGCCGAGCGACTTCTTTGTAGCCGCGCGGCCTCTGGGCGAGTTGGTCGGTCGCGTGGAAACTATTGAGCGTACGCTCGATACACCGCGGTATGGTCTCCAAGTTGGTAAAATTTTTAAAGATGTTGCACTCCGTTTTGGTCTCATCGAAGGATGGTCAGGTATCGGCATTGATGTTGAAATCCCTTTTAACAATGATAACTTCCGTTGGGTAACTACGGTTGAATTATTTGATTTTAGAGGTCGTCAACGTATTAACGATAGCAGACCGCACCTGAAATGGATCAACCGCGTGTTTATATTAAGAAATATTTACTGCGCATTTGGTGCTGATGACTTTATCAGTATTGAAAACTCTAACGGCTTCTTTGGCGTAGGATTGCGCTTTGATGATGCTGCATTAAAAGCAGTCGCTGCTAAATTTGGCTTCTTAAGTTCAGGCGGCGCTGATTAACATTTCCTCTAAACGTTAATGTTACTTTACAGAAATAATATCTAAGCAGAATTGTCATTGCGAACCTACGAAGCTTTTAGCGAAGTAGGTGTGGCAACCCAGATAATAAAAAGACATTAGGGTTTCAAATGCTTCAACAGCGCCAACTCTTTTCTATGCATAATTTTATAATCTTCATCACGCTCGTGATCATATCCAAGCAAATGACAAATACCATGCACTAAAAGCACTTGCATGCGCTCGTACAAAGCAACATTCATGTCACGCGCCGCACGCTCCACATATTCAACAGAAATAATGAGATCACCGAGGTTTTTATCTTCCTCGTTTTTTGGTTTGATCCGCTCGCCTGCTTTGAGTGAAGGGTGATAGGAAAAGGAAAGAATGTCGGTTGCTTTGTCTTTATGGCGGTAGGTTTTATTGTAATAACGGATTGTTTTATTCGTCGTCAACCAAATGCCAAGATCATAATCTTCATAACGCAAGATGCGCAGAATTGTCTGCGCATCTTTTTTTAATTGTTTTATGTCGATTGGTATGGCACGTTGGGTATTTTTAATCGTTATCATCGTAAAAGTTCAATATTGTATGTTTTCTTTTTTCATGTTCAGCGTTTTTATTTTCTATAAATTGCTCTTCTTTTAATGCTAAAGCTACGTCATTTTCATCATGTAATTTTTTTCGTAATAACGCTTCACGAGCTATTTTTTCTGCTTCTTCAGCTCGCGTTGCTTCTTCTTCACCTTGCTTCTTTCCAAATTCTCTTTCTTCTTTAGTTTTTCTAGAAATTTCAGCATTTTGCTCATCAGTCAAGTTACGATCAGTCTCAATAAAAATTTTAGCAAGACGTTTCGAATGTTTCTTCTTTCTAAGATTACAAACCTTACATTCTTCTATACGAGCATTAATTTCTTCTTCTGATGATGACGGCCCATTATTTAATGGGTTACAGTAATACTCTTCTTGTTCATTATTAATCTCATTGACTGTTTTTCCTTGTGCATCACGGCTTTTCACATCAAAATTATTCTTCAATAATTCTTCAAAAAGTGCTTCATAAGCAGAAGGCGGCTGTAAGCGAGCAGCAATATGAAGAGGGGTATCACCAGTTTTATCTCTTTCAACACTTAATGCTATTAATTTTTTTTGCACCTGCAAAGATTTGTTTCGCGTAGCAATATCCAACAAGATATTGTCTCTATCATCTTTTTGCATCTGATCGAATTTAAGCCTTGTTGTCATAACTGCAATTGTTTCTACACTTTGATCGCCATATTTTTCAATGAGCGCATGCAATGGGTACTTTAAAAAATATGTTTTTTCTGGGGTACGATCAACACAATATTCTTTAAAAGTATCTCTAACGTTCAACCCTTTTTCTTGCATAAATTGCAATAAATCGGGACGATTATGCTCAATCGCTTTTTGAATTAATTGAGGATGCCTACCGCAATCTTCAGCATAAAATTTTTCTTTAAATATTTTTAAGGCATTTTGATCATTATTCTTTAAAACAGCTTCAAAAGCGTCAAGCATTGCCTTTTCACGTGACCAATTAAAAGTAACAGCACAATATATATTTTTCTGTAAACCTCGAAATCCAAAAAGCCCTTGTCGCGGAACCCCATGTTCATCAAGATAAGCCGCTGCATCATACATACTCAGGAACAGAAGCATAAATATTAGCTTTCGCTTCAATACAATCATCAGAAAATCCCTTCCGATAGAAATTAAGTACATAATTTTTAAGTCATTGCATGATAACATAAAACTTAATAGAAGAAAAAATTCCTAACAAATTTATCTCTAATATTCATATCCTAATGCTGTTCGCTGACTAAGTATTCAATTATTTTGCAAAAATTGATAACAATATTTTTTTAAAGAATCTTCTTCAATTTCAAGTTTTTTGTCTTTCTGGTAGAAAACATAGCTTATAATACATATTTACATTATATTATTTAATCATGACAAATTAATATTTTTTACTATTTTTTCAGTATAATTTAGGATGGGACGAATGAAAAAAAAGCTTATTATTTTTTTTACCATTTTTCTAACAATTGCTAGTTCATTACCTATTTTTGCAATGGAAATGAGCATTGTTGAAATAAAGGAAAGTATCCAAAGCCGTATTTCTGAAGACACCAATCTTGATCAGCCTGATAGTATTGGCGTTATTCCATTAATCTTTGCAGCACAACATAATGATGCCGACTTAACCCATCAACTGATTGCATTTCATGCCAACGTTAATGTGCAAGATAGGTGTGGGTCAACACCTTTGCACAATGCGCTACGAAATGGAAATATTTCTCTTGCACATTTTTTGCTCAATCATGGCGCAAATGCTGATATCCAAGATGCACAAGGCAATACACCGCGTTCCCTTGCTCAGGAATATTCTCTTACTGATATTTTAAAACGTTTTGATGAAAGTAAGAAAGTTGAAAAAGAAACCTCCAAAGGAAAAGAAAAAGAAGAATCGGCCAAGAAACCGGCAAAAACAAAAAAAATAGGAGCATTTAAGAGAAAAGCGCAAACTGCCTTTAAAGTATTACATGTTCTCAATACTCGTAAAAATACGACAGAAATTCAAAGAAAACTTTTGGCACTTTTTACTGATAAAAAAGCCATGATGACATCTTCAGAAAAAAAATTACATCTTACTTCTGAAGATTGGTATGCATTAATTACCGCTGTTTCTGAAAATAGTGTAGAAAAAGTAGCTAACGTCCTTAGCAATGAAGATGCTAATGTTAATCTCGTAACGCCATCAGGATTTACTGCACTTGCATTAGCCTGCAAAAATTGCAGTAGAGAAATTGTTAATAAGTTACTACAGCACAAAAAAACTATCATTGATCTTCCACTTCAAAGCGGAGCAACTCCTTTAATTATTACTGCATCAACTCCTATTGATAGGCCGCATCTACAAAAAAAGTGCTTTAAAATTATAGAATTATTAGTTGAGCATGGAGCTAATATTGATACACAAGATAAAGAAGGTTCAACAGCATTAATGAAGGCTTTGTTGAATGGCAATATTAAAGTAGCAAAATTTCTTATTAAATTAGGCGCAGATACTTCACTAAAAGACAACCATGGTTTTAGCGCGCTTTTTTATGCAGCAGGAAAAGGGTATTTGCCCATTGTTAAAAAATTAGTAAAACATGGCGCTAATGTTGATGCTACATCAAAAAAATGGAATCCAGTAACACAAGCAATTTCCGAAGATCATTATAAAAGTTGCACAATTCTTACAACAAGCAGCATCAAACACACCAGAAGATGTAGAAGAAACTACTGATGATCTTAATGAAAATGACTTCATATTAATTGATACAAATAAATCCCATCCCAAAAAGAAAATATCTTTTAACATACCGGACGAAGAAAAAGAAATAGATGAAAATTTTAAAGCACTAAAAACAAACAACACAGGTAAAGGCAAAATAAATTATTTTAAAGGACTGTTAAAAAGAAAAAAATGGCAAAAACAAAATGATTTAGCTTCTGAATTTGACGAATTAGATTCTCTACAAAACAATTTATCCCTTCAAGATTTACAACAACATACAAAAGAAAAATCACATAGAGGCAGTTCTTATAATGATATTAACAATATTGATACATTGTGGAGAAGAAGAATAACCTTAAATGAGCTCAAAGAAAAAATAAAACTTCGCGAACATTTTGTAGAAACCATTGAAGAAGTAAAAAAAATAGTAGGTGATGGATTTGATTTTATCTTTGATAACGAAATTCCTTTAGATATGACGAAAGAAGAATATTCAGAAAGCAAGATAAGTGAAGTAATGAGCGCGGCAAGTGAATTTTTGGACGTTAAAATCCAAACTCTTAATGAAGAATATGAAGCTGAAAGACAAAAAAGTATAGATGCAAAAAAAGAAGCAGATTACCATTTAAAAGAAGCCGAACATTATAAAAAAGAAGCAGAATCCCATTTAAAAGAAAAAAGGCGACATGATAAAAGGATAATAAAGCTTGAAAACAAGGAAAAAAAGCATAAAAAAAATGCACGTGTACGTCAAATAGTTCTTGCTCGTATGCCAGTACCAACTAATAAAGAACGGAAAATTATTGAAAAAAGAACAACTCAACCGCTTAAGGAGCTAGAAAAAATTAAAATATATGCAGATGAATATTTAACGAAAGAAATACCAAAAGAAGAATTAAAATATTTAAATGTAGAATTATCTGATGAAGAATTCCAACGCGCCTTGGAAAGTAGCGAAGAACAAAAGAAAAAAATTGAAGATATGCGAGAAGAAAAACATAGGAAAAAAGAAGAACAATTCAAGAAAGACTTAAAAAGAGTTGGCAGACCTAATGGTGAGCAACTTAGGGAACTTCAGATAAGAACAGGTAAAAATAATATTCTAAAGTTAAGTAACATTTACGTAGCTGAAAAATTGGCTCAAGAAGAATCCCATAGGATAATTGATGGTTTTGAGCCGGAAGATCCTTCTGATGAGAACTCAGAAGAAGAAAGCGAAGAATAAGAAAAAATTCTTGCAATCGAAAAATGATTTTTCTTATTGTAAATCTATCATATAAAGGAGAAAAAATAATGATGAATTCTACCAACAATTATTTCGATTACAATCTTTCCCAAGAATGTATTAAACAATTAAAAGAAAATTCGACATGGTATTTGATTTTGGGAATTTGCATGACAATCTTAGGAATGATCGCCCTTCTTTTTTCTTACACCACAACAATCTTTTCCGTTGTTTATTTAGGCTTATTGTTGATCGCTGTCGGTGCTTTTGAACTTTTTCAAGCATTTAAGATGAGCAAATGGAGCACATTTTTCTTGCACATATTTTTGGGGGTACTCTTTATCGTTGGCGGTACCCTGATGATCATGAATCCTACCATAAATGCTATCAATCTTACCTTGTTCTTAGCATTCTTTTTTATGGTTTCAGGCATTGTAAAAATAATTTTTGCCTGCGCAAAAAATATTCCTCATAAGTTTTGGCTTATCCTAAATGGCGTTTTAACGCTTATCTTAGGGATTCTTATTTGGTATCAATGGCCATATTCCGGCTTATGGGTTATCGGTATGTTTGTCGGTATTGATGCAATCTTTACCGGTTGGACATGGATTATGTTATCAATTGCAGCTAAAAAGATTAGTTATAAATAAAATTGATAGTTCTGTTTTAGTTTCTTTTTACCAACATATGACACTTAGCACATGACTGATTCAGAGGGATACTGGATGGATAATTTAATGCTTCAAAAAGACATTGCGGATAATTAATATGTCCAGCAGGATCTTGTAGATAATTTTTCATAACCGGATGTCGTGCTTGCTCTTCTAAAGTCATCCCACTACTTTTTGCACCTACAAAAAGTTCCATCGCATTATTTGTTGAAATTAAAAAAAATAACGCATAAAAAGAGATATTGCCTATTTTTTTCATTATTGATTTCTTTCTGAATATAATTTTATAGGTATTAGTATTCATGTTAATTTTATTTTCAGAAAAATCAATCTTACTCACGGTTTATTTTCAAAAGTTGGGTCTTTTTTAACCATATCTTTCCAAAAATTTTTCTTCCATTTTGATTCCGCGGTAGCCGCCGTGCACTCTTTTTTCTTTCTTATATTATATCCTGAAGGTGGTCGTGGTGGACTCTGCTTTGAGCGCTGCTTTGGACTTTGCTTTGGTCTATAAATAACGCCTTTTTTGTGTGACTTGCGTTTATAACATGGGGTCATTGGGAAAAAATGACACATGAGCAGTACATAAAAAAGAATTTTATAGTTCATAAATACCTCAATTTTCAGAACCATGTGGCATAACTGATATTTCTGTATATCCCTGATAAAAATCTTTTTCTAGTCGTTTAGTTTTGTCTTGATTTAAGCCCGGTTTTGAAGATTTTTTACCTGGCTCGAATTTTGATTTATAAAATTGAGCAGTATCACTTTTATGTCTAAATTTTTTGCCCAGTAATTTAAAACATGGAGTCATCGGGAAAAAATGGCACATCAATAATGCGCAAAAAAGAATTTTATAGTTCATAAACACCTCATTCATTACACGAGTGTTCAATGCAGGTATCACATGCATTAATACAATCTTGGCAAAGCCAATTAATTTGATGACAAGAATTGACGCAATCATTATCAAGAACATCACACAAATCGGCTGATTTATCACACGCATCCATACATTGCTCGCACACTCGAATACATGCCTGCGTTTTTTCTGTGCAATCCTTAGATTTGCATTCTTTTAAATGAAGTCTGCATTGAGTGATACATTCTTGGACCGCATCATAGGCGGCTTTGAAAATATGGTCAACTTTGTGCACATTGTTATGGTTTTTGTGTAATGCAACAATTTTTTTGCACGTGTCAAGAGCAGCCTCGCACGCAAGAATGCACGCGTTACATGCTTCAATATGATTTGCTTTCATAGCGTCTCTTTCTTATTTACAGTAATTAATTTTAATCACTCTACTATAAAAAAAAGATAGAAAACAATAAGACTATTAATTCGTTTTTTTAGGTGCTTTTTTCTTTGCAGCAGGAGAAATCTCAGGTTTTTCTTTTACTTTACCCAATTCAACTAACGCTTCTATCGCTCTACGTTCACTCCGAGTAACACGTGAATATGCACGCGATACATCCGTAACTGTTTTTTTTGGGGTTACTTTTTTCATTGCTGCAAGCTCTAAGAAACATGTACCCATCACAATGCTCAGAACAAGTGCATTATAGTTCATACATTCCTTTTATAAAAAAAATAATAATTATGCTACAACGACATTCATTAGCATTTTTAAAATATAAAAAGAAAGCTAGTATGGCAATCCACGTTAAAACATCTTCTATTTTTGTTATCGAATACGGTTGTTGGCTAAAAAACTAGATGCATCATCGCCAAGAGAAGAAATTATTTTTGCTAATTCATTTATAACATAACGATCAGATACATTTAGAGTTGCCTTTATTAATTCATCGACTTTTGATGCTGCATTAGAAATTATAACCTCAGGTTGCGCCTTTGTATCAAAAAAAATAGAGAAAACAGGGCCTTTTAAGCATAGCCCCGAAACGTTCTGACAATGCTTTTCTTAAATTCTGAAGACCCTTATCAGTACTTTTAACAGTCTGTGTTTCTT
Organism: Candidatus Babeliales bacterium; assembly: GCA_963701665.1. Classification (GTDB taxonomy): domain Bacteria; phylum Babelota; class Babeliae; order Babelales; family JANWKD01; genus CAVXJH01. The sequence goes on from OY969622.1 coordinate 1,176,207, forward strand.
CTCCCAATTTTTTAAGACTAGCACTCAACGGTGATAAGAGTTTCCTTAAATCATCAGTAGAACGACTAGAATAAGGAAGCACTATACGCGCATTTTTTAATGAAGATAAATTTGCAAACACTGCCATTATTGTCTCTTCTATCGATCTGTAGGGAGAAACAACAGGAGGCTTTAATGGAATGCCTTTACTTGCAGCCTGAATTTGCATAAAAAAAAATGAATTTAACAAGTAAATAAACACCATTATAAAATTCTTCATAGAACCCCCTCATATTATTGTTATCAATATCCCCCTCTTTTAACTAAGAATAGCTATTTTATCTTTAAAGAATCAATAAACTCTTGTTTTTTATGGGAGCGGCCTTATATAATAAAGTCATATTTGAAATTTTGATTGTAATATAATATTAATAGGTGATATTTATGAAAACATATATTTTTACAAAGTTAGTCATACTTAGTCTTTTGATGGGGTTGCTATCATTATTTGCATTTGAGCTAAAGTGTGCACAAAAATTGAATGGCCTTCCTTTTGAAAAAGTGGCGAAATTAGCTGATCAACTTTCAGTGCAAGATGAAAAACAAATTATTGAATTTTTTAAACAGCACGAACAAGAAATCAAACCTTTAACCAACCTAGAAGGGTTTCGCGTTTGGAAAAAAGTATTTGCAACAAATAACAGCAATCTTAAAAAAGCTGGGCTACAAAATATAGAAAGCTCTGTTGAAAATTATGGTATTCCATTAACTAACACAGCGTTTATTCTTGAAATTGCGGGTCCGGGAAATCGATGGCAGAATATTGTCCAATATTTAGGAAAAATGAGCGATAGTGATGCCTATACTTATGCAATACACTTGGGACAAAATGTTAAAGAAAACAAAAAGAAATTACACAACTTCCGTCACGATATTGAAACTCTTTATCAAAAAAATCCAATACCGACTTATCAAGCACTAAGTCGTATATTTTTAGGAAATACTCTTGCAAAACAAATCCAAGACAAGCATCTCACCCATATAAAGCAACCCCATCGCTATTTAGTTAAATATCCATGGGCACCCGAAAATGCCCCTATTAATGATATCAATTATGCTGTTGTTGAAGATCACATCAATAATGCCCGTCACATCGTTGATACAAAGTATCTTGATTCACTTGCAAAAAAAGGCACTTCTCCGACGACAATTCAAGCAAACTATATCAACATTAAAGAAATTCCAGTAAGCCTTATCCCACAAATTCTTGAAGCATTCAAAGCAGGATTATGGAACTTTAATGCGTTATTCAAAGATGGTGATATTTATTTTGCCAATACAGAACAACCAAATAGCGCAAGTCCTGAACTTATTGCAAAAGGTTTTAATGCACAAGATTCGTTTTGGCGGAACAGAATTAAAAATGCTTTTATAGAGTTCGCATCAATGCTAAAAACGAGTGGCACTAAGGCACAACAAGAAGCCTTCAGGAAATTTATTATTTCTGATAAAGAAACTCAAGAATTACCTTTTTATGATATGATTAAAGATAGCATTTAATGTTCAAAAAAGAACACGCGCAACTTTGCTTTAGTAAGTACTACCTACTGACTTGTCGGTGGTTCTGATTTTCACTTTACTTTTCATAACGAGTGCCTAAATGCTGCGCTAAAAATTTTTCCACTGCAGCATAAAACTTCATGCGATTTTCTTGACGAACTAAGCTGTGTCCCTCATCAGGAAAAAGTAAGTATTCATGAGGAATGCCCTTTTCTTGCAGAGCGGCAACAAATTGTTCTGATTCTGATTGTTTCACACGCACATCGTTTGCACCATGCGCGAGCAATAAAGGAATCCTTAGATTCTCAATGCTAAATAAAGGAGAACGAGATTTAAGAAATTTTTCATCACTCAGTTTCCCTATGCGTTGTTCCCATTGTGCTAATGACCAATAAGGTGGTAACGTTTGTAAAACGGTGATCAAATTACTCGGAGCACACATTGCAATCGAACAGCAAAAAATATCGGGCGTAAAGGTTGCACCTACGAGCGCAGCATAACCGCCATAAGAACCGCCAAAAATAGCAATTTTTTTAGGATCAGCAATTCCTCGATCTAGTGCCCATTGAACCCCATCAATAAGATCATCCTGCATTTTTCCGCCCCACTCGCCATTACCGGCAGCTAAAAATGTTTTTCCATAGCCACTTGAACCGCGATAATTAACTTGCAAGACAGCACAACCGCGATTAGCAAGTAATTGCACAACAGGATCATAACCCCAACTATCTCGACAAAATGGACCGCCATGAACATACAACACTAAGGGTAGATTTTTTTTCTCAACAATAGGACGGGTCAAATAGCCATAAATTTTTAGACCGTCACGCGCAACGAAAGAAAGCGATTCCATATGAGCAAGTTGATAGTTATTAAGCTCTGGATTGCGATAAAATAAAAAAGTTGCTTCTTTTGTGTCAAAATTATATGCATAATATTCAACTGATTTGTTATCAAATTCAAAACCAAGTAATACTTTTTTGCCATCATAAGTTCCTCTCATGGCAACCAGGTCACCTGCACACAAAGAAAGAATGGTATCATAATCTTTTTGCATCGCTGGATCAAGAACTTTATAGGAATAGCGTTCTTTGTTAAAACATACTAATTCTGGTTCATACGTATCGACATTAAAACAGACACTTTCAACATCATATTCGGCATCTTGCGCAAGAATTTCCAGCTGCCCTGTCTTAACATTTAAACGTTGTAAGCAACGTGTATTCGTTTTCAATGAACTATTCAAAAATAAATATGAATTATCTTTTGAGAAACCTAAAATAGCTGAATACATTTCATCTTCTAATGCATCTTCAAAACCCACCGATAAAAGCTTGTGCCATTTTTCATTGCTATTTTTTCGTACAAAAAGATCTTGCGAACCATCAGCATTTGTTTGTAATGCACCCAACACTTGCAAATGCCTGCCAACAATCCATCTGGTGAAAGTGCCTGGATTTTTCGCAACTAATGTTATAGCACCTGTGTTTAAATCAAGATTATATACATCAAAAAATTTTGGATTATCTTTGTTCATTTCTATCAAAACTTCATGATGATGATCTTTATCAATAGCATTTATATGTGCTTTCACTCCTTGGAACAGTGTAAAGTTTTTCACTTCTCCTGTAAGGGAATCAAGAGCAAAAATACTATAATTCTCATCACCATTATTATCTTTTAGATATAACAACTGCTTGCCATTTGGCGCCCATGAATAACTAAAAATGCCTCGTTTAGTTTCATGACTAAGCACTTTATCATCATTTTGGCCTACTGTTTTTACCCAAATGTTCGAGACACCCTCGTAAGGTGCACAATACGCCATCTTAGTTCCATCAGGTGAAAGAGTTGGATACGTCTTTTCAGGGTTGCCAAATAAGACTGCCCGAGGAATAAGTGGTACGGCTGTAATAGTATTTAAGAATAGTACATAGCTGGCAATTATAAGCAGAAATGACATAAAAATGAGGGGTGTTGATTTAAATGAAGTTTTCATGAATTACCTTTTTTAGGATGCTAAAATTTAATATTAGTATATCAAAAGCTAAAAAATCATAAAGGGGGATTATTACACTGCCAACCAAAATTATTGCGACCATAGAAAATAACTAATAAAATATACTAAGGAGCAAAAATATGAAAAAAATAGTACAAAATGCCTCAGATAAGACTTTTGAAGAAAAGATGCATGATTTGAAACAAGCTTATGAAAAGGCAGAAACAAATCCTTCTCGCCTCCTTTTTATTAAAGAATGGGAAATTCTTGACGTTGAAGATTGGAAATAAAAAAATTATTCTTCTTCAAAACATCCAAATCCATACTCCTGTCAGCCTTTTGCATAAGTGCTTTTTTAAGCTCATCAATAATAGCTTTATTTTTAGGATCAAAGAGCCATTTTTTTTCTTGAGGAATTTCTTGTATTGGCTCAAGGATAATGTTTCCGCTCTTTTCATATATTCTGTAAAGATGCTATAAATCTTTAGCTATTTCTTTGGGGATAGTAACACGATTACGAGAGTCCACTGTAACGTATATAGCTGCTTTTTTCATATAACACCTCTTATTTTCATATTGTACCAATAAATGGGCAAGGTATTGATAAAAATATTATAAACACTTGAAAATTAAGAAAGTTCCTTGTAAATTCTAAATTAGATTCAAAATTTACAAGGAACTTATGCGTAGAGAACACTATTTAGCCCAGATAAAAAATAATTTTCGGGTACACTCAGTATGCGCTGTTCTCGGCCCTCGCCAAGTAGGTAAAACAACCTTAGCCAAGATGTTTATTCAAGAACATTTTTCTGGTAACGCCCATTTTTTCGATTTAGAAAACCCTTTGGACTTAGCTCGCCTTGAAAATCCACTCTTAGCCTTTGAAGCAATTGAACAAACACTTATTGTTATTGATGAGGTTCAACGTCGACCAGATCTTTTTCCTATTCTGCGAGTTCTTGTTGATCGAGACAATAATCCTCATAAATACCTCATTCTTGGCAGTGCCTCACGAGATCTCATTGCCCAATCATCTGAAACCTTAGCAGGAAGAATTGGCTATATTGAACTTCCACCCTTTTCACTTTTTGAAGTAAAAAATAGCAAACGACTGTGGTCTCGTGGTGGATTTCCCCGCTCATATTTAGCAGATACGCAAGAAGATAGCTATTTTTGGCGACAAAGTTATATTACTACTTTTTTGGAACGGGATATTCCAAATCTTGGTTTTTCAGTTCCTTCGGCACAGATGCGCCGATTTTGGCTTATGCTTGCCCATTATCATGGTCAAATATTTAATGCTTCTGAACTTGCACGATCATTAGCACTATCCGATCATATGGTACGTAAGTATCTTGATATTTTAGCCGGGACTTTTATGATACGTATCCTACCGCCTTGGTTTGAAAATTTACACAAACGACAAGTTAAATCACCAAAAATGTATTTTCGCGATAGTGGCATTTTACATGCGTTATTGGGAATTATTAACGAATCAGAGCTACAAATATTTCCTAAACTTGGCTCTTTTTGGGAAGGCTTTGCGCTCGAAGAAATAATTCGCACTTTTGATGCATCACAAGGCGAATATTATTTTTGGTCAACACAAGCACAAGCAGAACTTGATTTGTTCATCTTAAAACATGGTAAACGATTAGGTTTTGAATTCAAATATACCGATGCACCAAAACTCACCAAATCAATGCACATTGCATTAGAAGATCTTAAGCTTGATCACCTGGCAGTATTGTATCCTGGCAAGGAGATATTCCCGCTGGGCGAACGCATGTATGCTTATGGCCTTGAAACAATTGCATCAGGCGAATTTTTGCACACTATAAAAGAATACTTTTAAGCAGACAACAGTTTTTATTACAACAAGATCTTAGCAATCCACACGCCATCTTTTTCGAGCGAGCGCAATCCAAGATCCCACAAATCCTGAGCGATCGTTTTACCAACGCCGGGAATTTGTTGAAATTCTTTCAAAACTCCAGATTTGGTTTTCATAATGTTCTTTTCTTAATGTCCATCTTCATAAAAAAAGGCAGCATATAAAAATTATACGCTGCCTTATACATAATTTACAAAAAAATTAAATTAATATCCCTTTGGAACAAATTTGCTTTGTGCCTGTTCTGTTACTTTTTCATTATAACAAATGCCTAGCGCTCTTGCTGCTGATAATCCTTTGCCCAATTCCCTTTTTGAAGGATCTTCAAGTTTGTACTCAATCAAAGTAGTACCTTGGGAAAACCATGAAGGATTACGCGATGACATTAAAGCAAAATACCCTATTTTGGCTAATTTTTTACCATCTGGAGAATAAGAACAGGCAGTCGTAATAAAATCTCGATTAGGATTAAGAGCGCGTTTATCGAGATGCAGCCAATCATCATCTAGTGCAATAATTCGCACATTATTATTAGAACGAATAAAAAATTTTTCCCCGGAGTTGGGACTAAAACGAGCCTCCTGTATCCCTTCTACATAAGATTCATGCCGATATTTTCCTGCAACTACATCATAAATACAAATACCGGTGATGCCTTTAGCCCATCCGAATGGACTAAGATATGTATGTTCTCCGACTCTCCTCCCAGCAATTAATAATTGTGAGCCATCAGCTGATTGATCAACGGTCAGAGCACCATCTTCTAGCTTTAATGTCGGATTTCTACCACTCAATCGATTATCAAATACTTTTGTTTTTTCACCTCCGGCAACAAAAACATGAGGATTTGCTGGAGAGTACTGAACATCTTTTATTGGGTAAGAAAAATTCATTACTGAAGATTTCCCAGTTTCAACGTCCCATAAACGCCATGTTTTATCATAACTTCCTGATAACGCATGTTTACCATCACGATGCACGTCCAATGAACTAACTGTATCACTATGACCTTCTAACAGAACTTGAGTTTTAATTTTTTTTACACAACGCTCCTTATCCTCCCGCGTCTCACTTAACAAAGTGCGCCAATAAAATCTTCTATAAGAAGATTCAGATTTAGAAGGATCATAAATCCCAATGCTATTATTTTTGACATTAGCAACAGCTAGCAATGCGTCATTCTGCATGAAACGAACTGCCGTAGGTTTTGTTTTTGAGCAGAAATCATCAGAAAATAGATAGGGGTAATAACGATCATTATTTTCCAATAGTATTCCATCTTTAAAAAGTAAGGCGATAGTACTGCCATTATCCGCATATCGTAATACCTGACAGCTTAAATCTCCACCTTTATAATATCTCTTTTTATTTTCATAGCGGCGATTTTTTTCAAAAATAGATGATGCTACTAATTCTGAATCTTCATCAGATAATTTAAGCGATTCAATCCAACGCATACAATTGGAGTTCTGTTCTGCTAAAAATTTTTTGGCAAAATTAGAGTAATTATCTCCGTAATACAAACTGTCCCACAGATCCTCAGCTATGTTGTGATACCATATCAACTTTTCTCCCTTACGAGCTGCGTTATGTGATCCTAATTTCGATTTCCTAAAAGCCGTATCGGCTATAAATTCAATACAACCTTTTTTCAGCAACTCGCCCAATTTTTTCTTTTCGTCTTCAAAATTTTTGAAAATATTGGCTAAATTAAGAAGACGTACAATATAATTGGGTTTATTTTTGTAAAAATTAAAAATGTAATTTGATACTAAATTTTGCACTTTATTATCAGGTTGATCTTTATTTGATTCGAGCAATGGATCAAGACCATCGAAAAATGATTGTGTTGCATCATCTATAACCAAAGTATTCATTATTTCAACCGAATTATCTTTGTCATCTCTCGGCATAAAAGGATAATCCGTAGGGCTATGTTCTTTCTCTGTTTCTTCATCTTTGGTTCGCATATTTGCAATGTCACCTTCTTCTATATCTAACCGTTGACTCAATTCATCAAAACCCAACAACCCTTCTAATGATCCCATAGTATCGTCTAAATAAGTTAATACTTGATCTAATTCAGCCCATGTTTCTGATGCATGTACATTCTCATCATTTTTTTCCATCCCAAACAAATTAAAACACGCTAGTACAGCTATTAATAACAATAATTTTTTCATTATAGTTTTGCCCCTGTATTAAATTTAAAAATAAGTTTACATCACTAAATTGCTTCATTAATGTAGTAATTTTTTATTTATTTGTCAAAAAAACACAATGATTTATTGCCTTTTTTCAACCTCATAGAATACTTACTGAAACATTAATGAGTCATCGCATTAAATTAAAATTTTTGCAACCCATACACCATCTTTTTCAAGCAAGCTCATCTCATGGTTACGATCTTTAACAGGCCTATACATAATTGTTTTAGCTTGTGTAACGCCTTTAATGATTTGTTCAATGGTCATGAGGTCATCAAGAGTTTGTTCAATATCAGATATGATTTCTAAAACGCTCAACTCAACTTTGAGCGACAACTGCTGTTTTGTCTTGAGCGTACGCACGTGCGTTATGAGTGACACGCAATGATGCATGAGACGCGCGCTTTTTTCAAAGGTATAATTGATGCCATCAAACCTCGTTTGATGTAATGATAAGAATTTTTCTTCTTTGGAAAAAAGTTCTTGATAAATTGTTTCAGTAACATGCGGCAAGTATGGTGCGTACCACTGCAAAATGCGCAGGCCAATGGTATACAAGGTCCATTGCGTTGCTTGCACGGTTTCCTTGTCATATTGATCGGGATTGAAAAGTTGATTTTTAATCAATTCAAGATAGTTATCACAAAAATCGTGCCAGAAAAACTTCTCGATCGCATCGAGTGCTGCACTCAATTCATACGTATCCAGCGCGCGGTGATACATCATAAAACACGCGGAACTTTGATGCAGAATCCACTCGTTCACCGGCCCTAAACGCGCGGGTTGTTCAGTGATATGCTTAGGCATATGTTCATGAATAAAACGAAATGCATTCCATATTTTGGTAACAAGCCGCTGACCAATTTTTAATTGATTTTCTGAGAATGCAACATCGTGGCCAAGTTGTCCTGATGCTGTCCAATAGCGAATAACATCCGCACTGTATTGTTGCAACAAATTTTCTGGCGCTATTTTGTTATTTTCTTTTGATTTTGAGATTTTTTCTTTTGCATCACTGAGCACGTGCCCCGAAATAACAATATCACGCCATGGGATACTATCAAAATGCATCCACGATTTTATAATCGTATAAAATGCCCATGTACGAATAATATCATGTGCTTGAGGGCGCATGCTCATGGGTATAAATTCTTGCGTTGCTTGTGGCTCAAAAACATGAGAATCATCATGAGCAAAGAGTGAATAACAAATTTGTGGCGTCAATGAAGAAGTGTTCCATGTATCCATAACATCGGTGTCAGGAGTAATTTCAGTACTCCCACATTCAGGACACGAACCATGATACTGAGTTTCTTGCGGGTCAATGGGCAAATATTTTTCTTCAGCAAGAATGATATGCCCATTTGCGCAATGCCATACGGGAAAAGGTATGCCAAAAAATCGTTGACGCGAAAGGCACCAATCCCATCCTAATGATGCAACCCAATTGGTATAGCGCGCTTTCATAAAGCCCGGAAACCAGTTGATGCCATCAGCAATGGCGATCAGTTCTTTTTTATAGGAAAGAATATTTAAAAACCATTGCGATAATGCAATATATTCGATTTCTTTTTTGCAACGCTCGTGTACGTTCACGGCGTGCGTAATCTGCTTTTGTGCTGGCAATAAACCGTGTTCTTTTAACGCGTGCAATACGGTCTCACGCGCTTTGTGCGCTGTTAAGCCAGCCAAGATTCCAGTATCAGCAACCCATTTACCATCATTACCAATCGATTGACGGTACGGTAAATTATATTTTTTGAACCAATAAATATCAGTTTTATCACCGAAGGTACAGCACATAACGAGCCCGGTACCCTTTTCCAGGATAACCTGATCATCTGCCATAATAGGAACAACTTGGCCAAAAAGAGGCACCATCGCTTTTTTACCAGCAAGATGTTGATATCGTATATCAGCCGGATTATAAAAAAGTGCCACGCATGAAGGCAAAAGTTCAGGCCGGGTTGTGCCAATTACCAGCAGTTGGCCATCTTCAGTTTTAAAAACGATATCATTAAAGAACGAGGGTTTTTCAACGTCATCTAATTCTGCTTGCGCAACAGAAGTACGGCAAACCGTGCAATATAACGCGGGTTCATATTTTCGGTAGACATACCCTTTTTTATACAAACGGATAAATGATTCTTGAGAAATTTTGCGCGCTCTACGGGAAATAGTTGAATAATCGAGGTTCCAATCAACGGAAAGCCCCATGTGCTGCCAAAGTTCTTTAAACGTATGTTCAACGGCGACCGTTTCTTGTAAACAAATGGCAATGAAATCCGAGCGTTTCATAGAATGCGCGTGGATGTCTAATTTTTTTTCAACAAAACGCTCGGTTGGTAGTCCGTTATCATCAAAACCGAATGGATAAAACACCGAGTAGCCACTCATTCTTTTGTAGCGCGCCATGATATCGGTATGGGTATAGGAAAAAATATGGCCAATATGCAGTGCACCCGAGACGGTCGGCGGCGGCGTATCAATGCTATACAATTGTCCAGGATTATTTTTCGCTGCATAGGTATTATGTTCAAGCCATAATTGTTGAGCCTTGCGCTCATGAAGGTGATTATCGTACTGTTTTTCCATGATTTTTCTTCTAGATTGGGCCAAGTTTATTATTTAATGCAAACTCGATGAAACTTACAATAAACACAAGGATGTCATCCCGAGGCTTTAGCCGTGGGGATCCAAACTTTAATTAAATCCTTAAAGGAACTAATTTTATAATTGGATTGCCACGCATTCGCTCGCAATGACGATTTTGTTTCCGATATGCATTTCTTACGGCATAGTGACATCAAACTTGCGTTATTCAGTGTAACCGCAAAGAATATTTGGGTCAAAATTAAACAATCTGCCTTATTTTCCATCGTGTAGATTACGCAGGGCAGTGCAGGCAGCAAAAAGTAAAGAATAGGTGCGTACGACGGCATCTCGATCTGGCTCCTGCTCTATGCGTTTTTTCTTAGCCCAATTTATATAGGTTAAAAGTGCAGTTAACTTTAAACCACAGAAAAAGCTAATTAGAGCTGTTGAAGCAGGATATATTAAAGGCCAATGCAGTCCGATCAAGAGCCCCGTTGTCGGCATGCAACATGCCGTAGAACCAAGAGCAAGACATGCAACTCTACCGCAAGGTCCCTCGAGCGTTGAACATTGATGATTACCAATCACCATGGTATCAAATAGGTTACCTGGGTCGTAATCATATAGGTGATCAGAGTCATAAACATATTTTAACTCTTCCCAATAAGGACTGTTTCCAATCCTATTTGAAAAATGGGTTAAAATTTCATAACGAGCTTGCATATAATTACCTTCACAACGTCTTTTTTTCAATCGAGTATTGATTTCGTTTGTTTCGCGTACATAATGATTTAATGTTGTTGCTAAATCTTCATAATCATTTTCAAATTTCTCCACAGGAATGTGCCCCTGAGGAATCAAATTTTCTAATGCTTGTATGTCAGACCAAAAAAATGTTTGTGGATCATCATGACGTACTTTTCCCATAAATTGCTCCATTGCTGCCCTTATTTGATCAGCATTTGTATCTTTCCTGCAAAGCCCAACAACATATTTTTGATGAGCTCGTTGTATAGTTCTTGCAATTGGCAAAAAAGGAGAAGGGCCTAAAGGATCTGCGTTAGGCTGAAACTCTTTTAAACGCATAAGATAATTCAATTCAAAACTATCGGCTGGCAAAAAAGAAAAAATATAGCTTGTTACCTCTGGTGGCAATTTTGTCAAAAGACAATCTTCACTAGGATCAAAATAGAGTGCTGCTTGGTGCATTGCGTGACCTTTTTTACTTACTAGTACTAAAGGAATTTCTTCTTCCATGGCACTACATCGCGCATAAGAAAAAAATAGTAAAATTAGACAACTTCTTGTAATAAGATCAGCCATTTTAGACTCCTACGTACTTACCTGTGATAATTTTGCCAATTCATTGCGTGCAAGTCCCTTTATTTGCTCATTAAACTGTTGAGCGTCAACAATTTCTCGTAGCTGTTTTTGCGCTTCTGTTCGATTTTGTAATTGTATATGGCAGTAGGCAATTTTGAATGGCGCTTGAGGCTGTGCGTTATTTATCTGATACGCTTTCCTGAAATAGCCGATCGCTTCTTGAAACTGATTCATTTGGATTGCTAATTCTCCCAAATTATACCATATGCCGAAATCAGCTGGCCGAGCTTGGGCTACTTGCAGACAAACTTGTTTTGACTCTTGCAGATTGTTATTTATATTATACGCGGAAGCAAGCAAGAATAAATTATCAGCATTGCGTTCCAATTCGAGCAATTTTTTACAAGCAACAATAGCTTCTTCACCCTTTTTCATAGAAAGTGCGACTTTTGCATATATTTTGAAGCCATCAGCATTATCAAGATCGCCTTTCAAGCACGCGTTCCTAAAGCACTCGAGCGCCTTATCTTGCTCGTTACGTGATAACCATATTTTGCCCCAATTAAAATATGCCTTACCGTAGTGAGGACGCAAATGCAAGGCGAGCGATAAAGCCTTCTCTGCCTCATCATACCGTTGTTTGTTTATTAAGAATGATGCCAAGTTGTTATATGCTTCAGGATAGTGAGGTTGGATTTTAATACTTTTCTGCAAACACTCAATCGCCTTATCAGTATCGCCAAGAAATGAATAGGCAACGGCCAAATTATTGAGTGGATCAGGATATTGATTATCCATATCGATCGCTTTAATGTAGTAAGGAAGGGATTCTTTATATAACCCTTTTTCTGACATTGCAACGGCGTAGTTATTATATGCGCGCGCTTTCCCTGGTGCATTTTGAATAACGTTAAGCCAGAACTCTTCTCCCGAACGCCAGACGTGGTTGCGCACATATGCAGCGTAACCCACACAGCACAAAAAGCTCAATAACACCGTAGATTTCAAATGATTGTTATAGCGCTGCACTAATGCCGGCATGTAGGGCGTTTCAAGAGCCAAAGAAAGAAGTTTAACTAAGGCTAATGCAAGAAGCAGCATGGGGCCCATTGAACTAAGATATGTTTTATAATCAGTCAACAATTCTGATGATGGAATAAATGATGAGCGCGGTGCGATGGCAACAAAAAACCATAAAAAACCAAATGCAATGATTGAAGTCGCATTATTCTTCAAAAGATAGTAAATACCTCCAGCCAATGAACATAAAAAGAAAAAAGGTATGAAACAATCATAGGAAAAAAAACTTTTAACCAATTTCCAGTCATATTCAACACAAATATTGAAAGGCCATACAAACATGAATAAATAGTGAACTATAACTTTAAACTGGGAAATGAAAAAATGCACCGGCAAAATTTTATCAGTTACTTTTTCCGTCAACACGTTCCCGATATTATTCCGCGCTTCCATTTTTAAGGTAATAGCCTTAGAAAAGAATGAAAATTTCAAAAAATAGATATAAATACCAATCACCGTAACGGCTAAAAGAGCATGGATGCCTATTCTTTTTTTGAAAGATGCCCACTCGCCTCGTGCTATAAAAAACCAATCAACCACCATCATCAAAAATGGCGACATGATTGCAATTTCTTTTGTGCCGCACGCAAGAATGCCGAGTGCAAAAACTAAAGCCATAAAAAATATTTTTAGGCCTTGAGTGCGCGCGTATTCAGAAAGCATTAAACAAACTGACATGGCAAGAATAAATAATGTCGCCGTACCCTCTAATTGACCCTGAATAACATAGGAGACTGTTTGACTTTGCACGGGATGTAATAAAAATAAAGCAGCAGCAGTAAATGCTATGAAAAATGCGTGAGTGCTTACGAATTTCTGATTTTTTATGCGGGGAAGCGCCAGCATGAGGAAATAATATATCAACACACCTGTTAAAGAATGTATAATCACGTTACCCAAGCGATAGGTAAAAGGATTAAATTTTCCCCATGAATAATGCACGGAATTTAACCAATAGCTTATCCAACGCGTCGTTGAAAAAAAGAGTCGACTAAAATGGTAATGACGAATATCAAAAAATTTTGTGATGTTTGCTAGATCGTCAAATTGAAAGCTATAGTTCAGAGAAGGATAATAAAAAAGGAAGGTTAATGCGGGTAAAACTAGTAGAGGTATTAAAGAAAGTTGCCACCAAGGATATACAATCCATAAACTCTGCGCTGATGCGCTTATTTCTTGTCTCTTTTTTTTCATAGCTTTTCCTTTTTTTGCTGAGAGCCTTATCCGAAAATAACAAACAACACACCGTCATCCTGAGGAGCGGAGCGACGTAGGGATCCAGAACTTTAATAAGTTCCTTTAATGAACTAATTTTATAGACCTGGATTCCTACGACAACTTCGTTGTCTCAGAATGACATCTTTATTACTTTCCTAGTACTTCTTGCTTAGAGCAAAACTTCAATTTTCGGACAAGCTCTAAAATTACAATTCAATTTTTTGATTGCCATTCTACTGTACCATGTAATTTTGTCGAGCTTTGAGGGTAAGTACCCGATAAACGTTTGACCCCTATGAGCGAATAATCTACACTACAAACATATGTGCGTATGGCAAGTACAAAAAATAATCGTGAATTTCAAGGTTTTCTGATGATTATGAATTTAAGAAATATCGAATTTCTCATGAGCATCTTAACCATGCTTGTTGCCTATATCATTACTGAGACAAGCTGCGGTTTTCTGCGCGCATGGGTTGCAAAAATGATGGGCGATGATAGTGCCGAACGTAATGGCTTTCTCAGTTTGAACCCTCTTGTACATATTGATTTTATTGGGGTTATCTTCCTTGTTCTTTATAACTTTGGATGGGGACGTTATATACCCATCAATCCGTATTCTATTCATGGCCCATTCCAATATTTAAAAATCACCCTAGCGTATTTTTCTGACACGATTGCTCGTATCATACTTGCCATCGTTGCATTAGTAATTCTTGTTTCATCATTTGGGATAAAACTCCTAGAAGTCGTCAAACCTATGATTTTTCATCAGCATATTGCGTTACCTATTTTGGCAAAATATTATCCTGAAACATCGTCGTTTATTTTAACGATCGCCATTATTTTGGCAGCAATAATTTATTTGTGTGTTCTTCTAGCAGTATTGAATTTAATTGTGAACACCGTACGTTTAGTTATTTTATTTTATTTTCAAGAAAGTTTGGGTTCTGGCTACTTAGAATTCTTCATTCCTATTTTACTTATCATTTTTTTAGCTGATCCCTTACAACATAAAGCTATAGATTTTGTTATTCTTATTGCCTATTACCTCACTCGTTTATGGGGTGGATCATTCATATGAAAACGGAAAAAAAATCATCAATCAAAGGACTTGAGCGCATCGTTGAAGGTGCAGAGCTCGTTGTCTCAAATGCAGATTTAGAAAAAAAACTTGCGCGCGGCAAACCTCTCACCATAAAATTAGGTGCCGATCCGACAGCACCCGATCTCCATCTAGGGCACGCGGTTGTACTTTCAAAATTAAAAGATTTTCAAGATTTAGGTCACAATGTTATTTTTCTCATTGGCGATTTCACCGCACGCATTGGCGATCCCACCGGAAAATCAAAAACGCGACCGCCGTTAACTGATAAACAAATTGCACAAAATACTGCCACCTATTTTGAGCAGGTCAGTAAAATTCTTGATCCTGCCCTCATTAAAATTCGATTTAATTCCGAACTTCTTTCTCCATTGAGCGCGCAACAAATTATTGAATTATGTGCAAAAGTCACGGTCGCGCGTTTAATCGAGCGGGAAGATTTTAAGAATCGTATGCAAAAGCATGAACCAATAGGGTTTCATGAACTATTGTATCCCCTCTTTCAAGGATACGATTCAGTTGCACTCAAAGCAGATGTTGAAATTGGCGGTACTGATCAAACATTTAATTTACTCATGGGCCGTGAACTGCAAGAACATTATGGGCAAGAACCTCAAATTGTTATCACCATGCCACTTCTTGAAGGGCTCGATGGTGTTGCAAAAATGTCCAAATCCTTAGGCAATTATATTGGTTTAACTGAACCAGCTTCACAAGCATATGGCAAACTAATGTCAATTTCTGATAAGCTCATGTGGCGCTATTTTGCACTCTTATTGCGTAAAACAAAACAAGAAATGAGCTCTATGCAAGAGCATGTCGCTTCCGGTGCCACCCATCCGATGGAACTTAAAAAAGAAATGGCACATGATATTATTGCAAAATTCTGGTCAATTCCCGAAGCTGATGCTGCTCAAGAGCAATTTCAAGCAGTGTTTCAGAAAAAAGATTACTCACAAGCAACGCCAATACAATTGGCAAAAGATACTGCAAATCCAATCTGGATCGTTGATTTTTTAAAACTACTCGGTGCAATACAAACTTCTTCAGAAGCTAAACGACTACTTGAAGCAGGCGCCGTATCGATTGATGATCAGAAAATAACTGATTTTAAAGCGCAAGTTTCTTGGAAACCTGGCATGCATATAAAAGTCGGCAAGCATCGTATTTATCGCATCGAATAAAATTAAGGACAGTGTTAAAACTGTCCTTAAACTAATGTGGAGTAATTTTATTTACAGATTACTTATGTCGTGCAGCATTTTTCTCATATAACGTATTATTTGCCACATACATTGTACATTCCTCATCTCGCGCTTGTTGAGATAGGTATTCCGTTTCTTTATATGCATAGTAGCGAGGTTTGCAAGTTATTCTTCCTTTTTCAGCGGCGTTTAAGTGCTTATGATCACGCATGTCGCGACGCAATACGTCAAACGAGCTATCAGCAACCGAAGATTGATTGCCAAATTCGGGATTATTTGAAGTATCCGCAAGCTTTTTTATGGCAACCGTAAGTTTCGTGGCTGCTCCCATATTTTTAGCTGATATAGTAACACCATTTCCTGAAACAGAAGAACATAACCCTTCTTTACTCAGATCTTCACGATCGCATTCCTCTAGGTAAGTACCTATTACTTTCTTTCTATAACTTCTTTCCTGCTTTTCCATTGCTTGCGCAACAAATACTGTCAGGGAAGTGCATAAGAAAAATAGCCTATAATTCATCGGTACTCCTAATCTTTTATTTGTTTCTATGAAAATACCACCAGATCCCATAACCTAAACCTGCAGTTGTACCGCTAGCTATGAGCCCATGAAAGAATGCACTCTTATATACACTCTTACTACGCGACAAAGTTTCTTCTTGCACTTTATTTTGAAAAGTTGGATCATTTTTTAAGAAAGCAGCAATTATAAGTTCATCATATTCATTCATATCTATTTCTAATCTAGATGGTGCCACTGTATATGAACCATCTTTATTCTCCACACTATCTTCTCTTTGGTATAGAGCTTTTACTCTTAAAAGAGCATCGGCTGATGCTTTTGAAACATACTCGCTCTTAACATCGACATATTTAGGAGGAAATACCTCAAATTCTGAAGCTTTAAATTCATTATCCTTTTTTAATGTTTCTAGCAAATTTTTCACTATAAAATGAGAGTTTTTTTCATCTTTCTGTTCTTCAAAAACTTTAACAGGTACGCGTTCAAATTTTAATTCTGCAGGCTCTTTGTAACCTTCTTCCATTGGTTTTATTTGGCAAAAGTTGCCTAATAAAATCACAAACGAAAATATAGAAATCATATTTTTCATAATGAATCCTTAAAAATTTTTAATTTTTAACATTAATCACAGCAGAATAAGAATAGCAGCATTCTCCACTATTTCAATTGAAAATTTTAATCATTTTCGGGAGAAAACAGAGGCGATATAAAATTTGATTTTTTTTACAAATATGCCATACTATTAATACAAATAGAAGTCAAAATATAGGGGGAAATTGATTTTATGAACAAGTTATTTATAGTGTTATTTATTACTGGTTTAGCCTGTGTACAGGTATCCTTAAGCATGGAGCTGGAACCGGATGCCTTGGAAAAAGCAATCAAGAAAAGGCTCATACAGCTCCCTCCACGCCCTAATCGTTTAAAGCAGATAATCATTGAACCATCTAGGCAAAATTCAACGGTAGAAAAGCAGCTTGATGAAGCATTTGCAACATTAAAAAACAAAGGTTTTCTCTTTAATCAGATTCAAAGCTGCAAAGTGGAATGTGATCCCGACAATAAAATTAGGGTTAAAAAAATTCTTAGACGCGATAGTAGTTTTGAAACAATACGAGATAAAACTTTTGTCGAAGGAACAACAAAATTACCCGAGGGATGCTTAATAAGGCTCGATGCAGTAGTACGCGCAACAAGAAAAGCGAACCTTTAAGATCAAATTGCATAAAAAAAAGAGCCCAAATTTTGGGCTCTTTTTTTTGTCTTTATTAATTACTTTTTAATCACATTAATCACTTTTGGCGGCACAACAGGATCAATGCGAGAAAGTTTGATCGTCAAAACATTATTTTCATATTCCACAACAACATCTTCAAGTGAAATCTCCACCGGCAATGATTGCATGACCTGCTGTGAACTATATGAAATATGATTTCTAGTTGTAGTATGCTTATCATCTTTTTTATCATCAGATGTTTCAACACGCTGTTGCATACTCATTTTCATCATACCAGCTTTACGATCAACATTGAGCTCTAACTCTATTTGTTTATTGCGTGCATTGATGCTCAATACATCCTGATGCACAACTGCTTTGATAGAATCTTTATCAAGTTCTTGAGCAATCGTGATAACCAAATCAGCGTCATTAACTTTGGCATTCAACACATTGCCATTAGTAGAAAAACCGCTTTGCATCACCGAGTGCATGCTTGAATTAAAAGAATTATGCATTTTTGAAAATTTCTTTTGTATTTTGTGAACAGCGTGCGTCATTTCGTTCAAAGCGTCATCAAAACTAAAATCAGCGAATACTTGAGAGCCCATCAAAGAAGCAACAAGCATGAATGCTCTTGCTGAATGTTTTAGATAGTTTTGCATGAATCCTCCTTTGTAATTAAAAAAAAGATACAATTAATCACAAAAATGGTAGCAAAAAAACACAATTGTTTCAATCCAAGGCACCTGCTCTATTTCAATGTTTTGCTTATTGAAGAGCTATTTTATATACTATAAAGTATGAAAAAACAAACTACGCATAAAGATAACGAACTTATTTTTGGCATTCACCCTATTCTTGAGCTTCTAAAAGCAAAAAAACGTAAATTAGTGGTAATTTACACTACTAAACTAACCCCAAAAGGTTTTCAGGATATTGAAAGGCTCCTCCCTAAATCGGTGCCTATTCAATATGTCGAGCGCGAGGTTTTACACAAACTCGCGGGCACCACTGATCATCAGGGTGTTGTTGCCTATGCAACGCCGCTCGTTATACGAAAGAAATTCTTCGATCCTGCTAGAGAAAAATTCTTACTTATGCTCGATGGCATTCAGGATGTAAGAAACCTTGGCGCAATCATACGCTCAGCCTATTGCACGGGCGTCGATGGCATCATTATGATCAAAAAGCATGGCGCTCCTTTAAATGCGAGTGCGTTCAAAGCATCCGCGGGTTTGGCTGAACATGTTGAATTATATAATGCTCCCTCGGCATCAGCCGCTGCTCAAGAACTTAAAAAAGCTGGTTACAATCTTTATTTAGCCGTTGTTGAAAAAGGCACCAATGCTACCCAAGTTCAGTATGAAAAACCGCTCTGTTTAGTCATTGGCAGTGAAGCACTCGGCATCTCAAAAGAAATACTTTCTTCAGGTACGCGCATCACGTTACCACAACGTACGCCTGACATTTCCTATAACGCGTCAGTTGCCGCAGGGATTTTGTTATTTCTCATCAGTCAATCACAATCATAAAAGACATCATTATGATAAAACGTTTTATTACTTTAGCATGTGTCATGTTATTAACGTCACACATATCTCACGCGGAAATTACTAATTGGGATGGACTTACTGAATCTATTGGCAAAAAAGTTATTATTGGCTGTTTTGCTGCTGCATCTGCAGGAATATTTTATGATGGTATGAAAAAAGCTTTTTGGGCGCCCAAACCCCCAACAATATGTTACAATACCAAAGTAGGGGACCCATTTCCAATAAGAATGCGATCTAAACGTGATGATGGAAAAATACACTTTAAACAATTTATGGGAATAGTAGAAGCAAGCATTGGCTTCACTGGCCTTATTGCAAGTTGGTTTGCCAATAAATGGTAATATTTTAAAACATTTAACAAATGAATAAACAGATCTTCAATGAAAAAAATTACTATCATATCTTTTTGTCTTTCAATATTGTTAATTCACTCTGCTTCAAGCATGGAACAATGTAAATCAGTATGGACTCCTGAAACAGTAATTGGTGTTGGTGGAGCTCTTGTTGGCATTAAACTTATGCATGATGGATTGCAAAAAATGGCCAATCCGAACCGACAATCGTTTTCTTTATCGAGATGGAAACTTTTCAGTGAGAATCAGGGAGGAACAAATACGGTAACCCTACAGTTTCCCCAAGCAACTGTTGTACCGCCTAAAATTACATTTAAATTCAAGCGTCTTAATGCAGAAGAAATATCTCAAGAATTTAAAGAAGGCGTATTCTTATTTGGCTGTGGAGCATTGAGCACTTTTGGTAGCATTGCAGGCATTTATCTTATTCGGAAAAATTATTCCCAGATTTAAAATTAAACAACGAAGGCAAGAAATGTTAAAAAATTTAAAAATATTCTTATTTATCATTCTATCAATAATGCACATTCCACACATAAGTCGTGCCGAAACCAATACACTGGGACAAGCGGCGGTTATAGGTGCATGGGCTTTAAGTGGCGCCACCCTACTTACCTTAGGTGCTTATAATATATGGCCTACACAACGAGTTACCATTAAAGAGAAAAAATTTTTTGATATCAACGGCAAGCGTCAAACATCTCCCGATCAAGCTTGGCAAATACAAACAACAATGCGAAAAATTTCATTTTTCAATCTTTCTCCGGTTGAAATTTTTAAAAACGGTCTCATGTGTGCTACAGGCGCTGGCATACTTTTACATGCATGGAAACTTTCTAAAGATTCATAAAAGGAAGTTATTAAATTTCTGGGTTGCCACGCATTCGCTCGCAATGACGCTGTTGTTTAAGATGTTCACTTTCAATTGCTAAACATTCGATCAATCTAATTCCATATAAGCACAACATGTTGGAGGCCTTGTCGCATGTTAATGCGCAAGGTCGACTTGTTTGCGTCAGGAAGATACATAAGAGGCACAGCCTCTTATGGGCCCTTGTATCCAATGTATTGGGCACGCAATACATTGGTGCTGCCCGCACAGGGTCGCATGACTGCGCAAGTAAAAAGTAAAAGTTTTTATAATGGATTTTTATATAAAGACTGGATTCCTATGTTCCGCCTTCGTTAAAACTTCGACGGACACGCGCTACGTTGCGGATCCTGCAAAGCCTTGGCGAAGTAGGACGGCTCCTCAGAATGACAACTTCGCCTTTTGTTTAATTATTTCTTATAGATATTCATGCTGATGCAAAAGTAATTTGTATAATTCTATAAAATTATTGACTTTTCTAATGACAAAAAGCTAATAATTATAGAAAAGAATATTCTTATTTTTGGCAATATTCTTTAAAAGCAGTAATGTTTCAGGGACACAACATTCAAGGGGGAGTGAAGATGTCTGCTGCTATGCTTTACGCAAAAAAATTATTGTATACACACAAACGTCTTCTTATTGCATTATTTGCAATCGCAGGAGCCGCTGGCATTCTATGGCAATCATGCCGCTTCCTTTTTATTACGCAACGCTACACGCTTTCCATTGACGCTCAATGCTCAGAAACCGTACGCAAAGATATCAATGCATATGCTGATACCACGTTTAAAAATATCATTTTTGATACGCACGCGATTGCTCAACTAAAATCAGAATTTAAATATCTTAAAACAATTCAAGCACGCTATGTGAGCCCTGGTTATGTTGAAATCTCCTGCAAAGCTCATGCGCCACTCATTTGCATTAATAATGATCAGGTTATGCTTGAAAATGGCAGCATTGTAAAAAAAACTGTCTTTAACGATGATGTTATTAAAGGGTTACCTTCAATTGTGGTTGCTCGCGAAGATAACATACATTCGCCGCTGTTTGCATTTCATGTGCAACGATGGCTTGCCGATATATCAAACGAGCTTTTTGCACAGTACACCATTCGCTGGGTCAATCACACAAACATTCATCTAGAAGATAAGCAAGCACCAAAATTTTCGTTAATCACCCATAGTCATAAAATACCTTCAAATACCTGTTTTGCACAATATGCCGCTATAAAGAATTATGTACTTAGTCAGAACAAGCAAAAAAATAACAAAGACCAAAAAAGATGGAGCGTCGACGTACGCTTTAAAAATCAATTTATAGTGCAGACCATGCACGAGGGGGTAGCATGAAACAAAATCTTTCACCTGAGCAATTTATAGTTGCTCTTGATATAGGAACGACAAAAATTTGCGTTTTAGTTGCGCACGTACACGATCAAGATACCGTTGAAGTTATTGGCATTGGCAAATCACCATCGCACGGTCTTGAAAAAGGAATCGTGGTTGATGTTAATAAAACGGTACAATCAATAAAAAATGCCGTAAAAGAAGCTGAATTAATGGCCGGCTGCACGATCGAACAAGCAACGATCGGTATTTCAGGCGCGCACATTCAATCGCGCACATCACTCGGCATGGTGCCCATTACACGCGGCGAAATTAAAGCGCTCGACATTTCACAAGCAACCGCAGCCGCGCGCGCTATAGCATTGCCCGAGGGTCAACAGATCTTGCACGCGCTTCCACAATTTTTTGTTATTGATTCCCATGAAAAAGTTATTGATCCGCTCGGCATGTTTGGCGTACGCCTTGAAGCGCACGTTCATATTATTACCGGTTCAGTTGCATCGGTACATAATTTAGTAAAATGTTGCGAGCTTGCGGGCATCATGGTTAATGATATTGTTCTTGAGCAACTTGCTTCAGCAAATGCCGTGTTAACGCGTGATGAAAGATATTTAGGTGTCGGCATGCTTGATATTGGTGGCGGCACATCAGATTTAGCACTTTATCAAAAAGGTACCATTAAACATACTATGGTGTTACCAATTGCGGGTAATCATTTCACCAGTGATATTGCAATCGGATTGCACACCACCCTCAAGAGCGCAGAAGAAGCAAAAAAAGAATTCGGTATCGTTGATGCCTCGTTGATTGGGCAAGACGAGTGTCTTGAAATTGAAGCGATCGGCCAAAAAGACTCTCGCATCATTTTACAAAGTGAACTGTTACCAATTTTACGCCCGCGTGCGCAGGAATTATTAAAATTTATTGATAAAGAATGCAAAAAACATAATCTCTACCCGACAATGCCAAGCGGTATGGTATTAACTGGCGGCGGATCATTACTCAAGGGTATGGACCGTATTGCTGCAAGTATATTAGGCATACCTGTGCGTATTGGAACTCCTCAATTACAATCGCCTTTCGCGCTCTTTTTAGAAAACCCAATGTATGCAACTGCGTACGGACTCTTGCTTCACACGGCAAAAAAACAGGATACTGGCATTACGAAATTCAACGGGCCTCTTACATCACGCATAATTACCCGTATGAAATCGTGGGTATCAGAGTTTTTTTAAAAAAGATTGGGGAGAAGATATGTTTGAATTTGAAGTGAATCAAGCGCATGATATTCCTACTGCACGTATAAAAGTAATTGGCGTTGGCGGAGCTGGCGGCAACACCGTTAATAGTATGATTGAAGCACAAAGTGATATCGGTATTGAATTCATCGCAGCAAACACGGATGCTCAAGCATTAAGTCTTTCCAAAGCTCCTCATAGAATTCAACTTGGCGTAAAATCAACAAAAGGTCTTGGCGCTGGCGCAAATCCTGAACTTGGCAAACGAGCAGCAGAAGAAGATTTAAGCAAGATCATGGATATTCTTGAAGAAGCTGATATCGTATTTTTAACGGGCGGTATGGGCGGTGGCACTGGTTCAGGCGCATTACCGGTCATTGCACGCGCACTGAAAGAAAAAAATATTCTTTCCATTGCAATCGTGACAAAGCCATTCCATTTCGAGGGTAAAAAACGCGCGACCATTGCACAAGAATCTATCGATGCACTCAGAAAAGAAGTTGATACCTTACTCATTGTTCCTAATCAAAAATTATTAGAAACCGTTGATCATAATGTTTCCATGATCGATGCATTTGGCATGATTAACAGTCTTTTACATCAATCAGTTAAAGGCATTGCAGATATTATCACCAAACCTGGTCATATCAATGTCGATTTTGCTGATGTCAGAACTATCATGAAAGATATGGGATTAGCAATCATGGGAACCGGTAAAGCAACCGGCAAAGATCGTGCACTCGATGCTGCGTATCAAGCTATTTCTTCACCGCTTTTAGAAAATATGACCATCAAAGGTGCACGCGGTATCCTTATCAATATTTCTGGCGGTCTTAATTTAGGACTTCATGAAATCGGTGTTGCAGCCTCAGTCATTGCTGAACAAGCTGAAGAAAATGCAAGCATTATTGTTGGCTCAGTTATTGATAAATCATTGAATGATGAAATAATCGTTACGGTTATTGCAACGGGATTTATCCAGCAACAAACAAGAACAGCACAAGAAGCTCCTACGTTCAAGCCGGCCGTTGAACAAAATGTTGTCATACCAGAACCAGAAATTGTTGTTACAGCAAGACCCGTTCATCGCATTGAGCAAACACCAGTGCAATCTGTTCTTGAACACACAGAAAAACCGATGGTAGCGCAAGAAAAGAAAGAAGAAGTTATCCATCAAAACATTGATATCAATGATCTTGATGTGCCGACATTCTTACGCCAACAAAAAGAAGTGAGCGGTCACGAATAACAAGAATGTATTAATTTAGCGCGAACTCGATGAAACTTACAATACATAGAAATGTCATCCCGAGGCTTTAGCCGTGGGGATCCAAACTTTAATTAATTCCTTAGGAACTAATTTTATAATTGGATTGCCACGCATTCGCTCGCAATGACAATTCTGTTTTCCATATGCATTACCTGCGGCATAGTAACATTGAACTTGTGTTATTGTACTGTATCATCTTCACTCTGAGTTAAGCGTTGTCTTTTTTCGAATAATGTTTTGACTCGAGGGTAGTGTCTTTTTTTGAGAATTTTTGTGCCATGATAGGTACGACGTTCGCGCTGCTTTTTTCCTGCAAGCATATCAACCCAATAGTTATAAGGGTTATGCATTGGCGGAGTTCTTTCTAATAGATGCGCTGCTACATCCTGCGCTTTTTTACCAAACTCTAGAGCATGTTCATCTTCATTATCAAGCCAACTCCAATATGAATATATAAAGCATATGTGAGAAAACTCTTCATGGGCATGCATGTTGATAAGTTCATTTTGAAAAGAGTTTTGCGCACTATTAAAACTTACGCCCCAATCAGTTAGACGCTTATAGAGAGCGGATGAATCAAGAGTATTGGTCAGGCTGGGCAATTCAGAACGATCGCGTATCAGTATTTCAAGAACTTTATTTTCAAGATGCGATCTTTTTTGAGCCCCTCGATCGACTTGTATTTTTTCTATTCTTTTTTGAGCCTCTTCTTGTAACTGTTTGAATTTATTAAACTCATCAGCTTTTGGGCTATTATTAAGCACCTCCCGATAAGCACCTTCAATGAGTCGCATAAAATCATTAAAATAGACATTCAAGTAAATGCATGGTAATAATTTCAAAAAATAACACATTTGTTTATGAACAGCCTTTTTACAAGCAAATGTAGTCTCATCATTTCTCTTCATAAATTCTTGCACTTTTCTTCGTTTATATTCTTCTATTTTCAGATCATCGAACTCAAATTCGCATACTGCTTCGATGCCAAAACCATGAAATAAATCAAAGGCAGCCTCGAAGTCCTGCAAACGAAGAAGCTCGGGTTCACATTGTCGGTCATTCACTATACACTCGATAGATGCTAGTACCTGCTCATTACTAATGTTGCTTTTATCTTCCATCGCCAACACGGGCACATTAGTATAAAAAAGTAGTAAAGAAAGTAATAAAAAAAATAGCATTAGTGTTTCCAAGAAGTTATGAACATTTATTCTTAATAGTAGCATGCAATCAGGCATAGTGGCAATGAAACCATATTAAACCAGTGATTACATAAAGGATATTTCAATGCATCACTCATTTTTATTAACCAATCTGATGAGCCCTCCCATACTTTTTTTCATACTCGGCATGCTAGCATCGCTTCTACGCGTTGATATTGGCATTCCGCAATCACTTTCTCGATTCCTTTCGCTGTATCTCTTAATATGCTTAGGATTTCAGGGAGGTATCGAGCTTGGCTATGCAGGCATCACGCTGCAAGCATTATTACCTTTATGCGTTGCCATTATTATTTCATGTATCATTCCCCTTTATACCTTTTTTTTGATGCGCAGACATCTCAATGTATATGATGCAGCAGCAGTGGCTGCGACCTACGGCTCAGTTGGTGCCGTAGCATTTATCGCGGGAACAAATTTTTTGGAAGCACTCGGCTATTCATATGATGGCTATATGATTGCTGCCTTGGCACTCGTCGAATCACCCGCGATCATTATTGCCCTCTTATTGGTAAAAAAATACGCACCCGGAAAAAAATCAACCACTCGCGAGCATTGGCTCCATGATGCATTTTTGAACAGTTCAGTTTTTCTTATTATCGGCAGTCTCATTATTGGGTTTTTCACAGACCAGCGAGCGTTTTTACAGCTCAAACCGTTCACCCATGATATTTTCAAAGGTATGTTATCACTTTTCATGCTCGATATAGGTATCTTGGCGGGAAGTGGATTACAAGAATTAAAAAAATCTGCCGTGTTCTTAACGGTTTTTGCGGTTGTAGCACCCCTTATAAATGGGTTCGGGGCACTCGTTTGTGCCTATTTCCTCAATATAAGTCCGGGTGACAGCTTTTTGCTAGCGCTTATTTCAGCGAGCGCTTCATATATTGCCGTTCCTGCGGCACTCAGAGTTTCTGTACCCCAAGCAAACCCGGGACTCTATTTGCCGATGTCGCTGGCAATTACCTTTCCCTTTACCATTCTGATTGGGATGCCACTCTTTATAAGTATTATTCAGTATTTTTGGGTATTATAAGAAATTGGGACTTTGGGATTTGATGAAGAATGAGAGAAATAAGGATGGGAAGATTTCTTAAAGTAGCTAATGTTATGGGTACTAGCTACTTTAAATTACAACTAAGATTATTAAGCGATTTATATACTTAACAATTTGTCGATATCAGTATTTTCTGATAAAGTAGTTAAGGTTGCGTTTTTATGTATGCATTGGTGGACCATCTTGGCTCAAAATAATAACTGTTACAAGAATTAATAACGGAACATTAATTTTTACCAATAAATCGATTAACTTCAAAAATGTACGACTTTTTAACACGGTTGCCCCTTTAAAAAATAATTTAAAAAGTAGATTAACAATGAATAGTATATTTCTTACTTTCATACATGGCAAGATATCATGGTATTTTTAGTAAAAAACTTTTATAATTTTATTGCTAGTGAAGAATTTTTATTTTTAACAGAAATTCTTGCTTCATCAGTAAAAATATGTTTTTTCTATTTTTTACTTTCCAAAGCTTTCAAAACAAAGAAAATAACCTTTCCCTTAAGTAGTCTACTAGTACTTTTAATAAGCGGTTTTTTGGTGGATTGTGCTTGGATTATAAGAGGATATAGACACTTATTTGATCCCACTTTTGATATACGTTTTTGTATGTTCTTTATCAGATTAGCCTGGACTTTTAATATAATTCAATTTCATGCATTATCTTTTTTTATTGAAAGTTTATTAGAAAAAAAGACCATCATTAATGTTCGTCAAAAAGTATCGATACTTATAAGTGCTGTCCCATGCTCATATTTTATAGTTTTGGGCATCGCTTTTTATAACTACCCTGGTTATAGAACTTCGTTTGAATTTTTTATGATGGGCGCAAGTTTTTTTTATATTAGCTCCATTATAATTTTACCCACTCTTTATTTAACTCTAAAAAAGCTCAAACATAAAAACTATCCGGAAATTTTAAGAAAACAATTGACTATCTTTATAAAATATTTAATTTTCCCTTATATGCTTACAGAAACTATTAATAATATTCTTATCATTCAGAATCTTTATTTTAATGCAGTTACAAGCACTTATACCTTGCTTCTTACTTTTGCCATTTATTATGCTATGCGCAAAGTCATGGGTCTTCGTTTCTTGAATTTCCAAAATCATGTACAAGCAAGCAGATCTTTCAATTTTATTGACGATTTTAAAAATGTCCTTGAACAGTTAAGCCATACTAATTCTCTTTCAGAGCTCAGCATCGTAATGCAACTCTTTTTTAAAGAAGCCTTCAAGGTACCAGTACAACACACGCATCTTTACATTCGTATCCACACGCAACTCAATGCAAAAGCACAAGAACAAAAACCTGTGTTATCGACACGAGAACTTATCGTTGAACGCTATATTACCAAAGCAGATGATGCCCAAGATATCCTTGCCTATTTACGTGAGCATCGCATTGTCATTTATGATGAAATTGTATTTAATAATTTTTATCATGAAACAGCAATTAATCTTCAGGTTATTCAATTTCTTGAACGTATTAACGCTGCAGTATTTATCCCTATTTTTGAGCACACCAGCCTTGTCGCTTATATAATGCTTGATCGCGATGGCAGAGCACAGGAATTTTATAGCGACGTTGAGCGTGACGAGATGATTGTTTTTGCAAGTTACCTTGGCAAAATTGTTCACCTTCTTCAAAATCGCAACCTCGGATTACTCATTGCTCAAGAAAAAGAATTGCGCGAAGAATTATTCCTTAAGCATCAAGAGAATAATCAATACAAAGAAAGTATCCGCTCATTTTTACGTTCAAGTAATCAACGCAAAATTGGCATCATATTTTATAAAAATAAAAAATTCACGTTGGGCAATCAAGCCGCCCAGGAACTCGTCCCTGTTGATTTAAATACCCACATTGGCCATCCCCTCACCAAAGTATGCAAACAACTGGCCGAACACGTTCAAGCGTATAAAACAGCACAGCAAGCTTTTGCACAGGATGCTCAGGGCAATAAATTAATTTTAGTTGGTCTTCCCAACCTCGATCACACGAATGTCATCATCACCGTGTATTATCCTGAAATTGCTGACATTATCAAAAAGCAACTTGATATCCTTCACAACCCTTCTGAGTGGGATTATTTATTGTATTTAGAAACAACACAATCAGGAAAACTCATCAATCAGCTTGTGCCAAGCTCTGGCAGTCATTTCTTAAATTTTAAAATTGAACTGTTAAAAACGGCGCTGAGCAAAAAGGCACTCTTATTACAAATGCCTGAGGCAGATTTGACGCCGACCGTGGAAATTATTCACCATATTAGCTTGCGAGAAAAATTAGAAGTTATAAACGCACACACCCTTAAAAATACTGATCTTGCCATTCATCTTTTTGGCGTCAACCCACTTTTAGGCTTTGCCCAAAAGCCTTCGCTCCTTGAGCAATTAAATTCTGTCGGCACCCTCTTTATCCAAAATATTCATGCACTCGACGGAGAACTGCAAGAAAAATTGGCAGAATTTATTAAATATGGCTATTTCACGGTGTTTAAAGGCGATCAGCGCATTGTCAGTGACGTACGCATTATTGTTTCAACGCACGCCAACATTGAAACGCTCATTCAAGAAGGAAAATTCTCACAAAGCTTATATAACGAACTCCAAAAAACGAGTCTCTGCTTGCCTCCTTTAACGGCACTCGCTCAAGAAGAAATTCAAGAGCTTGTCGAGGGCGTCACACAACAAGCATTGCACTCGTCAGTGTCCAAAAATTTACTTGCGCTCAACGATCGTGAAAAGAATTCTTTAATTGATAATCGGCCTATGAGCTTGATGCAATTCAAGGCTAAGATTCTTCAAACATTGGCGCATAAATCCAAGAAAAGTAATGGCGTTTCTCCGCTTGAACTCGATTCAAATACAAATCTTACCGACCCAACGCTCATTCAAGCAGCGCGCTTAGGTAAAAAAGCGTTGAAAGACCCAAAAATGATGAGTATTCTGTGGAATAGATTTAAGAACCAAAATAAAATTGCAGCATTCTTAGGCGTCAATCGATCGTCAATTAACCGACGACTTAAAGATTATAATATTGGCTAAACACTCGTTTTTAAGGGAACCTATAAATGTGGTATTGGTATGAAATATATGGCGTAGGATTGGCAACATTCTTTATAGTATATGGTATTAAGTGGTTTATTTTTGGAGAAAAAAAGTCATGACACAGAATATGCACGCAATAATTGCTTTCATTCTTTACCAAATTACCTGGCATTTATTCTTGAAAAAACATTTTGTTTTTAAAAAAGAAAAAGAATTTTGGAAAAAAATTCTAAGTGGTATTCTTTAATCTTAAAGAGAAACACTAAGTAGTTTTGAATAAATGAGAGGCTCGAAAATGAAAGCAAAAATTCTAATTACACTCTTCAGCTGCACAATTTTTATTGTTATGCCACTTCTTAGCATGGAACAACAAGAAGAACCAATTGAAGTGATTATCCATAACTCAGTATCGGACAATCGTGAACAATCAGCATCTGTTCCAGATGATATTTCGGAAAAAGTTCCTTTACCGTTCTGCTGGAGAGTCGCATCTAATATTGTCGCTACAGGGATGATTACAGTACCACTTGTAACTATCGTCGGCGTGGCAGCAGCTGGTCCCACTATATTCAACGATGAAATGGGCTTAGATACTCTTCCAACTATAGTACTAAGTGCCTTCACTGCTCTTGTTAGCGGCACATTATGTTTATGTGCCTGCGCACAAGGTAAAGATAGATTTAACCAATGTCGAGCCCGTGCCAAACAAAGAGCGGCAAGAAAATTTAGTTTCGCCGTAGAAAATAAAGTTTGATTTAGCTATTCTTTTTCAAAGCCTCTGCTTGACTGCCAAGAAGCCCTTTTAATGATGCCCAAAATTTTTGATCTTCCGCATATTCTTTTTCAACAGCAGCGTCATAAAATTCTAAAGCCTTAATGGCAGCTTCTCTATCCTGTGTTTTTTGAACAACCAGCTCATTAACAGTTTTATTATGCTGACAGCCCATGTATAGCAATAATTTTGCTTCAAGGGGATCAAAACAGAGAAATTCAAGTGCAAGAGCGCTCACCAAGGCAGCAAGTATGCTAATCCATGCCTTTTGATTTTTGAGTACGATTCTACGAAAGAGAAAAAAGAGCCCTATCACTAACAGAAATGAAAGAACCATGTAGCCATAATGGACCATTTTCATAGAAAATGGCTGCACTTCTTTTAGCATCATCAATGCACGCGCAATAAGGAAAAATTGTTGCTCTTCGGGCATTAAGGAAAGCCATTCAGGATTAGCAACAATGACGGCATTTTGCGTTTGGGGATTTATTTGCCCATATATGAATTTATTGAGCGGATTTATTTCGATGCCAGCTTTTTTTGGGCTTGCCATTTCTACAGCTTTTTCATAGCCAATAAGTTCAGCAGCTTTTTGGCCTTGCGCAACAAGCTTCTCAGAAGCAGGAGCTGCAAAGACATTTTCGAAAAATTCAGCGGTTTTTGCTGATACAGCTAGCACATTAACCATGCACAACAGAGCAAGAATGCTACTTATTTTTACTAATTTCATAGTGTTCCTTATGGGTAGTTTGAAGGTTATTACATAATAATTTTCGTTCATTATATGATGGATGATCTGAAAAAAAGCCAAAATGTGGATTTTCAGAGGGTAAGCTAAAATCTTTCTGCCAACGGCGCAATAACGCCATGCACCCATCATACGAGGTAAGTTTTGTTAACGATTGCTCGTCGGCAATGCGTTCTATATGTCTTCGATATGCCAAATTAGATAACCCTGGCCCGAGCAAACTTGCATACGTCAGAATAATTGCAGGGAGGGTTATAGCCAGTTTTTGATACGATTGAGGAATTTTTGTTTTTATATAAGGAACCCACATAGCATAGAGGAAATATCCCACACAGCTCAGTAACAAAATAATAAAAAAGAGTGTAATGAAATTTGAATAGAGCGTGTGATTTTCTTGGATATGAGTCAGCTCGTGGCCAATCAAAAATCGTTGTTCATTGGGAGTTAAATCTTCAAAAAACCCTTCACTAATAAATAAAAAGGGCTTATTGCTCAATGGTATGAAAAGGAAAAGCATTGGAAAATAAGCAAATGCATTCCAATAACCCATCGTTGCTAGCGCATAACGATTCATTTTACGAATAGTAAATGGTTCGGTCATGCCCATCTCATGAGCTATGCTCAAAATCTTTTCTTCTTGCGCTGGAGCAAGATGTTGGCTACCAAATTGTTCCTCTGCTGCCTGAATGGCATAGTCATTCAGGTATAAAAAGATAAGGTTCCGGGCACAGAATAGTATACCTAGACCTAGGAAGATGCTAAAAATGATCAGTTTTTTATTCATGAACGCTATGTCTTTATTTATATTAGGAAATTTATGGAAAAATTATGTACACTAAAAATGGTTTTTATATTTAATAGTATAGCAGGTGGGAATTATTTTGCTATAAATGCCAATTTTTTGCATAAACGGGTTCATATTGGGCCAGCAGCACAATAGGTCCTTCTTAAAAAAGTGCTAATCCTGATACCTAAACTATGTGTTCAAATATGTATTTGTATTGATTTTATTAAAAATAATGAGACAATATAACCCTATACTGTAGTTATTCAATCTTATTTGAAAGGATAAAATCGCGAAATAATTGCACCAATCTCTTTTAAACATTGCTTGTGACAAACAATGCACAATCTCATAAGGAAAAATCTATGATGTTTCGTCTATGCAGTGTAGTAGTGAATGCCATGCTTGTTTCCAATCTTTTATCATGTCAAGAAGCTGATTTGCTCAAATCAAAAGGATTTATTGAGATAGAAAATAAATCTTTTTTGAAAGAAGATTTCAATCAAGTTTACCAGTCTTTCAATAATTTTATTCATAGCATGACTGAAAAACCCGAAATTTCAAAAAAATTCGTACATCTGAAAAAGAATTTTTGAATCTTTTAGACTTTAAAAATCGCTTTTGCTCAGCACCTCCAAGTTATAGAAATCCAAAAGAAGATCTCACCAAGCGACATAATAAGATTTACTTTCAGTTTATCCACGAATATTATCAATTCTTGCGTGAACAAAACATACAGGAAATATCTAACGTTTATCCTTTTTTAGACAAAATGGATGAAATTGATTGTATGGCAAAAAGAATATTTGGAGAAACTCTTGAAGTATTAGACAATGACTATCCAAATATTAAAAAATTGTTTTATGGGAACCATCAAGAACTGACCGTCATTACCAATATGATCAAGCAGAGCCTGATCGATGGGCCACTACTGCTCATTTTGATAAATCTGGGCTGAGTCTAATTTGGGGTTCCAGTGATGATAATAATGAAAGCCTATTAATTTGCGAAGATACTCAAAACCCAAGCCTTGAAAAACTTAAAATTCCATCAAGAAACTTTGCTCGTCAAAATGATGCTAGCTCAGCAATTTTAATTGCAGGCGCAGCACTTCAAAAAGTAGGGATAGATATGAAACCAACCCTTCATGGCGTCGCACCTATAAAGAACCCTCATAGATTTGCCGTCATTTCTTTTTTATTAATTCCTGATATAGATATGAGTGATATAAAAACTGATTTTCAATAAAGGCTATCATGTTGTATCCATCAGCAAAAGTACTCATTAAACATCCTTCCGATGCCAAACAAATTTTAATGGTAAAACGTTTTGTTAATGGAACCATGTCTTATGAGCCTGCTGGTGGAAAAATCGAAGTCAATTTTCAAGAGAAAAAAGCAGAGAGCCTTGAACAATGCGCAATACGAGAAGCTCGAGAAGAACTAGGGCTTCTCATTTCAATTGAGAATTATATTGGCTCATATTACTTCTTTTGGTCCATCGATCCAAAAAAATTTTCATCATGCGCCTTATTTATTGGAACAATTATTGCACGTGATAAAGATTTTAAAAGAAATGCTGATGCATGTGAATTACCCATCGAACCTGCTTGGGTATCACTCAATGAACTTGTTAACAAAAAAGTACCTATTGATCCATTGCATGTGGGATTAGAGGGCCTAATAATGAATCATTTCAAGTTAACTTAGCCGTGGGAATCCAAAACTTTAATACATCATTTTAGGAATTAATTTTTATAAGCTGGGTTGCCACACCTACTACGTTAAAGCTCCGTAGTTTCGCAATGACAACTCTGTTTTCGATGTTTTCTGTCCAAAACAAATATTTGGTTCTTGGCTCTTATTCAAGCCATGCCTCAACATGCTCAAGTAGTTCTTTAGCATTTTTGAAGGTTAGCTTTTCAACTGCTTGTTCAAAGGGTAGCCAGGTATAATCGGTATGTTCATAGGATAGCGTAACGGCCTTATGGGCGCTTGGCGCTACAAAAAAGTACACTTTTTTCAGCACAAGCTCATGCGTTTTGGGATCTTTAAAAAAATAGGAAAATGCTTGTTCAAATCCAGCAGCAAGAGTAACCTCAAGCCCTGTCTCTTCTTTTAATTCCCGCAATGCCGCCGCTTCTTTACTTTCATCTTTTTCTATATGTCCTTTAGGAAAATCCCAATGACCGTAGCCAGCGGCGCCATATTGCAAAAGTAAATATAAACGATGCTGCTTCGTCTCATGATATACCACAACACCAGCTGAAAATTCTCGTTTCATAGCATCCCTAATCTAAAAACCTAATCTAAAAAGTAGAGGCGTACGCTGAAGAACGCGCGCGTTTTATAAAAAAGATACCCAATCATCATGCATAAAGGTCCTGTCCACAACCAAAATCCCATTTTGGTAAGGAAAAAAGTTTTGAGTGCAGAGGTGCATGCATAACTTATAAGCACAATACCACCTTGATAAAGAAGCCCAAATAATAAGATAAGAAGAAGTAATTGTTTACCTGCTGCTTTAACAAAGGTAAAGAACGGTCTGATATAAATAGACATCGAAAAATTTCTGTGCAAAAACCATAAGAGTAAAAAACTTTGCAAGGCACATGAAAATACCATAGCAAGTGCCAGACCAACTGCCCCGAAAAATGGCATTAACAGTTTTCCAAAACAGTAGTTGCTCACAATTGCAACTAGTGAAACAATAATAATTGATGATGTTGAACCTTTGAGTGTATAAAAAAGGCTCAAAATAATTTTATAGAGCGAAAAGAAAAAAAGGCCTGCTAAAAACGCAATGAGCACGTTGCTTGCTTGTGCAACATGATCAACGGTAAATTTGGATGACAAAAATAAGGTAAGGAAAATTTTTTCAGCTAACAGCATCATGATAAGCATTGCGGGAATAGTAATCCAAAAAACTACTTTTGCTGCTTCAAGTAAATAGATACTTAAGCGTTGAGGAGCGTAGGTACTCACGCGCGAAAAATAGGGCAACAAAATTGTAGAAAATGCGGTAGCAAAAACGCCCAAAGGAATCCCCATAAATCTATTTGCGTAATTAAGAAACGAGATAGAACCGTGGGGCAAATAGGTTGCCACTGTTGTGATAATGGCCAAATTAACTTCCAAAATGCTCATGCTAAAGAAAAATGGAATAAATTTTATTAAAAGATCTTTGAAGTATGGTTTTATTTCATGGGTAGGGTAAGCAAATTTGAAATGCAACATATAAAAAGCGGCGATATGCAAAAAAAGCTGCAATAATCCACCCACCAAAATAAAATAACATAAACTTTCAACCGATAAACCAAATTTCAAGCAACTCAAAAGACCTGCTATATAAACAACATTCATCAAAACGGGGGCGATGGCAGGAATAAAAAAATGATTTACTGCTTGTAATGCCCCAGCTAGAATTGCACTGCTCGAAAGATAAATTATAAATGAGATAAGCAACCGTAAATAGATAATTGCATGCTGCGCAATTTCAGGACCTGGCCCAGGAATATACCATGCGGGGAAAAACCATTCAAACAGTGATCCCAAAAAAGGGATTGATGATTTGAGCGGTTGTACTGCGCCATCCATATACCAACCGGGCGCTAAAAAACGAATGACCAATTCAGCCTGCCAGAAAATAAGAACGCATAAGCCAATTAAAATTCCTTCAAATAACAAAAATGTCAGACTCATTAAAGATCCAACAAGATCACGGCGATCTTTTTTTGTTAAAGTAACTAACGTTGGCACTAACGCAGAGCTTAATGCCCCTTCTGCAAAAATTTTGCGCAACGAATTAGGAATTTTATAGGCAGTAAAAAATGCATCTGAAAGTGCCCCAGCGCCCAGGAATTGCACCATTAAGATTTCACGTGCAAGACCCAATAACCTACTCAAAAGTGTCGAAGTTCCGACTTGAATTGTTTTTTTTATGACACCTTTTTTATCAAATGATAAGGCCGCTTGTTGTTTGGTGAGCATGGGAACTCCTTGCCTAAGTAAACGTTATTAAAAAATTCCAATAGTTAATCTAAAATACATTTAAGGATCAAAGCGGGAAATATCAAAATCATCGTAAAAACACAGAGTGCTAAAAGGGGAAATATCAAATAATTCATCTGTATCCAAATCAGCGCACGGATATTGGGTATGCTTAAACAAATATCGCTCTTCAGTATCTGTACAATCTTCTACAGAGCTATCGCCGATTTCTTTCTTTTGCATTTCTGGCATCCGCTCATTTTCCAGTTGCTGTTTTAATTTTCTTGCTTCTCGCGCTCGTTTGCGCCGCAA
Source organism: Candidatus Babeliales bacterium (assembly GCA_963701665.1). Taxonomy (GTDB): domain Bacteria; phylum Babelota; class Babeliae; order Babelales; family JANWKD01; genus CAVXJH01. Next base: position 1,212,699 of record OY969622.1, read on the forward strand.
TTTTCTTTTTTTTGCTTTGCTTGGCTTTTGACTTTGAAGAACATTTTTTGGTGTTATATTAACCTTTTCCATAAATGCATGGAAGGCCAGCGCATCTTCTTCAGTTCCCAATGCGGTACAGTAGCGACTAGTTTCCAAAAATTTATTTAAATGTGCCCATGCTTCTTCGCCTTTTTTGCCATTTATTTCTATATCAAAATTGTCCAAAAAACCTTTTTCACCTTGATCCATACAAGAAAGAGCAAATGAACATAACAAGATAGATATCAAAACAATGTAATGTATCATGCACTTTTCCTTTCATCTGGCTTATAATTTTTGTCTTCCAGCAAAAACCCATTTTTAAGTTCCAGCACTGTATGCATTCTTTTTTTAATTTCAGGATCATGGGAACTTATAATCAAACCCATAGCATACTCCTCTTGATACGCGAGCACAAGATCAATAATCACAGCGCCCGTTTTTGCATCTAAATTTCCTGTGGGTTCATCAGCAAGTAAAAAACGAGGGCGATTACATAACGCGCGTGCTAAAGCCGCGCGGTGTTGCTGACCGCCCGAGAGCGTTCCAGGCAAAACGTACGCCTTATCGGTCAGGCCCACGCGCTCAAGTAACTCGAGTGCTTCTTTTTTTACTTCATTATTATTTTTTTTGGCGAGTATCCCTTTAATCATAACATTTTCAAGAACACTCAACTCCGGAATTAAATACGGTTGTTGAAAAAGGATACCAATGTGCTGATTATAAAAAAGTTCTTTTTGTGCTGCGGTATAGTGATCGATCCGTTCATTATGATAGGCAACATAGCCTTCTGTTGGCTTTTCAAGGCCTGCCAGCATATGCAGAAAGGTGGATTTGCCACTTCCTGATGCGCCGGTTATGACATAGCGCATGCCTTGTTCAAAAAAAAAGTAACCCCGTTAACAATCATAACGGGGTTACCAGCTTGTATAAACGTTTTTTTTATATTGTGCGTTGAAATATGTGTTTTATTCACGAGAATTAATTATCGCTATCACTTTCATCAGACGATGCAGAATCAGTATCGGTAGAACTTTTTTCTGATGCAGAACTTTGAAAACGTTTCATCGCAAGATAGAGAGCTTCATGGTCGTGTGGACGAGCCACAATGCCATGCTCATAAGCAAAGCGAAAACGATCTGGATTATTATCAGTTTCCATTATAGTCACATAATCGAGTGCTGGCTGTGGTTTTTGCAGTTTAAGTGAGTTTTCGTTGTAGCTAATAATTATAGGTTGATTCATTTCTTGTGGCTGAACATTGCGGGCCGAAGCACGTGTACCAACCAAAACAGGAGCTCTGAGTAAAGCAACCACACCCTCGCTCAAGGTTTCCTCAGATTGCTGTGTATTATTAGTATGGTTTCCAGGTATCAATGGTCCACCGTAGTTCAAACGCATTATATAGGTATTAAATTCTTCTAAGGTTTCCTGACCATCTTCCATACAATATAAGGCTGGCATACATAAAAAACCCAACGATAAGAGATAAAAAGTTATTGGTTGCATAAAATTTCCCCCTGCAATAATTAAGTAAAATAATGGTATATATCATTCAGATTACGAGTATACCATTATTTTAAAAATGTCCTATATAGCCTTAATAATTACACTTTCTGCAAAAAAAGACCGCTATCGCTTCTTCCGGTGTTTGGCCGGGGTACTGAGGAACCAAGAGGGTATCAAAGAGCCGTTCAACCTCACCCGGGCCCCAAGATTTTTTTTCTGGGAAATCAGGAAAAATACTGTTAATAGTTGCAGCAATCTGATTACTTTTTTTAAGATCTGCTATTATTTTCTCATTCCTCATTGCTGCGAGCTCTAACCGCGCAAAAGCAACTTCAATTTCGCCCCATTGCAACTCATCATAAGCTTTTTCAATAAAACGGTGAGCATCAAGAGGATTACCCATTTCCATGGCACGTAAAGAATTAAAAAAAATAATTATTAATACAGCAAGAATTGAGTATTTCATGAATTGCTCCCTAAAAATCATAATTTATGTGCAATAAATATATAATGAATACTCTTAAAAAAGGCAATAGTGAGATGAATTTTGATTTTATGCTTGTAATTGCTCGATAGATTCTCTCAATTTTATTAGTGTTTCTCTATTTTTTGGTGAATCGAGAATAACTATTTTGCCTCCTTCATATTTAAAATCTAATGGAAACACTTTAATATTTTTTTCTTCCAAGCCGAGTTCTTTAATATCTTCTGGTTCCAACCATGGAAATTTTTCCAATTTCAGATAAATGATAAAACGATTGGGAATATGCTTATAGAATTCCTCAAGGCGCCTAAGCGGCCCCCCTTTTATTATCTCGAAAGTTCTCTCAGTATTTCCCAAATCAAGCACAATAAAAAGAGGTGAATCCACCGCCCTTTTATAAGGTATTTCTTTATAAGGCAGGGCACTTGAGCGAGTAATAACATTAAAGTTGAGAATATCCTTATCAAACGTCTTAGCATAAGGAATTTCTGTCAACGTATGTTCTATTGGAACATACCTTTCATGTTTTATTGGCACGATTTTTTGGGGAGCAGCTTGTGTGATTTTTATAGCGGCATCTTCAATAGCATTTCTGAGCTCTGTTAATGTTTCTCTATTTTTCAGCGAATCGAGAATAACTATTTTGCCCCCTTCGTATTTAAAATCTAATGGAAACACTTTAATATTTTTTTCTTCCAAGCTGAGTTCTTCAATATCTTCTGGTTCCAACCATGGAAATTTTTCTAATTTCAAATAAATGATGAAACGATTGGAAATATTCTTATAGAATTCCTCAAGACGCCTAAGCGGCCCCCCTTTTATTATCTCGAAAGTTCTCTCAGTATTTCCCAAATCAACCACAATAAAAAGAGGTGAATCCACAGGCTTTTTATATTGTATTTCTTTAAAAGGCAGGGCACTTGAGCGAGTAATAACATTAAAGTTGAGAATATCCTTATCAAACGTCTTAGCATAAGGGATTTCCGTTAACATATGTTCCATTGGCAAACGTTTTGGGGGAATAACTTGTGTGTTTTCTAAGGCACTTTGTAAATTTTCTAAATCATTTTTCAAGATGCTCAGTGCATCGCGCGCAAATTCCATTGATAATGATTGCCCATACATAAAAAGAAAAATAATAATGCTAGCGTTAATTTTTTGCATTTCTGTTACCCTCTATAGCCCATTGATTGAATTTTATTCAAAATCCTAACTTTATAAGGCTAAAAAAGGCAATAGTGAGATGAATTCTTGTTTTTGATAGCACCACTCCATTAAAATAATCGTATGGGACAGCAAAGAATATGGAAAAATCTTTATCATACATATTTATTTGCAGATATTTAGTAGAGGGGGAGATTAATGAAAACGTTATCAATCAAAAACATCCAAGAAAAAATTCCGGAAATACTCCCAGTCATTCCAACAATGGACGTGGTTGTATTTCCACAAATGATTGTGCCGTTATTAGTGCTTGATGAACGTATCATTAAAGGCATTCAACAAGCAATTGACGGTTCAAAAATCATTATGTTGTTAGCAGCAAAAAAGCAACTTGATGATTATCAAGGTGCTATAGGCACAAAAGATCTTTATTCCGTTGGTACGGTGGCTACCATTATGCGCCTTATCAAAATTCCTGAGGGCGGGATAAAAATTTTGGTACAAGGTTTGTGCAAAGCGCATGTGAAAGAGATTTTGACCAGTGATGAATCATTAAATGTTCTCATTGAAGCATTTGATCAAGAAACAAATGCCAATGATCCAGAAGTTGCCGCTCAGATTAAAAATATCAAAGAATTAACAGAAAAAATGAGCACATCAGGACAATCTTTTAGCCCTGACTTTCATCTTATTCTTTCTAAAATGCATGATGCACAAAAAATTGCTGATTTTGTGTTGTCGCACCTTAATCTAACGGTTGAAGATTCACAAAAGCTATTAGAGAAAAAAACAAATTTAGAGTTTCTTGAAGGTATTTATTTATTTTTACAACGAGAACTTGAAGTTGCAGAAGTACAAGAACGCATCAAAAATAGGGCTCGGGAATCTATGAATAAATCCCAAAAAGAGTTTTATTTGCGCGAACAACTAAAAGCAATTAAAAAAGAACTTGGCGAAGATGATTTAGAAGAAATTGAAGCAATGCGTACCAAAGCTATGCAATTGCAATTGAGCGAAGAAGCATCAACCGAAGTACATCGCCAAATCAATCGCCTTGAACGTACTGCGCAAGATTCTATGGAAGCCGCCGTTACAAGAAACTATATTGAATGGATGCTTTCCCTGCCATGGGGTAAAGAAACCGTTGATAATCTTGAAATCAAACACGCAAAAGAAATCCTTGATGAAGATCATTTTGGGTTACATGATATCAAAGATAGAATTCTTGATTTCATTTCCATAAAAAACTTAAAAGAAGATGGTTATGCACCAATTTTATGCTTTGCCGGCCCTCCAGGTACTGGTAAAACCTCGCTTGGCAAATCGATCGCTAAAAGTTTAGGACGAGAGTATTTCCGCGTTTCACTCGGCGGCGTTAAAGATGAAGCAGAAATTCGAGGGCATCGAAGAACATACGTCGGCGCATTGCCAGGAAGATTTATCCAAGGTTTTAGAAAAGTTTCTTCATGCAACCCTGTGGTGATTGTTGACGAACTTGATAAAATTGGCGCAGATTTCCGCGGCGATCCTTCAGCGGCTATGCTTGAAGTGTTTGATCCAAATCAAAACAAATCGTTCTATGATAACTATCTCGGGGTTCCCTTTGATCTTTCTAAAGTAATTTTCATCGCAACAGCAAATAATCTTGATACTATTTCTGATCCGTTACGCGATCGTATGGAAATTATTCAACTTTCAGGCTACACCCATGAAGAAAAACTGCACATCAGCAAATTACATTTAATCAGAAAAGCTGTGCAAGATTGCGGCCTTGAATCATCGAGCATTCATTTATCAGACGATGTTCTTACCGATTTGATTATGAATTACACGCGCGAAGCAGGCGTACGCCAACTTGAACGTACGATCCGAAAATTATGCTGTAAAGCTGCACGCGCTATCGTAGAATCAAATACCATAGTATCGTTCAACCCTAATAACCTCGACACCTTTTTGGGCCCTCGCAAATTCATTGATGATTACACGTTGGAAGAAGCGCAAATTGGTATCACCAATGGCCTTGCATGGACAGCATACGGCGGTGAAATTATAAAAATAGAAGCCGTTATTATGCCAGGCAAAGGAAAACTTATTTTAACCGGCCAATTAGGTTCAGTTATGCAAGAATCTGCACAAGCTGCATTAAGTTATGCGCGTTCACATGCAAAAGGGTTTGGCTTATCAAATAAAATGTTCACGCATTATGATTTACATATTCACGTTCCTGCAGGCGGCGTACCAAAAGACGGGCCATCCGCTGGCGTTACCATGCTTTCATCGATCCTCTCAGCCTTGACACAACAACCAATAAATGCAAACTATGCAATGACAGGCGAACTCAACTTGCGCGGAGATGTTATGGCAATTGGTGGCGTTAAAGAAAAACTTCTAGCAGCAAAACGCAACAAACTTCCTAATGTTATTTTCCCACTTAAAAACAAAAAAGATCTTGTTGGTTTAGAAAGTATCACTCAAGATATTAATGTTATTTGGGTTAATACTGCTGAAGAAGTATTGGAACATGTACTCATAAAGAATTAACATGAAAGCTTGATTCATCATGAAAATAGTAACTTTAGGCGGTGCAACACGTGATATTTTCATTCATCAACAACAAGAACAAACACTCGCATGGTCAAGCAAAGAAGAAATCCGATCCTTCTTGTTACTCCAAGAAGGAACCAAAATTGAAATTAGTTCAATAGAGTATGCAATAGGTGGTGGAGCACTCAACTCCGCCACCTCATTCAAACGACTCGGCTTTGAAGTAACTGCCCTATTTAAAGTTGGTAATGATGAACAAGGAAATGCAATTCTTGCTCAGATGACGCAAGAAGGCATCACTCTACACCCTTTTGCCCGCTCTTCAGAACCAACGGGAATATCGTATATCATCCCTGCAGCAGATGGTGATAATTGTGTTCTTGCATTTCGTGGCGCTAATGCACATATTTCCCAGGATGAATTCCCTTTTAAGATACTTGATCAAACTCAATGCCTTTATATAACTTCGTTGAGCGGTAAATCTGCGCAATTATTATTGCCGGTTACTCGTTACGCACATGATCGAGGCATCCTTGTTGCTAATAATCCTGGCATCAGTCAACTTTCAGCAGGCATTGATGTTCTTAAAAACTCGCTTGCTTATATTGATATATTTATTCTTAATAGCAGCGAAGCACAGCGATTTATGATATCACTCTCGCAAGTAACGCCTCAGGAAAATCATTTCTCATTAAAAACAAACATTGCGCACACTGATCTTCCCCCATTATTGCAATCTCCTTTACAGTGCAATAACATGTGCTTTAATTTAATTCAGTATTTTAAAACTGTTGAAGACCATGGCCCTCGCATTGTTGTCGTTACCGACGGCGCTCATGGCGTGTATGTGTATTCAAATGATACTATTTACTACCATCCAAGCTTGCCCGTTAAGGTGGTAAACACTTTGGGTGCGGGTGATGCTTTCGGTTCTTGTTTTGTTGCAAGCGTGGCGCAAAAACAGTCCATTGAACAAGCAATGCTTAATGGGTTATTAAATAGCACTTCCGTTATCACTCATCTTGGTGCTCAAACGGGGTTGCTTACTAAAGAACAACTGGCAGCAAAAGCAAAAAAAGTTGATGTTGCATTACTAAAAAAATTCACCCTTTAAGATAATTGATTCAACAATTCTCGCGCTTGCTTAATAATAACCGAATCAAATCCTTCTTGTTGTAAAATATCGAGTGCGATATGTTGATGAGAAATGCCTGGCTCAATAGTAAATGGATATTTAATACCCTGCTCATCCAACTTCACCGAAACTTTATAATTTGCATAACAATCAGATTCCCGTTCTAAAATTGTCATTTGAGGGTGATGGGTGGCTAGTATGCACATACTATTTTTAAATTGTGCTAAGTAATGGGCAACACTATACGCTGCTGCTGAACTTTCTTGTGCTGAGGTGCCGTTAAACATTTCATCGAGTGCAATAAAATTAAAAAGATCGGGTGGGGTATGTTCTGCCAAAAATACCATTTCTTGCGCGCGTAATACTTGCGCTTTAAAGAGCGAATTTCCTTGCGCAATATCATCAACGATATTTAAATAAGTAGCCACTTTATAAAATGGCGTGAAACACATTTCGTGCGCCGCTGCCAATCCGATACTTTGCGCCAAAATAATATTAATAACCATCGCTTTTATCAATGAAGATTTTCCGCCTGCATTTGGGCCAGTAATAATCATATTGCGGCGTTCAGATCCGCCCAACACAAGAGAATTTGGCACAACCACATCCGCTGCAATTAACGGGTTCCAAAAATCTTTGAACATAATGCGCGGCTCAGATGCTTTTTGGTAGTCGGGAAAACAATAATGCACGCGTTCGTGCTCAAATTCTTTATACAAGGTAGCACAGGAAACCGCGGTTTCAAGATTCCCCAGATTAAGAAGCAACGCGCGGCATTCTTTTTTAAACGAGTGCATCATGCCATAGGCAACAAGCACGCGCCCTCTATGAGCGAGCGTTGAGCCTTCTTGAGCGAACGTTTTTGAAAATAAAAGCTTGATGACCTTTTTCATCTGCGTACGTTCCATGATGCGCTTTACTTCTTTTTGCAGGTTTTGCGCTTCGGGACACGCGGCAACAAAATCAGGATTTTCTTTCAAAATAATCATGAGCCGCTGAACAATTTTGAAAAATCGAGCGACAGCACATAGTTTTTTGTGTAAAAAATCTTCTAATGTTACGCAATCAAATGCCCATTCAAAACTTTCTTTTGTTGTTGTAGCAAGGTATATCGTTGTTGCTGCAATACCCATATTTGAAATCATCTGGTTATCAGCACAGGAAAGTACCGATAAAATAGGCCCGCCCTCGCCCTGAAATCGATAACACAGTTGATTTGCATAGTCGGGCAGTTGCGTATGTAATGCGCGTGAAATGAGATACACTGGCAACCCTATTGTTGCAAAAAGACCTAGCGATGCTGATAGAAACCTCGTTTGATGTCCACAGAGTGATTTAAATGCGAGTGCCGTTGGAGAAACATTAAGATATTCTTCTAATGATTTCAAAAATGGAATAACGTAATAGCAGCGTTTACTTGCTTGTAAAAAACCGTCTTGAACCCAAAATGAAAGCATTAAGTTATCAGTTGCTGAAAGCGGGATAAAAATATCATTTTTGAGCGCTGCATACAGCATGTCATTGTGCAGCAACTCTTTAACAATCTTCTGGCGCATCATAAGCAGTTGAACGTCATCAGTTGGGTTGTTAAGCATCCCGTATAGTGCCATTTTGCCCCAAATAGTGTCAGTCCGATCCACAAGCTGTGCAACATACGGATCTTGGATTTTACTACCTGCTAATAAGTTAATATCGCGTCCCGTTATGGCATCATAAAGTACCGTATCTCTATGTTCAAGGCTCACAGCGTCGAAAATAAAGGCCGTAGTTTTTCTTTTTTTGATCTCTTGCATGTGAGATTGGTAATCATAACAACGCTTCATATACTCTGAAAAAGATTCATTTGGCCACTCTTCTTCCTGCCAAATGAGCGTAGAATAGTTCTCTTGAAAGACTTTTTGATAGATATTTTCTGCATGCAATGAAATAACGCATAGGAGTATTAATAAACTTTTTTTCATGATGTACGCCTCAAAAAGCCTTTGTTAAACGCAGAAAATTTCGTTGTAAGTATACAAGAAATTATATTTTGCGCACGCGCACAACCACACTTCTTTGCATTTTCCTTTCCTCGGCACACGTTGCCGATGTAAACTAGTATAAGAGTGATATTGAGTGATACTAGGAGGAGGTAACTCATGAAAATTCTATATGCACTTGTATGCGCATGTTCCATCTTTGGTATTAACGAGGCGATGGAAAGCCAAACAGAACCTGCAACCAAGCCCAGCTCTTCACTCGTATCTTCGCTAAAATTGCTAGGGGCCTTAGCACTTGAAATAGTGAGTTTTAATCCAGAAAATGTTGATAAAACCACCATTACTCACAGAATTTCACCTAACCTTACTATCTATGCTTCCGAAGATATTAATATATGTCGAGATGACTCCTTTTTTATAGTTGAAGAATATACTAAAAAACGAAATAATAAACATGTTTATTATTTCGATGCAAGCTTGGAAGGAGAGCTTTATTGGCAACAACGCCAATTGCTTACAAAAAAGGGAAAAGTAATCAACCCACTCGTATAAAACCATAGCAACGCCCCCCACTATCAACAAAAATTCTTTACAATTCACAACTCTTCAATTAGCATTTAAAAATATAGATTAAATTTTCCTTTTAAAAGGCTTCTCTTTTATGATAGCACCATCATCGCAAGCTAATTCATCAGCCACTAAGGGCCTAGTAATTCGTGTTACCGGCACTATTGTCGATGTACAATTTCCCCAAGAGTCTGCTCCACAAATCTTGCATGAGCTCCATATCATCGTCCCTCAAGAGCTTTCCGGAGGAAAATCCACCATCATCAGCATCGAAGTAGAACAACAACTTGGTGATGGCATTGTGCGCTGCATTGCACTCGAATCATTGCAAGGCGTGTGCCGTGGACTTACCGTTGTTGATACGGGAGGACCCATCAAAGTTCCTGTCGGCCCTGCTGTGTTAGGAAGAATTTTTGATGTTCTAGGCAATCCCATTGATAATAAAGGCGATGTAAAAACAGATCAAAAATGGTCAATTTTCCATGCACCACCCCCGCTCATTGAACAAAAAATCGAAACTGAAATCCAAGAAACTGGTATTAAGGTTATCGATTTAATTTGTCCCTACATGAAGGGATCAAAAATTGGACTCTTTGGCGGCGCGGGCGTTGGTAAAACCATTTTGATTATGGAACTTATTCGCAATATTGCCATTGAACATGGCGGCGTTGCAATATTCACCGGCGTCGGCGAGCGAACGCGCGAAGGAAATGAACTGTGGTTGGAAATGAAGCAATCGGGCGTCCTAGATAAAACGAGCTTGGTTTTCGGTCAAATGGGCGAAATGCCTGGGGCCCGATTTCGTGTTGCCCTTACTGGGTTAACCATGGCAGAATATTTCCGCGACAAAGAGCATAAAGATGTGCTTCTCTTTGTTGATAATATTTTCCGTTTAGTACAAGCAGGATCTGAAGTATCAGCACTTCTTGGCCGCCTTCCATCGGCAGTTGGTTATCAACCAACGTTAGCATCAGAGATGGGTGCATTCCAAGAAAGAATTGCAAACACTGTCAACGGCGCTATCACGTCTATTCAGGCAGTCTATGTACCGGCTGACGATATTACCGATCCCGCACCCGCAACTACCTTCATGCATCTTGATGCAAGCACCGTTCTATCAAGAAAACTTGTTGAGCTTGGTTTATATCCCGCGATTGATCCCTTAGAATCAAATTCAAAAGCACTCAACCCACAGATAGTTGGGCAAAAACATTACAAAGTCGCACGAAAAGTGCAAGCCACCTTGCAACGTTACAAAGAATTGCAAGATATTATTGCAATTTTAGGTATGGATGAATTATCTGATGAAGATAAGGTACTTGTGCACCGTGCAAAAAAAATTCAGAAATTTTTAACACAACCAATTTTTGTTGCTGAATCGTTTACCGGGATCCACGGTCAATATGTACCGCTTGAAACCACTATTAATGATTTTGAGGAGATTATTAATGGCACGTACGATCATCTACCTGAAGATGCGTTTTACATGGTAGGGACGTTAGAACAAGCAAAAGAAAAAGCACAAAAACTTAAAACAGAAGTGTAATGTACTATGAAGCTCACCTTAGTAAGTACCACTAACAAGCAATCATTTGAAGTTGCTTGGTTAGAGGTTAATAGTTCTGTCGGTAATTTTGTGATGCAGCGCGGCCACGCGCCTATGATTTTGCTCTTGGCATCACACCAACCAATTAGTTATTGTCTCCAGAATGGCAAAGAAGAATCATTACTTATTGAAGGCGGCGGTATTTTACACATCACTCGTCAAGAAGCCACCATTATTTTAACCTAAGATCTAATGCTTACGCTTTGATTTAGATTTTTTTCCCTTCTTCTTTGTTGTATTTTTTTTCTTTTGTTTTGGTAATTGCTCTACATGCTTATCATTTTTATTATCATGCAAAAGATTAGGCAACATATCGGGCAAACGATTGCCAAATTCAGGGCGATGCAAAATATGGGATTTAAATTCTCCTATTGCCTCAGCTCTTTTTTTGCCTGGATAATTTTTTAGAATGCGATTTTGTTCTTCAAATATACTTTTATACAAAGAATTATAATCGCGGTGAGCGTTACGAATAATATCGAGAGCTTGTTTTAATGCCGCAAGAAAATGTTTACTTTCCTCAGTCGTTAAAGTTTTTTGAATATTCTTACCTGGGGTGTCATAATAATTGTTCAATGCATCAATAACAGCATAAAGCCAAGGAATTTGAGGCATAACGTCCATCACTATTTCTCGCATTGAACTTTCCTTCAAAAATTCTTCTACCTCCCTGAGGGGACAGCTCTCGTGAAAAAGTAAAAGAGCTTCTTCAAGAACCACATCTTCTTTAATGTCAAAAAGATCTTTTGGATTTACCAGTTGCAGAGAAAATAAAAAACTTCCTGCGAACGAAGCAACACGCCTATGCGTTAGATTATTATAAAAGCTGTTTTTTGTTCGTTGTAGAATCTCATGCACTTCGCTATTTTTACTGTTTTCATAGTGAGCAAATATCTTCCCAACATGATCTCGATTTTTTTCGGTAAACCGCTCACTCTTTGATAGGCATACTAATTTTATCAGTGCTTCATGTCCTTCAGGTGTATGAATTCGTTTACTATTCCTATTTTCTTCTGCTCCCATTTTTATATATGTATCATATGACACTCCCAATTTTCGAGCTCCTCCCTCAAGACAATCTTTATCATCATCGGTAACTTCTGTAGCAAAAAGATAAAAGGGTTCAGATTCTGCTGTTTTTAATGCTTCAGTCTGATATGAAATCAATTCATCCAAAAAAGATAGTGATGCATGATGCATATGGGCAAAGCTGCTCAGAAGCTGAAGTTTTCTTAGATAAAGATAATCTTCCTTGCTGCCGGAATATGACAACAATATTGGCAAATCAAATTCCCCCGCTTTCTTTGCAGGCGTATCTGACCAAGATGGAAGTTCAAAATAATGCTGAACATAGCTCTGTTGTTCTTCTTCCTTTACTTCCATCGCTTGCAAATTTATAAAGCAGAAAATAATAATTAAAAATAATTTTTTCATGTGAATTCTATCCTGCAACAAAAAGTAGAAAAGAGTTTTTTCAAGCTTCTATTAATTGTTATTTAAGCGATCGAGTACGTTCTTTACCTTTCTCATCAGAAAATTTTTCCTGAAGCAGATTATCAGCATTAGCCAGATCTTGTTCATCACGCCCATCAAGTGGACTTACTATCCTCGTCGAAGAACGGACAGTTAATCGGTTTGAATCCTCTTCTTTATTACCTCTATAACGAGGGCTTTCTATTACTTTTGAAAAACGAGCGGTTAACCGTTTTGAATTCTCTTCTTCCTCATCTTCACCTGCTTTCCGTTTAAGATAATAGACAAGATCATCAACACCTTCTTCATTATCATCACATCGACGGCCCAAATATTCAATACTACTTTTACTATTATTATAAACCTCTTCCAAGTACCTACCATGACCTTCAATGACATCAAGTCTTTTTACTATTTCGACAATTTTATCTTCCACAACAGCAACTTTAATGTGTTTTTGTTGTGCGGCAGGAGCAAATGACTTTTCAGGTATTTCCTCACCCTGTGATATCTTTTCAAGATTGTTGATTCTCTTGGATAAATTTGCAAACACGTGCAGTGGAACGAGAATATGTTCAGTATTTTTCCCACATTGTAATAGTGATTCAATACGCTGTATTCTCTCTAATAAACCTTCAAGCCCTTGTCCAATTGTTTCGGCATCTGATTCATCATTATCTTCTTTTAGTTCTTTTATCACTATAGATTGAGTGCCAGGAACCGTTTTCTTTATGTTCTTAAATTTCCTCTTTAAAGCAATCAACCAATCTCTCAGTTTTTCTTTTAAATCATCATTGTCTTCATCTTTTTGTTCTAAAAATTTTATACGCCTACCATAAACCACCTGCGTAGTCTTATGAGCTTCTTTAAGCGCTTCATGATCACTTTTTAAAAGAATGAACTTTGCATTAAGTATTGCATGATTTCCCTTTAAAGCTTCTTGTGCCATCTTTTCTTCTCGCGCTTTTCTTTTATAAAACAAATAGGTGTAGAGACCCCAAATACCAACACCTATAGTTGCGCAGGCAGTCGAAGGGGATTCATAAACTTTCTGTTGTAACCATTCAAAGTGCTGTTTTGACCATTCATAGACCTTTGTTCTTGTTTCAGGATCATGCCAGCAATAACCGCCTAATGCGGTAATTCCGGTACATAAAAGTGTCGTAGGATGGATTATATACTCAAAATAGTAGGAACGTTTGTGCTGATCATTATTTGACCGCTCATCATTTTCTTCCATAGCTTGCATAGAAATAAAACAGAAAACCACCATTAAAAACAGTTTTTTCATGTGAATTCCATCGTGCAATACAAAAAAAAGTAACATTTTAAACGCGATCACCTGGGAATTTTTTAGCGACAAAATCCCTTATTGCTTTCACATCTTTCTTTATGTTAGGTATATCTTTTTTATAATTGTCTCTTATTGCAACTAATGCTTCGTCTAGTTCCCCTATATCTTTTACATTAGCCGCGTACTTTTTATTAACCCTTCTATATTTTTTATTAAGCTTATCACGGTTAAGTTCATAATCTTCTGACCATTTATATATTCGCTCTTGCGCCCCTATTACTTCCTTAATTTGATCAGCTAGTTTATCAATGTTACTTGGCTTAAGCTCTGCATAAGGGCCAAATGATTTTTCAGTTGTCTCACAGCCTAGTACTATTATTTCAAGATTCCTAAGTCGCATCGCCCAAAGCCGTAGTGTTTCTTCCGGAAACAAGGAATGTGATATGGGAGGAATATTTGACCTAACACGCAAGCTAAGCGACTTATCAAGATCTTCTTTGATTATCACCGATTGAACACGTCCTTCATCGTCAGAACTGCCTTCTCCTGAATAATGCGTATTATCTGATTTTACCATTTTTGCTAATGCTGCAATCTTGAGATTTAAATTGGTCGGGATATCCTGTTCTTCACCTTTTAATTCTCTTAGCTCTTTTACTTCTTTTATTTTTACGGACACAACGCGCCCCTCATCGTCGGAACTGGCATGCTCTGCCATTTGTTCTAATGCTGTAATTTTAACACTTAAGAGGCCGAGAATATCCAACCCTTCACTTTTAAATTTCTCATTTGCTTTATCTTTGTCTTGTAACCATTGTATAGCACTTTGCATAGCCAACAGAGATTGATCATAGAAGTGATGCTCCTTATCGTTGTCTTGATCTTTTTTTTCTAAAAGCATTAATCGCGCAGCATAAATTGCTTGCATAGTGTTATGACCTTCTTTAAGCGCTCCATAATCATCTTTCACAAATAGTGCATAAGCTTCTTCAGATGCTTCATGATTACTTTTCAAATCTTCGTAATCTTTTCTTAAAAGGATGGACTCTGTTTTAAGTATTGCATGATCTCTTTTTAAAGCTTCTTGTGCCTTTTTTTCTTCGCGCGCTTTCTTCTTGTTAAACAAATAAGTATAGAGTCCCAAAACTCCAAGGCCTGCTGTAACCACCTTTCCAGCAGTAGGTAATGCACAAAATTGGTCTTTTAACCATTCAAATTGCTGCTTTGACCATTCATATGCTTGTGTTCTCGCTTCAGAATCATACCAGCAATAACCGCCTAAGGCCGTGATTCCCGTCAATAAAACCGTAGTGGGATGGGTAAGGTATTCTACATACGAGCGTTTTTGATTTTCATTATCTGAAGCGATAGTGAACTGGGTAAAGAAAACAATAAATATTCCTATTAAGATCTTGATATGCACATTTTTGAGCATTGTCATTGGGTTCTTCCTTCATCTTGCAAAATATTATTATGTATTAGAATAGAACTTTTTGGTGTTACGTCGCAATGATATCACGTATCATAGCGACAGAACGTTCAACAACGTCATTCACCGCCATATGCGGTTCTTTGAATCTTTCAAGCACATAATCGGGAACCTGTTCGCGTTGCACAGGACGGCCGATGCCAATGCGCACGCGATGAAAATCGGGCCCTAAAAAATTGATCACGGATTTCAGACCATTATGCCCTTTTGCACTGCCACCTGTTTTTATTTTTATCTGGCCAAATGGTAGCTCAAGCTCATCATGAATAACTAAAATTTGATTGGCAGTGATACCTTTTTTTTGTAAAAAAGGTATCACTTTGCCTGAATCATTCATAAATGTTTGCGGTTTTATTAGAAGAATTGGCATATCATTGTGCACAATAGTACACACGAGCATGCTATCATTTTTTTTAAATTCCTGCCCATATGCTTGTGCAAGAGCATCAACAACACGAAAGCCAATATTATGCCGCGTCAATGCATACTTCTCACCAGGGTTACCAAGGCCAATAATTGCTTTTATCGGCAGGTGAGTTAGTAATTCATTCATAGTTATTTTGGTAAATCTTTCATTGGTAGGGGTTGCATTACCGGAGCTGATTTCTGTTCTAGTTTTTTCTTAGAACCATATTTTGTATTCATTTTGGTAATCAATTCAGCTGAAACATCAAGTTTTGGCGAAACATACAGCACACCACCTGCAAGAACAATATCAAGACCCATCTCCATGGCAATTTCGTGTGAAGCCGTTTCAATTTCTTTAAATACTGCCATTTGGGCTTCTTGCGATACACGTTCAGCATCTTCTTGGAGAGATTGCATCATACCTTCAATTGCTATAGCCATTTGTTTTAATTCAATTTGTTTTGCTTTGACAACTTCAGGCTTTGCAGTTGATCCCATACTCTGCAACCCACTCTGTTTAGTTGCATACTCAGTTTTCTTATCTTCAATTTTTTGATTTTTCGCTTGAAGGTCTTTTTGAATTTTCATTCCTTCATCTTTCCATTGTTCAAGGCCTTGCAGCACTTTATATGGATCAACAAAACCAATTTTTGCACCTTGATCAGGAAGTTTTAAATTTGGGGTTACTGCAACACTTTTATTTACGTCGCTTGTAAAAACATAAGGAATATTCAAAAGACAGATAAGTGCAAAAACTATTTTTTTCATGATAACCCTTTCATGGATAAATTACTTTTTCTCATGAACGATAGTTTACTGCATTAACAAAAAGCGTCAAACGTATACGCTCGTTTTTGAGGTTATTCTAATTATTTTTTCCTTTTATGCAGTTGCAAGCAACAAGGGCACACACCCCGCACGCCGCACCTCCAACAGCACCGACGGACAATACCTCTACGGCATGATAACGTTCACCTTCTTGTAATGAATCTTCATCGGAGTAATAAAAACAAGCACCGCCACATACACCCAGTAGACAGAAACTTGCGGTCATTACTATTTCGCCAAATGTTGGTGCTCTCGTTTCAACC
The DNA here is from genome assembly GCA_963701665.1 of Candidatus Babeliales bacterium. Classification (GTDB taxonomy): domain Bacteria; phylum Babelota; class Babeliae; order Babelales; family JANWKD01; genus CAVXJH01. The sequence goes on from OY969622.1 coordinate 1,229,463, forward strand.
TTGATATGTTTATTTCTTTTTTTAATTTTTTTTATTTTTCTTCGAGTTTTAAGTGGATTAATGGCAACCGGTGCAGTTCTCTTGTATGCTGCACATATATACGAATCATTAGCAAACATCGTAATGAGCATTCCGATTGTAAGTAGTTTTTTTATCATTGTGTCCCAAGGTGTTCATTGTGTTTAAAATTTTATTCCATTCACAAATAATAAGTATAATAATGCCAATAAATTGCACAATACAAACGAGGGGATAAAATAAATAGACTTTTTCCCGAGCAAAATGCTTAAGGTTCTACATGCTTAGTCTTTAATTGACATATACCTCCTAAAGACGAGATCCGATATATACCACATAGTTTGTATAGATTTTTTCCTACGTACACGATACAAAATTATGTTAACCTCTCGGGTACGTTCTACTTTTATTCACATCAGCTTAAATTAGTAGAAGAATCGTTTAGCTGATATGCTCATTTTTTTTGCGAAGAATACAGTAAACTTCGGCATGCTTTCTTAAACATTTCTGGGAAAGCTTTTAGACTTTTTTACAGGGAAGAATCAGATAAAAACAGGTAGGGACAGACTCTCTCCTTCTTATTTTCAGGATACCACGTCCCAATCAGGCAAGTCAACGGTTTTTAGCATAATTTTATTATGCCGTTTTTCTCCAATTATTGATGCAATCGATCGTTTCATGCAACGCGCGCCGTTGTGATTCGAGTGTATTAAATGCGTTATGATATGAAATAAAAACGCGCGGATGATTAATAAGATAGGTATTTTGGCAAATTGTTTTATACGCTGTTTGGGCAAGTGAAGTATGCATAAGTACCGACATATGAAAGGTGAAGAATTCTTCTTCAAGCACATCGAGCGCAATGCCGCCAACGAGGTTTTTTTCTAGAAGTTCAATAAGCGCACTCGTTTCAATAACACCGCCGCGCGCCGTATTAATCAAGAAGAACCCTCGTTTACATTGTTTGAGTGTTTGTGCATTTAACATATGCTTCGTTTGATCGTTCAGGGGAACATGCACGGTAATAATATCAGCTTGCTGCAAGAGTTCATTCAATGGCACTAATTTCACATCATCGGCTGAGGTTTTGCAAGGATCGTACGCAATGATGCTCATAGAAAATCCGCGTGCAATGTTAGCAACCGCAGATCCAATATTTCCCAAACCAATAATGCCGAGTGTTTTACCAGCAAGTTCAACGCCCATGATAGCCTCATAATTTTTTTGCGCACGCGTTAGCTCGCGAAATGGTATAGTTTTCTTCATGATCGTCAGCATTAATGCGAATGTATATTCAGCAACCGCTTGCGTTGCATAACACGGTAATGTATATGTCTTTATGCCGCGCTCCTGAATTGCTCGACAATCAAGATGATCAGCGCCAGTCGTACGAGAAAAAATAGCTTTAAGCTTAGGAAAGTGCGCAAGCACTTCTTTGTTGATGATAGAAAAAATAAAGACAGAAATCACATCGGCATCGCGCGCTTGTTGTGGTATATTTTTCTGAGTAAGCGGATAGCTAAAAAAGTATACTTCATCACGTTCAAATGCTTTTTTTAAAATTTCTTCTTGTTCAGACGTTACTTCAAAAAAAAGCATTTTCATTATACATTCCTTTTTTGTTTTGACATAAAACAATGAAATTGTACAAAGAACATCAGAATGTCATTCCGAGGCATCTTGTGCCGTGGGAATCCAAAATTCAATAAATCCTTATTTTTGGAATAATTTTATTATCTGGATTGCCACGCATTCGCTCGCAATGACGATTCTGCATACAATATTTATTTCTTTAGTCACTGTTTTATGTGCCCAATTAGTTTTCTAATTTGTTAAAAACAGTGATAACACATAAAAAAGAAATAAGTACAGAAAATTAAAGCACAATGTGCTCTAATGCCCAATCTTCGTAGCGTCGCGCGGTTCTCAAAATACCGAATGATACTGATGAGAATTTGAGATTAGGAAAAGGTGCCGTTAAGAAAGTAACTACCTTGAAATCCCACAATGGCATAATACCTTTATTCTCTTCTAATAAGGTAAGCATACCGCCATGATGCTGATGCGCTCTAAAAATTGCTCTCAACTTAACATCATGAGCATTAATTCTTGTAAGCATGTATTCGGTAAGTTTTTGACCAAAAACCCATCCACGCCCTGGATGATAATCAACAACTGGGGAACGATAATTTTCTTGACGCTCAATAAAATCATTCCATAAAAAACCGAGTGTCACAGGATTTGTTGGTAATACTGGTTTGAAATTACATATTTCATGCTCAGGAATATTTTTTATCACATCTTGTTTAAGATGTGGTGGCAATTCGCGCACTGCTTCAACACGCTCGATTAAGGGTAAAGCATGATACATATTTGAATGAGTATCTGCTAACAAGCGATAAGGGTTGTAGCCAATTTCAATACCGCCGTGACAGCATTGAATAAAGTCATGGTGATCACCTGAACCAAGATAAAGAACGGTTGGCATATATTCATATATATCAAACACTGCATTTAGTTCATCGCCGGTGATCTCAGGAAATTTCGCACACAATTCGCTTTTAAATCCGTAGACGGTATTTAACAATCTATCTTCATGATTCCCGCGCACAAGAAATACTGAACGAGGGTTACGCAGTTTTAAAGTAAGTATCGTAGTTAGCACTTCAACACCTGAAGGCCCGCGATCAACATAATCACCGAGAAAGATACAATAAAATTGTGGCTTCATAATTACGAGATTCTGGTCGATATAACCATCTCTTTGTAAAGCAAGAATACACTCGTCGAGTGCTTTTTTATTCCCGTGTAAATCCCCAAAAAAAGCTATTTCACTTCCGTGCGGAACGCTGAGTTTTTGTGCAAATGGGGTAAAGCTCGTGACCTTTCGTTGGGTAAAGGGATTACCCTGTGAAAGCCAAGGTGCTGAGCGCAGGTGTTCATGAGAAGTCACCTTAAAATCATGAATAACCTTTTTGAACTCTTGGTGCGATGGCAAGGCCTGTTGCGGGCGGACCTGCCTGCCTGCCCTATCGGCAAAAAGCTGGAAACTTGAAAAAGTTAAAAACAGTAAAAATATATTCTTTTTATTCATAGAAAACCTCCATTCTAATAGGCTTCTAAAAAGTATAGCACGGTAAGGCTTTATTGGCAAAAGCCTCCAGGCTGTAGGAACAGAGTCCTATAAAATTTTCTTGACAATGTCCTTGGGGGTTGTTAGGATTTGCCCTGACTTCATAAAAACGTAAAAAAATGTCCCTAAATGAACAATACTCATTCTTTTTGTATTGTTCACCCCCTAACCCTTCAGCTTATTTAAGTTGGAGGGATTTTATTTTAAGTTGAAACTCAATCAGTCTTAATCGTCTTTTTCATTTGTTGTATATGTAACTTAGTTTTACAATGACGTTTATAATAACTTTCGATATACGCTCTTCTACAATAATCGCAATATATCTCATCTTCTTGCCGCTTTTTCACTATTCCTTTTGGCTTTTTGTTGTCTTTTAATTCCCATATTTTTTGATATACCGTAGCGAAATCTGATGTTTCAATTTCATACGTCTCACCATCTATCGTCTGGCGCCATTCTTTCCATTGCTTATGCATTGGCGAACAAGTATATCCTTCTTCTATTTTCTCACGTAATGAGGCGCACTGTTGACGAATCAATTCGTTATTTGGATCATCCATTTTACAATCCGACTCAGCGCAGTATGGTGCTGTATCTACTATTGATGTCGGGATATAAGTGATAGCAGTTAATTCTTGAAGATCTTGAGTGTGTAACGAAAATATAAGCATATGTATAAAACCAAACAAAAAGATTATTTTTTTCATCGCTATTTACTCGCACTAATGGGATTATAGATCAATGGAAAATCTTTACTGTAATAATTGCACAAACAAATTATTCAAATAAATATTGATATGTAGTATAATATTTACTATTGTATATTTTTAACAACATAACAATAATCACTAGTTCTAGCAAAAAAATTTAAAAAAAAATGCTACAAAGTATATACGCTCGGCATTTTTCAAAAGGAAAGTAATTATGAACTTTACGTCATTTATCCCATGTATACTCTTTCTGACACTCGTTTCAAATACACTCGCTATGGATAATGATCGTTGGCCCGAACGCTCGCCCTCACCAACGCCGAGGTTACGTCAAAAAACAAGCCCGTATAATGAGGCGTCTCATAAAATTTTTATGAAAGCGCTTTTAAAAACATTAAAAGATAAAAAAGGCACCGATGTTGATGAGCTTTTGGGTACGTATCTTCAAACACATCAAACATTAGATTGTATTTTTCATGGTGCAATTACTAAAAATCAACACAATCTAGTTCGTTATCTTGTGAACAACTATAGTAAAAATATTGATGTAAACATACCGGATGAAAAGGGGCGCAGCGCTTTACATAAAGCAGCAAGAACTGGTTCTCCTGCTATAGTTGATCAAATATTATCCTTATGGCCAAATGTAAATAGCAAAACACGAGCAGGCAACACGCCTCTCCATGCTGCTGCAAAAAATGGCAATACCGAAGTCCTGAAACGCTTACTACAATCTTATTACGGTGCAGATCTTGAAGCGCGTAACCTCAAACAACAAACACCCCTTGTCGTGGCTGTTGAATATGTTCAGCCAGCTGCATATGATTTCTTCATTAAACGTCGAGCAAATGTCAGTGTTATAAGTAAAGAGGGGACAACGCTCTTACATTCAGCCGTACTTAGTGGCTACTTACCGATGGTACTTAACCTTATAAAGACGCATAAACTGGATACATGTGCACATGATGGCCACAACCGAACGCCATATGATATTGCTCATAAAAATGAAGATACGAATATGATTGTTAATCTTGAAGGTTATCCCCATTAAGAAACATGCGTTCCCGTCAAAGAAATTTCTCTGATCTGTCCATCTTCTTTGTGCTGCATGATAACCGATGAAGGCAATACCGTTTTAACTTGCCATTTAGTTTCAGTACTTAAAAGCGCAATTTCTTCATGATCTAATTTTGGTGATTCTTTGATTTCAGCCACTGCTTTTTTAGCATCTTTACGTTGCTCATCTGCTGAACACCCAAAACAGAATGGGTTGCGTTGCGCGTCATTTTTTTCTTGCACACCAAATAAAGGACAAAAAAATAAGCCCATACTAAGCAAGATATGTATTTTATGCATGTGGCTCCTTTGTGCTTTCAGCAATCTCGATGAGAGTAAAAAGACACGTTGCACATACCTGCTCATCATCAACTTTGTTCATGCGAACTTTATCAACGGTCAGCACATACCGGATTTCTTGTATTGCTTTGAAAAACGCGTGCAATGAAGCAAATGATCCTTTTAATTCAAAAAGGAAGCAATGGGCATTATACCACCCATGACGTGTAATACCTTGCGGCTGGTATGAACAAAAAATCAGGTCATGACGCTCGATCGTGCTAAAAATCTCGGCAACCGTGTCGAGCGGCGACAAAACAACGCACGCATCAGACATTGATGCATACTGTTGTAAACGCTCGTCTAAAAGAAGCGCGCGCTGATCCAGCATATTCAGTGATGCACTCGTTTCATGATCGTGCGTGTGAATACCTTGCTCATACATCGCAATTGACGCGCGCAATGGATGCCATACGGCATAAAACCATGCACTCGTTATGAGCAAACAAAGTGAAAGTGTTATCAGCACACGATATCGTGAAGGAATTTTGATGACATACCATAATGGTGTGTTCATACGATAAAAGAAATCATACATCGCTACTACCCCTTTTTATACTATTAAAAAGTAGGTTTAATCCATTGCATAGGATCCACAGGAATATTGTTTATTCTCATTTCCCAATGTAAATGATAGCCACTTGCATAGCCTGTTTTGCCTAACGTACCAATTGGATTACCCCGTTTTATGAAGTCTCCAACATTGATATCAGCAAATGAATCTAAATGGAAGAAAAGAGATAAAATCCCATAGCCATGATCGATTACAACGGTATTGCCACTGAAAGCGTAACGATTTTTGAGTACAACAACACCATCTTGTGTCGCCCATACTACCGATTTTGGCATATTCAGAATATCAACAGCCTTATGTGCATAGCGACCGCGCTCTTGCGTGGTACGGATAGTACCATATTCTGTTGATACTGCTGTTATATCGATTGGGGGATAAAAAACACCGTGCCATAATTTTTTATGCGGTGATTGTTCCGTAAGTTTTTCAAGTTCATGTTCTAATTCTTGTGCCGCTAAACCTGCTTCTTTTTCTTCTTGCACTTTTGCTGCATCTATGCGTAACATCTGTTTTTTAAATTGGAAAGGCAAAATTTGAAATTTACTATCGAGCACAAGCACGTTGCCAACATGATCAGTAATTTCGACGCTTAGAGGATATTCGTTAGGTATCTCTTCACAAAGTATTGGGATAAAACATTCATAGATGGGTGAATTTTTTGCCTCTTGAAAACAGTCGTAATTGTGTGATAACGCGCGCACCATAACTGATTTGATTTCTTTGTTTACTTGAAACTGAACATGCAACGTTCTTCCCTGCAGCACTTTATAATCGGCTTCCGAACGTACCATAGCAGCTTGCAAAGGACTATTATCAACGTAGAAACCATATTCGATGCATGCTTTTTGTGCATGGTAAGTAGCATTAATTGCTTCTGCCTTAATCATATGGAAACCATTTTGTAATGAGGTGGTTTCAACGCTGAAAGGATATTCAAAATGTCCCGCATTAATCTTGAATTTATGGACAAGTAATTTCCCATCAAGCCACACCGAAATATCAGCAACCTTATAAGGATCCGATCCTTCTAATCGACATTGCACTTCCTGAGCGCAGTACGTATCGGGCTCTATGCCGTGAAACACGAGCGCGGGTTTATGCACATCAAGAAAATAGTGATAACCACGCCAACTGAAAAAACCAATAACACCACACAAAAGTATAAAGAGTAATGAATTCATTTTAAATGACATTGAAAACCTCGATGAGTGAAAATTGCACACTAGAATGAAGATTGTTCAGTATTCTACTATAAATCTTTTTGGCGCATACGTAAATTTTTAAAAAATAAAAAAGTATTGCTTTCTTTCTGATTGAAACACTAGAATTTGTTCAATTAATAAAAAAGGATAGGTAACACATGAACACAAAATCGTGCGTGAACATACTCATAGTTGCAATACTCATGCCAACATTTTTTTTGAATGCGCAAGATCAAGCCACACTATGCTCTAAGCAATGTTATCCCCGTCAAGGTAAAAAATATACGCCATCACAATTAGTTGTAAGTCATCCCATTGATCCTACTACCGGCATAAAAACCTTAAATGCGCATACTAAAAACAATGTACCACAGGGTCTTTCAAAAGGATTTCAAACAACCTTTTGTAGTTTTACCAAAACAGCAACCATAGAAATCAATCACCCACCAGCAAATCAATTATTCCCTGATGACGGCTCTTTAAGTCAACTTCTTGATAGTTTTTTGACAAGCATCAAGCAAGATACCTATTTTACCGTGTATTTCAGTAAGATACATCTTCTCTATTTACATGAACTTTATATTTATTTGACCAAAGTATATACCGTATTCAACCTCACGCCCTATGCTTCACTCGATAAATATCTTGATCAAGAATCAAAAACAGGTTTTATTAAGAAAAAATTAATTATCAGTCATCTTATCAGCATCATAGAAGCACAATCAAATCAAGCAATTTTAGCACGCTTTCCTTCTGGGCTCCCGCAGCATCTTGCAACCTATGCCGGCAATACGCTTATGAAAAATGATTATGGTGCTAATCTTGATATGATGCTTAAAGATTCTGAAAAAACGCTCATGGTAGATCCTACAACGCAAGGTTTGCTCAAGCCAACGTTTGATAACAAAAGGGATCTCTACCTGACGTTCCTTGGCAATTATTTGAAATTCTTCACACAATATACTGCCGCGCTTTCACAAAAAAATGCTGCGCAAGAGTTCACCGGATTCTCTACGTTTGTTGCCCATGCACAACGTATTAAAACAATCATGGATAAAATTACTGCCGATGCTGCAACAACATTGCGCGCAGTTCAACAGATTACGCCCCCACTTTTCTTTTATGACACACAGAGCTTGCGCGCGCTTAAAGTTATTCCTCAGCTTGCACACGAATTACCGGTAAATACAATCAGTATCGCGTGGCCTGATGCGCTCGTAAAAGCAGCACAAGGCGGCACAACACTCAAAGATAAATTTGGGTATGAATCGACCATCCCACTTGCCTATTTTGCCAACGGTAAAGGCAAAAAAGTTTCCTCACTAGCTCAGGCAAAACATCTCTATGTTAATATTCCCACCATGCAGTATTTGTATGTGCAAGAAGTGTTACCACAACCGGCATGGATGAATTCTCCTGATGGCATTATCAAAATGTTACGCGCATGCGTTGGTGATTTTTCGGTGTTATTTGACCCTATTTTTAAGGGCACCACAATATTAGATCCTTGTTTGGGCTGCATCATAGCAAATGCTGCACAAAAAGCAGGCATCTCTCCTGTTGACGCTCGTTATTGCAATGCAACCGCAGCATACTTGAAAGGTATTGAAGAAGCCCTCAATGCCGTTCAACAATCATCACAAGTTGGCGATGGCGGTGATTCAACGGGTACGATAGATCCAAATGCCCCAGGCGGATCTTAAGATAGGTAATCAATGATGAGGAGCCAAGTAATGAAATTAGTGTGTATTGTGGTCATATCATTAACACTCATGTACGCACATGCAGAACACACGCCAACGCCGTTACACCAAAAAGCAACATGGATAACGCAACAACTTTTCAATGCGCTTGGCATGTATCTTTCAGCTGCACGTATGGCATCACTCGAATCATTAGTCCATGATCTTTTAGAATCTTCATCCTATGATTTGGAAAAAATTGCCGTTGTAGCATCTGAAAAAATCGATGCACAAAAAAGAATTATTGAAAATAGTATTGCCGCAATTAAAGCAGCAGAAAAACCAATTCCGCCCAAATTATTTTTTGATCAGTTTGTGCTAGAAACTTATAGCAAGCATCTTCACGAGTATACAACTTCATTGCAAAAAACTATGACGCTCAAAGATAAAATACGAGGGTTTGCTGCACATGCACTCGCCTCAACAAAATCTTATTTTCAAAACGCTCGATCTCAGCCATTGTATGAAAACATCGCGCAAGAGGTTGTTGATTATTGTGATTTTGAACGCGCAACATTGCTTGCTGATTATCAAACGGTGGTAAAATATTTACATAACGCAACGCACGGCTTGTTGCCTCCGATGATCCAATTTTGGCAAAACTCTGACACCCGTAATAGTTTGAGAATTCGCTCAAAATTATTAACGCCAGAGGTGCGCACCCAGTTTTGGGCAGAAATGGGCATGATCGCGTTGCAATCGATTCTCATGAGCGGCAGCAGTATGTATAACACCTATATTAATGAAGAAGATCAACAAGTTTTTGAACGATATTCAAAACAACAAGAACAAATTCAAAATGATTTTTCTACATTTATCACACAAACAAGAACTGCTCAAAAAGTAATAACCAAAACACTTACGGACGCATTTCTCGCTTCGGCAAAAACTACTGCCGAACAATATCAAGCACAAAACAAACAGTATAATGATGAAACAATGTATCTCTTTAAGGCCATAAATTTAAATCCGCCTATCTCGCATGATATGGAATATCCATCGGTGTGGAATGATCAACAATTTGAATTTTCCCCGATGAACACACCACCAGATCAACGATGGTATAATGTATTTCAAATTAATAGCAGTGATTGGGAATATGATCCTGAGCACAATAGTTTCTGGCAAAACGGCCTTTCAATCTTTGATCCAACAAATCCTCAAGGAGCGCAACAAGATCACATTTTTACCGATTACAGCAGTCCTAAAGCACAATACGAAATTGAAGTGGAATGTCGCTTAATTAATGCCACGTACCCATTTTTTGCTGGCATTATGTTTAATAAAGCGCGGTGGATTTCTGCTGTTCCCGAGCGTTATCTACAATCCCGTATGGTTGGCATCTACGGCACTACTGATGCCACCATGACAACATCAAGCATGGCACTCTGCTTTGCACAACAAAAATTAGTTAAAACACAAAAAGATTCTAAAGACATCACCACCATTCTTACGCCGGTGGAACAAATGATGCAGAATGATCAAACGCATTTTTATAAATTTGCTGATGGTGATAGAGCGTTACTGGTGAAAGAACCGCTCACCCTTGTGTTTTCAATTGTTACACAACCCACTCAAGCTACGATTACCGTCACCAAAAAAGGACAAACCAATCAAACGCTCGCGCAAAAAACATTCGATGATTTAAAAGATCCTTATATTGCCATTTTTGGTGGCATTGGCTTTGTGGCAACAGGATGTCAGGCAGAATTCACGCTTAAAAAACCTGAAGCATTAGTATTTACCCCTGAACAAATTAGTAATTACAAAAAACCCAGCACGCAAGCCATCATGAAAAAGACAAAAAAATAACGGAGTTACCATGAATCAAAAAATAGGTATATTCTTTTTCTGTGTGCTCTTTTTTGTGCCACTTTTTGGTGCATCCTATCCAGTGAATACACAAAACTCTGACTTCAGTTCTTTAAAAAATGATGTTTGCGAATTTGATGAAGAATCTGATATCGTGCACTGCACCAAGACGGGTACTTTTCAAAAAGTCGTTAAAGATTGTGCGGGTACGCAAGCAGCAAAAAATCAATTCATAGGTTCTATTGTTGTTGATAAAAAAACATGCAACTTATATGCCATTTCACCGCAACAAGCAATTGATCAAAATAAATCAGTGATTGTCATAGCAGAAAAAATTGCACAACAACTTTTCAGCCCCGTTATTTTAGGCACAAATAAATCATCAACCCCAAATCCTTTCCCGACTACATCGCTCAACAGCGCTGCCATCGATGCTGCCTATGGCTCAAGTGGATTATCCATGAGCTCGATTTTGATCGATTACTTTAAAAAGTTTTATTTTTATTTTGAGTACATTGTAAAAGTTGAATACGCGGCTCGTCTAGCAGCACTCGCACCCAACCTTGGTATCGATTTTGTAACGAGTCTTGAAAAAACAAGTTGGCAAGATTTTGTAAAAGCAATGATCGCTAAAGCTGGCAGCTGGGATAATCTTGAAAAAAAATTGCTCGATGCTTCAATACAACCCCAATGGGATGCTGTTACTACGTTTATCGATGCCAAAACATGGCAAGAAGTCCCGCAAAGTTCATTTTGGAAAAGTTTAAGTGTAGTAACGGCAAAGAGTTTAACAAGCTCTATGTTTTGGCAGAATTATTTAAAATACACTATCACCCGCACGTTTATTCAGGATTCCATCATTCTCAGCTCCATCAAACAACTGGAAGAAAGCATTTTTTTATACATTCCTAATATTGAAATTGCCTATTATCATCCAGATTTTGTGTCGTTGCGCAATGGATCTGAAATGTATCACCTCAGTCTTCTTTTAACTGATGCATTTCGTTTACGTCTTCTTGAACATTGCAATGATTGGAACACGTTCAAAGATCCCAAAACAGGATCGTATGATTTAGTAAAATTGTATGCTGCCACAAAAGATTACCAAGCAACTGATTTTTATAAAGTTGCCGTTTTAGGTGAAGCTGATGCAATTAGCACATTCAAGGCGATTGCACAAAAAAAGGTTCCTGACCAACTTAAACTGATGCAAACACAGCCCACCTTGCATGATCAAATTTGTTTGATGAGCATGGTGAAAATTTTACACGCGTTAACAAATTATCTTTATAACAAGGATCATCTTGATACAACGATGCAATTTTTCGCGCGCATCAACAAAAATCAATCGGGACCACAACCTTCTATGTTGCTCTACAGCACAGAAGATTATATCTTTTTAGATGATCTTAATCATCTAAATGACACCGTTGAACAAGATGTCATACAAAAGGCCTCGCAACCTAAATCAACTAATCCTGTGGACAATGCATGGAACAAACTTGTTAAACCATCACAAGGCAAAGTTACCACACAAAGCTGGAGTGATTTTGTTGATGATATTACCAGAACAGCAGGTGATGTATGGAGTGATATTGAAAAAACGGGCGAAGATGCTTATAGCGCCTTAGAAAAAGCTGGTGAATCGTTAGTAGAAACAATGATATCCACCGAAGAAACAATCGTAGGCGGCATTGCAAAAATTCCTGGCTTAGGTGAAGTTCTGACAGGACTTTCTCCTCGAGAAGCTGATAAATTATTAGCTGATGCAAAAAAACTACGTGACCAAGCCGTCGAGGACATAAAACAAGCCGGCAAAGATCTTAATCAAGTGGTAAATGACGTCATTGAGACGGCAACGACAGCAGTTAAAGGCGTACAAGTCACGGCAACAGAACTGGTAAAAGATATTGGATCAGGCATAGATGACGTATGTAATACTCTTTTAGCAAGCACTGACAAAGAACTTTGCAAGGACATCTCTGGAGCTTTCGTTACCACCTACCAAATGCTCATCGATGGACTTGCCAATCTTGCACACATTGCTGTATATACCTATGGCGGCATGATGAAATTAACTGCTGATGCAGTAAATCTTATTGCACGGTCTGCAACCGATTTAGTAGTAAATAACTATGGAGATTTGGGCGATGCAATTACGAGCGGCCTAAAAAGCATGGCTATTGACGCAGCAACTACTGTTTTAAAGCAACTCACCTATACGTTTAAATTCTTCTATGATGATCTCATGAATGCGCTCAAATACGCGCAATATTTCATTTCAATTTTAACACGGCTCTTTATTGATGCATCAACAGCGGCCGCATTTGTCGGCGCTGGCATTGGATGGATTTTTGATCGTGACATTAATCCATTCCAAGTAGCCGAAGACGCGCGCGAAAAATTAAGTGAAAACGAGCGTACCATTAATGCTGCTATAACAACCGCGTTGTTACTCGCGACCATCCCACTCACCGGCGGTTCAAGCGCGTGGGTTGTATTACCAATGATCGCTATGACGGTCGGCCCTCAAATTATTCAAATTGTTACTGCGGTACAAGAAGATGAATTAAAACGACAAGAAAAAGATGAGCAGCATGCGTTTGTGCTCACTTTCAGCGGCTTCATTGATACGAGCAAACTTGTTTATGCGCAGCAACAACGTGAAATCAGTAATGAATTGCAATTGAAATATACTGCGGAGTTAAGCAACCAAGAACGCAGTGTCGGATTTTATGAAAATTTCATGAACAAAAATTTCGAAGCAGTGAAAGCACAAATGTCATTCTTGCTTGAAAATTGGTGGTCACAATTGTTATCACCAGATTCACTCGGACTTTCATTCGCTGATGTTGGTTCAGTATACGGCATTAAGACGGGCGTTTATGAATTAAATCCATCACAAGGATTCTCGCTCTATAGCGCTGGCCGTCAAAGTTTCAGCCAAGAAATTGCGGTGATGCCTGAAACAGTTTCTGATACTTCAGATAACAATCAGCTTATTAGTTCAACTAATTTGAGCAAAAATTGGTTTAATCAAAAAGAGACGGTACCTTTGGCAAGCTCTGTCAATGAAGTTGAAATTAGGTTTAAAGCTATTTACCTGTTGAACACATTCTACATTGGCATTTATATTGGCGGCAAAGTGCTTGATATTGCTGCCATCACGAGCAAAGATAAAAGTAAAAAAGCGAATCTTGACTTGGATTTAGATCACCTAGCTAAAATGGCGGTGTTCAAACGAGAAGAAATAACTAAGCCTGTTGTTGGCTGTCTCTATGAACATGAAGGTAAAGGTTGGTTCAATGAAACCATGCCGCTACAACAATTTACGGTTGATACGTGGTATCGCATCAATGTACAACTCCAAGGCACTAATCTTACCATGAAACTATGGCCAGAAAATAATCCTAATGCAGCGCAAACACAAACATATCCGATTACGGCACTCGCTCAACAAAAGATGATTGGCGTCATTTCGTCGGGAGCAGCAATCGAATATCAAATTAAAAAACCAGCTATTACCGTACAAGCAATGCCTACCATTCGTCCTACAAAAGGCATCTGTCCAACATTGAGCTCGGACAAACCATGTCTTGATGATAGCAATGTTATTTCCCTGAGCGTAGAAAAAACACGTGAACAAACTGCACGCGATCAATTGGGCTACAAATTAAACCCTACTCTTGGGAATTTTAACCCTCAAGCTGTGAGCAAAGACCAGATTCTCAAAAATCATTTTATGTATACATCACAAGCTACAAATCTTGCTAACGCAGTATCAGCACAGGATTATGTTGCAATGTGCACCATTGATAGTAGTTTGGCAGTAAATGGTATTGGAAAATATCCACTTGATAATGATAGTGTTATCAGCTTTATTTCTAAGAAAGTATTCAAAAATGATGGCAGCTTCTCAGGCGTTCGTGTTACGAATGCATTCAGCAATTTTGCCAATACATTCCCATTACCTGATAGTCTTGTTGCCACGGTGCGCACGGCAGAACAAGCGTATACAAAACAAAATATGAATGTTACGTTTGCGCCATTTACCCTCAAAGCAGTAAGCCAAAAAGCAATTGAAAACTATCAATATATTTATACCATGCCACTCGTCGATAACTCAGGACAACCAGTTAAAGATGATAAGAAGAACGCGCTCCTTGATTATTTAGTGTTTGTCGTCTTAAGGGGCACATCACTCGATACAAACTATCAACCTGGTCTTTCATATCTTGATGCAACAGAAAAATCAGAAAAACAGTTTGGATTGTTAAGTTTAGTTACGGGGAATTTATATCAACAAGGTAACAAAACACCGATAAATAAAGGATATGATATCTTTAGTGATTTCATAAATAGCTACCAAAATCCGCCATTAGATAAAGATCTCCTTGCTGCTATGAATGCTGCGCGTACTGCCTATCCACAAAGTGGTGGTGCTATAATCCCACTTAAACCGGGCGGCGGCACTCAAACAGGCGGCACAAGTACATCATCGGGTGGCAATAAAGGCCCTGATACCGGCAAAGGCACTGATCAGCAACAAATTACGCCACCATCACAAAATATGAGTGATCGAACTGCACAAGGTGCGGGTGATCCTTCTAATATTAGCATCGGTTAATTTTTTTTGATGTCACCAAAGAAATTGATTAAGCAATTTAATGATTTATTTTTTCATATATAATGGAAATAGCTTATACAATATATAATTATTTCGAGGCATATATGAGAAAATTATTTTATTCAAAATTATTTTCAATATTGATAATATCACTTGCTTATTCCATGGAAGAACCATTGCAACAAGCTGAGAATGAGGAAGAAGAATCGTACCAAACTAAACATTTTGACAGCTGCTGGTATCTTGCTATGCATGAAGCAGTTGAAGCATATAATAACGCACATCATACAGTATATACGTGCCAAGATATTGCCCATGTTAAACAAACGGGATTGCTATGGCCCGCAAAAGATCAATGGGCATATGATGGTTATTATACCGGACAGTATGTCGATATAAATCAAATCGATAAACATAGAGAAAAATATGTTAGTTGGTCTGATGAAATCAAAAAACGCACACAAAAAAATGTACATCGTTTTTGGAAAAGATCACCAAAAATCACAATCGACGTAAGCCGGGCTAATGCAGGACGCATTAAAATAGAAATCGATACTACAAAATATGATCAAGATCTTCTTAATAGAAGACCGTTTTACGAAAAACCTATTCCTGTTTTATGTCTTGCAGTACCAACAACCATTGGCGTAACGTGGCTCTTCAAATCTTGGTGGGATTCTCGCAAGTAACTATCATTATTTTCACATAGAAACTTAAATTTGCGATTTTTTCCAGGTTTGGTATACTCTATATGATTAATTATATGGAGTGTATCAAATGAACCAAAATCCTGAAAGATTACCCTCATTACCGGGCGTTTACCTCTTCAAGCATGAAGATACCCTTCTTTATGTAGGTAAAGCAAAAAACCTCAAAAAACGCGTGTCTTCCTATTTCCAAAAGCAAAAAACTGATTGGAAAATCCAGGCACTCGTTGAGGAACATACCCATATTGAGCATATTGTCACACACAGTGAGACTGATGCCCTACTTCTTGAAGCCCAACTTATTCGAGCGCATAAGCCGAAATTCAACGTACTTCTTAAGAGTGGCCAACCGTTCGTTTACCTGCTTTTTACCCAAGAAGAACTCCCTCGTTTTGAACTCGTACGCAATAAAATGAAAAAGGGAATTTATTTTGGACCCTTTTTACATAAGGGCAAAGTACGCGCAGCGCATGCGTATCTCATGCGCTCGTTTCAACTAAGTTTGTGCTCAACTAAAATTCAAAACGGGTGTCTCAATTTCCATGTGGGCAATTGCGCGGGCAATTGTTTGGCAAATTTTGATAAAGAAGCGTACGTTTTCCGCCTTTTTTTAGCACAAAATCTTTTAGAAGGTAATTATGCCGCTTCACTTAAATCGGTTAAAGAAAAAATTGCACAACACATCAAAGATTTAGAATTTGAAAAAGCGCATAATGTACATCGCTATTTGCAAAATCTAGAAATCATTTTTGAGACCCTTAAAACTCGCTATTCACTTACCAAATATG
Source organism: Candidatus Babeliales bacterium (assembly GCA_963701665.1). GTDB lineage: Bacteria > Babelota > Babeliae > Babelales > JANWKD01 > CAVXJH01. The sequence continues at coordinate 1,246,171 of OY969622.1, forward strand.
AAAAAGATATCGCACTCGCTACCGCCCCTATGCGCAGAATAAAAGAGGAAGATTTTGAAATTGGCAAAAAGGTACAGGAACTCTTTCATTTAGAAAAAGCGCCAGCTACCATCGATTGTTTTGATATTTCCCATTTTCAGAGTAGATATATTGTTGGCGCCTGCATCCGTTTTACCAATGGCGTACCCGATAAAAATAGTTTTAGACGTTTTAAAATTAGAACACTCAAAGAACAAAATGATTATGCAGCATTGCAAGAAGTCGTAACACGACGTTACAAAAATCCAGCAGAAATTCCTGATTTGATCGTCATTGATGGCGGTCTTGGCCAATTACATGCTATTGAAAAAATTCTACCGAATGCACAAATCATAAGCTTGGCAAAACGTGAAGAACTCGTTTTTAGCAAATCATTGACTGAACCAATTAAGCTTAGTTTACACTCTGAGGTAGGAAAATTAATTATCTCATTACGAGATTATTCACATCATTTTGCCATTAGTTATCATAAATTGTTGAGGTCAAAACAAATGGCATCTTAAATGTAAGGTGTACATTATGAAGAAAACTTTTCTGCTCTTAGTACTTTTATCTATAGCTCATAGTTTTGGGAAACCAAAAGGATTAGAAAATTGTGGTGCTAGTTGTTATCTGAATGCCGCTACACAATCGCTCATTAATATCAAAGAACTTACCACTACAATTTTGAAATTAACTATAGAACCACAACAGCTCTTTGCATTTGCCTATCAACAATTACTCATAAAAATCCAGACTACGACAGCGCCAAAGATAACCAATAGAGATCCAGCATTAGCAAATTATCAGAACATAGGCACAGCTTTAATTGCAGAACAAACTCGACGAGCTCCTAATTCTCAAGAAGATGCTTCAGAATTTTTTGTATTAGCGCTTAACGCCCTTAAAAGTAGTTCTTTGGATTTAGATCAGCTTATTAGTAATTATTTTGGCTTTTTTCAAACAAAAAAGACTGCATGTCCAAACCCATATGATAAAACTCAAATCCTGACGTATTACACACCAAGCCTCGAACAAGTAAAATTACAAAATCCAGAATATAATTTATCACTACCAATCGTTAGCTATAAAAGTGGTGATGCACCGCTAAAAACTCTAGATGCATGTTTGAGAGACTATTTTAGCGAAGAAATTTTTAATGATCCTACAAGTTACATTTCATTTCAAGGCACTGTGTCAGGATTAGAATTTTTAACAGATCAGCCACTTCCTAATTGCACCCAAAAAACATATTTGATTAATGCACCCGAAATAGTTCTTATTTCTTTGAAACGCACGGGGTGGGATATCATAAAACAACAGCCCGTACGTTTTTCACATCAGGTTGCGATTCCTTCACTACTTTCTATAAGAGATTATATGAAAGAACAAGTTCGCGGAGAATCATACGAGTACACCCCCATTAATATAATTGTACAAACAGGCGGCGCTCAAGGTGGCCATTATCGGGCGTATATAAAAGATAACGGTAGTTGGTATGAATGTAATGACCAATTTATTAATGAAGTACAGGGAACACCTGATAATCCCATCTCAGCACTCATGCAAAAAGATATTGATAACAATGCCTATGTTATTTTTTACAAAAAAATTAACTTGTCAGAAGAACCTCAATGGGCACAAAAAATTCAAGAACTAAAAGAGGGTAAGCTAAAACAACAATTAACAAATTTAACGAATATATTAGACTTATTACAAAAAAAATTGGCCTCCGAATAATATTTTATATCTATGAATACCGATATTTTTACTAACGCCAGTACCGAACTCTTACACCAAGCCGCACGCATAGCGCAACAGCATGAAAATCCAACATTAACGCCGCTCCACACGCTCGCGGCTGGCATTGAACAAGAATTTTGTCGCTCGGCATTGCAAGCGCTCAAAGTTCCAGTCCTTGACTTACAAAAACTCGTTGCACAAGAAATTGAACGTTTGCCTAAAGTTCGTGGCGCTCAACTGGCACTTGATCGTGATATGCAATCATTTTTCGCTGAACTTGAAAAAGAGATGCAAACATTGGGTGATACGTATATCAGCCTTGAACATTTTCTGCTGGTTTGGGCAACGACACCTTTGTTGCCTGAAAGCGTGAAAGAATTTTTTAAACGCACAAAATTTACTCATGCTGCTATACTTGCTCATATGAAGGAGTTACGCAAAGGACAAACCGTGAAAGAAAAAAACGCCGAATCGCAGTACCAAATTTTGGAAAAATATTGCCAAAATATAACAGCACAAGCTCGAGCGGGAAAACTTGATCCGGTGATTGGACGCCATGAAGAAATTCGGCGTGTCATTCAAATTCTTTCACGACGCACTAAAAATAATCCGGTCCTCGTTGGCGAACCGGGTGTCGGTAAAACTGCCATTGTTGAGGGAATTGCGCAACGTATTGTTAATAATGATGTGCCAGAAAGTTTGCGCAACAAACAAATTTATGCACTCGACCTTGGTTTGTTAGTCGCGGGAACCAAATATCAAGGCGAATTTGAAGAGCGCTTAAAAGGCATTTTAAAAGAAATAGAAAGCCATCCTGATGATATCATTTTATTCATTGATGAATTGCACACGATCATTGGTGCGGGTGCAGCAGGTGGTGGAACCCTCGATGCTTCTAATCTTTTAAAGCCGGCACTCGCACGCGGACAATTACATTGTGTCGGTGCAACCACGTTACAAGAATATAAAAAATATATTGAAAAAGATGCGGCACTCGAGCGCCGTTTTCAAAGAGTACTCGTTGAAGAACCCTCGATTGAAGATACCGTTTCAATTTTGCGCGGGTTAAAAGAACGGTATGAATTACATCACGGCATTCATATAAAAGACCAAGCACTCGTCGATGCAGCGTTGCTCGCGGCAAAATATATTCCCGATCGTTTTTTACCTGATAAAGCGATCGACTTGGTTGACGAGGCTGCTGCCATGGTAAAAATGTCGATTGATTCACAACCTGCTGAACTTGATCAACTTGAGCGCAAAATTAGACAATTAGAGATTGAAAAAGTTGCATTGCAAAAAGAAAAAGGTGATGGCGTTTCAGCAACACGCCTTGAACAACTTGATAAGGAACTTGCTGAATTAAAAGAACGTAATCTCACGTTGCTCAATCAATGGAAAGCAGAAAAAGCCCCGCTTGAAAAAATTACGGCGATCAAAGAAAAAATTGAAGCAGCCCACGTTGCGTATCAACAAGCTGAGCGTGAAGGCAATTTTGCCAAAGCATCAGAAATAAAATATGGGACCATGGTCAAACTGGAGCAAGAACTTACAAAAGAAGAAGAGAAGCTCAAAAATTTACCTACGCACATGATTAAACAATATGTTGATGAGCATGATATTGCAAAAGTTTTATCGCGTTGGACGGGCATTCCTGCTGAAAAATTAGAGGCCAAAGAAAAAGAAAAACTGCTGTCGATGGAATCTATTCTCCAAAAGCATGTCATTGGCCAAGAAGAAGCATTACGCGTCATTACGCACGCCATTCAGATGCATCGCACGGGATTAACAGATCCTCATCGGCCGATTGGTTCATTTTTATTTTTAGGCCCCACCGGCGTTGGTAAAACAGAAGTTGCTAAAGCACTCGCAGAATTTTTATTCAATGATCCTAAAAAGCTCATTCGCATCGATATGTCAGAATATATGGAAAAGCACGCAGTCGCTCGTTTGATTGGCGCGCCGCCCGGCTATATTGGCTATGAAGAAGGCGGTCAACTTACTGAGCAAGTGCGCCAACACCCTTATAGCATTGTATTATTTGATGAAATTGAAAAAGCACACCCGGATGTTTTCAATATTTTCTTACAAATCCTTGATGAAGGCCACCTGACTGACAGTCAAGGCAGAACGGTGTCATTCAAAAATTGTGTCATCATTATGACGTCCAATATTGGGTCAGATATTATTTTACAAGCTGATGAGATCACCGCAACAATAAAAAAATCTGTCGAAACTTTGTTACAACAACGATTCAAGCCAGAATTTCTTAATCGCATTGATTCAATAGTATTCTTTAAACGGCTTACTGATGCTGATGTTGAAAAAATCGCACAGCTTCAAATACACGATCTTGAAAAACGGTTAGCAGAAAAAAATATTTCACTTGAAATCACTCAAGATGCGCTCAAAGAACTTGCCAATCAAGGATATACCAAAGAATATGGGGCACGTCCACTTAAGCGTACCATTCAACGCAATGTGATTGTCCCTATTTCACAATATCTCCTTGCACATCCTGATGCAAAAAAAGTAAAAATTGTGTTACGCAAAGGCTCATTCGTTGTTGAATAACAAAAAATCTAGTAAAAAACCATAAAAACGTTACGCTAAAGGGCAGAATTTAATTTTTTAATAGGAGCTCGATCATGAATCGTATGCATCAAAAATTGTTTTTACTCGGTATAATTAGTTTTTCATCCATCGCACACCTCAATGCAGGCACTTGTGGTGATTTTTTAGACGGTTTAATTGGTGCTATCCTTATTGCAGGGCGAGAACAGGAACGGGCCGAAAGAAAAGAGCTTGAAAGGTTAAAACAACAACAGGAAGATGACCGCAGACGCTTAGAACAGCTTCAAAAAAATCCTGCAAATACTATAAATCCCAAAGAAAAAATGAAATTGGATTTACATGCTTCATTGGACAACAGATTAAAACAAGTCACTGATATTGATCAACAATCTGACACTGATAAATTAGCGCTATGGAAAAAAAAGCAGGAGATCGTTGAGAATGCCATGAAGCAAGGATTTTCTTCATTCCATTTTGCAGAAAAATATGCCTTGGACTCTCTGCCTGGAGGTATTCTAGAAGTTTTAAGAACAAAAGCTAAAACTTTAGCCGAAAAGAAACAATCGAATAATGATTTTTTGAAGCTCATTGATAAAACAGTAACAGAGGCAGTGGCCGGAACTCTTTCCAATGGAGGATCAGTTGGTGGTCTATTCAAACAACTAGAAAATAACATTGAATCGTCTCGTGCTCACTACTTCAATCAGCGCCCTCAATCACAACCGGCACAAAGACCTGCTGCGACATTCACACCTGCGCCACAACCACAAACACCGTCACTGTATCCTGATATTGGACAAGTGCAAGCTGAGCTTGATCCAAACAACGTTCAAGAAATTTTTCCACGAAATGATACGTCAAAAAATCTTGAAGAATTTAAGAATAAAACTCGCGATAAGAAAATTTATCCCCTCGACAACTGTGCCTACTCATGTTTCGAAAAGTTTTCCGATTTAAAAAAACGAGTGACATTGCGCTGTGGCCATCAAATGTGCCCGCAATGTCTTTATAACTGGATTTTCACTAAAAACCGACAAAAACAAACTCCGACATGTCCAGAGTGTCGACACCCAATAGAAGAAAAAGATTTTAACGCAGATTATGTAAGCTCAAAATTGTAAATTTTTTATATGTGGCCTGTTGAAAAACAGGCCATCATAGTCTTTTTGAAAAAAATGCGCCTTTTTAAACAACAAGCCTATTCAGGATTGATAATTTTTTTTCTCGTCTTTACATCGTTCAGTATGGAGTATTGTGAAGATGTGCATTCACTTAAAGCTCTTTATTACGCTAACTGCTATGAACCTATCAAAGATTCTCCTAGCAAGATAGATGTAACAAAAATGTTTTCTAAAGATGTAACCACAATAACCGATGATGAATCCTATATCGAGGCCTATGAACTTTATTGGCGGATCAATGAATCAATAGAGGATAAAATCGGGCGCAATATTTTTATGTCATTTGTTTTTTCTCACTTTAGTAATTGTTTACAGTTTCCCATTTGCCCTCAACATCCAAGCTGTAAGTTGCGCAAATACTGTTCTCTTTTTACCCATATAAAAAAAAAACATTGTAAAGAGGTACATGGCAAAAAAGTCTTTCCTTGTTTTTTTTATGGCGAATGCGATGTTACGCGCGAAACGCCTTCGGCATTAGCACATCACCTTCAGCATGACCATGATGCGTTCAAAATTTGTTGCGACTATGTATGGGAAAATGACGATTATGAAAAACATGCAAACGAGTGCTCTAAAGGACCTCTCCGACCGAGAATCCTTTCATCATCGACAAATTTGAAAAAATCTGTATCATTGAAAGTGAAATGTCTTACTATGGAGGATTCATAATGACACATTCTTTCAAGAAATACCTTTTCTTAAGTCTTATTTGTATTTTTTCTTACACACACCTGCATTCTGCGTGGTGGTTTTATTCTTCTCATGAGTTAACACAACCATATCTTCCCTCGATTACAACTGCACTCGACAGAGAATTTGACCGTATTTTAGTACCTTCTGAGCAGACAAAACTACTTGGTAAAGCTATCAAGAAACTCAAAGAAGAAAGAATACCTCAGATTTTACAAGAAGCAGAACATGAACACGCGTCTCAGGCATTCATACATACCGCTCAATTATTTCAATATTCTTTTGGCTTAGTTCGTGCTGCATGCCTTGATTTCTTTGCGCAAATTGTCCATGATCGCTGCACAGAATCAATGTTCAAAAACCCGCCCTGCAGCCCTGATTTTATGTCACCGGAAAGCATAAGGGAAGGTGTTGTAAGCTATCTTTATGATAAAGCAGTTACAACTCTAACAAGCTCAAAAAAAGCATCATTAAAAGAGCTGTTAGCAAACTTGGATGATGAAATTGCCTATGCCATTCGCCTAGCAATTCGTTTTGGATCACCACCGTTTTCGGCTCACTGGTAGCTATTAAACAACACACGGCTTAAAAGCCGTGGATTTAGAAGCACGAGATGAAAGCTTTTTATTGATTTCTAACATAATTGAGAATTGTCTCTTCCGAACAATGTCCAAATGTTTCGGAGAAATATCCATCCGCCCAAAAATCATTACCCCACAAAAATTTCTTTATTTCAGGCAATTCAGTTCTAAGCATTTTACTTGAAATGCCTTTGAGTAGTTGAACGGCCTTGCTCACACTTATACTTGGTGGTAACTGTATTACAAGATGTACATGGTCTATCTGAATATTTAATTCCTGAATTTCCCATGCATTAATTTCTGCACATTCTCGCAAGAGTTCTCCTAACCTACTCTTAACGTTTCCTTCTAATACTTTTTTTCTATATTTCGGTAACCAAACTATATGATACATGTGCCTATGTGTTGTATGCGCTCCGTGCCAATATTTCTTTGCCATACCATTAGTATGACAAAACGAACCTCGCTTCGCAAAAATTTACATTTTTGCTTTACTCGCGCATTTGATGACATTCATCCCCAGGTTTAAAACCCTGGGGTTTTCTGTCATGGAATTAAACAACACACGGCTTAAAAGCCGTGGATTTAGAAGCACGAGATGAAAGCTTTTTATTGATTTCTAACATAATTGAGAATTGTCTCTTCCGAACAATGTCCAAATGTTTCGGAGAAATATCCATCCGCCCAAAAATCATTACCCCACAAAAATTTCTTTATTTCAGGCAATTCAGTTCTAAGCATTTTACTTGAAATGCCTTTGAGTAGTTGAACGGCCTTGCTCACACTTATACTTGGTGGTAACTGTATTACAAGATGTACATGGTCTATCTGAATATTTAATTCCTGAATTTCCCATGCATTAATTTCTGCACATTCTCGCAAGAGTTCTCCTAACCTACTCTTAACGTTTCCTTCTAATACTTTTTTTCTATATTTCGGTAACCAAACTATATGATACATGTGCCTATGTGTTGTATGCGCTCCGTGCCAATATTTCTTTGCCATACCATTAGTATGACAAAACGAACCTCGCTTCGCAAAAATTTACATTTTTGCTTTACTCGCGCATTTGATGACATTCATCCCCAGGTTTAAAACCCTGGGGTTTTCTGTCATGGAATTAAACAACACACGGCTTAAAAGCCGTGGATTTAGAAGCACGAGATGAAAGCTTTTTATTGATTTCTAACATAATTGAGAATTGTCTCTTCCGAACAATGTCCAAATGTTTCGGAGAAATATCCATCCGCCCAAAAATCATTACCCCACAAAAATTTCTTTATTTCAGGCAATTCAGTTCTAAGCATTTTACTTGAAATGCCTTTGAGTAGTTGAACGGCCTTGCTCACACTTATACTTGGTGGTAACTGTATTACAAGATGTACATGGTCTATCTGAATATTTAATTCCTGAATTTCCCATGCATTAATTTCTGCACATTCTCGCAAGAGTTCTCCTAACCTACTCTTAACGTTTCCTTCTAATACTTTTTTTCTATATTTCGGTAACCAAACTATATGATACATGTGCCTATGTGTTGTATGCGCTCCGTGCCAATATTTCTTTGCCATACCATTAGTATGACAAAACGAACCTCGCTTCGCAAAAATTTACATTTTTGCTTTACTCGCGCATTTGATGACATTCATCCCCAGGTTTAAAACCCTGGGGTTTTCTGTCATGGAAATAAAATAAAAATGCGGAGCCTTAAAAACTCCGCATTTTTGACAAATATTCAATAAATAACTATATTAGCGTAATGGACATCCTAAAAAGAAGAGAACAATGTATTTATTGGTTATTTTATATGCACTCTTGGCCGGCACTTTTTCTCTCGGAAAAGTTTTATTAAGCTATACACAGCCAATTTTTTTGGTAGGCACGCGCATGACCTTGGCGGGTGGCATCTTGCTGCTCTATCACGCGTTCAATTCTACATCACGCGTGCGTTTGCAAAAAGATCATATATGGTTCTTTGTACAATCAACCTTATTTACTATTTATATTCCCTATATTTTCCGCTATTGGGGCCTTGTGTATCTTTCTTCAAGCAAAGCGTGCCTTCTTTATAATTTTGGGCCTTTTATCTCATACACACTATCATATCTTTTATGTGGCGAAAAAATTACGCTAAAAAAATGTCTTGGACTCGTCATAGGTTTTTGTGGGCTGTTACCTATTATTGGCAAATCATCCCAAGCAACATTGGCTCATGTGCCCTTTTTGTTGCCGGAATGTGCACTTCTCATTTCTGTAAGCTCTATGAGTTATGGCTGGCTAATTATTCATCGCATGATCAATCAGCATGGCTATGCACCAAGTTTTGTAAATGGCATCAGCATGTTTTTTGGCGGCTTGTTAGCATTTTTAACGGCACTCGTAATAGAACCGCCTGAAGCATTTATCACTGATCTCGTACCATTTTTATGCTTGCTAAGCATCATCGTTATAATAAGCAATTTAATCTGCCACAATCTTTATGGATATTTGCTCAAACGTTTTACGCCGACCATGATGTCATTTGCCGGCTCAATGTCACCATTATTTGCCGCATTATACGGATGGTTTTTTATGGCAGAGCAATTAACGTTTGATTTTTTTATGGCGTTGATTACCGTATTTATTGGCTTATCGCTTTTTTATCATGATGAATTAAGGCAAACGGATAAAGTAAAAAATACTCCCGCTACGCTTTAACCATCCCAACCCCCACCAGATCCATCACCTGTTGAACTTCCACTTGAGGAACTTTGTGATGAGAGTTCATCAAAAAGTCGTTGCCGATATTGGGCGATTGTTTGCGTTGTTTCCATAACTAATGATATTTTTTTCTTTGCATTTTCACGAGCAGTATCAACTGCGGCTTTAATGGTGGGATCCATTATTCTCGAATCATTTCTTGTTTGCATTGTTTGCGCATAGTCTCGCGAAACTTGGTCAAGAGGATGTACAACACCATCTTGATCTGGCACCCATAAAGCACTTTTAAATACTGCTATTCGATTTTCTAACAGCGCCTTTTTGTTAGTTACATCGATCAAAATTTTCGCTAGCCCATCTTTTACTTCAGATGTTGGCGCACTTTCAAAGCTATGCACTGTTTTGCCATATGATTCGATAGATGCTTGAATAGTATCAAGCATATTCATGATTCGCTTCATTTGTTTCATTGCATCTCGAGATGGCGCTGTTGATGGATCATTAATAATTGCTAGAAAGTCACTCAGTTGTTTTTGGAAGTTTTTATAACTGCTTATAAATTCGTTCGGCGCCAGAATCTGGCCCGCTCTTTTATCAGAGAAAAGCGTAGCTTGTACATCTTGAATCTTGGTAGAAAGAGCATCTAATTTTGCTTTTTGGGTGGCAACATTTTTATTGTCATTTACTATTTTTTCCCCTATAGTGCGCGGTTCTTTAAGCTCACGGTTGGTAATTATTTTAAATTCATATGCTCCTTCTATAGGCTCCCATTTTTCAAGACCATCACGCACTTTTTTATAAAAATCATTTAAAAAACTTAGTTCAGCTGCAATCTTTGCTGTGCGTGGCGTTATTTTTTCTAGTTTTTCATAACGATCACCTACTGACTCAGCAATATCGTACAGAGCATTACTGACTTTTTGTGCGAACGAAAACATTTCATCATCCGAAAGATTCTTAGAATTAACTAGTTCTTGCGGGTCAAAAGCATCAAATTTTGTAATATAATCATTGAATTGTTTATAATCAGGAAAATTCGAAAGAACACCCGCAAAGTTCGTTTTAAGTGTCGCCATGAGCGAATCAGCAACGTTACCAAATTTGGAAAACTCTTTTGCTGTCAAAAAGTCTTTTACATACGTAGTTTCATCTAATCCCACTTGTTTTGTTTCTGCCTCACTTCTCACAAATGGGCTCACATTAAAACCAAGCAACGTATCATTCATAAGTGTAACAATTTTATTGATTGCCGCCTCACTATTAATGATAGGGGTAGTACTCGACAATCCTTTTAAATGTTCCTGCAATACTTCTAGATCAAAAGCACTCTTTACCAAAATATTTTCTAAGGCTTTTTTTTGAAGGTCAGTTTTTTCTTTTTTGGCTGCAGTATCACCACTCGCAATTTTTTTATTAAGTTGATCAAGTGATGTGATATAATTATTTAGTTCGCTTACACTTTGTTGCACTTTATATAAATCTCGTTGCACCATCGAAGATTTTATAAGATAATCGCCCCAATTTTGTAAATTATTAATTTGCTTATCAATATCCCCAAGCGCATCATAAATATCATTTAAACGAGTGCGTGCTTCAATAACTTTGCGAGGATTAGCAAACAAAGGAAGCTCATTTATTTTTGCTTTAAATTCATTAAAAAATGCTTCTAATTTTTTTGAAAATCGCGATGAAACTGTCTTATCGGAATCAAGTTGGGTCTTTAAGTCTGGGCTTAAGTCGAATTTAACCGTTGGGCCCTCGGGGTTAACATCTATTGGGGTACCACTTTGCGAAAGTTCGCGTTCCAGTTTAACAATTTTTTCTTTGAGCGCTGTTACTTCTGCTTCAGTTTGCCCTTCCTTTCTATTGAATGTCTCAGTTTCCCTAGGAAAATCTTTGCCAAAATCAACACTAAATTTGCGCAAATCATTTACTTGCGCATCAAGAAGCTCTTTTAATTTCTTCCCTTCTTTCACAACTTCTGTATCACGTTCGGTTTTATCAAGCTTTCTATCAGCTTCAATTTCTTCGATTTTTTGTCTCTCTGCCTTAATTTTAGTATCACGATTCTCGATTTTTGTACGCGCTTCACGCATATCTATCTCTTTACCAGGGCCTTCCATGCACCAAACATGCACAACAGGAAGTACGCATAACCCTAAAAAAATACTTACGCTTGCGAATTTCATTCTTAACTCCTCTCAAAACCTTTCATTATCCAATTGGTAAATGGAAATGTTTCATTTGTAACATCAGGAACGCGCGGCGCACTATAACGTGCGTCTAATGGTAAACGCGCGACTGACAATCGCATTGCGCGCGCTGCATCAGATGGTTTTTTCTCATCATGTATCAAGGCACGCGCTTCATCTTTTTTCATATAGGGCATAACAACAAAATGATTATCCATAACAAACGTAAGGATGTTTCTGATTTCAATGCGAATAACTGATAATTGCGCGCAATATTTCAACGCCATTATAACTGTTTGTACTAATTCGTACGCGAGACGGGCATTAAGATGAGAACCGTATTTTACTTCTTTTCCTCTGCGCGAAATAGTGGTAACTAGTTTTAATAATGAGTTTTGAATTTTACTTATAAAAATCAATGCCACTTGTGATGGATCTGCAATTTTGGCAGTAGCAATGAATGAATTAAGTGCGCTCATCATTTTTTCACGATTTTTTTTCAATTGCTCTGCATTCCCAATAGTACGCATCGCATCATCCATAGCTTTATCGAATTCAACAACATAGCTATTGAGCTCTCCATCACGGATAGCATCAGTTTTATTGCGGGCTATTAAATCAGCGTATGCTGACGAAATATTTTGCTTTACCTCCTCACGCATCGTTGCAACGTCTCTTTCATAAGTTTCTCGCAAGAAATCATCAAGTTTATCTTGATAAAGAACAGAATTTTTAATAGTACCTTTTATATCAATTTTTAAATCACGTAAAAAATCTTCTTTTTCAGATTGGCTTAACGCTGATAATGCATACCATTGCGCTGAAAGATGATCAAACACCGATACCAATGCATTTCCCATAATGGCAGAAAGATATGCTTGTAAAGTAAGTACGCCCAAATATGATTCATGCGAAAGTTCTTCAGGATCGAGTGATGCTAAATCTTTTAAGGTATGCATGATACTATCATACGCCTTACTTTCTACACTATTCACAACATTGCGCGTAATACTGCCTTCTTTTGTTGCATCTCCATAGAGCTCCTGCAAACTTTGTAGTATTTGATTAAAATTCTTATTAAAGGTTGCATCAAGAATATAGCGGTGTTGCGCTCTTTTGAGTTCATGCTCATTTAACAACTCATAAGATTGCCAATATTTGCCTTCAACATTCCTTCCCAACGCATTAACACTCTCTAATATTTTTTTTGAAAATTGTTGCATGTTATCATTATTTCGGTATTGTGGCGTGAGCGTAATATAGAATTGCGTAAATTCTTCTATGTAGGCAGGAATTTTTTGCGTCGTTAGCTGTTTTTTAAGCGCGTTACTTGTTTTTTGTAACTGATTCTTCTGAGCTTCACTTTTTGCTCCTACTATCGATTTATCAATCTTTGAGATTTCTTGCTCGTTATTCAGCAATACTTTCAAACCATTTTGTAGCGCGGTAATTTTTTCATGCACGAGAGTCGAAAGACTTTTTTTCTTAGGTAATGCCGTACCTTGAATATTCTTTTGTTCGCCTTTGGAAAAATAGGATGAGAAACGGCTGAAAAAACCTGGACTTTTTGGGCTTTGAGACCGTGTTTCTATTTGCTCAGATCCCAATGCGCCACCATTTATTGCTGAACTTAACAAACACAGTACGATGCATGAACATATACAGAAAAATTTCATACTCAACCCACTCTTTTTTAACCTTGCCATCTTTATTTGGTTATTGATGTGAGTATAAAAAATTCCTTTTTTTGAAATCAACAGTAATTACAAATAGGAACGGGGTAAAAAATCAGGCTTATCCGATAATTAGAAAAATTCTGAATTTTGAAAATTAACATATTGAGCAACAACGTCATCATGAGGAGCCGTCCTACTTCGCCAAGGCTTCGCAGGATCCGCAATGGAGCGCCTGTCCGCCGAAGTTTTAACGAAGGCGGAACGTAGTGATCCGTCTTTTAAAATGAAAATCCTTATTAGACTGGATTCCTACGGCACACAGGGTGCCTCAGAATGACATCATTTTCCCAAATATATTTTTATGTGTATTGAAATTTATCGTAGAACTATGATGATACTGCGCTTGAATCCTGCAATGATGATAAGAATGTTTTTATCTCATGCGCATATTCCTGAGGGTAATGTTTGAAAATAGTTGCATGGGGAGCGTCATCAACAATCCATAATTTCTTCACGCCCGGTTTGACAGCAAAAAGTTCATGAGCAATTGCTGAATTGGCGAACGTATCATTTTTAGCATGTATAATAAGCATCGGTGTAGGAATTTTTTGTATCCATTCATAAGGATTAACATCGCTCATGTCTTGAGAATAAAGATACGAATACACCGTTTGACACAAACGTGCGAATGGAATTGCCGGCAAGCCCGTCTTATCAGAGAATATTTTTGCAATTTGTTCATCAAGACGTTTGAAAACAGAATCAATAATGAGCCCTTTAAACGCTGCGCCTTGCACTGCAGCACCAAGCAATGTTGCCGCTCCCATTGAGAATCCTAGGCCGACGATTGGTAATTCTTTTGTTTTTTCATGGGTCTGTAACAAGGAATACGCTGCCATGACATCCCAAATTTCATGTGCGCCTATCGTTGTTGCGCTACCAGCACTTTCACCATGCGCTCGATAATCAAAAAAGAGTACGTTTTGATCAGGACATAACTCAACTAAACGGCGTACATCTTCTTTATGTCTAAAATAGCCATGACACACGAGAAGATTATAGCGTGCTTTTTCACGAACAAAAAGGATACCTGATAAATCTATACCATCTTTTGTTGTAAATGAGATAGGAATACCATGGTGATCTTTACATAAAGACTGTTTATAAAGGGTTACTTTAACATGCCAATCATCATCACGCACACGTCGCGATGTAAAACGCTTTACAATGTATAAAGAAATGAGCCCTAAACTAATCGTTATTAAAATAAGGCAAATACTAATAACTAACAGGGCTTTTTTATGAAATTTCACAGCATTTCCTTAAAATGAGTACCCGCAAGAAAATGAATATGCGCATGCATAACAACTTGACCGGCTTCTTTCCCATTATTACTTAATAATTTAAACGAAGCTGGTGGTGGTAATTGTTGTGCTACTTTTTGTGCAGCAAATAATAAATCACCAGCAAGCTTATGATCTTCAGGCGATAAGTCATGTAAATTTTTGATATGTTTTTTGGGCAAAATTTGATAATGAATTGGCGCTTTTGGATGAATATCTTTAATGACAAGCACCGTATCAGTTTCTAAAATTTTTGTGCTAGGAACCTGGCCTTCTATGATACGACAAAAAATACATTCAGCATCCATTATTAATTCCTATTTTAGTTTTGAAGCTTTTCCCCATGCAGGCGTAGCCAGTCCGTTCGTCGCCTTTGCTTTGAGAATGACATTCTCTACGTTATTTCAAGCTATGCGGTCTTCGCTTTTAGCTTCGCCGGACAGCTTTCGCTGACATTTTCTTATTTAAGTTCCTTTAAAAAAATGGCGAAGCCAGGCGTAGTTTGCCGAGCCGGAAGGCCCGGATAAACGAAGACTGGTGCCGGGGGTCGGACTCGAACCGACATGGTCTTGCAACCGCGGGATTTTGAGTCCCGTGCGTCTACCAATTTCGCCACCCCGGCGTAAAATCAGCACATAAGTCTATTGAAATATGGTACTTGAAAGGCCTTTTTTGTCAACTTGGGCTCCATTGCGCTTTATTAATATTCTTCTTTTTATTTTTAATTTTAACTTACGCAGTTATGCGGACCTAGTGCAGGCAGCACCAATAAGAAAAATATACTTTATCAAACTCTTTCATTGTAACTTACGCAGTTATGCGGACCTCATGCCGGTCAGGCACAAGGTATTTTGCGCGCCCAAAATACCTTGAACAAAAGGGCGCCAACGTTCCGCTGGACCTTTTTCCCGCGCGAAATGCGCACTCAAAAACATTGATGCTGCGCATCATGATTTTGAGCTTGTCGCGCTACACGATTTTCATTTAATAGATTTATTCTTGCATAACATTTGGACATTGCATCCAAGTTGTCATTGCGAGCCCTGTTAAGGGCGTGGCAATCCAGATAATAAAATTAGTTCATTATAAGCACAACATGTTGGAGACCTTGTCACATGTTAGTGTGCAAGGTCGACTTGTTTGCGTTAGGGAGATAAATAAGAGGCTTGCCCTCTTATTTGCCCTTGTATCCAATGTATTGGGCACGCAATACATTGGTGCTGCCCGCACAGGGCCGCATGACTGCGTGAGTCAAAATAAAAAAGTTGTTCTAAAGGATATTTATATAAAGACTGGATTCCCACGGCTTCGCCTCGGAATGACAAACTAAGTAATCACCGATGAAAGATTAAAAATCGGTAAATACACAGCAAAAATTAGGAAGGTAATCATCAACCCAATTATGATCATCAATAACGGTTGCAAAAATGTAGAAATCAACACTAATTTTCGATTGACCTGTTCTTTATAAAGCTGTGCCGCTTGCATAAACATAAGCGGCAAACATCCTGATTCTTGGCCAACGGCAATAAGCGCTTGCACTGGAACAGGAAATAAGCGAGAAAAATTTGCCATGCTCACATTCATGGCAACACCTTGATCCATATCATTTTTAATATGCTCAACCGTTGCGCAGATGGATGAATTTTTTAAATGTTCATGCACAATTGAAAATGCGGTCACCACATGAACACCCGTTTTGGTGAGCAAAGAAAGCGCGTGAAAAAAGTAAGCACACTGTGATTGACGGACGAGTGTTCCAAAAAATGGAACCGCGGTACCAAACGCACACGCTTTTTTAAACCAACGCGCGCGTTTCAACCAGCGTGGCACTACAAGCAAAACGCTCAAGCAGCTAATGATACTTATGTTAACGAGCGGATGGCGTAAGCCCTCGCTTATCGCAACCATCATGCGCGTTGACGTGGGTAATGATTGCCCGGCGGTAGTAAATAATGAAGCAAATGCGGGAACGATAACAATGAAAATAATGAGCGCAATAATTAAAAAAAAGGTAAACGTAATAAGTGGCATAAGGGAAGCACTGCGCAGTTGTTTCCTGAATGCTACAATAGTTTCTTGGTAGGCACATAATTGTTCTAATGCCTCAGGCAATTTTCCTGTTTCTTGGCCGACCTCAATCATATGCACCGTAAGAATATCAAAAAAATACGCATGATCTTTAATTGCTTGGCTCAAACGAATACCGTGGTGCAACGAAATCACACAATCTTCGATCAATGCTTTCAATGTTTTGTTGTTAATCTGATGAACAAGTAGCTCAAGCGCTTGATCAAGAAATATGCCTGAATCCAACAAGATTGAAAGTTGTCTGAAGAATTGCACTTGGGTTGCTAAGGGTATGCGCTTACTAAAACGAAACGGTTTTATTTGTTGAAATTTCAAACATGCTATATCAGTGTGTAATAACACCGCATCAAGTTCAGCTGGTGAACGCGCCATTAAGGATCCGGATTTATCGTTACCTGCCAAATCAATGCCATACCATTTATAAAAAGGCATCGTTACCTCCTTTAATCAAAAATTTTAGTCTGTGCCTCGCCTGGAAGAACATTAAGTTTCTTCAAAAAACTATCATAAGTATACTGACCTTCAATAAGCAATTTTTTAGTGCGCGCGGTATCACCTTTCAGTATGGCAATAGCTTGTTGAGGGATGCACAGCACACGTGCTAGAAATTTGATCAATTCTTTATTCGCGCGTCCTTTTTCTGGCTGGCTTGTTAGGTATACTTTGATCGTTCCGTTTTTTGCAAGAACTACCTTTTGCATACCAGATGCAGGAACAACATGGATGGTCACCGTAAAGCTCATTTTTTTTTGTTCACTATCGTCGTTTTGATCTGTTTCAACATACGCTCTTGAGTGTATAAGCGCTTGCATAAATTAGTAAATATTTTATTCTAATGAATAACTTTATGTTTTTTAACTAAAGGAGAGATGGCTGAGTGGCTTAAAGCGCTTGCCTGCTAAGCAAGAGCTCCAGAAATGGGGCGCGAGGGTTCGAATCCCTCTCTCTCCACCAATCTACGCCTGCACCGGGAAAAACTTCGATGTGAAATTTGGCTACGATTGGCTACGCCAGTTTCTCTAAGGAATTGATGCGTAGATTGCCCGTCGTAGCTTGCCAAGCTGGAAAGCGTGGATAAGCGAAGACTGGGCTGGCTTCGTTCTTTAATTAATTTGAAATATATGCGCCTATAGCTCAATTGGATAGAGCGTCAGACTACGAATCTGAAGGTTTTAGGTTCGACTCCTAATAGGCGCACCAATCTACGCCTGCATCGGGAAAAACTTCGATGTAAAATTTGGCTACGATTGGCTACGCCAGTTTCTTTAAGGAATTGATGCGTAGATTGCCCGTCGTAGCTTGCCAAGCCGGAAGGCGTGGATAAGCGAAGACTGGGCCACTACCCGAAGGAAATGACTGGCGAGCCAATTTCTTTCTCGAGTAATCTTATCATCTACATTTAAAACTTTTGATTTTTTTTACTTTTTTATTTAAAATAAAATATCATTCTTTGGAGAGGTGGCAGAGTGGTCGATTGCGACGGTCTTGAAAACCGTAATTCCGAGAAATCGGAATCGTGAGTTCGAATCTCACCCTCTCCTCCAGTCTTCGTTTATCCGGGCCTTCCGGCTCGGCAAACTACGCCTGGCTACGCCAATTTAAATGACTTTTTTTAGTAAAAAAAAACGAAGACTGTCCGGCATAGCTCCGTTAACGCAGAAATTGATATTCTCAAAGTAAAAGCGACGACGGACTTATTTACGCCAAAGGAAATGACTGGCTAGCTAGTCTTCTAAAGCCATGAACAACATTAAGCGAATTCTTATTTTTGGCAGACCCGGTAGCGGCAAATCAACAATCGCTCGTACACTCAGCAAAACATTAAATATTCCCTTACATCATCTTGATCGTTGGTTTTATATCGAAAATTGGATTGAACGTAATCATGAAGATTTTTTGTATATTGTAGAAAACCTTACTAATCAAGATTCATGGATCATTGATGGCAATGCCCTCAAATCTCTTGAAATGCGCTATGCAAAAGCAGATGTTGCCTTATATTTTTGTTATCCACGCGCAATCTGTTTATTTCGCGTTTTCAAACGTTACTTTCTACAAAAAAATAAATTTGATGATCGAGCGCCAAATTGTCCAGAAAAAATAAATTGGAAATTTATACAGTATATATGGACATTTGAAAGTCGCATTAACAAAAGTCTCGCCATTTTACAAAACAAATATCCATCAGTAACGCTTTATAAGATCACCAATGATAAAGTATTACGTGAAGTAGTACAAAAAATTCTTCGATAAATCTCATACAATGCTTGCTAGTACTCCATTCAATTGGTTCAAGTTCTTTGAAACTCGGAGCAAAACAAAAAGCCAGCTTTTAAAGGTAAAAATAGAAAACTTGTTTAGATTATCCCCTTCGCCCTCGTGTCACTACCCACCCTTCATTTTCTTCATTCTCTTCATGTTCTTTTGCAATCTTTACATGATAATAAGGATCGAGGATCCGGTTAATTGCATTCGCATAACGCGCTTCGCTTTGCGAATTTTTGTTCGTAAATGAGGCATCAATATAACCGTCAATGTGCCCAAGGAGTTGTTGATTATTCATAAGATTCGTTCCATTTATTTCATCCATAATTTGAATCATATCCAGAATGAATTGTTTATCACTTTCTGCTTTTCTATGTTTTTTATGGGCATCACTTCGATAAATAAGAAACGTTTGTAATTGATAGTTCCTTATTTCATCTTTGACCCTTTTAATTGCATCACCAACCCAATCAATTGGATTTGCAAAAGCGCCAGCGCCCATTAAGGTTAAAAATAAGTTATTTACGCCAGTTTCTTTTGCATTAAGATAAGCTGCACGTACCGTACCGATATAAGAACCTTGTAAAACCATACGCGCTAAGCTCTTTTGATTCTGATTACTCCTGCCACCCCTTAGGCTATACGCTGCAGTAAAGATTTGATGAACGAGTTGTGTTTGTTCAGGATTAACTCTTCCTGTATCAGGATAAATGACAACATCAAGTCTTGCTTGCCGATCAGTTGCAGCTGGTTTATTGCCATGAAACGTGCCTCCGCCACTGGTTACAACAACATATTTATGATTACCTATACCTACATGATTTACATCGTCTTGAAATAGTTGGGGATTATTACGAATGGTAGCAGGCTGATAGTTTTGAGCAGCATTCCTATCGATATCCGCCGCATGACGATAAATATCCCATGGAAGCTTTTCACGATTGCCTGATTTTATATCATGCAATAAATAAAAATATCCAAATGAATTTCCCTCGGCAATTCTTTGCGTTGGCATTATATATTTTCTATAGATCGTTGCACCACCAGAGGATATGGATGCTTCTTCTCCTTGTGCTGCTCCATAAAACATACCCAGCCCGCTTCGAGTAATCCCTAAAGAATTATCAAATTTTATTATACTACCCTCAAGAGGGCCAAAAAAAGTTGAGGCTATTTGGAATGATGTATATCTGTTATGAGGATCGGCTTGCAAATAACGAATATCAGTAGGATTAGAAAATTCTGGGTCATGAATACGAAGAATAAACCTTGGTTGATAACGGAATTGTGCTTGGGGTTGCTGCTTTTGAATTTCTTGTAAAAGTTGCTGATTGGTTCCATAGACCAATTCGCCTTGAAATATCGCTGCGCGCCGTGGATATTCTTTTATCCAAGCCATAACATCTTGTGGAAATTTAGTTAATCTTCCATTTGCCTGAGGTCTTTCCAAACCCGTATTACTCCAGCCATACTGATTTCTAAATTGTTCTTCACCCATGCCAAGAATATCTTCAACAAATTTTCCCCTCTCTATTGTTTCCCCTGGGCGTGCCGTAGAAATGAAATTTTGAGGGATGCGTTGTGGTTCGGGAAAAACAGGTTGCGATGGTTGGCGATGACCCGCACGTTGCAAAGCTTGATCGAGATTCACAAGAAGTTGATTTAATTGAAATAAAGAATCAATCAAAATATCGTTCGCATTTATTACCTGTATACTTAAGCAATATATCAAAAATATACCTATCATCTTCTTCATATACATCTCCATACATAAAAGATTTTCTTTCATCATACTCTCCAAAAATAACTTTCGCTTCATGATTAAAGCCTGTAAAATGATGAAATACTTCGACATCATGTTGCAATAATTTTATCCAAGGACATTTATGAACGATAACACGACAACCATCGAAACAATAAAAAAACAACTCAAACAATTTACTGCAGAACGAGATTGGAATCAGTTTCATTCACCTAAAAATATGAGCATGCTTATTGCCATTGAAGCATCTGAATTAATGGAGCATTTTTTATGGGCTGATACGCAAGACTCTTACAACGTTCTTGAACAAAAACGAGAAGCCATAGAACATGAAGTAGCAGACGTTGCTAAAGGTATACTTTTGTTTTGCCAAGAAAATAATATCGATCTGGCACAAGCGATTGAAAAGAAAATGAAATTGGATGCTCAAAAATATCCTGTTGAAAAAGCAAAAGGCAAATCGACAAAATATACGGAATTATAACCTAACACCTTCAAGAGCAAGCAGTTTCTTTTTCAGCTCAAGGCCAGCGCGAAACCCTCGTAAACTACCATCACTGCCAATCACGCGGTGACAAGGGATAAGTATTAAAAAGGGATTTGCTCCCACGGCCTTTGCTACGGCGCGAGAGGCTTTGGGGTTACCAAGCTTTTTGGCAATATCTTGATAGGAGACCGTCTTTCCATAAGGGATTTCAAGTAAGGCCCGCCACACGGATTTCTGAAATGGGGTACCAACAAGCTCTAAATTCAGGGAAAATGCTTTTCTCTTGCCCTCGACATATTCTTGCAGTTGCAAGGCAACGCCACTCGTTTCCTGAGCAAAAACGCGTGCGCCATCCTTAAAAGTCACATATTTGGCGAGCGTTTTCTGGGAATAAGCGCGTGCCTTCGGCTCATCAACATCCAGCCATAAAAGACTCGTATCAGCTTTAAGAATGATGAATTTCCCTAATCCAGTTTCAATTATACGCCAATGAAGGGTAGTATTCATGGAACTTGCCACTCAATTTCGATATTTTACATTTGAAATAATGATTGATGCCGCCAATCATTTGACAATACAGCTTACCTATGTTTTAATAAAATTACTAACTAATTCAATAAAAAAATGGAAAAATTATGCCAATAAAATTCTATCAGACAATTAATCCTATAATCAACAAGCTTTTTTTGTTCTCAATGCAATTGGTTTCGGCTTCTTTTTTCTCATTTTGCGTTAACGCTACCGCCAAAAGATAACGGCAAGAAAGGGGTTATCAATGGTTTTCTCATCAGAAATTACATCAAAAATAATATTTTTCTTTTTTGTTATTTTGGCTTGTTACAGCGGCTATTATACCTATTTAAATACACCCCATTCAGAAACTGTGGACCAAATTTCATCAGCACTTATTGTGCACCATACTGATGAGACACAAACTCAATCACCAGATGCATTTCATGGTAACAAAGCAGGCGGGTTTCAATCGTTAACAAAGGAATACCAAAACATAGCGTTGCCAAGCAGAGGTACGATTCCTGCATGGTTGCATGGTAAACTTCTTGGCACAGGCCCAGCACGATTTGAATTGGGTGAAAGCCATGTAAAATATTGGTTTAACGGACTTGCAATGTTGCATGCTTTTACTATCGATAACGGCTTGGTGCATTATTCTAATAAATTTTTAGAAAGCGAATATTATCAACGTTGCATGAAAAATGGCAAATTTGACAGCAGCATGAGCACTGAAAAGCCAAAAGGATTTTTCTCACGCTTGGCGAGTGCCGTAACCAGCCATGATCCCTACGATAATGGTACGATTGCCATTCATAAATTACATGATATTTTTGTCGCCGTTACTGAAACGCCACTCCCCGTTGCGTTTGATCCAAAGACACTCAAAACAACAGCTCTCGTTAAATTTGATGATACACTCAACGGCCATTTAACATCGGCTCAATTTCTATATGATCCGCTCACCAAAGAATTTTATAATTACATGATAGAATTCGCTACATCAAGTCAGTATCATTTTTATAAGATCAAACCCGGCGGAAAAAGTCGAACGCTTATCGCTTCATTGCCCGTAAAATCACCCTCGTATATGCGTAGTTTTGGCATGAGTAAAAACTATCTTATCTTGGTTGAGATTCCATTTATGGTTAATCCTATTGATTTACTCTTTGCTTCGGGCGCCTTTATTGAAACATTTGTATGGAAACCTAAATTAGGAACCACCATGCATGTTGTTAATAAACGTACCGGCGCCTATGTTGGCAGTTTCAAAACAGAACCGGTATATTCGATTAACACAATAAATGCATTTGAACAGGGCAACACGCTCAATATTGATATCATCGCTCATAATGACACACGCCTTGTTGGCCTAACCACTCTTGATGTTCTACGCCGCGCTAATAATGAGCAAGAATTCTCACCATCTCTTGTAAAACGAATCAGCATCGCTCTTGATACCAAAGATGTTACTATGCAAATGCTCTCCAATAAGACTATTGAATTTCCAACGATCAATAAAATGTACACGGCAAAAGATTACACATATGTCTATGGCATAGGCGCATTAAAACATGATGCGTTTCCTCACCTCATCACAAAAATAAATATTAAAACAGGCGAACATCGTTATTGGTCAGAACAAGGATGTTATGCAAGTAGCCCAGTGTTTGTTCAAGCACCGCAGGCTAAGCAAGAAGATGAGGGCGTTCTTCTTTCTATTGTTTTTGATAGTACGGTAAATCGTTCATTCCTCGTAATACTTGATGCAGATACGATGACAGAACATGCGCGCGCTTTGTTGCAGAACCATATCCCCCTAGGAATTATGGCCCAATTCTATATTTCTAAAGATCGGTAAGACAGGGTAACAATCTGAGCAGGTAATTCCTTCGCTTGTTACATATAGCAAGCTATACATTTCAAAATCATGATAGTTGTTATATAAGATGCTTAAATCATTTCCACTCATATCTATGTGCTGTTTACATTTGCTTGCATACAATGCTTTAAGCTGTTCAAGCGCATCATTGATCTGCACATATTTTTTAGCTACCAAAATCTGCCTAAACCATTCATATATTAGCTCGCTTTCTTGTTGAAATTCTTTTGCACGTTTACAGCAATCACAACATGCGTCAAAGCTATTTGATTTAGGGAATGTATCCTTTTTCACGTTATAATATGGCAGATATATGTTGTCTAAGACAGCTTGAGCTCTCTTTCTTGTGTTTTGTACTCTTTCATCATAAATATCACATTCCATGCTATGCATAGAGCCAATGCCAATTAATACAAAAAATAATAGCATCCTCATGTGGTTCTTTTTCTTATAATTTTTTTTAATAGGATTATTTCATCAAAAGTATAGTAATTTACTAGATTTTGCACAATTCTTGCATGGCAAACGAGCGTTTTTTTATAATGAAAATACAAAAAAGAATATAGATCTTTGAAAGGAATATATGAAAAAATCTTTATCGATATTCATTTTTGCCCTCTTTTTTCATTCATTTCTTTATGCAAACCCTCAACAAGACTTACAACAAGCACTCGCTCAACTGACATTGCGACTTGAGCGTTTACAATCATCTCTCAACAAGAGATTATCCCCAAAAAAGGCAGAAGAATATTTTGGATCGGAAGAGCTTCCAATTCCGCCTGAGATAAGAGAATATATTCTTGAAAAAATTATACCGACATCCCTTAGCTCAGGGGGTGTAGCAACTTTCAAAAACATTCTGGAAAATCTCAACAAAGTATCTCAAATATCAAAAGCATATAATGAGGCTTTGCAAAATTCACATTTTAAGAAAATTATCGTGCAAAAATTATTTGGGATAATAACCCCTAGGGAGCTTTCTTCAATGAAGTTACCTAAAACTCTTTCTAATAGCAAAACAGTTTTAGGTACCATAAACAATATTTTGTATTATTATAAATTGTTACGATACCCATCTGCATCAGCTCAAGTGATTGATGGAGCTATTCGGTATATCGTCGATGCTGGCATTGATCCAAATACCCTTATGCACGGTCAAGATATTTTACTTAATATAGCCATTTTGTATGCTACACCAAACACGGTAAAATATCTCGTTCAAAAAGGCGCAAATGTTAATCTCTCAGATTATCTGAGCGACAACTATGTACCATTCCCATTTTCTCGAGCTTTATATTATTCTCCCGCGTCAGCATTGATTTTATTAGAAAGTCCAAGTATTGATATCGCGACTATCCTTGCGAACTTATCAAAGTATAAAATTCAAGTCACAACACCCACATTAAAATTTCTACATGACGGGAAAATGTATACACAAATATTTAATGTTCTATTAGATAAAGGAATGTCTCCTAATGCAACTATACTGTGGGATATAGAGGAAACACCTTCCGTAACAGTTTTCAATACAATAGCAGCTCTTTATCCCCAAGCACTGTCACTTATTGAAAAAATGTTAAAAAACGGTGCTGATCCATCCAAAACTTTTTTTAATGGGTGGCAATCGATTACCGCACTTGAGTATGCACAAGATAAAATGAATGATACTGATACACCTGAAAAAGATCGCGCAGCATATAAAAAGCTTTATGAGCTTCTTCAAAAATATAAAAAAACGGCTTAATGTTAAAAGGAATGTATGAAGAAATCTTTATCAATATTCATCCTTACCCTCGTTTCTTATTCAGGGCTTTATGCAAACCCTCGACAAGATTTACAAAAAGCACTCGCTCGACTGACATCGCAACTTGGATATTTACAATCAGAATTTTCAAAAGGCGCAAGTATTGAACCTAAGCCTACTGGGAACGTAGCTCATGGGCTCCCGTATGAATTAGTTTATAATATCGTTGAAAATATCATTCCTAAATATCTGAGCGAGAAACCCATTACAAAAACAACTAAGCTGGAAGAAAAGAGGCGTATTTTAGAACAACAAAAAAAGACTTTTCAAGCCATAATACGTAGTATCGCTGCCTTGGAGAGAACATCAAAGGAGTATAAAGAGGTTTTGAACAAGCCTTTTTATAATACCATCATTATTAAAAAATTATTTTCATTGGTAACTCCTGAACTTTTTAACGAGCTTGTTAAGCTGCCAAAAAAATTCATTGATAACCCCCAAACTATTTCAGGATTTATCAATAATGTCTTATATAGCCTCAATAAATTAAAAAACCTTACTGCGAATGATAGAAACCCCCAAGAAATTGACAGGGCAATATCTTACGTTGTTGATAACAAAATTAATGAAATTCCTACAATCAATGCAAATTTTTCTTTGGATAATAGCAAATTACGCGATATAGCTGTTAAAGCTGATTCTTTAACAGGTCTCCAATATCTTATCGAGCGTGGACCATCTATCGATAATACATTACTTGCTAAGGCTATTGAAGCAGATTCACCTAATGTTGCTAAATATCTCTTACAACAGGGAACAAATGTTGAGAGCCTTACTGGATTATTTATAAAAGCATTTACTAAATCTCCTCGAGTTGCGCTAAGCATATTAGAAAGTCCAACAATTGATATCGAAGACATAAAGGAAAACTTTAAATCACCTCGCGTAATGATTATCAAACTAAGTTCTGATAATAATATGCAGGCATATGAAAAAATATTTAATATACTTCTGGATAATGGTTTTTCACCTAATATAAAAATTGATCTTTATCCACACCCATTAACGCTATTGAATTTTTTCACACAATTTAGCCAAGAAAAAATGCCATTAGCTTTAATTCAAAAACTTTTAGAAAAAGGAGCCGACCTAGATGAAGCTTTTTATGATGGTCACAGTTGGGTCACTCCATTGGAATATGCGGAAGCAATAAAAAATAACTACCAAAATGAAACAGTACGCAAAGAATATGAAAAACTTTACAATCTTTTGAAAGCATATAAAGACAAAAGCCAAAAGTAAGAAATTTAACTCTTAGCTTCTCGCACAACCTTATGTGCACTTTTATCATCACGCAGCCCCTTATAGCGGCCAACTCGGAGTTTGCCGCCTTTTGTCCATTGCGCAAATTCAAATTCAGCAACAATAACTGGCCGCACCCAGGTTACTCCTCTTAATGTTTCGCCATAGTTAACAAAAGGGCATTTTGTGGTAGTAATTTTTTTCAGTTTTTTACCAAGCATCGCAAGTATTTCGTGCGTAAAACCGGTGCCCACTTTTCCAGCATACATAAACTTATTTTTGTCAAAATAACCGACGAGCAAGGCACCAAAATAGGAGCGCGATCCTTTTGGCTCGGTAAAACCGCCGATTACAAGCTCTTGCCCAACACTACATTTAAATTTGAGCCAATTAGGAGAACGTACGCCAACTGCATAAATACCCTCTCGCCTTTTAGCAATCAGGCCCTCCCATTTTAGCCTGCATGCTTTTTTGAATAATATTAGGGCATTACCGGGCAATTCGCGCGTATATTCGAGCGTCGTGTTAAACGAGAGTAATCTTTTGAGTATTTTTTTGCGAGCGTATAAAGGAAGATGCGTTATATCATAGCCATCAACATATACAATATCAAAAATACAATATTTAATTGGCACGGTACGTTTTTTTTCTGTGATTTCTTGCATCCCTTGCAAATGCATTCTCCCCTGCAACAACTGAAAATCTGAAATCCCTTTTTTATTGCAGGCAACTATTTCACCATCAATAATAAAATTATCTGCTTTTTGTTTTGTTAACGCAGTCACAAGTTCCGGATATTCTGTATTGCTAATTCTGTTATTGCGCGATTTTAAATGCACAACGCCATTTTTTTTAATCGCCAAACACCGCTCCCCATCAAATTTGTGCTCATACATCCAATGTTCATCGGAAAAATACTTTTTTGTTAGGGTGGCAAGCATGGGCTTAACAAAGGTAGGCTGCTTAACTTTTTTTCTTTTTTTTAAAATCTCTGATGCAATTCCTTGGAAAATATTTTTTATCATTCTTTTCTCCAAAAACAAAAATGTCATTTTCCTTTCTAACGCTTAAAAAATATGCAGAGAATAATCAAGAATTTTGATTAATACCAATTTCGAGTACATGAAACTTATCCAACACAAAAGATCCAATAAGCAGAATTGTCATTGTGAGCTCATCGGAGATGAGCGTAGCAATCCAGTCTGATTAGGATTTTCATTTTAAAGACTGGATCCCTACGCTTCGCTCAGGATGACACCGTTGTTTATAATGTTAACTTGCTAATCTTTAAGTTCTA
This sequence comes from Candidatus Babeliales bacterium, assembly GCA_963701665.1. GTDB lineage: Bacteria > Babelota > Babeliae > Babelales > JANWKD01 > CAVXJH01. The sequence continues at coordinate 1,274,209 of OY969622.1, forward strand.
TTGTTTAAAAATAAAGTGCATATTGGAAACAAAATTGTCATTGCTGTATGTGTTCAGAGTTTCGGTGAATAATTTTTGGCACAAAGAGACAAGCAGAGTTAAATTGAAAATTTTTTAATTCCCTTAAACGGGTGTGCTCGATTCCTTCAACAAAGCTGATGGAATTTTACCATCCAAACCTTGATGGGGCCGATGTTCATTATGATAGAAATTATAGCCAAGAACAGCATCTTTTAGTTCATCAATTGTGTTAAATATAGATCCTTCAATAACTTCATCATCAAAAGAACGCCAAAATCTCTCAATTTTTCCATTTGTTTGAGGCTTATAAGGGAGGGTTCTTCGGTGCTTAATAGCAAAATGAAGTAGCAATCTTTCAAAAGGATGATTTTTTAATCTTTCTGGACCTGAACAAAATTCAGCACCATTATCAGTTAAAGCTTCATCAAATGTGATACCGTATCGTTGGTTCATATGCAAAATGATATCCATCATAGCAAAAGTCACATCTATTGCTTTGAGAGATTCAATTACTTCAACCCAAACTATTCTAGAGAAGTCATCAATAACTCCCAGCACAAAATATTTCTTTTTAGGTTCAGATTGCACAATTTCTTTAGGTAAGTAATGGCAATCTATATGGGCTAATGACCCTGCGAATGTTCTCACGATCTTTCTTTTTTCCTCTTGTACTCGTTTAGTTAACTTAGAAACGCCATATTTTCGTAATGTTCGATATACTGAACTTGCAGAACAACCCTTTTTAATCAAGGGATTTTTTTTGAGGGCTGCGGCAATAACATACCTATTTAAACCTGATTTCCGATACTCTAAAATTTGTTTTACAAGACTATCATCTGCAAGCGGCATTTCTTCAAACTTAGGCTTGGGACCGCGTCTTATAGGCAACAAAAGTTCGGGAATTTCCTGAGCAGCTTTGTAGCGTCTGTAAAGCTTATAAAAATTCTGAAAACAGAGTTCTCTGGCTTCAAAAAATTCTCGAACACGCTTAAATTGAGGGTGTTTTTTTGACTTAACAAGTTCGTATTCTTCCACATATTTTAGCATATATTTAATTGAATTGCTTGCTAAAGTACGATACGATGTATTTATACCCATAAAAGGAACTCCTGTTAAAATTGTTAATATTTGCATATTTAATTCTAACTCTGATTTCCCTTTGTGGGTATCTTTTTATTCACCGAAATTATGAACTTCTACAATTGCGAGCAAAGCGTGGCAATCCAATTATAAAATTAGTTCATTAAAGGAATTAATTAAAGTTTGGATTCCCACGGCGCTTTGCGCCTCGGAATGACATCCCTGTATTTATTGTACGTTTCGTCGCACTATGATAATGGATGGGGCGTAAAAAAAAGTGAACTTTTGAAATAGCGTTTATCGATTGTTTGGAATAACAAGGCAATGTGCGCCATACTTTCACTTTTTAAATACATTTTCCGTGCATAAAAATTTTTAATTTTATGCACCGGCGGTTTTGCAGGTCCAAGCACGGCAACCTCAAGATCGTGATCAGCAATTTTCTTGCGCAACACAGTACCTAAAAATTTCGCTTCTTTGTCAACAACTGATTCATCATGATGTTTGAGTTCAAGTTCAACTAAACGAACAAAGGGAGGATATCTTAACTCTTTTCTGTGCACACTCTCGTGCTGATAATAAGAAAGGTAATCGACCTCATGCAAATATTCAAAAAGTGGATTTTCGCGCATTGTCTGAATAATAACAAGACTCTTTTCATGTTGTCTTCCGGCGCGCCCTGCAACTTGAATGAGCTGTTGCAACGCAACTTCCGAGGCATTATATAATGGCGTGTGAATTGCAAGATCCGCCCAAATGACGCCAACGAGTGTAACGCGCGGGAAATGATAGCCTTTAGTGATCGTCTGCGTGCCTACTAAAATGTCGATCGCGCCATCATGAAACGCGCGCACCGTTTGTTGCCATTTTTTTTTGTTGATCGTTACATCCATATCCGCCCGTTCAATGCGCGCGTTTGGGAATAATTTTTGTAAAAGCGAAACCAATTGTTGCGTGCCGATTCCTTTTTTGAGCAACTGCGATTCATCTGCTTTACAACCTGGACATTGTTTTGGCATCGGCAACGTATAACCGCAATAATGGCACGTAAGCTGCTGATCTTCGTGCAACGTTAAACTTACTGAACAATTGGCACAGGTAATAATAAAACTGCATGCTGCACATTGCACAAAAAAGCTGTAGCCGCGCCGGTTTAAAAAAATAAGTATCTGTTCTTTTTTTGTTAAACGATCCTGGATGGCATCTTCTAATTCTTTGCTGATCCAAAACGAACGCTTTTTTTTCATTTTATTGGTTAGTTCAACCAAAACAACCTGAGGGAAATTGCCACTGAACCGTTTTTTTATTTGGAAAAAAGGCCAGCCTTTTTCTTTTACATTATAAAGGGATGTTAGCGATGGCGTTGCAGATCCTAAAAGAATCGGAATACCAGCAAGCTTTGCACGCATTAATGCCGCTTCTTTGGTGTTAATTTTGGGATGCTTTTTTTCTTGATAACCAACATCATGTTCTTCATCAATGATAATGAGCCCTAGATGTGCGATGGGTAACAAAATAGGTAAATGCACGCCGATAATGACACAAGGTGATTCGGCGCATAGCATCTGCCACAACCGTTTTTTTTCTTTTTGACTCGTGGCTGAATGGAAAGAAAGTAGTGGGATACTCGGATCCAATTGATTTTGCAAAAGCACCATAAATTGCACAGCTAAACTTACTTCAGGCAATAATAACAAAACCGTTTTGCGCTGAGCAAAAGCAACTTCCATCAATTTTTTATAAATTTCTGTTTTGCCCGATCCTGTTACGCCGTGCAACACGGTTGGGCAAAACGCAGGATGCACGAGATATTCTTTTAAAAACGAGAACACTGCTTCTTGTTCTTGCGTAAGCACCGCACCCTTTTTGGGTTCCATCTCCGATGGCAACAATTCGCGCGCAACGACATCATCGGTTGCACTCAACAAAAATTGACGCACTCGTTTAACAAAAAAAAGATAATCAACTTGATAATAATCAGCTAACTGCGCGACAAACTGTTGATAACACGCGTCTGAAGGAAACTGCTCAACATCTTCAAGATCTTTAATGACAAACGAGGTTTCAGGTTTTTGTTCAAAGACTTTTTCAACAATCGCTGCACTCGTTTTATTTCTTATAGGCACGCGTACAAAAGAACCAACGCACGCTTTCTCTTGAGCATGCGAGGGAACTCCATAGATGAGAGGTTCTTGAAAACCTTTTAAAAGGCGAACTTGGACAAACATTATATTATTGTTCTAAATTTAAAGTATCTTCGCGAGCTTTTTTGACTGCTAATTTAATGGCGCTGATTGTTTTAACGTCTGACTCCGTTATACAAAAATGCTGCGAACGCACTTTTTTGTTGGTAGCAAGCATATATATCCAGGCATAACTCACTAGCTGTTCTATTGCCCCCAGGCCACAAAAAATAGATGCTAAGCAAGGTTGCCCTGCAGCACAGGAAAGCCCTGCTGCCGAACAATTTGTGCTGCCACACGTGGAACAGGTAATTGGTACCATGATATCTATATTTGAAATTTGTTCTTCATGATATTTGCGTACTCGTAGATCAAAAAATCGTAAAGTGCCAGAACGAATTGTTATATATTCTTCAAGCTTTTTTTGATCGCCTTTTAAAAGCTTTGCCATTGTGTTTGTTGTACAAGTAAAACGGTTAAGATTGTCTTGGATAAGCCGTGGATTTAATCGATCAGTTTCAATAACACCACACCATGAACGATTGCCTGCAAGATTTTTTGACGATGGTATAGTTTCCCACAAATCAACAGTACCATAAAAAGGATTTGTTGTGGCCTCACATACAAAACTAAGTGCTGGGTGTTGCCCATAAGTAACTGTTTTTAAATTCTTTTTATAAACACCATAAAAAATATTCTCAAATTGATCAGTTGCATCCAAAAGATTAGTGCAAATAGCCTTATGAGCAACATTCTTATGTCGCCCATAGTGCATACACTCATAACTTATTAACTTTGACGCATCGGTATACTCCATTGCCATTAAATGCAGGCCCCCCATTAAAATCAAAACACCCAAGCTTAATTTTTTTGAAATTTGTATATTAGAAAATTTTACCGATATAAATTTGATTGTTTTTTGCATAATTTCTATACTTTATTATATGAAAACGAACGTTTTTTATGGTAACTGCGGGCTTTTCACTCGTTTCATTATTACATTTTTTGTTAGTATACTCTTTTCCTCGTTCACAAAAAAGGATTTTAGCGTGACATTACCTAAAGCAAACGATGCAATTTTTCTTATAGATGGTTCTGGTTTTTTATATCGTGCCTATTATGGCGTACGTCCTTTACATACTCCTCAAGGGATTCCCGTTCAGGCCGTCTATAGTTTCTGCCGCATGATTAAAAAAATTATGAACACATTTCATCCCAAACATATGGCACTCGTGTGGGATAGTAAAGGCGAAACGATTCGTCATGAAATATATCCTGCGTATAAAGCGACACGCCAAGCCCCTCCAAGCGATCTTTTTGAACAAAAAAAATATATTCAACAATTTGCTGACCTTATTGGCCTGAAACAGATTGAAAAACCTGGCGTAGAGGCTGATGATTTATTATATTCGCTTGCCCAAGATTACGCTCGCCAAGGAAAAGATGTCGTTATTTTAACGTCCGATAAAGATATGGCACAAACCCTCGGTGATCACGTAACAATATATGACGCGTTTAAGGATGCCTTTATCACCCCCGCATCATTCTTAGAAGCAAAAGGATTTCCTATTGAGAAGTTACCTTTTTACTTTGCGCTGGTTGGCGACACTTCGGATAATATACCCGGTGTAAAAGGCATTGGGGAAAAAACCGCGACTGAACTGGTGAAACAGTTCGCCTCTCTTGAAGATTTGTACGCGCGTATTGGCGAAGTTGCCAAAGAACGCACGCGCACTTTATTAACAGAACAAATAGCAAACGCGTTTTTAAGTGAGAAATTATTCCGCCTTCATTATTATGATTTACAATATGCGGAACAAGCACTCGCTTTTGATCAAAACGCGTGGGCAAATGCACAACCACTTTTTAAAGAATTAAATTTTAAATCACTGCTAGAAGAAATTGCAAAAACAACACCTGAGGCTGTGCAGCCGGTAGCTTTGTTATCAGAAACAAAGGGATACAAATTTAAAACGGTCACCACCGAGCAAGAGCTTACGGCTGTTTGCGATGAAATAAAAAAAGCAAAAGTTTTCGCTTTTGATACAGAACTTGATGGCTTAAAGCCTCTTGAAAATCATCTTGTTGGCGTAAGTGTGTGTACCCATAAGGGAACTGCTTATTATATTCCATTCGGCCATGTCACCGGCGAAAAACAACTTTCACGTGACGAAGTATTGCGCGCATTATCGCCGTTGTTGTTAGACCCAAACATAGAAAAATTCATGCATCATGCTAAATTTGATGAGCTTGCTTTGTGGCACTATAAGCAAGGCGTCAACAACCTGACTTTCGATACCATGCTTGCGGCACAACTTGTCACCCAAGATTGGCAACGCATTAATCTCAAAGCATTATCAGAACTCTATTTACATGAACCTATGCTCACATTTGCACAGATTGTTACTGATAAAAAATTAAAAAACTTTGCTGAAGTTCCTCTTGCAGGAGCAACTGAATATGCCGCAGCTGACGCACATCAAACCATGCAGCTTGTACCCATTTTAAAAAAGGCCCTGCACGAACAACAAATGGACACTCTTTATTATGATATTGAACTGCCGCTCATCCCCATTTTATTTTCCATGGAAGCCGAGGGCATTTATCTCGATACAACCGTGCTTAAAAAACTTGATGTAATGGTAACTAAAGATTTAGAAACCGTGCGCACGCTCATCGTAGATTTAAGTGGCGCAACATCTAAGGACATTAATTTAAATTCGCCAAAACAGGTAGAACAACTTTTATTTTATGAATTAAAATTACCTACCTACAAAAAAAGCACCAAGCGTACGGGCTATTCAACCGATGTTGAAGTACTGCAAGAATTAGCCAAAATACACCCTGTGCCAAAATTGTTATTACAATACCGCGAACTCTCAAAACTAAAAAGCACTTATATTGATGCATTGCCAACCTATATTAATTCTGAAACTGGCAAAATTCATACGAATTTTAGTCAAACGGGTGTTGCTACCGGCCGGCTTTCTAGTTCTGATCCAAATTTGCAAAATATTCCTGTTGAAACTCCTTATGATATTCACATTCGTTCAGCATTCAAGCCAGAGGCAGGGCATGTTTTTCTTTCAGCCGACTATTCACAAATTGAGTTGCGCGTTCTAGCATTTCTCTCACAGGATCCGACACTCATACAAGCTTTTTTACATGATGAAGATATTCATGCAAAAACTGCTGCAGGACTCTTTGATGTTCCGATTAATAAAGTTACTCATGAACAACGTCAAATTGGCAAACGTATCAACTTCAGCATTTTATATGGATTAACTGCATACGGTTTATCGCAAGATCTTGGTATTTCATTTACCGATGCTAAGCATTATATCGAAAAATATTTTGCACAATATCCGGGCGTCTCAACATGGATGGAAAATGTTCTTCATGAAACTAAAAAGTATGGCTACGTAACTACCTTTTATGGAAGAAGACGTTTTATACCCGGCATTTACGAGAAAAACAAAAATTTATATGAAGCTGCTTGCCGTGTTGCCATTAACACAAAAGCACAGGGTACTGCCGCCGAGATTATGAAACGCGGCATGATCGCCTTAGATAAAACATTTAAAGAGAAAAAATTGGGCGCAAAACTTGTTATTCAAATCCACGATGAACTTATCATTTCAGTTCCTGAATCTGAGCTCAAAGAAACAGAAAAAATAGTACAAGATGTTCTTGAACATGTTGTTAAGTGGGATGATGTACCTTTGAAAGTTTCAACGCATGTCGGCTCTAACTGGCAAGAAGTAACAAAATAATTACGAATTATTAATCATTTGTTTATCTGAATATCATCAGAATCCTGTAAAGCAGACGCCAAATCTTCTTCACTCAGAACCAATGCATTAACCTGAGAAGACTTTCTTTGAAGATGAACTTTTTTAAGCCCCTCTTGGTAAGTGGCCAAAGCATGTAGCGATAAGCCTCTGTCTGGCGTTGCTACTTGGGCAGATGATCTACTAAGCAGCTGCTGGCTACCATGTATATCGTCGCTACTCTCCGCTGTCTTAAATGTAGCGATTTCGGGAATTTCCAAAGAATCTATGCGACATGAATCACCTCGCTCTACTCTTTTCCTAGCTGCTGCAGATGCTGCCTCTTTTGTAAGCGCTCTTCGACGGTGTTTTTTACCGCCCTCTGCTTGACCAGGCTTCGGTGTTATTTCTCTAACTATCGCACTTTTGCTTTTCTGTTTCGATTTCTTCTTTTTCGATACTTCTTTTACAACTATTACGTCGGAACTTTCATTTTTACTTCTCAACGCTTTCAATTTTCCTTCTAGGCGTGCATTTCTTTTTTCAAGAGTCTCAATTCTGGCAGTGAGACTACCAAGATCACCACAAATATCTTCGATGTGATTAAGGGTCGCACGTTCATGTTCTGCAAACTTTACATCATAGGCCTCTTGCATCAGCTTAAATTGGTCATTTAAAGCAGCTGACAATCCTACAAGCATTTTTTCTTCTTCCCCAATAGTCGACCCTTTTGTTTTTGGCGACTTAATACGATCAAAAGGATTTTTTTTCATACCATTAAGACAAAAAATTAATCCAAATGAACATAGCAGAAGTGCTACTTTGTGAGAAAAACTATTCATAGTGGGATCCTTTGCATGTCATTGTGTAGAGTTTTTTCTTTATATTTCAACTTACTACCGCACGCATTTTTATGTATAGAGCATACTACGTTCACGCGTACATGTTCAAGCAGCGCGTGCACAAAAATCTTGAACGCGCGTTTTAATGCCACTGTCGCGCGCGCAAAAAAAACGGTACACTAAGGACAATTAAAAATAGCAGAAAGGCTTTTTATGTTAACGGAAAAAAATAGTATTCCAGAAACTACAATTCCGCATTGCGACCCGCTTTTAGATGGCATAAGTTCTGTAAGCTTGGTGCGCGTTTCTGGATCGGATTTAGATATTGTTAACGCAGCGCGCGTATCATTCGGAAAAGTTGCCACCACAGTGAGCGAGCGCGATAAAAATTTAATTAAATATTTAATTGAACACGATCACACGAGTCCATTTGAGCACAATCAATTTTCATTTCGCATAAAAGCACCACTATTTGTTACGCGCCAATGGATGCGCCATCGTATGAATTCATATAATGAAATTAGTTATCGGTATGTTAAAGCACCGCTTGAATTTTATATTCCTCCCCACTGGCGTCATCAAGATGCAACCAACAGACAATGCTCAATGGGATCGTTTTCAGACGACGCCCTTCTTGCCACCTACAAAAAAAGTATTGATGAGGCAGTCAAGGCGTACGAGTTTTTACTTGAAAAAGGCGTTGCACGTGAACAAGCGCGTGGATTACTGCCATTGTGCACCTATACTGAATTCATTTTTACGTGTAATTTGCACTCGTTAATGCATTTTATGCGCTTACGTTTACATACTGGCGCGCAGCAAGAAATTCGCGACTATGCAAAAGCGTTACTCTCGTTAGCATTGCCACATTTTCCTGTTGCACTCGCATGTTGGAAAAATAAATATAATGTTGAGGTAGCAGTATAAATTTAAAAAAATTCTTGCTTTAAAGAATGGCCCAATATTAATTTGATACATATCTTTAAAGGAAGTATTTATGAAACAAAATATTTTTTTCGTTATAGTGTTATTATTTTTTCTAAATCACCCAATCACTGCAAGCCAAAGACAAAGAATACAAGAAGCTGCTGAGCAAATTGCCATGCTCCGAACACAGCTGAAAGAAAAATATCTTGAAAAGCTTGATGAGCTCAGAAGAAATTTTAAAAAAGCATATATTCGCGAAGCCAAAAGAATCTTAGGCGTAGCAACAAAAAAAGAGATAGATGAAATGCCACGAGAGACCTTTGCTAGCCGTAGAAATGAAATACTACAAAATACAAATAAGCGCAAGTATGAGTTACTAGAAGACTTTATCAACAAAAATGTTAACAACAATACTATTAATATCCAAGATCAAAATGGCAAAACCATTTTATTTGATACCATTGCTTCAGGGTTTGAAGATTTAGTAAGCGAGCTGCTTAATAAGGGAGCTGATATCACTATCACTACCCTTTTAGGAAATACTATGTTACATCAAGCAACCGCCGTAAATTCAAGAATGACCAATCTAATCCTTCAAAAAGCGTCTCAGCTTGAACATGAACACGAATTTATTAATCAAACAAATAAATTTGGTAACAGTGCCCTTATCTTGGCCATTGATAGAAATGATGCTGATACTGTTAGGGCGTTATTAAAAGCCGGTGCAAGTCCAAATATAGTTAATAATGATGGATTCACGCCATTACATCAGGCAATTCTTCAGGAAAAACCTTCAAAAAAAACAGTCATGATTGTAAAGCTCTTACTTGAATCTGGAGCTAATCCAGGAGCTGAAGTTGAATCCAAATTAATTTCAGGAAAAAAGAGATATAATAAATCTCCTATGGAGTTGGTAAAAAGGGCGATTGATGATATTTCAGCAACAGAATCTCATGCTAATCCTGAGCGAGAAAGCATACGATATACAAATCTAGAAAAAATGTATGAAGCTATGCTTGCTTATACAGGGAAGCCTTTCCAGATAATAAAAAAAACAGCTAAAAAAAGAGTTCGCATAGAAGATAATACTTTAAGCAATGCTCTAAGAAAACTAATAATACAGCTTGAGACCTTAAAAGGAAAATTAACACGCGGTGTTTAACGTAATCAAAAAAGAGGGATATCCCATGAATACAAAAATATATTCTTTGTTTTTGATATGTATAATTATCCATGACGTAAGAGCTATAAACACATCATACCAGGAAAAATTTAATGCGCTGTATGATAAGATTGCTGCCTACGGACAAGGTCCCAAGGATCAAGAAAAGTTTTTAGAAGAATTTATCAATGCTCCTGATTTTACTATTGCATTTATAAGCAACAACGGAGAAACAATCCTAAGCACAGCAGTAAAAAACAATCAAGCTAATGTCGTGAAGAAATTGCTATCATTACCGGGATACAAAACAATTATCGATCAGCAAGATTCTTATGGGTACACGCCATTATATTCTGCTGTAAATAATCGCAATAAAACAATTACTACCATGCTTCTTGAAAAAGGTGCTAACCCTAATGCTCCAAGTAAGGGTGGCCTTACCCCTCTTGATAGGGCTACTGAGTTACAATTACCCGAATTGGTAAATACACTACTCAAGTTCAATGCAGATCCTACAGCAAAACCTATACTACAGGATAAGAGATATACTAGTGAGTTAGAGGCTGCACAATCCCCAAAACAACAGTCCAAAGCAAAAGGACATTAGAAAATTCGGTTAGAGCAACTTTAGCTTAGTAAAATAAGCATTGCCTTGACATTTTTAGCTCTTATGCAATACTAAACTATGTGTTTTTCTTAAAACATATCATAATTATTTCCCCTATTTTTATGCTTTTTAACCTGAAATTTAGGCTAAAAAGGCTCTTTTACAGAGGATAACAATGGCAACTAGTAAATCGGGCGGATCGACCCAGAATGGCAGAGATAGCCAAAGTAAGCGTTTAGGCGTCAAACTTTTTGATGGCCAAGAAGTAACCGGTGGAGAAATTTTAGTACGCCAACGTGGCACTCGTTTCCATCCAGGTAAATTAGTGGGCATGGGCTCTGATCACACCCTATTTGCTTTAAATGCAGGATTTGTTAAATTTCATTATGGCCGTAAAGGCAGACGTTACGTTTCGATATTCGCTACGCGTTCATAACCTTGACAACGTATCTGCGTGCGGTACCCTAGTCTGAAATCAAAAAAATAAGTATCAAGCACCTCTTGACAATGAGTTGTCCCTGGAGAGTTTCATGATCGATTTTCTAAAATATCGCTTTGTTTGCGCCATTTTTTCCCTCGTTTTGTTGGTCGGCTTTGCGGGCCTCTATTTTTATCGAGTCTCAACGCGTGGCTATGCATTTAGCTACAGTGTCGATTTTACGGGAGGAACTCAGCTTCTTTTCCGTTTTTCAAAACCAGTTTCGGATGCTGCAATCAAAGAAGTTTTAGAAAAGAATGGGTGGCATAATCCTGTTATGCGTGACTTCTCTAACACAGAAGTATTAGTCCGCGTTAAAGAATTTTCTACCGATGTTAAAGGTTTAGGCCAAGCTATGCTTAAAGCATTACAAGAAGGATTGAACGATAGTGCTATTACTATCCTATCAGTTGATAGCGTTAGCGGTGGCGTGGGTGAAGTATTGGCACGGAAATCAATATACGCTGTAACACTCGCTCTTATTTTAATGCTTCTGTATATCTGGCTCAGGTTTTTTTCAATCAGTTTTGGTGTAGGTGCGGTAGTATCTTTATTGCATGATGCAATAGTAATTTTGGGTATATTTTTGCTTCTCGATAAAGAGATTTCTATCAATGTTATAAGTGCTATTTTAGCAGTTCTTGGTTACTCAATTAATGATACTATCGTTATATTTACTAAAATTAGGCAAAACATTAAATCAATGCGTGGTGTACCAATTGCAAAGATTGTAAATACAAGTATTAATCAGACATTAAGACGTACTATTTTAACGAGCTTTTCAACAGCATTAGTAGTACTTTCATTGTTTATTTTAGGCGGTGAGGCTTTACGAGATTTATCCCTGGCGCTTCTCATAGGTATAATCTTTGGCACCTACTCATCCATTTACATTGCCAGCCCACTTATGCTACTATTATATAAAGAAGCAAAATAATTTATTACATTCAATTAATTACATACGTACTTATATGAATTTATGAGTTTAAGGTACGTATTCTTAAATAAAATTTCCTTAATGCATCATCTTTTTAGATGACTGTATTGCTAGTAAAATATTCAGATACTATTTCGGTGCCATTTTAACCTATAAATTCTGATCAAACTTTAAGTAATTGAAATAGAGGTACCTTTTATTTTTTGTATTCAAAGTCGTTAATAACAATTCAGGTCTAACACTATCTTATGATTTTTTCACGTCCTAACACATTCAAGGAGATCCAAAAAAATGGTTACGCAAGAATTAGCTAAAATGAGTCTTGCAGATTTAAATCAATATGCTCGTAAATTAGGAGTTGTTGGCGCAACTCTTATGTCAAAAGAAATGCTCATTCAAAAAATTAAAGAACTTCAAGAAAATCCAGATAAAGAACTGGAAGTTGAAGGAGTTCTAGAAAAATTACCGGATGGGTTTGGTTTTTTACGTTCTGCAAAATTTGATTATGTATCTGGACCCGATGACATTTATGTTTCTCCTTCACAAATCAGACGATTTGGTCTAAAAACAGGTGATACCGTTGTTGGTGTTATCCGCAAACCAAAAGAAGGTGAAAAATATTTTGCCCTTCTAAAAATCGACAAAGTAAACTTTGTTGATCCGTCTACACTCGGTGATCGTCTCTTTTTTGATCGCCTCACCCCATTACATCCTGATAAAAAATTCAATTTAGAAGCTAATCCAGCTTTTATTTCCACGCGCCTTATGGATATTTTCTCACCAATTGGTAAAGGTCAGCGTGGTTTAATTGTAGCACCGCCAAAAGCTGGTAAAACCGTGCTGCTTAAAGAAATTACGCAAAGCATTTTAACCAATCACCCCGAAGTATACATGATTGTGTTACTGGTGGACGAGCGTCCTGAAGAAGTATCTGATATGCGCCGCTCGATTAAAGGGGCAAATGCCGAGGTTATTAGTTCCACATTCGATGAAGCTGCCGAGCGTCACGTACAAGTTGCTGAACTCGTACTTGAAAAAGCAAAACGTCTTGTTGAAGTCGGTAAAGATGTTGTCATCGTTCTTGATGCTATAACTCGTCTTGCACGCGCTTACAATACAACTGCACCCGCTTCAGGAAAAATTTTAACCGGTGGTATTGATGCGAACGCGCTCCAACGGCCAAAACGGTTTTTTGGTGCCGCGCGTAACACCGAAGAAGGTGGCTCACTTACCATTATTGCTACGGCCCTTATTGAAACAGGCTCTCGCATGGATGAAGTTATCTACGAAGAGTTCAAGGGAACTGGTAACATGGAAATGCATTTAAGCCGTAAATTATCTAACAGACGCTTATTCCCTGCATTTGACTTACTTATTTCAGGTACTCGTCGTGAAGATCTTTTATTACCACCTGATGAGCTCAACAAAGCATGGATTTTGCATAAACTTTTAGCCACCATGAATACGGTTGAAGGCATGGAATTCTTAATTGATAAAATGAAGAAGCATAAAACTAATGCAGAATTTTTTGAATCTATTCAAAAGAAAAATGGCACAGCACCTTCTGGATCAGGATCATCTTCCCCTGCATAATAAAAATCACGAAAAAAACTCTTTCGTGACATAATTTTTTACGGAAATCACGAAAGAGTTTTTAGATACATTTTCAAAAATTTTTCTCTTATTAAGAAATATAGTATCGTAGTAATGTTTTTATTGGGTACACATTTTTTTACAACAGGAACTACGATATGATTATAAAAAAAGCTTTCTTTTGCTTCATAATGTTAATGTCATGTTCTTTCACTTCACTTAGCATGCAAAAACCCAAGGTTAGATATTGCATCACGTTCAAAAAAGATGATGAACAGCCGGGCAGATATCAAGATCTAAAAACATTAGACCAGTTAGAAACAATGGCACGAAAATCATTCATCAGTTTACAAAAACAAAAGTATGTCCTATCTTCTGACGCCTTTTCAAGATTAAACGAAGCAAAAAAACAGTTTAACGGCAGTGAAGAAATCACTATTGATAAAGACATAATCAAAGATTTTCTTTCTTTTATCATGGTCGATGGCGGCCGCGTAGAATTTTGGAAATTTCCTGATGGGACAATTGTAGACTTGAATGTTAAGTTAATTGATAGCCGGGAAGGAAGTATTTTCATAGAAGGTCCAATACTTAATATTGCGCGCGAAGCAAAATTTGTCACCCAGAAACCTAATGTTCAACAAATGCCTCAAGAAGAAAACAAAAACTCATCATGGTGGCAAAAGCAATGTTCCCTGCAGTAAATAGAGCTTAAAAACCGCAAAATTTGATTTGACCTATATCCCAGCAAATGCGTATTGAAAACGAAATTGTCATTGCAAGCGAATGCGTGGCAATCCAATTATAAAATTAGTTCCTTTAAGCAATTAATTAAAGTTTGGATCCCCACGGCTAAAGCCTCGGGATGACGTCCTTGGGTTTATTGTAAGTTCATCGAGTTCGCGTTAAAAAATATCTAAGCTTAAATCCGAAAAAAGATTTTGTTGCGCACGATAATGGCCAACAAAAGCGATCATAGCAGCATTATCAGTACAGTACTGTGCTGAAGGCGTATAAAAATTAATATTTTTTGATGAGCAAAACGTTTGCAATTCTTTTTTAAGATACTTGTTACACGCAACACCGCCAACAAAGGTGACTGCTTTTAGCTGAGGATATTCTTTTAAACAATGCTCAATTTTATGTATAAAAATATCTTCTATGCATACCAACAGTGAACTTGCAATCTTATTTATTTCAAGCTCCGTCAATGAAGGCAGCAATGTTTTTGCTTTCAAATCATAAAATCCACGGTTTATCATATCATATAGCACCGCAGTTTTAAGCCCAGAAAAGCTAAAGTCAAAACTATGTGCCATGCTGCGTGGATATTTATAAAAATCTTCGTAATGTACCATGTGCGCGCATTTTTCTATTTCAGGCCCGCCCGGATAGGGCAAATGCAACAGCTTTGCAATTTTATCAAATGCTTCACCGGCAGCATCATCGAGCGTTGATCCTAATACCGTGTATTCACCGTAGTTATGCATAAGATAAAGTGACGTGTGTCCACCGGATGCTGTTAAGCACAGATGCGGAAATGGTACATCATGCTCAATAGATGCAGAAAACGCGTGTCCTTCTAGATGATTTATGCCAATGATTTTTTTTTGTTTTGCAAATGCGAGCGCTTTTGCAAATGAGAGCCCGATCAACAATGCACCCGATAAACCCGGCTTGCTCGTAACGGCAATAACATCCACGTCGTCGAGCGTTGTTGCAGCTGTTGCGAGTGCTTCTTCTATAATATTAGTAATTTTTTCTAAATGCGTGCGCGAAGCAACTTCTGGAACCACGCCGCCATATTTTTTTTGGAGTTCAACTTGGGTAAAGAGTACATTTGAAAGAACCCCTTTGCGCGTGTGATAAATAGCAGCTGCCGTTTCATCACAAGATGTTTCAATACCTAATACAGTGAATTCTTTCATGAATTAAGGATGTATCGGTTTAAAGGATTCTGCACGGTTATAGTGCGATTTTGTGCAATAGCTGCAATCGTTTTGGTTGGCTTTTTATGAATGCATTTAAAATCAAGCAGTGCGCATACCATTCGTGCACCTACTGCGTGTAATGTTTTTTCATCAATTTCATCACGAAACTTCAATGTAGGCAATGGCACTGTTGCATCATCAGGACGCCATGACTCAGTAACTACCTCAACAAAAGTCGGATTCATAAGAAAGATAAGGGTGTTATCAGGAAGTACAGGAAGTATCATTTCAGGATCATTTTTTCGAGCGTCATCTTTCTTATCAAGCTGCTCATTATTCTTATTGTTATCTTTGGTATCAGATGGGTCTTGAGAACTATCCTGATCCTTTTTTTCCATCTTGGTAATTTCCCAATATTCTATTTTCTCACCAGGATTTAATGGCACTGAAGTGCCTGTTTGGTGTTCATCAACTATTGTTTTTATCGTCGACATGCGTTTGACATGATAAAAAGCATAGGGATGTTGATCAGATGTTTCAAGATGAGCAAAATCATTTGCGTTCGGTCTTTTTAAATATTCGGTAATAAGAATATAAAATTCGCAGCATACACGATCATCATAAAGTTCATAGGTTGCTCTGCGGGGAATACGCGTATCATGTTTATCAACATCAACACAATGCTCACCACCTTTATAGAGTAATGATGGCATAGGAGGCGCGCATTCAATGCATGGAGGGAATTGGATCTTACCCACATACATGGTTTGGCTACCAAACATAGTAAAACTTTGAAGCAAGAGAATAAGCATCAATTTTTTTTGAATGAACATACTGATGATCCCTTTTACAAAAATAACGTTATTAATGCTAGTATATAGGTATAGAATACTGTAAAAGAAATCTTTTTAAAACTAATACCTTTTATTGCCCCTCATTGAGGATTTTTTATGAAAAACCAAAGTCACCTTGATACCAAGATTCAAGCACTCATGGATCAAGAAAAAAAGCGTCAGAAAGAAACGATCGATCTCATTGCATCGGAAAATTATGTTGATAAAGAAATCCTTGAAGCCATGGGCTCCGTTTTGACCAACAAATACGCTGAAGGATATCCTGGTAAACGCTATTATAGCGGATGTGCATTTGTTGATGAGATAGAAATTATTGCTCAAGAACGGTGTAAAGAATTATTCGGCGCTGAACATGCTAACGTACAACCACACGCTGGATCGCAAGCAAATATGGCAGTTTATTTTGCCTGTTTACAACCAGGTGATCTTATTATGGGCATGAGTTTAGCAGAAGGTGGCCATCTGACACACGGCCATGCGGTCAACTTTTCTGGTTCTCTCTACCGTTCCGTGCAGTACACGGTTGATAAAGAATCAGAACAACTTGATTATGATGCTATTGAAAAAATCGCCCAAGAACATAAACCAAAATTAATTATTGCAGGTGCTTCGGCATATTCACGCATCATTGATTTTGAACGTTTTTCAGCAATTGCCAAAAAAGTAGGCGCTTTGTTTCTGGCTGATATTGCTCATATTGCAGGATTAGTTGCCGCACAGCTTCATCCAAGTCCAGTACCTTATGCTGATTTTGTCTCAAGCACCACGCACAAAACATTACGAGGGCCTCGCGGTGGGCTTGTTATGTGCAAAAATGCACACGCGCAAAATCTTGATCGCGCGATTATGCCCGGATCGCAAGGCGGTCCTTTCATGAATATGATTGCCGCAAAAGCGATCGCATTTCATCAAGCATTACAACCCTCGTTCAAAGATTACCAAAAAAAGATTATAGAAAACGCTCAACTGATGGCTTCACTATTTTTAGATCTTCAATATCGCATTGTTGCTGGCGGCACCGATAATCATTTATTTGTGCTTGATCTGCGCAGTAAAAATGTTTCGGGCCGAGCGGCAGAAGTCGCCTTAGAAAAAGCGGGCATTACCGTCAGCAGAAGTTGCATCCCTTTTGATCCTGCAAAACCATGGATAACGAGTGGCATTCGCCTTGGCACACCCGCCATAACAACACGAGGCATCACGGAAAATACTATTAGATTATTGGTTGAATATATCGATGAAGTATTAAAAAATCATGAAAATGAAAACGCACTCGCTGCCATTAATGAAAAAATAAAAAAATTAACGCGCGATTTGGCATAGAATTTGGCATAGAAAATGAGGGCACTCATCGCGATGTGCCCTCGTTTTTAATTTTATGCTGTTTGCGCTGCTTTTTTACGTTTCTTTGCTGCTTTTTTCTTTTGTTTTTCTGCGCGCATTTTTTTGGGATGTGTTTTTTTCGTTTTGCTTTGATTCTTTTTCTTTTTTTCCTCGCTCATTTTAGCTCTTTTTGCTCGCTTTTCATGCATTCTTTGCGCACGTTTTGAAGTAGCGAGGGAACCAGCCGTTGCTCCTGCTGCGCCCGCCGCGCCAGCCGCTACTGCGCCGCCGCGCGTTCCTGATGACGTTGTTTGCGCAGCACCCGAAGTGTTTTCACCTCCCATTGCATTTTCGATCGTTTGCAACCAGCCACTCGACTTTGTTTTTGCTGGTTCGGCAGCTGTTGGGTGCACTGCTGCGCGCGCTGAAGATTTTTTAGATCCACCACCACCACGAGGGTTAATATGCAATCCAATGACGCCCATCGCGCGTTCTGCATAATTATGGGCAGCTTGCATGTGGTTTCCCTTTTTCTGCGCAATATCTTCATACGAATTAATAATGGAACGTGCTAATGCACTCGTTTTTGGATTATCCAATTTTTTTGATTTTCTGTTGGTACCATACATTCTATTATTAAGCTCTCCACGAAGGTTGCCCTCTAATTTTCTGCGTTCTTTATAATTGAGTGGCGAAGCTTTTAATTCGTTTTTGAGGCTATTTATGTGGCCTTGAACAAGATTTTCTTTTGCATAACTTTTAGTAAAACCCAAAAGCAATACCGTAAAAATAATACGTACACAGCACTTGCGCATCCTATCTCCTTTTTAAAAAAATTGTACTATTTGTTCCATGCTAGGCAAACACAATGCAGCATTGCAATATTTTTTTGTAAACGATCATCACTATTAGTCATAAGTTCCTACAAAAAATCTAGATTTTTTTATTTAAAACATGATAACGTAGGAAAAGTATAGAAAAGAGGAAACATATGAAGAAATTAATTATCGCCTTTATTGCATCTATTCCTATCGCAGTGCTCAAACCAATGGAAGATAAAGCTGCTGTTGGTCTTAAGAAAATCAAAGCAACACAACAAGAACAAACAAAAAATAACAAATCATCTTCTCATATAAGAGATCAAGAATGCTTTTTTTGCGGCCACACAGATTGCGATAATCTCAGAAGGCTTAAAGAATGACTATGAAAAAAATATATTTTTTGATTATTACTTTTTCTTTGGTAACAAGTGTCCAAGCAGCACATAAAAAGAAGCCAAAAACACCACCGGTCACTATCCCTGGCAAAGTAACCCCAAATTCATCATCACCAAGTTCTGGAAGTTATACGAGTGGTTGGGACCAAACACCACGCTCATGGGACACAGACAAAAATGATGGGAACCTTACTGAAGCTTTGGCTGATGTGACAAGTGAGACTGATCAAGAAGGTCACCTTCGGTTTGTTTCTCCACTCACATCTCCGCGCGGTGACAATGATGAAGGACCTACACAAAAAAAATCTTGTTGTACCAAATTCTTTTGTTATTTCTGTTGTTGCTGTCGCAAAAAAAAGACATCTTCAGAATATGCAGCAATCTCTTAATTGCGTTAATTAATTCATGAACATTTCATCTCAAAATAAAGTTTCTTATTAATTTTCTAATTCTATATATTTTTTTAAAAAAAAATTATACGATCATTAAAAAAGTAGTAGCTAACAAAAAAGGGAAGATTTATGAAGCTATCTCTTCATTTAAAGTATCTTTTTATACTTAGTTTTTTAAATTTTTATGCGTGCGAAATGTTGACATTTCCAGCACATAGTATTGATAATCAACATTCCTCTTCTTATGCTAATCTTCTAATTCCAGAAGAAGAATTCCTCATTAATGACGAATTCAAAGAGTTCATAAAAGAATATGTTGAAAGAACACGTAATACAACAGACGAAGAGACTCTTTCGATTGGATTACGCAACTGCTATAAAAAAATCATTGAAACACCAACGTGTACAACATTACCACTCAATGATCTCATAGATGCATTTCCCGAATTAGTAACAGAATTAGAGAATCAAATCAAATCTCCTCGTCCTGCAACGAGTAATCTCCATGCTATTGTCGGTGATAGTACAATTGACTTTACGACTATTATGAGCTTATTGGCACAGCTACAATATCTTATCAATCAACTGATTTTACAACAAGCAGCTTGTTGCAACCAGATATTTATTGATTTCCAACAAACATGGACTATTATTGCCAATCTTATTACTCCTACAGCTATCGTTGATCTTTCTGGCGTATTTACTGCACTCAATGCTTGTTGCAATAATATAAACTCAGAATTCCAACAAACATGGACTATTCTTGCTAACCTTAACACAACAGCTACCGTTGACCTTTCTCCTGTATTTACCGCACTCAATGCTTGTTGCAATAACATAACCTCAGAGTTCCAACAAACATGGACCATTATTGCTAATCTTAATACTACAGCTACTGTTGACCTTTCTCCCGTATTTACCGCACTGAATGCATGTTGCAATAATATAAACTCAGAATTTCAACAAACATGGACCATCTTAGCTGCCGGTTTCAATGGAACTTTCAGTGAAATTAATAGTTGTTGCACAAACATAACTTCTGAGTTTCAGCAGACATGGACTATTCTTGCTAACCTTGCTATAACAGCTACTGCTGATCTTTCTGGCGTATTTACTGCACTGAATGCCTGTTGCAATAATATAAACTCAGAATTCCAACAAACATGGACTATTTTAGCTGCCGGTTTCAATGGAACTTTCAGTAGTATTGCCACCCTTACTAACGATTTCGAGGCAACATGGACCATCTTAGCTGCAGGGTTTAATGGCACATGGACCATATTAAATGCCGACTTTGATGCGACATGGACTATTTTAGCTGCTGATTTTGATGGAACTTTCAGCATGTTAAATGTGTTAATTCAAAATGATTGCAATCCAACTATGATCACACAAGCAAGCTTCGGTGCAAGTGGTGGTACTCAGTATGTTATTTCAACGCCAGGTGTTTACAAATTTGGCAGCAATATTATCTTCACGCCAGCTTCAGCAACTTCAGCTATTCTTATTGCCACTTCGGGCGTCACTTTAGATCTGCAATGCTTCACAATTAGTCAAGGAAATGTCGTAACAGGCGTAAATGCTATCCTTGTTGATACTGGATTAACTGGTGTTTATATTAGAAATGGCATGATAGAAAATTTCACACGCGCTGGAATCTCATTCCAAGGAGACAATACGAATGTCGGGATTGATAATACTAACATCGTGTCATGTGCAACTCGTGGTATCGAGCTCCTTTCCACAGGAGTCTCGAGTCAAGACATGACCATTGCAAATTGTAATATATATAACTGTTCTCAAGGAAGTAGTGCCGATTTTCCGGTTGAGTTACAATTATGTCAAGAATGCAACATACTGAATTGTAATTTTACCGGAAATGGCAATCAGTCAAATACTATCACCGTGCTCAATATGAGTGGCTGCCTTGACTGTGAGGTAACCAATATTACTATGTATGAAAATATTGGCTCTATCTTCAATGGCATAACTTTAGACACTACTTGTTCTTATAATAATTTCACCAATTGCATAATAATAAATAATCAAAGTGTATTATCGACTGGCACCTGTTCAGCAATTAATATTAATGGAGCTAACGGTAATGCTTTTAACTATTGTGTCGCTAATAATAATCACGCTCTCAATAATGGCACCATCAACGCCATCTGGCTTCAAGGTATTGCGCCGAATAACAATACGTTTAGCTTATGTATAGCAGCCTTTAACACAGGCGGAATCAGTTACGGCTTTTATCTCAGTAGTGGTTCTTATAATAACCTCCTCTATTGCCAAGCCAATGAAAATGTAGGATCTGTAACCTCAGCTGGATTTAATTGTAATGCCACGGATACGTTGTTTGATAATGGTATAGCATTAGCTAATGCCGCAAATCAAACATTTGGCTTCAATATTTCAGCAGGTAGTTGTGTCATTAAGGATTGTCTCGCTGCATTTAATGTAGGTCCTCACGGCAGCAATGGTTTTGGGTTTAATAATACGAGCGCTGAATATCTATTCTATAGAAATGTAGCCTATGAGAATAACACTCAATTTAACGGAATAGCAGCAGGAGCTATAACAGTGCCCATAGGGTCACCTGCATCACAAAACCTTAACACTGTTACTGGACCATGGACTAATGTATCAGTTGCAAGCTAACAATAAAGGAAGATTAATGAAGCATATTTCCCCCTTTAAAAAATATTATTATAGCTTTATTTTTTTAATTTTTTTTGTTTGTAATTTTTGGACAGCTCAGGCACATGACAACAAGTATTGGCAAGATACGCTGGTATCTTACCAACATGAAGGAATTATTTTAGATGAATTTACCATCAATGATGACTTCAAAGAGTTCATAAAAGAATATGTTGAAAGAACATCTGATGCTGGAAACGAGGAGATTCTTTCGATTGCATTGCGCAACTGCTATACAAAAATCATTGAAACTCCTATGTGTACAACATTACCTCTCAATGATCTCATAGATGCATTTCCCGAATTAGTAGCAGAATTAGAAGATCAAATAAAATCACCACGTCCCCCTTCGAATAATCATTTTATAGTCGGTCCAGGAGTATGCGATTTAGCGTCTATTGCCAACCTTTTGCTCCATTTAAAATTTCTCATCAATCAACTGATTGTGCAACAAGCAGCTTGTTGTAGCCAGATATTCTCAGACTTCCAACAAACATGGACAATGCTTGCCCAAATTAGTACTTCCACAGCCACCGTTGATCTTTCTTCAGTATTTACCGCACTCAATGCCTGCTGCACTAACATAAATTCTGAATTCCAACAAACATGGACCATTCTTGCCAATCTTACCGTAACAGCATCTGCTGATCTTTCTGCCGTATTTACCGCTCTGAATGCTTGTTGCACTAACATAAATTCTGAATTCCAACAAACATGGACCATTCTTGCTAACCTTACGGTAACAGCATCTGTTGACCTTTCTGCTGTATTTACCGCTCTGAATGCTTGTTGCACCAACATAAACTCAGAATTCCAACAAACATGGACTATTTTAGCTGCTGGATTCGATGGAACTTTTAGTGACATTAATGCATGCTGTACTAATATCAACTCTGAATTCCAACAAACATGGTCCATTCTTGCCAATCTTCATACTACAGCTACTGTTGACCTTTCTGGCGTATTTACCGCATTGAACGCCTGTTGCAATAATATAAACTCTGAATTCCAACAAACATGGACCATCTTAGCTGCCGGTTTCAATGGTACTTTCAGTAGTATTGCCGCCCTTGCTAACGATTTCGAGGCAACATGGACTATTTTAGCTGCAGGATTTAATGGGACATGGACCATATTAAATGCCGACTTTGATGCAACGTGGACTATCTTAGCTGCCGGATTTGATGGAACTTTCAGTGTTTTAAATGTGTTAATTCAAAATGTCTGCAATCCAACTATGATCACACAAGCAAGTTTCGGTGCTGGTGGTGGTACTCAGTATGTTATTTCAACACCAGGTGTCTACAAATTTGGCAGCAATATTACCTTCACACCAGCTTCAGCAACTTCAGCGATTCTTATCACCACTTCAGGCGTCACTTTAGATATGCAATGTTTCTCAATCAGTCAAGGAAACGCGCTAGCCGGCGTAAACGCTATTGTTGTTAATACTGGATTAACTGATGTTTATATTAGAAATGGCACAGTAGAAAATTTCACAAATGTTGGCATCTCATTTCAAGGAAACGATGCTCGTGTTGGTATTAATAATACCACACTGCTATCATGTGCAACTCGCGCTATTCAGTTCCTCCCAACAGGAACAAGCCAAAACATTATCATTCAAAACTGCAATATTTATAATTGCTCGCAAGGAAGCAGTGCTGATAATCCCCTATCCTTACAATCATGTAAGGAATGCATCGTACAAAATTGTGAATTTACCGGAAATGGCAATAGTACCAATACCATCACTGTGATTAATATGAGTAGTTGCATTGAATGCATTATATCAAACATTGCTATGTATGAAAATCTCGGAGCCGCTTTTAACGGTATAACATTAGATAGCACATCTTCCCTTAATAATTTCACCAATTGCACTATTGTAAATAACCAAAGCATTACTACAGATGTGAACGTCATTAACGTGAATGGTAACGCAAATATTTTAATCGATTGTGTCACTAATGACAATATTGCGGCAGGAAACACTGCTGGTTTTATTCTTGCTGGATCCTATAATACGTGTATTGGATGTACTGCTTCAGCTAACACATCCTTAGGTACTTTTGGATCTTGCACTGGCTTTAGCATAGATCCTGGTAATTTTAATATTTTGCTCGATTGTGTAGCAGATTCAAATTTTGGGGGAGGTAACCCAGTTGCATCGATTTTGGGGGAAGACGGTGATCCATCTACGGCATGTTTCGTTTTATCTTTTTCCAGTTTAGTAGACCATTTTACAGCGAATAATAATTTTGCTACAGGTTCAGGTTCTACCACAGGTATTTGGCTTTTCGAAGGCGCTATGAATATAGTCAAAGATTGTCTATGCGCGAATAACTTCGTACCATTCAGTACCGCTCAAGCTGGTATCACCAATGATACTTCAGAATATTTATTTTATAGAAATGTTGCCTATAACAGTACATTCCCAATTGTCGGGGTTGCAGCAGGATCAGTAACAACGCCTCTCGCACCCGCATCACAAAACATAGCATCGGTGACCGCACCATGGACTAATCTTGCTCTTCAAACTTAAAATTTAGGATCTTATCCCTAAATTAGTAAAATAAATTAAAAACGCCCCCGAACTAACATTAGTTCGGGGGCGTTTTGTTTTTTGATAAAAATATCAATTAAAATGACATGAAATGAATCGCCATATGGGTGTCACCCGATATAATAGTATCGTTTTTAGCAGTATTAAAACTCACCGTAACAAGTTGTCCAGCAGTCAAAGAAAGTAAAACACATGTTGTCATTGGCAATTGATCATTATTCGTACTCAATATCTGTGAAACTGACGCGCCCGTTACCGATGTTCCATTTACCGCAATATTAACTTTCTGCGTTGAAGGCATCGTAGCTGTTAAAGCAGTAACTGTAACATTAATCATATAAACACCGGTGACCGGCACAGTATAAGTTCCCGTTGTTGCATTGTAGTTCGAATTTGAATCAAATAACACTGTATTAAAAATAACATTTGCAGTGGTATTGTTAACACCTTGGTTTGCGCTTAGGTAGGCATACATTTTGTAATTTGATTTATGGGTGACGCTTCCCGTCGAATCGATAATCAATCGTGCGCTACCAGAAGTAATCATAGAAAGAAAATTTGTAGCCGAAGAAGTAATACCTAGATCAGTACTACCTGAAAACTGCAATGATGGTGATGCAATAGTTCCTGCTGGCAAGGTAAGAGGACCAGTCAGTGTTCCACCCGTGAGTAACAGGTTTAATGATGCCGCACCCGTTAATGCTGCAGTGATAGTACCTGCAATAAAGTTTCCAGAAGCATCACGGCGCACAATGGTACTTGGCGTATTACTACTCGTTGCATTATTTGCAAGAATGGTCGCAGCAGCAACATTTGCTGCCGTTTGACCTCCCACCGTGCTCACGACTGTTGCACTTTGGGAACCTGTTACATCTCCTGTTAATGAACCCGTAAAGTTCGTCGCTGATCCAGCTGTTGTTGCTGTTGTCGCATTACCACTTAAATTACCCGTCACATTTCCTGTTAAGTTTGCCGTTATGGTGCCAGCACTAAAATTGCCAGATGCATCACGTTTAACAATCGTACTTGCTGTGTTAGTATTGGTTGCTGCATTTGCAGCTACTGTTGCCGAAGCAACGTTCACTGCTGTTTGGCCGCCCACCGTGCTTACTACCGTTGCACTTTGATTGCCGGTAACATCGCCACTTAATGATCCACTAAAGTTAGTCGCTGTTGTTGCTGTTGAGGCATTACCATTCAAGGTTGCTGTAATGGTTCCGGCGGCAAAATTTCCTGATGCATCACGTTTGACAAGCGTATTTGCAATATTATTGCTCGTCGCCGTTGCTACTAATGATGCTGCGAGTGCAACACTTGCTGCACTTTGTCCACCAACAAAACTTACCACCGTTGCACCTTGGGTGCCCGTTACATCTCCTGCAAGTGACCCGGTGAAATTTGTTGCTGATCCAGCTGTTGTTGCTGTTGTTGCACTCGTTGCCGTTGTTGCATTACCTGAAAGATTTGCTGTAATCGTTCCGGCTGCAAAATTTCCTGATGCGTCGCGTTTAACAATCGTACTTGGCGTATTGCTACTTGTTGCTGCATTTGCTGCTACTGTTGCCGATGCAACGTTTGCCGCAGTTTGACCACCCACCGTACTTACCACAGTGGAACTTTGATTGCCCGTAACATCACCACTTAATGAACCGGTGAAGTTTGTTGCTGATCCAGCTGTTGTTGCTGTTGTCGCATTACCACTTAAATTACCGGTCACATTTCCTGTTAAGTTTGCCGTTATGGTGCCTGCATTAAAATTACCCGATCCATCGCGTTCAACAATAGTATTTGGTGTGTTGGTATTCGTTGCTGCATTAGCTGCGATAGTTGCTGAAGCAACGTTCGTTGCAGTTTGACCTCCGACCATACTTACTACGGTGGCACTTTGATTGCCAGTAACATCGCCACTTAATGCACCAGTGAAGTTCGTTGCCGTTGAGGCGTTACCTGATAGATTTGCGGTAATCGTCGTGGCACTAAAATTACCTGATGCATCTCGTGCAACAATAGTACTTGGTGTATTTGCGTTAGTTGCATTAGTTGCAATATTTACATCACTGGTATTATTGGTAACAATAATATCGGTACCTGCTGAAATCGTTTTAAAATTTAAGGTAACACCAGTTTTCCCTTGGAATATTTGCCCCGCGCCACTTCCTACATTCGCGCCAGTTGTTTGTGACGGTAATGAGAATTCCGAAAATTCTATAGGATTTGTATCAATAATTGCCGATGGAGTACTACAAACCCAACTTGAACCAGCATTCACGGTACCTTCCAGGATAAGCACATACGCATTACCCGCTGATGTGCCCGTTAAAAAATCAGTTGGCCTTATCCATGAACCGGATTCAGCTAACCACAAACCATTTTGCACTGCATTAGTTTGTCCAACTAATAAGACAGTATTACTACTAACTAACGTTACTCCATCTATTGTTTGCAAACCACTCAGCGCAACATTTGACGTGCTTACTACAAGAGCAGGGCTTTTTACAATTAGGCCTGTTGATGCTGTGGAATCAACATAACTTTTTGTTGCTACATCAGTAGGATTGGTAGTGGTACCATCAATAGTAATCATGTTAGTAGTAAAATTACCTGATCCGTCGCGTAGAACGATCGTATTTGGCACATTGGAACTTGTCGCCGTGGTTGCAGAATTGGCAACTTTACCAGCTGTTGAAATAGTTGCTAATTTATTATCAGTAATTCCTGCACTCGCACTAATATCAGCATTCACAATGAGTGATGTTGTTAAATTTCCTACGTTATCATTGTGCACGACGCCGGCTGGTGTTAAACCACCAACCTGAAAATTACCATCGGTAGTTAATACGCCCGCTGATGAACGATATATATTCGTATCACTCGCCCACACTAATGGTGCCACCGTATTTGTTGGCAGCGGTGCATTTGTTGCCAGTGGAAATAACACTTGGTTATTAAAACCATCCAGTTGCATCACACTATTTGATCCGCGAGCGGCTTGTCCTGATGTATCATTATTCGTATACGTAAATGCTAAGTTTGCACTCGTTCCAAATTTATCGATTGCCCAACCACGAATATTGGCACCACTGCCAACTGATCCGCTCGTATCGGATAGTAAATTGATACTTGCATCTTTTGTGCGATCTGTGGTTATAACATAATGTGAGGCATTACTTTGCGACTCAATACCGGTAAATGCTGGATCACTATTAGGATCAATATACAACGTTCCTTTATTACTGTAACAATCTGATTGGTAGTTCAAGCTCGGCAAATCTAGTTGCCCGTTAAACACTTGGAATAATAATTGATTCATGTCAGCATCATTGCCAATCGTTAAGGCATTATTATTATCAGTATCAAAGCCAGCAAAACTTACATTGGTTGCATTTGCAATACTCAATAGATCTGAATCAAATACACCGCCTACAAATCGTAATGTTGAACTTCCTATTTGTTGAATATCAGTAATACAATCATAAAAACTAGTTGAATTTGCTTGAATTTCTGTACTGTTCGTATCACCGACAGCGCCACATTGCATGCCAACTGCTGCATTTTCAATACTGCATGCAACAGCAAGTAAAAATGCACCAGTTGTTGCTTGTAACGCGATACCTTGTGGATTGCCATTGGTATCCGTACAATGAAATTGACATGCATCAATCGTAACTTGCGTGCTTGCACCCGAAGCAGCTATGTTCACCGAACTCGCAATGTTATTGGCAAAGTTACAACCAACAATACCCAAATTACTTGCATTGGTACAAAGTATACCTGTGACCGATGAATCAATGTCACATGATAAAACATGAGCATTTGCACCATTGGTAATTTCAATAGCAACGTCAAACGAGCGTAATATTGAGCCAATTATAGCAACTTGCGTATTGGTACCGGTCATAATGATACCGGCATTTGATATTGCTCCTGCGCCTAAAGGTCCCTGAAACACAGAATTCTGAACTGCTACTTGAATATTACTAATCGAAATGTTCGTAGTATTACCACCACATTGCACATTATCAAAAGCCACCACAGGAACTCCTGCAATACTACTTACCGCAAAAGCATTGGCAAATTGTGCAACAGCAACTGAATTAAAACGTGATCGGCCAAAATAAGTTGGTGTTAAAGAGAAAGCATCAGCACTTGAAAGACTAAATGATTCGACCGTTAAATTGGTACATTCAAAGTTAGCTGATACTATTGAAAATAAGTTTGTTATTAAAGATGCTGGTATAACGATTGTACTAGTTTCTGAACTACCAACGAGGCTAATTCCGTCAGCAGTAATAGTTATCGGCCCACCCGTGTTATTTTCAACAAAGGTACCGGCACCTACATAAATAACAACAGGGTTAGTCATACTTGCAACACCATTTGCTATTGTGACTGCTTTGCTTATGGTACGGAATGGATATGCATACGAACCATCATTAGAATCATTACCCGCCAAGGAAACATAATATGTTCTTGCTGTGGTTGGCGAACCCCCAATGGTATTCCATTGTGTTGCAGAAGGCGATGTTGCTTGCAGCACTTGTCCTGCAACTGGCGCGCTCGCTGGCAAATTCACCGTATAACTTATTCCTACGGTAGCTGGCGCATTTAACCCAACATAATTACCGCTTCCCGTTCCATCTTGAAAACGCACCTGCGATTGTAAGGCCATATTCAAGTTGCCCGTCATCGTATCACCAGTTTTGAGCACATCCAGTGATGCTGCGCCTACTAAAGTTGCTGTAATAATATTTGCTGAAAAACTACCGGTCAGATCACGTAGAACTATAGTATTTGGCACATTTGAACTCGTTGCCGTTGTTGCTGAATTTGCCACTTTACCTGGCGTTGAAATAGTTGCTAACTTATCATCAGTAATTCCTGCACTTGCACTAATATCAGCATTTACAATTAACGAGGTTGTTAAATTACCCAAATTATCATTATGCACAACACCGGCTGGTGTTAAACCACCAACCTGAAAATTACCATCTGTTGTTAATACGCCTGCTGATGAACGATATATATTCGTATCGCCTGCCCACACTAATGGTGCCACCGTATTTGTTGGCAGCGGTGCATTTGTTGCCAGTGGAAATAACACTTGGTTATTAAGACCATCCAGTTGCATTACACTATATGATCCTACTGCCGCTTGGCCCGAAGTATCATTATTGGTATAGGTAAATGCTAAATCTGCTGAGGTACCAACCTTATTAATTCCCCAACCTCGGATATCTGTGCCATTGTTGAGGCCTGACGTATCGGAAATAAGATTAATACTTGCTTGATTAGTACGATTACCGGTTACTACATAATAATTAGCATCATTATTTGATGCTTGCGTAGCATTAAACGTTGGGTCCGAATTTGGATCTGTATACACCGTTCCTTGATTACCATAGTAATTATCGTTGTAAGCCAAATTTGGTTTTGACGTTTGCCCGTTTAAAACTTGATACAAAATATGGACTTCTTGAATATCACTTCCTAATGTCAAATTGCCTTGTATCGTCTCATCAAATCCTGCAAAACCCACATTAACACCACTTGCAATGCTTAATTTTGTTGGATCAAAAGCGCCACCAAAAAATTGTAGGGTTGAACTTCCTGCTTGTTGAATATCCGTTGTGCAATTTATTAACGTAGTAGAATTTGCTTGTAATGCGGTAGAACTTGTATCGCCAGGAGCACCACATTGAATCCCGACTGCTGCATTTTCAACACTACATCCTACAGCAAGTAAAGATGCACCGGTTGTAGCTTGTAACGCAATACCTCGTGGATTGCCATCGGTACCCGTACAATTAAATTGACAGCCATCAATAGTAACTTGAGTATTTGCACCCGAAGCAGCTATATTAACCGAGCTAGAATTGTTTCCATAAAAATTACAGCCAACAATCCCTAAAATACTTGCATTATTGCACACTATACTCGTCACACTCAAATCAATATCACATGCCAAAATACGAGCGTTTGCGCCATTGGTAACTTCAATAGCATTTTGAAACGAACGCAATAGTGAGCCAATTATAGCAACTTGCGTATTGGTACCCGTCATAATGATACCAGCATTTGATATTGCACCTGCGCCTAAAGGTCCCTGAAACACAGAATTCTGAATCACTACTTGAATATTGCTAATCGAAATGTTCGTGCTATTGCCACCACCTTGCACATTATCAAAAGTCACAACAGGAACTCCTGCAATACTACTTACCGCAAAAGCATTTGCAAATTGTGCAACGGCAACAGAAGTAAATCGTGAACGCCCGAAATAAGTTGGCGTTAAGGAAAAAGCATCGGCACTCGAAACAAGCAATGATTCGACTGTTAAATTGGTGCATTCAAAGTTCGCTGATACTATTGAAAATAAGTTTGTTATTAAAGATGCTGGTATAACGATCGTACTAGTTTCTGAACTACCAACGAGGCTGATGCCATCAGCGGTAACAAGGATGGGACCGCCTGTGTTATTTTCAACAAAGGTGCCTGCCCCTACATAAATAACAACGGGATTAGCCATACTTGCAACACCATTTGCTACTGTTACTCCATAACTTATAGTACGGAATGGATATGCATAAGAACCATCATTAGAATCATTACCCGCCAAGGAAACATAATATGTTCTTGCTGCAGTTGGCGAACCACCAACGGTATTCCATTGCGTTGCTGAAGGTGATGTTGCTTGAAGTACTTGGCCTGCTGTTGGTGCACTCGCCGGTAAATTCACGGTGTAACTGGTATCTACCGTTGCAGGTGCATTTAATCCGACGTAGTTTCCACTTCCAGTACCATCTTGGAATTGCACTTGCGATTGCAATGCCATCGCCAAGTTGCCCGTCATGGTGTCACCAGCTTTGAGCACATTTTGTGATGCGGCACCCGTTAAATTTGCTGTTATAGTACCCGCATTAAAATTACCTGAGCTATCGCGAGCAACAATGGTGCTTGGTGTATTTGCATTGGTTGCATCAGTTGAAAGCATGACATCATTTGGATCATTCGTAACAACCATATGCGTACCAGCAAGGATCGTTTTAAAGTTTAAGGTGACTCCTACGGTACCTTGATACACCTGCCCAGCCCCTGTACCAACATTTGCGCCTGTTGTTTGGCTTGGCAATGAAAATTCTGCAAAGGTAATTGTATTTGTATCAATAAGGGCCGATGGGGTATTACAAAGCCAGCTTGAACCGCCATTTATAGCACCAGAAAGCGTAAGAACATACGCGGAGCCCGCCGATGTGCCCGTTAAAAAATCGGTTGGCCGCATCCATGAACCAGTTTCGGCTACCCACAAACCATTTTGTATTTCATTGGTTTGTCCTACTAAAAGTACGCGATCTCCAGCAGAAAGAGATATACTATCAATTGTTTGCAAACTACTTAGAGCAACATCAGTGGTACTCACTACAAGCGCAGGAGTGTGGGCGACAATACCAAGTGCTGCCACAGAATCAACATATGCTTTTGTTGCCACATCAGTTGGATTGGTTGTAGTACCATCAATCGTAATCATATTGGTGATAAAGTCACCAGAAGCATCGCGCAAAACAATGGTGCCAGGCATATCAATATTTGTAGCAGTATTTGCAAGCGAAACACCCGAAGCAACATTTGCTGCACTTTGACCACCAACAAAACTCACCACTGTTGCAGGTTGCGTTCCTGTTACGTCACCTGCTAATGGTCCAGTAAAATTAGTTGCCGATCCCGCTGTTGTTGCACTGGTTGCCGTTGTTGCATTACCACTCAAATTACCGGTGACATTACCAACAACATTACCCGTTACATTACCCGTTAAGTTTGCCGTAACCGTCGCGGCAGAAAAATTTCCCGATCCATCACGTCGAACAATCGTACTTGCTGTATTATTATTTGTTGCATTGTTGGCCAATAGAGTAGCTGCTGCAACGTTTGCTGCCGTTTGACCACCCACGGTACTTACAACCGTTGAATTTTGATTGCCGGTTACATCGCCTGATAAAGGACCAGTAAAATTTGTTGCTGATCCGGCTGTTGTTGCACTCGTTGCATTGCCACTTAAATTACCGGTAACGTTTCCGATGAGATTTGCCGTAATGGTACCTGCGTTGAAATTTCCTGATGCATCGCGCTCAACTATAGTATTTGGTGTATTAGTATTTGTTGCTGCATTTGCTGCTATCACCCCTGATGCAACATTCGCGGCACTCTGGCCACCAACAAAACTAACCACCGTTGAATTTTGATTTCCTGTTACATCCCCTACTAAAGGACCAGTAAAATTTGTTGTTGATACTGCTGTTGTTGCCGTTGTCGCATTACCTGCTAAATTTGCTGTAATGGTACCGGCAGCAAAATTTCCAGAGCTATCTCGTTCAACAAGAGTATTTGGCGTATTAAGCGCCGTTGCAGCATCTACCGTAACTGTTGCCGCTGCAACATTTGCTGCACTCTGACCATCAACAAAACTCACCACTGTTGCAGGTTGTGTTCCGGTAACATCTCCTGCTAATGATCCAGTAAAATTTGTTGCCGATCCCGCTGTTGTTGCGCTGGTTGCCGTTGTTGCTGTTGTCGCATTACCTGAAAGATTTGCAGTAATGGTACCCGCTGTAAAATTTCCTGATGCATCACGTTTTACAATCGTACTTGGCGAATTAGTATTCGTTGCGGCATTTGCTGCTATAGTTGCTGCTGCAACATTTGTTGCAGTCTGACCACCCACCGTACTCACAACGGTAGAACTTTGATTGCCGGTTACATCACCAAGTAAAGGCCCCGTAAAGTTTGTAGCACTTCCAGCTGTTGTTGCACTTGTCGCATTACCACTCAAATTACCGGTTACATTACCAATTAAATTTGCCGAAATAGTTCCTGCATTAAAATTACCCGATGAATCACGCTCAACGATGGTATTTGGTGTATTTGTGTTAGTTGCTGCATTCGCTGCGATTACACCTGCAGCAACATTTGCCGCACTCTGACCACCAACAAAACTAACTACCGTCGCACTTTGATGACCCGTAACATCGCCTGTTAATGGGCCCGTAAAATTCACCGCTGAAGTAACGGTCCCATTTATTACCGGCGCATTTATGGTATTAGCATTGAGCGTATTTACACCACTAATATTATTAGATGAATCGAGAGTAACACCAGATTGTTTGATATTATCAGGACTACTCGGCGTATCAACCGTTAAGATGGCATTATTTGTTGTGAAAGGCAGCGCAGTACTAACGTTACCACCGCCAGCAGGTATTGCATAGATTAAATTACCAGCACCATCACTTCCTAAGAAGGTGCCCGCTGCACCAACTATTAATGGCCAACTTACCGTATTACCATTTTTTGTAATGCCAACTAGCGTAACGTTACCGGCATCATCAACAAGGACAGAAGAATTTTTTAGCAATTTGCCTGTTGTATCAGCAAAACGAGCAACGGCATTTGTTGTTGAACTTGATGGACCGGTAACATTTCCTGATGATGAAGATGAGGACGAGGACGATGGTGTTGTTGCTAAAATAGAATGAACAACATTCGAAATTAAACCAGTTAAATCAGGCAAATGAACCGCCGGTCCTGCACCACCTCCACCACCATTACCTAACGAGGGACGCGGCGCACGCGCTTCCGTGATAGTGCTTTCAATATAATCTTCAGCTTCTACAGCCGCAAGCGGCGCTGCAAAAAGATGAAAAATAGCAAGTAGACTAAGAAAATATTGCTTCATACTACTCCTTTTTAAAGTGCTACCTTTTTAGCACTGTTATTTTATTTTTTTATTCGTGCACAAAAATTTTATTCATACTTTTTCTAAACGCATACTCAACAGTACATTAGATAATAAAAAAATCAAAAAAACTTTGTGTTATTTTTTTTTAAAAAAAAAACTTTTAATTACATCTATATAACTATTGACATGAAAACTTAGGCTTGCTTAGATTGAAGATAGAAAAAAGGAAGGGTCGTATGAAGTGTAAAAAATGCTCGGGCCTCATGGTCCTGCAATCTTTTTTCGATCATTTTTTAAATTTTGATGGCTGGAAATGCTTAAATTGTGGTAAAGTAATAGCTAAAAAAGAAAAGACAATTGAGTATGATGCGTTTAGTATTTTTTATCAACAACAAAAATGTAAAAACAAAAACTAATACATGCATCTATTTTTAGCAGTTCAAGCCGGGTATCAAAATTATGAAGTTGGTCTTTTTAATGGTATTACCTGTCTTGCTTGGCATAAGCAAGATAAGTCAGAAGCCAGTAAAAATCTAATTCCAGTTATAGAAGATCTTCTTAAAAAACATTCCTATTCCATTCATGACTTAACTTTTATTGGCATTAACAAAGGTCCAGCACCTTTTACTACGTTGCGCATTCTTATTGCAACGATCAATGGTATAGCATTTGCCACAAATGTTCCTTTAGTCAGTTGCTCGAGCCTAGAAGCACTTTTGCATGAAGCTTATGATCCCGCATGGCCTGGATATTCAGTTGCCCTATTGAATGCTTATAACAATGATGTGTATTTTGCTGTCCATCATCCCAAAAAGGATCTGTGGATGGGATGTGCAAACGTACGCTTCTTTCTTGAAACATTAAAAAATAAGATCGGGCAAGAACGCGTGCGCTTTATTGGCAATGGTGTACCTCTTTTTCAAACCCTCGTTCAAGAAATTATTGGCGACAATGCCCTCGCACAAACACCGTTTATAGAAGAAGCATCATTAAATACGGTCGCCTATTTAACGCGTACGTCTTTTGAAAAAAAAGAAGTAGTAAAGCAGATTGAGCCACTTTATTTAAAAGAAGTTGCTTATAAAACAATTACGTTTTAATAGATTTAGAAAAGAAACCCTTCATAAACATTCTTTCATTTTTACTTACGCAGTTATGCGGGCCCGTGCGGGCAGCATCCTCCTACGCTTATCCACGCCTTCCGGCTTGGCAAGCTACGTAGGACAGGCCAATGTATTGCGTGCCCAATACATTGGATACAAGGGCAATAAGAGGGCAAGCCTCTTATTTATCTCCCCGACGCAAACAAGTCGACCTTGCACACCTAACGTGTGACAAGGTCTCCAACATGTTGTGCTTATATGGAAATCGATTCATCAGATGATCTAAAAATTGTAAGTTAATATTTTAAACAACAGTGTCATCACGAGGCGAAGCCGTGGTGACCCAGAATTTAATAATTCCTTATTTTTAATGAACTAATTTTATCATCTGGGTTGCCACGCCCTTAACAGGGCTCGCAATGACATCTTTGCATACAATGTCTTTACCGTGCCGCAATACTTACATGCGAGAATAAATCTGTTAAATTCAAGTCCTGCAGCGCGACAAGCTCAAAATCATGATGCGCAGCATCAATGTTTTTGAGTGCGCATCTCGCGCGGCCCTACTACGCTAAAGCTTCGAAGGATTAAAACATTGTTGGCCTGTCCTTCCGTAGCTTGCCAAGCCGGAAGGCGTGGATAAGCGTAGGAGGGCGCCCTTTTGTTCAAGGTATTTTGGGCGCGCAAAATACCTTGTGCCTGTCCGGCATGAGGACAGCATGACTGCGTAAGTCACAATAAAAAAGTTTTTCTAAGGGATGTAATTAATACCAAGATTTTAGAAATCATACGAAGATGTTAAGTGAACTTCACTCGCTGATTCACCTCTTCTTCGATCAAGTTTGAAACCCCAGTCAATACGGATTGGCGTTGGCTTGTAAATACGAACACCAAAACCAACTGAATGGCGATAACTGAAATGATTATTTTTCAATCGTCTGCGCGCAATTTGATCAGCATCCGGCGTATCCCAACCAGCACCACCATCATAGAAGAGAACACCCTTTATAGAAAAATCAGGAGCGACGGGGAAAATAAGTTCTGCGTTTAACCAGAAAGCTTTTTTTCCGCCAATTGAATCTACACCTTTATACGTAGGTCCGATTTCACCAAAGAGGAAACCTCGCACGCTTGATGGACCACCAATATGATACAGTTCTCTAAAAGGTATTAATTTACCGCCCACAGCAGTCACCAAGCCTAAATGCGCGTGTAAATAAAACACTAAATCACGCTCGCCAATAATTGGCGTATAATAACCCGCGTCAAAGTCGAATTTCCAAAAACCAAACTCCTGATTAGGAATACCGAGTCGTGATGTTGCTTGCCATTGATACCCGCGACTTGGGTGTATTGGATGATTACGAAAATCTTGCGATGCTGCGCCGCCAAGCCAAGGGAAATTTCCTTGTGGGAATCTTTTATTTAAAATGTTTTGGAATTCCAGCACTTCATTCGGATCAGCACCCGCACCAAGATTAGCAGTCGGCGTCTTATGATAATGCAAACCTTCGTAGCCGGCTTGCCCAACAAACCGTATTTGATGAAATTTTTGCGCAACAAATCCTAAACTAAGTGATCCACTTGCTAATTGTTCTTTTACTTCATTTTTTGTGAACTGAAATTCATCATAGGTAGATTTTTTAAACGCAAGATCAAAAGCACCATAAATAGGGCGATCAAAAAGCCATGGTTCTGTAACGTTAAAAAGTAATTGACGTTCTTGCCTTGAAATTTCACCACTTAAATTAAAACTAACGCCAAGACCAAGTAAATTGGTATCAGAAAGGGACCCACCAACGCGCAACGATTCTGTTGGGTTTTGTAAATCTTTTGGCGAACCACCAAAACCAACTTGCATATCTAAACGCCCAGTTTTTACTTCTTTAACGTACAAGGTTAAATCGGCATTCTCTTTTGTAGTGCGATCGTATTTCCAACTCACACCACCTTGTTGATCAAAGTACCCTAAATTTTCAACGCGCGTTTTGGAATCTTCTAGTTTTTTAGTCGTCAGCAAATCGCCCTCGTCAAACAATAATTGACGCCGGATAATCTTGTCGCGCGTTTTTTCATTACCAACAATTTTAATTCTTTGAAGATATACTTTATCGCCAAGCTCCGTAAGAAACGATATGCTCACCGTTTTATTAACATCATCGGGTTCAATGGATGGCTCAACATCAGCATAAATATACCCGAATTCACCAAGTAGCAGGCGAATAACCTCAATTGCTTGGCGAATGTTCTCTCGTGAATAAAGCTGGCCGGGCGCAACGGGTAATCGTGCTAAAATCTGTCTCTCGGTAAGAACATCATTACCTTGCGCAGAAACAGAGCTGATGGTATAAAGATCACCTTCATCAATATGAAAAGTCACTTGCACATAATGAGGGTCTTCATCAGGAACCACATCGATATGCGTTACTTTTGCATTCAGGTATCCATTACTTTGATAAAAGTTTTCAATGGAATGCTTATCCCCTTCGATCGCTTCAGGTTGATAGCTACCGGCACGATCAAGAAATCCGCCTATCCAATCTTCGCGGGTAAAAATAAGACTACGTAATTTTTTACTCTCGAACGCCTTATTGCCTTCAAAAAACACTCGGCGCACCGCAGTCTTTTTGCCTTCATTGATAGTAAAGATCGCGGTAACTTTTTGTCCATCATCTTCCAGCGTGCCCTCGACAGTCACTTGATGATAATCTTTATCACGATAGAGCTTTTTTAAAGCGAGTGCATATTTCTTTATATCAATTTCGTCCATGGCGGGAATATCGGCAAATGGAATTTTTGCCTTTATTTCCTTTTCTGTAAGATTCTTATTACCCTTAAATTGGACTTCTTTTAACAGCTTTTTTTCTGTCACTACAATGTAGATAATAACGCCATCATCCCCTACGTTCTTACCAAAAAGCTGCACATTCTTGAAATATCCCATGTCCATGAGATTGTTAATGACGCTTTTCGATTTGAGCGGCGTAAATAGTTCTCCCCTATGGTAGGTTATCTTATTGAGAATAGCTTCAGCGCTCACATTATGATTGCCCTCGATAACAATATCCCGAATAATCTTGCCTTGAGGGCGCTCGCTGCCATCGTCAAACGAGGGTGATCCTTGCATCGAAACGAGGGTATTGCACTGCAGTAATAAGAAAAAAACAGATAAAAAAAATAATAAAGTCGTAGATTTTTCGATCGACGATGCTGTCATCTAGTGCTCCTGAGAGAAATTTCTGCGTATTTACGCGCAGGCTACAGTGTGGCAATGTAATAAAATAGGATACATCCTTTTTTAAAATTGACCAGAGGCCAAGATCTCTTTTAGACTTATACATAACCTAACAGGAATAATTTTTTTTAAAACCTTGGAACCTAATGCTCACTATTACCAATACGCTGCCCAATAAAAAAGAAACCTTTGATTTGCCTTCAGGGGCACCCGTTACGCTCTATGTATGTGGCATCACCCCGTATGATTTTGCACACATAGGCCATGCTCGCGTGTACATTACCTTTGATGTACTTTTCCGCTTATTAACCTTCCTTGGCTATAGAGTAACCTACTGCCGCAATTATACGGATATTGATGATAAGTTACTCATGCGGGCAGAAAAAGAACTTGGCAACAAAGCAGATTATCATAAAGTTGCTGACAAATTTATAACCGCATTCAAAGAAGATATGGCTGCTCTGAATTGCTTAACACCAACGGTGGAACCAAAAGTTACGGAGAATATGCATGAAATTATCGAGTTCATTAAAAAACTCATAAAAACAGGCCATGCTTATCAAAAAGATGGCGATGTATATTTCAGAATAAGCTCGTTTCCCGACTATGGAAAACTCTCAAAACAAAACATTAATGATTTGATTGCTGGTACGCGCGTTGAAGTTAATGATATGAAAGAAAATCCACTCGACTTTGCATTATGGAAAGGCGAAGACGAGGGCACCTTTTGGCAAAGCCCTTGGGGATGGGGAAGGCCCGGTTGGCATATTGAATGCTCTGCACTCGCAAAAAAATATTTAGGCGAGCACATTTCACTCCATGGCGGGGGCATGGATTTGATGTTCCCTCATCATGAAAATGAAATTGCGCAATCAGAATCTCTTTTTGGCGCACCATTTTCACGATTTTGGATGCACAATGCTTTTGTGCGCATTGATAAAGAAAAAATGTCAAAATCATTGGGAAATTTTTTTACGGTGAAAGACACGTTAAAGGAATTTGATCCGATGGTATTGCGCTTTTTTATTTTAAATCATTATTATCGCGCACCACTTGATTTTTCTCATGATGATTTAAGAATGGTACAAAAAAGTTATCAAAAATTGTGCACCTTTTTTTCAAAAGTTCCGACGCCGTCTACCCTTGAAAAAAACTATTGTTCCGTTGTCGAAAAAATGATTGCCTTCTTATGCGATGATCTTAATACACCCGGTATGTTTGGTGTCATTTTTGAAAATTTGCCGTATTTAACTCAGCATATGCAAGAAGCCGGCCAAGTAAAATTGTTTCTGCAAAAAATTCTTGGCTTAACGCTCGAGCCGTTACGAGAAAAAACAGTCACGATAACACCCGAGATTCAAAAATTGATCGATGAAAGAAATGAAGCGCGTGTTCAAAAAAATTGGAAACGCTCGGATGAATTGCGCGATGAGTTACTTAAATTAGGTATTGATGTTCGCGATAAGAAGAGTTGACCCTACTTCGATAATGCGACTATGCTGTTGAAATGAATATTAGAAACAAAGTTGTCATTGCGATCCTACTTCGCTCTATGAGCTTCGAAGGAGTTGGCAACTTGTTCTACGAAGTTTTAACGAAGTAGAATCCAGCTTATAAAATTAATCCTTTAAGGAATTAATTAAAGTTCTGGATCCCCACGGCCGTGCTACGCAGGCCTCGGGAAGACATTCTTTTGTTAATTGTACAATTTTATATTAATTTGCGTCCGTTACTGACTTACTTTGATATTATACGGCTGTGCAATACTTATTTCGCCACGTTTATCACGACTATCGATAATGGTGTAGGTGCCTGATGGTTGCTGTAAATAATTTGAAAATAAGGTGTTACCAATAATAATCTTATTGGTGCCTTGTCCACGGCCCGTATATCCTATAATTTCTAGCGTTCTTCCAATAGGCGGTTCACCCGTAAACACCCATGGCACATCAGTAGTTTGCAGCGTTTTATAATCACGACCTACCGCAGCGGTCACCCAACGCGTTCTATAAAAATTACCTGGATTGACAATTACCTTATAATTTTTCTGTGTTTGTGGATAATAAACGGTATCAATAATGGCGAGTGCGTAACTTGATTTATTCATAACCTCTAAACCAAAAAGTTGACTCACACCTTGAAGAAAAATAATCGAAAATGTCGTTTGAATGCCTAGCAATGCAAGCAATAAAAATGATACTACGACTTTCTTCATGGTACTTCTCTTTTTTGTTATAAAGTGTTTTTAGCCTCAACCTGCAGTTCATTATTAATGATTGAAACGGCATACTCTCTTTGTTTAACCAGACCATATAAAACATCAATTTGAGACATAATCGGTATCTGTATTGATAAAGGTTTGAAAGGTTTTTCTTCAAAACCCGGTTTCACTGTTACTGAGCAGGAAGCAAGAATCCAATAACCAGTATTTTTATCAAGAGAATTATTTTTTATAAAAGAATCAAAAAATTTTAGTTCTCCATTAGGGCTAAGAAAAAACTGTGCGCTTCTGATAATATCACTGTTTTGTGCATATTTCTTGAGATCTTCTTGAGATCGATAATCGACTTTTTTGCCATTAGGTAAAAAACCATCATTAGTTTTGGAGCATTGAATTTCTACCATAATCGTTTTATTTGTCTTATTTACGATTGAATCGTTACGATGCTTCTCATTATAACCCGTAGCCGCTTCTTGCAATGTATTTTGGGCAATACTTTGGTAAATAGGCGAAAACAACATAACTGTGACAAAAACCGCAGAACGCTTCATACTACTTCTCCTGTTTAGGATAATTCTATCTTTTATACCTTAATAATAGCACACTGTTATTTCAGATAGCAATGATAATTAATTTTTAACCTGTAATACAGGTTCAACTATATATACAGCCAGAAAAAGAAAACTATTGCGTTTTTAAGCCCCTTTTTTGTAGACTTATACTATAGAATAAGGAGATTTCTACCTATGAAAAAATTTAATAAAACAGTAAAAGATAACCAGTCTTCCAAAAAACATGCTAATCATACAGATCCAGCAAAAAACTCGAGTATGAAACAGGAACTTAAAGAAGCATGGTCAAAATTGATGCACTCGACTCATAATAAACTATCCGAGGGTTCTTCTGAATATACACGCGAAATACGATCTCGCGGTGGCTCAAACCGTAGAGTTGACCGAGGGCCCACAAAAGGTCACCATAAGGTGTATCATAATAAGTCTTCTAAGAAGAAATAACATTGTTAAAATCGGCAACGCGCGTTCCGTAAGGCACAATTTTGCGCGCGACGTTCAGCGCAGATACAACAGCACTTTCATGTGAATCTAAATCATCCATATATAAACCAACTAACCACACATTGTTATTCCCTTGTAAAGTTTTTAATCTCGCTTGCGCTTTAAAGTAAGCAGGCGTCACTTGCTGATGGTCATAATGTTCAATGGCAAAAATATTTTTTGGCATATGATCTTCGTAGGGCAACCAACTGCGAAAAATCGGTTTCTGAGGATCTAGTTTCCAGTGTTTATACACTGTCATTGCACTTCTTCCCCGTTCATAGCGAACATTAGCAACAGACCAATCACGTTTATCTTTTGGCATAAATCGCTCGTCATCATGTATTGCTACCGTTGCAGGAAATGATTCAAACAAACATAACTGCTTATAACGTTCATGCATACGGGGCATGTTTTGCAAAAAATGAGCGGCTTGTTGCGGATTAGTAGCAAAAATAAGATGGTCAACGCGCGTGCAAGTACCCGTGTCATCAATAAGAGAATACGCGTGTCCATCATACGTGATCGAGTGCACAGAAGTTTTAAGCTTAACGCTCGTTTTTTCTAATTGGGAAACGAGTGCATCAATGTAGACTGAAATGCCGCCAACAATTTCCAGCCACTGTTGAGGTTTTATGGTAACTTTTTTGTGACATATCCACGATAACACATCATAGGCAGCAAATAATTTGAATTCTTCAAGTTTACATCCCCACATTGCTACCAAAAAAGGATATAAAAAATTATTTCTAAATTCGTTTGTAAGCCATAACGTATTTGCAAATTGTTCAATGGTCATAACAACATTATGTTTCTTAATAAATTCTTCGCCCTGTGCAATAAACATTTTAAATTGTAAAAATGTTGCCACATCAGGCTTTAATAATTGTTGTAGTAGCCGTGTGGTGTGTTCTGAAGAAAGGACAAGCAAATGCTCTGGGGTATAGAAACAGTAAGTCAACGGAAATGACACCACCGGAACATTAAGGTTTTTCAGTAAATGAGTGAATGTCGGAAAAAGCCACGCGTTAAAAAATTCAAAACCAATTTCAATCGGAACCGTCGAACCTCGATATGGTACATGTACCGTGTGTGCATGACCGCCTAAGCGCGCTTCTTTTTCAAAAAGAATAACCTCGCATTCGCGATCAAGTAACCATGCTGCTGTCAATCCTGCTGCGCCTCCCCCAATAATCCCCACTTTCATGATGTGTACTTCATTAGACATGCCCCCCCTAATGTTTACAACATGATGCTACCACATCAGGACACGCACAAAAAACAGTTTGCACAAAATATACACGGGGTATTTTTTCATTTATGATTACAATGAAAATAATAATATTTCTATTGGGGCACATTTATGATGTATACAAAAGCAGCATTTAATTTTTTTTTAAGTATTATTTTCACAGGCTTTCTTTTTGCATCTGAATTGCATACGCAACAATCTGACGTTGATTATGCCTCTTCATCATCACCAGAGCCAAAAGAATATGATTATCTTGTAATCATGGGTTGTCATGCGTTGAATATGAGTAAACGCATTAAACATGCAATGGATCTCACTCATCATGGACTTATGTTCAAAGAACTTATTTTTTTATCGGGACAGCGAAAATTAGCTGAAGATGAAACGTCGGCCACTCTAGAAGAAATCTTCACAACGATTTTGCCACGTAATAGTCTTGCATCAAAAAATCAAAGATTTCCAAATCACGAATCAGCGTTGCTTAGATATCTGCTTAATAATACTGACCTCCCACAAACGTGGTCAAAAAGAATGTTTATTGAAGCGCCCATGTTTCAAATGCAAGTTGTTGAAGATTCCATTTCAGAACAGATGAAAGAAATATGGGTAGAATATATGCCGCATCATGCGGTTGAAGAATGGCTAAAAAGAGAACCAAAATCCGGATCCATTTTGGTTATTTCGGATCAGAATAATATTTTCAAAGAATTATTACCTGCATTTAATACTGAAATAATTAACATAGATAAACCAAAAACATTATCAATGGCAAAACTTTAAACCCTATGGCACTCCTTTAGTTATTGGCATTACCATTTTCATATTTCTCAAAAAGTTCTATTGCCTCTTGTTTACCACTAGCACGAACATGATCAAAAAGATTAATTTGTCTCCCTAATATTGGACTTATATATTGTACATTCGGATCAGCCCCATGTTGCAATGACAACTCTATTAATGCCAAATCATAATTAAATGCCTCACAGGCAATTCCAAGGAGAGGAACTTTCATCGCACGCACAGGTCGTGATATCCCTCCATAATCGAACCTATAATTAGCATTTAATCCATTGTTAATTAAAAGTACAAATAGTTTCTTAAATTCTTCACGTTCCGCTTCGCCAAACATAGCCCCAGCCATCTTTTCGTATGATATATGCATAAAAATCCCTGGCTGACTCCAGCAAGATATATGCATAAAAGCTTTATCATCAGGAAAATTTTCCAGCGTTGCACCATTTTCCAACAATTCAATTGCAAGGCCTGGCTCTAATTGAAAATCAAGATAACTGGGCAAACCTTGATTGTTTATTTTTACTCGATGATTAAGTCCCACGCTCATAAGATCCCTTATGACCCCACAAGGCGCATCATCATTTGGAGTAAATTTTAACTTACCACACAGGTGAATAATATTTTTTATATCTTTTTGCATAAAGCTAAATATCTCACTTTTTTCCAATATTTGAATATCATTTTTTGCATCCTTAGCATCTTTAAGATCCCAAGACTCGATCAAATGTATAAGTTTTGCTTTGTTTGTGAGCAATTCAGAATAAATTAGCCCATAATTTTTTGTATCAACCGTAGCCCAACTATAAATATCTTTTAAAAGCTGAAGAAAATCTTTTGTAGTTTTAATTGATGAGGGCATAAGGGAATAATATATTGTAAGTTTAAGTTCATCTACAAAATCACTGTAAGATAACGGCTCATCATCATTTTCTTTTTCATTCGTTCCTCCTTTGTGTTTTTCTCTTTTGAGCTCCTTTTT
Organism: Candidatus Babeliales bacterium; assembly: GCA_963701665.1. Classification (GTDB taxonomy): domain Bacteria; phylum Babelota; class Babeliae; order Babelales; family JANWKD01; genus CAVXJH01. Next base: position 1,319,161 of record OY969622.1, read on the forward strand.
CGGTGTTCTTATTTGATCTTCATGACTTAGATGAAAAAGATTATTGCGTACTTGCCTGCTAAGAGTCATAAGTTCGTTGAGTGTCGATGATTCTTCATCGTCCTCATTACCATCACTAAAGTACAAAAAAGCTTGGTTATCCGGGGATATTCTTCTTAATCCATGCAAAGCACAAATTTGAGCTGTTGGCTCGCTTTCTTCACCTTCTTCCATGCATAGTGCATCATAAACAGGTAATATACTTAGCAAAAGAAGAAGAATTAGCATGGTGTATCCTTAATTGGAAAGAATTATATTTTTTTGGATTCAAAGTCTGCTTATTCTACTACAAACAATCACATTTGAAAATAATTTTTTTTATAAGATATTGTTAGATTCGACGAAAGATACACCATGAAAATTTTATTTGAACTTTTTCACCCAAAAAACAAAAGAATTCCCTCGATCTTCAACGGTCCCTCGTTCATCTATTACCGTAGGTTGCACATTATCAATAACGATCGTAGTTTTTTCAAAACCATAATGTTCCCAGATTAAACCTGCGTCATAATAATCTTTTGGTTTTAACGGATGATTTTCATCGCGCACCGCTGTAATAAGCGCCAACCCTTTAAATCCCCATTCTTTCACTCGATCTTCAAGCATCGTAAACATTGCCCTACACAATTTTTGCTTGCGATGTGAGGGCAAAACAATGACATCGCCACAATAATAATAATCATTGAGCGTCAATCCATATTCTTGAAAAAGCGCATCAATAGTTGGCACATAGTCGCGCACCGCACTCATAGGAATTCCCGTTATAAATCCACACAATTGCTCATCTTCCTGCGCAAGAACTATCATTCCCTCGTTATTGTGTGCAAACCACGCGACATACTCTTTTTTTTCATTCAGCGTAGGCGCGTGCAAATAAGGATATTCCTTGAATGTATCCAAAATAATTTCTGCCACCGGGGGAACATACTGCATAATGCTCAACCCAAGCACTATTGAAATAATAGGAGCTATCATAAACATTCCTTTCTTATTTAACTTTTTATATTTTATTGCAAATTAGAATTACCTTGTAATACCATTATATAAAAGCAGGAAATCAAAAATAGGTATGCCAGATCATGAAAAAAAGTACAATTCTTTTATTAATTACGTTCATGTTTCTAACTACAGCGATGGAAGAACTGCCTGAAACTACGACAACCGAAGAACCGCCAGAAAAAATTGCAAAAACAATTGAAAATCCGATCATACAAGAACCAGCATCATTACTATCGCAAGCATCACGACAAGCAATTGCCACCATTATGAATACGCTACCAGAAGAAATGACCCACTATTTAACGACTATAGCCATCAATGAGCCAATTAATAAAAGTGGCAAACGTTGGCTGCATATGGCGCGAACGCCCGAAGATGTCTATAAAGCACTCGCATTAGGCGCTAATGTAAATATTCTAACGAACAAAGATGAAACGCCACTTAATACTATACTTGCCAACGGCTACACTGACGCGGCAATTGCATTGGTCACTCATGGAAAGAATGTTAATCTTGCAACATATGATATATATGACACAACACCATTGCACAATGCTGCTTTTACCGGTAATGAAAAAATTATTGAATTATTAATACCGGCATACGAAAGATTAGATATACTTGATTCCGCAGGTTTCACACCACTTTTCTATGCTATCTCCAATAACCCTTCTGTTGTTTCTTTTCTTATAGAAAAGGGAGAACGCGCGGACGAACTAAATACTAATCGTACAACCGCACTCCATGTAGCAGCTCAATTTAATCCTTCATTACTTCCATTACTTTTGGATCACGGCGCTAAAATACTTATCAATGATCGGAATAATCGTGGACTCACTCCTCTCCATAAAGCTACATCTCTTGGCCGTGCTGATGGCGTTAGGATATTGCTCGAGAATGGCGCAGATCCCAATATACCCGATAATGACCAAAGAACACCTATTTTTTCCTCGATTGAAACAAATCTTACACCATTAAAATTATTATTGGCCAACGGCGCCGATGTTAATATACGATCCAGCAAAGGAATAACAGTGCTTATGATTGCTGCGCACAATAATTATCATGCCGTTAAAAAATTGCTCAAAACAGGCAAAGTTACCACACTCAATGATAATAATACATTCAATAAAACAGCACTCTATTATGCCATCGAATCACAAAATCTAAAAACGGTTAAACTGTTGCTTGCATCCGGTGCAAATGTACATCTAAATGAATACGATCTTGCATTTTCTCTTGAAAATGAAGCAATTCGCACTCTCATAAAAGATGCTTATTCTGCTCGTCAAAAAAAACTTTCCCTCCAAAATTTCTAGTAAGGCGTACTAGCAACTCGTGATAATTTATAGCAAACTAAAATGAGCTTACCTAAAGGAATGTAGTATGCCGACAAAAAAATATTGTATCGTTGCTAATTGGAAAATGTATTTTTCCTATACCGATGCACTCGCATGGTTAAACAACTATCATGATGATTTTATAACCCTCGCTCACACAACAACATCGCTCGTTCTCTGCCCCTCGTTTGAAGCATTAAGCGCGTGCGCAACCCTGCTACAACACTCGCCTATAAAACTTGGCGCTCAAGATTGTTCTGCGCATGACTTAGGGGCATTCACGGGGCAAGTGAGCGCAGAATCATTGGCACAAATCGGTTGCCGTTATTGCATAGTTGGGCACAGTGAAACGTATACTGAATGGCAAACCGTGCGCGACGATGTACTCAAAAAAATTTCATTAATACTCAAGAATGGCATGACTCCAATTATTTGCGTTGGAGAAACATCCCAAGAACACCAGAACAAGATGACGCAAAAAAGTATTGCACAAAAATTAGAATTCCTTATGACGGAGCTCAACAATCGCTCTGACATTTTTATTGCGTATGAACCAGTATGGGCAATAGGATCGGGCAACATTCCAACCCAAGAAGATCTACAGGCTGTCATCAACCTCATCCATGAATATGTGCTAAAAAACAATATTAAAGCGACCATCCTTTATGGCGGCGGCGTCACCCCGGCAACTATAGCATCTTTGAAGAGTCTCGCCCATTTAGATGGCTTTTTACTTGGCAAAGCAAGCACCGATTTTCAAGAGCTAAAAAAAGTTGTATCATTATTACATGAAGGCTAATTTCGATACTTGATACTTGATGTTAGAAAGGCACATTAAAAACGGAATCGTCATTGCGAGCCAACGAAGTTGGTGTGGCAATCCAAATAATAAAATTAGTTCATTAAAGGAATTTATTAAATTTTGGATCCTCACGTCGCTACGCTCCTCAGGATGACGAGCTGGACATAGGGCAATTTGTATCGATCAATTACGTAAAAAAGTTGTTATTATATTATTTTCTTTGGAGAACTTCTATGTTGTTTACCTTATTAGTGAGCATATACTCTTTTGTATGCTTTTTGTTGATTTTATTAATCCTTATTCAACGGGGCAAAGGGAGCATGGGAATCGGCAACTTGGGCGGCGGTGCTCAAATGTTATTCGGCGGTTCTGGGGGCCAAGACCTTTTTCAAAAAATCACCTGGGGTTTAGGAGTAATTTTTATAGGTGGTTCACTCTGCTTATCGATGCTCAAAACACAAAATTATCAAACATCACGCTACCTTCCTTCAGCACAAGCGTACGTTTTTGAATTGCCTCTATTACAGCAAATAAAAAATATATAATTGGTAAGTTGGTAGTATTGAAAGAAGACATGCATGACACAAATGTCATTGCGAGCCAACGTAGTTGGCGTGGCAACCCAGATAACAAAATTAATTCCTTAAAGGATTTATTAAAGTTCTGGATCCCCACGTCGCTTCGCTCCTCGGGAAGACAATTTTTACTTCATATACGCACTTTTAATAATCAAGTATTAGGAAATGGGTAATGAAATCAAGCTCGCTTTTTGACTCCATCTTTGGATACATAGGCAATTCCATAATGCAAATATGTATCATGTTGGGAGCTTTAGTATTATTTTTGCTTGATGTCATTAAAACATTATTCAGCACGCGTCTGAAATTGCGCAAGACCTTCGTACAAATTGAAGAAATTGGTGTTGATTCATGGATCATTGCCATTTTGACGGGCATTTTTGCTGGTGCCGTTTTGGCGTTACAAAGTTATATTGGATTCAAGCGCTATGGCGGCCAGGAATTTGTCGGCCCCGTTGTCGCCCTCAGTATGGCGCGCGAGCTTGGGCCTGTTATCACTGGTCTCATGGTCACCGGACGAGCTGGATCAGCAATCGCTGCTGAAATAGGCACTATGCGTATCACTGAACAAATTGATGCGTTACAAACTTTAGCAATTAATCCCTTACAATATCTCGTTATCCCTCGCATGGTTGCCGGCACGATTATCATGCCCTTCTTAACGATATTTTCTATGATATTTGGTGTACTCGGCGGTTATTTTATTGCCGTTTATGTTCTTGATTTAAATGGCGAACAATTTATTCACGGCATTAAAAAATATCTTGAATTTTCTGACGTGCGCAGCGGCCTTATTAAAGCTGCATGGTTTGGCTTTGTCTTAACATGGGTTGGTTGTTTTAAAGGATATACCGCATCGGGCGGTGCACGCGGTGTTGGAGCTGCAACCACACAGAGTGTTGTCATGGGTTCTATCTTGTTAATTTTGGCAAACTACTTCTTAACAGCAATCTTATTTTAAGAGTAACATGATTAGATTAGTTGATCTGAAAAAAAAGTTTGGCACACGGTGGGTAACTGACGGTGTTAACCTTGATATTCCCGAGGGAAAAATGACCGTCATTGTTGGACGATCGGGTGAAGGTAAATCGGTACTTTTAAAACAGATCATTGGTTTGATCGAGCCAACATCGGGTGCTGTCTATGTTGGCGATGTCAATATCACGGAACTCAGCAAAAAAGATCGTGAAGCTGTATTTAAAGAATTTGGGTATGTATTTCAGTTTGCCGCATTGCTCGATTCACTCAACATCTTTCAAAATATCGGTATAAAACTTCTTGAAGAAGGAGTATCTGAAAAAGATGTGGCGCCATTAGTCAATCACCAACTAGCTCTTGTTAATTTATCTCCTGATGTCTTACAAAAATTTCCTTCAGAACTTTCAGGCGGTATGAGAAAACGTGTCGGATTGGCGCGTACGCTCATGACACAGCCAAAAATTATTCTCTATGATGAGCCAACCACCGGTCTTGATCCTATTACATCCCGCGTGATCCATGAATTAATGTTTTCTATGCAACAACAACTTAACATTACTTCAATCATCATTTCCCATGATGTTGAAATATTTAAATATGCCGATTATGTTGCGTTGCTCAATGGAGGAAAAATTCAGTTCTTTGGTGAGGCAAAAACAATTTGGGAATCTGACAACCCGTATATTTATCAATTCATCCGTGGGCTGCCTGAGGGCCCGATACAAACAGAAATTCCTGCTCAACCGCACGATTATTAATTCACTTTGTAGAAATTGCCTATTTTTATTTTTTATAAAAATACTCTATAATAATAAATGAACTTGATTATTCACTTTAACTTTAGCAGTTGGGAAGCGTATGATTTTAGCTTTTTTACTCGTATTCATTATTCATACCGCTCTCGTAGGCATGGAACAAGAGAAAGAAAACGAATTACATGTGTGGTATGATTTTCAATGTGCTCCATCAACAAAAGCCCCTGACATAAAACAAGCGGCACATCATAAAGTTATTCCAGAGACTTTCGCTCATCATTATTTCCCTCAATGGGTAGAAATTACACTACAAGAAGGAACGGCCAATCGTTATAAGGCCGCAAGCAAAACTATTGCATGGACTACTGCAGAAAACCATCAAAGGTGTTATTATTTCAACAAAAAATTTGCAAAAAGCATACGTGAAATTGCTTTTAATAAACCCATTGAGTTATTTGATATATCATCCAATGGGGAAAAATTGATAGTTGTTACGGGCAAAAATTTTTGCACAATATGGGATCTAAAAGAGCACAAGCAAATTCAAAAAGATACCCTGACATCAGAAAACAAAACGCCAATTATTACGGCAGTACAATTTATTGATTCTAATTCCTGCCTTGCTGCCGCTGATGATCACACATTCACGTGCTTCGCTTGTGATGGTACATCACAAAAATATTTTGCCCTCAACCATCATGACCCAACAGTAGCACTTTCAATAGATAATGTTATTAACAGGCACCATTGTTTTTTTGCTTACCACGCAAGTGGTGATGTCCATTATTATCACATGATGGATGATACAGAATATAACGATCTCATATACAAACTTGATGAAAAAATACCCCCATTCAATGCAATTCTATCAGCTAATGATAAAAATTGGATTGCACAGGATGAAAACAAAGGACTCTATTGCTTTACTCTTCAATCTGGCTCTCATTTTATTTTTGATACATTAAATTATTGTGGCACCTTAGTAGGAAAAACGTATAAAGGAACAATTCTTATATTCGAAGAATCTGAAGAATCTACCCACGAACTTCCGAAATTAATTAATTTTTCTCTAAACACACGGAGAATACTTGATAAAATACCGCTTGCCAGAAACACAAAACCAGTTCCCCAAAAATTCTATTCATCTCGAATAATACCTAAAGAGAATTGGCTTCCTCGCTTCTTAATTTATCAAGATAACCCAGCTTTTTTCACCTTATTGAAAAAGAAATCGCCATCGCCAGAACAATCAGTATGGCTTGCTCAATTTGCAGAAGCATCGAAAGCGCAGAACCACGCAGCAATAAACGACCTTTTAAATCATGAAATTTTTAAAAACCTGAGTCCTTCTACACAGGAATCATTAAAAGCGCTGTATGCACCTGAACATTAGAAAAACTTTTGTTTAATAGCCATAAATAAGCTACAATAAAACATACCAGCCTATGAATAAATAATTTTAGTTGGTTGAAATACAGGATATCCTTTATAGAAGCTGCCTCCGGGCAAAAAATAAAGAGCAATCGGCGTCACAATACTTCCTCCTAATGCAAGCCATTTTGCAATAAATTCAGCTGATTCTAATTCAATAATAGTTTTACGTTTCAGTTGTGCTCCGGCTAATTGCATACTTTTCGTAACAAAATATGCTGTTAATTTTATAACATTTTCTATCCATGCATGTTTGCCGCCATGGTTTGTCTGGCTTGGACCAAATGAACTAAGCCCCAATAAGCCTCCTGAACATAATCCAATGAAAGCTGCTAATGATATTTTTTTTGCAAAAAATGGATAATGCATTCTTTTTTCAAAAAAATTTGGTTCCACAGCATCTTGAAGAACGCTCTTACACTCTTGTGGAAGAGTAGCTGAAAATTGTAACTCGCCATTTTCTCCTGCTTTAAAGGACGAAATACACTCAATAGGATTATTATATAATGCAATCGTTATCTGAATATTAGACATGCATCTGGGAAAAATTACATTTTTTACGTTGCTAGAAATTACTCTGAGTATTCTTATATTTGGAAAATGTTGTAATAAAGATGCAATATCTAATTTAATAAAATTATTACGTGAAAGATCTAGGAAATCAACACTGTCTTTATTTGGTTTCAAAGATATTCCATATAATGTGGATAAGCCCTCACCAGCCAAAGAAATCATATTACTAAAACGCTGGGCTCTTTCATGATCACGCATTAAATCAGCTACGGATCGTATACCACAACGCTGAAGACATTTATGAACTTTTTTATCATATTCAGCAAATTCATCAAAATGAAGAGCCATTTTTTGTATTGATTCTTCAGGGAGCCCAAAATAATCAGCCGCTTTCATAACCGGCTTAATATTTTCTTGAGGAATAACATGCATGGTTATATCATCATTGGCCACATCAATAACAGTTTCAACAATGTCTCTTCTTGCAATATCACGATCAACTAACCTGGCAAGATCAATGTAAGAATCTGGAGGGCAAAAATAATCCTCTCTTGTGTCATTAATACCATCAAAGCTTCCTTCTTTGAGCACATACTGTTCCTCAAAACAGTAAAAAAAAGGAACTTTTCTTGTTATATCGCTCTTAAAATCATCTTCATCAGAAATATTAAATATATTTTGAGCGGCATTTAATTTTTGCGCACGATCTAGATCAACATGAAAAAAGTTGCCATCGGCATCTTTCATGGTAATTTTCCTAGCCATTTCTTGCGGTTCACCATGCAGAAGTTGCGCAATAAGTTCTGAATTCATTGCATGAGTAAAAAGAGATGTACTAAGAAATAATAAAAGAATGATATTCTTCATGGAAGCTAACCTTAAAAAGCAATATTTATTTTAAATAGAATAACACAACATTAAAAACTAATCAGTAAAGAATTAAGAAAAAGGAATGGAATATGTGCACCGGAATTAAATTACTTGCGCAAAATGGCGCGCCAATATACGCGCGCACGTTAGAATTTGGTCAAAATATCGAATCAAAAATAATTATTATACCGCGCAATTATTCATTCATTGGTACACCGCTATCACGAGAATCTGCAGGAATGTCATGGCAATCTAAATATGCTGCAGTCGGCACGAATGCGCTCGGGCTCAATCATATTCTTGACGGCGTTAATGAAAAAGGACTTGCGGGTGGCATTTTTTATTTTCCCCACTATGCACAGTATCAAGATGTTGCATCTCAAGACTATAATCGTTCACTAGCGCCCTGGGAATTATTAACATGGCTGCTTACCAATTTTGCGACTGTTAATGAAGCCAAAACAGCATTGCCAACAATATTTGTAAGCAATACGGTATACAAACCATGGAACATGGTGCCGCCAATACATTTCATTATGCATGATGTGACGGGCGCTTCGCTTGTTATTGAATATCTACAAGGAAAGCTCGTCATGCATGACAATCCACTCGGCGTCATTACGAACGCGCCTCAATTTGAATGGCACATGATGAACTTGAATAATTATCTTCATCTCAGCCCGATCAACAGAAAAAACACTCAACTTAATAGTGTAACGTTAACATCCTTTGGCCAAGGTTCTGGCATGCTTGGGTTACCCGGCGATTTCACGCCGCCATCGCGCTTTGTACGTGCAACGTTTTTCAGCCAAACTGCTTTTGTTGGTAACAATGAAGATGAAGCGCGGCAAACAGCATTCAGGATTTTAAATCTCTTTAACATCCCAAAAGGGATCATACAGGATGTTGATGATGATAAAACCTTCTGCGATTACACGCAATGGACAAGCGCGTGCGATCTTAAAAACGCGCGTTATTATTATCATACCTATGAGGATGCACGCGTTCGCACCGTTGATTTGCGTACGCATGACTTAAACGCTCGTGAGCCGATTATTATGGAAATGTAGCATGGCAACAAATCATTAAAAAAATTTGACAACATTTCAAATATCGGTTAAATTTTTAAATAGACTTTTTTCTTTCAAGGAACTCCCACAAGGAGAGCGTATCATGGAAATTGCCATTCATCATCCCCGTATCTTCTAGCGTAGCACGCGCACACTTAATTTTTGCATAACTCAGCTTATGCGTAATTCTTCACTTTAATTATTTATTTAAAAACGTATCCCTGCATTTTTTATCAAAATGGCATGGATTATAACTTAATCTTCCCACTAAGAGGTATTATGAACTCTGTTTTACTTCGTATAAAAAACATTCAAAAAAAATATGGTGATAAAACTGTTTTAAAAGGAATTAATCTTGATATTTTCAAAGGTGAAATTCTGAGCCTGCTAGGCGTCAACGGTGCAGGAAAAACGACGCTATCCTCGATAATTGCCACATTGCATCCTGCAACACAGGGTGACATTGAATACGAGGGTAGCTCAATTTATCACAACATTCCTGACTTTCGCTTAAAGTTAGGATATTGCCCGCAAAAACCAAATCTCAACATGATGCTCACTTTGGAACAAAATTTATTTTTTGCAGGAAAATTTTATGGGCTCTCGCGCGCAACTATCCAAGCACGCATCAATGAACTTGCTCAAAAATTAGGCTTGCAAGAATATCTGCAACAAAAAGCATCGGTTTTATCAGGTGGGTATATGCAACGATTCATGATTGCACGCAGCCTTATTCATAATCCTGAATTTTTGATTTTGGATGAACCGACAGTGGGTCTTGACCCTCACATCAGAAGAAATTTGTGGGACATAATCAAACAATTAAAACATGATGGCATCACAGTATTATTGACTACGCACTATCTTGATGAAGCAGAAAAACTTTCTGATCGCGTGTGTATTTTGGATGCAGGACAAATAAAACTTATTGATACGCCCGACAAGCTTCTGCATGATTTCAAGCAAAAGAATCTCGAAGATGTCTTTATTGAATTGCTCAAAGCTGGCCAACAATAATATTTTAGAGTGAATTCTATGAAGAAAAACATAAATTTAGCCTCGAGCAAATGACTTTGAAAACAAAATTGTCATTGCGAGCCCTGAAAGGGCGTGGCAACCCAGATAATAAAATAAGTTCATTAAAAATAAGGATTTATCAAAATTCTGGATCCCCACGCTCCGCTCGGGAAGACATTTGGGGATATTTTATTTGCTGATAAATGAGTAACTTTTTTTATCGAATTCAAATTATTTTACAATGAAAGAATTATATGAAACATACAAACATATGGTCATACGCAACAGTATGCAAAGAACTCATCTATGCAGATTTATTAGGATTCAAACAAACATTTTTAGACAAACTCATTGATGTAAGTATATGGGTTATCTTAACCATGATCGTCACCAGTTATATCATGCCGTATTTTGGCTTGTCACATGATTTTGGCGTATTTCAATTAGCCGGCATTATTGCTGCTATCGGACTTTTTGAATTGTATGCAAGCGCCGTCGAATTTGTTTCAGATCTTGAAGGTAACCGCTGCATAAATTACAGTTTAACTTTGCCAATACCTTCATGGTTAGCTCTTATAAGCAAAGCCACTTATTATTTCATCATTTACTTCATTTTATCTGTCCTTATGCTTCCTATAGGCAAATTAACCTTATGGAGTCAATTTAATCTTGCCCAGATTAATTACTTCAAATTATTCTTGAGCTTTATTTTTCAAAATATATTCTATGCCTGCTTTGTTTTATGGATAGCCAGCATTGTTGATAACATGAATAAATTTGGCAGCGTCTGGGCACGTTATATTTTTCCCCTGTGGTTCATGGGCGGATTTCAATTTTCATGGGTTGCACTGCATCACGTGTTACCGTATGTTGCCTATATAAACTTACTCAATCCCATGATATACATCACTGAAGCAATGCGTATTTCTTTATTAGGGCAAGATGGCTATCTTAATTTCTGGCTCAGCTTGTTAGCAATTGCATTTTTTTCAGTAATTACCTTATGTGTTGGCATCAGAAATTTAAAACGGCGACTTGATTTTGTATAATCGGATAGGAGAGAGCGGTTAACGGCTTTCTCCTACCACCCCACCATATTTCCGTTTCATAAAATAACCCCGTGCTTTAAGATCTTTATACAAGTTTTTGCACTGTTGATCGTCCTTATCACAATATAACTTAGGAGAGCCTTCAATAAAGTCTGGATCAAAATTTTGTTTAACAAGGGATCCCTTGTTAAAAACAGTTACAGCCGCACTTGCACATTGGTATCTATGGCTAATAAAGCTTATGTTACTGGTATATTCAAGAGGAATCTCCAGTTCCTTTTTATTATTTCGCATTAAAAGAAATTGACCCGTGTCTCTTCCGCAGTCCCAAGCTCGAAAAATCGGGGTAGCATTAGCATGAATAAGAATATTTTCGTTCTTCTCAGGGAAAGCTCGAACCTTATCAGAATCATTAAACTTAAATAGGAAGCCATTGGAAAGTAGCATGCCTTGATTTGACGTTAAAAGGCTATACATCCGCTTCAACGTTCCAAAAGGATCAACAAGATGCCGAAGCGTCCAATTAGAAACAATCAAATCAACCTTTCCTTTGAGGTCAAAACCTCTTTTTGAAAGCTCTTCATCAATGTTTTCTATTTTAAACCGATTCAGTTGATAAAGAGTAACGTGACCCTCTTGCTGTACTATTTCTTCGCATTCTTTTCCACCAGTAACACTAAAAATATGAAATCGTTTTCCGCTTTTTTTACATGCTTTACTTTGCAAAATGCGCATAGCATGCCTTCCCCAGCCGCCTCTTGCACAACCAACATCTATGATATAAACATCCTCTTTTTCCTGATTCTCAGAAGCAAGATGCTTAAGTAACAATTTATCATTAATGCCAAGCAATCCATAAAAATCGAAGCCATTATATAACCATTGATCATCGCCCGTATCTTTGTTCAGTTCAAATGCCTTATCTGCTTCAGCCTGAATTTGCGATGGTCGATCACCAAGCACAGCATTTTCTTCTTTTTCTATAGCAGATTGGTATTTTTTCCAATCCGCAGCACCCACACCTAAGGCCACACCAAGAATAACAGGTCCCTTTATATTAAGAGCTTTTGAGGCTCTATTATTAGTTCTCATAAAACGTGTATTAAAACACGATGATTTTAAAGGCTTATGATATGTGTTAGTAAAACGCGTAGTTGAAAGTGCATTTCCTCTAAAAAATCCCCTATTAAAGGCCATCCCCCGATATTTCATAGGATACAGAGAAAAACATAGAAATAATAAGCTAAAAAACAGTAATTTTTTACCAATCAAGAAAGACTCCATTTCAATTTCATTAACCAAGAAAAGCTTAATTCACTCCATTTATTTTACATTAAATACTCAATTTGTCAATAATTAGGCGTTGCAACACAGAAAATACAAAAAATGTGTATTTATATATTTACTAAAAACAGAGACTTTTTAGGAATTTTTATATGACCTCTCCAAGAAATGAAATTTCTAGAATAATTATCGAAATGCCAAAAGAGCAACATAAAAGGTTTAAATGCGAGCAGCAATGCTTGGAAACAGCATGGAAGATATTATTTTGGAATCATTAGAAGCAACGGAAGAATGTTTGAATAGTGATCATTATCCTAATAAGACAACATTGAAAACGATTGAAAGTGCTAAAAAATAACAACATATCACAATGAACGCGTGCGCATAAAATTTGATAAGGCAAACGTCAATTTTGTGCCCAATATTTTTTGAACGGTGGGCCCTAAAGTGAAATGGCGATCGGGAGAAAAAACATCATCAAGATCATTGCGTTTGTTCACAATGCTTTCAGCACTATAAACGCCCAAAGCGGCTGCCCACGGAAGTCCCGCTGCGCCACTTACATAATAAAGCGAAGGATTATTCTTATCGCGGCCTGCTACGGGCATAATATCTTTGGTAATGCCAATGATGCCAGGCCAGATATAATTGAACTGAACAGAGAGAGCGGGAAATTTTTTCTTGAAATAACGCATGAGTATTTTTTGTATTGCTGTCGTGTTGTGCTGCGCGCGCGAATCATAGGTTGCAAGTAAACGAGCGCCGCCAAGCATTACTCTATTATCACCATCCAAACGAAAATAATTATAGATCAAATCGGTATCCCAGCACATCATGCGCTGTGCGGGAAAAATGTGTCGTGCTTGTTCATCGGTCAGCGGTGAACTCATCATTAAAAAAGTTTGCGCGTGATAAACGGCGGTAAGCAATTTTTTAAAATCTCGTATGAAGGCATCTATGCATATAACAATCGTATCTGCTTGGAACTCCATTGATGGCGTTATAACCTTGTGAGCATTAATCTCGAGCGCGGGACAATCTTCAAAAATCTGTACGCCTTGATTCAACAAAATATGTTTCATCGCCTGACAATATTGGTAGGCACAGATACCGAACGTACCCGGATAACGAATCGCGCCATAATAATCGGAAGAACCTAGAATAGAGGGCAGTTCTCCTTGTGTGTATAATTTGCTCTCGTAATGCAGATCTCTGTGAGCTTTGTATTCTCGTTCTATAGAATTTTTTAATCCTCTCCAGCTTGTTGCAAGGACCAACGTATCCTGTTCTTGATAATCACATGCGATAGAATATTTTTTGATATTTGCGCGAATATTTTCAACGCCTGATAGCGCGAATTCCCATAAATTTTTTCCTTGTTCAGGCCCATAAATTTCTAAGAAATTATGCAATGAAAATTCTGAATCGGGCGTAATGAACCCCGAACTTCTCCCACTTGCGCCAGCACCGCAATAGTTTTTTTCAATAAGCGCAACAGAAAGTCCTTTTTGGATAAAACTTTGTGCAGCACTTAAGCCAGCCATTCCGCCACCAATAACAAGAACGTCCGTTTTTACTGATTTTTTTGTCGGGCTGCAAAAGGGCCTGTTAATATACCACAATACTTCATCAAGTGGCGCGATATGCATATTTTTATTTCCATGCAAAGAAGACTTAACTCATACAACACTATGCATGGTATCATGTTGTTTTTAAAGAAATCTACCATCCATGTTCTGAATAGGGGATATTTTTTTGAATTTGTTCAATCGCGTGCCGATGGGCGGGCACTATATTGTCAGGCAATTGATCGAGTGGAAACCAACGAAGATCATCATATCGTTGATCGTTATAAACATACACTTCAAGAGTGAGCCATTCGCGAGCGTTAAAAACGACCGTAAAAAATTCTGGATCATTGCATTTACGATACATAACATGTAAAAACTCTAAATTTTGCGGCTTAATCACCATATTAAGGAGGTCGAGCGTTTCACGTACAACGGTAGCGCGCGCCGTTTCCCCTCGTTTAATTTCTCCGCCCGGCAATGCATAACACCCGTTACAAAATGGGGTATTTATTCTGCGCATAAGCAGCACTTCATTGTTGGCATTTAATAAAAGAAGTAAAGCAAAGTTAGCAAACATTATTTTTGTCTCTCCAATTCTTCTTCGATTATTTCTTTTATATGCGTAAATTTCTCATAATGTTCTTTATGACGTGGACACAAAAAGTTATGTAAAAAGGCATAGGGATATCTCAATGAACAAACACTCAATGTTCCCAACATAACTTCTACGGGCATTACAAATTGTTCCTTGTAGTTTAAAAGTTCAACTAGTCTCTCATGCGAACTGTTAACATATTCAGAATCTTGCGGCATAACAGGATTTTTTGTACGTAAACCTATAAAAGTAACCATGTTACCGCATGAAAATCCATGAGATTTTTGAATAGAAATGCCGCGCCTTGCAAGGTCATCTTTAATTCGTTCATATTCTTCATTTGAGCCCTTATGCCATTTTTCATAAACCTTATAAGTAAGCGCAAAACCGGCAATACTCAGTGCTGTGGCTGCCAATCCACAACCAAGCATAAAATAATCTCGTTCATTGTTAATTCTTTCCTGATGATATGCAATTGAAGGTTCAAGCCCTTTCTTGACTCCACGCAAAATCGTATTCATATGGCGACTACCACCAAGAAGTTTAAGATCCCTTAATGCATTTTTTGTTTCAGCATCATTTAATCTTAAAACATTTATATTGACGTAAGACTGAAAAAGATTAGTTAATTTTTGTTGATCATATTGGTCATTATTGCGGGCGTTTTTGACATAATAATCGAAAAAACTCTGTGTTGATGGCCTTGCAGCACAAAAAATATGCGCTGTTACTACTAACAATAATCCCAAATGCACATACCAAATATATTTCATAATAATGTTACTCTTTTTCAGGTTGGAACTAAAAATATCTTTTAATAATCTAATACTAACTAAAAATTAAAAAATACTGAACTTTCTCAATGAATAACAAACTTCTTGCATCAATATTTATATTTGCTATAATTATTGATTGTGCATGCTTTTCGTTATTAGGATATCCTTAAAGTCCGCACGGCTGTTTTGTATCTTTTTATGATACAAAGGGATAGTTCTATACTCTTTTTTATTACTTCTCTTTTTCTATCATACAAAGATCAACGCTCTCGTTAGTTTTTAGTTTTTTTATTGAGGAGTTCATCTGTATGATTTCATTACTTCAGACAATCTGTAAACCTTTATTTGGCACCTTTGAGCGTGAAGAATTTAAGAAATTTTTGCGCATGGGTCTGACCTTCACTTGCATTATTGGTTCATATTGGACGTTGCGCACGTTAAAAAATGCGTTATTTTGCAGCCTCGTTGGCGGTGCTTATTTACCTCTAGCTAAAACGGCATCCATCATTTGTTTAGTGCCACTCGTCATGCTCTATACAAAATTACTCGATATGTTTTCACGCGAAAAAATGTTTTACATGCTTTCAGCAGCATACGCTATTATCACGGTACTTTTTGCAGTTTTGTTTATAAGTCCTATCGGCATCGGAACCTCAGCTGACATCTGCGCACGCAGTGGTATACTATTTTATGCAACACAAACCTTAGCATTTTTATGGTATGTGTTTGTTGAAAGCTACGGCTCATTAATTATCGCACTCTTTTGGGCCATAGCATCAGATATTACGTTGCCTGATTCAGCAAAAAAAGGATTCTCACTCGTTGTTGCTATTGGACAAATTGGCGGTATCGCGGGGCCATTCTTATTGACACGCTTGCCGCGTTTCTTGGGTTTTGCAACGAGCGCCATTTCCGTTTTTGCATGTGCATTTTTCATTGTTGGATCAATCCTACTTTTAAAGAATTTCTTTAGTGCAACCCCACAAAATCTTTTACAATCATTCCATGGAAAAAATGAAGCACAAGAAAAAGGTGAACAAGAACCAGGATTTTTTGAAGGTCTAAAATTATTAGTCAAACATGGTTACTTGCTTGGCATTTTTGCGGTGCTTTTCTTTTTTGAAGTCATCGTCACCGTGTTTGATTTTCACTTTCAAACGCTCGCAGCCACGCACTACACCGGCACTGCACTCGCTGAATTTCAAGGTCTTTATGGCACCCTCGTTAACGTAGTAACACTCGTATGCCTTTTATGCGGCATTGGCAACATCACGCGTTTACTCGGCGTTGGTGTTTCTTTAGCGCTCGTTCCTCTTATTTTTGGCCTCGCAGTTTTTGGCTTCACATCGTTTAATAGTCTTATGTTCTTGCTTGCTTTAATGGTCAGCTCAAAAGCAATTAACTATGCATTAAATGGCCCTGCATTAAAACAACTTTACATTCCAACAACGCACGACGTTCGCTTCAAGTCACAGGCATGGATCGAAACATTTGGTTCACGCGCCTCAAAAGAAGCGGGCTCATTATTTAACTTGCTTTTACTACCATTGCAAAAAAGCTTGGGCGAAATTGCTGGCAGAGCGCGCCATGTTGTGCTCAGTTCTTATTTAGGATTTATACTTGTAGCTGCATGGTTTTTAATTGCGCTCTATTTAGGAAGAACCTATAAGAAAGCAATTGATAATGATAAAGTTGTTTGTTAATAAACGCGAGTTCGATGTAAATTTTGCAATAAACATAGAAATGTCTTCACGACCCTACTTCGCTCTATGAGCTTCGAAGGGCTGTGGGGACATGTTCTTCGAAGTTTTTAACGAAGGAGAAGCCAGAACTTTAATTAATTCCTTAAAGGAACTGATTTTATTGGCTGGATTGCCACACCTACTTCGGGCAAAGCCCTCCTTAAATCTTTATTTGACATGAGAGTAATTAAAGCTTGGTGAGTCCCCACCACTGGCTCTAAACTCCGCATAAAAACTATTCATATCACTCACTTTGCTATAATTAAAAGAAGGTGAATCTGTTCCGCCGGAAGCTTTAAATTCCGCCCAAAAACTATTAAAATCATGTACCTTGCTGTGATTAAAACCAGGCCCGCCGCAACCACTGGCTCTCCACTCAGCGTAAAAACTAGTAAAGAGTGTAGAAGGCGATGGTTTCGGTTTTTTGACGACAGCTTTCTTTGACAGTCCTGCATAAATTGGTCCAGGAGCTGGCTTTGGTTTTGGTTTGACAACGGCTCTACGTACGAGGGTTTGTTTAGCTCGTCTTACAGGAGCAGCTTTTTTCTTTTGCATTGCGCTTAACTGAAAATTCGCACATAAAACAACTATCACAAATAATTTTTTATACATTATTAACTACT